>NZ_JCATZN010000001.1:0-1281343 GCF_059694505.1 Leisingera sp. ANG49
TTTGTTCCCGGCTCCTCTTTTGTCTCCCCCGAGCCCAATGGGAAGAGGCGCTCGTCAGAGCGCTGATGACGGGCGGGAGAGTGCCCTGTCTTTCGGGGAAGGCGGTGGCGGGGCGGGCAATTTACCCGCCTCGCCAATCAATTACTTCTGTGTCAGCGCGTCCAGGATCCGCGCCCAGGACCGGATGCCCTTGTGGAAGCTCTTCAGGTCGTATTTCTCGTTCGGCGAATGGATCGCGTCGTCCTCGTTGGCAAAGCCCGCCAGCATCGACTCCATGCCCAGGATCGACTTGAAGAAGCCCGCGATCGGGATCGAACCGCCCATGCCGCAGAACACCGCCTCGCGCTGCCATTCGTCCGAGAGCGCAGCGCGGGCGGCGGCGAATTCGGGGCGGGTTATGTCCATGACAGAAGCCTTGGAGCCTTCGAGATCGTTGTCCCAGACCACCTTGCAGTCGGGTTTCAGCTGCGCCTCCACATGCTTGCGGATCTTCACCCGCAGCGCGTCCGGGTCCATGTCGCCGACCAGGCGGCAGGTGATCTTGCAATGTGCCTCCGACGGGATCACGGTCTTGGAGCCAGCGCCGTTATAGCCGCCCCAGAGGCCGTTCACCTCCAGCGTCGGGCGCGCCCACTGCTGTTCCAGCACCGAGCGGTCCTTTTCGCCATGCGCCTGAGTGTAGCCTGCGTTGGCGAGGTAGTCCTTCTCGTCAAAGCCGCAGCCTTCCCACTGGCGAAGCTGGTCCTCGGGCACCTCGTGCACGCCTTCATAGAAGCCTTCTACGGCGACCTTGCCGGTCTCCTCGTCATAGAAGGAGGCGACGATGCGGCTGAGCTCTCGCAGCGGGTTCAGGCCGGGGCCGCCGTAGTGGCCGGAGTGCAGGTCGATGCGCGGGCCGATCACGGTGAACTCATCCTTCAGCATGCCGCGCAGCTGCGAGGAGATCGACGGCACCCCGCGCGACACCATCGAGGTGTCGCAGATCAGCGCGATGTCGGCCTTCAGTTCTTCGGCGTTTGCTTCCATGAAGGGGATCAGCGAGGGTGAGCCGCTTTCCTCTTCGCCTTCGAAGAAGAAGGTGATGCGGCAGGGCAGGGAGCCGTTGACGGCCTTCCAGGCGCGGCAGGCCTCGACAAAGGTCATCAGCTGGCCCTTGTCGTCCGACGACCCGCGGCCGCGGATCACGGTGCCGTTGGGGGTTTCCTCCAGCTGCGGCTCAAACGGCGGCGTGTTCCAGAGGTTCAGCGGGTCGACCGGCTGCACATCATAATGGCCGTAGAACAGCACGTGTGGGGCATCGGTGTTTTCCCCGCCCACATGGCCGACCACCATCGGGTGGCCTGGAGTTGCGCGTTTCTCTGCCTTGATGCCGATGCTGTTGAGGTCCGCCACCAGCCAGTCGGCAGCCTTGTCGCAGTCTGCCTTATAGGCCGGGTCGGTGGAAATCGACTGGATCCGCAACAGCTCCATCAGCCGTTCGGTGGCGGCGTCCAGCTCTGCGTCGATCCGGTCCAGAACGTCATTCAGTGCCATCTCTTGCTCTCCTGTTTGTCCGGGGGAGGCCCGGGATAAGGGCCGATTTGCCGCGGACCCTAGCAGCGCGGCTGGGGAGGGGCCAGTGGTCTCAACGCCGGATTTTCCCGGCATTTTCGGCCGCTGGGGTTTCCGATCCTGCACACTATATGGAAAAAAGGGAAACAGTTACGACGCAAACGGCCACGGGTTGGCCGCAGCTGTCCTTGCCCGGCCGCTGTTTAAGTTTTATTTGACCTGCATCAATGTTGCGCACCCCTGGCGGCGCGTATGCAGTTGATCGAAGGGGACGCCTAAGGTAACCAATCGTAAACGTGATTGCGGCCTAATCGTCAGAAGACCCGTGCCCTTTACACAGCCCGCGTGCTCCGCAGGAGCACTATTAGCTATGGAGATGCCGGTGGACTATACCGCGAAACTGGATGCAGCGATTGCCAGCCTTCACGAAGAGGGCCGGTACCGGACCTTCATCGACATCGAGCGCAAGAAGGGCCACTACCCGCACGCGGTCTGGACCCGGCCCGACGGCACCAAGCAGGACATCACCGTCTGGTGCGGCAACGATTACCTCGGCATGGGCCAGAATCCGGTGGTTCTGGACGCGATGCATGACGCCATCGACTCCACTGGCGCCGGCTCCGGCGGCACCCGCAACATCTCCGGCACCACGGTGTACCACAAGCTGCTGGAGGCCGAGCTGGCCGACCTGCACGGCAAGGAAGCTTCGCTTCTGTTCACCTCCGCCTATATCGCCAATGACGCGACGCTGAGCACGCTGCCCAAGCTGTTCCCGGGGCTGATCATCTATTCCGACGCGCTGAACCATGCCTCGATGATCGAAGGCGTGCGCCGCAACGGCGGTGCCAAGCGCATTTTCCGCCACAATGACGTCGCCCATCTGCGCGAGCTGCTGGAAGCCGACGACCCCGAAGCGCCCAAGCTTATCGCCTTCGAATCGGTTTATTCGATGGACGGCGACTTTGGCCCGATCGCGGAAATCTGCGACCTGGCCGACGAATTCGGTGCCCTGACCTATATCGACGAGGTGCACGCGGTCGGCATGTACGGCCCCCGCGGCGGCGGCGTCACCGAGCGTGACCGCCTGGCCCACCGCATCGACATCATCAATGGCACCCTGGCCAAGGCCTATGGCGTGATGGGCGGCTATATCGCGGCCTCTGCCAAGATGTGCGACGCCATCCGCTCCTATGCGCCGGGCTTCATCTTCACCACCTCGCTGGCGCCGGCGGTGGCTGCCGGGGCCGCGGCCTCTGTCGCCTATCTGAAGGGGGCGCAGGACCTGCGCGACAAGCATCAGGACCAGGCCAAGGTGCTGAAGCTGCGGCTGAAGGGGCTGGGCCTGCCGATTATTGACCATGGCAGCCACATCGTGCCGGTGATCGTCGGCAACCCGGTCCACACCAAGGTGCTGTCCGACCACCTGCTGGAGGATTACGGCATCTACGTGCAGCCGATCAACTTCCCCACAGTGCCGCGCGGCACCGAGCGCCTGCGCTTCACGCCGTCGCCGGTGCACGGTCCCAAGGAGATCGACGCACTGGTCCACGCAATGGACGCATTGTGGTCGCATTGTGCGCTGAATCGTGCCGAACTTGCCGGGTAACTTACTGATCAGTGTAAATTAACGCTGAGTGTGTTACGCTGTTGTCAATCAATGAGCGGATCTGAGTCGCAAGTGCGATTCTTTCACCGCTCTGGAACGATGGCGGCAGGCAAATTATGGGACGGCAGGCATGATCGGGCGCTTCACCCAGCGCAAGCAAGATGACCATGGCGGAACGCCAGAGCCGAAGGGTTTTGACGATTTCGAGCTGAAGCTTGGCGACGTGATGCGCGGCGAGCGGGCGACGATGGGCAAATCGCTGCTTGACGTCCAGCGCGAGCTGCGGATCAAAGCCTCCTACATCGCTGCCATCGAAAACTCCGATCCTTCCGCGTTTGACACGCCCGGCTTTATCGCCGGCTACGTGCGGTCTTATGCGCGCTATCTGAACATGGATGCCGAACAGGCGTTCCAGGACTTCTGCAAGGAAAGCGGCTTCTCCGTGGCCCACGGCATGTCGGCCGAGGCCTCCAGCCGCAGCAAATCCGGCAGCGTGCCGGCTGCCTCGTCCAAGGGGCTGGGCGGTGATGCCTTTGCCTCTCCGAATACTCCGTTCATTCCCGCTCCCAGCAGCATCCTGAGCAAGATTGAACTGCGCGCTGTCGGTTCGCTGATGGTGCTGGCGGGGCTGATCGGCGGCATCACCTATGGCGGCTGGGCCGTGCTGAAAGAGGTGCAGCAGGTGCAGTTTGCGCCGGTGGACCAGACCCCGGCGGTGCTGGCTGATCTCGACCCGCTCAGCAGTGCGGTGCTGGAGGTGGCCGAAGGCGCCCAGGACCCCGCGGCTGAGGCGCTGGACCGGCTGTACCGCCCGCAGGCACTGGATGTGCCGGTGCTGGTGGCGCGCGACGCGCCGATTTCCACCATTGATCCGTCCACGCTGGGTAACTTTGCAGCGCCGGATGTGCCCACGGTGAGTCTGGCAGAGGCCAGCCTGCCGTTTGACGGTATCGGCCCGCTGCAGGCGGGTGAGCAGGGACCGCAGGTGCCGCAGGTTGTGGCTGAAGTTACGCCGGGTGTCGAAATGGTTGCGGTGCGCCCCTCCTGGGTGCAGGTCACCGCGGCTGATGGCAGCGTGATCCTGGAAACCATCATGGATGCGGGCCAGCGGTTCCAGGTGCCGATGACCGAGGATGCGCCAAAGCTGCGCACCGGGGAAAGCAGCGCCATCTATTTCGCTGTCAACGGCGAGCATTTCGGCCCGGTCGGCGAACGCGGCCAGGTCACCAAGAATGTCGAGTTGTCGATGGATGCGATCGTCGGCCGGTTTGAACTCGCCGATCTGCAGGATGGCAAGAACGAGGCGCTGGCGACTTTGGTTGCGCAGCTTCAGGCCGAACCGCAGCCCGCGGAGTAATCCTTTCGCAGGAATTCGCACAAGACGCCCGGTGCTGCCATTGCAGCGCCGGGCGTCTGCACGTATCTAGGCGCTAACAGGATCCAGCCGGGACACGAACTGCATGTCGATGAACCACATCCGCCCCTGGCGCCATATCGAGCGCCGCAAGAGCCGCCAGATCCAGGTGGGCAACGTGCCCGTCGGCGGCGACGCCCCGATTGCGGTGCAGACCATGACCAACACGCTGACCACCGATGTGGCGGCAACCGTCGCACAGGTGCAGGCCGCAGCAGAGGCGGGGGCCGATCTGGTACGGGTTTCGGTGCCGGATGAGGCATCCTCCAAGGCGCTGAAGGAGATCGTCCGCGAAAGCCCGGTGCCGATCGTCGCCGACATCCATTTCCACTACAAGCGCGGCATCGAGGCGGCGGAGGCGGGCGCCGCCTGCCTGCGCATCAACCCGGGCAATATCGGCGACGAGAAGCGCGTGGCCGAGGTGATCAAGGCCGCCCGCGACCACAATTGCTCGATCCGCATCGGGGTGAATGCCGGTTCCCTGGAGAAGCACCTGCTGGACAAATACGGCGAGCCCTGCCCGGAAGCGATGGTGGAGTCCGGCCTCGATCATATCCGCATCCTGCAGGACCACGACTTCCACGAGTTCAAAATTTCGGTGAAGGCCTCCGACGTCTTCATGTCCGCCGCGGCCTACCAGCAGCTGGCAGAGGCCACCGACGCGCCGATCCACCTCGGCATCACCGAGGCGGGCGGTTTTGTTTCCGGCACCATCAAATCGGCGATCGGCCTCGGCCAGCTGCTGTGGATGGGCATCGGCGACACCCTGCGCGTCAGCCTCTCCGCCGATCCGGTGGAGGAGGTGAAAGTGGGCTTTGAGATCCTCAAATCCCTCGGCCTGCGCCACCGCGGCGTCAACATCATCTCCTGCCCCAGTTGCGCGCGGCAGGGGTTCGACGTGATCAGGACGGTGGAAACGCTGGAGGAACGGCTGGCCCACATTCACACGCCGATGAGCCTGTCGATCATCGGCTGCGTGGTGAACGGCCCCGGCGAAGCGCTGATGACCGATGTCGGCTTCACCGGCGGCGGCGCGGGCTCCGGCATGGTCTATCTGGCGGGCAAGGCCAGCCACAAGATGTCCAACGAGCAGATGGTCGACCACATCGTTGAAGAGGTCGAGAAAAAGGCCGCCCAGATCGAGGCGGCCCAGGAAGCGGCGGAGTAAGGCGCCTCAAACGCCATCCCAGCTTCTTCTTTGCAAAAATACTCCGGGGCTGCCATTGGTCCGCCATTGGTTCAAGCCCAATGGCGGCGGGTAGAGCCCCGGTCCTGCCGGTAAGGCTCAACTGATCAGCTTTGCTGCTCGCGGATCTCCGCCACCATGATTTCCATCTGGTCGGCAGGCAGGTAGCCGCGCAGCAGTTCATTGCCCAGCACAAATGTCGGGGTGCCGGAGATTGCCATCTTCTGCGCCAGCGCGCGGGTCTGGCGCAGTTCGGCGGTCACTTCCTCGCTGTCCATCTTGGCAAAGATGGCCTCGGCATCCAGCGACAGGCCTTCGGCCAGGCGGCGCAGGGCGACCTCGTTCGGCTCGCCGCCGAACTCGATCAGCGCGTCATGCACGTCCTTGTAGGCATCGTCGCCCGCCACATGCTTGGCGGCGACGGCAAAGCGCGCCGACAGCACCGAGGCGTCGCCCAGGATCGGCAGTTCCTTGATCACCAGGCGGATGTTGCCGTCGCTTTCCAGCAGCTTGGCAACCTCCGGCGCGGCCTTGCGGCAGTAGCCGCAGCGGTAGTCCATGAATTCGACCAGGGTGATGTCGCCATCAGGGTTGCCGCCGACCCAGGAATAGCCGTCGTTCCGCAGCTCTTCCAGGTTCTCGGCCACCAGCACGTCATCGCGGGCGGCTTCGGCCTGCTGCTGCTGCTGCTCCAGCAGGTCGACCGCTTCCAGGATCAGCTCCGGGTTGGCCAGGATGTACTCGCGCACCTCTTTGCCGAAGGCCTCGCGCTCAGCCTCGGACATCGCACTGATGTCAAAGGCCTGCACCGGAGCGCCCATGAGGGCGAGGGCGGTAGCCGCGGCGGTGGCGGTGCGGGTGAAAAGGGTCATTTGCGTCTCTTTCTCTTCTGAGCTTGTTCATAGGCCACCAGCACATCCTGCGCCCGCCGGGCGGCGGGGGATCCTGCTGGCAGCTGGGCGACGGCCCGTTTGGCGTGAATGCCGGCGTCGTTCAGACGCCCTTGCAAGGCATAGCGTTCGGCAGTGACCAGGGCGGCCATGCCGGTTTGTCCGGACTTGGCATAGGCCAGCGACATGTCGCGCAGCAGCACCGTATTGCGGAAGTCGATGCTGCGGGCGCGTTCCATGGACTTGAGCGCCGCCTTGGGCTGGCCCGCCGCCAGCTGGGCGCGGCCGTAGCCGGTCAGGATCAGCGGGTCCTTGGGGGCGAGGCTGACGGCCTTGCCATAGGCGGCAAGTGCCGCGGACCACTGGCGGTTCTCGATCAGGATCTGGCCCTTCAATTCGTGGTAGAAGGGGTCGGAAGGGCGCGCCGCCAGTGCGCCATTGATCGCTTTCAGTGCCTTCTTGAGGCTGTTCTGCCGGTGATAGGCAGCGGCCTCGCGCATCAGGCGGACGTCCTTGTACTGTTCCTCTCGCACCCGGCGCAGGGTCCATTTCGGGGCGCGGGTGAAGGCTGACAGCTTGCCGCGGACGCGGGCAAACCAGTACTGCGCCTCCGGGCTGGTCTGCCCCTTGTCGCCATAGGCCGCCAGATAGGCCTGCGCGGCGCGGATGCGGTCGCGGCTCAGGGGATGCGAGCGGGTGTAGGGGTCCTGGGTGCCGGCGCTGAGCACTTCCTGGCCGGCAAAGGCGCGGTGCAGATCGACCAGCCCCTGCGGGCTGATGCCGGCGCGGTTCAGGTAATCAGCGGCGGACCGGTCGGCGCTGCTTTCCTCGGCGCGGGTATGGGCCAGAAAGCTGCGGAAGGCGGAGCTTTGCGTGCCGATGGCGATCCCGGCCGCCGCATCCCCGCCGCCGGCGGCCGCGGCCAGAGCGGCCAAGGCCAGGCCAAGCCCGGCAGCACTGTTGGCGGAACGCAGGTTCTGCATCCGCCGCGACAGGTGGCCATTGGTGATATGGGCGGCCTCATGGGCCAGCACGGCCTGCAGCATTTCCGGCGAGGTGACCTTGAGGATCAGCCCGTAATTCACGAAAATCGTTCGGGAATCCAGGACGAAGGCGTTGAAGGAGCTGTCATTGACCATGAGGATGCGAACCCGGTTCGCATTGAGCCCCGCGGCGCGCAGCACCGGGGCCGCCAGCCGGTTCAGCCCGTGTTCGATATCCGGGTCCCGCAGCAGCGAAATTGACGCTGCATGCGCCGCCGCCGATAATTGGACCAGCGCGCAAAGCACAAGAGCCGGGATTGACGCCAGCCGGAAGAAACGGTCAAAACTCATGCGCGCACATTGGGAGATAAGCATGCGAAACTCAACCCGGTCCGAGGTCGATCCCTTCATTGTGATGGATGTGATGGAGGCTGCCCGCAAGGCTGAGGAGGCAGGCCGCCACATCATCCACATGGAGGTCGGCCAGCCGTCGACCGGGGCGCCATCGGGGGCGTTGAAGGCGCTGGGAAATGCGCTGGAAAACAACGCCTTGGGCTATACGGTTGCCCTGGGTCTGCCAGCCCTGCGCAAGCGTATCGCCCAGCTGTACGGCGACTGGTACAACGTCGATCTGAACCCGGAGCGGGTGATCGTGACGCCAGGCTCCTCCGGCGCTTTTCTGCTCAGCTTCACCGCCCTGTTCGACAGCGGCGACCGGGTCGGCATCGGCGCGCCGGGCTATCCCTCTTACCGGCAGATCCTGAAGGCGCTGGGGCTGACCCCGGTGGACATCCAGACCGCACCGGAAAACCGGCTGCAGCCGGTGGCGGCGGACCTCGCAGGACAGAAACTGTCAGGGCTGATGGTGGCCTCGCCTGCCAACCCGACCGGCACCATGCTGGATCGCGCGGCAATGGGGTCTCTGATCGATGCTGCACAGGCCGAGGGCGCCAGCTTCATTTCGGACGAAATCTACCACGGGCTGGAATATGAGGCGAAAGCGGTCACCGCGCTGGAGCTGACGGATGAATGCTACGTCATCAACTCCTTCTCCAAGTTCTTCTCGATGACCGGCTGGCGGGTCGGCTGGATGGTGGTGCCGGAGGATCATGTGCGGGTGGTGGAGCGGATCGCCCAGAACATGTTCATCTGCGCGCCGCACGCCAGCCAGGTGGCAGCGCTGGCGGCGCTGGATTGCGAGGACGAGATGCGGGAGAATCTGGCTGTCTACGCAAAGAACCGCCAGCTGATGCTGGAAGGTCTGCCCAAGGCCGGTTTCACCAGGATCGCGCCGCCGGACGGGGCGTTCTATGTCTATGCGGATGTGTCGGACCTGACAGATGACAGCCGCAGCTTTGCCGCGGAAATCCTTGAAAAGGCGGGCGTTGCGGTGACGCCGGGGCTGGATTTCGACCCCGTCCGCGGCGCCACCACACTGCGGTTCTCCTATGCGCGCTCCACCATGGATATCGAGGAGGGCCTGGCGCGGCTGGCGCTGTTCATGGCCTCCCGGGGGTGATCCGCGCGTAAGCCGGGGATAACCGCAGAAGGCGGATTTCCAAGCCCGCGCAAATTGCCTAGTCTGCCGGCCAAAAGGCCAGCAGGCCGGGCAAGAGGCGGATATGGGCAGACTGATCACACTCACGGCATTGATCTGGATCCTGGCGGCAGGCGCTTGGGCGCAGTCCGGCAGCAGCAGCTTCAGCGGCCTGGCGCGCATTGATGCAGGCGCTGCCCGGGTGCGGGACGCCGGGCAGGGGGCGGAGATTTCCCTGGGCCTCAGCCAAGGGGTGCCGTACCGGCTGTTCACCTTGACCGAACCGCCGCGTCTGGTGCTGGATTTCCAGGAGGTCGACTGGACCGGGCTGACGGCCGAAAAGCTGCTGCAGGGGGATCAGGTCACCGCGGCGCAATTCGGCACCTATGTGCCCGGATGGTCGCGGCTGGTGCTGCAGCTGGCAGAGCCGATGAAGGTGGCCGCAGCCGCGATGTCCGTGGACCAGGTGACGGCGGCGGCGAAGCTCTCGGTTTCGCTGGAGCCCGTCACGGCAAAGGAATTTGCCGCAGCCGCCGGCGCGCCGCGGGACCCGCGCTGGGATTTGCCCGCACCGGAAGCGGTCGGCACCAGGGCCGCGCGGGACGAAAACGCGCCGCTTCTGGTGATGCTGGATCCGGGCCATGGCGGCATCGATCCGGGGGCGGAGACGGAGCATGTCATCGAAAAACACCTGATGCTGCAGTTCGCCCGGGAACTGAGCGAGGTGCTGGTGCGCTCCGGCCAGTTCACCGTGCGGATGACCCGCGATAATGACTACTTCGTCTCGCTGGAGCGGCGCATCGCGATGGCGCATCAAGCAGGGGCGGATGTGTTCATTTCGCTGCATGCCGATACCATCAGCGAGGGCCGCGCGCATGGCTCCACCGTTTACACCCTGTCCAGGGAGGCCTCGGATGCGGCCTCCGCCAAGCTGGCGGAGCGGCACCTGCGGGCCGACCTTTTGTCCGGCACCGACCTCAGCCAGGCGGATGACCGGGTGACCAGCATTATGCTGGACCTGGCCCGGCAGGAAACCCAGCCGCGCAGCGACGCGCTGGCGGCCGCGCTGATCGACGGCCTGCGCGCGCAGGGGCGGCCGATCAACAACCGGCCGCTGCGCTCTGCCGGGTTTTCGGTGCTGAAATCTGCCGATATCCCCTCAGTGCTGGTGGAGCTCGGGTTTCTGTCCAGCAAGCGCGACCTGAAGAATCTGGTGGACGCGGAGTGGCGCGCCAAGGCCGCGCGCGGCATCCTCAATGGCCTGATCGCCTGGCGCGCCCAGGATGATGCCCGCCGCGCGCTGGTGCGGCAGTAGCGCCGGGCGGCGCCAAATAGGGGCCCGGCGCGGACGCCCGGCCCTCAACGGGGTCCCTGTCAGCCAGCCTTTGCTTCTGCCTTGGCCAGTGCCTTGTCGATCTCGCGCTCGAGCGCCTGTTTGTTCGGGGCCAGGATGTCATCGGCGATTTTCGCCATCAGCCCCTGCTTTTCCACTTTGGCAGCGATGCAGTCCATGAGCTGCCCTTCAGCCTTGCTCTTTTCCATGCAGGAGCTGACGATTTTCTCCAAAGCGTTCATGCGATCGGTCAATGCCTTGGAAAGAGCGCGTCCGGTGAAGAATTTATGCGCCATCCGCACGACGGTCTGGATGGCAATCTCCCCGCCCACCTTGCGGGTCAGGCTCGGGTAACGCCCGATAATCGCCCCGATTTCATTGCCGCCCCAACGGGCTGCCGTGCTCCACAGGTGCTTGCCGATCCAGCGGTTGGTGACCATGCGGGTGGCGAGTCTTTCACCGACCCCTTTCATGATGAACTGGCCGGCCTTGGCGCCGATCCAGCCGGAAAACCCGCCTGCTATCCCGGCGAAGACAACCCGTTTGAAGGAGCCGGCCACACCGCCTTCCTTGACCCATTGCCCTTTGAGAATCCAGCCGTTGGCGATCTCCTGGACGGTGTTCTTGCTTGCGGCGACCACGGCACCGGCGGTTGCGGGGTTTACCCCGTTTGTGACCAGGATCAGCTGCACGATGTCGGCCGAACCGTCGCGCAGGTCGACCGAGATCTCCTCGCAGATCTTGGCGCTTTGCCCCAGCTCCTTGGACAGCATGTTCAGGTCCATCGCCACCGCATCGAGCAGGATCTTGGTCTGTTTCATCTGCTTGAAGGAGGCCAGCAGGCTCTTCTTGTTTTTGCCGTAGGTCATGTTCACCAGCTTGCCCACCGCGGCGTCGGCCTTCTTCAGCGACTTTGCCGGGCGTTCGATGTCGGCATTGGGGGTCACCATCTTCACGAAGAAGGTCCAGAACCCCTTTTGCATTTCGCGGTACTGGTCGCGGTAGTTGTTGAGCGTGCTCATGAAGGCCATGGTCTCGACATGCAGGCGGCTTTGGATCGCCTCCATGGCGGTGCCCATGTCGTCCTCGGTGAACCAGTGGGTCTTGCCCCGCCATTTCACCTCATAGACCTTGCCCTTGGCGGGCAGCGGCCTGCCGCCCTGCGCCTTGGCGAATTTTTCGGCGACCTTGACCGGAGAGCTGTCCAGCATCTTGAAGGTCTTGGAGCCGGGCTCGACCAGGCTAGTCACCTTGGTCTTCACCACCTGCTGCTGGAACTGGCCGATGGCGAGAATCGTCGGCTGGCCCACCTTGCCGTTGGTGGGCACCCGCTTGTAGCCGACGGTCTTCGCGTGTTCATTGAGCATCTTCTGGACCAGAACCACATCTTTGGGGTCGTTCACGGCTGTTTTGCCGCCGCCTACCGGGGCTCCGAGCTTGGCCATAGCAGTCTCCTCCACCTTTCGGACTGCCGGGTGAAACATGTTTCGGGTACGCGCCGCGGCTGGTGGGCGGGGTATCGGGAGGCAGGCCAGGACGGCGAATGCGTGCACATGCGTTCAGCCTGCCCGCCGCTTGCGCCGAACCGCGGCAAGCATTGGGAAAATGGGGCAGCCGCTGTTAGTATTGTCCGAACAGGATACATCAGAGGCGGCTCAAAACCAATTCTCCAGGCAGCAGGATTCACGGCAGCGCTAATTCGCCGCTGCATGCTTTGACCCCGGCAGCCGCCGCGCCTATATAGGCGGCACCCCGCGTGAAAGGCCCACACCCGTGCTCAGGTTCATATTCTCTTTCTTCGGCTCCATCTTCAGCACCATCACCCTTGGCGTGGCGATGGTGGCGCTGACCATCGGGGCGGTGTTCTGGATCTACGGGCGCGACCTGCCGAGCCATGAATCGCTGGCCCAGTACCAGCCGCCGACGATCAGCCGGATCTATTCGGGCGAGGGGCATCTGATCGACGAATTCGCCAAGGAACGCCGCCTGTTCACCCCGTCGCATGAGATCCCGGACCTGGTGAAGCAGGCCTTCATCTCGGCTGAGGACAAGAACTTCTACAGCCATTCAGGCTATGACGCCCGCGGCATTGCGGCGGCGGCGATCGAGGCGGTGCGCTCGCGCGGGCAGAACGTGCGCGGCGCCTCCACCATCACCCAGCAGGTGATGAAAAACTTCCTCTTGTCCGGCGACCGCCGGGCCGAGCGCAAGATCAAGGAGATCATCCTCGCCACCCGGCTGGAGGAAACGCTCGACAAGGAACGGATCCTGGAGCTGTACCTGAACGAGATTTTCCTGGGCCAGAACTCCTATGGCGTGACCGCGGCGGCGCAGACCTATTTCAACAAGACCCTGGGCGAGCTGGAGCCGCATGAGGCGGCGACGCTCGCCTCGATGCCCAAGGCGCCGTCGGATTACCACCCGGTGCGCCAGAAGGAGCGCCTGCTGGCCCGGCGCAACTATGTGCTGCGGGAGATGCGCGAGAACGGCTATATCTCCAAGGACGTTTATGAGGTCGAGGTGGCGCAGCCGCTGCGCTCGGTCCAGAACGGCGATTTCGAGGGCTTCCGCACCACGCTGCCGCCGCGCGACTATTTCACCGATGAAATCCGCCGCCAGCTGACCGAAGATTTCGGTGAGGGCGAATTCTTCACCGGCGGCTTTACCGTGCGCGCGACCATTGACCATGACATGCAGGCCGAGGCGGCGCTGGCGATGCGCGGCGGCCTGGAGAAATACGACCGCTCCCGCGGCATCTGGCGCGGCACCGGCGTCAAGCTGGAAGAGGAACAGCTGAAGGATGAGCCCACCTGGCGGGCAGCGCTGGCAAACGCTGAGGTGTCCCGCGACATCGTGCTGGGCGGCCGCTGGTATCCGGCGGTGGTGCTGGAGGTCGGCAGCGAGAGCCTGACCGTCGGCGTCGAGCAGAGCGAGGGCACCGGCTCGGTGCCGCGCTCCGACATCAAATGGATGAAGGGCAGCTTTGCCGACAACTTCACCCGCGGCGACGTGGTGCTAGTCCGGGCCGAGACAAAGGACGATGCCTTCAGCCACTGGTCGCTGCGGCAGGTGCCGGAAGTGCAGGGCGGCTTTGTCGCGATGGACGTGAACTCCGGCCGGGTTCTGGCGATGCAGGGCGGCTTCTCCTACCAGCATTCGGTGTTCAACCGTGCGACCCAGGCGATGCGGCAGCCGGGCTCCAGCTTCAAGCCGTTTGTCTATGCGGCAGCGCTGGACAGCGGTTACAGCCCGGCGACCATCGTGGTCGATGCCCCGATCGAGATCAACACGCCGCAGGGCCTGTGGCGGCCCAAGAACTCCACCAACAAGTTCTACGGGCCGACGCCGCTGCGCACCGGTATCGAGATGAGCCGGAACCTGATGACCATCCGCCTGGCGCAGGAGGTCGGGATGCCAGTGGTGGCGGGCTACGCCGAGCGCTTTGGCGTCTATGACAACATGGGGCCGTTCCTGGCCAACTCGCTGGGATCGGAGGAAACCACGCTCTACAAGATGGTGGCGGCCTATGCGATGTTCGCCAACGGCGGCGAGCGGGTGCAGCCGACGCTGGTGGACCGGGTGCAGGACCGCTTCGGAAAGACCATCTACCGCCACGACGACCGCGATTGCGTCGATTGCTCGGACCCGACGCTGGCGCCCGGTCAGGCGCCGCGCATTGTCACCGACCGCGAACAGGTGATGGACCCGATCACCGCCTATCAGCTGACCTCGATGATGAAGGGCGTGGTTGACCGCGGCACCGCGTCGAGCGTGATCAACCTGCCGGTGCCCACCGCGGGCAAGACCGGCACCACCAACGATTCCCGCGATGTCTGGTTTGTCGGCTTCACCTCCAACATCGTGGCGGGCTGCTACATGGGCTTTGACCAGCCCCGCCCGATGGGCCGCGGCGCCTATGGCGGCACCATGTGCGGGCCGGTGTTCCAGCAGTTCATGAAGAAGGCGACCGAGAAATTCGGCGGCGGCCCGTTCGAGGTGCCGGAAGGCGGCCATTTCATCAAGATCGACCGCTACACCGGCGCGCGGCTGCCCGACAGCGCCTCCGGCGCCTATGTGGTGGCGGAATACTTCCGCGACGGGGCGGAGCCGATCTTCGGCCTGACCTATGACGGCGGCTTCGCGATGGGTTCGAACCTGCCTCTGGTCGAGGAAGTGCAGCAGTCGGGCCGCCAGGTCACCACCTCCAGCGGCGGCACCGCAGTGCTGGGGCCCAAGGCCACTTTCGGCACGGTCAGCTCCGGCGGGCTTTACTGATCCGCCGCTGCCAAGGTACCCGAGCGCCGCTTGCCCGCGGCGCGCGGGTGGTTTATCACGCAAGCCGGACAAGAGATTTCAAGGAACTGAAATGCGCGCGGAAACCCAGAATATCGTCGCAGACATCGAGAAATCGCTGGAGCTGCTGGCCCAGCGGATGAACTGGGAAACCGCCGAATACCGGCTGGAGGAGTTCAACGCGCGGGTTGAGGATCCGAACCTGTGGGACGACCCGGAGGCGGCGCAGAAGCTGATGCGCGAGCGCCAGGCGCTGGTGGATTCCATCGACACCTACAAGGGCATCCAGCAGGACCTGTCCGACAATATCGAGCTTATCGAGCTGGGCGAGATGGAAGACGACGCCGAGGTCATCAAGGACGCCGAGGCGTCACTGGCGGCGCTGAAAAAGAAAGCGGCCGAGAAGGAGCTGGAAGCCCTGCTGGACGGCGAGGCCGATGCCAATGACACCTTCCTGGAGATCAACGCAGGCGCCGGCGGCACCGAAAGCTGCGACTGGGCCTCGATGCTGGCGCGGATGTATGTGCGCTGGGCCGAGAAGAAGGGTTACAAGGTCGAGCTGCAGTCCGAAAGCGCGGGCGACGAGGCGGGCATCAAATCCGCAGCCTACAAGATTTCCGGCCATAACGCCTATGGCTGGCTGAAGTCCGAAAGCGGCGTGCACCGGCTGGTGCGGATCTCACCATATGATTCGGCGGCCAAGCGGCACACGTCGTTCAGCTCGGTCTGGGTCTACCCGGTGGTTGACGACAACATCGAGATCGAAGTGAACCCGGCCGATATCCGGGTAGACACCTACCGCTCCTCCGGCGCGGGCGGCCAGCACGTCAACACCACCGACTCGGCGGTGCGGATCACCCACATTCCGACCGGCATCGTGGTGACGTCGTCGGAGAAATCGCAGCACCAGAACCGCGACATTGCCATGAAGGCGCTGAAATCGCGCCTGTACCAGCAGGAGCTGGACCGCCGCAACGCCGCCATCAACGAGGCGCATGAGGCCAAGGGCGATGCCGGCTGGGGCAACCAGATCCGCTCCTATGTGCTGCAGCCCTACCAGATGGTGAAGGACCTGCGCACCCAGCATGAAACCTCGGACACCAAGGGGGTGCTGGATGGCGATCTGGACGGCTTCATGGCCGCCACGCTGGCGCTCAATGTCTCCGGCAAGAGCCGCGCCGACGCGCAGGCCGAGGACTGATCCGGCTGGCTTCCGGGCAGGGAAACGGATGGTTTCTTTAGGGGCGGCCTGCGCGGGCCGCCCCTTTTCTTTCGGCGCGGCGCTACGGGCGGCGCGGCGGTTAAATCATGCATCTGCAAGGCATTTTATTCTGCGGAATTCGCGGCTAGGCTCAAATGAAGCATATTTGATGCTGCTTTTGACAAGGACGCAGGCCATCCGCAACCGGACAGAAAACAGGGCCTGCCGGAGGGGAGGAGTACCGCAATGACACCTGAAAAGCCCTTTGGCGTGCCGCCGCTGCAGCCCGTCACGACGCAGATGCTGTTCGAGGCGCTGCGCCGGGGCTGGGAGGACTTCCGCAAGAAGCCGCTCTACGGGCTGTTCTTTGCTGCGGTTTATGTGCTGGCAGGCTGGATGATGGCCTGGGTCACCGTCCGCACCGGCACCACCTACTGGCTGGTGCTGGCGGCCATAGGGTTTCCGCTGATCGGCCCCTTTGCCGCGGTCGGCCTCTACGAGGTCTCGCACCGGCTGGAACAGGGCAGGGGGATTGCCATCGGCCGCATCCTGGGGGTGGTGGCGCAGCAAAGCCGCCGCCAGCTGCCGTCGATCTGCGCCATCATCGTTGTGGTGTTCCTGTTCTGGTTCTTCCTGGGCCACATGATCTTTGCCCTGTTCATGGGCCACGCCACCATGACCAATATCTCCACTTCAGCCGAGGTCTTCCTGACCGCCAACGGGCTGGCCATGCTGGCGGTCGGCACGGTTGTCGGGGCGCTGTTTGCGCTGCTGCTGTACATGATCACGGTGATTGCGCTGCCGCTGCTGCTGGACCGCGAAGTGGATTTCGTCACCGCGATGATCACCAGCTTCCAGTATGTGCAGCAGAACTTCGTGGTGATGATGATCTGGGCCGGAATGATCGCGGCGCTGACCTTTGCGGCGCTTCTGCCGTGGTTCCTGGGGCTGTTCCTGGTGCTGCCGCTGTTGGGCCACGCCACCTGGCACATCTACCGGCTGGCTGACGCCAGTTAGCGTCAGCGAAACGGCTGGCTGGTGTTCAGCAGGCGCCGGTGGAACGGCAGCAGGTCGGCCTCATCGGCAAAACCGGCGCTGCGGGCAGCCGCCAGAACCTGCCCGGTGTCGCGGCCAAGATGCTCATAGACCATCCGCGTCACCCGTTCGCCGGTGCTGCTATCGCGGACGGTGCGGGCGACGTAGCCTGACCAGAAGTTGTTTTGCAGAGACGCCACCCGGGCCAGGTAGTTGAACGAGTAGGTCATTGCCTTGCGCCGGGCGATCACGAAGGCGACGCCATCCTCGTGGCCGCTAATGTAGCCGCGGAACTCCCGCACCCCGGGGCTGGCCGGCAGGCCCTGGCTCAGCATTGCCTCCTTGGCCTCGAACCCCTTGATATAGGTGACGCCTGCCGCGCGGAACACATAGACGAGCCCGATCACGAACTTCTCTTCGTTGATGAAACTGCGGCGGGTGAAGCGGTAAAAACCGGAAGGGAAAAACTCCTCTGTCAGCTGCTGCACGCCGTGGCCCAGAAAATCAGCCAGAAAGGCGCCGTTTACAACCTGGCCCGCCTTTGAAAGGGATTCGACAGGGTCCAGCAGAATTCGGGCGTCGACCTCAAAGAAACGGCAGATACGGTCCAGAACGTCCGGGCGCGGGAAACTCTCGCCGGACAGGTAGCGGTTGAATTGGGTGCGGTTGATGCCCAGCTGGCGCGACAGTTCCGAAATGGACGGATATTGCCGCGCCAGTTGACGCAAGTTCGCGCCAAACATGTTCCTCAAGTCAGCTGGAGAGCGGTTCTGGCTGTGCATTCCGGGTCCCGATGGTTCGGCTTTAACTTAAAATTTGCCCCTTTTGCCCGCGGTTTACGCCATTCTTTGCATCAGAGCAGCAGGCTGTGCGGCTGTCTTGCGTCAGGGGTGTCGCTAATTCACGTCAGAAGGCTAGTCGAACTGACACAAAATGCAATAGCACGACCCGTTTTTTGTCGTGTTAGCGTCAGCTCAATTGCTTCAGAATTGAAATGCGGCAATACGAGGACTGGTATGATTGGAGTCATTTTATGGAGTGACGCCCCCCTGACCAAAGCCGTGATCTGGTGCGATGACCAGGGGGACCTTGCTTTCTTCACACACAAGACTGGCGCGGATTTTCAGGATCTGCATCCGGGTGACTGGGTTGAGTTTGATATAACCTTGAGTGGTAATATCCGGATTGCAGAGAACCTGGCTGTTCTGATGGAGCAGGGCAGCCCGGACCTGGCAGACCGGCTGTGCGCCACTGCGGGCAACCACGGGGAGGCCGAAGCCAAAAGCCCGGAGCCGAAAGTTATTCCGTTCCCGCTCCAGGTAGCAGAAAAGCGGCGCGTTTCCGCGCCGCTTCAGATCGTTCAAGGGTAGCGCCAGCCCGGTCGGGGCTGGCAGCAGGGTCAGTTGCCGCGCAGAAGGGCGGCAACACCGGTGCGGGCGATTTCGGCCAGGCCGAGCGGGCGCATCAGATCGGCAAAGGCATCGATCTTTTCCGGCGCACCGGTGATTTCAAAGACAAAGCTGTTCAGGGTGCTGTCGACCACGTTGGCGCGGAAGATATCCGCCAGCCGCAGCGCCTCGACGCGCTTTTCGCCTTCGCCCACCACCTTGAGAATGCCAAGCTCGCGCTCCACCGCGGCGCCCTCGACGGTCAGGTCATGCACGTCGCGGACCGAAACGATGCGGCCCAGCTGCGCCTTGATCTGCTCGATCACCTGCGGGGTGCCGGTGGTGACGATGGTGATGCGGCTCAGGTGGCCGGTGTGGTCCACCTCGGCCACGGTCAGGCTTTCGATGTTGTAGCCGCGGCCGGAGAACAGGCCGATGACACGGGCCAGAACACCGGGTTCGTTTTCCACCAGCACCGCAATGGTGTGTTTTTCCTGCACGTCCGAAAAGGTTGGGCGCAGGTTGTAGGCGGAATGGCGGGTAGAGCCTTTTTTGATGTGTAGGGCAGACATTCAAGTCCCTTTCCTGAAATCGGGGCAGGGCGGTGCCGCCCTGCAAAATCCTGTTCCTGTTCCGACTTAGACCAGCACTGCGCCGCCGGCCTGGATGACGCCCTGCGTCTCGGCCTCGCCCAGCAGCATCTCGTTGTGCGCCTTGCCCGACGGGATCATCGGGAAGCAGTTCTCGTGCTTCTCTACCAGGCAGTCGAAGATCACCGGCCCGTCGTAGTCGATCATTTCCATGATCGCATCGTCCAGGTCGGCCGGATCGCTGACGCAGATGCCCTTGCAGCCGAAGGCCTCGGCGAGCTTCACGAAATCAGGCAGCGCCTCGGACCAGCTGTGGCTGTAGCGCTCGCCGTGCAGCAGCTCCTGCCACTGGCGCACCATGCCCAGGCGCTCGTTGTTGAGGATGAACTGCTTCACCGGCAGGCGGAACTGCACCGCGGTGCCCATTTCCTGCATGTTCATCAGCCACGACGCCTCGCCCGCGACGTTGATCACCAGCGCGTCCGGATGCGCCATCTGGGCGCCGATCGAGGCCGGGAAGCCATAGCCCATGGTGCCAAGCCCGCCGGAGGTCATCCAGCGGTTCGGATCCTCAAAGCCCAGGTACTGCGCCGCCCACATCTGGTGCTGGCCGACCTCGGTAGTGACATAGCGGTCGCGGCCCTTGGTCAGCTCCTCCAGGCGCTGCAGCGCATATTGCGGCTTGATAGTCTTTTCCGAGTTCTTGAACGACAAGCAATTCACCGCGCGCCATTCGTTGATCTGCTTGTGCCACTTCTCCAGCGCCTCGCGGTTCACCTTGCGGCCGCGCGCCTTCCAGACCTTCAGCAGGTCCTCCAGCACATGGGCCACATCGCCGACAATCGGGATGTCGACCCGGATCACCTTGTTGATCGAGGAGGGGTCGATGTCGATATGGGCTTTCTTCGACTTCGGGCTGAAGGCGTCGATGCGGCCGGTGATCCGGTCATCGAAGCGGGCGCCGATGTTGATCATCAAGTCGCAGCCGTGCATCGCCATGTTGGCCTCGTAAAGCCCGTGCATGCCCAGCATCCCCAGCCAGTTCTTGCCGGAGGCCGGATAGGCGCCAAGCCCCATCAGGGTCGAGGTGACCGGAATGCCGGTGGCGTCCACCAGCTCACGCAGCAGCTGGCTGGCTGCGGTGCCGGAGTTGATGACGCCGCCGCCGGTATAGAAGACCGGGCGCTTGGCCTTCTCGATGGCCTCGACCAGCTCGGTGATCTCTTCCATGTCGCCTTTGAGCTGCGGCTGGTAATGCGAGGCCGACGGCTTCGGCCCCTGATACTTGCCGTTGGCGAACTGAACGTCCTTGGGAATGTCGACCAGAACCGGGCCGGGGCGGCCGGATTTGGCGACATGGAAGGCTTCATGCAGGGTGCCGGCCAGCGCATCGGTATCCTTGACCAGCCAGTTGTGCTTGGTGCAGGGGCGGGTGATGCCGACAGTGTCGGCCTCCTGGAAGGCGTCCGAGCCGATCATGAAGGTCGGCACCTGGCCGGTCAGAACCACGATCGGGATCGAGTCCAAGAGCGCGTCGGTGAGGCCCGTCACCGCATTGGTGGCACCGGGACCTGAGGTCACCAGGACAACGCCGGGCTTGCCGGTGGAGCGGGCATAGCCCTCGGCGGCGTGCACCGCGCCCTGTTCGTGCCGAACCAGAACATGGCGGATGTCATTCTGCAGAAAGATCTCGTCATAGATCGGCAGCACGGCGCCGCCTGGGTATCCGAAGACTACGTCCACACCCTGATCCTTCAGGGCTTGGACAACCATCTTTGCGCCGGTCATTTCACGTGTCATCTGCTTTTTGCTCCAATTGGCGGCATCGTCCGTTACGCATAAAAAAAGCCCCCGATTTTCATTCGGAGGCGCATGGGTTCGATTATGGTCTACCGTTACCGGCCCATGCGCTTGGTTCCTACGATTACGACTAGGGTGGTCACTGCCACAGGCTCCTTCTTGCGTTGCGGGCGACATTATGTCTGCCGGACAGGGGCGTCAACCGCGAAAGCTGTCAAAAAACACCTGTTCAGGGACATTTTCTTGCTCACAACCCGGGGTGTGGCGAAATTTCCGCGAAAGTGACGGCGCGTACCAGTGCGGATTCGTTCAAAACCGGCATGCCCGTGTCCCGTTTGTGCCAGATCAGCTCTTCACCAGCAGGCAAGTTTTCCTGAAAAGAGGCGACAGGGAAGGGCATGGATATGGTTGAACTTGCGGAACTGGTGGATCTGGGGCGCTATCCGATCGACAGGCCCGGCTCTCCGGCCTATGCGCGGATGATGTCGGATCTGCAAAGCGAGCTGGAGACCGACGGCTGCGCGGTGCTGCCCGGCTTTGTGCATGCGGACGGCATTGCCAGGCTGGCGGCGGAGGCCGATTCCGTGGCGGATCAGGGGCATAAGTCGTTCAGCCGCACCAATGCCTATTTCTCTAAGGACGATCCGACGCTGCCGGAAAGCCACCCGGTGCGCAAGTTCTACGACCGTTCCAACGCCTTCATCCCGGCGGACAATTTCGGCGCCGGCAGTCCGCTGCGGACGATCTACGAATTTCCCGGTTTCATGCCCTTCATCCGCGAGGCATTGGGCGAGCCGGAGGGCCGCTTCTTCCGCTATGACGATCCGCTGGCGGACGTGATCATCAATATGGTGGAGGAGGGCGACGGCTTCCCCTGGCATTTCGACACCAACAACTACACGGTGACGCTGGCAATCCAGAACGGCGAGGCAGGCGGCGAGTTTGAATATGCGCCGATGCTGCGCACCCCCACGGATGAGAATTACGATGGCGTGGCGCGGGTGCTGGCGGGCGGTTCGCCGCTGGTGCGCAAGCTGGTGCTGCAGCCGGGCGACCTGCAGATTTTCCGCGGCCGGTATTCCCTGCACCGGGTGGCCCCGGTGACAGGCCCGCGCAGACGCTATGTCGGCATTTTCTCCTTTGTCGAGACCGAGGGCATGTGCGGCGGGGTGGAACGCACCAAGCAGCTCTACGGCCGGGTGTTGCCCCGCCACTACGAGCGCGAGGGTCTGCGCGCCGACGCGCTGCGGGACTGAAATCCGCTTGACCGCGCGTCGGATCTGCACCTCATGGCGGAAACCATCACCGGGCCGGGGCAGTTTGCCGGCGCGCTGGAACGCGCACAGGCCCGCACCGGCGGGTATGCGCAATTCATGACCTGGTATTTCCGCAAAAACTGCTTGGAGATAGGCGCGCCGGGCCTGGAGCAGAAGATCTGGGAGATTTTCGCCGAAGCTGCCTTCTCGCGCGCGAAGTTTGCTGCCGCGTAGCCGGGCCGCGGCCGCAATACCGGGCGCCCCGGGGGAGGGGGCGCCCGGTCGGGCACAACAGTGTTGCGGCAATACCGGCGGTTACTCCGTCAGTGCGTTATGCCCGAAGTACAGGAACTCCTTGTTCATCCCCTGCACATCCGCTGCCGCCAGTGACAGCGATGCGCCCTCCAGCATCCTGAAGCTTTTCTGCTCCTTCACCCATGTGTCGGCAGGCTGCAGCGTCGACAGCGTGTAGGTGGTGGTCTCCGACAGGTAATGGGTGGGAATCACCACCTTGGGCTGGATCCGCTCCACCAGCGCGTTGGCCTGCACATAGGACAGGATGTGCTCGGAGCCGTCGACCGGCAGGGTCAGCACGTCGATGCGCCCGATGGCCTCCCAGAACCCGTCCGCCGGATCAGGCCGGTTGTCGCCCCAGATCAGGGTGCGGATGCCGCCGGTCTCCACCACATAGGTCACCATATCCATGTGGCCGGGGTTGTTGGGCGGGCAGGCCTCAACCCCGAATTCGGCCAGCGCATCGGTCCAGGGATACCAGCCCGGCGCCACGCAGGCATGCTTGTCGGCATAGCCGGTGATCCTGAGGTCCGCGAATTCAAACGTGCCCGCCATCCGGTCCAGCACCATGGTCGATTGCGGCCGGTCGATGGCGTCATGATCGAAATGGGTATGGGTGGACATGGTGATATCCACCAGCGTTTCCGGGAACTTCTGCTTGAACCACAGCCCCCAGGCGCCGGAGGGATCGTCGCGCCACGGGTCGAACAGGATCGAGGCCCCGCCGGGCGAGGTGATCTTGAGGGCGCAATGGCCGTAGAAATCAATCTTCACTTCGCCATCGGCGAAGGCGGACATGTTCTGCAGATCAATCACATGGTTATTGTTGCCCGGCTGCAGCCAGTCGGTGGATTGTGCTTGCACACTGCTGCTGCCCAGCAGGCTGGCGGCGGTTCCGACACCCGCAGCACCTGCCGCCGCAAAGAAACTGCGA
Organism: Leisingera sp. ANG49; assembly: GCF_059694505.1. Lineage (NCBI taxonomy): Bacteria > Pseudomonadati > Pseudomonadota > Alphaproteobacteria > Rhodobacterales > Roseobacteraceae > Leisingera > Leisingera sp. ANG49. Next base: position 23,292 of record NZ_JCATZN010000001.1, read on the forward strand.
CGTGACAGGCCGGGGGCCAGATCATCCTTGCGCCCATCGAGCCTGGCCGGTTTCAAGTCCTTCTTCTGCCCATCCATTGGTTCCGTCTCCCTGTTGTTGTCTGGCCGCCGCTTTGGTGCAGCGATGCAAAAAGGCTAGGCACGTAATGCTCCTAGGGGTGCCCCGGAAGATTATGGGGGAATTATGGGGGCAACCCCCATAATCAGAGCGTGAAGGCGGGCGGCGGGTCTTTGCTGCGGGGAATTCCGGGCCTTGGCGGCATGGCCGGATTCTGGCAGCCTGTCCGGCAAAGGATCCGGCCTAAGCCGGGCAGCAAAACACCCATTGGAGCGGGCAGAGAGCATGAGCATCACACGGCGTCATTTCGGATTTGGCCTGGCAGCCCTGGGGCTGACCGCTTGCAGCAGCACGGTGCCATCCGGCAGCGGTCCCAGCGGCGCCTCCGGCCTGCCTGCGGACCTGCGGCCAGTGCCGAACGCGGGCTATGACGCCTGGGTTGCCTCCTTCCGCAGCCGGGCAGAGGCCCGGGGCATCTCCCCATCCACCCTGCGTGCGGCATTCCGCGGTACGGGTTATCTGCCCGGCGTCGTCAAGCGCGACCGCAATCAGACTGAATTCAAACGCTCGCTTGAGGATTATCTCTCCATCGCCGTCTCGGACGAACGTCTCAGCAAGGGCCGCGCCGCCTTTGCCCGCCATCAGTCCACCCTGCGCACGCTGGAGCGCAGCTATGGCGTCGATGCGGAAATCATCTGCGCGATCTGGGGGCTGGAGAGCTTCTTTGGCGAGCGCCGCGGCAACGTGCCGGTGATCTCCGCCACCTCGACGCTGGCCTATGACGGGCGCCGCGGGTCGTTTTTCGAAAAGCAATTGCTGGCGGCGCTGAAGATCCTGCAGAACGGCGACATCACGCCTGCCCGCATGACCGGCAGCTGGGCAGGCGCCATGGGGCATACCCAGTTTATCCCGACGTCCTACCAGGCCTTTGCGGTGGATTTCACCGGCGACGGCCGCCGCGATATCTGGTCGGAGGATCCGACCGATGCGCTGGCCTCCACCGCGGCTTACCTGCAACGGAACGGCTGGACCCGTGGCCTGAAGTGGGGCGGCGAGGCCGGGGCGCCGGGCACGCCTTCGGGGCGCAGCCTGCAGCCGCAGCCGGGCGGGCCGGTGTTCTTCGTCACCAGCAACTTCAACGCCATCAAGCGCTACAACAATTCGGATGCCTATGCGATCGGGGTGGGCCACCTGGCCGACCGCATTGCCGGCGGCGCCCCGCTGCGCGCCAGTTTCCCGCCGGACAAATACGGGCTGACCAAGGATGACCGCATCCTGCTGCAGAAACGCCTGACCGCGCGCGGTTTTGACACCGGCGGCGCCGATGGGGTGCTGGGGCCGAAAAGCCGTGCAGCGATCAGCACCTACCAGTCCAGCCGCGGCCTGCCCGCAACCGGCGACCCGTCGCAGGCGCTTCTGAACAGCCTGAACTAGCGGCTACTCCGCCGAACTCAGCGCAATCAGATGCTGGCGCAGGTTCTCGCGCCGGCTGAGGCCCAGTTTCTGGCGGATGTTGTTGCGGTGGAAATCGATGGTGCTGGTTTCGCGCCCCAGGGTGGCGGCGATCTCCTTGGTGGTGCGGCCCATCATGATCAGCTGCATGATCTCTGTCTCCGCTGGCGTCAGCTGCTCCAGCGTCTGTGCCAGCTTGGACGAGAGCGCAGAGGTGATGTTCTTCAGATTGTCCTCGATCATCATCAGATAGGCGCTCTGCGGCTCGCGGCCCGCATCCAGATGCCTGAGCTTGGCCACATAGGGCAGCACCATTCCCTTGATCTGCTGCACGATCTGCTGCTCGCTCTCGTGACGCGACGCCTCCACGTTGTCGATCAGCACCCGCAGCGCGGTGTTGGCTTCCTCCAGCGCCTTGGTGCGGCGCTTGATGGTGTCTTCCCGCGCCCGCACCGTCTCGCGCAGCTCCGCCTGGGCCTGCTTGCGCTGGGCAACCTCCAGCAGCAGCGCCAGGTCGCCTTCGACCACCCGGCAGAACTCCTGCAATCCCTTGCGGAACATCAGGGCGCGCTTGTTGCGGCGTGTGTCGAGCACGCAGATGGTGCCGTAAACCTCGCCATCGGGCCATTTGATCGGGTAGCCGATATAGAAGGACATGGCGTGCTCCATGTCTTCATTGTCTTGCCAGCGCGGTTCGCACTGGGCGTCCTCGACCACCAGTTCGCCGTCGTTTTCAAAGACGCCGAAGCAGTAGAGCTTGTCGTTCAGCCGGTACTTGCGGCCCGGGTAATAGGGATTGTTCTCTGCGGTGTTGGAGACCTTGACCCAGTGGTCCAGATCCACCGTCGCCATGATCAGCGCGGCCGGCACATCGGTCAGTTCCGCCACCAGGTCCACGACCCGCTGCCATTTGGCCTGGGTCTGTGGCGGGATCGGCGGCTTGTCTGTGGTCATGGCGCAGCTCCTTGACGCGCAAGGCTAGGGCAGGGGCCAGGGATCACAAAGACAATTCTGAAGGGGGTGTCAGAACCCGGCGCCGGTGCCCTGCAGCACGCCATGCTCCAGCGCATAGCGGGTGAGGCCGGCGGTGGAGGAAATGCCCAGCTTGCGCTTGATGTTCTTGCGGTGGGTCTCGACGGTCCTGACAGAGATATCAAGCGTTTGCGCGACTTCCTTGTTGGATTTGCCCTGCGCCAGCTCCAGCAGGATCGTCTGCTCGCGCCCCGTGAGCGCTTCGCGGATGTCGCCGTCCTTGGGCTTCAGAGAGCCGGCCGCGCCGGTGCACAGATAGGTCTTGCCCTGCATCACAGCGTCGATAGCCTGTTTGATCTCGTCCGTCGGTACGTCCTTCAGCACATATCCCATGGCGCCGTGGCTGAGCGCGGTGGAGATATATTCTGCGCTGTCATGCATCGACAGGATCAGGATGCGGGTGCCGGGGTGCTGTTCCAGGATGATCTCGGTGGCGCTGAGGCCGCCGAGTTTGGGCATGTTGAGGTCCATCAGCACCACGTCCGGCGCCAGGCGGCCCATCTGGTCGACCGCATCGCGCCCGTCGGTCAGGGAGCCGACAACTTCGATATCGCCATAGCTTTCCAGGATCGACTGGATGCCTTCGGCCACCATCGGGTGGTCATCCACGATCAGAACTTTCACCGGATCCGCCATCATCCCCCCAACGGCAGTTGTCGACAACGCAAGAGGCCTCTCAGCCGCATCCTCCCCGGGATCTACGGCAATTGCGCAGATGCGCCTTCCTCTCCCGGCGGCAGCAGGTGGCTCAGCGGCAGGCTGGCCTCGATCACGGTGCCGCTCTGGGTGCCCCGTGATGACAGAATGCGCAAGGTGCCGTCAAGCTGCTCGATCCGCTCCTGCATGTTGCGCAACCCGATCCCCGGCCCGGTGCGGGCGTCGCGCGGCGGCAGCCCGCGGCCGTTGTCGGAGATCCGCATGGTGGCGCCGCGGGTGTGGCCGCGCAGATCGATGCTCACCTTGGTGGCCTCCGCGTGGCGCTCGATATTGGTCAGCGCCTCCTGCGCAATGCGGTAAAGCGCGATCTTGGAATCCTGGTCCAGCCGGTTGCGGAACACCACGGTGGAAAACTCGGTCGCGATGCCGGTGCGGGCGGCGAAATCATCGGTCAGCGCCTTCAGCGCCGGCCCTAGCCCGAGGTCATCCAGCACGCCCGGGCGCAGGTCGCGGCTGATCCGGCGCACCTCGGTTATCGCGGTCAGCAGGTTCTCGGTGCCTTTCTCAAGCGGTGCCGCCGCGCCCTCGCCATCGCCGCGCGACAGGCGGCGGCGGGTGTTGTCCAGCGCATAGCGCACCCCGACCAGGAGCTGGCTGATGCCGTCATGCAGCTCCCGCGCCACCCGGCCGCGCTCTTCCTCCTGGGCGTCGAACACCCGCTGGGTCAGCTCCTTCAGCTTGGCATCCGCCAGCCGCCGCTCGCGGATGTTGAGGAACATGCCGGAGGCAAACACCAGCGCCAGCGAAATCAGCGTGATTGCCCCGATGTACAGGAACGTGCGCCGCACCCGCGCCTCCACCTCCGCGCGCGAGGCGGCCACCGTGGCCAGCACATCGTCGATGAAGACGCCGGTGCCGATCGCCCATTGCCAGTCCTGCAGCCCCAGCACATAGGCGATCATCTGCGCCTCCTCGCCGGTGGAGGGCTTTTCCCAGGTGAAACTGTGCCAGCCCGCCCCGTCACGGGCGAGGCGGATAAACTCATCCACCACCGGCACCCCGGCGCTGTCGGTCAGCCCCGCCCAGTTGCGGTTGATGAACTCGGTCTGCCGCGGGCTCACCAGGTTGGTGCCATCATAGTCATAGACAAAGAAGAACCCGTCCTTGCCATAGATCATCGCGCTGAGGATCTGGGTGACCTGCTCCTTGGCCGCCGCATCATCAGGCGCCGCCAGGCCATAGATATGGGCAAAGCCGTTGCGCGCCTGAGTCACGTAGTTGCGAAGCTCGGCCTTCTTGGCCTCCAAGAGCTGCATCTCCAGCGCCTGGATCTCGCGTTCGGCCAGGGCGCGCGACTGGTAGCCCACCACCAGCGCAATCGCGGTGCCCGCCACGATCAGCGGCAGGGTCATCAAGAGCGACAATTTCTGCGCGTAGTCAGGGCGCAGCAGGGAGCGGAACAGGCGCATCGGCACTCCGTCGGAATTGGTCAGAATCGTGTACCGAATCATTGCCCAGCCGCCCAGCGGAATCAAAGGGGCAGGAATGGATTGCACCTGTGGCGGGTGTTTCCTGATTCCGTCACCCGTCTGAAATGCGCAACATTTCCCGTCAAACCCGGCAAAAACGTTCCGTTCTACGCAGTAGTAGGTATTCACATAAATTGCGCTGCCGCTAGGCTGACCGCACTCGAACCGATCCGCCTTGGGGGGACCTGGGGCAATCCAATTGATAATGGGAGGAATAATTAATGGATCGCCGTTCTTTCTTGAAAACATCCGCGCTGGGCGGGACCGCAGCAGCAGCCAGCACCCTGGCGGCGCCGGCCTATGCCCAGGGCAACCGCACCCTGACCATGGTCACCACCTGGGGCCGCGGTCTGGCTGGCGTGCATGACTCCGCACAGTATGTCGCCGACGCCATCACCGCCATGTCCGACGGCACCCTGACCATCGACGTCAAGGCCGCAGGCGAGCTGGTCGGCGCGTTCGAAGTGTTCGACGCCGTGACCGCAGGCCAGGCCGACATGTACCACGCCGCTGACTATTATTTCGTCAGCCAGCACCCGGGCTATGCCTATTTCACCGCCGTGCCCTTCGGCATGACGCCGCAGGAACTGGTGAACTGGTACTACCACGGCGAAGGCCACGCGCTGCATGACGAGCTGGGCCAGATCTTCGGCCTGAAATCCTTCATCGGCGGCAACACCGGCCCGCAGGCCGGCGGCTGGTTCAACAAGGAAATCAAAGGCCCCGAGGACTTCAACGGCCTCAAGTTCCGGATGCCGGGCCTGGGCGGCAAGGCGCTGGGCAAGCTGGGCGCCTCGGTGCAGAACATCCCGGGCTCCGAAGTGTATCAGGCGCTGTCCTCCGGCGCGATCGACGGCACCGAGTGGATCGGCCCCTGGGCGGACGAGAAGGCCGGATTCCAGGAAATCACCAAGACCTACTACACCGCGGGCTTCCACGAGCCGGGCGCGGCGCTGTCGGTTGCCACCAACCGCGAGGTCTTCGAAGGCCTGTCGCCTGCGCATCAGAAGATCATTGAGATGGCATCGGCCGCCGGCCACCAGTGGAGCCTGGCGCAGTTCATGAACAACAACGGTGCAGCGCTGCAGCGCCTGCAGTCCGGCGGCGTGAAGACCCTGGAATTCCCGGAAAGCGTCTGGAGCGCCTTCGGCCAGGCCACCAAGGAAACCCTGGACGAGTTCATGGGCGACGAGCTGTTCGCGAAAATCCGCAACAGCGTCGAATCCTCGATGAAAGCCTCCTCCGGCTGGATCACCAAATCCGAAGGCGCCTACCGCGTTCAGCGCGACCGCGTCCTGGGCTGATCCGCCTGACCGGCATCAACCGGATCCTCCGCCAGCGGGCGGGGGATCCTTTTCCAGTTGCATGACGCGGGCAACGGACGGCCACCGGGCCGCGTTCCGGACCCGCCGCAGCAAAGACCCCCGGGGGAAACATGCAGGAAGAGAGTGGCCTCACCTTCTTCGGCGCCATAGCGGGCGGATTGCTCTGGCTGGTCCAGAACATCGCCGGCGCCTTCTATAACTTCGGCTATGCCGTCACCCACCCGCAGCTCTGGCTCGACTGGTCCGACAAGACCTCGATCATGCGCTTTGTCTACTATGGCGGCTCGGTCGAGTTCTTCTTCGTCGTCTTCACCGCCTTCCTGGTGCTGACCGCCATCGGCATCTACTTCCGCGGCTTCATGTGGGGCATGGTCCGCGGGCTGGAGGGAATGGCCAACACCGTCGGCCGCTTCTTTGCCTGGGCGGGCCTGCTGATGGTTTTGCAGCAGATCATCATCGTCTTCATGCAGCGGGTGTTCGCGCGGCCAGACATCAGTTTCGGCTTTGGCATTCCGTTCAGCCAGGACATCAGCTGGTTTGCCGAAGAACTGAAGTTCTACAATGCCTTGGTGGTCTGCCTTTGCGTGACCTACACCTTCGTGCAGGGCGGCCATGTGCGGGTGGACCTGATCTATTCCGGCATCAGCTTCCGGGCCAAGAAGGTCGTCGACATGCTCGGCTCCTTGCTGTTCATGATGCCCGCCGCGGTGCTGACCTGGATGTACGGCTGGTTCTTCCTGTGGCGGCACCTGATCGTGCCGAAACCCTCGGCCTCGGACACGCTCGACCGGCTGGTGATGAAATCCCGCGCCCTGCGCTGGAACGTGGAAACCATCGGCTTCAGTCCCAACGGGTTCAACGCCTATTTCCTGTTCAAGATCTTGCTGATTGCCTTTGCAGGCCTGGTGTTCCTGCACGCCATCGCCTTCTTCTACCGCTCCTTCCTGGAGTTCGTCGAAGGCCAGGGCAGTGAAAACAAATACCTCGACAAGGACAGCCTTGGAGAGGGTGAAGAAGCCTACGAAGGCACGCACTAAGGGGACGTCGGAAAATGCTATTTGGACTTGATGGCGTCGAGATCGGCCTGCTCATCGTATTCTTCTGCCTCTTCGGGGGCATTCTCTCGGGCTTTCCGGTGGCCTTTGCCATCGGCGGCGCCGGGATCATCTCCTTCGGGATCATCGCCGCGCTGGACAGCGCGGGCATCCTGATCCACCAGGCCATCGACACCTCGTCGCAGGCCTACCGGGATCTGGTGGGATCGGGCATCAGGCCCGATAAGATATCCGTTTTCCGCTACCCGGATTTGCCCAGGCTGGCCGAACCGGTGTTCACCCAGGGCTGGGAAGTGGCGCTGGACCGCAACGTCTCCTTCATCGTCAACCGGATGAACGAGCGGGTGCTGGCGGGGGCGTCGATCGAGACCCTGCTGGCGGTGCTGATGTTCGTGCTGATGGGCATCACCCTGGAGCGCTCCAAGATCGCCAACGACCTGCTGACCACCATGGCGCGCGTCTTCGGGCCGCTGCCCGGCGGCCTGGCGGTGTCGATTGTGGTTGTGGGCGCGTTCCTGGCGGCCTCCACCGGCATTGTTGGCGCCACCGTGGTGACCATGGGCCTCTTGGCCCTGCCCACCATGCTTCGCAACAACTACTCGCCGGAGCTGGCGACCGGCGTGATCGCGGCTTCGGGCACCCTGGGTCAGATCATCCCGCCCTCCATCGTGATCGTTCTTCTCGGCACCCTGGCGGGCGACCTTTATTCCACCGCGCAGGAAACCCGCGCGATGGAGGCCGGCTGCTCCGATGCGCTCACCTACCTGGGCGAACCGGCGGTGGTCTCGGTCGGCACACTGTTCCAGGCGGCGCTGCTGCCGGGCATCCTGCTGGCGCTGCTCTATGCCACCTATGCCTTCGGCTATGCGCTCTTGAACCCGCACAAGGCGCCTGCCGTGACGCTGGACGGCGGCACCGGCGAGGTGATCACCCGCAACGAAGGGCTGATCTGGTTCCTGGGCGTGCCGGCGGCGCTGATCGGCGGCGCGATCCTGCTGAACAGCTTCAACGTGATCGGCAGCCAGAACATCACCGTCTCCACCTTCTCGGACGCCGGTGAGACCGCATCCCTGCGCACCAGTGTCGGCGCAGAATGCAAGGCTTCGATGATCGAGCTGCACGGGCAGGAAGCCTGGGATGCCGCGGTGGAAGAGCAGAAGGCCATCAACGAGGCAGGCGGTGTGACCCTGGCCAAGCGGCTGAGCGATGAGGAAATCACCGCCGCCCGCGAGGCCAAGATCGCTTCCGCCGCGCCGATCGGCACCGGCATCACCGTGATCATGGTGCTGCTGGGCCTGGTGCTGGCCTTCGGCCGCGGCGTGGCGCCTTCGCGCGATGCCAAGCCGCTGATCCTGGGCGCCATCGGCATCCTGCTGATCGCGCTGGTGGATCTGGTGGCGATTACGCCGACCACCTCCGCCGGTGTCACCGTGCTGTGGATTGCCTTGCCGCTCCTGCTGGCGCTCTGGGGCTGCCGCGAGGCCGCCGCCCGCTGCGCCAAAAACGATCTGATCCGGGTGGTGTTCCCGCCGCTGGTGCTGATCGTTGCGGTGCTCGGCTCGATCCTGGGCGGCATCACCAACCCGACGCCGGCTGCGGCGCTGGGGGCAGGCGGCGCCATCATGCTGGCGGCCTACCGCAAGCTGCAGGACGAGGGCAAGTCGGGCAGGATCATCATCTGGTCCACCTTCGCGGTGATGATCTGCATCCTGATCGGCATGAACTTCGACCTGCGGGTGAACCAGGGTGGCGTGTCGGTGGAAAGCTGGATCGCCTTCTTTGCCGCCTATACGATGTACCTCTATGCGCTGTTCGGGCTGCTCTATGGCTGCTGGGTGCTGTTCCGCTCCGGCGTGCTGACCCCGGTGGTGCGGGAAACCGCCAAGGTGACCTCGATGGTCTTCACCATCCTGATCGGCTCGCAGCTGCTCAATCTGGTGGTGATCTCCTTCGGCGGCGAGCACTACATCCAGCAGTTCCTGAAGAGCTTCGACAACGAGATGACGGTCTTCCTGATCGTGATGCTGGTGCTGTTCTTCCTGGGCTTTGTCCTCGACTTCCTGGAGATCATCTACATCGTGATCCCGATTGTCGGCCCGGTGATCTACGGCGGGTCGTTCGACCCCAAGTGGGTGACCATCATGGTGGCGGTGAACCTGCAGACCTCGTTCCTGACGCCGCCCTTCGGCTTCGCGCTGTTCTACCTGCGCGGGGTGGCGCCGAAGGAGGTCACGACGGCCCATATCTACCGCGGGATCGTGCCTTTCGTGCTGATCCAGGTGGTAGGCATCGGCATCCTCTGGGCGTTCCCGTCGATCGTGACCATCGTGCCGGCGCTGATCCCGAACTGATCTGGACAGCAGGATAAGAAACGAAGAGGGGCCCCGAGCGGGCCCCTTTGCATGTCTGAACCTGGCAGGGGTTCTGCCCCGCAGGTCGCGATGAAGGAGGGGCGCTGCCCCTCTGCGCGCGGCGCGCGCATTCACCCCGGAGTATTTTCAGAAAGATGAAGCGAAGCGGCGCAGGCCTCAGGTGAACTGCAGCAGGTCCCAGCGGTTGCCGAAGGGATCGCGCCACACGGCGACGGTGCCATAGGGCTCATGCCGCGGCTCTTCCTCGAAGATCACCCCTGTGGCCAGCATCGCGGCATGGTCGCGGGCAAAATCATCGGTCGCCAGGAACAGCCCGACGCGGCCGCCGAACTGGTTGCCGATCACGGCCTCCTGTTCAGCCCCTTCAGCGCGGGCCAGAATCAGGCTGCCCTGTTGCGCGCCGGGCGGCAGGATGCGGACCCAGCGCTTGCGGCCCTGGTCCACGTCCTCGGCCAGCTGCCAGCCCAGCTGGCCGCAGTAAAAGGCGATGGCGGCGTCGTAGTCCGGCACCACCAGCGAGACGGCATGGATGTATTGCATCAGCGTTTCTTGTGAATCGGCTGCTCGGGCAGCTGGATATTGGCGACCTGCTCGGCAATCGGATCGGTCGACAGCGGGTGGCTGGCGGCCTCGAACTGCGACGGGTCGGTCATCTTCTTCCATTCGCTCTGGTGATAGATCTCCAGGCCGGAAAACTTGGCCTTATAGCCCATCTTCTGGCTGCCGGGCACCCAGTAGCCGAGGTAGACATACGGCAGGCCTGCCTCCTGCGCGATCTTGATGTGATCTAGGATCATGAAGGTGCCGAGCGAGTCCTGCGGCCGGTCCGGGGCATAGAAGGAGTAGACCATGCTCAGCCCGTCCTCCAGCACATCGGTCAGCGACACCGCGGTCAGCTCGCTGCTGCCCGGCAACGCATATTCCACCACCCGGCTGCGCACCGGGGTTTCCTCGATCATCGCGGCGTATTCGAACACGTCCATATCGGCCATGCCGCCGTCGGCGTGGCGGCTGTCCAGATAGCTGCGGAACAGGGAAAACTGATCCTCGGTCGCCCAGGGCGAGGTGGCCCGCCGCTCCAGATGCGCGTTGCGCTTCAGGGTGCGTTTCTGGCTGCGGCTGGGGCGGAAGGCCGCCACGTCGATCCGCGCCGACAGGCAGGCGGAACATTCCGAGCAGGAGGGGCGGTAGAGCACGTTTTGCGAGCGCCGGAAGCCCTGCTGGCTGAGGCTGTTGTTGAGCTGATCGACCCCGTCACCCTGCAGCGCGGTGAACAGCTTGCGCTCCATCCGGCCCTCCAGATAGGGGCAGGGCTGCGGCGCAGTCACATAAAACTGCGGGGCAATCGGAAGAGTATGGCGCATCGGAACCCGTCGGCAGTTTCGCGGAACAGGCGGAACAGATCGCCTGCGGTCCCGAGGATGATAGCAACGCGGTTCCGGTGCGCCAAGCGGTCTTGTGGAAAATGGTTTAACGCTGTCTTGCCGGTTTCATTCAAACCCGACGGTTCAGCATCACCGTGCCCAGGAAATGGTCGGTCAGCCCCTGTCCGCGCGAGGAGGTCAGCATCAGGATCACCGAGATCACCTGCAAGACCGGCAGCACCAGCGACAGGGTGTAGCCTGCGGTGTGCAGCGCAGCCATGCCGCTGTCGAGCCGCTGGCCGGATCCGTCGCGCAGCTCGATACCCGCAAAGCGCATGCCCCAGGTGGCGGAGCCGTTGGCGATGGTCACGGTGCGGTAGGCAAAGCCGACCGCCAGATACAGCAGCGGCCAGATCAACAGGCCGGTGAAGGCGGTCAGCACCACCGCGCCGGCGCTGAGGCCGAAGATCAGGATGCTGTCGATGATCCAGGCGATCAGCCGCTTGGCGGGGACAGACGCATAGAATTCTGCCTGGTAGTCGGGATCGGGCAGGGCAGTCATCAAGGGGTCCTTTGCTGCGAGAGGCATGGGGGTTGCCCCGCCCGGACGGGCAGGCGGGGCAGCCGGAGGGGCAGGGGTCAGTGGCGCTTGGGTTCGTCCTGGTCCCCGTCTTCGCCCTCCAGGTCTTCGCTGGCGGCCGCATGGGCGCGCTCATCCATGAACTGGTCGAACTCGGCCTTGTCCTTGGCTTCGCGCAGGCGGTTCAGGAAGGCCTCGAAATCGTTCTGTTCCTGTTCCAGGCGGCGCAGGGTGTCGGCCTTGTAGGCGTCAAAGGCGCTGTTGCCGGAGGGTTTCATCGCCGAGTAGCCATGCCGGGCCCAGGACTTGCGGTGGCGGCAGGAGGATTTGCTGAACATGCGTTTGCTCCAGATCATGTAGAAGAGAAGGGCGAGGCCAACCGGCCAGAAAAACACGAAGCCCAGCACCATGACGGCGATCCAGGCGCCCTTGCCCTTGCTGTCCAGCCAGGCTTCGCTGCGGGAAAACCAGCCCTGCACCGGGGCGGCAGGGGCGGTCGGGGTGAAACTCGTCATCGGGGTCCTCCAGGTTGCGGGTGAATGTAAATCTCTTTCACATGACTGCATATCGGAAGCCGCCCGGGGGCTTTCAAGCCCTCATGTAAATCTTTTTCACATTTTTACGGCGGCTGAGGGAGAAAGGCGCGGAAACCGGCAGTAAACAACGGTCTTCACGCTGTGTTGCGCCGGGAAATCAGCAGGGGAGGATGGTCGGTTATGCTCCGGTTGCGTAGCCGGATGAGGGGCTGTGGCAGCAACATCGCCGCCGCTTGGACCCGGCCAGCAAAGCACAGGCCGATCCAGGCAGGCCCTGGTAACAAAAACACTCTTTACTTCGAAACGGCTCCGAAACGGGAGCATAACCGTAACGTTAAAGATACTTTAAAATTGGATCTTTACCTATTCGGGTATTCCTGACCCGGGGTAAACCTATGCGGCAGCGCGGCAATTCTGCCATTGACGCGCCCCGGCCTGCGGCACAGTCTCGGGGTCATGACATCTGGACTGACGATTTCCCGCATTCCCCGCCCCTACGACCCGGAGCTTGGCGCCGAGGCGCGTGCGCTGGTGCCGGCCTTGTCCGGCGATCTGGCGGAACTGGTGGCGGGGGCCTGCGGGTCCAGCCCCTATCTGAAAGAGCTGACAGACCGCGAGGCGGACTGGCTGCCGGAGGCGCTGCATGATCCGGATGGCGCGCTGCAGCAGGTTTTTGCGGACTGCCGCGCGCTGGAGGCGGCGCAGTTGAAGCCCGGGTTGCGCCAGGCCAAGCGGCGGCTGGCGCTCCTGACCGCGCTGTGCGACCTCAGCGGCGGCTGGAGCCTGGAGCAGGTGACCGGTGCGCTGACGGATTTCGGGGCGCTTTGCGCGGATGTGGCGGCCAAGGCGGAAATCGCCAACCTGATCCGCCGCAAGAAGCTGCCCGGCCTGACAGAGGACGACGCGGAGACGGCGGGCGGCCTGACCATCCTGGCGATGGGCAAGATGGGCGCGCATGAGCTGAACTACAGCTCCGACATCGACCTCATCTGCCTGTTCGACGAAACCCGTTTCGACCCGGATGACTTCTACGAGGCGCGTCAGGGCATGGTGCGCGCGACCAAGAACATGTGCGCCGCGCTCAGCGACCGCACCGGCGACGGCTATGTGTTCCGCACCGATCTGCGGCTGCGCCCGGACCCGGCAGTGACCCCCGTTTGCCTGGCGATGGAAGCGGCGGAGCGGTATTACGAAAGCCTGGGCCGCACCTGGGAACGCGCCGCCTATATCAAGGCGCGCGCCTGCGCCGGCGACATTGCCGCGGGGGAGCGGTTCCTCAACACCCTGCGCCCCTTCGTCTGGCGGCGGCATCTGGACTTTGCCGCGATCCAGGACGCCCACGACATCCGCTTGCGGATCCGCGAGAACAAGGGCACCGGCGGCGCGCTCAACGTGCCGGGCCACGACATGAAACTGGGCCGCGGCGGCATACGCGAGATCGAGTTCTTCACCCAGACCCGCCAGCTGATCGCCGGCGGGCGCGACGAGGACTTGCGCCTGCGCGGCACGGTTGAGGGGCTGGCGGCGCTGGCCGGCAAGGGCTGGGTGCCGGCGGAGGTCGCCGGTACGCTCAGCGCCCATTACCGTGCCCACCGCGAGGTCGAGCACCGCATCCAGATGGTGCATGACGCCCAGACCCACAAGATGCCCAAGTCCGAGGATGGCATCGCCCGTATCGCCTGCCTGATGGACCGCGGCCCGGCAGAGCTGCAGGCCGAAATCAGAACCCGCCTGGAAGAGGTGCACGAGCTGACCGAGGGATTTTTCGCACCCGGCGCGTCGCCGCCCCCGGCAGACCTGCCGGAGGAGACCGCGGAGCTGGACGGCGCCATCATCGCCCGCTGGCCCACCTATCCGGCGCTGCGCTCGTCGCGCGGGGCGCGGATCTTCGAAGGGCTGAAGCCGGAGCTGCTGTCCCGCGTTGCCAAAACCGCCAAGCCGGCGGAAACCCTGCTGGCGCTGGATGGCTTCCTGGCCGGGCTGCCCGCGGGCGTGCAGCTGTTCTCGCTGTTCGGCGCCAACCCGCAGCTGATCGACCTGCTGATCGACATCGCCGGCACCTCCAGCGATCTGGCCGCCTTCTTGTCACGCAACTCCGGCGTCTTTGATGCGGTGATCGGCGGGTCCTTCTTCGACCCCTGGCCGGGCGCGGCAAAGCTGCGGGCTGAGCTGAAGGCGCGGCTGCAGCAGGAGGGCGACTATGAAACCCGGCTCGACGCCACCCGCCGCTGGTGCAAGGAATGGCATTTCCGCATCGGCGTGCACCATCTGCGCGGGCTGATCGACGGCCACCAGGCCGGTGCCCAGTATGCCGAGCTGGCAGAGGTGGTGATCGCCGGCATCGCGCCGGAGGTGGTGGCGCATTTCTCCGGGAAACACGGGCCCCCGCCGGGCCGCGGCGCCGCGGTGCTGGCCATGGGCTCGATGGGGGCGGGGCAGATCAACTCGCAGTCCGACCTCGACCTGATCGTGATCTACGACCCCGAAGGGGTGGAAATGTCGGAGGGCAAGCGCCCGCTGGCCACACGCCCCTATTTCGCGCGCCTGACGCAGGCCTTTGTTACCGCGCTGTCGGCACCGATGGCACAGGGCCGCCTTTATGAGGTCGACATGCGGCTGCGCCCGTCGGGCACCCAGGGCCCGGTGGCGGTCAGCCTGGCCGGCTTCACGCTCTACCAGCAGAACGAGGCCTGGGTGTGGGAGCACCTGGCCCTGACCCGCGCCCGCACCATTGCAGGCGATGCCAGCCTGACCGCCGAGATCGAGGATTTCCGTGCAGGCTTCCTGTCGGAGCCGCGCGAGCGCGGCAAGGTTCTGCGCGAGGTGGCCCAGATGCGCGAGCGGCTGGCCGCCGCCAAGACGCCGGCGGGCGTCTGGGACGCCAAGAACGGCGCGGGCCGGATGATGGACATCGAGCTGCTGTCGCAGGCCGGCGCGCTCACCTCCGGCTCAGCTTCCCGCGATGTGGCCTCCGGACTTGCGGGCGCTGTCGCTGCCGGGTGGCTGAATGACGCGGATGCAGAATACCTCGCCGCCGGATACCGGCTATTCTGGTCCGTGCAATGCGCAGCACGGCTGCTCTCCGCCAAGGCCATCGAGGCCGAAACCATGGGCGAGGGCGGAGCGCAGTTCCTTTGCCGCACCACCGGCTATGCCCGGCTGGAAACGCTGGAGCAGGAGCTGCAGGACCGCTACAGCCGCTGCGCAGCGCTGATTAGCGAAACCTTGGAAAGGGAAGCGGCGGATGAAGAAGGGCAGCACTGAACAGGACCCGCGCGGTCTGATCTACGAGGCCTACCGGATCGAAGGCATCACCGATGCCCAGTGCCGAAGCATCTTTTTTGACTGGGCCCTGGGCATGGATGCGGCCCGCGACAGCCGCACCGATATCCAGACGCTGCTGGAATTGTACGGCAACGGCCAGCCGGAGCATCCGATGACTGCGGTGCTGCGTGACGGGCTGCAGGGCGCGGAAAAACCCCGCCGCCGCGGCGGCTGGCGCTCGCGCGAGCGCTGAAACCGCACCGGGGCCGGCCCCGGGCGCCCTTTCGGATTTCAGCGGCTCAGGGTCTCAACAGAAAGGATCGTCGGCAGGTGCCGGGCGATTTCGCTCCAGCTTTCGCCTTCGTCGAAGCTTGCGAAGACTGAGCCCGAGTTGGTGCCGAAATAGACACCCGCCGCAGCATCTGTGGCCATGGCCTGGCGCAGCACGGTGAAGAAACACGCGCCCTGCGGCAGCCCGTCGCGTTTGGCCTGCCAGGTCCCGCCGCCATCGGCGGACTTCCAGACCGCCGCCGAGGCGTCCGGCGGAAACCGCCCGGCCGCATCGCCGTTCAGCGGCAGCACCCAGATCGTATCCGGATCCCGGGGATGCACGGCAATCGGAAAGCCGAAGGTGGAGGGCAGCCCGGCGGTGATATCGCTCCAGGTGCGCCCGCCGTCGGTGCTGCGGTAGGTGCCGTGGTGGTTCTGCTGATAGAGCAGATCACCGGGGCCGCGCTGCATGTTGTGCACGCAGTGGCCGGTTTCGCCGTTGCGCGGCGCCGCGGGGTGATGGTGCTCGGTGCAGATCGTGTCATTGGACAGGCGGTTGCGGCGCTCCCAGCTTTTCCCGCCATCCTCCGAGGCAAAAACCCCCGCCGCGGATATGCCCAGCCACAGTTTGTCCGCGTTTTCCGGGTCGCTCAGCATCGTGTGCAGAACCAGCCCGGCCGCGCCGGGGTTCCAGCTTTCGCGCGATGGATGGCTGTCGAGCGCGGCATTCCTCTCCCACGTCCTGCCGCCATCCCTGCTGGACAAAAGCGCTGCAGGATTGGTGCCCGCAAAAAGAACACCATGGGCGCTGTGCAGCGACCACACGGCCTTGAGATCCTCGAAGGGGACCTCGGTGGGCTCCCAATCGAAGAACGCCGCCGTTTCCGGGTCCGCGGCCGCCCATTCATCGATCTGCCCGTTTGACAGCTTGCAAAGCTCCCAGGTCTCGCCATCGGCAGAACGCCAGACCCCGGCGCCGGGCCAGTCGCCGCCGCCGCCGGCCCACATCATGCCGCTGTCCGGATCACCGATCACATGGTTGATGCACCAGCCGCCGCAGTGCGGGCCTGAGACCGACCAGCTGCCGCCGTCCGGGGTCAGGACAAAGGCGCCTTTGGTGGTGCCAAGAAGAACTCTTGCGGTTGTGCTCATGGCGGATCCTCCAGCCGTAAGGTTACCACAGGTTCTTGCCAATGTCGCATCGGCAGGGGGCAGTCAGCAGGAGGCTGCCAGGCACCAAGGTTGTGCGGGCCGGGCCAAACGGCCCCTTTTCCTGTCCCGGGCTTACCGCTAAGAGAACTCCATGACAGCCTCCCCAGATGCGCTCCAGCGCCCCCGCGTGAAAATGAAACCCAAGTCCAACGCCCGCGCCATCCGGCACGGGTTTCCCTGGGTTTATGCCAACGAACTGGTGACTGACCGCCGCACCCGCAAGCTGGCACCCGGCACCCTGGCGGTGCTGGAGGACGAGGCACAGCGCCCGCTGGGGCTGGTCTCGGTCAACCCGGACAGCAAGATCATCGCCCGGATGCTGGACCGCGACCCGGAGGCACAGATCGATCAGACCTGGTTCGCGGCCCGCCTTTCGCGCGCGCTGGAAATGCGCGAACGCTTGTATGACGCGCCTTTCTACCGGCTGGTCCATGCCGAATCCGACGGTCTGCCCGGCGTGGTGATCGACCGCTTCGGCGGTACTTGCGTGGTGCAGCCTAACGCCGCCTGGGCCGAGGCGCATCTGGACATGCTCGCCGCCGCTTTGGCCGAGGTAACCGGCGCCGAAGTGATCCTGAAAAACGCCTCAGGCCGCACCCGCGGGCTGGAAGGTCTGGATGACGTGAACCAGACCCTGCTGGGCGCGGCCCCCGCTGCGCCGGTGCCGGTGCAGATGAACGGCGCCACCTATATGGCCGACCTCACCGGCGGCCAGAAAACAGGGCTGTTCTTCGACCAGCGCGAAAACCATACCTTTGCCGCGCGCCTGACCGCGCCCGGCGCCAAGGTGCTGGACGTGTTTTCGCACGTTGGCGGCTTTGGCCTGGCGATGCTGGCAGGCGGGGCAGGGCACGCCACCTGCGTCGACGGCTCCGCTGCGGCGCTGGACCTGGCCGCCCAGGGCGCGGCAGCCAGCGGCCACCAGGATAAGTTCACCGCCCGTCAGGGCGACGCCTTCGATGTGCTGACCGCCCTGGGGGAGGAAGGCGAAAGCTTCGATGTCGTGATCTGCGACCCGCCTGCCTTTGCGCCCTCGAAACAGGCGCTGGAGGCCGGCCTGCGCGCCTATGAACGCGTTGCCAAACTGGCCGCCCCGCTGGTGAAACCCGGCGGCTACCTGGGCCTCTGCTCCTGCTCGCATGCTGCCGACCTCGCCAGGTTCCGCAACGCTTCGGCCCGCGGCATCGGCAAAGCGGGCCGCCGCGGCGCGCTGATCCACACCGGATACGCAGGCCCCGACCACCCGCAACTGCCGCAGCTGGCCGAAAGCGGCTATCTCAAGGCCGTGTTCTTCCGGCTGGACTGACGCGGGTGAAGCTGCTCCTCGACACTTGCGTCCTCTACCCGACGGTGATGCGGGAGATGCTGCTGGGTGCAGCGCGCCTTGGCCATTTCACCCCGCTGTGGTCGACGCGGATCCTTGGCGAATGGGAGCGTGCGGCGCTGAAACTCGGCCCCGCAGGCGCGGCGCAGGCCAAAGCCGAGATCGCCCTGATCCGCGCGGGCTGGCCCAAGGCGGAGGTCGCCCCGGCACCAGGGGTCGAGGCGCGCCTCTGGCTGCCCGACAGCGCCGACACCCATGTGCTGGCCGCCGCCATCGCAGGCCACGCCGATGCCATCGTCACCGTCAACAACAAGGACTTTCCGCGCCACACCCTGGCCGAGGAAGGTCTGGATCGCGTGGGCCCGGATGAGCTGCTCTACGGGATCTGGCTGCAGGACAGCACCGGCATGGAGGCGCTGGGGGCAGAGGTTCTGGCCGAAGCCAACCGCCTGTCGGGCGGCAGCTGGGAAATCCGCCCGCTGCTGAAGAAAGCCCGCCTGCCGCGGCTCGCCAAGGCCCTCTCTTCTTCTTTGTGAAAATACTCCGGGGAGTTTGAGGGGCCGGCCCCTCAATTGCGCCTTTGCCGCGGCTTCAGCCCTTGGCCCATTTGTCTTCCAGCCGCTCCAGCGCGGCGATGCGCTCTTCGGTTTTTGGATGGCTCATCAGCCAGGCCGGCGCCATGCCCGCGCGCGCCTGGGTCAGTTCCTCAAGCTTGGCAAACAGGCTTTTCTGCGGTGCCAGGCCGATCCCTGCCTTGGTCAGCAGCGCGGCGGCATATTCGTCGGCTTCGTATTCATCGCCGCGCGACAGCCGTGCCGCCAGCAGCGAGGTCAGAACCCCGGCAATCCACGGCCCGATAAAGGGGATATAGCGGCCCAGGATCATCATCAGCGCGGTGCGCAGCGCGTTCTGGCCGGAAAAATCGATCATCCGTTTCCGCGCGTGCCCCAGCGCCACATGGCCCAGCTCATGGGCGATGACGGAGGCCATCTCCTCGGCGCTGACCTCGCCGTTCTGGTATTTGCGGTAAAACCCGCGGGTGATGAAGATCCGCCCGTCCGGCGCCGCCAGCCCGTTCACCGGGTCGACTTCGTAGATATGCACCGGGATGCGGGCCACGTTCAGCGCTGCCGCCAGCCGGTCGGTCAGCTGCTTCAGCCTGGGGTCGGCCAGCTCGGTCGAGCGCTGGTCAAGTTCCCGGTGGGTGCGCCAGATCGAAATCCGGTACATCACAAGGCCATAGGCAACGGCCAGCAGAATGGGCAAGAGGCGCAGCATGCCTCAGATATGGGCCGGAACGGGCGGCAGCGCAAGGCGTGCCGCCCGCCCGAAGCTTCAGGATGCCAGCCAGTAGTAGAGCGGCAGCCCGACGGTGATGTTGAACGGGAAGGTCACCCCCAGCGACAGCGTCAGGTAAATGCCCGATTCCGCCTTGGGCAGGGCGATCTTCATCGCCGCCGGTACCGCGATGTAGGAGGCCGAGGCCGCCAGCACCATCAACAGGAACAGGCTGCCGCTGCCCAGCCCGACGGCCCAGCCCGCGCCATAGGCCAGCAGCGCGCCGATCACCGGCATCGCGGCGCCGAAGACAAACAGCCCCGGCGACAGCATCTCCCGGTTCTTGATCAGGCTGCGGCCCGCCGACAGGCCCATGTCCAACAGGAACAGGCACAAGATGCCGGTAAAGGGGGTGACGATGAAGGGGGCGATCAGCTCCATCCCCTTGCCGCCGGTGATCGCACCGATTGCAAAGGCGCCCAAGAGCAGCACAACCGAGCCGTTGGCCAGCAGCTCGCGCCAGAACCCTTCCGGCCGTTCGCCGTTGCTGCCGGTGCTGTGCGCCAGCCACAGCGCCGACAGGATCGCAGGCACCTCCATCGCCGCGGCCACCGCCACCATGTAGCCGTCATAGACCACCCCGGTCAGCTCCAAGAGGCTGGTCGCGGTGACAAAGGTCACGATGGAGATCGAGCCGTAATGGCCGGCCACCGCCGCCGCGTTCAGGGGATCAAGCCGCGTCAAGACCTTAAGCAGCGCAAAGGCGATGAAGGGCAGCAGGAACGACAGCGCCACCCCCGCCAGGATAGTGGCAAACAGATCCGGGCTCAGCCCGTGCTCCGCCAGGCTGGCACCACCCTTGAAGCCGATCGCCAGCAGCAGATACAGCGACATGAACTTGGCCGCGCCTTCCGGGATCGACAGGTCGCTGCGGGCAAAGGCGGCAATCAGGCCAAGGGCAAAGAACAGGATCGTGGGCACCAGCAAACTGCTGGCCAGGGTTTCGAGGGCGGTAGGCATCTGTCTCTCCATTCCGGTTTTTGCCCTCATGAATTGCACTGCAGCATAGTTCCAATATATTGTATCTAATCTTCACATAGTTTCAGGTTATGAAATGCGTCCAACCCTGCGTCAGCTCGAATACATCGTCGCCGTGGCCCGGCTGGGCCAGTTCGGCCTGGCAGCCGACGCGCTGAATGTCAGCCAGCCCAGCCTGTCGGCGCAGATTTCCGCGGTGGAGGAGGACCTTGGCACCCGCCTGTTCAAACGCGGCCGCGCCGGCGCCCAGCCCACCGCCATGGGGGCCGAGGTGATCCGCCGCGCCCAGCGGATACTGGGGGAGGTCGATGACCTGCGCGCTGCCGTCACCGGCGGCGTGCCCTTCGGCGGGCGGCTGCGGCTGGGGGTCTTGCCCTCGATCGGGCCTTACCTCTTGCCCAAGGCGGTCAGCGCCATCCACCGCACCCAGCCCAGCCTGCGCGTCATCGTTCGCGAGGAAAACACCCGCGACCTGGAGCAGGGGCTGAAGGCCGGGCGGTTCGACATGATCATCTCCACGCCCGAGGACCACCCGAACACTCACCAGGTGCGGCTGTTCAGCGAACGGCTGTGGATCGCCGCGGCGCTGGACGATCCGCTGGCGGCAGAGAGCGGTCCGGTGGACGGCGCGTCGTTGCGCGGCCGCAATTTCCTGACCCTGGACAGCGGCCACCGGCTGTCGCGCATCGTCTATGCGCTGGCGTCGGGGTTCGGCGGTGTGGTGGCAGATGACTACGAGGGCACCAGCCTCGATTCGATCCGCCTGATGGCAGCCTCGGGCGCAGGCGTCGCGGTTCTGCCGGAGCTCTACACCCTGCGCCAGCCGCAGGGCCACAGCGAGGTGATCTTCCGCCCGCTCGCGGCCGAGGGCGCCAGCCGCGACATCGCGCTGCTGCAGCGGGCCGGGGAGGAGAGCCAGACCGGCACCGCCTTTGTCAGCGCCGCGCTGCTGGATGTGGCGCGCGGCTTCGGCCTGAACATACGGGAGGCAGACCCCGCCGCCAGCCCTGACGGCCAGTGATAGCGGCCATGCAAAAACCGCACTCGCCGCACCGCGCCGCATCCAGTATGGGGAGCGTTCCCAAAGGCACCAGATAACAACGGCTTCCGGCACATGGCTCCGCTCTCACAGCTCCGCAATATCGCCGACACCGGCGAGACCCTGCACCGCAGCGGCTGTGCGCCCTACAAGATCGAGAAATACTTGCAGTTCTATGCCCGCAAGCAGGGCATCAACGTGATCGTGCAGGCCACCCCCACGTCGATCTCCTGCCAGTTCCCGGACGAGGACAACCAGTTCATCATCCGCAGGCTGGAGCCCGCGCAGATCAACCTCAGCCTGCTGGCCCGCACCATCATCCGCATCAACGCGGTGGAGGATCCGGGGATCGAGGAACCAGGCCGCTATCCTGGCTGGCTGATCATGCTGGCCAATATCGCCATCCCGCCCGCCTTCCTGACCCTCATTGGCAGCGCCCTGACCACCATTGCGCTGTCGGCGGTGCTGGGGTTCCTGGTCTGGCTCTGCCAGCTGTTCTGCCGCGGCGACCGGGTGATTCTGGTTGAGTTCCTGTCGGCGCTGGTCGCGGGGCTGGCGGTCTCGCTGGTCAGCAGCATGGGCGTGGAGGTGCCGGTCTGGGGCACCTGCATTGCCGCAATCGTGCTGTTCGTGCCGGGGCTGTCGATTGCCAACTCGCTGGAATGCCTCGCTTTCAATGACGTGATTTCCGGCTCCAGCCTGTTTGCCCAGTCGATCTTCGTGCTGATGAAACTGTTCATCGGCA
Organism: Leisingera sp. ANG49; assembly: GCF_059694505.1. Classification (NCBI taxonomy): domain Bacteria; kingdom Pseudomonadati; phylum Pseudomonadota; class Alphaproteobacteria; order Rhodobacterales; family Roseobacteraceae; genus Leisingera; species Leisingera sp. ANG49. The sequence goes on from NZ_JCATZN010000001.1 coordinate 45,421, forward strand.
TTTACATCGGTGTCAGCATCGGTGCCGCGCTGTGGGGGGCAACGCCGCAGGTGGAGAATGTGAACGGCGTCTTGTGGTGGATGCCCTATCTGGCGCTGCCGGCGCTGTCATTCTCGATCGGGGTGATCTTCAACGCCCGCATGGTCGACATCCTGCGGGCGCTGCCGGTCACCGTGTTGGGCATGTGGGGGCCGCTTTACCTGGGCTTCGGCGGCGGCTGGATCGTCGGCACCTGGGTCACTGCCATGTGCATCACCCTTTACGGCACCTGGCTCGCCAAGACGCTGAACCTCACCGGCGCCATCTATATCGTGCAGGGTATCCTGATCCTGGTCCCCGGCAGCCGGGTGCTGATGAGCGCCACCCAGTCGCTGTTCAACGAGACCCTGATGGCGGATGCCAGCATCGGCCTGTCGGCGCTCTTGATGTTCTCGGCCATCGTGGCGGGGCAGGTGACGGCGCTGGCGCTCTATTCGCAGAAGAACCGCAACCTCGCCAGCTAGGCACACCGCTGCCTGCATGCCGCTCCGGCAGCAGCGCACACTGTGTCCCTCGGGCTGGCCCTCCGTCAGGTCCAGCGCACGGCTGAGCGCGCCCGGCAGGCCGCCCGTCCGCAGGGTGTCCTGCGGTGCGCCGCCGCCGGGCTGCCCGGGATTGAAGGGGAATCGGAATGTGTCATGGGCCTTCTGCAGGGCAAGTGCGGAAGGCCCATGACAACACGGGCAGGATGAACCTGCCCTGACCCGGCGCAGGGTAGGGGTGGGGATTCCGCGCCGGGTTTTCTTAAAATGTTCGAGGCCGGCAGAGCCGCCCCATGCCAAAACTTCCGGGGCGGCAGGGCCGCCCCGCGGGCCCCGGCCCTAGTTCACACCCAGTTTTTCCGGGAACTCTATATTGATCTCCAGGCTCGACAGCTCGTCGCCGCGCTCCATGCGGATGTCGATCGCCTCGTCGCCGATCTGCATATGGCGGCGGATCACGTCCAGGATCTCGCGCTGCAGCTGCGGCAGGCAGTCGGGACGGGCGCTGCCATTGCCGCTGCGCTCATGCGCCAGCAGGATCTGCAGCCGCTCCTTGGCGGTGCTGGCAGAGGCCTTGCGGGGGCGGAGGGAAAAGCCGAACATCCCTTACACCGCCCGCCGGAACAGCCGCTGCAGCAGTCCGCGGCGGGGATCCGCGGCAATCCGCATCTCGATCTGCTCGCCGATCAGCCGCCCCACCGCGTCCTCATAGGCCGCCGCCGCGGCCGACGGGTCATCCAGCACCACCGGCACGCCGAGGTTGGAGGCGCGCAGCACCGCGGCGCTTTCCGGAATGATGCCCAGCAGCGGCACCGCCAGAACCTCCAGCACGTCCTCCACCGTCATCATCTCGCCGCTGTCGATGCGGGCCTTGTCGTGGCGGGTGATCAGCACCTGCGCCTTGACCGGCTCCGCACCGGCCTTGCTGGCCCGTTCGGTGATGCTGTTCAAGAGTCCCAGCACCCGGTCGCTGTCACGGACCGAGGACACCTCGGGATTGGTCACAACGATGGCCTCATCGGCAAAATGCATCGCCATCTGGGCGCCGCGCTCGATCCCGGCCGGGCTGTCGCAGATGATGTAATCGAACTCCTGGCGCAGCTCGTCAAGCACCTTCTCGACGCCGTCCTTGGTCAGCGCATCCTTGTCGCGGGTCTGCGAGGTCGGCAGCACCGCCAGTTTCTCCAGCCGCCGGTCGCGGATCAGCGCCTGCTTCAGCTTGGCGTCGCCCTGAATGACGTTGATGAAGTCGAACACCACCCGGCGCTCGCAGCCCATGATCATGTCCAGGTTGCGCAGGCCCACGTCGAAATCGATCACCACCGTCTTGTGGCCGCGCCGCGCCAGTTCGGCGCCGACGGCGGCAGAGGTTGTGGTCTTGCCGACGCCGCCCTTGCCCGAGGTGACCACGATCACCCGGCCCAGCGGCTCTTCCAGTTTCAGGTCCTTGCTCATTGTCCTGCCTTCCCTATCCCAGGCCGTGTTGCGGCCCTATCCCAGCGCTTCCACGCACAGCCGCCCGTCCTGCAGGAACACCTGCACCGGGCGGTTCAAAAGCTCCGGCTCCAAATTCTCGCTGGTCCGGTAGAGGCCCGCCACCGCCAGCAGCTCCGCATCCAGGCTGTTGCAGAAGATGCGCGCGCTCTCGTCGCCCTCGGCCCCGGCCATTGCCCGGCCGCGCAGGCGCCCGTAGACATGGATGCTGCCCCGCGCGATCAGCTCGGCGCCGGAGCTGACCGGCCCGACCACCACCAGGTCGCCGCCCTCGGCAACCACCGTCTGGCCGGAGCGCACCGGCCGGGTGATCAGCACATTCTCCGGCGGCCGCAGTTTCTTGGGGATTTCCCGGCGGGTGCCGGGGCCCGTGTTCAGCGGCGCGTCCTTGCCGCTGGACAGGTTGATCAGCCCGGCGTCCTCTGCCGCGGCGGCCTGTTCGGGGGTGGCGTTCTGCACCCCGAAGACCGCCAGGTCCCGGCTTCGCAGGCTGTCCGTCAGGGCGCGGATCTCGGCAGGCCGGTTCAACCCCGGCGCCTGCGCCAGATCCAGAATCAGCGGCGCGCCGTCAAAGAACTGCGGGCTCCAGCGCAGCTGCGCGTCCAGGGCGGCGTAAAACGCCTGGTCCAGCGGACCGTCCTCGGGCCGCAGGGCAACTGCGGTGAAGTAGCGCCCCCGGATCTGGAACGGCTTCACGCTGGCGGCAGGCGCACTGCCACGGGGTTTTATGTCTTGATGCGGCACGCTCACGCGATGCTCCTGCTCGGGGGTGGCGGGTTTGTTCCGCCGCGTCTTTTCCCCTTGCGTAGCCGTCTGAAGGGCGATGGTTCAACCGCGCTGGCAGGGCTTCGGCGGACAAGCGCCGGCGGCTTTGCCCGGCGGCGGATTTCCGCAGATGATCCGCCTGCGGTTGAGCAGAAAAAGGTTGCCGTTTCCGCCGCCCGCCCGCGGCTACAGCGCCAGCGGCGCCGACCGGCCCGAGGTTTCCAGCTCCCAGCTGGCGGACCAGTCCGCGCCTTGCCGCTCCAGGACCAGATAATTCCGCTCCGCCGCGTAGCGCCCGGCCTGGCCGGGGATCCGGCGGATGCGGATCGGGTGGCCGGGCAGGGGCGCATCGCCCAGCCACGAGAGCATCCCCAGCACCTTGGCCCAGGCCCGGGGCGGCGCCCGGTGGGAAATGCCGGAGGCGACCAGCTGATGCAGCACCTTGCTGCCGCCAAGCGCCATCTCGCCGCGCGCGGCCAGGTGGATCTCACCCGAGATGGCGGTGACCTGCTGGCCGTCCTGCGCCGCCATGTCCCGCAGCAGCCGCAACATCCGCCGCCAGGAGGCCCGGTGCGCCCGGCTTTGCCACTGGTCGCGCAGGTCATCCTCGTATTTCTGCATCCGGGGCGTCAGCACCATCAGGACTTCCAGCAGCGACAGCCGCGGCCCCAGCAGGGGCACGCTGGACAGGATCAGGCTGCGCCCGGCAAAGCGCTGCTCCGCTGCTGCCTTCATCATCCGCCAGCCGCCCCGCGCCATCACCCGCCGCCGGCTGCGCTCGGACCGCAGATCAGGTGCCAGCAGCCGCAGCCCCGGTGCCTCGATGCGCCAGCCCAGATGGGTGCCTTCGGGATCGGTGAACCGCGCAGGCAGGCCGCTGTCGCAGCAGCCGTGCTGGAACAGCAGCGCCGCCTCCCGCGCGGCGGCAAACAGGGTCTGGCCGACCGGGGAATAGGTGCGCGAGCGGCGCAAACTGCCCCAGCCGTCGCAGATATCATGATCGTCCCATTGCATCAGCGAGGGCACCCGGGCGGCGATCCAGGCAAGCTCCGGCGCGCTGTAGACCGCCAGGTAGCGCTGCAGGAACCGCTCGCGCAGATGGCGGCGCAGACCGGCCAGATCCTCGCGCGCGGGATCGCGGGGGATGCGGTCCGGCCAGTCCTGGCTCAAGCGATGGCCGTCCGTCACCTCATCCGCATAGACCTGGTCGCCGCCATGCAAAAGCAGCGAGAACGGGTGCGCGCGGTGCTCCGCGCCCATCCGCGCCCACATCGCGTTGCGCTCGCCGCCGTCGCGGTCCAGGTCGCCGTGCTCCTCGCCGTTGCAGGAGGCATAGGCGATCCGCATGTCGCCGCCGAAGCCGCCCGCCAGGTCATAGCGCGTGCCGTTCCATTGATAGGCGGAGGGACGGTCCGCGGGCAGCGCGAACCGCGCCCGCAGCACCTGGCGGGTTTCATACTCTGCCAGCGGTTCGGGCTGCACCGTGCCGCTCTCCAGCCGCACCGGCGGCACCGCGGTGCCCTTCGGTGCAATGAACAGGGCAGCCAGATGCATCCGGCCATCCCGCAGATCATCAAGGATCAGGATGGGGCCGGTGACGGGGTCTGCGGCTGGTCCGCTGACGGGGCCTGTTGTCCGGGTGCTGCTGCTCATACCGCCTCATCACCTAGGTGCGGGCAGCGGCGCAATCAACCGCTGGCAGCGGTGCTGCGCAGCGTCTGCGGTGCTGCGGCAGAATTACCGGTGGCGCCGCGGCGGCGGGCGTGGTCAGACTGCGCCCGCATATTGCCTTTTCCGCCTCCGGTTTGCCCGCAGGCGCGGATTTCACAGTTCAGGAGATTTGAGATGCAATGGAGTTTTCTGGCCGCTGCGGCGCTGGCGGCCCTGTGGATGCTGGTGCACGCCTTGGCGGGAGGCCGCGAGTGCGCCCGGCCCCTGGCGCGGGACCGGCAGCTGCCGGATGCGGTGCGCGAAACCACGCTGTTGTGCTGGCACATGGTGACCGGCTTTCTGGGGCTGATGGCACTGTTCCTGTTTCTCGGCGCCCGCGGAACGGAAGGGATGGCGCTGGCGGGGACCGCAATGGCCGCGGTGACGGCGGCGGTTGGCCTGCTGCTGCCGCCGCTGCGCCGGGCGGGGTACGGGCTGCTGCCGCAGGGCTGGCTGTTTGTGCCCGTGGCGGCACTGGGCGCGTGGGGGCTGTGGGGCGGCTGAAGCCGGGGCAAAGCGCCGGCGGCAGACCTCCCGCCCGTCCGGCCTGCATTGCAAATGCCGTCCGTCCGGACGCGCACCGCCGGCCGGGGCTAGCGGCTGTCCGGCCGGCCCGGCGTGAAGGTGAGCGTGCCGGCCTCCACCGCGTGGCCCGAAATCCTGACCGTTAGGCCGCCGCCGGTCTGGTCCAGCGTCACAAAGACCGTGCCAGGCCGGCCCAGGGCGCGGCCCTGGTGCCCGGCGTAGGTCTGCAGCGGCATATCCGGCAGCAGCCCCTGAGCCAGCAGATAGGCGCCGGCCGGGCCGTTGGCGTTGCCGGTCACCGGGTCCTCGGCAATGCCGATGGCCGGGGCGAACATGCGGCCGTGGGTTTCCAGCCCGCCGTCCGCCGGTTCCGCGGCAAAGGGAAAATAACCGTTGCAGCCGATCCGCTTGCTCAGTGCCGCCAGCCGGGGCAGGGACGGCTGCAGCCGGTCCACCGTTTCCCGGCGCCGCAGCGGCACCATCACCTTGGAATGGCCGGTGGAGACCACCTGCACCGGCAGCCCCTCTGCCAGATCCGCCTCAGATATCTCCAGCGCCGCCAGCAGCTCCGCGCGCTCTTCGGCATCCAGAACATGGCCATGGGCCACTTCGCCCTGGGTCATCTCCACCCGCGCTTCCGCGCCGCTGCCGCAGGTCCGCACAGGCAGCACCCCGGCACCGGTCAGCGCGCGCACGCGATAGTCCGCCTGCCCCAGCATCCGCGCCCGCAGAAAATGGGTGGCCACGGTTGCATGGCCGCAGATCGGAACCTCGGCGCTGGGGGTGAAGTAGCGGACCTGCAGGTCGTGATCCGCGGCCTGCGCAGGCAGCACAAAGGCGGTCTCGGAAAAGCCCGCAAAGGCCGCAATCGCCTGCATGTCGCCGCTGCTGAGGCCTTCCGCCTCCAGCACGACACCGGCGCGGTTGCCCTGCCCGGGCGTTCGGGTGAAAGCATCGACCACATGGATCATAGTCATGAGGAAAATTTCCCGAATTTACAGTGGATTAACGGCTCAGCTCCCGCATGCCGCGTTCCAGCCCGTCCAGCGTCATCGGCACCATCCGGTTTTCGAAGATCTCCCGGATCATGCCGATCGAATGGGTATAGTCCCAGTATTTCTCCGGCACCGGGTTGATCCACAGGTTCGAGGCCCAGGCTTCGCGCGCGCGCTGCAGCCAGACCTGGCCCGCTTCCTCGTTCCAGTGCTCATTGGCGCCGCCCGGATAAGCGATCTCGTAAGGCGACATCGAGGCATCGCCGACAAAGATGCACTTGTAATCCGGCCCGTAGGTGCGCAGCACCTCATGGGTCGGGGTCTTCTCGTTCCAGCGCCGCCGGTTGTCGCGCCACACGCCCTCATAGAGGCAATTGTGGAAGTAGTAATATTCCAGATGCTTGAACTCGGCGCGGGCGGCAGAGAACAGTTCCTCCACCACCTGGATATGCGGATCCATCGAGCCGCCCACATCCAGGAACAGCAGCACCTTCACCGCGTTGTGCCGCTCCGGCCGCGTCTTCACGTCCAGATAGCCGTGCTCGGCGGTGGAGCGGATGGTGCCATCCAGATCCAGCTCCTCCTGCGCGCCCTCGCGGACCCAGCGGCGCAGGCGCTTCAGCGCCACCTTGATGTTGCGGGTGCCGAGCTCGACATCACCGTCGAAGTTCTTGAATTCGCGCTTGTCCCAGACCTTGACCGCGCGCTGGTGGCGGCTCTTGTCCTGGCCGATGCGCACGCCCTCGGGATTGTAGCCATAGGCGCCAAAGGGCGAGGTGCCCGCTGTCCCGATCCACTTGTTGCCGCCCTGGTGGCGGCCCTGCTGTTCCTTCAGCCGCTCCTTCAGGGTTTCCATCAGCTTGTCGAAGCCGCCAAGCGCCTCGATCTCGGCCTTTTCTTCTGCGCTCAGGTGCTTTTCCGCCATCTTGCGCAGCCATTCCTCGGGAATGTCGACGGCCTCCATCACCGCGTCCGCCGGAATCGCCTCCAGCCCCTCGAAGGTGGTGGCAAAGGCGCGGTCGAACTTATCGATGTTGCGCTCATCCTTCACCATCGCGGCACGGGCGAGGAAATAGAACGCCTCGATGTCATAGGTCGCCAGCCCCGCCTTCATCCCTTCAAGGAAGGTGAGGTATTCGCGCAACGAGACCGGAACCGCCGCCTTGCGCAGGTTTTCAAAGAAGGGCTGGAACATCGCGGGCCTCTGTCAGCAGTTACGCCAGCACCCGGTGGGTCAGGATGGTTGCCAGCAGTCCGACAATACCAAAGATGATGGCATAGACAGCCCCGTATTGCAGCATGTCCAGGGTGTTGCCGCCACGTTTGCGGGCCTTCAGGGCGCCGATCAGGCCGCCCAGCAGAACGCCGATGATTACGATCATGGTTCTATCCGTCTCTTGTCTTTCAGGATTTGTCTCTTGTGGGCCGTATCAGGAGCCGGAGGGGCGCAGCGCGGCGACTTCCTCCAGCCGGGCCTCCACCACCCAATCCGGGCCAAAGCCGTAACGCGCCCATCCCAGGCTGTCCAGCCTGACGCGGCGCGCCTCCACCATGCGGCCCTCCAGCTCCAGCGCCTCCGCCTGCAGCATCAGCAGGGTGGACAGCAGGGCGGCATTCTCATGGGCCGCAGCGGCATCAGCCGCCGGCTTCAGCCGGGCCAGGGCCGATGCGCCGTTGCCGGTGGCAATGTCATAGGCGGCCAGCTGCACCGCGACCTTGGCCTGATGGATGCCGGTGCCGGGCAGCCCCTGCAGGAAGTCCTGCGCGGTCAGGAAATGCTGCAGTGCCAGCTCCGGCTCGCGGATGTGCAGCATCCGCCCCAGCGTATAGTGGCTCAGCGCCCGGCGGTGGTCGATCCAGCCCAGGTCGCGGGCAATCTCTGCCGCCCTGTTGGCGGCGCGCAGCCGCTCCCGCAGCGAGGCCTGCGGCCCCAGCGCCTGTTCGTAGGCCGCCGCCCAGGCCCGCGGCGTGTCCGGGAGCCCCGGGGCTGCGGCGCCTGCACCGCGCGGGTTCAGCCGGGCGAGGATGGCGGGCAGGCGGGCGGCGACCTGATCGCGGCTCATGCCGGTCCTCAGCTCCGGCGCGTAGGTCGCGCGCAGGATCAGCATGTCGAACCCGGTCAGCACCGCATGCATGTTGTCGTCGTTGAAGACCGAATCCGGCAGCCGGTAGAGGTCATTCAGCGGACCGATCGCCTGCGCCAGCTCTTCGTGCAGGCAGTCGCGCACCTCCTGCGGGCTGGTGTCGTTGGGCAGGAAGACCGCCAGCCGGTCCCGCTCGCGCAGCAGCGCCCAGTTGGTGCGCGGGCTGCGCCGGTTGCGCCGGTATTCCGCCAGCGAGGAGACATTGGGCACCACGAAACAGGCCGCCTTTGGCAGCGCCCGGCGGATCTCGTTGCGGGAGACCATCTGGACGGTGATGCTGGCCTCGCCGCCGGTGACCCGGCGGATGGAAATCCCGGCCTCCGCGCGCAGCCGTGCCAGCAGCGCGTTCAGCTCGCGGCTGAAGCCGGGGGCGGGGGCGCCGGTGACCCGCAGGGTGATCGGCGTCTCAAAACGGGTGAACTGGGGCAGGGTGCTGCCGCCCTCAAGCTGGAAATGCAAATCCAGGAAGTCGCGGGCAATATCGGCGTTGGAGCGCTGGGGGGCTTGCGGCCGGGGCGTGGTGAACACCTTGACCGGCGGCAGCGCCAGCGGCGCGGCGGCGGCGCGGGTCGGCGCCTCGACACGGGCCGCCGGGGCCGCGCAGGCGGCCAGCGCCAGCGCCGCCAGAACGCCGGCGGCAGCCTTCAGCAGGCGCTTCCCGCTGCGGCGGGGTGTCATTTCCGGGTCCATTGCTGCGTCCGCGGGCACTCAGGTGTCTCCCTAGCGGCCCGGCTGCCTCAGCCCGGCCCTGTTTCCTCTGATAGGGGAATGCGGCAGCAATTTGAAGCGAAACAGTCAGGCGGCGGGAAAGCGCCTGCCGCCTGTGTCCTCTGCCCGCGCGGTCAGCGCCGCCCGCGCGCCATGAAGGCCAGGCGTTCGAACAGATGCACGTCCTGCTCGTTCTTCAGCAGCGCCCCGTGCAGCTTGGGCAGCGCATTGGCGCCGTCGCGGGCAAGATCCTCCGGGCTCAGATCCTCGGCCAGCAGCAGTTTCAGCCAGTCGATCACCTCCGAGGTCGAAGGCTTTTTCTTCAGCCCCTGCGTGTCGCGGATCTCGTAGAACTGGGTCAGCGCGGCGGTCAGCAGCGCCTCCTTGATTCCCGGGTGATGCACCTCGACGATCTTCTTCATCGTCTCCGCGTCCGGGAAGCGGATGTAGTGGAAGAAGCAGCGGCGCAGGAAAGCGTCCGGCAGTTCCTTTTCGTTGTTGGAGGTGATGATCATCACCGGGCGGTGCTTCGCCTTGATGGTCTCGCCGGTCTCGTAGACGTGGAACTCCATCTTGTCGAGCTCCTGCAAGAGGTCGTTGGGGAACTCGATGTCGGCCTTGTCGATCTCGTCGATCAGCAGCACGACCTTCTCGTCCGCCTCGAACGCTTCCCACAGCTTGCCCTTGCGGATGTAGTTCTTCACATCATGCACGCGCTCCTCGCCCAGCTGGCTGTCGCGCAGGCGGCTCACGGCGTCATATTCATAAAGGCCCTGCTGGGCGCGGGTGGTGGATTTCACGTTCCACTCGATCATCCGCAGCCCCAGCGAGCTGGCAACCTGCTTTGCCAGCTCGGTCTTGCCGGTGCCGGGTTCGCCCTTGACCAGCAGCGGCCGCTCCAGCGTCACCGCCGCGTTCACCGCAACCTTCAGGTCATCGGTTGCAACATATTCCTTAGTGCCCTGAAATCGCATATCTTTCCCGTTTCAGCCGTGGTTGCCGTCTTGTTATCACGCTTTTAACCAAACAGCGCCACTATTGTGTAGTGACATTCCTGTCCGATAGGGATAAACGCTGCGGCAGAGGGGGATCCAAAGTGTTGAGGTATTGTTTATGACCAGCATGATGGGCCAGACCGAAGGAGCCGAAATGAAGCAAGAAGTGTTTCTGCCGGACGACTACCGACCGGCCGAAGATGAGCCGTTCATGAACGAACGGCAGCTTGAGTATTTCCGACGCAAACTATTGGAATGGAAGCAGGACCTGCTGGCAGACAGCCGCGACACCATTGAGGGGCTGCAGGACAGCACCCGCAATATTCCCGATGTCGCCGACCGTGCCAGCGAAGAGACCGACCGCGCGCTGGAGCTGCGCACCCGCGACCGCCAGCGCAAGCTGGTCGCCAAGATCGACTCGGCGCTGCGCCGCATCGACGAGGGTGAATACGGCTACTGCGAAGTGACCGGCGACCCGATCTCGCTGAAGCGCCTGGATGCGCGTCCGATCGCGACCATGAGCCTGGAAGCGCAGGAACGCCACGAGCGCCGTGAAAAAGTCCACCGTGACGATTAACCGCTGATTTTGGCGGTAAAAACGCAAGAAACATTAACGCCGGGGCCTTTTGCTCCGGCGTTTTTTGTTTCATTGGGGGCAGGCGGAGAATCTGCAGGAGCCCCATGGACCTCAAAGGCCTGAAAATAACCGTCATCGGCGCCGGCATCGGCGGCCTGGCCGCAGCGCTGGCGCTGCGCCGCTTCGGGGCATCCGTCACCGTGCTGGAGCAGGCCCAGGCGATCTCGGAGGTCGGCGCGGGGCTGCAGATCACCCCCAACGGCGTTCAGGTGCTGAAGGCGCTGGGGCTGGCGGATGATCTGGCCTGGTGCTCACAGCGCGCCCGCGCGGTGGTGCTGCGCGGCCACCGACGCGGCAATCAGGTGCTGCGGCTGGACCTGGATGAATACGCCGCCGGGCTGCCCTATTACTTCGTGCACCGCTCCGACCTCGTCGGCATCCTGGCCGGCGCCGCCCGGCGCGAAGGCGTGCAGGTGCGGCTGCTGCAAAAGGCGGAGCGGATCGAACCCGGCCCGCAGCCCCTTGTGCACCTGGTGAACGGCGCCCAATGCGGCGGCGGCCTGCTGGTGGGCGCCGACGGGCTGCATTCGAAAACGCGGGTGGCCCTGAACGGCGAGCGCAAGCCCTTCTTCACCGGCCAGGTGGCCTGGCGCGCCACCGTGCCCAACCATCTGAACCTGCCGCCGGAGGCGCAGGTGTTCATGGGGCCGGGACGGCATCTGGTGGCCTATCCGCTGCGCGACGGCAGCCTGATGAACCTGGTCGCGGTGCAGGAGCGCCGCGCCTGGGCCGAGGAAAGCTGGAACTTCAAGGACGACCCCGCGAACCTGCGCGCCGCCTTTGCGGGCTTCGGCGGCAATGCCGCGGCGCTGCTGGACGCGGTGGAGGAAGTGCTGCTCTGGGGGCTGTTCCGCCATCCGGTGGCAGAGCGCTGGTATGGCGAGAACACCGCCATCCTGGGCGACGCCGCGCATCCGACGCTGCCGTTCATGGCCCAGGGCGCCAATCTGGCGCTGGAGGATGCCTGGGTGCTGGCCCGTTCGCTGCAGGAGGCGACGGGGCTCAAGGCCGGGCTGGCAATGTACCAGTCGCGCCGCCGCGATCGGGCGGAGAAAGTGGTGCGGGCGGCCAGCAACAATGCCTGGAAATACCATCTGCGGGCGCCGCTCAGCTGGCCTGCGCACCAGGTGCTGAAACTGGGCGGCCGTTTCGCCCCGGACCGCATGGTCAGCCAGTTCGACTGGATCTACCGCCACGACGTCACCGCCTGAGGCGGGCAGGGAAGGCCCCCGCACCGTTCCGGATCATCAAAGATGAACCGGCACAGGTTGGGCGTGGCGCCGCGCTGGCGCGCGGCGCGGGCAGCGCCTAGATGTCCAGGTCCACCCAGACCGGGACGTGGTCGGAGGGCTTCTCGCGGCCGCGCACGTCCTTGTCGATCTGGCACTCCCGCAGCAGGTCCGCCGCCTGCGGCGTCAGCAGGAAATGGTCGATTCGGATGCCGTCGTCGCGGTTCCAGGCGCCGGCCTGGTAGTCCCAGAAGGAATACTGCCCCGGCCCCTGGTGGCGGGCGCGGAAGGCCTCGGTGAAGCCCAGGTTGACGATCCGCTGAAACGCGGCGCGGCTTTCCGGGCGGTGCAGGGCGTCCTCTACCCAGGCCTCCGGGCGCTTGGCGTCCTCGGCCTGCGGGATGATGTTGTAATCGCCGGCCATCAGCGCGGGCATCTCCTCGGCCAGCAGTGCCTCGGCCCGGGCCTTCAGCCGCTCCATCCAGGCCAGTTTATAGGCGTATTTGCCGCCCGCCGCCGGGCTGCCGTCCGCCTCCAGCTCCACCGGGTTGCCGTTGGGCAGGTAAAGGCCGCAGATCCGGATCGCCTGCTTGCCCACCACCGTCGCCTCGATCCAGCGCGCCTGTTCATCGCTGTCATCGCCTGGCAGGCCGTGGCTCACATCCTCCAGCGGCAGCTTGGACAGGATCGCCACGCCGTTGAAGCTTTTTTGCCCGTGGGTTTCGACGTTGTAGCCGCGCTCCTCGAAGATCTCGCGCGGAAACGCTTCATCCACCGACTTGATTTCCTGCAGCAGAACCACGTCGGGCTGCGCCTCGTCCAGCCAGTCCGGCAGCGCCTGGGCGCGGGCCTTGATGCCATTGATGTTAAAAGTGGCGATTTTCATGGCTTGCCTCCGGCCCAGATTGCTTTATTCGGGGCCGATCTATCGCTGAATCAGCGCCCCGGGGCAAGCCCGGAGCGCGAATCGCGAATCACTTGTGCCGCTGCGGCCCGCTGGCGTTTTGCACGGGTGAAAAATAACCCTCAGGTTGATTTTAATTATTTTGCAATAATATGCGTGTGAATAACACGGTGAATATCCTGTGGATGAATTGAAATAATTGAAATTGCGCAAAAAATAGCGGGTTGAAGTTAAAGTAATTGCGAATGCAAAATACAATGTGAAATTGCATTTTTTGTTTGCGCTGCGCGGCGCCCGTGCCAGCGTCAAGGAGCCTTTTGTCCTTAATGAATGGGGTTCCAACATGACTGCTCAGCGTAAAATCCAGACCATCCGCGCCACCCGCCCGGCCGCAGGCGCCAGCCTGTTCGAAGGCGATGCAACGGAGATGTTCTCTTCCGGCTCAGCGCCTGAATGCACCGCGGATCTGTCAGCAGGGGAAGGCGTTTCGCTGTTCTCTTCCGGCTCCATGCCGCAGATGGCGGACAGCTGGGCAGGCGGTGAAACCGGGCTGTTCTCCAGCGGCTCGGCCCCGGCGGCCCGCAGCGAAACGGCGGCCGGCGACCTGGTGGAAATGTTCTCGTCCGGTTCGGCTCCGGCGGCACGGGCAGAGACGTCCGGGGGCGATCTGGTGCAGATGTTCTCTTCAGGCTCTGCGCCCGCAACTCAATCTGAGGTTGCTTCCGGGCAGTTGACGGAAATGTTTTCCTCCGGCTCGGCCCCGGCAGCCGCGGCTGAGACCGGCGCGGGCGAGGGCACGCATCTGTTCTCCTCGGGCTCCGCTCCGGCGGCAGAAGCGCGCACCAGCGGCGGCGACGCAACCCGGCTGTTCTCCTCGGGCAGCTGACCGGGAGCGGGCCGGCCTCCTTTCCGGCCCCTGACCTTTTGGCGGTCCCGGTTGCGGGGCCGCCCTTGCCGCGCCGCATCTTTCCGCAGGAGGTTCCCATGGCCCAGATCATCCCGTTCTTCTCTCCCGCCGCCCGCCAGTCCCGGGCGGCTGCGCATGCGGCGCTGATCGGCGGTTTCGCCGCGCACCGGCGCACGCAGGAGGACGTGTTCTGGCTCAAGGAAAACGCCGAGCTTCTGAACATTCTGGAATGCACCGGGGCGGATGTTGCCGCTGAGGCCCTGGCGCCGCTGCAGGGGTTTTACGAGGGCGCGGCGCGGCATATCAGTTTCTTCCGCCAGTATTACCGTTTCATCCTGTCGATCTGCCTGGATCTGGAGGACCTGGGTCTGCCCGGGGGCACCGGGGCGCAGCTGGCCGCATGGATCGAACGGGAGAGGCTGGCGCAGGCGGAGCTGTCGGACCTGCAGCGGGCCGAGGCCCGCCGCCTGCTGGCACGGCGCGGCGCGGTCCTGCGCGACGACGGGCTGGACGACCGGCTGCGCGCCTTCATCTCGCGCCCGCAAACCTTTGCGATCCCAAACAAAAAAGCGGCTTACGAACTGACACACATCGTCTTTTACCTGTCGGAATACGGCCGCCGCGACCCGCAGCTGCCGCAGGCGGCGCTGACCAGTCTGGAGTTTGCGGGCCTGGTGGCGTTCCTCGACCAGAACGCTGATCTGCTGGCCGAGATCTGCATCGCGCTGCGCTATGCCGGGCAGCAGCCGCCCGCCGCCTGGGAAGGCTGGCTTGACAGACAGGTTTCCGGGTTTACTCTATCAAAACGGGAATTTTCTGGACTTAACGATTCCTATCACGAGTATTTTGTTGTTAACTGGCTCATGATCCTGTCCGGCCGCACGGCGTTCCGGCAGGCGGTACCCGCAGGGGGCGTGCATGTGTCGGCGCTGCGGGGAGGAAGTATATTGAAAAGTCTTTCGGAAGCCGTTTTTGAGGCTGGAACAGGCCGGCCCGGCTGGGGCGCGGTCAAAGCGCGGGCCGAAGCCATGCTGAGCGAGGAGGAGCACGGGCTGCTTTGCGCGGCAGAGCGCAGCTGCGCCGGGTTTGCCGGCTTCTTTGAAGGATTTGCCCGCGCGGGCAGCGCGGGGGCTGCGTGATGGGCTGTTCACGCAACCAGGCCCTGGGCGGGGCGCTTCTGGTGGTGGCCTATACCGGCCTGATCGCCTCAGCTGACGGGATCACCAAACTGCTGGCGGGCCAGTATGCGGCGGCGCAGCTTTATGCTCTGTCGGGCGCCATGGTGGCGGGCTTCTGCCTGCTGGCGGACCGGCTGCCCGCGCAGCGCGGCGGCTTCCGCACCCGGTGCCCGCGGGCGATGGCGCTGCGCTCGGTGGCGACGCTGATCGCCGCGGTCTGTTTCTTTTATGCCTTCCGGCTGCTGCCCTTTGCCGAGGTGTTCGTCTTCATCGGCATGATGCCGCTGCTGGCGGGCGCGATGTCCGGGCTGGTGCTGAAGGAGCCGGTGCGCCCGGCGGCCTGGATCGCCTTGATGGCAGGCTTTGCGGGGGTGCTGTTCCTGCTGCCCCACAACGATGGCGGGGCGCATGCCGCCTGGGGGCATCTGATTGCTTTCGGCGCGGTGGTGTCCGGCACGTTTTCGATGACCATGGCGCGGTTTATCGGCCGTTATGAAAGCAACGCGCTGGCGCAGGTGTTCTATCCGAACCTGACGCTGTGCGGCGCGATGCTGCTGGTGCTGCCCTTTGTCTGGGTGCCGATGCCGCTGGCGGATGCGGGCTGGGCGGCCGCCTATGCGTTCCTCCTGTTCGGGGCGCGCTGGCTCTTGGTGGTGGCGCTGCGGCTCCTGGCCTCCTACGCCGTCACCCCGCTGATGAATCTGCAGTTCATCTGGATGGCGGTCATCGGCGCGGTGTTCTTCGGGGAGTTCCCGCCGGCCTCCACCTATGTGGGCGGCGCCATTGTCATTGCCTCAGGGCTCTATCTGGTGTGGGATCAGTTTGCCCCGGCCATGCCGCGGCTGCGCAGTGCCGGGCGGCTGCAGACCGATCCGTAACGCCTGAGAAGAAATGGCTGTTGAGCCCCGCAGGGGCGAAGCGCCCGCCCCTTCAGCCGGGGGCGGGCGCGGCCTTGCTTGGGCAAGGCTCGGGAATTCGCAATCCTATTCTCAGATCGAGAACGAGGTGCCGCAACCGCAGCTGGAGGTGGCGTTGGGGTTCTCGATGGTGAAGCGGGCGCCGATCAGCTCCTCGGTGAAATCGATTACCGCGTTTTCCAGGAACGGCAGGGAGACGCTGTCGACCACCACCTTTTCACCCTGGCCCTCGAGCACCAGATCATCCTCCTTGGCCTCATCCAGCGCGATCTCGTACTGGAAGCCGGAGCAGCCGCCGCCTTCCACAGCGACCCGCAGCGCCTGGCCCTGATCCGCGGCGCCGATCTCGGCCAGCCGGGCAAAGGCGCGGTCGGTGACTTTCGGGGGCAGGTGCATCAGGTTTCTCCACGGGCGTAGGTTGCAGCGCAAAGCTTTATATAGAAAGGTGCAATTCAAGCGGCAAGATGTGGAGCCCCAGCTTTGGTCAAAAGATTTGAATTGCACGCACCTTATGCCACGATGCCGGACCGCAGCCGCGGGCGGCAGGTGCCGGAGGAGGAGAGCTCCTTCCGCTCGCCCTATCAGCGCGACCGCGACCGGATCATCCACGCCAGCGCCTTCCGCAGGCTGAAGCACAAGACCCAGGTGTTCGTGGAGCATGAGGGCGACAATTACCGCACCCGGCTGACCCATTCGATCGAGGTCGGGCAGGTGGGCCGCACCATTGCCGGCGCGCTGGGGCTTAACCAGGAACTGACCGAGGCGGTGGCGCTGGCGCATGACCTGGGCCACACGCCGTTCGGCCACACCGGCGAGGACGCGCTGCATGCGCTGATGGCGCCCTACGGCGGCTTTGACCACAACGCCCAGGCGATCCGCATCGTGACCTGCCTGGAGCGCCACTATGCCGAGTTTGACGGCTTGAACCTCACCTGGGAAACCCTCGAAGCCATTGCAAAACACAATGGCCCGGTGGTGGGAGAACTGCCCTGGGCGCTGGCCGAATGCAATGCCGCCATCGACCTGGAACTGCACACCCACGCCAGCGCCGAGGCGCAGGTGGCGGCGCTGTCGGATGACATCGCGTACAACAATCACGATCTGCATGATGCGCTGCGGGCCGGGCTGTTCACCGATAACGATCTGGCCCGGCTGCCGCTCTTGGATCGTGCCTATGGCGAGGTGGACCGGAAGTATCCCGGGCTGGATGCGAACCGGCGGCGGCACGAGGCGCTGCGGCGGTTCTTTGGCTTCATGGTCGAGGATGTGATCAGCACCGCCCGCAGCCTGCTGGCGGATACCGGCGTGCAAAGCGTCGAGGAGGTTCGCGGTCTGGGCCATCCGGTGGTGAAATTCTCTGATCCGCTGTGGCGGGACCTGAAGGAGATCCGCGCCTTCCTGTTCACCCGCATGTACCGGGCGCCCTCGGTGATGGAGAAGCGGGCCAAGGTCGCCAAGGTGGTGGAAGCGCTGTTTCCTTATTTCCTGGACAACCCGCAGGACATGCCGGAACGCTGGCACGCCGAGATTGCGGCCGCAGGGGACCGCACCGCGCTGGCGCGGATCGTGTCGGACTATATTGCCGGCATGACCGACCGGTTTGCCCTGCAGCTGCATGAGCGGCTGATCGGGGTGAAGGTCGAGGTCTAAAGGGCTCCGGCTGCTGCCGTTTCTGCTGTTGTTCTTTCTGCCGTGCCTTTCAAAGGGGCGGAATAGGGATGGCGGCGCCGCCACGGGGGCGGAGGATAGGGCCGGAGCGCCAGCGCGCCCCGGGTCCGGTCCAAAGCTTCAACCATTTGACGTCCCTGCACCTTTTGTGGAGGTGGTCTCGGGGGTCCTGGTCTCCTGTGCGCGCGGGGTGCCAGACCCGCGCCATGTGCTGCAGCGGGGGTGATTTTCGCAGATCGGGGTTAAGGCCGCGCAAGCGGGGCGTGCGCTGCTGCGGGCCTTTGCGCAACGCCCTGTTCGGCTTGTTTTAATGCAAATGTTCCTGTAATGTTCTCATCAAATTCATGATAGAGAGGATTGCCGGAATGATTGAGGGAAGCTGCTGCTGCGGAGCGGTGAAGTTTGAACTGCTGGCGCAGCCGGCGCTGATGGGCACCTGCCATTGCTCCCGCTGCCGCAAGGCCGGGGCCAGCACCATTGTCTTTGTGAAAAAGGACGACCTGCGCTGGATTGCCGGCAAGGAGGACGTGGCGCTGTACCAGCCTGCGCCGCCTTATAAATACGGCCGCTGCTTCTGCCGGATATGCGGCAGCTCGCTGGGGGAGATCCTGTCGGAGGAAGAGAGCTTCCCGATTGCCGCAAATGCGCTGGACGGGGTGCTGGAGGCGGCGAACAGCTTCCATGAGTTCGTGGGCGAGAAGCCCGGCTGGTATGAAATTTGCGACGGCGCAAAGCAGTCGCAGGGGCATCCGGCCTGATCTGAGATATTGGTGAGGTGGGGTGTTGTCCGCACCCGGTTCCTGCGCTGCGCTGCAAATTGGCCGTAAGCCGTGCTATGATCTGGCCCTATGATGCCGCGGGGCATCGGCGGTATCCGCAGGGGAGGCATTACGAGGGGAAAGCCATGGCACGCTGGACCGTCACATTCACGGACAAGCC
The DNA here is from genome assembly GCF_059694505.1 of Leisingera sp. ANG49. Taxonomy (NCBI): domain Bacteria; kingdom Pseudomonadati; phylum Pseudomonadota; class Alphaproteobacteria; order Rhodobacterales; family Roseobacteraceae; genus Leisingera; species Leisingera sp. ANG49. Next base: position 63,657 of record NZ_JCATZN010000001.1, read on the forward strand.
GGACATGGACCGGGTGCGCAGCGACAAGAAGCGGCGCGAGGCGCATATCGCCTTTGTGCGGTCGCGGCCCGAGCTGCAGATCGGCGGCGCGCTGGCGATGCGGCCGATGCAGGACTTTCCCGGCGCGATCTGGAATGTGGAGGCCGAAACCCGCCAGGATGTGGAGCGGCTGATCCTGCAGGACCCCTATTATGTGGCCTCCCTGCGCACCTACAAGATCACCGAATGGGGCACGGCCTCGGCCATTCAGGGGATGTTCTCGTGACCGCCGCCAGTGAAGCCCGCAATTCCGCACCGGAGCTGACCCGCTGGGCGGTGCTGTTCCGCGATGCGCCTGCGATGATGGATATCCGCGCCGACAAGGCCCGGCGCGACGCCCATGTGGCCTATGTCGAGGAACACCCGGAGCTGCGCATCGGCGGCGGGCTGAAACCGGACACCGATGGCGATTTCTGCGGCGCCTTGTGGATTGTCGAGGCCGAGGACCGGATCGAAGTGGAGCATCTGATCCATGGCGATCCGTTTTACGTGCCCGCCTTCCGCTCTTACGAGATTTTCACCTGGGGCAAGATCCTGGAAGAGCGCACCGCGGTTTTGTGAGGCCGGCGCCGCGGCAGCGGCGCAATTTTCCTGCGCAAGAAAACTGGCTGGAAAATCCGGATTTTCCGGCACGGCCCTCTCAAGGCGCCGGGCTGCCCCTGCAATCCTGTTGACCCTTCCTGCAGCCCCCGGTATCCGCAGTGCTGAACAGTTGGGACGCCAGACATGAACCTCTTTACCGATATCCGCACGCTTGTGATTGACAGCCTCACCGCCATGACCGGCGAAGGCGCGCTGCCCGAGGGGCTCGATTTTGCCAATGTGGCGGTGGAGCCGCCGCGCGATGCCGCCCATGGCGACATGGCGACCAATGCGGCGATGGTGCTGGCCAAGCCTGCCAAGATGAAACCGCGCGACATTGCCGAGACGCTGGCGGCCAAGCTGGCGGCAGACGAGCGGATCACCTCGGCTGAGGTTGCAGGCCCCGGCTTCCTCAATCTGCGGCTGGCCCCGGGCATCTGGCAGGGCGTTCTGAAATCGGTCCTGGACGCAGGCACGGATTACGGCCGCTCGGCGATGGGCGAAGGCAAGCGCGTGAACGTGGAATATGTCTCCGCCAACCCGACCGGCCCGCTGCATGTGGGCCATACCCGCGGCGCGGTGTTCGGCGATGCGCTGGCGGCGCTGCTGGCCTATGCCGGATACGACGTCACCCGCGAATACTACATCAACGACGGCGGCGGCCAGGTCGACGTTCTGGCGCGCTCCGTCTACCTGCGCTACCTGGAGGCGCACGGGCAGGAAGTGGCCTTTGCCGACGGCACCTATCCGGGCGACTACCTGGTTCCGGTCGGGCAGGCGCTGAAGGACAAGGTGGGTGATGCCTATGTCGGCAAGGGCGAGGACGTTTGGCTGGCGGAAGTGCGCGAGTTCGCCACCGACGCGATGATGGCGCTGATCCGCGAGGATCTGGCCCAGCTCGGCATCGAGATGGACAAGTTCTACTCCGAGAAGTCGCTTTACGGCACCGGCAAGATCGAGGCGGCACTGGCCAGCCTGGAAGCCAAGGGTCTGATCTACCAGGGCGTGCTGGAGCCGCCGAAGGGCAAGAAGCCCGACGATTGGGAGCCGCGCGAGCAGACTTTGTTCAAGTCCACCGACCATGGCGACGACGTTGACCGGGCGGTGAAGAAATCCGATGGCTCCTGGACCTATTTCGCGCCCGATATTGCCTATCACTATGACAAGGTGGAGCGCGGCTTTGACGAGCTGATCGACATCTTCGGCGCCGACCACGGCGGCTATGTCAAGCGGATGAAGGCGGCGGTTTCGGCGCTGTCCAATGGCAAGGTGCCGCTGGACATCAAGCTGTGCCAGCTGGTGAAGCTGTTCAAGGACGGCCAGGAGTTCAAGATGTCCAAGCGGGCAGGGACCTTTGTCACCCTGCGCGATGTGGTGGATTCTGTCGGCCCGGACGTCACCCGCTTCATGCTGCTGACGCGCAAGAACGATCAGGGCTTCGACTTTGACCTCGACAAGGCGCTGGAGCAGTCCAAGGACAACCCGGTTTTCTACGTGCAATACGCCAACGCGCGGATCTGCTCGACCCTGCGCAAGGCAAAGGAGCAGGGGATCGCGGCCGATGATGCCACCCTGAACGCTGCGGACCTCAGCCTGATCGCCGATCCGGCGCAGCTGGCGGTGGCCAAGAAGCTGGCAGAATGGCCGCGCCAGGTGGAAATCGCCGCCCGCACCCATGAGCCGCACCGGGTGGCCTTCTACCTCTACGACCTCGCCTCCGAGCTGCACGGGCTGTATCACCTCGGCAAATCGAACGAAGGTTTACGCTTTGTTAATGAAAGCAGCCAATTGGCAACACATGCAAATTTGGCGCTGGCGCGGGCCGTTTCCGTTGTCATTTCCGCTGGTCTTGGTATTCTTGGCGTGAAACCGGCAGAAGAGATGCGATAGCCAAAGGGGCGCAAGCCCTTGCGGTGAAAATTGCTCATCCGCCGGACTGAGGCAGTTCAAGAGACCTGGGAGCGCGGGGCCGCATGGCGCCGCCATACCGGGCAGTGAGGCGGACAATGGCGTATTTTGCGCAGGCGGGCCAGGGGCGCGCCTATTCACAGGGCGGTGACCGGCAGCAGCAGGACACCGCAGCTGGCGGTCCTTACGGGCAGCAGTACTCCGATCAGAGCTATGCAGGGCAGCCGTACACCGGCCAGCAGTACACCGGGCCGGGCGCCGAGCCGGACTATGGGTATGAAGACCCGGCCTACGGCTACCAGCCGGAGGGGCAGGGCTATGGCGCTGATGATTACGCCGCCTATGCTGCGGCCCCGGCGGGCCTGCGGGCGCGGTTCTCCAAAAGCTTGAGCATCCTGGGCGCGGTGGCCTCCATCGCACTGGTCGCGGGCGTCGGCTTCTGGGGCTACAAGCTGGTGATGCGCGACGTCAGCGGTGTGCCGGTGGTGCGTGCCGCCGAGGGCCCGATGCGCGAGCAGCCGGAGAATCCGGGCGGCAGCCAGGCGGATCACCAGGGGCTGGCGGTGAACGCGGTGGCGGCCAGCGGCAGCGCCGAGGCGCCTGCCGACCGGCTGACCCTGGCGCCCTCTGCCATTGAACTCACCGAAGATGACAAGCCGCTGCCGGAACTGGCCGCAGAGGCCGCGCCGGTTGCGGAGCTGCCTGCCGCCCCGGCGGAGCCTGATGCTCCGGCGGCCCCTGGCGCGGAATCGGGCGTCAGCGGGGAGGCGGTGGCCTCCTTCCAGAACGGCGATATCGACGCGCTGGTGGCGGAACTGGCCCGCGAGGCCGAGAACGTCTCGGCCCCGGTGCCCGCCGCTGCGGCAGCGCCTGCGATCGTGCAGCCGGAACCGCTGCAGCCGGCGTTGGCCGCTGCCACGGCGTCTCCGGCGCTGCTGAATGCGCCCGGCGTCAAGGTTTCACTGCGGCCCTCGGCCCGTCCCGCACGGTTCAGCCCGGCTCCGGCCGCAGCCGCACCGGCAGCGCTGGCCGCACCGGTCGATGTGGACCCGGCCACCCTGGCAGCCGGCACCCGCCTTGCGCAGCTGGGCGCCTATGAAAGCCCCGAAGTGGCGCGCGCCGAATGGGACCGCATCAGCGCCCGTTTCCCGGAGTATCTTGAAACCAAGCAGCGGGTGATCCAGCGCGCCGAAAGCGGCGGCCGCACCTTCTACCGGCTGCGGGCAATGGGCTTTGACGGGCTGTCGGACGCGCGCCGGTTCTGTTCGGCACTGGTCGCGGGCAATGCCGATTGCATTCCGGTGACCACCCGGTGACAGTACGGACAGCAGATTAATGTACCGCCCGGCCGCAAGGCCGGGCAGCGCCCGCCCCGCCCCCCACGTGGCGGGCGCAACCCTTGCCGGGACACAGCACTGGGGTATTGCAGAGGGCCATCATGACCTACGGAGCGACCATCCTTGACGCCGGCGGCCTGCGCCTGAGCGCGGATGAAAAGGCGTTCTTCCGAGACGCCGATCCCTTCGGCTTCATCCTGTTTGCCCGCAACATCGAAGACGCGGAGCAGGTGCGTGCCCTGTGCGGAGATTTCCGCGAGGCAGTGGGGCGAGAGTGTCCCATCACCATCGACCAGGAGGGCGGCCGGGTACAGCGCCTGCGCAAACCGCTGGGGCGCGAATGGCTGCCGCCGCTGGAGCATGTGCAGCGGGCCGGCGCGGGCGCGGAACGCGCCATGTACCTGCGCTACCGGCTGATCGCGCATGAGTTGCACACCCTTGGCATCGACAGCAACTGCGCGCCGATTGCCGATGTGGCCTGCGCGGACACCCATGAGTTTCTGAAGAACCGCTGCTATGGCGAAGACACCCAGGCGGTGGCCGCCATCGGCCGCGCCGTGGCGCAGGGGCATCTGGACGGCGGCGTGCTGCCGGTGCTGAAGCACATCCCCGGCCATGGCCGCGCCACCGCCGACAGCCATCTGGACCTGCCGCATGTGGCCAGCCGGTCCGAGCTGCTGGAACAGACTGATTTCGCGGCTTTCAAGGCGCTCAATGACCTGCCGCTGGGGATGACCGCGCATCTGGTCTATGACGCCTATGATAACCGGCCCGCCACCACTTCGCCGGTGATGATGAAGCTGATCCGCGAGCAAATCGGCTTTGACGGGCTGGTGATGACCGACGACATCTCGATGAAGGCGCTGCAGGGATCGCTGACGGACATCACGCGGGACTCGCTGGCGGCGGGCTGCGACGTGGTCCTGCTGTGCAATGCGCCGCTGGCGGACCGCATCGCGGTGGCGGAGGCTGCCGGTGCCATGACAGCGGCGGCACAGACCCGCGCAGAGGCCGCATTGGCGGCCCGGCGCCCGCCTGCAGACCTTGACATTCAGGCTGCCGAAGACGAACTTGCCGCCCTCATGGGCGGGCAGGTGTATGGCTGAGCAGTCACTTTTTTCAGAAGCGGACACAAGCGTAGAGGAGCGGCTGGCGGCCGAGGCCCTGATCGTCGATGTGGACGGGTTCGAAGGCCCGCTCGACCTGCTGCTGACGCTGTCGCGCACCCAGAAGGTGGATCTGCGCAAGATCTCTGTGCTGGAGCTGGCAAAACAGTACCTGGCCTTTGTCGAGAAGGCTAAGGAGCTTCGGATCGAGCTGGCCGCCGACTACCTGGTGATGGCGGCCTGGCTGGCATTCCTGAAATCCCGCCTGCTGCTGCCCCCGGACCCGGAGGAAGAAGGGCCGTCGGGCGAGGAGCTGGCCGCGCACCTGGCGTTCCAGCTGGAGCGCCTTCAGGCGATGCGCGATGCAGCTGCGCGGCTGATGGGGCGCGACCGTCTGGGCCGCGACTTCTTTGCCCGCGGCGAGGAAGAGAGCGTCGCCCGGATCAAGACCGTCACCTATACCGCCAACCTGCTGGACCTGATGCAGGCCTATGCCCGCATCCGCACCAAGGAGGATTTCCGCCCCTTCGTGATGGACCGGGATTCGGTCTTCACCATGGAGGAGGCGCTTGACCGGATGCGGCACTTGCTGGGTTTCACCGGCGACTGGACCGACCTGATCAGCTATCTGCCGGACGGCTGGCACAGTGATCCGGTGAAGCGGCGCTCAGCCACCGCGGCGACCTTTGCCGCCTCGCTGCAGCTGGTCAAGGAAGGCAAGGCCGAGCTGCGCCAGAGCGAAACATTTGCGCCGATCCAGCTGCGCAGCCTGAACGAGGATAGCTGATGGAAGACCAGATCATGGACGGCCACGGCCAGGGCGCCCCTGTGCGCGATGACAATGACACCCTGTTCGATGCGCCGCCGATGGCAGAGCAGGAGCGGATGGTGGAAGCGGTGCTGTTTGCCAGTGCCGAGCCGGTGACCCTGCGCGACCTGGAAGGCCGGATGCCGCATGGCTGCAACCCGCGCGAGGCGCTGGAGCATCTGCGCAAACGCTATGAGGGGCGCGGCGTGCGGGTGGTGCGGCTGGGCGATGCCTGGGCAATCCGCACCGCGCCGGACCTCGGCTTCCTGATGCAGAAGGAAACCACCGAGCTGCGCAAGCTGAGCCGCGCCGCGATCGAGACACTGGCCATCGTGGCCTATCACCAGCCGGTGACCCGGGCGGAGATCGAGGAGATCCGCGGCGTGTCGGTCTCGCGCGGCACCATCGACCAGCTGATGGAAATGGACTGGATCCGCCTCGGCCGCCGCCGGATGACGCCGGGCCGCCCGGTGACCTTCGTGGTGACGCCGGTGTTCCTGGACCATTTCGGCCTGGAAAGCGCCCGCGACCTGCCGGGCCTGAAGGAGCTGCGCGCCGCGGGCCTTTTGGAGAACCGGCCGCCGCCGGGCAGCCTGCCGCTGGGTCAGAACGGCGACGAGGACGAAGAGGCGGAAGAACAGGCGGAACTGTTCGAGGAGTGATCCTGCCGCCGCGGCTCAGAACGCCCGGAAATTGCCGCATTACGCTTCTATGGTGGCAGGCAAGCGAAGGCAGAGGACTGAGGTCATGAATGCGAACTGGATCATCCGCATGGTGCTGCGCCGCCTGATCGGGCGCGCGGTCAACGCCGGGCTGCGCCGCGCGGCGCAGCAGGGCGCGCAGCGGCTCGGCAAGAGCAAAGGGCCGGCACCGGGATTCGGGCCCGGCCCCAGCCCGCAGCGCAAGCTGCGCAACGCAAAATCACGCATCCCCAAGGTCAAGTAGCGGAACCGGCAGGCAGCGCACCGCCGGGCTTTCGCCGGAGGCCAAGCGCCTCAGCCGCGCCGCTGAGCGCCAAGAGCGCCGACAGCGCCAGGCAGCCCGCCAGCCCCCAGGCGGCATACAGCAGCCCGCCGCCGAAGGGCGCCGCAAACACGCAGAGATAGGTGACGGTGCTGTACAGCCCCATGATGGCGCCGCGCTGCGCAGGCTCCAGCGCGGTGAGCCGCGCCACCAGCAGGTTGAGGGCGAGATGCTGGAACACACCCCACACCAGGGCAGCTCCCAACAGCAGCAGGTACTCCGGTGCCACGGCCGCCATCAGCAGGTAGCTGGCGGTGACGGCCAGCAGCACCGGCGCGGTGGCGCGGGCCAGCCCCAGCCGGTCCAGCAGCGGATCCAGCAGCACGGCGAGGCCGAAGCCGATGCCGTAGCACAGCGGCAGCAGACCCGCCTGGGTGGTGCTGTGCCCCAATTCCTGCGTGATATGGGCGCCGGTGAAGAAATAGCTGCCGTAGAAGCCCAGCATCAGCAGGGCGGTTGCCAGGAGGCCGCGGAAGATTCCCGGCACCCGCAGCGCCGTCAGCGGCGAGGTGGCCTGGCCGCTGGGGCTGCCCGCGGCGCGCAGGGAGGCGGAGGCGGCCCACAAGAGCAGCGCCACGCCCGAAAGCGTGCCGTAGACCGCGCGCCAGCCTGCCAGGTCGGTGGCCCAGGCGCTGACGCTGACCCCCAGCACCATCGACACGGTCCAGCCCGCCAGCACATAGCCCAGCACCTGTGCTTCGCGCCCCTTGGGGGCAATCACCATCGCCAGCGTGTAGATCGAGGGCAGGGCGGCCCCCGCCGCCAGCCCGCAGAGGGCTTGCGCCGCCATCAGCGTCCAGACATCCGGCGCCGCCGCGCTGGCGCCCAGCCCGGCCCCCAGCAGCAGGAGGGCAGCACGCATTACCCGCCCGGCACCGAGCCGGTCCCCCAGCGGTGCCAGCAGCAGCGCCGCGGCGGCCACCCCCAGCCCATAGGCGCTGGCGGCCCGCATCACCTCTGCCGTGGTGGCATCTAGGGTCTGGCTGACCGCCGTCACCACCGGCGACAGCAGAAGGGAGTTCGCGCCAATCACGCCAATGGCGCTCATCAGGATCAGAATCGGGGTTCGCATGGGTTTACCTTGAATAATCTTCAGGTATCTTTGCTATGTGCTGAATGAAGTTCTGTGAAGGGCAGGCGGATATGGTCAGGGAAAAAACAGATGAGGTTCGGAGGAACGGCGGGGCTGCCCGTGTTCTGGACGCGTTGGACCGAAAAATATTAGGCGCGCTGAGCGTCGATGCGACGCTGTCTTATGCGGCTATCGGGCAGGTGGCCGGGTTGTCTGCGCCGGCGGTGCATGAGCGGGTGAAGCGCTTGCGGGCCTCCGGCGCGATCCGGGCGACGGTGGCGCAGCTGGACGGGCCGGCGGTGGGCAAGCCGATGCTGGCCTTCATCCATGTCGACACAGTCGGCTGGGGCAAGACGGCTGAGCTTCTGTCGCTGGAGGCCTGGCCGGAGGTGGAGGAGATCCACACCGCCACCGGCGACACTTGCCTGATCCTCAAGGTGCGCGTCGCCTCCCCGCATGCGCTGGAGGGGCTGCTGGCCCGCATCTACGACGTCGAAGGAGTGCGCGGCACCCGCACCTATATGACGCTGTCCACCCATCTGGAACGGACCGTGCAGGCCGGTGTCAGCAATGAGTTGGAGGAAGAGCTGTATATCAAGCGCTGAGGCGGCGCAGGAAGGGTTACTCCGGCGATTTGAAATGCTTCGACAGCTTCAGCCCCTGGCCCTGGTAGTTGGAGGCAATGCCGGCGCCATAGAGCTGTTCCGGCACCTCGGCCATCTTCTCATAGACCAGGCGGCCCACCACCTGACCGTGCTCCAGCACAAAGGGCGCCTCGTGGCAGCGCACCTCCAGCACCCCGCGCGATCCGGTGCCGCCGGCCGCGTCATGGCCGAAGCCGGGATCGAAGAAGCCCGCGTAATGCACCCGGAATTCACCGACCATGGCCAAATAGGGGGCCATTTCAGCCGCATAGGCAGGCGGGATGTGCACCGCCTCGCGGCTGACCAGGATGTAAAAGGCGCCGGGGTCCAGGATGATGCGGCCGTCCTTGGTGTGCACCTCTTCCCAGTACTCCTGCGGGTCGTATTCGCCTATCCGGTCCAGGTCGATGACCCCGGTGTGCGGCTTGGCGCGGTAGCCGACCAGATCGGTGCCCGGCAGCTTGAGGTCGACGGAAAAGCCCAAGCCGTCCTCGATCACCGCCTCGCCATCAACCAGCGGGGAGCCGGCGTGCAGCATCTTGAGTTCCGCATCCGACAGCACCGCCTGACCGGTGCGGAAGCGGATCTGGTTCAGCCGCATGCCGGGGCGCACCAGCACTGAGAAAGAGCGCGGGCAGATTTCGGCGTAGAGCGGGCCGGTGTAGCCGGGCTTGATGCGGTCAAACTCCTCGCCGCCGTCGGTGATGGTGCGGGTCAGCAGGTCCAGCCGTCCGGTGGAGCTTTTGGCGTTGGCGACGGCCGAGACATCCTCCGGCAGCGCCAGGCCTTCCATCAGCGGCACCACATAGACGCAGCCCTTTTCCAGCACCGCGCCGCCGTCAAGGCTGATGCGGTGCATCTCGAATTCGGTCAGGCGGTCGGAGACGCTGCGGCCCTGGCCGGCCAGAAATGACGCCCGCACCCGGTAGGCGACATGGCCCAGCCGCAGATCGAGGCTGGCAGGCTGCACCTGGCCCTCCACCAGCGGCGTGCTGACGGTGATCTCCCCGCGCTCCAGCATCATTTCAATGGTCTGGCTGGGCAATACGCCTGTCATGTCCTGTCCCCCTCCGCGCCGGCTTTGCGGCGATGCTGGCCCAAACGGCTCCTGTGCGCAATCGCCAAAGCCTTGCGCAGGATACGAAAACGCCCGGGTGCGAAAACACCCGGGCGTTTTTCATATGGTCGGGCTAGCAGGACTCGAACCTGCGACCTTCCGTCCCCCAGACGGACGCGCTACCAGGCTGCGCCATAGCCCGTTGCAAAGCCTTCTAACCGTTTTCGCAGCAGGAGCAAGAGGGCGCGGCAAGATTTTTTGCGGACCTCTGTAAAAATCCTGCCGGCTGAGCCCCTTGCCTGCGCCCGCTGATCAGCAAGCCGTTTTCCGGCGCGGAAAACAGTCCGGAAATCAAGAGATTTGCGGGCCGGACTGCGTTCCGGATTCCGGACCTCTGGCTTCAGGGCCGGTTCCCGGCCAGTGCCCGCAGTTCCTCGGCGCAGGCGGCAATTCCCGCCAGCGACTGCGGCGGCAGGCTGCGGGTTTCGGCCAGAAGCGCCAGGATGCCGGGCTGCGGCGGGGCAGGGGCAACTGGCGGCTCTTGCGCGGGTTCCTCTGCCGTTTCCTCCAGCAGGTCTTCCGGACCGGCTGCTGCTTCCGCCATGGCATCCGGCTGCAGGTCCGGCTCTGCCTCCGGCAGGGCGTCCTCTTCTTCGTCCTCGTCATCGCCGCCGTTGAAACCGCTGGCAAATTCCAGCGCGTCGACCTGGCGGGCGGCCTGATCGAGGTCATGCGGCGGAAAGGCCGCGGCGGTGTCAGGAGGCGTGTCCGGTTCGGATGCAAGATCCTGGGCGGGTTCTTCAGCGGAAAAGGTGAAGTCCAGCGGCTCCTCGGGCTGCATCCCTGCGGCGGCAATCAGCGTGTCTTCTGCAGGGTCCGCGTCTGCCAGCGGTTCGGGGTCCGGGGCGGCCGGGGCGGCGTCCTCCGTCAGCGGCTCCAGATCCTCTGCCGGGACTTCCGGCTCAGCAGGGCTGGCTTCCTCCGGGAATTCCGCAACTGCGGCAGCAGGCTCCTGTCCGGGGTCCTCTGCAGGGCCGGCAGCAAGCTCTGCTTCCGGTTCCGGCAGATGCTCCTGGCCGGTCAGCGGGGCAATTTCCTGCAGCGGGGCGGGCGGTGTCTCAAGGACCGGGTCCGCTGCCGGTTCCGGAGCGGGTTCCTGTGCGTCCTCGGCGTCCTCTGCCGGCTGCAGCGCCTCCGGCAGAGGCGCCGCTGCGGCGGCAGGGGCCGGTTCCTCTGCGGCAGCGGCGTCCGGCTCCGGTTCGGGCAGATGCTCCTGGCCGGTCAGCGGGGCAATTTCCTGCAGCGGCGCAGGCGGTGTTTCAGGGGCCGGCTCTGCTGCCGGCTCCGAAGCGGTTTTCAGGGAATTCTCTGCATTCTCAGCCGGTTGCAGCATGTCTGCGGGGGCATCCTCAGCGGCGGCGGGCTCATCAGCCAAAGCCGGCTGCGGCGCATCCGCTTCCGGCGCAGCCTCCGGCATCTGTGCGGCATCCGGCTCCTCCTCCGCCTGCGGTGCGGCGGGCTGGAGGTCTGCAGCAGGGGGGGCGCCGATGGCTGGGGCATCGGCCATAAGATCCTGCGGCGCTTCGGCAGCAGGACCGGCGGGCAGTTTAGGTGCCGTTCCGCTTTCCTGCGGAAGGGCCGCCCCGGCAGAGTCCGGTGCCTGATCCAAGGGAGCGGTTCCGGCAGGCGCCTCTGCGGCGGGTTGCGGGTCCTGCCCGGCGCCGTGTGCCGGCTGCTCTGCCTCCGGCAAGCCCTCGGAAGGGGCCGCCTCCTGAGAAGCTGCCTCTTGGGTTTGTTCAGGAATATCGTCTGAAGCTGCGGGAGCCTCGGAAGCAGCCGGAGTGTCCTGCAGGTTGCCCGTCTCTGCCGCGGGGGGGACTGCGGGCGGCTGTGACCATGTGCCGGCCGGTCCCACTGCAGGGGCTGCTGCGCCGCCTTCCGCCGCGGGGGGCGCAAGGTCCATTTGCATTTGCGGGGCGGCAGCGGCTTCGGGCCGCGGTGCGACAGAGGCAGGGGCATTGGTAGTGGTAGGTGCTGCGGGGGCAGGCGGTTCGGCTTCTGTGCCGGCAGGCTGCGGGAAGCCGACCACATTGCTGTCCCCGGCGGTGTCCTGCGGGGCGGCCTCCGCGCTCAGCTCCAGCGACTGCTGCCAGTCCTCACCGAGCTTGTCCGCAGGCGGCGCTTCAACGGCGGGTTCGTCTTCGCCTTCCAGCGGGTGCGACAGGCTGGCGACATGGGCCACGCCCCGCTCGCGCAACAGTGCCTGCACTTCTTTGATCGACAATCCGTCAACGTGCAGCAGTTTCCTGATCCCGCCCAGCAGCTGCATGTCCGCAGGCCGGTAATAGCGCCGCCCGCCGGCGCGCTTGACAGGTTTGACCTGGGTGAATTTGCTCTCCCAGAAGCGCAGAACATGCGCCTGCACGTCCAGCCATTCCGCAACTTCGCTGATGGTGCGGAAGGCGTCCGGTGATTTCGACATGGCCTATTGGTCCCGTTACTTACGGTTGCCGTCTGCCACGCGGTCTTTCATCAGGTGGGAGGGCCGGAAGGTCAGCACGCGGCGCGGCTGGATCGGCACTTCTTCGCCCGTTTTCGGGTTGCGCCCGACCCGGGCCGACTTGTCCCTTACGCTGAAGGTGCCGAACGAGGAAATCTTAACCTGTTCACCGCGCACCAGGGCATCCGACATATGCTGCAGCATGCTTTCCACCAGCTGTGCGCTTTCGTTGCGCGACAGGCCGACTTCCCGGAAAACTGCTTCACTCAAATCCATTCGTGTCAGTGTTTTTTCGCCCATACCAATCCCCGTTGTTTGCCAAAGCATAGGGCGGAGGGAATTTCCCTGTCAATATCAATGAATTGCACCGGGGTATTCGGGCGGAAATTAGAGCTGCGCAGTTACCAGCGCAGCACAACAGCGCCCCAGGCCAAGCCGCCGCCGATGGCCTCGGTCACGATCAGATCGCCTTCGTTGATCTGGCCGCGTTCCTTGCCGACCGACAGGGCCAGCGGAATGGAGGCGGCGGAGGTGTTGCCGTGATCCTGCACGGTAACCACCACATTGTCCATGCTGAGGCCCATTTTCTTGGCCGTGCCCTGGATGATGCGGATATTGGCCTGATGCGGCACGATCCAGTCGACGTCCGCGGCCGAGAGGCCCGCGCGGTCCAGTGCGGTATTGGCGGTGGAGGCTAGCTTTTCGACCGCGTGGCGGAACACCTGGTTGCCCTGCATCCGCAGGTGGCCGGTGGACTGGGTCGAAACCCCGCCGTCGACGTAGAGCAGGTCCTTGTAGCGGCCGTCGGAGTTGAGGTCGGTCGCCAGGATGCCCCGGTCCTTGTTGGTGCCGGGCTGTTCCTGCGCTTCCAGCAGCAGCGCGCCGGCGCCGTCGCCGAACAGCACGCAGGTGGAGCGGTCGGTCCAGTCCATGATCCGGCTGAAGGTTTCCGCACCGATCACCATCACGCGGTCTGCCTGGCCCGAAGCGATCAGCGCGCTGGCGTTTGACAGCGCATAGACAAAACCCGCGCAGACCGCCTGGACGTCAAAGGCAAAGCCCTTGGTCATGCCCAGTTTGGACTGCACCATGGTGGCCGCAGAGGGGAAGGTGAGATCCGGAGTGGAGGTTGCCACCACGATGGCGTCGATATCAGCCGCCGTCAGGCTTGCATCCGCCAAAGCGCGTTCAGCAGCCTTGGCGGCCATATCCGATGTGGTCTCTCCCTCGGCGGCGAAGTGGCGGCGTTCGATGCCGGAGCGGCTGCGGATCCATTCGTCCGTTGTGTCCAGCGTGGCTTCGAATTCCGCGTTTTCCACCACCCGCTCGGGGAGATAGTGTCCTGTGCCAGCAACTACCGCGCGTCGCGTCATTCGTCTGCCTGCCTATATTAGTCTTTTTCGGTGGCCGTCCGCATGCTGCGGACCGCAATATTATCTTGGGTATGCACGCCTGCAGATGCAACCCGTGCCGCCAGCTTTTCGGCGAAACCGTGCTGTGCCAGCCGGAAAGCCAGCTTGACCGCGGCCGAGACGCCCATGGCATCGGCGCCGCCGTGGGATTTCACCACGGTGCCGTTGAGGCCCAGGAACACGCCGCCGTTGACCCGGCGCGGGTCCATCCGCTTGGACAGCCGCTTGAGCGAGGTCATCGCCAGGACCGCGGCAATCTTCGACAGGAAGGAGTACTGGAACGCCTCGCGCAGGGCCGCGCGCATCACCCGCGCGGTGCCTTCGCCGGTCTTGATCGCCACGTTGCCGGTGAACCCGTCGGTCACGATCACATCCACGGCGTCGCCGGGAATGTCGCTGCCTTCGACAAAGCCGACGAATTCGTAATTCGCCTGCTCCGCCTGGTCCGCGATCAGTCCGTAGGCCTCCTTCAGCTCGGCGCGGCCCTTGTGCTCTTCGGTGCCGACATTCAGCAGGCCCACGCGGGGGCGGGCGATGTCCATCGAGTTGCGCACATAGGAGGTGCCCATCAGGGCGAACTGCAAGAGATCCTCGGCATCCGCCTTCACGTCGGCGCCGACATCCAGCATCACGTTGAAGCCTTGCGGGTTCAGCGACGGCCAGAGGATCGCAATGGCAGGGCGGTTGACGCCCGGCAGCTTGCGCAGCCGCAGCATCGACAGCGCCATCAGCGCGCCGGTGTTGCCGCAGGACACCGCGCCGTCGGCCTCGCCGTTCTTGACCGCGTCGAGCGCCGACCACATCGAGGTGCCCTTGCCGTTGCGCATCACCTGAGAAGGTTTGTCCTCCATGGTGACCACATCGCGGACATCGCGGATCTCGACGCGGCCCTTCAGCGCGCGTTTCTTGGCAACCAGGGGTGTCAGCTGTTCGGCAGGCCCGTGCAGGATGAACCCGATGTCCGGGTTCTTCTGTGCGGACATGGCAATGCCGGCCACCACAACTGCGGGGCCGGCGTCTCCGCCCATGGCGTCAACAGAAATAGTGATGCGGCCGGCTTTTGCCTGATTTTGATCGGGTTTACCCGTCATGCGAAAGCCTGCCTGGCATCAGGATCCTGTCCGTGGCTTACGCCGCGTCCTCGTCGATCTCGATCTCGTCAGCCGCTGCGACGATTTCCTTGTCGTCGTAATGGCCGCAGGAGGGGCATACGTGGTGCGGGCGCTTCAGCTCGCCGCAGTTGCCGCATTCGTTCGGGTTCGCAGCAACCAGTGCATCGTGCGCGCGGCGGTTGTTGCGGCGCGATTTGGATACTTTGTTCTGTTGGACGGCCATGTCTCAACCTTTGTCTGTTTGGGCCTTGGGGCCATCCCCGCGGCGCGATTGCATTCTGTTCGATCAGTCTGACGTGCGTTTAGGCGTCTGCCCAAGCATTGTCCAACCAAAAATTCCGATGAGCGCGCGAAAATACTGCGAATCTCCGCTGGCGCAAGCTGTTTTTTAAGTCAGGCAGGGCGGCGGCGCCAGAGGCGATTTTCTGCACCGCAAAAATTCTGCCTTCAGTCCCCATCTTTCAGCTGGCCGCGCAGGGCAGCGAGGCCGGCAAAGGGCTTGGTGTCCTCGTCGCGCATCGGCTGCACGCCATCCTCGGCATAGACTGCCTCACCCAGTTCGGCGCCGTCCTTGCGCGGGTAGGCGGGGATGTGCAGCGCCAGCGCCTCGGCCATCACCGCGGCCGGGTCGATGTGGCTGCCCAGCGGCTCGATGCTGTCATCCTCGGGCATTTCGGCCTCAGCGCCTTCCGGGGTTTCGAACCGGGCCAGATAGGTGATCTCCACAGGCTCCTCGATCCGGGTGGTGACCGGCTCAAGCGTCACCACGCAGTCCTGCACCACGGTGGCGCCCAGGCGGCCGGTCAGTTTCCAGTCTTTCTTGCCCATGGCCCTGATCTCGCCGGTGAAGCGCATTTTGCGCAGGGCATTCACCCCCATTTCCGTTGCCAGCGCCGCCAGGGCGTCCTTGTCCGGGGTGATTTCAAAGGCGGTCGGGGCGTTCTGCGGCAGGTCCGCCACCCGCAAAGCGGTGCTGTCAGACATTTTCGGGGACTTTCGTTTCTTGAACCGGAGGCGGTCATTAGGTAATCGGGTTGAAAGACGTATTCAAGCCGCCCCTGATGGCGGCAGGCTGGGGGGCAGTCATGGTTGCAAAGGCATTTCACTTCAAGGCCGTTTTGCGCGGCGCAGTATTTGCGGCGGCGGGGCTGGCACTGGCGGCCTGCACCGCGGTCTACCGCAAGCACGGCTATGTGCCGTCGCCGCATCAGCTGGCCGAAGTGGTGCCGGGCATCGACACCAGGGACTCGGTGGCGGAGACCATCGGGATGCCATCCTCGACCGGGGTGCTGGACGAGAGCGGCTATTACTATGTGGCGACCCGCTTCCGCCACTACGGGGCCAAGGCGCCCGAGCCGGTGGCGCGCGATCTGGTGGCGATCAGTTTTGACGCTGCGGGCGTGGTGCAGGGGATCGAGCGCTACAGCCTGGAAGACGGCAAGGTGGTGCCGCTGGAGCGCCGCGTGACCAGCTCCGGGGTGCAAGACAACACCTTCCTGCGCCAGCTGCTGGGCAACCTGGGTAATTTCGCCCCCGGCCAGCTGCTGAACGACGAATAAGACGGCTTCACGGGTTTGCCGCATCGCCTATGCTAGGGGCAGGGCTTTATGGGCTTAGCCGGAAAGCTGGAGGCCGATGTGGCGGAACCTGAGATTTTGCTGAGCAGGGGGCGCTACCGCGCCCGGCTGGCTGCCGGGGCGGCGGATGTAGCGGCGGCGCAATCCCTGCGGACGCTGTGCTTCCGGACCGGCGGCATGGACAGCGATCCCTATGACAGCCTGTGTTCCCATGTCCTGGTGGAGGAGAAAGCCGGCGGCACGCTGGTTTGCTGCTTCCGGCTGCTGCTGCTGGAAAGCGGCGGTCAGCTGGCGCAGAGCTATGCGGCGCAATTCTATGACCTGTCTGCGCTCCAAAACTTTGCGGGCAGGATGGCGGAGCTGGGCCGCTTTTGCACGCACCCGGAATGGCAGGATCCCGACATCCTGCGTATCGCCTGGGGGGCAATGACGGGCCTTGTTGACGGGCAGGGGGTGCAGATGCTGTTTGGCTGCTCCTCCTTTGCGGGCACCTCTGCCGAGCCTTACAAGGATGTCTTTGCGCTGTTGCGGCAGCGGCACCTGGCACCGGCAGAGTGGCGGCCGGGTGTGAAGGCGCCTGAGGTGGTCCGCTATGCCGCGGCGCTGCCGCAGGAGCCGGATGCGAAGAAGGCGCTGCAGGGGATGCCGCCCTTGTTGCGGTCCTACCTGGCGATGGGCGGCTGGGTCAGCGATCACGCGGTGGTGGACCGGCAGATGAACACGCTGCATGTGTTCACCGGGCTGGAGACCGGCGCGATCCCGGAGGCCCGCAAACGGCTGCTGCGGGCGGTGGCCGGCGGGGCTTGAGTATTTCGGGAAAGATGAATGCGGAGCGTTGACGCGATTTTGCCGCCGGGGTAGCTGGCTGGCATGGCACGAATTCCTCTTTTGCAGATGTCCGGCATTTCCCTCACCTTCGGGGGCGATCCGGTTTTTTCGAACCTCGATCTGGTGGTGCAGCCCGGCGACCGGGTGGCGCTGGTGGGCCGCAACGGGTCGGGAAAATCCACCCTGATGAAGGTGATGGCGGGGATTGTTGAAGCCGACCAGGGCGACATTGTGGTGCCGCCGGGCAAATCCGCCGGCTACATGGAGCAGGACCCGAAGATGGAGGGGTTCGCGACGCTGGGCGATTTTGCCGCCAGCGAGCTGGACCCGGGCGAGATGTACAAGGTGGAACGTGCAGGCGAGGGGCTGAAGTTCGACCCGGCGCGCCCCGTTGAGACCGCATCGGGCGGCGAACGCCGCCGCGCGGCGCTGGCCAAGCTGATGGCCGAGGCGCCGGACCTGATGCTGCTGGACGAGCCCACCAACCATCTGGATATCGAGGCGATCACCTGGCTGGAAAACGAACTTAAGGCCACCCGCGCGGCCTTCGTGCTGATCTCCCACGACCGGGCGTTCCTGCGGGCGCTGACCCGCGCCACCCTGTGGGTGGACCGCGGCGAGGTGCGGCGGCAGGAGAAGGGGTTTGAGCATTTCGAAGCCTGGCGCGACAAGGTCTGGGAAGACGAGGACATGCAGCGCCACAAGCTGAACCGGCTGATCAAGTCGGAAAGCCGCTGGGCGGTGGAGGGCATCTCGGCCCGGCGCAAGCGCAACATGGGGCGGGTGCGGGCGCTGCAGGATCTGAAGGCGGAACGCTCTGCCCAGATCAAGCGCCAGGGCGCCGCCGAGATGGCGCTGGAGGCTGGCCCCAAGTCGGGTCGCAAGGTGATCGAGGCCGAGAACCTCAGCAAGGCGTTTGGCGGCAAGCAGATCGTCAAGGACTTCTCGCTGAAGGTGCAGCGCGGCGACCGGGTGGCCTTTGTCGGCCCCAACGGGGCGGGCAAGACCACGCTCTTGAAGATGCTCTTGGGCATGGAAGAGCCGGATGCCGGCAAGGTGCAGCTGGGCACCAACCTGGAGATCGCATTGTTCGACCAGACCCGTGACCAACTGGACGGCGATTCGACCCTGTGGGAAAACCTGACCGCCGACCCCTTGCTGGGGATTTCCGGCAAGGCGGACCAGGTGATGGTGCGGGGCCAGCCGAAACATGTGGTGGGATACCTCAAGGAATTCCTGTTCGACGAACGTCAGGCGCGGGCACCGGTTCGGTCGCTCTCGGGCGGCGAGAAGGCGCGGCTCTTGCTGGCGCGGCTGATGGCGCGGTCCTCGAATCTGCTGGTCTTGGACGAACCGACCAACGATCTGGACGTCGAGACGCTGGACCTGCTGCAGGAGCTGCTGGACAATTACGACGGCACCGTGCTGCTGGTGAGCCACGACCGGGATTTCCTGGACCGGGTGGCGACCACGACGATTGCGATGGAGGGCGACGGCAAGGCCACGGCCTACGCCGGCGGCTGGAGCGATTACAACGCGCAGCGCGGGCCGCTGGAGGCGGCGGAACGGCCTGAGAAGGTGAAGCCTGCGAAGCCCAAGCCGAAGCAGGAGAGCCAGCCCAAGGACGGCCTGAGCTTCAAGGAGAAGCACCGGCTGGAGGCGCTGCCGGGTGAGATCGAGCGGCTGGAAGCGGAGATCGGCAAGCTGCAGGAACTGATGAGCGATCCGGAGCTGTTCACCCGCGAGCCGGTCAAGTTCAAGAAGGCCACAGAGGCGCTGGTGGAGCGGCAGGAAAAGCTGGCGGCCGCCGAGGAAGAATGGCTGCTGCTGGAGGAAAAGGCCGAAGGCTGAAGCGGCTCTTTTCAATTAGGACAGCGAGGCTGACCAAATGTTTCGCGCGCGAAACATTTGGTCAAAATTCCTGCCGTAAAACTTTGGAATTCATCAGGAAATGCTAAGCGCAGGTTAAGGCGGCGGGCGCAGGCTTTACGGTTTGATCTCTGGCCGGATCACCCGCTCCGGTGTCGGGCCGGATTGCCTGCCACTGTTTGCCCGGCGGCCACGCTGCGGGTGACTACGGCCCCGGCGCCGACAATGGCGCCATCGCCGATGGTGACGCCGGGCAGAATGATGGCGCCGCCGCCGATCCAGACATCGGCGCCCAGGGTGACGGGGTATGCGATCTCGAGGCCCTTCGCCCGTAAGTCTTTGTCCTTGTGGTGCTGGGCGCAGTAGATCTGCACATTCGGCCCCAGCATGGTGCCGTCGCCGATGGTCACGGGCGCAGTGTCCAGAATGGTGCAGCCCGCATTCAAATAGACGTTGTTGCCGAGGCTGATGTTGATGCCGTAGGCGCAGTGGAACGGCGTCTCGATCAGGCAGTTTTCGCCGTGGCCGGCAAAGAGCTTGGCAAGCGGCGGGCTGAGGTTTTCAGCCGGATCAGGGGCCGCCATATTGTGCTGATGCACTGCAACGCG
Organism: Leisingera sp. ANG49; assembly: GCF_059694505.1. Lineage (NCBI taxonomy): Bacteria > Pseudomonadati > Pseudomonadota > Alphaproteobacteria > Rhodobacterales > Roseobacteraceae > Leisingera > Leisingera sp. ANG49. The sequence continues at coordinate 83,139 of NZ_JCATZN010000001.1, forward strand.
GGCCTGGTGGCGCAACGCCGCCAGTTCGCTGTCCAGGCAACAGTACCACTCGCCCGCCTGCATCTTTTGCCGTTCGGTTTTGGTCATCGGTGTCTCCTTGCCGGGGAGAGGACACCGGGCGCGGCGTCTTGTCAAATGGCGGAGGGCTCCCGCGCCCGCAGATGCCTTGGCTGCGCCAAGCCGCCTTTGTGCGGCCTTGGGCCGGGCGCTGCTTGCGCAGCGTCGAAGGATTTGCTTAGAAGCGCTTCAGGGGCAGGTCTGCCCTGAAGGCACGTTTTCCAGTGTGTGAACCGCTGAGACCGCCTCAAGGGTAAACGGCGCAAGCGCCGCCGCTCATGCGGCCCTTGACCCGGTCTCAGCGGCAGGGGGTCAGCGCATGCGCAGGGCGCCGTCGATGCGGATGACCTCGCCGTTGAGGTAGCCCATCTCGACGATGAAGCCGGCCAGGCGGCCGTATTCGCGCGGGTCGCCGAGGCGGGCCGGGTTGGGGACGTCTGCGGCGAGCTGCTGCTGCACCTCTTCCGGCAGTCCGGCCAGCATCGGGGTCATGAAGATGCCGGGTGCGATGGTCATCACCCGGATGCCGGAAGACGCGAGATCGCGCGCCATCGGCAGGCACATGCCGGCAACACCGCCCTTGGAGGCGGCATAGGCGGCCTGGCCCTTTTGCCCGTCGAAGGCGGCAATCGACGCGGTGTTGATGATCACGCCGCGGGCGTTGTCCGCATCGGGCGCGTTCTTGGCGATTTCCACCGCAGCCAGGCGGGCGACGTTGAAGGTGCCGACCAGGTTGATGTCGATGGTGCGCTTGTAGGCATCCAAGGGGTGTGCGCCCTCCTTGCCCACGGTCTTGGCGCCGATGGCGATGCCTGCGCAATTCACGCAAGCGGTGATCTTGCCCATCTTCTCTGCCGCGTGGGCGATGGCGGCGGAAACCGAGTCCTCGCTGGTCACATCGGTCTGGGCGAAATGCCCGCCGATCTCCTGTGCCACCTGAGTGCCGCGTTCGGCGTCGCGGTCCAGGATGGTGACCTGGGCGCCCTGTTCGGCGAAATAGCGCGCGGTGGCCTCACCCAGGCCGGAGGCGCCGCCGGTGACGACGGCTGCGGTGTCTGCAAGTTTCATGAGCGGGGCTCCTCCCGGTTATCTGAACATGTGTTCATATAATGGAGAGGCCGGGCGCCTGTCCAGCGGGACGGGACGTCGCGGATTTTCAGTCGCCCATCAGGCCGCAGTCGAGCCGTGCCAGCGGGCTTAAGATGCGGCCGAGCGGCGGCCAGAAGCCCCAGGTGCCGCCCAGGCGGTGCAGCTGCGCACCGGTGCCGAGCTTGAAACGGGCAAGGCCGGGGGCGTCCTCGGTATTGATGAGGCCGAGGTCGAGGCGGCAGATGCCCTTGGCGGCGAGCCAGTTCGCCGCCTCCCACAGCAGCAGGGGGTGGGCGCTGAGCTGTTTGCCGCGGGCAGTGGTGTGGGCGATGTGGTAGGTGGCGGCGATGCCGTGGGTCAGGATCAGGATGGCGGCGACGGGTTCCTTGCCCTCAAACGCCTGGAAGAGTTTCGCCCGGCCTTTGTTCTCGCGGGCGTAGGCAAGGGTGAGGGGGATGGGCCAGCTGCGGTAGCCGCGCTGGGATTGCTGTGCCGCGTCTGCCCGGAACAGCCAGTGGCGCACGTCATGCGGCAGATTCTGGCGGGCGAGGCGGAGGTTTTGCGCCTCGCCGTGTTTCAGCCGGTTGCGCCATTTCGGGTGCAGGGCGGCGCGGCGCTGATCAGGATCGCCTGTCAGATCCCAGAGAGCAGTATGCGCCGGGGTGACCAGCGGCACCGCACCGAGACGGGAGAGGTGCGGCGCGGGGGCCTCCGGCGACAGGATCAGCGGGGCGCGGTGCAGGCCGCTGGTGCGCAAGGCGGCCAGCAGAGGGGCGGGATCCGTCAGATTCGCCCTGTTCACCATCGCCAGCCGCAGCCCGCCGGGCAGGCGCTGCTGCAGCACCAGTGTGCCGTCCAGCCTCAAGGGCTCCTGGCCGCAGGCCATCAGCGCACGGGCGAACTCCGGCGACTGCTGGAGGGCGCGGGGCTGGGGGCGGCTGGCTGCTGCGTGGATGTCGGGATCAGGGGCGCTGTCGAACATGGGGTCATTAACGCGCTGGAAACCTAAATCATGGTTAATTTCCAGCATGAGGAAAGCAAAACAGATCATGGGGCAGGCGGCAGCGGCCCCGCGAATGACCAAGGCGGCGGCGCTGCTGATTGCCATCGGCCTGTCGGTGCCGGTGTTTCTGGTGCTGACGCTGGTGGAAGCGGTGGTGTTTTGACACGCGGGAAAGCTCCCGCGCCCGCAGGTGCATTGGCCTTTCCAATTGAACCTTGGCGGCCTTGGGCCGGGCGCCGCTGCGCGGCGCTGCAGATGGATTGCTGAGAGGCGTTTAACGGCAGGTCTGCCCTTAAGGCGCCTGGTTCAGTGTATCCCGGCCATCCCCGCCTCAAGGGTAAACCGTGCTGCGCACGGCCGCATGAGCGGCCCTTGACCCGGGGCTGGCCTGAAGAGCAGTTGCGTGAAACCGCTGGCGCGCCGCGCAGCGGCGCCCGGCCCAACCGTGAGGACCCGTCTTTGACGGGGCTGGAATGGGCGGGAGAGCATGCAGGCAGCAAAAAAGGGAGCGCAAAGGCTCCCTTTTTCCGGTTCATGTAAAATGGATCAGCCGTCCAGCCGCACCAGGGCGTGGCGTTTCTTTCCCGCGCTCAGCTTGATCGGTGAGGACAGCGCGCCTGCGTCGATCATCAGCCCTGCGTCCGTGAGCGGCTGGTCGTCCAGCTTGGCGCCGTTTTCGGCGATCAGGCGCTTGGCGTCCTTGCCGGATTTGGCGAGGCCCGATTTCACGATCAGCTGCACGATCGAGATGCCATCGCCCAGGTCGGCGGGCGACAGCGAGAGGGTGGGCAGGTCGTCCCCGACGCCCCCTTTCTCGAACACCTCGCGCGCGGTCGCTTCCGCTGCGGCGGCCGCTTCGGCGCCGTGGCAGAGGGTGGTGACCTCATTGGCCAGGATCACCTTGGCGGCGTTGATCTCGGAACCCGCCAGCGCGCCCAGGCGCTCGCATTCCGCGACCGGCAGCTCGGTGTAGAGCTTCAGGAACCGCCCCACGTCGGCGTCGGTGGTGTTGCGCCAGAACTGCCAGAACTCGTACGGCGACCGCATGTCGGCATTGAGCCAGATCGCGCCCTCGGCGGTTTTGCCCATCTTCTTGCCGTCAGAGGTGGTCAGCAGCGGCGAGGTAAGGCCATAGACCTCATTGTCGATCACCCGGCGGGTGAGGTCGATGCCGTTGACGATATTGCCCCACTGGTCGGAGCCGCCCATTTGCAGGATGCAGCCGTAGCGGCGGTTCAGCTCCATGAAGTCATAGGCCTGCAGAATCATGTAGTTGAACTCGAGGAACGACAGCGACTGCTCGCGGTCGAGGCGGGATTTGACGCTCTCGAAACTGAGCATCCGGTTCACCGAGAAGTGGCGGCCGATGTCGCGCAGGAATTCCAGGTAGTTCAGCCCGTCCAGCCATTCGGCGTTGTTCAGCATCAGCGCCTTGTTCGGCGCGTCGCTGTCGTAGTCGATGTAGGCGGAGAACACCTTCTTGATGCCGGCAATATTGTCGTAGATCGCAGCCTCATCCAGCAGCGGGCGCTCATCTGCGCGGAAGGAAGGGTCGCCCACCTTGGTGGTGCCGCCGCCCATCAGGGTGATCGGCTGGTGGCCTGTCTTCTGGAACCAGCGCAGCATCATGATCTGGATCAGCGAGCCGACGTGCAGCGATTTCGCTGTCGCGTCAAAGCCGATATAGGCCGGGCGCACACCTTGCAGCAGGGCGTCGTCCAGGCCCTGGTAATCGGTGCAGTCCGCGAGGAACCCGCGTTCCATCATGACTGCGACGAAATCCGATTTCGGTGTGTAGGTCATAACATGCCTCGGTCTATGGTTTTGCACCATGCCCTATAAATCGCATTGGCGCCGGTTGGAACCTGTTTTCCCGGCAAAATATGCGCTGTATTGTGGCGCGCAAACGGGCGGGACGGCCCGGTTCTGTTGAAGGGGCAGGGGCGATGAGCAAGGCCATTGCAAAAACGGGTGCGGTCAGGGCGCTGGGCGCGATGAGCGGCACCTCGCTGGACGGGGTGGATGCGGCGGTGGTGGTGACCGACGGCGCGCGTATTCACGGGTTCGGAGAGAGCAGTTACCGCGAGTATTCCGCCGCAGAGCGCAGCGTGCTGCGCGCGGGTCTGGGCAAATGGACCGGGCCGGAAGTGGAGGCCGCGGCAGCGGTCTGCGATGCAGCCCATGCGGCGGCGCTGGCGGAGTTCAAGGATGTGGAGATCATCGGCTTTCATGGCCAGACCCTGGCCCATGCGCCGCGGCTGCAAGGCACGCTGCAGGTGGGCGACGGCACGGCGCTGGCCGAACACCTGGGCAAGCCGGTGGTCTGGGACTTCCGCTCTGACGATGTGGCGATGGGCGGCGAGGGCGCGCCGCTGGCGCCGTTCTTTCACTTTGCCTGCGCCAAATACATCGGCGCCGAACGGCCCTTGTGCTTCCTGAACCTGGGCGGGGTCGGCAACCTCACCTATGTGGACCCGAGGTTTGAGCGGCCGGAGGAGCCGGGGGCGCTTCTGGCGTTCGATACCGGGCCTGCCAATGCGCCGGTCAATGATCTGATGCAGGAGCGGCTGGGTATCCCCTGGGACGAGGATGGCAAAGTGGCGCGTTCAGGCACCGTGGAGACCGGCGCGCTGGAGCTGTTCCTGGCCGAGCCCTATTTTTCAAGAATGCCGCCCAAGTCGCTGGACAGGAACGATTTTGCCGAGATGGTGGGCCTGGTGAATGAGCTGAACGATGCGGATGCGGCGGCAACCCTGATTGCCATGTGCGCAGCCGCCGTGGCGCAGGGGATGGAGCATTGCCCGGAGGCGCCGGAGGCGGTGCTGGTCACTGGCGGCGGGCGGCACAACCCGGTGCTGATGGAGATGCTGCGGGTGTCGCTTGATTGCCCGGTGAAGCCGGTGGAGGACGCCGGGCTGGATGGCGATATGCTGGAGGCACAGGCCTTTGCCCATCTGGCGGTGCGGGTGGCGCGCGGAATGCCGACCTCGGCGCCTGGGACCACCGGGGTGAGTGCCTGTGTTGGCGGCGGTGTGGTCAGCGTGCCGGGGGCGTAACGCAATGAACGCTCAGAGCGATCTTGACACTCATGGCCGCTGCTGGCTGCGGCAGGTTTTGCAACCGGAAACCCTTGCCCGGCTTGACACGCTGTATGACGGGTTCGGTCAGGCTGGGGAGCGGATCAAGGCACTCACCCGATTCAACGCGCCGGAGATCCGGTGGGTGCTGCATGGGTTGCTGCCGGGTGCCTTTGCCACCCGTGCGGTGGCTTTTAACAAGGCTGAGGGCCGCAACTGGTCACTGCCCTGGCACCAGGACCGGGTTGTCGCGGTCAAGGAGCAACTGGAAACCCCCATGGCGAAGAATTGGTCCCGCAAGAGCGGGGTCTGGCATTGCGAGCCGCAGGAAACGGTTCTGAACAGAATGCTATTTGTCCGTCTGTATCTTGACGATGTCACTGAACAGAGCGGCGGCATGCAGTTGGCGCTTAGCAGCCACAGGAAAGGCATTTTGCCAAAGGATGAGGCGGAGGCGCTGGCAGCGGACTGTGTTCATGAAACGGAGCAGGCCCGGCGCGGCGACATCCTGGTGATGAACATGCTGCTGGTGCACAGGTCTTTGCCGGCGCAGTCGCAGCAGCCCCGGCGGGTAATCAGGGTGGACTATGCCAATTGTCCGCTTCCGGAGCCGCTTGAATGGGCTGTGTGAGGCTAGGCTTGGGCACTCCCCCACTGGTTTTCAGCGAGCAAGCTGCTTCACGTAATCTGCGGTGAACTCGCCATATCCATTCGATGTCGACTTCAAATGCGCCTGCGTGATGGCGTGGAAGGCGGGCAATTGATGGAACGGCACGCTCGGGAAGGAATGATGCTCGGCGTGGTAAGGCATGTTCCAGGCCAGAAAACGCACCAGCCGGTTGGTGAAAGTAGTGCGGGAGTTTTCCAGCATGTTGGCGACCGGTGGGCAAAGGCCGTGTTCCGCCAGCAGGTAGGCGCGCAGGAACGGCTGGCCGATCAAGAGCGGCAGGATCCACAGCCACAGTACCAGCGGTGATAGGAGAAGACTGAGCAGCGCGGCAGCATAGATCACCAGCAGCACACGCGCCTCCAGCTGCATGTCCGTGTGGCGGCGTTCCGGCAGGTAGGGGGCGTCGATGGTGCCGAAGGCGTTGCGCCAGATGGTGCTGCCCATGCCGCGCCAGTAGCCCCAGCCGCTGAGATATCTGAGCCATTGCGGCAGGGTTGCGGGGCGGGGGCCGTGTTCCAGCTCCGGGTCGCGCTCCGGGTCATTGGTGTATTTGTGATGCGCCAGGTGGAAGTAGCGGAACCAGACAAAGGGCAGGGCGATGGCGAGGGCGCAGAAATGGCCCGCGGCCTCGTTCAGCCATTTGCTGCGGAACGGTGTCTGGTGGGTACACTCGTGTGACAGCGTAAAGAGGAAGACCAGCAAGATTCCCTGCGGCAGCATCAGCAGCGGCCAGAGCGGGACCTGCAGCGCGATGCCCGTGGTGCAGGCGCCAAGAGCCGCCAGATACAGCGCCAAATGCCGCAGGCCCGCGGCGTCGGAGCGGGCGGTCAGTGCTGCCTTGGTGTCCGGCGGCAGCGTCTTGATCAGGGCGGTGTGATCCAAATGCGCAGGCATATGGACAGTCTTGTCCAGCCCGGCGATTCGCTGCAAGGGGCGGGTCAGCCGCGCGGAATGCCGAAGCCGGGGGCGGCGAGTTCGAATCCCTCGAACTGGAACCCCGGTGACACCGCGCAGCTGACCAGTGTGTAGTTCCCGGTGGTGCGGGCGGCCTGCCAGTGGCCCTGCGGCACGATCAGCTGCGGTGCGCCTTTGGTCAGGTCCGGGGTCAGCAGGTGGTCCTTCGCCGGGCCTGCATCCGTTGCCGCCATCGACAGCACCAGCGGTGCACCGGCGTGGTAGAGCCAGATCTCGGCCGCGTCGACACGGTGCCAGTGGCTGCTCTCGCCAGCCTTCAAAAGGAAGTAAATACAGGTGCCTGTGGGGCGGCCTTCATTCTCAGCGCGCCAGGTTTCCTTGTACCAGCCGCCCTCCGGGTGCTGCTGCAGGCCCAGGTGCTGGATGATCCGGTCTGCGTCCATTGCTGCTCTCCCCGCTTTGGTGCTGGTAAATCTCTATTCCAGTCATATGTTTGGGCCATGACACTCATGATCCCCTTTGACAACACCTATGCTGCCCTGCCGGGGCAGTTCTACTCCAAACTGCCGCCGCAGGCGGTGAAGGCGCCCAGGCTGGTGGCGTTTAACGAGGATCTGGCACGGATCATGGCGATCACGCCCGGTGAGGCGGTGGAGATGGCAGAGGTGTTCAGCGGCAATCAGGTGCCGGAGGGGGCCGACCCGCTGGCGCAGCTTTATTCCGGGCATCAGTTCGGCACCTACAATCCGCAGTTGGGCGACGGGCGCGCGATCCTGCTGGGCGAGACGGTAGGGACGGACGGCCAGCGCCGGGACATTCAGCTGAAGGGATCAGGCCGCACGCCGTACTCCCGCAACGGGGACGGGCGCGCCTGGCTGGGGCCGGTGCTGCGCGAATATGTGGTGAGCGAGGCGATGCATGCGCTTGGCATCCCGACCACGCGGGCGCTGGCGGCCGTGGAGACCGGCGAGACCGTCTGGCGCGAGGGCGGCCTGCCCGGTGCGGTGCTGACCCGGGTGGCGGCGAGCCATCTGCGGGTTGGTACCTTCCAGGTGTTTGCCGCGCGGGGCGACAAGGTTAGCCTGCAGCGGCTTACAGAATATGCCATTGCGCGCCACTACCCTGAGGCCGAAGGGCCGATGGCGCTGCTGCGCGCGGTGCGCGATGCGCAGTCAGAGCTGATTGCGGCCTGGATGGCGGTGGGCTTCATCCACGGGGTGATGAACACCGACAACTTCTCGATCTCGGGCGAGACCATCGATTACGGTCCTTGCGCCTACATGGATGTCTATCACCCGCACACGGTGTTTTCCTCGATCGACCGGGGGCGGCGCTACTGTTATGCTAATCAGCCCACAATTGCGGTCTGGAACCTGGCGCAGCTGGCCACGGCTCTGATCCAGCAGCTGGACGACCCGGAGGCGGGTGTGGAGGAGGCAACGGAAATCGTGCATGCGATGCCCGCGCTGACAGAGGCGGCCTGGCTGCGGCGCTTCCGCGCCAAGCTGGGAATCACCACAGGACGGGACGGCGACCTGGAGCTGATCACCGCGCTGCTGGGCCGCATGGCAGAGAACCAGAGCGATTTCACCAATACCTTCCGCGCCCTGGCAGACGGCACGGCGCGGGACCAGTTCACCGATCCGGCTGCCTTCGACGCTTGGGCGGAGGACTGGCAGCCGAGGCTGGAGGATGAGCCGGAGCCGGAAAGCATCATGCTCGCGGCCAACCCGGCCTTTATCCCGCGCAACCACCGGATCGAGGAGATGATCGCCGGCGCTGTGGCAGGCGACTATGCGCTGTTCCACAGGCTGAGCGCGGTGCTGGCGACACCTTATGCGGATCAGCCGGAGCACAGCGATCTGCAGCGCCCGCCGCTGCCGGAGGAAGTGGTGCAGGCGACTTTCTGCGGCACCTGATCCCCTGTTCATCCGGCTGAAAATATCTTCGTGGATGAATTGAGCTGAAAGCTCAATTGGGGGCAGACAGCCCCCTGTGCCGGTTGCGGCCTGAAGCCGGTTGTGCTTGGGCCGCATTCTGCGCCACACTTCCGGCAGGCCCGGAGAGAGCAGATGCCAAAGACCCCCCCGCCGGATACCCTGCGGATTGCCACCTACAACATTCAGAAATGCGTTGGCCTGGATCTGCGCCGGCGGCCGGAGCGCACCCTTCAGGTGCTGTCGGGGCTGGGCGCGGATGTGGCGGTGCTGCAGGAGGCCGACAAGCGCTTGCCGCCGCGGCCGGCAGCGCTGCCGCATTTCCTGATCGAGGAAACCGGCTGGCAGGCGGCGGATCTGGGCGGCGCCGGGTCGCTGGGCTGGCATGGCAATGCGGTGCTCTACAGGAACGGCGTGCAGCTGCGGGGCAAGGGCCATATCGCGCTGCCGGGCCTGGAGCCGCGCGGCGCGGTCTGGGTGGAGCTGGAGACGGCGGTGGGGCCGGTGCGGGTGATCGGCGCCCATCTGGGGCTGACCGGCCGGGCGCGGCGCGAGCAGATGCATGCGCTGGCGCGGGCCGCAAAGCGGGAGGACGCTGCAGTGGTGCTGGCGGGGGATTTCAACGAATGGTCGCGCACCCCGGTGCTGGAGCATATTGCCCCCGGGTTGAATTTTCTGCCGCCGAAACCGAGCTTTCCGGCGGTGCGGCCGCTGGGAGCGCTGGACCGGATTGCCCATTGCAAGCGGCTGAAGGCAGTTGAGCATGGGGTGCATGGCGCTCGGCCGGCGCATATCGCCTCTGACCATTTGCCGGTCTGGGCGGATTTGCGGGCGGTTTGAGCCGGGAGCGCTCCCGCGCCTTTTCCGGCAAGTTGCCGTCAGGCTTGGGCGTGGCGCTGCTGCGCAGCGCGTTTTCTTAGTGCTGAGAGGCGCTTAAGGGCAGGTTTGCCCTGAAGCGCCATTTCAAGTGTGTGTTCCGCCAGCGCCGCGTCAAGGGCGTGCCGCGCGGTCCCTGCGGGACCCTTGACCCGGCGCTGGCGGGGAAGGCTTAGCGCGCGCGCTGTTTCTGGCCGCGGCGCTGGGCGTTGCCGGGTTTGCTGCCCTGCGGTTTGCCCTGGCCGCTGTTGCCGCCGCCACGGCGGCGCTGGCCGCCGGGTTTGCCGCCGCCGCGGCGCCCGCCGGGACGGCCGCCCGGTTTGCCTGCGGGGGCTGCCGGATCGGGCATGGCTTCCCAAGCGCGTCCGGAGGCCGTGGGGATGGTGATTTTCATCACTTTCTGGATCGCCTTCAGCTCTTCCATCTCATCCGGGGCGCACAGCGCAATTGCCTGGCCGTCCTTGCCCGCACGCGCGGTGCGGCCGATGCGGTGGACATAGGCGTCCGGCACATTCGGCAGTTCGTAGTTGTAGACGTATTTCACATCCGGAATGTCGAGCCCGCGGGCCGCCACATCAGTGGCCACCAGCACCTTGATTTCGCCTGCCTTGAAGGCGGCGAGGGCGCGCTCTCGCTGGCCCTGGCTCTTGTTGCCGTGGATGGATGCCGCTGCAAAACCCGCTTTATCGAGGGTTTTCATCAGCTTTTCCATGCCCCATTTGGTGCGCCCGAACACCAGGGTGCGCTCATCCTTGTGCTGGTCCAGCAGTTCCTTCAGCAGGTCCAGCTTGGCGGCCTTGGCAATGAAATGCACCGATTGGGTGATCTTGTCGGCAGCCTTGCCCGGGGGGGAGACCTCAATCCGGACCGGGCTTTGCAGGTAGGAGTTGGCGATCTCGTTCATCTGTTTCGGCATGGTGGCAGAGAACAGCATGGTCTGGCGTTCCGCCGGGATCAGCGCCGCGATCTTGCGCAGGGTGTGGATGAAACCGAGGTCCAGCATCTGGTCGGCCTCGTCAAGCACCAGGAAGTCGCAGGAGCCGAGGTCCAGCGCGCCGCGGTCGAGGATGTCGATCAGGCGGCCCGGGGTGGCAACCAGGATGTCGGTGCCTTTGGCGATGCGGGCGATCTGCGGGTTGATGGAGACGCCGCCGACCACCAGGCCCACCTTCATCGGGGTGCCTTCGGTCAGGCCCTTCAGCGTGTCGGCGATCTGGTTGGCAAGCTCGCGGGTCGGCGCCAGCACCAGTCCGCGCACGGTCATCGCGGCGGGCTTGCGGCCGTATTCCAGCATCCGTGCCACCAGCGGCACGCCGAAGGCGGCGGTCTTGCCGGTGCCGGTCTGCGCCAGGCCCAGCACGTCCTTGCCGTTCAGCGCATGGGGAATAGCGCGGGCCTGGATCGGGGTGGGATCATTGAGACCCATGTCCTTGAGGCGTGCGAGGAGCTTCTCGGGCAGCCCCATGGTCGAAAATTCAGTCACATTCATATCCTTGTGCGGCCAGGCAAAGCGCACAGGCCGGTGCCGCGGATCAGACCCGCGGATGGGGTGGGGCAGGGACCTCACACGTGCGCTGGCCGGATGCCAGGCCGCTGGCCTCTGCAATCCCCACGCGTGATCTTGGGAATGGCGGCATATCACTAGACCCCGGAGCATTGGTCATGCGCAGGATGCGCGTCCGGTTTTCGGCCTCTGCTCACGCGGCAGGGAAGGATGCCTAGGCGCCAAATGGCTGTGGATAAGCCGTTTGTCAACCTTTGATACGGGTGAAAAGCCTGTTTTCGCCGCAGAGTGCATCCGTTAAAGAGGAAGCCCAGAAAACCGCGAGGACCATCGATGCCAAAGCCGATTATCGCCCGCTGCGAAGCCAAGGGGCTGCGCATGACCGGTCAGCGCCGGGTGATTGCCCAGGTGCTGCAGGACAGCGATGATCATCCGGATGTCGAGGAGCTTTATGCCCGCGCCAGCGCGATGGATGCCGGAATTTCCATCGCCACCGTCTACCGCACGGTGAAGCTGTTCGAGGAGGCGGGCATACTGGAGCGGCTGGAGTTCGGCGACGGACGCGCGCGCTATGAGGATGCGGAGCGCGAGCATCACGACCACCTGATCGACATGAACACCGGCGAGGTGATCGAGTTCTGCGACCCCGAGATCGAGGAGTTGCAGGAGCGGATTGCGCGCAAGCTGGGGTATGAGCTGCGCGGGCACAAGCTGGAGCTTTACGGGGTGCCGGCCAAGAAGGCCTGAGCCCGCCGGAGCAGCCTGTTCTACAGTTTGGCTTCGCCTTTGATCAGGACCGTGATCTTGTAGGACCTCATCAGTTTCATCTTCTGCGCCAGGTAGGCGGCATTGCCTGCGTAGCGCAGCTTGAACCCTTTGACGGTTGTCTTCTTGGGCAGCCAGTCCCAGCGGAAGTCATAGACATCATTCACTGCGCCATCGAACTCGAATGTCTTGCCTTTGGGGGTCAAGCTGCCGGAGAGGGAGGCCTGATACAGCGTTCTGGCCAGGTCGCGGTTCTTGACGAAGAAGATCGTGGTGTTCTTCAGCTTGGCGGGCTTCTTGTGCTTGGCGGCGATCTTGCGCAGTTCCGCGCTGTGCAGAACGGCCTGTGAGATCTTCGACTTCACCCCGTGGCTGATGTTTCCCTTGCCATCGATGGAGCGCTTCATGTGTTCGTAGGCGATGGGGTAATTCTTGTTCGCTGATTTGTTGGCGTCGTGCATTGCCGCCTTGACTTCATCCACCGCGGATTTGCCCAGTTCGTCGATCGCTTTTTCGGCGTCCTTGGCGGTTTTGATCATCGAATTCAGCGGGTCGAAGTCTGGCATCAGGATGTCTCCGGCTGGGTATGGAAACGGCAGGCGGCGCAATCCGTGGTACGTTTTCGTCAGGAAACCGGGGCGCGGCTGGAGCGCCGCGCGCCTGAAAACGGGAGCCGCCGTTCCTTAACATATATCATAACTCTTGATGATTGCCGTAACGACTTGTCATGGAGCGGGGTCGGAAACGGAGTTGCCGGTGCCTGGGCACTGGTGTTTTTTGCCCGGATGGCCCGGCATGCTGCCGGGACGAGATACGGGACGCGCGCACATGAACAACCTGCACGGCATTCTGCTGGTCATCGCCTCGATGGCGGCCTTCACGCTTGAGGACATGTTCATCAAGCAGTTGTCGGGCACTTTGCCGGTGGGGCAGATCCTGATCTGTCTTGGTATCGGCAGCGGGCTGGTCTTTGCGGTGATGGCGAAGTTGCAGGGGCACCGGCTGTTTGCGCCGCGGTCCTGGCGGATCAGGCCGGTTCTGCGGGCTGCAATGGAGGCCGTATCGGCGCTGGGGTTCGCCTCGGCGCTGGCGCTGGTCGACATTTCCACGGTCGCGGCGGTGTTTCAGGCGACGCCGCTGGTGATCACCATGGGGGCAGCGCTGTTTCTGGGCGAACAGGTCGGCTGGCGGCGCTGGCTGGCAATCTGCACCGGCTTTGCCGGGGTGCTGCTGATCATCCGGCCGGGGCTCGACAGTTTTGAACCTGCTGTTTTGCTGGTATTGATTGCCGTGCTGGGGGTTGCCGCACGGGACCTGATGACGCGGGTGATGGACAGCGCGGTGCCCTCCACCGTTGTCAGCTTCCAAGCGTTCCTGGCGGTCATTCCTGCGGGTCTGCTGCTGCTGGCCTTCACCCCCGGCGAGGCGCAGGTGATGGAGCAGAATGAATATCTGATGATGGCAGGCGGGGTGCTGTTCGGCGTTCTGGGCTACTACGGCATTGTCACCGCAATGCGGGTGGGGGATGCCTCGGCGGTGACGCCGTTCCGTTACACGCGCCTTCTGTTTTCGATCCTGGCGGGCGTGCTGGTCTTTGGCGAGCGGCCAGATACGCTGACCCTGACCGGGGCGGCGCTGATCATCGGCTCCGGCCTCTATACCTTTGTGCGCGAGCAGCGGCTGGCACGGCGGGCGCGCCGGGCGCTAGCGGCTGCGGCCTGACGCCCCGGGCCGGGTTCCGGCGCGCAGTTTTCCGCAGGCCTGTTGGCGCAAACAGCGCCTTGTTAGCCCTAACCTGTCGGATTTAGGTGTGTTAGCGATAACGTGCACGGTTTACATTTCTGCCGCGGCTGGTATGACGCTGGCAGCAAAACGCGCCGCTTTCAGGCCCAACCAAGGATGGACAGATGAGCACCATTATCGACATTCACGCCCGTGAGATCCTCGACAGCCGGGGCAACCCGACGGTTGAGGTCGACGTGATCCTGGAAGACGGCACCATGGGCCGTGCTGCCGTGCCCTCGGGCGCATCGACTGGCGCCTACGAGGCGGTGGAGAAGCGCGACGGCGACAAGTCCCGCTACATGGGCAAGGGCGTGCTGGAAGCGGTGGCCGCGGTGAACGGCGAGATCGCTGAGGAGCTTGTCGGCTTTGACGCCACCGAGCAGGTCGCAGTTGACCAGGCGATGATCGAGCTGGACGGCACCGAGAACAAGGGCCGCCTGGGCGCCAATGCGATCCTGGGCGTGTCGATGGCAGTGGCCAAGGCCGCGGCGGATTTCACCACCCAGCCGCTCTACCGCTACATCGGCGGCACCTCGGCCCGTGTGCTGCCGGTGCCGATGATGAACATCATCAACGGCGGCGAGCACGCCGACAACCCGATCGACATCCAGGAATTCATGATCATGCCGGTGGCCGCGGACAACATCCGCGAGGCGGTGCGGATGGGCTCCGAGGTGTTTCACACCCTGAAGAAAGAGCTTTCGGCGGCGGGCCTCAGCACCGGAATCGGCGACGAGGGCGGCTTTGCCCCGAACATCGGCTCCTCCCGCGAAGCGCTGGACTTCATCCTGAAATCCATCGAGAAAGCGGGCTACAAGCCGGGCGAGGAAATCTACCTGGCGCTGGATTGCGCGGCGACCGAGTACTACAAGGACGGCAAATACGTTCTGTCCGGCGAAGGCAAGAGCCTGACCTCCGAGGAAAACGCCGACTATCTGGCGGCGCTGGTCAACGACTATCCGATCATCTCCATCGAAGACGGCATGTCCGAGGACGACTGGGACGGCTGGAAGCTGCTGACCGACAAGATCGGCAACAGCGTGCAACTGGTGGGCGACGATCTGTTCGTGACCAACCCGGCACGTCTGGCCGATGGCATTGAGCGCGGCGTGGCGAACTCGATGCTGGTGAAGGTGAACCAGATCGGCTCCCTGACCGAGACCCTGAAGGCGGTCGATATGGCCCACCGCGCCCGCTACACCAACGTGATGTCGCACCGCTCCGGCGAGACCGAGGACGCCACCATTGCCGATCTGGCGGTTGCCACCAACTGCGGCCAGATCAAGACCGGCTCGCTGGCACGCTCTGATCGGCTTGCCAAGTACAATCAGCTGATCCGCATCGAGGAAGCGCTGGGCGAAGTGGCCGAATACGCGGGCCGCTCGATCCTGAAGTAAGCCAGCAGGCCAAGAGATTGGCGGGATAACCCGCCTGAAAGCCCCGCCTGTCTGGCGGGGTTTTTTGCTTTGTGCGCCAGCTGGTTCGCATGCAGAGCGGCTGGAAGAAAAAGCGGAGGCAGTCTATTGCTCCAGCGGGATTGTTCTTCAGAGGCGGCAGAGATGCAGGCACCCGGACCGGAAAACAGCTATCAATCCGCGCACGCAGAGCTGCTGCTGCGGTCCTTTGAACAAGCGACAGGCCGCGCGCTGCTGGACAACGCGGATGCCGAGGCGCTGTACCGCGCTCCGTTCCCGGTGCTGTCGCACAACACTGCCGCCGATCCGGTGCTGACCTATGGCAACCTGGCGGCGCAGGCGCTGTGGGAGTTGGGCTGGGAACAGCTGACGTCGATGCCGTCGCGGCTGACGGCGGAGCCTGCGCACCGGGAGCAGCGCGATGCGATGTTTGCGGAGATGCGGGCCAAGGGGTTCATCGGCAACTATGCAGGTGTTCGGATCAGCGCCTCAGGGCGGCGGTTCGAGATCCAGGGGGCGGTGATCTGGCCGCTGCTTGGCCGTGACGGGAAGAAACTGGGCGAGGCGGCAAGTTTCCGGGATTACGCGTTAATCTGACCCGATACCTGCCGGAAACAGCATATGTGGCCGGGATCACAGACGCTCACGCTGGCGTCATGGTAACTTGTTCTTGCGCGGCGCAGCAGGCGCTGCCGGAAAGGGGAACAGGCCATGACGATGCGGGCTTTGCGCACAGTGGCAATCTGTGCAGTTCTTTCGACCCTTCTGGGATGCAGCGAGCCGGGAACCTATCCGTTCAGCGGCCAGACCGCGTCACCGGATGATCCGGTCCAGCGGTTGAATCTTGGTGGTGAAATACGCTGATGCCAGGGAGGCGGCCTGACAGGCTGCATCCGGAGATCTGGCGCCCCGGCCGGGGGGCGGGCGCCAGATCGGGAATTTGTTATTAGCACGGGGCGGTGTAATAGGTGCCGTCGCCGCGGGAATAGGCGCACTGCCGGCTCTGGTTGTTTTGCGCAACCAGGGTGCCTGCGGCGGCGCCGCCAAGGGCCGCGATCAGGCGCCAGTCGTCGTCAGCCTTGAGCGCGTCGGCTGCGATCAGGCCGGCTGCGGCACCGCCTGCCACACCGGCAACGGTGCGCTGTTCCGGGGTCAGGTTGGTACAGGCGCCCAAGCCCAGTACAGCGGAACTTGCAAGTGCAGGGATCCAGCGGAAAGTCATTTGGTATCTCCATTTTCAGGTCGAAGGCGGCCCTATTGCGGGCCGCAGACGGGACTATAACGCCGAGCCTTGGGGGATGGTTCCGCATAAATGCGCGCGGCGGGGACAGCAGCGCAATTCTGCCGGAGGCGGGCGTTCAGCGGCGGGCTTTTGCCGGGGAGGGGTGGAAGGCCCGCCGCGAGATGCCGGGATCCGCGGCGGGCTGCGGCCCGGAGATCCGGTGATTTCCGGGCCTTCCCTGCAGGTGGGGCGCCTTTGCAGCGGAGTTTCAGAGCTCCTTGCTCATCAGGATGTAGTTTTTCCGCGGCTGGAAGCGGGTGCGCAAATAGAGCCGCTGGGCGGTCTCGTTGCCGCGGTCGACCTCAAGGTGCAGCGCGCGCATGCCGGCACTGGCCAGTGATTTCGGCAATTCGGTCAGCACTTCGGTGGCGATGCCGCGGCCGCGCACGGCGGGGCGGATGTAAAGCTCATCGACAAAGCCGTCCATGCCGCCGAATTCAACCGACCAGCCGAAGGTTATCACGATATAGCCGATCGGCGCCCGGGTCGGGCCGATCAGGTAGACGGCGCCGTAAGGGTGGCCGTTCAGCAGCGGCTCGATCCCGGCGCGGCGGTGCTCGTCGCTGCTGTCCAGCCCGGATTCGGCGTGGAAGGCGGCGACCAACGCCAGCACGGTGTCCAGGTGTTCGGGTTTGGCGAGATGCAGGGCGGCGCTCATAGGCGGGCGAGCCTTTCGGTCAGAAGATTGAAGAAGCCGTCGGCGTCCGCATCGCCGATGAACAGGGCATTTGGCTTGCGGTCCGTGACCCCCCACCAGTCGGCGACAGTCATGCCGAGGGTGAGGTCGGAGGCGGTTTCGATCTCGACATTCACGTGGCGGCCCGAAAACATCTCCGGCTTCAAGAGCCAGGCGATCACGCAGGGATCATGCAGCGGGCCGCCTTCGGAGCCGTATTTCTCCACATCGAAGCGTTCGAAGAAATCGAGCATTTCGGCGGTGAAGTGGCCGACCCGAGTATTGAGGGCGCGGATCGCCTCGACGCGCGGCTTGGTGGCCAGCACCTTATGTGTCACATCGAGCGGCATCACAGTGATCGGTGCGCCGGATCTGAACACGATTTCAGCGGCTTCCGGGTCGACGTAGATGTTGAACTCAGCCGCCGGAGTGATGTTGCCCACCTCGAAATAGGCGCCGCCCATCATCACGATCTCCTGCACCCGTTCGATGATGTCGGGCGCGGTGTTGAAGGCGGCGGCGATATTGGTGAGCGGGCCCAGGGTGCAGAGGGTGACGGTGCCCGGATCAAGCGCCCGCAACGTTTCGATGATGAAATCGACGCCATTGCCCTCGGCCACCGGCATTTGCGGTTCCCACAGCTCGGGGCCGTCGAGTCCGGTCTGGCCGTGCACATGTTCGGCGGTGATCAACGGCCGGGCAAGCGGCGCCTTGTTGCCGGCATAGACCGGCACATCTGTATGGCCCGCGGCTTCGCAGACGATGCGGGCGTTCTTGCTGGTCAGCTTCAGCGGCACATTGCCGGCAACACAGGTGATGCCGAGCAGGTCCAGTTCCTCAGGACTGGCCAGCGCCAGCAGGATGGCGACGGCATCATCCTGGCCCGGATCGGTGTCGATGATGATTTTCCTGGCGCTCATGTCGGCCTCCGCTGGTCGTGAGCCACGAGACTACGCGCAGTTCAGCCGGGATTGAACCGCTGCCGCGCAAACCTTTGCAAATTTCCGGAGATTTTCTGCGACGGAAGTTTGCCGCCCCCGCGTTTGCTTCCTATAGTTGCCTTACGCTGCGTCACGGGCGGGATGGCCCGCGGGCGAGGCAGTGACTGCCGGCCCGGATCGCGGGCCTTATTGGTACGGCATTGTTTGGCCGGAAACACATTGATTTGTATGGGGAAAACAAGACATGCCCAAAGAGCCCAAAGTTGTTGGCGACATCCTGAAAGACAAGAAGATGACCGCCGCCTACATGGATTATTGCAAGCGGCGCTACTGCCTGAACGAGTTCATGTTCACCCAGAATAAGGGCAATCCGGAATCGCTCTGGACCCGATACATGGACCAGAAGAAGGGCAAGGAGCCGGTCAACATCACCTCCAAGACCCATCTCGCCGCTAAGGCGCTGGCCGACAAGGGCGACTTCAAGAACGGCGACTGGAAGAAGATCATCGCGACCGGCAAGGATGAGGTCGTGAAGATGCTGAACAAGGACGTGATGGGGTTCACCGGCAGCGACGAGTACAAGAAATACGTCGCCGAAAACGGCATGGGCGATCCCAAGAAGGCGGCCAAGCTGCTGGGCATCACAGATGTGAAGAAGCTGAAAGACGTAATGGTCAACGTCGCGGTCGACGACAAGAAGACTGCCGAGAAGCTTTGGAAAGAGCTGATGAAGAAGGAAAAAATCATCGAGGACTACAAGGCAATGTCCTCGGCGCTGAAAAAGGCGAGCCTGGTCTGATTCCGGAGCCGGTGGGACCCGGTGGCGGGGCCGCCGGGATTTGAGTGTTCGGGGAAAGATGAAGGCGAGGGGCGCGCTCAGGCGCGCTCGTCGGCTTTGACCTGATCCCAGAGCGCGTCCATTTCCGCCAGATCACTGTCCTCGGGGCGTTTGCCGCGGGCGGCGAGCTTGGCTTCGACGCCTTCGAACCGGCGGGTGAATTTGGCGTTGGCGGCGCGCAGGGCGGCTTCGGGCTCAACCCCCAGATGGCGGCCGAGGTTGGCCATCACAAACAGCAGGTCGCCGAATTCCTCTTCGACTTCCGCATGGGAGAGGCTGTCGCGGGCCTCGACCAGCTCAGCGCATTCTTCGGTGATCTTGGCGATGACATTGTCGGCGGAGGGCCAGTCGAAGCCGACGCGGGCGGCGCGTTTCTGCAGTTTGTAGGCGCGCAGCAGGGCGGGCAAGCCGACCGCAACGCCGTCCAGCGTGCCCTTTTGCGCTTTTCCTGCGCGTTCGGCGGCCTTGATCGCCTCCCAGTCGCGGGTCTGCTGTTCGGCTGATTTCTCGCGGCTTTCGTCCCCGAACACATGCGGGTGGCGCGAGACCATCTTGTCCGACATCGTCCTGACCACGTCCTGGAAGGAGAAATGCCCGGCTTCCTGTGCCATCTGGGCGTGGAAGACCGATTGGAACAGCAGATCGCCCAGTTCCCCTTTCAGCTCATCCCAGGCTTCACGTTCGATCGCGTCAGCAACTTCATACGCCTCTTCAATGGTATAAGGGGCGATGGTGGCGAAATCCTGTTCGATGTCCCAAGGGCAGCCGGTTTCGGGATCGCGCAGGCGTGCCATGATTTCCAGCAGGCGCTCGATGCCTGCGGTCTGGTCGTGGATCAGGTCTGTTTCTTGCATTGCGGCTGCTCTTGTTCCGGTGTCAGATGCATCATCCCGAGTCTGGAGCAGGAGTCCACCCCGATGCCCGTTGTGAACCGTATTGCCGATTTTGCCGAGGAGATGAAGGCCTGGCGGAGGCATCTGCACCAGATCCCGGAGCTGGCGCTGGATCTGCCCAAGACGGCGGGTTTTGTGGCGGAGCGGCTGCGGGAGTTCGGGGTTGATGAGCTGCATGAAAGCATCGCGCAGACCGGCATGGTGGCGATCATCAACGGGCAGGGAGAGGGGCCGACCATCGGCTTGCGCGCGGATATGGATGCGCTGCCGATCCCGGAAGAAACCGGGGTGGAGTACGCCTCAGGCCACGCGGGCAACATGCATGCCTGCGGCCATGACGGCCATACCGCGATGCTGCTGGGGGCGGCGAAATACCTGGCGGAGACGCGCAATTTCCGGGGCCGGGCGGCGCTGATCTTCCAGCCCGCGGAGGAGGCGATCGGCGGCGCCCGCATCATGGTCGAGGAAGGCATCATGGAGCGGTTTGATATCGGCGAGGTCTATGCGCTGCACAACGCGCCCGGCCTGCCGGAGGGGCATTTCCTGACCACGCCAGGGGCGCTGATGGCGGCGGTGGACACGTTTCACATCCATATTCAGGGGAAGGGCGGCCATGGGGCGATGCCGCATGAGACCCGTGATCCGGTGATGGCGGCCTGCGGCATGGCGCAGGCGATCCA
The DNA here is from genome assembly GCF_059694505.1 of Leisingera sp. ANG49. Lineage (NCBI taxonomy): Bacteria > Pseudomonadati > Pseudomonadota > Alphaproteobacteria > Rhodobacterales > Roseobacteraceae > Leisingera > Leisingera sp. ANG49. The sequence continues at coordinate 103,542 of NZ_JCATZN010000001.1, forward strand.
GACCATCGTCAGCCGCAATCACCACACGCTGGAGGATCTGGTGGTTTCGGTCACCCAGATTCACACCGGCACCGTCGACAACGTGATCCCGGACACCGCCTATATCAACGGCACCGTGCGCACCTTTAACCCCGAAGTTCAGAAAATGGTGATGCGGCGTATGAAGGAGATCGTCGCGGGGCAGGCGGCCAGCTACGGGGTCGAGGCGGAACTGGACTATGAGGTCGGCTATCCGGCCACCTTCAACGACGCGGAAAAAACCGGTTTTGCGGTGGACGTCGCGCGGGAGATTTCCGGCGAGTCCAATGTGGAAGCGGATGGCGGGCGCGAGATGGGGGCAGAGGATTTTGCCTATATGCTGCAGGCGCGGCCCGGCTCCTACCTGTTCCTGGGACAGGGCGACAGCGCCGGGCTGCATCACCCGAAGTACGACTTCAATGATGCGATTGCGCCGGTGGGGGCGTCCTTTTTTGCCCGGCTGGTAGAACGGGCGCAGCCGCTGAACGGGTAAGGCGCGGCGCCTCTGCACCACTCCTTGGGGCGGAGCCGCGGCGGCGGTCTCCGCCCTTTGACAGCCGCGGCGCAGGTGTTATTGCCGGAACAGGCAGCGGCGGGATGCATCTGCCGCCTTGGCGGAAACGTGAGAGACAATGACTGACTTCAATCAACCGATCAGCGGAAACGACCTGGCGCGGTTTTCCGGGCCGAACACCTATATGCGGCTGCCGCAGGCAACCTCGCTGGAGGGATTGGATGTGGCAGTGCTGGGGGTTCCGATGGACATCGGCACTTCCTGGCGGTCGGGCACGCGGTTCGGCCCCAAACAGATCCGGGCCGAGAGCGCGATGCTGCGGCCCTACAACATGGCGACCGGGGCGGCGCCGTTCGACAGCCTGAACATCGCCGATATCGGCGATCTGGCGATCAACACGTTTTCGCTGAAGGATTCGCTGCGCATCATCGAGGACAGCTACGACGCGATCCTGTCGGGCGGGGTGATCCCGGTTGCGATGGGCGGCGATCATTCGATCACCCTGCCGATCCTGCGCGCGATTGCCAAGAAATACGGCCCCGTTGCACTGATGCATGTGGATGCCCATGCCGATGTGAACGACGAGATGTTCGGCGAGCGCGAAACCCATGGCACGGTGTTCCGCCGCGCTTATGAAGAAGGGCTGATCGTCCCGGACAAGACCTATCAGATCGGCATCCGCGGGACCGGTTATGCCGCCACCGATTTTTCCGAGGCGCAGGGCTGGGGCTTTCAGCACTTCCCGGCGCAGGAGCTGTGGAACCGCTCGCTGCACCAGATGGGTGCGGAAATTCGCCGCGATATCGGCAATAGGCCGGTCTATGTCTCCTATGATATCGATAGTCTTGACCCGGCTTATGCGCCGGGCACCGGCACGCCGGAAATCGGCGGACTGACAACGCCGCAGGCGCTGGAGCTGATACGGGCGCTGAAGGGGGTGAATATCGTTGGCTGCGACCTGGTGGAGGTGTCGCCGCCTTATGATCCCTCGGGCAACACCGCCCTTGTGGGCGCCAACCTGCTCTATGAGCTGTTGTGCGTGCTGCCGGGCGTGCAAACAAAATAAGCGGTCCGGCCTGAACGTGAGGCCGGGGGAGGGCCGCGTGAGGAGGAGGCAAGGGGTGACCTTGAAACCGCATTGAGGCGGCTGATGCTGCTGGGCTGGCTGCTGCTGGCCGCGATTGTCGCCGGACTGGGGTTCATCCGGCTGGCGCCGAGCGATCCGCTGGATTGGAACACTCAGCCGGAGCTGAGCGAGGACAAGGAATTCCGCGGCGGCGTGTTCCGGGTGGTGCGCACCGGCCCGGACGGGCTGGAGCGGTTCCACCGCATCGCCAGCCACGCGCCGCGCACCAGCGTGCTGGCGGGCGGGCCGGATGACGGGATGGTGACCTATATCACCCGCACCCAGGTGCTGGGCTTTCCCGACTACACCACCGCGGCGCAGGACGGCGATCTGCTGAAGGTCTATGCCCGCCTGCGGTTCGGCCGCTCTGACCTGGGCGCCAACAAGGAGCGGATCAACGGCTGGCTGGCGGCGTTGGAGGATGCGCCGCAGGCTTCTGCTGCTGGGGAGTAAGCGGAGGCACCCGCCTGTTCGCTGGTTCTTCCGCCTTCGGCGGTAGAGCCTTAGTTTGTTGAGAAGCGCTTCAGGTGCCAGTTGGATTGCACCAGCCAGGGAGGACAGGCCGGTTGGATTATATTGCAGTGCTCGATCTTGGCGACGGGAGGCGGATACACTGCAGGGGTGTTGACGCGGCAAAATCCAAGTGGGCCCAGCACTATTCCCGCATCGATGACGCCACCATTGATGTATTCTACCCGATCAGTCTCGGCGGTGTTGTGGTGACCTATCGCTACGATGGCGAGCTGGAAAAATGGGTGAAGTCCAAATGAGGAGCGTTTCCAGGGTTCCTATTTTCTTTGTATGAACTGTAATGCAGCTGGGACGCAGTGAATCAGAGCCGCGGCAGCTCTGACGGGGCGCCTGAAATGCCGGGCAGCGGGGCCAGCGACGCTGACAGGCAGCTGCTTTGCACCTCGCGCCACATCGGCACGTTCAGCGACATCTGGCATTGCGCCATGAACATCCGCCCGTCCACCTGCAGGCAGCGCAGTTCGCCCAGTTCCACCCGGGCGCCCGATTTGTCGGTGCAGTAGCAGTCGATGGTCCTGCCGCCCGGTCCCTTCACATCCGCCAGCCCTACGCCGGGCAGGGTGAGGAGGATTGTGGCAATAAGGGCTCTGGCATGTCGCATGGGTCTAGCATATCACATGGGGGTCACTTGGCCAAAACATGAGCAACAATAGGCGCACCCATGGTCCCCGAAGAACGGCTGGAACAGATCCTGCAGCGGTTTCAGTATCTTGAAGCCGCTATGGCGGATGGTGCCGGGGGCGGGGATATTGCTGCTCTGGCCAAGGAATATTCCGACCTGCGGCCGGTGGCGGAGCAGGTGACGGCCTACCGCAAGCTGCTGGGCGATCTGGAAGAGGCCGAGCTGATGCTGGCGGATCCGGACATGAAGGATTTGGCCGCGGAGGAGATCCCGGCCTTGAAGGCGGCCATTCCTGAAGCTGAGCACGCGCTGCAGCTGGCACTGCTGCCCAAGGACGCGGCGGACAGCCGCCCGGCGATGCTGGAAATCCGCCCCGGCACCGGCGGCGATGAGGCGGCTTTGTTCGCGGGCGACCTGCTGCGCATGTACCAGCGTTATGCCGAGGGGCAGGGCTGGAAGTTTGACATCATCGAGGAGCAGGCAACCGAGCTGGGCGGCATCAAGGAAGTGGTTGCCCATATCAAGGGCGAAAACGTCTTTGCCCGCTTGAAGTACGAATCCGGCGTGCACCGGGTGCAGAGGGTGCCAACGACCGAAAGCGGCGGGCGCATCCATACATCGGCCGCCACCGTGGCGGTGCTGCCGGAGGCGGAGGATGTGGATATACATATCGACGCCAACGACATTCGTATCGACACCATGCGCGCGTCCGGCGCAGGCGGGCAGCATGTGAACACCACCGACTCAGCGGTGCGGATCACCCACTTGCCGACCGGGCTGGTAGTGACCTCGTCGGAAAAGTCCCAGCACCGCAACCGCGAGATCGCCATGCAGGTGCTGAAGACACGTCTTTATGACCTGGAACGCCAGCGGATCGACAGCGAACGCTCGGCGGACCGGGCCAGCCAGGTTGGTTCAGGCGACCGGTCCGAGCGCATCCGGACCTACAACTTTCCGCAAGGCCGCATGACCGATCACCGCATCAACCTGACGCTTTACAAGCTGGATCAGGTGATGGGCGGCGACCTGGACGAGATCATCGACGCGCTGACCGCGGACAATCAGGCGCGGCTGCTGGCCGAGATGGGGCAGTGAGCATGGCTGAGACCGCGGCACAGGCAATGGCGGCAGCAACGGCCAAGCTCCGGGCCGCCGGGGTGCCGGACCCGGCACGCGATGCGCGGGTGCTGCTGGCGCATGCGGCCAGGATCGAGGCCAGCCGTGTCACCCTGATTGCGCCGGAGGAGCTGGCGGCGGAAGTGGCGGAACGCTATGAGCAGCTGATCTCGCTGCGTGCCGTGCGGGTGCCGGTGTCGCATCTGATCGGCGAGCGGGAGTTCTACGGCCGCCGGTTTAAGGTCTCGCGGGATGTTCTGGACCCGCGGCCGGAGACCGAGATCCTGATCGAGGCAGCGCTGGCTGAACCTTACGCGCGGGTGCTGGATCTGGGCGTCGGCTCCGGCTGCATTCTGGTAACTCTGCTGGCGGAACGGCAGGAGGCCACCGCGCTGGGGGTCGACATCAGCGAGGCGGCCTGCCTGCAGGCCAGCGCCAACGCGGTGCTGCACCGGGTGGAGGCGCGCGCCGATATCCAGAAATCGGATTGGTTTGAAAATGTTGAGGGGCAGTTTGACCTGATCGTGTCGAACCCGCCCTATATCGCGTTGGATGAGATGGAGGGGCTGTCAGCCGAGGTGCGCGGGCATGAGCCAGGCATCGCCCTGACCGATGGCGGCGACGGGCTGGGGGCCTACCGGAAGATTGCCGCGCAGGCAGCCGCGCATCTGGCACCGGGCGGGCGGCTGCTGCTGGAAATCGGCCCGACCCAGGGCCAGGCGGTCAGCGCATTGCTGGAGGCAGCAGGTTTCAGTGGCATCGCGGTGCTGCCGGACCTGGACGGGCGCGACCGGGTAGTACGGGCGCATTCCCCCTCAAATTGCGGATTTTAACGCGAAAATCCGCAGATTCGGCCGAAAAAACACAGAAAATCCCTTTGGCCCCCTTGTCTGGGGCTCCGGAACATGGTTACTCAAGATGAGCCGTATGAGGTGAACGCTTTCCAAGCATTCCCGCGGCATCAAGCCCAAAAAAGCTAACGATCCGGCGCCGAGGCGCGCTGTACAGGGTCAACGGCGCATTAACTCAAGGCTTATGATAGGCATATGAGATCGTCCAAATCACGTTCACGCTCCAAGTCGAACCGGAATCGCCCGAACGGCGCCAATGTGGTCAACCGGGTGTTCGACAGCTCCGGCCCCGAAGGCAAGGTGCGCGGAACCCCGCAGCAGATCATCGACAAATACAACCAGCTGGCCCGCGACGCGCAGCTGGGCAATGACCGGGTTGCGGCCGAGAACTTCCAGCAGCACGCGGAGCATTACCTGCGGATGCTGAACGAGGCGCAGCGCGAGATCGAGGCGCGCCGCGAGGAACAGGAGCGCCAGAACCGCGAGCGCCAGGCCGAGCGCGACCGCGAGCGCGCGGAACGGCTGGAGCGCCAGGAGCGCGAGGCGGCAGCCACTGCCGCGGCAGACAGCGACCCGGCCAGCGCGCCGCAGCCGGAGGTGATTGATCCGCGCGGCGACAACGGCAACGGCCAGGACAGCGGCCTCGTCGAAACCCCGGAGAGCCAGAGCGCGGCTCCGGCAGAAGGCGGCGAGGAAGCGTCCCCGAAGAAAGCCCCGGCCCGCAAGCCCCGCGCCCGCAAGCCCGCAGCCAAGGCTGAGGGAGCTGAAGCGGCAGGCGGAGGCGGCGACGCCCCGGCGCTGAAGAAGCCAAGCCGGCCGCGCGCCAAACCGAAGCCGAAGGCAGAGGATGGCCCGGCAGAAGCCGCCGAGTAAGCGGGTTTCAGTCAGATATGCAAACCCCCCGGAGCCGCTGGCCCCGGGGGTTTTTCGTGAAGGCGGTCCGCTGTGGCGCCGTTCAGGCCTCGTGGCCAAGCACCCGCAAGTAGCGGCGGACAGCTTCGGGGAACCCCAGCATCAGGGCGTCGGCAGTCAGGCCATGGCCGATGGAGACTTCGGCCAGATCGGGGATGGCCTGGCGCAGGCCGGGGAGATTTTCCACGGTCAGGTCATGGCCTGCGTTCATCATCAGCGAGCCGTTGCCGTCCGCGGCCAACGCGCGGGCGGCGTCGGCGGTGTCCTTGATCTTGCCAAGCTCCTGCGCGACGGCACCGGACGTGGTTTGTTCTGCGTAGGGGCCGGTGTAGAACTCGATCCGGTCGGCACCCGCCTGCCGCGCCAGTGCGGGGTCAGCCGGGCTGGCGTCCACGAAGTAGGAGACTCGGATGCCGGCCGCCTTGAACTCCCCGGCGATGGGCAGGAGCATTTCGCCGTCGGCGGCAAAGTCCCAGCCGTGGTCGGAGGTGGACTGTTCCGGGGTGTCAGGGACCAGTGTCACCTGATGCGGTTTGTTTTCCAGCACCAGGTCGATGAAATGGCGGGTCGGGTAGCCCTCGATGTTGAACTCGGCTTGCGGGAATTCCTCGGCGATCAGCCGCGACAGGGCGGGCAGGTCGGAAAAGCGGATGTGGCGCTCATCCGGACGCGGATGCACGGTGATGCCGTGGGCGCCGGCCTGCAGGATGGCGCGGGAGATGTCGATCAGGTCGGGCCAGGGCACCTCGCGCCGGTTGCGCAAATAGGCGACCGCGTTGACGTTTACGGACAGGAGGGTCGGGCGCGGGGCGACGGGCTGGGTCATCGGGGAATCATGCTCCGGCAAGTTCTTTGGGGAATGAGGATCAGGCCTTGGCCACTTCGCGGGCCAGGGCGCAGAAGGCCTCGAGGCTCACTTGCTCGGCACGCTCAGTCGGCGGAATACCGGCCGCCGTCAGATGCGCCTCAATATCGGGCGAGATGCCCTTGAGCGAGGCACGCAGCATCTTGCGGCGCTGGTTGAAGGCGGCGGCCACCAAGCGGGACAGGATCGCAGCATCGGCCGGGAAACGCGGTTCCGGCAGGGCGTCCAGATGCACCACGGCGCTGGAGACCTTGGGCGGCGGGGTGAAGGCGCCGGGGGGCAGCGACAGCACGATCCTTGCATCCGCGCGCCACTGCGCCAGGATCGCCAGGCGGCCATAGGCCTTGGTGCCGGGCTGCGCCACGATGCGCTCGGCCACTTCGCGCTGGAACATCAGGGTGAGGCTCTGCCAGAAAGGCGGCCATGCTTTGGGCGTCAGCCAGCGCACCAGAAGTTCGGTGCCGACGTTGTAGGGCAGGTTGGCAGCGATGCGGATCGGCGGTGTGAGATGCTCCAGCGGGTCGATCTCCAGCGCGTCGCCGTTGATGACGTCGAAGCGGCCCGGATAGGCATCCGCGATCTCTTGCAGTGCGGGCAGGCAGCGCTGATCCTTCTCCACCGCCAGAACGCGGCGGGCACCTTCGGCCAGCAGGCCGCGGGTCAGGCCGCCGGGGCCGGGGCCGATCTCCAGCACGTCGCAGCCGGTGAGGTCGCCTGCCTGGCGGGCGATCTTGGCGGTGAGGTTGAGGTCAAGAAGGAAGTTCTGGCCCAGCGATTTGCGCGCCGACAGCTGATGGGTGGCGATCACCTCACGCAGGGGAGGGAGAGAGTCGATGGCGCTCATGTCATCTGGACCTTGGGACAGGGCGCGGGGGGGCGCGCCGGAATTTTCATGCCTCCGGCGGGGATATTTGCCGCCAGTAGAAGAATCAAGTGCTGGCGGCCATGGCTTGCGCCAGCTTCAGCGCCTCGATCAGGCTGGAAGGGTTGGCCTGACCTGTGCCTGCGATGTCGAAGGCGGTGCCGTGATCGGGGGAGGTGCGGATGAAGGGCAGCCCCAGGGTCACGTTGACGCCGCGGTCGAAGTCCAGCGTCTTGATCGGGATCAGCGCCTGGTCGTGGTACATGCAGACGGCCGCGTCGTAGCGCGCACGGGCGGCGGCATGGAACATAGTGTCGGCGGGGTGCGGGCCGGTGATGTTCAACCCTTCATTCTGCATCTCAACGACCAGCGCGTTGATCCAGTCGAGTTCTTCGCGGCCCATGGCGCCGCCTTCGCCTGCGTGCGGGTTGACGCCCGCAACTGCGATGCGCGGCGCGGCGATGCCGAACTGGCCGCGCAGGCCTGCGGCGGTAATTTCAACGGTTTCGCGCAGGAGGCCCGGGGTCAGCACCGTTGGCACGTCCGACAGGGCAATGTGGATGGTGGCAGGCACCACCCGCAGCTGCTCGCTGGCCAGCATCATCACCACGCGGTCCCGGCCCGCAAGAGACGCGAGGAACTCGGTATGTCCGGGGTAAGCAAATCCTGCGCCGTCAATCAGCGCTTTCTTGTGGATGGGGGCGGTGCAAACGGCAGAGGCTTCACCCTGCTGGACCAGCCGCACGGCGGTTTCGATGGATTGGATGACACCGGCGGCATTGGCCGGGTCAGCGGTCCCCTTCGCGGCGCTGCCGCCGAAGGCGAGCGGCATCACGGGGAAGTGGTCCGCGCAGGCTGCCGCGGCCTCTGCCGGGGCGGCGATTTCCTTGACCGGGGTGCCGGCGGGCAGGTGGCGCGGGTCGCCGATCCAGAAGAACGGGCAGGCGGCGCGCAGGGTTTCCCAGGCCTTGACGGCGATCTCCGGGCCGATGCCTGCGGGCTCACCGCAGCTGAGAGCAACAGGCCCGGAGGAGGTCATTTGATGTCGATCCGGGCGTCTGCGCGCAGCTGTTCCAGGAAGCTGTCAGTCAGCGAAGTCAGCCGCTGCCCGGTAAGCGCATTGGCCACGGTTTCGCGGTTGGCGCCTTCACCGAGGTCGGCAGTGCGGCCGCAAAGCATCAGAACCATCAGCGTCTGGCCGTTGTTGCGGGTCAGCGCGGTGGAGGTTTCGCTGGGGTCGAGCTTGGCCAGTTCCAGCGCAATGTCGCGGGGGATGTCCGCGGGGGGCAGGCTTTGGATGTCCAGCACCGAAGGGTCCTGGCCCTGCGCCAGGCCGTAAAAGTCCTCGCAGGTGTCGACTCTGTTCACGACCTCCTGCGCTGCAGTCAGGCTTTCCGGTGTTCGCCCGCCGGGCAGGTAGTAGGTGGCGTATTCGATTGCGGTATAGCGCGGAGCGGCGCCCTCGACCTCACGCACGCCGCGCATCTGGAACAGTGCCACGGCGTTTTGCAGCGGCAGCGGTTCGGAAATCTCACCCGGCTTCAGCGCCAGCACGATTTCCTGCAGCTGGGGCGGCAGTTTGGTCAGCGGCATCCACGGCAGGCGGCCGCCCTCGTTGCGGCTGGCTGCGGCGGAGTACTGAGTGGCTGCGGCGGCAAAACTGTCGTAGCCTTTGAGCTGCGAAACCTGCTCGATCAGCTCTTCGACCTGAGCTGCGTTCTGCTCGTTGATCGGCACGATGAATTCGCTCAGCAGCACTTGGACGCTGCCGGTGCCTGCAGCCCCCATGGCACGATCGATCTCTTCCGGAGTCGGCCGGGCCTGGGAGAGGAAACGGGCGCGGGTATACTCGCGCCAGCCCAGGCCGATCTTGGTAAAATCGCGTAGGGTTTGCGGGGCGACACCCTGCTGCTGAAGCGCGGTCAGGAAGTCGTTCAGCGACAGGTTGGCGCGGCCCGCCAGTTCTTCCATGCCGGCGGTGACATCCTCGTCGGAGAGTTCAATACCCGCCTGTTCCAGCACTGCCAGTTTGAGGCGGTCGTTGATCAGCTCATCGCGGGCGGTCTCCAGCGGGTCGCCCGGAACCCGCAGCGCCGACTGGAAGCGGGCGCGCTGTTCCAGCTCGTAGCGGGTGATGACCTCGTCATTCACGGTGATAGCGGGAGCAAAAAGGTTCTGTGCCGCTGCCGGCAGGCCGGTCAGGGAAAGACCCGCGGCCAGCGCCAGTGCGGCTGCGGATTTGAGAGCACGGGAAAGGAAGGGAGCCGGGAACCGGGTATTCACGTCTTGCTGCATGACCGCCTGTACTGTTTGTTGCCGCTCTTCACGGAGAAACCGCTGAGCGAGATGGTAAAGCCGAAATCCGTTGTCGGCTCAACACTTGTTGTTGAGGTATAGCGGCGGTTGACCGAAAGGTCGACCGTTACGCATTCGTTCTGGTAAGCCAGTCCTAGGCCTGCGCGTGTTGCTTGGGCGCCGGAAATGTCATATCGCAGCCGGGCGCTGGCGGACCAGCTGGGGTTGATATCGTAGCGCCCGTCGACCCAGATTTCCGAGCTTTCCTCTGTCCGGTCCTCGTCCGGATCGGTGCCAAGCCACAGGTAGGTGCCGGAAAGGCTGTACCGTTCGGTGTGCCAATCGCCGCGGACTTCGGCCTTGGAGAAGTTCAGCGAGCCGTTCAGCAGACCGCGGCTGGAGATCGCCAGACCGTCGCCGAATTTGATCTGGCCGGCCAGCAGCAGGTCCGAAGATGTGCCGCTGAGGCCCGAGCTCTTGGTGAAGCGGGCGTCGTCTTCGCTGCGCAGGACCTGACCGATGGTGGCATAGGCCTGCCAGCCATTGGGGGAATAGCGTGCCCAATTGGTGCCATAGACCAGGGTAAAGCCATCTTCGCGCGCATCGGTCGATGGGAAGCGGGACAGCGACAGCAGATTGCCCTGGTCGAACTCCACAAACCGGCTCTCCTCGCTGACCACTTCGCCGCCGCCCTCGTCCCGCCAGCCCAATTGCAGGATCGGCTCCAGGTACTGGGTGGCGCCGCTGGCCTCGCGCCGGGTCATCGGCAATCGGAACGTCAGCCCGCCGCGCGGTGTCAGGCGGGTGACGTCTTCGGTGAAAAAGGCGTCATCGTAAGCCCGGAAGGCATCGGCAGCGGCGCCAAGCTCAGCCTCTGCCAGGAGGCCGTAGCCAAGCTTCCAGGTGCGGTTCCAGCTGAGATCGGCCGTCAGCCGGGCCAGGTCGCGGCCATTGCTGTCTGTTTCGGTGGCTTCGATGCTGGAGCTGCGGTGGTGGCCGTGGCCCTGAAGCGTGAAGCGCATTTCGCCGCCGGTCAGGGCAGGGAAATAGCGCTTCTGATAGAAGGCCTCTGCAATGCCGGAAGGAATGTCGCTTTGGACCTCGCTGTCGCGCAGGGTCTTGTAATGGGTCAGCGATAGGTGGAACAGGCTGTCGCGGCGGATCCGGTCCAGCTCCGCCCGCGATCGCAGGCGGTCGAGATCCGGCAGGCCGTAATCTTCGAGATAGGCATCATCCGAGACCGCCTTGACGTCAAACGTGAAGCGGTAATCGCGCGGCAGGTCGAACTGGCCTTCACCGAAGATGTAGCCGCGGTCCTGATCCGGGTACAGATCGTCCCGGGTATAGGCGCCGTTGAACTCGATCCGGCCGCGCCGGAACGCCTGGCGGTAGCGCAGGTCCAGGGTTTTTGTGCTGGACGAGATATAAGGTGCCAGGGTCAGATCCCTGTGCGGGCCGAACGTGAAGAAATAGGGGATCTTCAGCCCGGTGCCGAGGTTCGAAGTCGAGCGGACCGAGGGAACCAGAAAGCCATTGGCCCGTTCCAGCGAGGGGTCCGGCAGGCGGATTGCCGGGAAGTAGAAGACCGGCACATCCAGCACCCGCAGCTGGGCGCTCTCAAAATAGAGCTGCCGTTCCAGCTGGTCGTGGGTCACTCGTTCGGCGCGGATCTGCCAGAGCGGCGGGCGGCCGTCATCGCAGACATGGCAGGAGGTGACGGCGGTCTTGTAAAGCTGCGTGTAGCGGCCGCTAACCCGGGTCATCTGCAGCGAGGCCAGCTGCAGCTGCTGCTGGAACACCATGCGGGCTCCGGTCAGCAGGCCGTTGCGCAGATCCTGGTCCAGCTCCGCGGCATTGGCCAGAATGGTGATATCGCCGTTCTGGTCAATGCGGATCGGGCCTTCGATCTGCAGGGTGCCGGTGGCCTGGTCAAAGGTGATCTTTTGAGCGCGCAGCCGGATATTGCCTTGGAAGGCTTCGACATTGCCTTCTGCCACCAGGGTGCGGTCCGGGGTGATGAACACCTGGTCGGCAACCAGCATCGCGGGCTGGGCCGGATCCGGCGGCACGGCAGTCTGGGCTTGCAGGGCAGGGGAGGACAGCGCCAGCCAGGGCAGTACGGCGGAAAGCAGCAGGGCGCGGCGCAGATTACCCGTCTTCGGCATGGAGAAGCAGTCCCAAGGTCAATAAAATTGCGGCAGCAGGCGGCGCCCAGGCGGCAAGTGCCACCGGAATTTGCCCGTTCTCGCCAAGGATTTGCGCGAAATTGCGGATGAAATAAAGCCCAAATCCCAACAGAACCGCCATCAGCACCGCCAGGCCGGTGCCGCCGAAGCGGGCGTGCCGCATGGTGAAGGAGGCACCGACCAGAACCATGGCTATCAGGAACAGCGGCCGGGCCAGTTGTGCCTGGAACTGGACTTCATACCGCTTGGTGGTGAAGCCCGCGGCGGACAGCTCGCGGATGGTGGAGGGCAGATCGTAGATCGAGATGCCGCTGGCCGAGCCCAGCGTATCGCGAATGCGGTCCGTTGTCAGGGTTGTGGGCAGCTGCAGCTCATCATGCTGAGCAGCGCCGGTTTCCGGGTTGATGCCGGCCGTCAGCGGCCAGACCTTGGCATTGGTCAGGATCCAGTTGCTGCCGTCCAGCCGGGCGCTGTCGGCATTGATGCGGCGCACCGGCCCGCCGGCATTGGAATAGGCATGGATTGAGACGTCAAACAGTGTGATGTCGGCGCTATCGCCACTGTAGCCCTTGGCGTGAATGACCGACTGGCCGCGGAGTCCGCCCTGGCGCAGCCACAGCCCTTCGCCGCTGAGCGACAGCGCCGAGGGGCCGCCGTTGTGGTAAGTCTCGGCCAGATCCTGATAGCGGTTGGCAGTGGCGGCTGCGATCGGGTTGAGCATGGTGACAGCGAGGCCGCCGATAACGGCGGCCATCAGCACCGGCGCCGCGAGGGCCCTGATGCCGGACCGGCCGATGGCACGGGTAACCACCAGTTCGCTGCTGCGGGCAAGGCCGACAAACAGCACGATGGTCGACAGGATCATGATCAGCGGCAGGAACTCGCTGAGCGCTGCAGGGATGTTCAGCAGCGTCAGGCCAACCAGCTGTGCCAGGCTGAGGTCGACCGCTTCGAAGCGGCGGACCTGCTCGTTCAGGTCGATCAGCACCACTAGCGTCATCAGTACCGCAACGATCACCAGGAACCACTGCAGGAAGCGGCGGGCGTAGTAGATATCCAGCTTCATGCCGCGGCCTCCGGCGTCCGGGCCCGGATCCGCTTCGGACGGGCAGACAGGATCAGAAAGATCAGCGCTACAACCAGGCCCAGCAGGGCGGGCACGTAGATCAGCGGCCACAGGCCGGGATTTTGCAAGACCGGTTCAGTGACAACACCGCGCAGGCCCTCGATGAAGATCAGCACGACGAAGGCGAGGAAAGCCTGACGCCAGACCCCGAAGCGGGAGAAGGTGCCCAGCATCAGCGCGGAGAATCCGATCAGCGCTACCGCGACACAGACCAGTGCACGGGCAAAGCGCAGGTGCAGCTCTTCGGCCTGGGCGCCCGCGGAATAGCCATCGCTTTTGGTAATGGCTGCGGTGCTGTTAATCAGCTCGAGGCTGGGAATGGCTCGGATATTGCGGGCGGGGTTCTCAGCTTTGCGGGCCAGGGAGCTGATATCATAGGAGAAATCCGAGAAGAAGGTGGTCGAAAGCCGCTGTGTTTCGTGGTCCAGCCGCTGCGCCATGCCTTCGACCATGATCAGATGCGCGCTGGCGCCATCACGCACCAGAAAGGCACGCGCGCCTGTATAGGTCACTGTCAGCGCCGGGTCGCGGCGGTCCGACAGGAAGACATCGTTCAGGGTACCGTCCGGGTCGATCTGGCGGATGTAGAAGGTGACCCCGTCTGCAGGGTGCAGGAAGTCGCCCTCACTCAGCAGCTTGGCGGTGATGTTACGGGAGACCTCGCTTTCGCGCACTTCCAACTGGCTGATCGAGGCGGGCAGCAGATAGTGGGTCAGCGCCGACATCATCAGCGCGGTGATGATGCCGAATGCCAGAGCAGGGCGGGCCATCTGCCAAGGGCTGGTGCCTGTGGCGCGCAGCACGGTCAGTTCGCTTTCGCCGTTGAGCCGGTTGGTGACCCAGACCGCGGCGCCAAAGGCGGCGATCGGCAGCACCATGCGGATCAGGTTCGGCAGGGTGAGCGCGGTGAATTCCAGGAACACCAGCGCGGACTGCCCGTTGCCGATCAGCGTATCAAACAGGACAACCGCCCGGTTGACCCAGAACACGGCCACCAGAATCAGGGCAAAGAAGCCAAAGAAGAGCAGATACTGTGACAGCACATATCTGTCGTAGCGTGACACCCGATCCCCCCAGATCTTGCCATTGTTATTTTGCCGGACCTTAGTGGATTTGAATGGCGGGGAAAACTGCATTCTCGAGCAAGCCTTCGATCGGCGGCGGACCGCAGGTGCCGGACTGTGCCGCGGGGGTCTTTCCAAGCGCTGCCGCGCAGGATACCTCTGGTGCCAAGAACCAAACGATTTCAGCAGGAGCGCGCAAGAATGAGCAGCCTTACCCCGATCCGTTTTGCCGAATACGACCCCAAGGCGCTGGCGGAGATGACCGGCCGTGTTGCGGTTCTGGTGACGCCGGAAGGCAGCATGGATCAGGCTGCACGCAGTGCCAACCGTCTGGCCAAGGGTGCGATTGCCCGGCTGATCGACTCGGAAGGCTTCAAGAAGGCAAAGGCAGGCGATGTGATTTCGCTGGGCTGGCCCGCGGGCATGAAGGCCGAGGCGCTGGACGTGCTGGTGCTGCCGCGCAAGCTGACGCCGGTGGAAGCGCGCCAGGCGGGCGCCAAGCTGGTGAAGGGGGCTGCTGGCAAGCGGCTGACCGTCATGGCCGGCAGCATGAACAAGGCTGCGGATCTGACCATGGGAATGGCCTTGCGGGACTATACCTTTGACAACCACAAATCGCCAAAGGACGACAAGCCGGAGGGGGAAGTGGTGATTGCTTCCAAGTCGCCCGCGGAACTGGAGGCCGCCTGCGCGCCGCTGCTGGCGGTGGCCGAGGGGGTGCATATGACCCGGGATCTGGTCAATGAGCCCGCAAACGTACTGACCACCACGGAATTTGCCCGCCGCATTGAGGAAATGAAAGAGATCGGCCTGGAGGTCGAGATTTTGGAAGAGGCTGACTTGGAAAAGCTGGGCATGCGCACGCTGCTGAGCGTCGGGCAGGGCTCCGACAGCCCGTCCAAAGTTGCGGTGATGCAATGGAAGGGCGGCGCCAAGGATGCCGCGCCGCTGGCACTGGTCGGCAAGGGCGTGGTGTTCGACACCGGCGGCATTTCCCTGAAGCCCGCCGCCGGCATGGAAGAGATGACCATGGATATGGGCGGCGCAGGCGTCGTGGCCGGCGCTATGCGGGCGCTGGCGCTGCGCAAGGCCAAGGCAAATGTGGTTGGCCTGGTTGGTCTCGTGGAAAACATGCCGTCGGGCAATGCCACCCGCCCGGGCGACGTGGTGAAATCGATGAAGGGCGACACCGTCGAGATCATCAACACCGATGCCGAGGGCCGTTTGGTGCTGTGCGACGTCCTTTGGTACGCACAGGAACGGTTCAAGCCCGCAGGCGTGATTGATCTGGCAACCCTGACCGGCGCGATCATTATCGGGCTGGGGCATGAAAACGCCGGGGTGTTCTCTAATGATGACGACCTTTGCAATGCGTTCCTGAAGGCCGCCAAGGCGGAGAACGAGGGCGCCTGGCGGATGCCGTTGGGCAAGGCCTATGACGAGCAGCTGAAATCGCGCATCGCCGACATGAAGAACGTGGGCGGCCGCCCGGCCGGCTCGATCACCGCGGCGCAGTTCCTGCAGCGGTTCATCAAGGACGATATGCCGTGGATCCACTTGGATATTGCCGGTGTGGCTTCGGTCAGCAAAGACACGGACTATGCGCCCAAAGGCGCCACTGGCTGGGGCGTGATGGCGCTGAACCGGCTGGTCGCGGACAAGTTCGAGGCGGAATAAGCACCAATGGGGGCCGCCTATTTCTATCATCTGACGCGCAGGCCGCTGGAGGAGACCCTGCCGGTGCTTCTGGACAAGGCGCGCGGGGCGGGCTGGCGCATTGCGGTGCGCGGGCGCGACCCGGAGCGCATGGCCTGGCTGGATGACCGCCTGTGGCAGGGGCCCGAGGAGAGCTTCCTGGCCCATGGCCTGGCGGGCGGCCACCATGATGCGCTGCAGCCCATCCTGCTGACAGCAGGGCCAGAGGCGGCCAATAGTCCTGACTGCGTGATGGCGGTCGATGGCGCCGCCGTCAGCGCAGAGGAAGTGCAGGCGCTGAGCCGGGTCTGCATCCTGTTTGACGGCACTGATCCCGAGGCCGTCCAGCACGCCCGCACCCAGTGGAAGTCCCTGACTGATGCGGGCTGTTCCGCCCAGTACTGGTCCGAGGAAAGCGGCCGCTGGGAAAAGAAGGCCGAGAAATAGGCGGAAATCGGGTGGCGATGTCTGGCGTCGGCAAAAAATCGCCGACGGCTGGTGTGATTTGTTTCACAAGGGCAGCAATTACTCGATTTTTTGTCACTCGGCCTTTATCCCTGCCAGCACAATATCCGGACCACCGGAAAAACAACCAGGACACTGGGGGGACAGATGAAATTTGGACGTGCGGTCAAGCGGCTGCGGCTGCTTCCTATTGCCGGCGCCGGCCTTCTTTTTCTGGCCAATTGCGGCGATTTTCAGAACGGATCAGTAAGCCGGGCAGAGGCTGAGGCCGCGCGGCTGGAGTATGCGGTTCAGGAAGTTCAGTACCTGCAATCCAAGGGCCGCCGCGTCTGGTGTGTACCCTTTGCCCGCAATGCCAGCGGGATCGAGATCTTCGGCAATGCCAAGACCTGGTGGGCGCAGGCCAAGGACCAGTTTGCCCGCAGCAGGGAGCCGCAGCCCGGCGCCGTGATGGCGTTCAGCGCCACCCGCTCCAACCCGCTGGGTCATGTTGCTGTTGTGTCCAAAGTCGAGGATGCGCGCAGAATCCGGGTCAACCACGCCAATTGGCACCGCAACAAGATCTCGCTGGGCATGGCTGTGATCGATGTGTCTGAAAAGAACGACTGGTCCGCGGTCCGCCTGGAGAGCTATCCGGGCGCGTTCGGGCGGGTCTATCCCGTCAAGGGGTTCATTGCAGCGGAGCCTGGCAACGGATAGAACCGCTGCCCCGGCTTGGGTCATTTGCCTGGAATGTTGCCGCGCTGGATCATCTTGCCGGCAATCTCCTTGAAGGCAGCGCGCCAGAGACCTTCGAGTTCAGGTGTCATCTCCTTGCCGAGGGCATTGCGCAGAGTGTCGATCAGCGCTTCTTCCATCGGGGTAAAGTGAGGGGTTAGGACGCCAAGAGACGCATGCGTCTTGCCGAGCTCCTGAAATTGCGTGCTCACGGCACTCTCGTCATTCAGTTTGGCCAGAATGACGCCAAGCGTGGTCATGAATTTCATGCCCTGGCCTTCCAGGTCTTCCCGGAACATCTGGCGCAGTTCGGGCGCACGGCGGAACAGCGCGTCGTAGAAATACGTAGGCGCCTTGTCGGCTGCATCTTTCAGCTTGCTGTAGCTGTCCTGCAGCTGTTTCAGTTCTGCTTCGTTCACTGGCTTGTCTTCCTCCTGTTTGATTGGATTGTTCACGACCAATCTAGGGGCCAAACAGGTGTCTTTCCTTGATCCGCCTCAATACGTTGCAAACCATGGTTTCAGGGCGGGCAGGATGAATGGGGGTGACCTTAACGTGTCAGCACCAGCGCACCGTTGCGGATCTCGATGCTGGACCAGCGCTGCAGATACCCCATGCCCAGCAGAGACTGTTCCAGCTCCCCCTGGTTGACCCAGACGCGCACGTCCGTGTCGGTGATGCCGCCAAGCGAAATCTCATCGACCCAGACCGATGCGGTGCGCACCTCGCCATTGGCGGTGCTGGCGCGGCCGAGATAGGCAAGGCTGCCGGTGTCGATGCCCGCGCTTTGGGCGTCGCGCTCATTCAGGACAACCTGGCTGGCGCCGGTATCGACCAGAAACTCCACCGGGGCGCCGTTCACGTCCAGTGTAAGGTAATAGTGGCCGTCCGGTGCGCGCGGCACCTCGACCCGGCCTGCGTCAATGGCGACGCTTTGCTGCGGGCGGACAGTCTGGCGGATGTCTTCCCACAACCCGTATGAAGCGATGACGCCAAGGAAGATGAAGCCCCAGACCGCAAACATCTGCAGCGTCTTGCCGATGCTCTGGCGGTTCTGGACAAAGACCCAGGACCCGACCGCAACCAGCAGGATGATCAGATAGATAAACCGCCCGATTTCATATTCGCCCATGCGCTCACCTCCTGGTTATGATGTAGGCGGGCCGGGGCGTTATACTAGCCTGCGAAACCGAAGTCGCGCAGGCCGTCCAGCACGAACTGCACCGAAAGCGCTGCCAGCAGCATGCCAAGAAGCCGGGTGACAACGGTGATGCCGGTCTTGCCCAGCATCCGCTCGAACAGACCGGAAAACAGGCACATCACCAGGAGAATCGCCAGCACCGCAATGACCACGCCCATGACCATGGCAAAGCCTGCGAACCCCGGCTGCTGGCCGGTCAGCAGGATCACGGTCGCGATGGAGCCGGGGCCTGCCATCAGCGGGATTGCCAGCGGAAAGACAGAGGGGTCGTCGAAGTCATCTTCCTCGCTGCGGTCTTCGCGCCGTTTGTTGCGGCGTTCGAACAGCATGTCGAGCGCCGTCAGGAACAGCAGCGCGCCGCCGGCCACCCGGAAAGCGGGCATGGAAATGCCGATGAAGCCCAGCACCGCTTCGCCCAGGGCGGCGAAGATCGCCAGCAGGACCGCGGCAGTGATCGTCGCCCGCAGAGCGATGGAGCGGCGGCGGGCTGACGGCATGCCCTGAGTCAGGGCAATGAAAACCGGCGTCAGGCCGATCGGGTCGACGATCACGAACAGCGTCACAAAGGAGGTGATCAGGAATGCGGTGTCGATCATTGTGCCTCTGCCTGCTCCAGTTTTTCCAGCGCGTCCATCCACAGGCCCTCGGCCCGTTCCAGCGCCTCGATGCACTCAGCGTGTTTTTTCTGCCAGACCGCCATATCCGACGCCTTGCCCGGTTCGTACAGGCTAGGGTCGGCGAGCTTTTCGTCAAGCTTTTCACGCATTTCGCTGAGCTTCTCCACCCGCGCCTCGGACTTGCGCACGTCCGCGCGCAAGCCAAGCAGCACATCGCGGGAGGCGCGCTTGGGCTTGGCGGGCTTGGGCGCGTCGGCTTTGGCGGCGGGTTTTTCACGGGCAAGCAGCAGGGCGCGGTAGCTTTCCAGGTCGCCGTCATAAGGTTTGACGGTGCCGTCCGAGACCAGCCACAGCCGGTCTGCCACCAGGCTGAGGAGGTGCATGTCGTGGCTGACCAGGATCACCGCGCCGGAATAGGCGGTGAGCGCCTCCACCAGCGCCTCGCGGCTTTCGATGTCGAGGTGGTTGGTCGGCTCGTCTAGGATCAGCATATGCGGCGCGTCGATGGTGGCAATCAGGAGCGACAACCGCGCCTTCTGGCCGCCGGACAGCCGCCCGACCTCGGTTTCAGCCTGTGCGGCGCCTAGGCCGAAGCCTGCCAGCCGCGCACGCCACCTTGCCGGTGCCTCGTCCGGGCGCAGGCGGCGCAGGTGGTCGAGCGGGGTTTCGTCGACATACAGTTCATCCACTTGATGCTGGGCGAAATAGCCGATGCGCAGCTTGGAGGACCGGGTCATCTTGCCCGCCATCAGCGGCAGCCGGTCGGCCAGCAGTTTTGACAGGGTCGACTTGCCCTGGCCGTTCTTGCCCAACAGCGCGATGCGGTCGTCCTGATCGATCCGCAGGTTCAGCCGTTTCAGGATCTCGGTGTCGCCATAGCCGGTGATGCCGCCCTCGATATGGATGATCGGCGGCGACATTTCCTCCGGCTCCGGGAAGGTGAAGGCACGCAGGGCGGCTTCTTGCGGGGTGGTGATCGGCTTCATCTTGGCGATCATCTTGAGGCGGGCCTGAGCCTGTTTCGCCTTGGTTGCCTTGGCGCGGAAGCGGTCGACGAAGCTTTGCAGATGGGCGCGGCGGGCCTCCTGCTTCTTGGCCTCGGACTGGGCCGCCAGAATGCGGGCGGCGCGGGTCTCGGCAAAGGTGTCGTAGTTGCCCTGGTAGAGGGTGAGCTTCTTGTCTTCCAGATGCAGGATCGCCCCCACCGCCCGGTTCAGAAGGCCGCGGTCGTGGCTGACGATCACGACGGTGTGCGGGTATTTCGCCAGGTAGCTTTCCAGCCACAGCGCGCCTTCGAGGTCGAGATAGTTGGTCGGCTCGTCCAAGAGCAGCAGATCCGGCTGGGCAAACAGCACAGCGGCCAGCGCCACACGCATGCGCCAGCCGCCGGAGAAATCGGAACAGGGGCGTTTCTGATCTTCGTCGTCGAAACCCAGGCCCTTGAGGATGGAGGCGGCACGTGCCTCGGCCGACCAGGCGTCAATGTCCGAAAGCCGGGTTTGAATCTCAGCAATCCGCGCAGGATCAGTGGCGCTGTCGGCCTCGGCCAGCAGAGCGGCGCGTTCGGTATCGGCCGCCAGCACGGTGTCGGTCAAAGAGACATTTGACGAGGGCACCTCCTGCGCGACACCGCCGATGCGGGCCTTGGAGGGCAGGGAGATGCTGCCGGTCTCCAGCGCCAGCTCGCCCCGGATCAGCCGGAACAGCGTCGTCTTGCCGGTGCCGTTGCGCCCGACCAGGCCGACTTTGTGGCCGGTGGGAATGGTGGCCGATGCGCCCTCGATCAGCGGGCGGCCTTCGACCGAATAGGTAATGTCCTGAATGCGTAACATGGACGGAGCACTGCGGCAGTGCTGCGGTGTTGTCAATGGGGGAGGGAGCTGGCGGCGGCTGGCGGCCCCGGCTAGTTCAAATGTTCGGCGAATTCATCGAAGGAATAGGAAGCAAAGCCGACCAGCGGATTGTCACCCTCGCGGCTGAAGGCAAAGACGTGGATTTCGTCATGGCGCAGGGTCGCGCGGCAGAAACTGCCTTCTTTGGCGAGTGCCGACGGGCAGCTGTCCAGATCGGCGTGGGCAACAGCTGTTTCGAACAACCCGTAGGTCATTGGCATTGCGGTTTCAGCGGCAAAGGCCGGTGCGGCTGCGAGGCAGGCGATCAGAGCAAATGCAGGTTTCATTGTTCAACCTTGTTTCAAGTTTCAACCCTGTTCGCGCCGCGGTACCTGACTAAAATAATCAAGTAAGTGCAACCCCGAATCTGCAGCTGCGTCAAAGCTGCGCAATCACCTCTTTATCCTGTCACAGAGCCATGCTATCGGGGCGGCAATTCGTAACGGGCCGGGCATGACGTCCGGCTTTTCAGCACAGGAGTCTGCCCCATGGCACTGGAACGCACTTTCTCGATCATCAAGCCCGATGCAACCCGCCGCAACCTGACCGGCAAGATCAACGCCAAGTTTGAAGAAGCCGGTCTGCGCATCGTGGCGCAGAAGCGCATCCACATGACCAAAGAGCAGGCAGGCAAGTTCTACGAAGTGCACGCCGAGCGCCCGTTCTACGACGAACTGTGCGAATTCATGTCCTCCGCTCCGGTGGTTGTGCAGGTTCTGGAAGGCGAAAACGCCATCGCCAAGAACCGCGAAGTGATGGGCGCCACCAATCCGGCAGACGCAGCGGCCGGCACCATCCGCGCAGAGTTCGCTGAATCGGTTGGCGAAAACTCCGTGCACGGTTCCGACGCGCCGGAAACCGCTGCCGTGGAAATCGCTTACTTCTTCTCCGGCATCGAGCTGGTCGGCTAAGCTTCAGGGCTTACCGAAAGTTTTGGGGCCGTCCCGTTCAGGGGCGGCCTTTTCTTTTCTTATGTGAGAGTGGCAGCGCCGGGAGGCCTAGGTGACTTTCAAATCCGCGGGCGTGGCCCGCACACCAATGGCGTCCAGTTCCGCCAGCAGCTTCGAGCTGTGCTGCGGGCGGGTCTCTGCCTTGATCGCATCAAAGCGTTTGCGCAGCTCTTCCTTCTCCTTGCCCTTGCAATCATTCCAGGGCCGTCCCTGCAGCGCCATCACCAGCACGTAATAGCCGATAAAATGCGGCCGGGTGCCGGTTTGCAGAAGCTTGGCATAGGCCGCATCGGCGCCGATCGCGCGCAGCTCCTCAGCTGAGGTGATGCCGGCGCGGTGGCACGCTTCCTCATAAGCGGGGCCAAGGTTTCGGATGGAGGAAATGGCTGTGTTCATGGTTTGTTTCTATCCCTGCCTTGGTCCGTTGTCACGCGGAAATCCGGTATCGTCGTAAATCGCGCTCCGGTGCACTGACGCTGGGTTCCGCACCTGATTGGGTGATTGACAGTCGCATTTGCGCCGGAAACGCTGACACCAGGGCCGAGGGGAGGACGACGGATGAGTGATGGGGCGCATGTGGCTGTGAATACTGAGGGATTTGATCTTGCAAATCCTCCTGAGGGCTTTGTGGAGGATCCCTTTCCCTACTACGATGCCCTCCTGCGCGAGGCACCGGTTCTGCCGCAGCCGGACGGCTCTCTGCTGGTCTGCCGCCATGCGGACCTGGACCGGATCTACCGTGACACCACGTTGTTCTCCTCGGACAAGAAGCGCGCCTTTGCCCCCAAATACGGCGAGGGGTCGCCGCTGTTTGAGCATCACACCACCTCGCTGGTGTTCTCGGATCCGCCGCTGCACACGCGTGTGCGCAAGATCATGACAGCGGCGCTGACACCGCGGGCAATTGCAAAAATGGAACCGGGCCTGGTTGAGACTGTCGACTATCTGCTGGACGCCATGACGGGCCGGGACAATGTGGATCTGATCGGCGATTTTGCCGCCTCCATCCCGATCCAGATCATCGGCAACCTGCTGGATGTGCCGATGGACGAACGGGCGCCCTTGCGCGACTGGTCGCTGGCGATCCTGGGGGCGCTGGAACCTGCGCTGAGCGAGGCGCAACTGGCGGCTGGACACCGCGCGGTGGAGGAGTTCAGGACCTATCTGCAGGACCTGATCGCCCGGCGGCGGGCCAAGCCCGGCGACATCGAGACTGACGTGCTGACCCGGCTGATCCGGGGCGAGGGCGCGGACGGGACCCTGAGCGAGATCGAGCTGATCCAGAACTGCATCTTCATTCTGAATGCGGGCCATGAGACCACCACCAACCTGATCGGCAACGGTCTGGCGCTGCTGAATGATCATCCGGACCAGAAGCAGAAACTACTGGCGGAGCCGGAGCTGATCAAGCCCGCGGTGGAGGAGATGCTGCGGTTCCGATCTCCGAACCAGTTGGGCAACCGCGAAACTACCGCAGAGGCGGAGATCGGCGGCATCCGGGTGCCCGCGGGAACCAACCTGCATCTGGTGATCGGGGCGGCGAACCGCGATCCGGACGTGTTCGAGAACCCCGGGGAATTTGACATCACTCGTGCACCGAACCGGCACTTGGCCTTTGCTGGCGGGCCGCATGTCTGTGTCGGCCTGACGCTGGCACGGCTGGAGGGGAAGATTGCCATAGAGCGCCTGCTGCGCCGGTTTCCGGACTACCGCATTTTGCCCGGGCGGGTGCCTGGCGGGCGGATCCGGTTCCGCGGCTATGCGGCCTTGCCTGCGGAGCCGGGGTGACGCGGCGCCTGCGTTCAGGCCCCGGGTGATCTGTAGGCGCTTGGCGGTGCACCGGTCCAGCGGCGGAACGCCCGGTGAAAGTTCGCCGCGGAAGAAAACCCGGTATCCTGCGATATTTCTTCGATGCTTTTAAGGCCGGATTGCAGGTCGCGGATTGCCAGGTCACGGCGCAGCCCGTCCTTGATGGCTTGAAACGAGGTGTCCTCCGCATCCAGCCGCCGCATCAGCGTTCGCGGGGTGACGCTCAATGCCTGCGCCGCATCCGCCAGATGGCAGTTCTCCCAGCTGGACCGGTACAGGAATTCCCGCACTTTCAGCGACTGAGTATGCTCGCGGAACCCGGTGAAGATCCAGTCGCGGGGGGCGCGGGCCAGGAACTCGTTCAGCTCTGCATTGGTGCGGTGGCCGGGCAGGCCCAACTTGCCGGTCTCGAAGACAATTGCCGAACAGGGCGCCTTGAAACTCACCAAGGCTGGGAAAATGACCGAGTAATCCTGCGAAAACGCGGGCCGTTCAAAGGCAAAGTGCACCGCCCGGACCGGCACCTCATAACCTGCCAGCCACGAGAGCAGCCCATGCGCCAGCTTCAGGATCAGCATGTGGCCGAACCGCTGCACGGGCTGCCCGCCCTGCGGCACCAGCTGCAGGCCGGTACTGGTGCTGTCCTCTGTCAGATCGATCCTGTAGTCGTCCAGCAGCAGGTTCCAGAAAGTGGAGAACCGGTGCAGGGCGGCGGGTAGCGTGCCGGCTTCGCGGACCGTGGTCAAAAGGTGCTGCAGGGCTCTTGGCCTGACCGGCCGGCTCCAAAGACCCGTCATTTCGTCCTGGGTCTCGACGGCGGCTATCTGGTACAGGCGGACGATCTGATCCAGGGTAACCCGGTGGGTCAGCTGCCCCTCTGACAGGTGCAATCCCGCCCGCTGCAGAAAGGACGCCAGCTGGACATCCGTGCAGCAGTGCCGCAACGCCAGTATCCAATCCCCGGCCAACTGCGGCGAAACCGTTGCAAGGCTGGAAGAGTCTGGTGTGGAGAACTGCATGGGTGTCAGGGCGGTTTGTCACTTTTGGATAGGATAATGTCTGTAATGAACGTGGAACAGCCTCCTTGCAACGCGTATCTGGCATGAAGGAACAATAATCCGGAGCGACGGAAATGACCTATCAGGCGCCTATTCGCGATATCATGTTCAACATTGAACACCTGCCGGCCAAAACGGCGGCAGCAGGCGGCGGGATTGAGCTGTCGGATATCGAGGCAGCGCTGGAAGGGCTGGGGCGCTTCTGCTCGGACGTTATTGCGCCGCTGTCCCGGACCGGGGATGAGGCCGGCGCGCGGCTGGAGGGGGCAGAGGCCGTACTGCCCGAACCTTACGCGCAGGCCTATGCGCAATTTGCCGAGATGGGCTGGCAAAGTCTGCCGCACCCGGAAGAGTTCGGCGGCATGGGTCTCCCGCGGGCGGCAGCGGCGGCAGCGACCGAGATTTTGAATGCCTCTGATCTGAGTTTCGGCCTGTGCCCGCTGCTGACCGACGGCGCGGTGGAGGCTCTGCTGCTGACCGGGTCGGATGCCCAGCAACAGAAGTACCTGGGGCCGATGATTTCCGGCCAGTGGTCCGGCACCATGAACCTGACCGAACCGCAGGCCGGCAGCGACCTGGGACGGGTGCGATGCAAGGCGGAGCCGGCTGCGGACGTGACCTATGCGGTTTCCGGCACCAAGATCTTCATCACCTATGGCGAGCATGGGCTGACGGAGAACATCATCCACCTGGTGCTGGCCCGGACGCCCGGCGCGCCGGCCGGTCCCAAGGGGCTGAGCTTGTTCATCGTGCCCAAGTTCCTGGTGGAGGAGGACGGCACGCTCGGCCGCCGAAACGCGGTCACCTGCGTCAGCCTAGAGCACAAGCTGGGCGTCCGGGCCAGCCCGACCGCGGTGCTGGAATACGATGGCGCGACCGGTTTTCTGGTCGGCGAGGAGAACCGCGGGCTGGAGTACATGTTCGTGATGATGCGCGCCGCGCGCTTTGCCGTTGGCGTGCAGGGCGTAGCGGTGTCGGAGCGGGCCTGTCAGCACGCCCTGCAGTATGCGCAGGACCGCGTGCAAAGCCGCCCGGTGGATGGCAGCACCAAGGATGCCGCACCGATCATCCGGCACCCGGATGTGCAGCGGATGCTGCTGCGGATGCGGGCGCTGACCGAAGGCGGGCGAGCGCTGGCGATTGCCACTGCGGGCTGGCTGGATTTGGCAAAGCAGGCTGAGACGCAGGGCGCCTCTGACGCAGTGGATATGGCCGAATTCCTGGTGCCGCTGGTTAAGGCTTTCTGCACCGAGCGGTCGCTGGAAGTCACCTCGCTGGGGGTGCAGGTGCATGGCGGCATGGGCTTCATCGAGGAGACCGGTGTCGCCCAGTTCTACCGCGATGCGCGGATACTGCCGATCTATGAGGGCACCACTGCGATCCAGGCGAACGACCTTCTGGGCCGCAAGGTGCTGCGGGACGGCGGCGCAACCGCACGCCGCTTTGCCGGGCTGGTGCAGGAGACCGAACAGGCCCTGCAGCAGGGATCTGAACAGGCGCAGGCCGTGGCAAAACGCCTGGGCGAGGCGCGCCGGATGTTTGAGGCCAGCCTTGCCTGGCTGCTGGACAATGCAGCGGCGGACCCGAATGCGGCCTATGGCGGCAGTGTCCCGTTCCTGATGCTGACCGGCAATCTCGCTGCGGCTTGGCAGTTGGGTCGGTCCGTACTGGCGGCCAGCGCCAAGCTGGAGCAGGGCGAAGACACGGCTTTCATGACGCAGAAGATCGCCACGGCAGCCTTCTACGCCCAGCACATCCTTGTGGAATGCGGCGCCGAAGGCCTGCGTATCACTGAAGGCAGCGCCAGCTTGGGCGATGCTGCGGTTAACCTCTGAACATCGAACAACAGTGGCACGGCTCTGTGCTGGAAAACAAAGAAAGGGTTGGACCCATGACCCAAGCGGCAAATGCGCAAACTTATGAAAACCTTGAAGTCGAACAGCGGGACAACGGTGTCAGCATCGTCCGGCTGAACCGGCCGACCAAGCGCAACGCGCTGGATACCGCCACCATCGAGGAACTGGTCAGCTTTTTCAGCAGCGCCCATCGCAACGGTGTGAAGGCGGTGGTGCTGGCCGGGAAGGGCGACCACTTCTGCGCCGGGCTCGACTTGGTCGAGCATTGGAAGGCGGACCGCAGCCCTGACGATTTCATGCATGTGTGCCTGCGCTGGCATGAGGCCTTCAACAAGATGGAATACGGCGGCGTCCCGGTTATCGCAGCGCTGCAGGGCGCGGTTGTCGGCGGCGGGCTGGAACTGGCCAGTGCGGCCCATATCCGGGTGATCGACCAGAGCACCTATTTTGCGCTTCCCGAAGGCCAGCGCGGTATCTTCACCGGCGGCGGCGCCACCATCCGGGTCTCTGATATGATCGGGAAATACCGGATGATCGACATGATTCTGACCGGCCGCGTCTATCAGGGCCAGGAAGCGGTTGAACTGGGCCTGGCGCAATACATCACCGAAGGCTCCAGTTTCGACAAGGCGCTGGAACTGGCGGACAAGATTGCCGAGAACCTGCCGCTGACCAATTATGCGATCTGTTCGGCAATCAGCCATCTGAACAACATGTCCGGCATGGATGCCGCCTATGCGGAGGCGGTTGTGGCCGGCGTGGTGAACACCCAGCCCGCGGCGCGGGAACGGCTGGAGGCCTTTGCCAACAAGACCGCCGCCCGGGTGCGTCCCAACAGCTGAGCCTGGAAGGTGCATCGCCATGGGCAGGGCTGTTTGGCGGTGCGCATTTGAGGAGGTGTCCCGAACTGTAAGACCGGCCCTCAACTGCCCTTCCCGGGCCAATGCCGTAAAAGAAAAGGGCTTAGCGAGAGATCGCTAAGCCCTTGAATTCTTTGGCTCCGGCGGTAGGGATCGAACCTACGACCAATTGATTAACAGTCAACTGCTCTACCGCTGAGCTACGCCGGAACATGTGGCGTCGTATAGGATTTCCGGCCTGCGGCGTCCAGAGGAAATTCTCACGCAAAGCGAATTTTTTTCGATGCGCATGGCGGTGTGCCGGCGGCGGCCGGGAGGTTGCGATGAGACCCCTCTTCGCAACCTTATCAAAGGTGGGTTGTCATCCTGTAACCAGGTGCAAAGAACAGCTTGGCCAGCGTTACGGGCTGGCCGCGCAGCCAGGTGATGCGTTCGGCGGTGAAGATCGGATCGCCCGACTGGGTGTCCAGAAATTCAGCCACGGCCTGGTCCGCCTTGGTCGCCAGAAAGCTCAGCTCCAGATTGGTGAACGGCACCTTCTGCACCAGCCAGTCGTTGGGGCCGGAGCGGGAAAAATCCGCCGTCAGAACCTCCGGAATGCTGTCCGGAACAATCCAGCGGACCTCATACTGAAAAGGCGCATTGTCCGCGTAATGCATGCACCGCAAGTGCAGAACGTCCCGGCCTTGCGGGATGTTCATCCGTGCCGACAGCCAGGCCGGGGCCGGCATGACGGCACGCTCGACCAGTGCATAGCGGTACTCAGACCCTGTTTCCGTGATCTCATCGCGGACCAGCGGAATTGAAAACTGGGCCTTTCTGACCGGCGCATTCAGAACCCTGGTGCCGGCCTTGCGCTTCCGCTCCAGATAGCCTTCCTCTGCCAGTTCCCGCAGCGCCCGGTTGACGGTGGTGCGGGTGCTGGAAAATTCTTCCGCAAGGTCGGTTTCACTGGGCAGCAGGCTGTCCGGCGCCCAGATTTTGTTATGGATTCGGTCTAGCACCACCTGCTTGATGTCGCGGTAGCTCATGTTTGCCCGGGGTGCGGCCATGCTGCCTCCAATAAAATGACTTAATGCTTATATATATAGACATAACCGGCCGTGCAAAGCCTGTCGCCGCGTGCCTTGCGGTTTGCGGTGCAGGGAGCGTGTAAATGCAAAAAAGCCCTCAAGCGGTTGAGGCTTGAGGGCTTTTTATGGCTCCGGCGGTAGGGATCGAACCTACGACCAATTGATTAACAGTCAACTGCTCTACCGCTGAGCTACGCCGGAACGGTCCGTGCCGTATAGCGTTCCCGGGATTGGGCGTCCAGAGGGCAGCAGGCAATTTTTTGAAAAAATTCAGCCGCTGCTCAGCGCAAAGACCGACGATGCAGAGAGGGGGCTTTGCGGTGCTGTCCGGCCGCGGCCTGTGAGGTCCACGAGATGAGCAAAAACATTGCGTTCCGCGGCTTTCAGCAAAGCGGGCGGGGTGTCGGTATAGATCTGCTCTGCCAGGCTGCGGGCGGTGGCGGGGGCCTGTGCCAAGGCCGCCAGAATCGCGGCCTCGCGCGATTCCCGGTGCGCAATCAGCCAGTCGAGCCGCCTGGCCGGGTCGGCGATGGGCGCGCCGTGGCCTGCGTGAAAGATCCGCCAATCGCGTTGCCGCAGGCGGCGGCAGGAGGCCATGAAGTCGGTCAGGTCGCCGTCCGGAGGCGATACCAGCGAGCTGGCCCAGCCCATAACGTGATCGGCGGTGAAGCAGGCATCCTGCCAGGCCAACGCAATGTGGTTGCCCAGGTGCCCGGGCGTGTGGATCACTTCCAGCTCCCAGCCGTTCCCGCTGATGACCTCGCCATCGGCAACGGTCACATCGGGAGAGAACTCTCTGTCGATGCCCTCGCCGCCGCCGGCCAGCCCGTCAGCGGCGAGGCCGGACATCACTTTGCTGCGCCCCGCTTGCGGCCCGCCAAAGGCATAGACAGGTGCGCCGGTGGCCTGGCTCAGGCCGCGGGCCAGCGGCGAATGGTCCAGATGGCTGTGGGTGACGATGATGTGGGTGATCTGCTGGCCGGGCTGCACCGCGGCAAGGATTGCCTTCAGATGCGTGTCCGAATCCGGCCCCGGGTCAATCACCGCCAGCCCGCCGGTGCCCAGCACATAGGTATTGGTGCCGCGGTAGGTCATCGGCGAAGGATTCGGCGCCAGGATCCGGCGCAGCCCCGGCTCCAGCTCCTCGGCCAGTCCGGGTTGCGGGTTGAAGTCGTCCGGTGCCTGCATTGTCCTGCCCCATTGCTGTTTCCTGGCCCGGGCAATCTTCCTTCTTTCCCCGGTGCCCTATAGGCTTAGCCCATGTTCTTCCAATGGCTCAAACGATATATGCCGCGCAGCCTCTATGCCCGGGCGGCCCTGATCCTGGTGGTGCCCATCGTGGCGCTGCAGATCGTGATCTCTGTTGTGTTCATCAAGCGCGACCTGGAGGATGTGACGGTGCAGATGACGGCGACCATCCAGCGCGAGATGGAGCTGCTGCGCCAGATCGCGGATGCGGCGCCGGACCAGGATGCGGCACTGGTGCAGATCGCGCCGGTGCTGCAGCCGCTGCAGATGCAGGCGCGGTTTCTGCCGCCGGGTGCACCGCTGCCGGAGGATGAATTCAGCCTGATCGAATTCTCCGGGCGGGTGGTGCGGGAGGAAATGGAGAAGACTTTCCCGGGCTTCCTGGCGGCGCGGTTCCTGCCGAACCGGGTGGTGCAGATCTATTTCGGCACCGCGCACGGGCTGTTGGAGTTGAGCTTTGACCGCCGCAGGCTGACTGCGGCGGCGCCGCACCAGCTGATCGTCACCATGCTGCTGTTCGGCTTTTTCATGATGATGATCTCCTTCCTGTACATGCGCAATCAGCTGCGTCCGATCAAGCGGCTGGCCAACGCGGCAGAGGCGTTCGGGCGCGGGCGGGCAGTGCCGTATTCGCCGTCCGGCGCAACCGAGGTGCGGGCCGCGGGCAGCGCCTTTCTGGACATGCGCGCCCGGATCGAACGGCAGATCGAGCAGCGCACGCTGATGCTGTCCGGGGTGAGCCACGATCTGCGCACCCCGCTGACCCGGATGAAACTGGAACTGGCAATGCTGGACGAGGAGGACGCGGCCCCGATGCTGCGCGACGTCGACGAGATGCAGGCGCTGCTGGACGCGTTTCTGGATTTCTCCCGCGGCGCGGCGGTCAGCGAGCCGGAGCCGGTGGACCCGCAGGAGCTGGTCCGGGATATCATCAGCGATTGGCAGCGCCAGGAGCAGCAGGTGACAATGGGCGAGATGACCGGCGAGGGGGAGGTGATGCTGCGCCGCCAGCCGATGCAGCGGGCGGTGTCGAACCTGATTTCCAATGCAGTGCGTTATGGCACCCGGGCGCGGGTTTCGGTTGCAGTGACCGACAAGTCCATGCGGATCCGGGTCGAGGATGACGGGCCGGGCATCCCGGCAGAGCAGCGCGGCGACGCGGTGCGCCCCTTCACCCGCCTCGACCCGGCTCGCAATCAGAACCTGGGCTCTGGCGTGGGGCTGGGGCTGGCAATTGTGGCCGATACCGCGCGCGCGCATGGCGGCACCCTGCGGCTGGGCGAAAGCGCTGATCTGGGCGGGCTGAAGGCGGATATTGTCATCGCCCGCTGATACCGCCCCGGCCAAAGCAAACCGGCAGCCCTGAAGAGGCTGCCAGCTTGAATTTCCAATGATCTGCGCCTGCAGGCCAGTCGGCCGTCACGCAAATTCTTTGGACAAAGTATTGAAGCCGGTTTCGATTGCCGAAGCGGCCTTGACCAGGTTTTCGCCGCCAGAGGCAATGCTGGTAACTGTGGTGCTGAGGCCCAGGCTGCCGACCCAGATCACCCATTTGGCCCAGACCGGATCCTTGTGGCGCAGGGCGTCGACGGCTTTTTGCGAGTTGTCGCGGAACTTCTCGGCCGGCTTTATGCTGACGTGATAGGCCTCGATGCTCTTGATCAGCTTGGCCGTTTCCTTGCGGGTCGCCTCCATGGCGGCAAACAAGCCGTCCAGCTTCTTGCTCTTGTAGCCGCGGTCCTTGGCCATCTTGCCCAGCTTCTTCTCGATTTCCTTGTCGAGCTTGCTCTGTTTGTCCAGCAGCTTGTTCAGCTCCTTGCCGAGGGCGGCGATTTCCAGGTCGATATTCTTGAGCTTTGCCTTGTAGGTCTCCAGGTGCTTGTCGACGCGGTTGAAGCCGGCGGTTTCGATCATCAGGAAGTCCGCCAGGAACTCCTTGCCGATCTCCTTCGCCTTCACCTTGGCCTTGGACTGTTTCTCATAGGCCGAGACCAGCTGCTTCAGCGCTTTCTCAAGCTCGCCGTGGATCTTGACGATGTCGGATGTCACCTTCTGCACGGCGCGCGCCACCGAGACGATGCTTTGCGCGATGCCATAAATGCTGGCAGCAATGGACACGCCGCCGGTCACCGCTCCGGCCGCCAGCGAAGCGGTGGAGCCGATGGCGCAGGCGCTGCCGAGCACAATCGCGCCCACCACCTTGATGCGGTATTTCTTGCGGTCCTTGTTGGCCTGCTTCCACTTGTCGAAATGCTTGTTCGTCACCTGTTCGATCGACTTCTGGTACTTGGCAAAGATCTTCTGGATGTCGGCGTCCAGCTCTTTGCATTCCTTGTCGGTGAGCGGCATCACCGAGCCGAGATCATTGGCCTGGCTGACCCGCAGGCTGCACTCGTTCACCAGTTTTTTGTATTCCTTGGTGGCATCGTCATAGAGCTTGGCGACAAAGCGCGCGTCGGTGTCGAGCTCCTTGGCGGCGCTCTTGTCCACCTCGACGGTGGCCGCAAAGTTCATGTTGCCGAGCTGCACGAACTTCGGTTTCACCTTTTTGGTGACCTCGTTTTTCACGTCAGCTTTGATGATGGTGAGCTTTTCTGTCGCCATAAATCTGGTGCCTCTCAAATTTTCTTGCGGCGGGGGCGGCGCCTGAAAACAGTCTCGAAATCGCTACGGAACAAGTAATTTGCCCTGTTCTCAGGCCACCCTACCGGACGGCGGGGATTATGAAAGCAAAAAGCTTACGGCCGGATGAAGGCGGCAGGGAAGAACAGCATCGTGTGCGTATTGCCGCTGCATTGGCCTGGCACGGCTCAGGCGGGTGGCTGCCGGTCGCAGGGTGTTGCGCAGGGCGCCCGGACAGCGCACGCCCGGTTTTCCGGATCTTCGTCTTTTGCCGGTATCACTCAGGCTCAGGGGAAGCAGTCCTGTAGCGCAACCTGCCTGGGAGTTTTCACATGCCTCAGATCGATCCGTTCACCAGCTTCCGCCGCGGCCTCGAAAGCCCGGCCACTCACCAAATTGCCATTACTCCGCAGGACGGGGTGGATCTGCCCGTCCGGCCCAGGGTCCTGCGGGTGCTGGCCTCCGGCGACCTGGCCCTGCGCGATGAAGCGGGCACCGTGATTGCCTATGCGGTCACCGCTGGCGAAACCATCGGCTTCTCGGCCGTTGGTATCGAGGCAACTGGCACCACCGCATCCGTTGCGGGGTGGTACTGATGCTGGGGCTGGGGTTTTCCGTCACCGGCGCGGCACTGCTGGGGCCTGGATCCCGTCCTGTCGGCGCCGGCCTGATCGGATGGTACAGCGCCAAGGCGACAGGGACCATCACCCGCGGGGCAGGGGAGGAAGCCACCGCTGTCGCCAATCTGGTTCCCGGAGGCGCCGGCCTCAGCAAGCTGTCCGGCGGGGGGCCGGTCTATGCGGCGTCGGAGCCGCTCGCAGGCGGGCGCCCGGCGCTGGTCTGGCCGGATGCGGCCAACGCCAGCGGCTTGGCGCTCGCAGCGGATGCGCTTGTCAGAGAGGTGTTTGCGGTCATGGCCTACGCCGATGGCGCGCGGGGGGCGTTTGACACCTATAACACGCTGATCACCGACCTTGCGGGCCTTGATTCCAGTGGCGTCAACCGGGTCATGGGTCAGGAGGGTGACGCCGGCGTTTTCACTTCTTCGCTGCCGCCCGGGATGACAATCCACCTGAATGGCGGAGACGCCACCACGACACTGCTGCCAATGCCGTTGTCGGTGGTCCACATCAAATCCGCCGCGCCTTTTGCCCTGGCGGCAATCGGCGGGCGCAATAACGGGTCCAGCCGGGCGTGGCGGGGGCCGGTATGCGAGGTGCTGGCCTACTCGGATACCCTGGATGCAGGGGCGGCGGGCAGCAATGTCAGCTATCTGAAGGACGGTTGGGGGATTGGATAGGCGCGCCGGGCCAGGCTGAGGGCGCTTGAACCGCGGCCGGGACTCCTGCTGATCAGACCCAAGGCCGGCTTTTGTGTTTGCCAAATTGATTTCCTGAATGAAAAGCGGCTGCGGGGTCAGCAAGTGGGAGCCCTTCTCCGTTTGCATCAGCGAGAAGTGGAGTGGAAGAAGATTTGCGGAGCTGCAAGAGAACGCGCAAAGGCCATTTAAAGCAGTCTGGAGGCGATCAAGAGGCGGTTGGGCTTGCAAGCCATCCATTGTCCGAAGTGCGGTGATTTGATTGAAACCTTTGCCGCGCGCCCGGACTTTTTGAGGGTGGAGCGAATGGGCCATCCAAGTAAGGAGCAGGGATGGGCTTTCGCCACCCGCCGGCCTGCTGCGCAACGAACAAAGAGGGCGCTTGCAGGCGCCCTCTCAGATGTCTTGGCAAAGCCGGAAGGGCTCAGGCGAGGTCGTAGATCCCGCCGGTGCCGCCGCTGGCGCCGGTGCCGGGCATGGTACCGCCCACCGGCTGGTTCATCAGTGCCAGGATGTCCCCGGTGCCGGGTTCAGAGCTGCCGCCGTACTGGCCCGCCATATGGGCGTCATACCAGTTGCTGAGCCCGTCTCCGGTCACCCCGCCGTTGGCGTAGCTGCTGCCGGTGCTGGCCGCGGCTGCCGGATCATAGCCGCCTTCCAGCACCTCTTGCGAGCCGTCCGGGTTGCTGATGACCAGCGACATGCTGCTGAGGTCGATATCGTCCAGCGACAGCCCGGCGTCGGACCACAGCGTGAAGTTGGCGGTGGCTACGGTGCCATCGGTGCTGTCCGGCACTTGGCCGAATTGCACCATTGCGTCGAAGTTCTCCGGGACGGTGGCGCCATCATCCAACTGGTTGACCGCGTTGGCATTGGCCTCATGGCCGGTCACCGGCAGCGCGTTCTCATCCGGGAAGAAGTTCAGACCGTCGAGCTTGGTTTCATCCACGAGGTTGAAGAACACGCCGTCGATATCCGCGACCTCTCCGTCATAGGAAGTGGGTTCCAGTTTGATGAACAGCTGGTTCTCCGGCGTCTGCAGAACCTCGACAGTGACACTCGGATCACCGTTGCCGCCGATCTCGAAGAACACCGAGGTCTTGTCGCCGCCGCTATTGCCGCCGCCGGTTCCTTTGGTGCCGCCGGTCCCGCCGGAGCCTTTGGTGCCTCCGCTTCCTTTGGTCCCACCGGACCCCTTGGTCCCGCCACTGCCGGATCCCTTGGTGCCGCCCGAGCCCTTGGTGCCCGAGCCGCAGCCGCGGGAGCCGCCTGACCCACCGGAGCCGCGGGTGCCGCCCGAACCTCTGGTGCCGCCGGAGCTGTCGTTCCAATCATCTTCCTCGCGGTACCACCAATGCTTCTTGCCGTGATGGCCCTTGGTTCCACAGCCCTTGGTGCCGCCGGATCCCTTGGTGCCCCCGGACCCCCTGGTGCCGCCGGATCCATTGGTGCCGCCGGATCCCTTGGTGCCGCCGGATCCCTTGGTGCCGCCGGATCCCTTGGTGCCGCCGGATCCCTTGGTGCCGCCGGATCCCTTGGTGCCGCCGGATCCCTTGGTGCCGCCGGATCCCTTGGTGCCCCCGGACCCCCTGGTGCCGCCGGATCCATTGGTGCCGCCGGATCCCTTGGTGCCGCCGGTTCCGTCCTCTTCTTTGTCTTCCCGCCAGGCCTTGTAGCCTTTGCCCTTCCAGCTATAGCGGTCCGACAAGTGGCCGTCATACCAGCGGCTGAAATTGCCGCCCTGCACGCCGCCATTGTAATAGCTGTTGCCGCCGCAAGCGTGCTTGCCGCCCCAGCCCCATGAATAATGTCCCCGACCCATTATCTACCCCCACAGAAATCCTGAACCACAGATGCGCCAACGCCTTCGGCAGGCCGTAAGTGCGCCTTGAACGAGGGTAGGAAAGCGGGCGGGAACGGCCAAATTTTCGGCACATTTTAGTCAAAATTCCCGATTG
Source organism: Leisingera sp. ANG49 (assembly GCF_059694505.1). NCBI lineage: Bacteria > Pseudomonadati > Pseudomonadota > Alphaproteobacteria > Rhodobacterales > Roseobacteraceae > Leisingera > Leisingera sp. ANG49. Next base: position 138,969 of record NZ_JCATZN010000001.1, read on the forward strand.
AGCAGCGGTTGCGAGAAACAATCGCAAGGCGGAGCTTTCCATTGTGCGCCGGCTTGATCCAATCGCATTGCCAGCCTTCCGCCTGGGGCCTTCGAATCAGCGCGTGAGGAGGATGGATTGCCCCAATCTGTCCCGAAAAACGCCCTCTTTCACCGCTAAAGGGTTAAGGGGGCTGGGGTGCGCTGCGCCTGTTTTGCGCAGCGGGTTGGGAAAGGGAGCACGTTTTGGCTGATGGAAGATTCGACGACCGCACCGCCTATATCGCGGGCGCGGCCTGGGAGGTTCTCGGCGAAGAGCCGTTGGAAATCAGCGCTCCGGGCGGCAAGTCGCGCTCCTCGCTGCGGCTGCATTTCAAGGACCGCACCGCAATCGCCACGCTGCGCGCCAATTTCCGCCGCACCCATCTGGAAGCTTTCGTACTGGAACAGCTGGCGCCCCACTGCGATGACATTCCAAAAGTGCTGGGGGTGCATAATGACGTGCTGTTCCAGTCCGATACCGGCGAGACGCGGCTGAGTGAAGAGATCATTGAGCACGAGGAAGCCGACCAGCTCGACCTGGCAGCCGAGGCCTGTGCAGCGATCTTCCGCATCCAGGCGGCGGCCCGCAAAACCGAGCTGCACACGGTGCTGCCGCATCTGGGCGCCAACCGCAGCTGGATTCGCAATTTCGTCAGCTCGGTTGAGGCGCTGGAAGCTTATTCCATGGGCATTCCCGGCGATTTCGACTACCCGGCGGTTGCCGAATACATGGAGCATCCCGGGGTGCAGTTCCTGAAGTGGGACTGCCGCTCAGGCAACGCGGCGATCGGCGACGACGGTTATGTCCGCTGGTTCGATTTTGAGTATGCCGGCCTGCGCCACGGGGCGGAGGATTTTGCCTGGCTGATCGGCGACGAGACCTGGCCCATTGCGCCGGACAAGATGGCCGATGTGATGATCGAGACTTTCGATCCAGGCTGCGGCCACGAGATTGGCGCATACTTGGAATATCTCTCAGCTTATACCGCCCTGCATTGCGTGCAGCGGCTGGAGCTGATCCAGAAGGAAGTGAAAAGCCGCGGCTGGCTGACCCAGGAGAAGGTGCGCAAGTTCGATGATGCCGGCGTGCATCCGGAGTTTGCCGCGCAGCTCTGCCGCACTGGCGCCTATTACGCGGCGCAGTCAAGGCCTACCGCACCGCTCAGCCGCAATTTCGAGGCAGCGTGGCGCGCGTTCAAGGCGATGTCAGAGAGCTGAGAACCCTGACCTCTGTTGTGGCGTGTGGTTAGAAAACCGGGGCTTCGCTTGCCCGAATTCTCGGGAATCGCGGCGTTACCGAGTATCTAATCTATTGATTTCACTAGTGGTGGTTTTGCCGCCCTAGAGCGTTTCTACTGTTTGAAATCAATAGTTTGGCGGGGTTTCTGGTAGGCCCGGCAGGATTCGAACCTGCAACCAAAGCGTTATGAGCGCTCTGCTCTAACCGTTGAGCTACAGGCCCGCCATGGATTTGTGGTTAGGAAATGAGGCAGGCAAGGTCAAGCGGTGATTGCAGAAGCCGCCGGCGTTTCCGCTGCCCGGGCCCGGTGCAGGGCTTCCAGACTGACCACCGTGTGCTCGATGGCCAGGTCCCGGCGCCGGTCCGGAGTGCGGCGGGACGGGTAGACGGCAAACACATCCTTCAAGGGGGCCTCATAGCCAGGCAGCACCTGCTCATATTCGCCGCTGGCCAGCTGGTCCTCGACCATGAAGCGGGGCGCACGGGTGTAGCCGGAGCCGCTGCTGACGGCGTGCATGATCAGGTCGGGATCATCGGCGGTGAACCCCACCTGCACCGGCGCAGGATATTCCTGGCCGCCGCGGCGCAAAGGGAAGAACCCGCGGGTCTGGTCCTCGTGGTGCTGGATGAACTTGAGCCGCTTCAACTCCTCCGGTGTCTGCGGGCGGGTCTCGCGGTCCAGGTAGTCCGGGGTGGCAAACAGCACCGTTTCCAGGGTGGAAATCTTGCGCCCGAAGCCGTCAGTGTCCCCCAGCCGCCCTGTGCGGATGGCCAGGTCGTATCCCTCGCGCACCACATCGACCAGCCGGTCCTCAAGCCGCATCACGATGTTCAGGTCCGGGTGCTCCCGGTTCAGATCCAGAAGCATCGGCCCGATCACACTGCGCCCGAGAAAGGAGTTCACGCTGATGCGGAAGGTGCCGGAGACGCTGCATTCCAGTGCGTCCACTTCGGCAGTCATGCGGTTGTAGCCAGACAGCAGCGTCTGCGCGTGGCTGTAGACCAGATCGCCCGCCCGGGTGGCATGAATCCCCTTGGCGGTGCGGTGCAGCAACTGCTGGCCCATCACGGCCTCGAGCTGCTTGATCTGCTGGCTGACGGCGGATTGGGTGATGCCGCGACGCCGGGCAGCCCGGTTCAGGCTGCCCTCGTCCAGGGCAATGGTGAATGTCTCCAATAGCGTCAGCTTGTCCATGGCATCCCTATAAGCATTGCTAATAACTGTTATCGGAGCTTTCGGGCTGTGAGCCGGGAAAATGCAGCCTTAAGTCCGGTGCACAGGAATATTTTCCGAAACAGATATTGGAGTTTCTTATGACAATCAATCGCAGGGCATTTCTGGGCGGGCTGGCAGTGGCCCCGGCAGCGGCACTGGCAACCGGTTTTGCAGGCGGCAGCTGGGCGTGGGCGGCTGAGGGGGCTGCGGCGGCTTCTCCTGTAATCCACTCCTTCACCCTTGGAGATGCCAGGATCACCGTGCTGCTGGACGGGCATCTGCCGCTGCGGACGCAGCTGTTCAACGATTATGACCCGGCCAAGGCGGAAACCGTGCTGGTGCAGGGGCTGCACCGGCTGCAGGACGATGCGCTGCAAATTCCGGTCAATGGTTACCTGGTGGAGCGCGGCGGGCAGAAGCTGCTGATCGACACCGGCACGGCGCAGCTGATGGGGCCGGGGCTAGGAGCGCTGGGCGCTGGTCTGGCAGCAGCGGGCGTTGCACCGGAGAGCATCGATAGGGTGCTTCTGACGCATATCCATCCGGACCATTCCGGCGGGCTGATCACAGCGGACGGCGCCGCGGCCTTTGCCAATGCCGAACTGGTTATGGCGCAGCGCGAATGGGACTTCTGGCACGACGATGCCGTCCTGGCAGGCGTGCCGGAAAGCAGCCGCGGGTTCTTTGACATGGCCCGCAGTTCGGTTGCGCCATATGCGGACCGTTTGCAACTGCTTCAGGGAGAGGGTGAGGCCGCGCCCGGCTTCACCGCGCTGGAACTGCCGGGCCATACGCCGGGCCACACCGGGTTTATGCTGGATGCAGGCAGCGAGGGGCTGCTGTTCTGGGGCGACCTGGTCCACAGCGCCGCGTTGCAGTTTGCGCTGCCGGAATGGACCATCGCCTTTGATACCGATCCGGCGCAGACTGCGCAGACCCGGCGCAAGATGATGGACCGGGCGGCGGCGGACAACCTGCTGGTGACCGGTGCGCATCTGGACTTCCCGGCGCTGGGCCGGGTGCTGCGGCGGGGCGACGCCTTTGCCTATCAGGCGGCGCCCTGGCAGTTCGGCATTTGACCCGATGAAACCCGGTGCCGCGCCCCTGAATCGGGGTGCGGTGCAATCGCTTGTTTCCTTCCGTTCCGCCTTGCGCTAAAGGCTGCCGCAACGTGTTGGAAGGAGCCATGTGATGACCAGCGGCAAGAACGGCCTGACCTATGCAGATGCAGGTGTGGACATTGATGCGGGTAACGCCCTGGTTGACCGGATCAAGCCGGCCGCCAAGCGCACCAACCGCCCCGGCGTGGCCAGCGGGCTGGGTGGTTTCGGCGCCCTCTTTGATCTGAAGGCTGCGGGTTACAACGACCCGATCCTGGTGGGCGCCACCGATGGCGTCGGCACCAAGCTGCGGATCGCCATCGACACCGGCGTGGTTGGCGGCGTTGGCATCGACCTGGTGGCGATGTGCGTCAACGACCTGGTCTGCCAGGGGGCTGAGCCGCTGTTCTTCCTGGATTACTTCGCGACCGGCAAACTGGAAACCGACGTCGCTGCACGCATCATCGAAGGCATCGCCGAGGGTTGCGTGCGCTCCGGCTGCGCGCTGATCGGCGGCGAGACCGCGGAAATGCCGGGCATGTACCCGGAAGGCGATTTTGACCTCGCGGGCTTTGCCGTGGGCGCCATGGAGCGCGGCACCGCGCTGCCTGAGGGCGTGGTCGAGGGCGACGTGCTGCTGGGGCTGGCGTCCGACGGCGTGCACTCCAACGGCTACTCGCTGGTGCGCAAGCTGGTTGAAGTTTCCGGTCTTGGCTGGGACGCGGACTGCCCGTTCGGCGAAGGTGCCCTGGGTGAGGCGCTGCTGACCCCGACGCGCCTTTACGTCAAGCAGTGCCTGGCCGCGGTGCGGGCAGGGGGCGTGCATGCGCTGGCCCATATCACCGGCGGCGGCCTGACCGAGAACCTGCCGCGGGTGCTGCCCGAGGATCTGGGTGCCGACATCGACCTGAACGCCTGGGAACTGCCGCCCGTGTTCAAATGGATGGCCGAGACCGGCGGCATTGCCGAGGCTGAAATGCTGAAAACCTTTAACTGCGGCATCGGCATGATCCTGTCGGTCTCCGCGGACCGCGCTGATGAGCTGGTCAAGGTGCTGGAAGCAGAAGGCGAGACCGTCGCCCGCCTAGGCACTGTCACTGCAGGCGCCGGCATGCGCTACTCGGGCAAGCTGCTGTGAGCCATAAGAAGGTCGCGATCCTGATTTCCGGCGGCGGCTCCAATATGGTGTCGCTGCTGGAAAGCATGACCGGCGATCACCCGGCACGCGCCTGCCTTGTGCTGTCCAATAATGCGGATGCCGGCGGGTTGGCCAAGGCCGCTGCGGCTGGTGTGGCAACCGCAGTGGTTGACCACCGCCCGTTCCATGGCGACCGGGAAGCCTTTGAGACCGAACTGGTGAAGCCCATCTTTGAAGCGGGCGCCGATATCGTCTGCCTGGCCGGCTTCATGCGGGTACTTACCGCTGGGTTCGTCTCGCAATTCGAGGGGCGGATGCTGAATATCCACCCCTCTTTGCTGCCCAAATACAAGGGGCTGCATACCCATGCGCGGGCGCTGGAAGCGGGCGACGCAGAGCATGGCTGCACCGTTCATGAGGTAACTCCGCTGCTGGATGATGGCCCGATCCTGGGCCAGGCGCGGGTGCCGGTGCTGGCGGGTGATACGCCGGACGCGCTGGCCGCGCGGGTGCTGGAGCAAGAGCACAAGCTCTATCCGGCGGTGCTTCGCCGCTTTGCCGCGGGCGACAAGACGCCGGTGCGGCTGCCTTAACGGGTTTCCTGCACGGCCGCGCTGTTTCCGCGCCAGTCCAGCTGTTCGGCCTGCTGTTCCGGCGCCATCAGTGCGGGCAGGCCGATCAGCACCAGCAGCAATGCTGCCGCAAGTACCGGAATCAATCCTCGGGACAGTGTGAAACCACCGGTTTTGGCGGGAGAAAGATCAAGTATGGTCATAGTTTGTCCTCCTGTGACGGGTGTATCCCCAATCTAGGAGCGCTGCAGCCATTATGAAAATGAATGTTTGAAACGGTTCGCATCACGGATCGTGAACCCATGTGGCGCCCGTGTGCTGGCGGCCACAGCGCCGCTGGCAGAATTCTCTGCCGAGCCTCGCACTTGTTTGCATTGGCCGGGACAAGCGCGTATCACGGCCCGGTCTTACTGATAATGAAAAAGCCGTAATTGATGAAAACTCTGACCTCTACCGAAGAACTGCAGGCTTTCTGCGAAGCTGCAGCGCAGCACGCCTATGTCACGGTGGATACCGAGTTTCTGCGCGAACGGACCTATTACTCCAAGCTCTGCCTGATCCAGCTGGCCTTTGCCGGCGACGGGGAGAATGACGCGGTTCTGGTCGACCCGCTGGCCGATGGCATCTCGCTGGAGCCGCTGTATGAGCTGTTCCGCAACGAGAATGTGGTCAAGGTGTTCCACGCCGCACGCCAGGACTTGGAGATCTTCTGGGTCGACGCGCAGGTGTTTCCGAAGCCGCTGTTCGACACCCAGGTTGCGGCGATGGTCTGCGGCTTTGGCGAGCAGGCGGGCTATGAGACGCTGGTGCGCAAGATCGTCAAGCAGGGGCTGGACAAGACCTCGCGCTTCACCGACTGGTCGCGCCGCCCGCTGAGCGAGGCGCAGAAAACCTATGCGCTGGCGGATGTGACCCACCTGCGCAAGATTTATGAGTTCCTTGCTGCGGAACTGGGCAAAAGCGGCCGCGCCCATTGGGTGACCGAGGAATTGCAGGTGCTGACCGACCCTGCGACCTATGACATTCAGCCCCAGGATGCCTGGAAACGGGTGAAGACCCGGACCAACTCCGGCAAGTTTCTGGCCGTGGTGCGTGAACTGGCGGCCTTCCGGGAGACCTATGCGCAGAGCAACAACGTGCCTCGCAACCGGGTGTTCAAGGATGATGCGCTGGTCGAGCTGGCCTCAACCAAGCCGCGCAATCCGGGGGATCTGGGCGGCTCCCGCCTGCTGCTGCGCGAGGCGCGAAAGGGCGCGATTGCCGAGGGTATTCTGGAGGCCGTGGCCAAGGGCGTTGCCTGCCCGGCAGAGAAGCACCCGAAGATGGACCGCAGCAAGGAGAAGCTGCAAGTGAACCCGGCGCTGGCGGATCTGCTGCGGGTGCTGCTGAAGGCCAAGACGGAATCCGAAGGCGTTGCCGCCAAGCTGATCGCACCGAGCGCCGATCTGGACGCAATTGCCGCTGGTTTGCGCGATGTGCCGGCCCTCAGCGGCTGGCGCCGCGAAGTCTTCGGCGCCGATGCGCTGCGGCTGTGCGAGGGCAAGATCGGATTGGCTGCCAAAGGCCAGGACGTGATGGTGGTCGAACTCTGATCGCCCTGCTTAAGCGTATGACCACGAAAAAACGCCCGCATCCGCGGGCGCTTTCTTTTTTAGAAGGATTGGGTTAGCGGCGGCGGCTTTCCCTGGCGTTTGCCTCGCCGTTCACTCGCACGAGGCGCACCTCCTGCAGGTCCTGGTTCGACAGGGTGCGAGCGGCGTGCAGGGTGCGGCTGAATTCGCTGCCGGTGATCGTCGGCTCTTCCGGGTATACGATCCGGAAGTCATAGGTCAGAACACCTTCCTCAGTGCCCTCGACCCGGCGCAGCTCAACGTCGAAGGCACCTTGGCGCGCAGCGATGCCGGTTGCGTGGATGATGGCTCCCGTGCTGGTCCGCTCGATTTCCAGGCCGTCGATCCGGCTGACCAGGACGCTTTTGTCTTCGGGCGGTTTCTTGGCAAAGATGCCGCGCGCATTGCTTTCCTGCGGCAGCAGCGGGTTGACGTTCGCGGCCACCTCAACCTCTGCCGGTTCGGAGCTGCCAAACCAGTTGCTCGGGTTCAGCCGTGAATCCCGCCAGCCGCACGCTGAAAGCACCAGCGCGCAGGCCAATGTAAGAGCCAATGGTTTTTGCATCCGTCCCCGCCCATTCAAAATGTCTTTGCAACGGATTACCCGATTGGCTGCAGCTTGAAAAGCGGTTGAAAAGGGGCGGGCAGGGGCTTAGGTGCTGATCAGCCCCGGAAAGCGGATTTTGAGGATTGACGGACGATGGCCACAGCCGCCTTTGAAGAGATCGTGGAGGACTTCGAGTTCATGGAGGACTGGGAAGACCGCTACCGCCATGTGATCGATCTGGGCAAGGCCATGGAGCCGCTGGAAGAGGCGCTGAAGGTGCCTGCGACCAAGGTCGACGGCTGCGCCAGCCAGGTCTGGCTGCACGCCACGGTCGAGGGCGGGGTGTTCCGGTTCGACGGCGACAGCGACGCGATGATCGTGCGCGGGCTGATCGCGGTGCTGCGCTGCCTGTACAACGGTCTGCCCCTGCAGCAGGTTGCGTCGGTGGACGCCAAGGCGGAGCTGGGGCGGCTGGAGCTGAATGAGCACCTGTCTTCGCAGCGCTCCAACGGCCTGAGGGCGATGATCGAGCGGATCCGCGAAACTGCGATGGCGCAGGCCTGAGCAGCGCGGGCGATGGGCCGGCCCCTCGCGCTCCCCGGAGTATTTTTGGAAAGATGAAGGGCTTACCTGGCCCAGCCGGAAATGGCGGTTTCCAGATCGCCGTAGCCGGTGTGGCGGTGCTCAAACGCCAGCCCCATGCGGTCTGCGCATTCGCGGGCCTTTTCCACCAGCCTGGGGTCGCTGATCTGCGACTGGTAGACCAGCTTTGTGTAGTTGCCGAACACCATGTCCCGCAGCTCCGGATTCTTGTCGAGCCCCATCGGCCGCCAGACGAAGGCGTCGAACTGCTTGACCAGGAAGTCGGTCAGGTAGAAGGCGGTGATTTCACCCTCATCGGCATGTTTGGCAAAGGTGTCATTGCCCTCGAAGAAGGAATAGCAATGCGGGCCCGCCACCATCTCGACGCCGAGCTCGGCGCATTTGCGCTCCAGCGCGCCGCCAGTGCCGCAGTCGGCATAAACCACGTAGATCTTGTCATAGACCGCTGAATGCTTGGCCACGGCGCCATCGACAGCGTCGGTGATCTGCTCCGGATACAGGTGCAGCTTGGCGGGCAGGCAGGTGAGGTCGATGTGATCCAGCCCGTTTTTCTCCTTGATATCAAGGATCTCGCGCGCCAGCGCGCCGCAGGCGATCAGCAGGATGCGGCCGGTCTTCTTTTCGGGCGCGGCCAGGCCCTGCTCGGTGAGGGAGCTTTCCTCAAGCGTCCGCCCGGTCGGGGGGCGGAAGGCAGCCCGCTCTGTCAAGCGGGCTGCGCGTCCTTTGCGTGCCAAATCAGGCGCTCATCGAGTTGTGCTTGCGCGCAACGAAGTCCTTGGCCATCTCCACGGCCACGGCTGCGTCACGGCAATAGCCGTCGGCGCCGATTGCCTTGCCGAACTCTTCGTTCAGCGGCGCGCCGCCAACCAGCACGATGTAGTCGTCGCGCAGGCCCTGTTCGACCATGGTGTCGATAACCACCTTCATGTAGGGCATGGTGGTGGTCAGCAGAGCGGACATGCCGAGGATGTCCGGCTTGTGCTCTTCCATGGCTTCCAGGTAGTTCTCGACCGGGTTGTTGATGCCGATGTCGACGACTTCGAAGCCCGCGCCTTCCATCATCATAGAAACCAGGTTCTTGCCGATGTCGTGGATGTCGCCCTTCACGGTGCCGATGACCATGGAGCCCACGCGCGGTGCGCCGGTTTCGGCCAGCAGCGGCTTCAGGATGGCCATGCCGCCCTTCATCGCGTTTGCTGCCAGCAGCACTTCCGGAACGAACAGGATGCCGTCGCGGAAGTCGGCGCCGACGATGGTCATGCCGCCAACCAGCGCTTTGGTCAGGATGTCGTAGGGAACCCAGCCGCGCTCCAGAAGGATGTTCACGCCTTCTTCGATTTCCTCTTTGAGACCATCATAGAGGTCGTCAAACATCTGCTGAACAAGTTCCTCGTCATCGAGTTCCGAGAGGATGATGTCTTCTTCGTCCGACATGCGCCTAATCCTTGCTGACGGGGGAATCCCCGGTGTTGGCCTATTTCAGAAGCTTTTGTGACAGAATGCACTCCGCGGACTGCATTGTTTGCGACATCGCCGCTGTTCTAACCGACGTATAGAGACAATTCCGGCGCAAGAATAATGAAGATTCCACATGGAAATCTTCGAATTTGCCCATTTGTTCTTTATTTGTTCTTATCTGGCGGCTAATTTGCGTCCATGCCGCCGGAAAACACGCCACATACCATGCGCCGCAAAACACGCGCCAGCCTCAGCAATGCGGCAGGCCGGTTCGACATGGCGCGGGAGGCCGTAGACGACGGCTGGTTCCAGGAGATGCCGGAGACGGTGATTCCCACTGAGGTGCGTCAGGAAACGGCGCGCACTCTGATCACCTACAACCGCTCCCCCGATCTGCCCTTCGACCGGTCGATCAATCCTTACCGCGGTTGCGAGCATGGCTGCATCTACTGTTTTGCGCGGCCAACCCATGCCTATCTGGGTCTGTCGCCAGGGATGGATTTCGAAACCCGGCTGATTGCGCGCCCAAATGCTGCCGAGGTTCTGCGCAAGGAGTTGTCGGCACCGCGTTACAAGGTGGCCGCTCTGGCGCTTGGCACTAACACTGACCCCTATCAGCCGTGCGAGCGGGATCTGCGCATCTCGCGCGCCTGCCTGGAGGTTCTGTGCGACTTCAACCACCCGGTGGCAATCGTGACCAAGGGCGCCATGGTTGAGCGGGATCTGGACATCCTCGCGCCGATGGCGGCCAAGGGACTGGTAAGGGTGGGGATTTCCGTCACCACGCTGGACCCGGACCTGTCCCGCCGGATGGAGCCGCGGGCGCCGCTGCCGGCGCGGCGGCTGGCCGCCATCCGGCGGCTGACCGAGGCAGGGGTGCCGGTGCGGGTAATGACCTCGCCCATCGTGCCTGGGCTGACCGATCATGAACTGGAGGCGCTGCTGGCAGCCGGGGCGGAGGCCGGGGCGGATGCCGCCAGCTGGATTATGCTGCGGCTGCCGCGGGAGGTGTCGGAGCTCTGGCAGGAATGGCTGGCGGAACATGAACCTAGCCGCGCCGTCAAGGTAATGGCGCGGCTGCGGGAGATGCATGGCGGGCGCGACTATGATCCGCGCTGGGGCCACCGGATGCGGGGCGAGGGGCGTTATGCGGAGATGATCGCGCAGCGGTTCAAGGCGGCCTGCAAGAGGCTGGGCCTGCAGGAGCGGGCAAAGGCGCTGCGCTGCGACCTGTTTTCCCGTCCGCCGCAGCCGGGCGACCAGCTGGCACTGTTCTGACGTTTCCCGGCCAGCCGGGCCGCGTTTTGTGCTATGCTGGAGGCCTTCATGACAGAAAGGAAGGTGTCCAATGGCTTCTGTTGCTGTGAAAGCGCGTGTCACAGGACGTGTGCAAGGCGTGGCCTTCCGCACCTGGGCGCGGGCGGAAGCGCTGCGCCACGGGCTGTCGGGCTGGGTCCGCAATGAACCTGACGGCTCGGTCCGGGCCTTGCTGATAGGGCCTGCAGCCAGCGTCGCGGATATGGTGCGCAGAATGGGCCGCGGGCCCGGGGCGGCCTCGGTGAAGGACGTGCTAACGGAAAGAACCGATCCCGAGCCGGGGATCAGCGGATTCAGCATCACTGGATAGGCAGGGCCGGCAGTAAAAAAGCGCCGCGTGCGAAGACGCGGCGCCATTCTTTTTGTCGCTGCCTGCTGCAGCGGTCAGGCGCGGCGCCGTCCGCGGCGGCTACGGCGCTCACCACCAGCCCCGGCATCTTCGCCGGTGCCATCGCTGTCAGAGGTGAAGGGGCCCAGCACCTCAACGATTTTCTCCAGCGCCGGTGCATCGCCGCGCGGTCGGCTGTCCAGGGCATCGCGCATGGAGCGCAGGTGATCGGGCATGGTGCCGCAGCAGCCGCCAATGATCTTGGCGCCGGCATCGCGGGCCATCACCGCATATTCGCCCATCAGCTCCGGGGTGCCGTCGTAGTGGATGTGGCCGTCGACATATTTCGGGATACCGGCATTGCCCTTGGAGATAATCGGGCGCTCAGTGCCTTGGGCCGCAAAGCCGAGCACGGTGCGCAGGATGTCGGAGGCGCCGGTGCCGCAGTTGGCGCCAAAGGCCAGCGGCGTGTTTTCAAACTCTTCCACCAGCTGGGCCAGGTCCGAGGAGGTCACGCCCATCATGGTCCGGCCTGCGGTGTCAAAGCTCATGGTGCCGCACCAGGGCATGTCTGCCAGCTTGAAGGCCTCGGCGGCGGCGCGGAATTCTTCCGGCGCAGAAATGGTTTCCAGCCACAACACGTCGGCGCCGCCTTCCTTCAGGGCGTCGGCCTGCTCGTGGAACATTTCCACCGCCAGGGAATGGGACATTTCTCCAACCGGCTCAAAGATTTCGCCGGTCGGGCCGACGGAGCCGGCGACGGCGATCTTGCGCTTTGCCTTGTCGGCAACCTCGCGGCCAAGTTCGGCGGCGATGCGGTTCAGCTCGCGCACGCGGCCCTGCGCGTCATGCAATTTCAGGCGCGCGGCGGTGCCGCCAAAGCTGTTGGTCAGGAACAGGTCGCTGCCGGCATCGACCGACCCCTGGTACAGCGCCAGGATTTTCTTGGGCTCATCAACGTTCCACAGCTCCGGCGCGTCGCCGGACTGCAGGCCCATGGCGAAAAGGTTGGTGCCGGTTGCACCATCCGCCAGCAGCACGTCCTTGGTGTCCAGCAGCTGTTTGAAGGTGTTTGTCATCAGTTGGATTCCGTGTCAGCAGGCCGTCCCGGTGTGCCGGGTGGCAAATTGGTCTGCTTCCCCTGTCTCACGCTACGCTGGCAAGGGCAATTTCATTTTCTTCATCTTCATTATGAGAGCGCTGCGCGGCTGCCGCAAAGATGGCGGCATGCGGCAGATTGCGTCATGACACCGCGCGGTTGCCGCCGCGACCGGCGGAGTTTCCGGCAATACCGGCAAACAAAAGGCTAATGCGGCATGTGGAAGCCGGCAAAAGGGTCTCAGCCGGCTTCGCTCAGTATCTGGTCCTTGGCTTCCGGCAGCAGCTCCGCGCGTTTCGCCCGGATCTCATCGGCAGAGGCCTTGCCCTGCAGCTCGCCTTCCAGCTTGCGCACCACGTCCTCGTGGCCTGCTTCTTCCAGATCAGCTGTTACAATCGTTCCGGCAAAGGCCTCGGCGTCCTTGCCGCCAAGTCCCAGCAGGCCGGCAGCCCACATGCCCAGAAGCTTGTTGCAGCGCGCCTGCGCATTGAACTGCATCTCCTCATCATGCGCGAACTTCGCTTCAAAGGCCTGTTCGCGCTCGTCGAATGTTGTCATATCGCGTCCTCATTTAACCTATTGCGCCCCTTCACATGATAGGAGCATGATAGCGGCTCAGGGCAAGAAAAAACTGTGCCCGGCAAGGCCCTTGTGCTGTTGCGCAAGCGGTGCGCGCGAATGTGGTCCGGGCCACGGGCGCAGGAGGCTGCGGCTGAGGGCAGGGGCGGCGTTCACCTGATCCATGCAGCACGCTTGCGGCTGAGGCCCCCTTGCACTATGAGAGCGGCACATCGCAGGGCCGGATTCCCGGCATTGACCCGAAAGGTTCCCAATGGCGCGTCGCAAGAAGATTTACGAAGGCAAGGCCAAGACTTTGTACGAGGGCCCCGAGCCCGGCACCATCGTGCAATACTTCAAGGATGACGCCACCGCCTTCAACGCCGAAAAACACGACGTGATCGAGGGGAAGGGTGTTCTGAACAACATCCTGAGCGAGTTTTTCATGCTGGGTCTGGCGCAGATCGGCGTGCCGACCCATTTTCTGAAGCGCCTGAACATGCGCGAGCAGCTGGTGCGCAGCTGCGAGATCATTCCGCTGGAAGTGATCGTGCGCAACTACGCGGCCGGTTCGATCTCCAAGCGCCTGGGCATCGATGAGGGCACCCAGCTGCCGCGCCCGGTGGTGGAATACTGCTATAAGGACGACGCCCTGGGCGATCCGCTGGTCACCGAGGAGCACATCGCCGCCTTTGGCTGGGCCAGCCAGCAGGACATGGACGACATCCTGAGCCTGGCCCTGCGCGTGAACGACTTCCTGTCCGGCGTGTTCCTGGCTGTGGGCATCCGCCTGGTCGACTTCAAGATCGAGATCGGCCGTATCTACGAAGGCGACTTCCAGCGCCTGGTGATCGCCGATGAGATCAGCCCCGACAGCTGCCGTCTGTGGGACATCAAGACCGGCCAGAAGCTGGACAAGGACGTGTTCCGCCGCGACCTGGGCAGCCTGACCGACGCCTACAGCGAAGTGGCGCGCCGCCTGGGCGTGATGCCGAACAACCCGCCCGCGCCGGGCAAGCCGACGCTGGTGAACTGAGATAGGGACCCGCTGCGCCTGCCGCGCCGCGGGTCCTTGAGTATTTTTGGAAAGATGAAGCCCGGCAGGGCTTCGCCATCGAAAACCTGAGGGATGATGCGATGAAGGCACGGGTGCATGTGATGCTGAAGAACGGGGTTCTGGATCCGCAGGGCGAGGCTGTGCGCCACGCGCTCGGCGCTCTGGGCTTTGACAAGGTCGAAGGCGTCCGGCAAGGCAAGGTGATTGACCTGGATCTGGCCGAAGGCGCAACCGAGGCAGATGTGACCGCAATGTGCGAGAAGCTGCTGGCCAACACCGTGATCGAATCCTACAGCATCGAGATGGCCTGATGAAGGCGGCGGTTGTTGTTTTCCCGGGGTCGAACTGCGACCGCGATCTGGCGGTGGCGTTTGAACAGGCTGGTTTCGACGTCTCGATGGTCTGGCACAAGGACAGCGCGCTGCCCGCAGGCGTGGACATCGTCGGCGTGCCGGGCGGTTTCTCTTATGGCGATTACCTGCGCTGCGGCGCCATCGCGGCGCAGTCGCCGATCTGCAAGGCCGTGATCGAGCATGCCGACCGTGGCGGCTATGCCATCGGCGTCTGCAACGGTTTTCAGATCCTGACCGAAACCGGCGTGCTGCCGGGGGCGCTGCTGCGAAATGCGGGCCTTAAATACATCTGCCGCACCGTGAACCTGAAGGTGACGACTTCCGAGAGCGTCTTCACCCAGGGCTACAACGCCGGTGATGTGATCGGGGTGCCGATTGCCCACCACGACGGCAACTACTTTGCCGATGCAGAGACCATCAAGGCGCTGCAGGATCAGGACCGGGTGGCCTTCACATACGAGGAAAACCCCAACGGTTCGGTAGCTGACATCGCGGGCATCCTGTCGGAAAACCGCCGCGTTCTCGGGATGATGCCGCATCCGGAGCGGGCTGCGGACGAGGGCCACGGCGGCACCGACGGCACGGCAGTGTTCCGCGCATTGGCGGGGATGGTCACCGCTGCGTGACTTGAGGATAGGCGGCGGCGGCCATAGTGTATCTTTATGACCGCCCCGCGCACCGATCTGACCAAATCTGAGCCAAAGGCGCGTTCCCGCACGATTTCCTGGCGGGCGCGGCTGGCGCTCGTGCTGTTCATGGCGGTGGCAGCGGTCACCGTTTGGACCACCAACCGGGCGTTGACCCACCGGTTTACCGAAAGCACCCGCAACCGTGCCGAGCTGCGCCTGGCGCTTTATTCCGGCAATCTGCTGAGCGAGCTGCGCCAGCACGCCATCGTGCCGCAGCTTCTGGCCCGCGATCAGACGCTGATCTCGGCGTTGCAATCCAGCGACTTCTCCCTGTCCACCCAGCGGCTGATCTCTTTTGTGGATGAGATCGGCGCCGCGTCGATCATGCTGCTGGCGCAGGACGGGCGCACGGTGGCGGCCACCGACCGTAACCGGCTGGGTGAGAGCCACCGCAATGCCGCCTATTTCGTTGATGCGGTGCGGGCCAAGTCGACAGTGTTCTCGGTCATCCCGCGCGAGGTGGGCGGCTACCGCTTCACCTATTCGCGCCGCATCATTGATGCGACCGGCGTGCTGGGTGCGATTGTGGTCGAGGTCGACCTGCAAAAGTTCGAGCGCGCCTGGGCGGGGATTTCCGATGCGGTGCTGGTCACCGACAGCACCGGCACCATCATACTGGCCACCGAGGCACGCTGGCGCGGGCTGAAGGAGGGCGATGCAATGACGCTGCAAACGCCCGAAGGCGCCATCCAGCGGGCGATTCGCGCCACCACCGACTGGACGGCGCTGCCGCCGGACGCCTATCTGCAGGGCGAGGCGGTGATGCGGCTGGAAACCCGGGTGCCGTTCCAGGGATGGCGGATGGCCACATTTACCACCTATTCCTCGGTTCGCGAGCGGGTGAATGCGGTGCTGGCGCTGGAGATCATGGGATTCGCGATCCTCCTGGCGCTGGCTTTCTACTTTCTCAGCCGCAAGACGGCGCTGCGGATGGCGCTGTTCCAGCGCGAGTCGGCAGAGCTTCGCGTATTAAACGCTCGCCTTCAGCGGGAAATCGCCGAGCGTGAACGCATGCAAAAGACCCTGGCGGTGGCCGAGCAAAGCCTGGCGCAAAGCTCCAAACTGGCGGCCTTGGGCGAGATGTCCGCGGCTGTCAGCCACGAGCTGAACCAGCCGCTGGCGGCGATGAAAACCTACCTGGCCGGCGCCCGGCTGCTCTTGAACCGGAACCGCCCGGACGAGGCGCTGGCCTCCTTCGGGCGCATCGACGATCTGATCGAGCGGATGGGCGCGATCACGCGCCAGCTCAAGTCGTATGCGCGCAAGGGCGGCGATGCGTTCAGCCCTGTAAACTTGGGTGATGCGCTGGCTTCCAGCCTGTCGATGATGGAGCCGCAGCTGCGCCAGCGGCATGTGAAAATAACCCGCATCCTGCCGGAAGAACCTGTTATGGTGATGGGCGACCGGATGCGGCTGGAGCAGGTGATGGTCAACCTCTTGCGCAATGCGCTGGACGCCACCAAATCAGTGGCCGACCCGGAGGTGGAGATCCTGCTGGCGGCGGGCGAGACGGCAACCTTGTCGGTGCGTGACAATGGGATGGGTATCAAGGACTTCGACAACCTGTTTGAACCTTTTTACACCACCAAGCAGCCCGGCGACGGGGTTGGATTGGGGCTTGCCATCTCCTCGGGGATCGTCAACGACCTTGGGGGACGGCTGACCGCCCGCAACGGGCAGAACGGCGGGGCGGTCTTTGAAATGCAATTGCCGGTCCTGGTGGACGGTATCGAAGCTGCCGAATAGGCAGCCCGGAGTGATTAGGAGTGAACGCGCATGGCCCAGGCTATGAAAATCGCGATCGTGGACGACGAACAGGATATGCGGCAGTCGATCAGCCAGTGGCTGGCGCTGTCTGGCTATGACACGGAGACCTTCTCCAGCGCGGAAGAGGCGCTGAAGGTTCTGGGGCCGGATTATCCGGGCATCGTGATCTCTGATATCAAGATGCCGGGCATGGACGGGATGCAGTTCCTGAAAAAGCTGATGGGCAGCGACTCTGCGCTGCCGGTGATCATGATCACCGGCCACGGCGACGTGCCGATGGCGGTTGAGGCGATGCGCGTCGGCGCTTTCGACTTTCTGGAAAAACCGTTCAACCCGGACCGCATGTCGGAGCTGGCGAAGCGCGCCACCGGTGCCCGCCGTCTGACGCTGGACAACCGGGCGCTGCGCCGCGAACTGTCGGACGGCGGCCAGATCATGAAGAAGCTGATCGGCCAGAGCCCGGTGATGGAGCGCCTGCGCGAGGATATCCTGGACCTCGGCCAGGCAGACGGCCATGTGCTGATCGACGGCGAGACCGGCACCGGCAAGACGCTGGTCGCGCACGCGCTGCACGCAGTCGGCAGCCGGGCAGGCAAAAAGTTCGTGCTGATTTCCTGCGCTGCACTGGAAGAAGGAGCGCTGGCCAAGCGCCTGTTCGGCCCGATGCTGCCCGAAGACAGCATGCTGCCTGCGATTGAAGAGGCCCGCGGCGGCACCCTGGTGCTGGAAGACATCGACGCGCTGTCTGAGACCCTGCAGGCCAAGCTGCTGAGCGTGATCAACGAGCAGGGCACCCCGGCTGAAACCCGGATCATCGCCATTTCCAACCTGCAGGAGGCAGGCAAGACCTGCGAGGACGCGCTGCGCCCGGACCTGTTCTACCGTCTGGCGGCGCTGCGCATCACCGTGCCGCCGCTGCGCCAGCGCGGCGAGGATATCCTGACGCTGTTCACCCGCCTCAGCGAACAGTTCTCCGAGGAATACGGCTGTGACGCGCCGCAGGTGAGCGCCCAGGAGGCCGCACAACTGCTGCAGGCGCCCTGGCCGGGCAACGTGCGCCAGCTGATCAACATTGCCGAACGCGCGGTGCTGCAGTCGCGCCGCGGATCCGGCACCATTGCGTCGCTTCTGATGTCTGATCACGAGGAGATGCAGCCGGTGATGACCACCGAAGGCAAGCCGCTGAAGGAATACGTGGAAGCGTTTGAGCGGATGCTGATCGACAACACAATGCGCCGCCACAAGGGCTCGATCGCCAGTGTGATGGACGAGTTGTGCCTGCCGCGTCGGACGTTGAACGAGAAAATGGCGAAATACGGCCTGCAACGGTCCGACTACCTCGCCTGACGTCTGGCCCAAGCCCTTACCCTTGGCGGGAAGCCACCCGGGAAACAGGGTTTTCCGCGGCGGAGTTCGCGTCTGGAGCCGGAGTGGATTGGAAAACTAACCTGAAATTAACGGCTTGCCTGATAGGGGCAGGCCGTTTGCATTTTCAGGCCCGGTGGTGACGAATGTCCATTGTCATTACCTATCCACAGGCCTTATGCTGGCGCAACGGGCCGGAAACCGGCAAGTGGTTCCGCCCGTCCTGATGAGATTCGCTGGCTTCGGCTTTTGTCCGGCATGATCCGAGAAAGCTGCAGCCAGACCGATTGGCCCTCTTGAACAAAGGGGGCAGTTTAGCGCCCAAGCCGGAATTATCACCGGTGCAGGGATAACAAGGCAGGCGCGGGCACACCCCGACTGCCGGAGAAGAACCGCGATGACGCGCGCGAGAGCGAAGAGCACTGAGGCAGGAAGGCCGGGCATAGACCCCGGGACCACCTGCTGCACCGCGCCGTCCATTATCGCCCTGACAAGACACCACCCGAAACGCGCGCGGCCGCCTGGAAGCAGAAGGCTTGCGGGCGCACAGGGCAGGTGCACCAAGGACCCATGGCAAAGAAGATGCTTATTGACGCCACCCACGCGGAAGAGACCCGCGTTGTGGTGGTCGATGGAAACAAGGTTGAGGAATTCGACTTTGAATCCGAAAACAAACGCCAGCTTGCTGGCAACATTTACCTCGCAAAAGTAACACGCGTCGAACCGTCCCTGCAGGCGGCCTTTGTGGACTATGGCGGAAACCGCCATGGTTTCCTGGCGTTTTCGGAAATCCACCCGGATTACTACCAAATCCCCGTTGCGGACCGTGAGGCCCTGATGGAGGAAGAGCGCGCCTATGCCGAGGCGATGCGCGTCCGCGATGAGGACGAGGATGAAAAACCGGCCAAGCCCAAGCGCTCGCGCCGCTCCAAGTCCTCTGCCAAGGCGGCCAAGGCATCGTCCAAGGATGCCGTGGAAACCAAGGAGGTCGAAGCCTCTGACGCCGCCACCGGCGAAATTGCCGGTATGGAAACGATCGACCTGACCGACAGCTCTGAAGCTGCGGATGTTCCGGCTGAGCTGGCCGAGGTGCCGGAAGGCTCCTCGCCGATGGAACGTGTCGCCGAAACCCCGGTGGAAGAGCCGGAAGAGGGCAACGCTTCGGAAGCTGCACCGGAGGCGGAAGAGACAACTGCCGCTGCAGAGGTCCCGGAGGCTGAAGAGGCTCCGGCTGAGGGAGCCGTTGCGGAAACAACCGGCGAAGGCGAAGCCGAGGCAGAGGCAGAGACCGCTTCGGCGGATGCCGAGATTGCTGCTGATGAATCAAATGCCGAAGATGACGCTGAAGACAGCGACGACGAAGCCGAGACCGGCCGCGCCGATGCAACCTCCAAGGACGAAAGCATCGAGTCGGTTGCCGATGAGGATGACAGCGAGGACATCCGTCCGCCGCGCAAACCGCGTCCGCGCCGCTACAAGATCCAGGAAGTGATCAAGGTGCGCCAGGTGCTGCTGGTGCAGGTCGTCAAGGAAGAGCGCGGCAACAAGGGCGCAGCGCTGACCACCTACCTGTCTCTGGCAGGCCGCTACTGCGTGCTGATGCCCAACACCGCCCGCGGCGGCGGCATCTCCCGCAAGATCACCAACGCAGCCGACCGCAAGAAACTGAAAGACATCGCAACCGAACTGGACGTGCCCACAGGCGCGGGCCTGATCGTGCGCACCGCCGGTGCCAAGCGCACCAAGTCCGAGATCAAGCGCGACTATGAATACCTGCAGCGCCTGTGGGAGCAGATTCGCGAACTGACGCTGAAATCCATCGCGCCGGCCAAGATCTATGAAGAGGGCGACCTGATCAAACGCTCGATCCGCGACCTCTACAGCCGCGAGATCGACGAGGTTCTGGTGGAAGGCGACCGCGGCTACCGCATCGCCAAGGACTTCATGAAGATGATCATGCCGTCCCATGCCAAGAACGTGAAGCACTACCAGGACGGCCTGCCGCTGTTTGCGCGCTTCCAGGTGGAAAGCTACCTGGCAGGCATGTTCAACCCGACGGTGCAGCTGAAATCCGGCGGCTATATCGTGATCGGCGTCACTGAGGCGCTGGTGGCGATCGACGTGAACTCCGGCCGTGCAACCAAGGAAGGCTCGATCGAGGAAACCGCGCTCAAGACCAACCTGGAGGCCGCTGAAGAGGTGGCGCGCCAGCTGCGTCTGCGCGACCTTGCCGGTCTGATCGTCATCGACTTCATCGACATGGACGAGCGCAAGAACAACGCCGCCGTCGAAAAGCGCATGAAGGACAAGCTGAAGACCGACCGCGCCCGCATCCAGGTGGGCCGGATCTCCGGCTTTGGCCTGATGGAAATGTCGCGCCAGCGCCTGCGCCCCGGTATGATCGAGGCGACCACCGCGCCGTGCCCGCATTGCCACGGCACCGGCCTGATCCGCTCCGACGACTCGATGGCGCTGTCGATCCTGCGCCAGATCGAGGAAGAGGGCACCCGCCGCCGTTCGCGCGAAGTGCTGGTGCGCTGCCCGGTCTCCATCGCCAACTTCCTGATGAACCAGAAGCGCGAGCACATCGCCCAGATCGAGGCGCGTTACGGCCTGTCCGTGCGCATCGAAGGCGACGCGCATCTGGTCAGTCCGGACTTTGTGCTTGAAAAGTTCAAGACCGCATCGCGCAACGTGCCTGCCGCCGCCGCTCCGGTGGTGTCGGTCGATACTTCGATCATGGATCAGGTCGACGCGGATGAGGCCAAGCAGGACGAGGATGAGGCCCCGGCCACGCCCGAGACTGCGGATGAGGCATCGCAAGACGACAAACCCAAGCGCAAGCGCCGCCGCCGCCGCCGCCGCAAGTCCGGCAGTGGCGAGCAGTCTCAGAACGGTGAGGGCGGCGAGAACGGCGACGAGGCGTCCGACGTTGAGGAGCAGCCCAAGGAAGAGGCCGTTGAAGCGGCTGAACCCGCTGCCGAAGGCGAGGAAGCCCCGGCGGAAGAGGTGAAGGAAAAGAAACGCACCCGCACCCGGACCCGTTCGCGCAAGCCGAAGGCCAAGCCGGCTGAGGCCGAAGCCGCTGCTGGTGAAGAAGCTGCGGCCGAAGAGACGGCTCCTGCCGAAGCTGCTGAGGAAGCAGCCGAGGCTGTGGAAACTGCCGATGCAGCTGAAGCCCCCGTGCAGGAGGCAGAAGCAGAAGCGCCGGTGGCAGAGGCTGCGGAGCCGGTGGCAGAAACTGCGGCAGAGTCCGAGGACGCTCCGGCAGAGGCCGGCGAGGCCCCAGCGCAAAAGGATGCTGCGGAAGCTGAAGCTGCTCCTGCCGGGATCGCTGAGGAAGCTGCAGAAGAAGCTGCTGTTGCAGAGGCCGAGGCGGAGGCGGAGCCCGCCGCTGAAGAGCCTGCTGCAGAAGCGGTTGCTGAGGAAGAGACCGAAGCAGCCGAGCCTGCACCTGCGGCTGAGGAAATGCAGCCGGAGCCTGCAATGGCCGGAGCTGAGGCTGAGTCCGAACCTGCGGCCCCGTCCAAGCCTAAGCGCCGCGGCTGGTGGTCTATGGGCAGCTGAGGCTGAAAAGATGGAAGGGAAGGCAGGCTGTTTCGCCTGCCTTTCTTTTTGCGTGCCGCCAGTATCTTCTCAGCCGGTGGCCGGGCTGCAGCCGCGTCCCGGCGGGGCAAACACGGATAATCCGAGCCGGAATTCGCGCCGAATTCCGGTTGCCTCGCGGTAAAGCACGGACACTGTCAGGAGTTAGCTGCCCTTGCGGATCAAATAAATCTGATGGCCCGCACTGGTGCTGTGGCCCAGAAAATCATGGCCTGCCTCATTGCAGAAATGCGGCACGTCAATTACGGCCGCCGGATCATCCGCCAGCAGTTCCAGAACCTGGCCGGGCTGCAGCGATTTCAGCCGCTTGCGGGCTTTCAGGACGGGCAGGGGGCAGAGCAGCCCGATTGCGTCTACTGTTTCTTTGATCTCGGTCATGGTGTGCAGATAAGCGGGATGTTTCATGCTGTCCACAAGGATGTGACCAGCCGTCCCCGTGACGTTGGTCTGCCGCTGACATAAGTGTTGGACATGTTTGGAATCGAGATCATCGACGCAGGGCTGCTCCCTGCCATGCTGGTGGCGCTGCTGGGCGGCGTGATCAGTTTCCTGTCGCCCTGCGTGCTGCCGATTGTGCCGCCATATCTGGCCTATATGAGCGGTGTCACCATCGGCGAGATGCAGGGCACGGTTGCCGCACGGCGCAAGGCGATCATCGCGGCGCTGTTCTTTGTGCTGGGGCTGTCGACGGTGTTTCTGCTGCTTGGCTTCACGGCTTCGGCCTTCGGTGCCTTTGTGCTGAAAAATCAGGAGCTTTTCGCGCAAGTCTCAGGTGTCGTGGTGATCATCTTCGGCCTGCATTTCCTGTCGGTGTTCCGCATTCCTCTGCTGGACCGCGAGGCGCGGATGGAGGCCGGCGAATCCGGCGGCTCCGCCCTGGGTGCTTATGTGCTGGGGCTGGCATTCGCCTTTGGTTGGACGCCCTGCATCGGTCCGCAGCTGGGCGCGATCCTGTCTCTGGCGGCGTCCGAGGCCTCAGTCAGCCGCGGGACCATTCTGCTCGGCGTTTATGCCGCGGGCCTGGGTGTGCCGTTCCTGCTGGCGGCGATGTTCCTCAACCGCTCGATGACGCTGATGAACAAGATGAAGCGCCACATGGGGCTGATCGAAAAGGTGATGGGCGGCCTGTTGCTGTTTGTCGGCATCATGCTGGTCACCGGCCTGTTCACCACCTTCTCCTGGTGGCTGCTGGAGACCTTCCCGGCGCTGGCAGCACTGGGTTGAGCCCGGGATTTCCAAGGGGCCTCCGGGCCCCTTTTTCTTTGCCCCTCCCGGCCTTACTCTTGCCGGATTACGCTGCTAGTCTGCCCTTGAAACGTCAAAGCAGGACAGTGTGGCTCACATCGGTTCCAACCCCCAGCTGGTGCGCAAACGCCGGGTGTTCTACATCCCCGGCTATGACCCGATTCACCCGCGCCGCTACCGGGAGCTCTACCGCAAGGAAGGGGCCGCGCAGGCGCAGATTTCCGGCTACAGCCTGACGCTGGCCCCCAAGCGGACCAAAGGCCCCTACGGCTGGCATACGGCGGCGGAGATGGACGGGCAGCGGACAGAAGCCGATATCGAAGTGCTGGTCTGGTCCGACATCGTTCGGGGCAGTATGGAGGCGACGATCCCCGGCACCTACTGGCAGCTGTTGCGCACCGCCTGGATCTACATCTCCACCGGTGCGCTCAGGCGGCTGATGCGGCTGCGCAAGGGGCCGGTGATTGCGGCGCTCTATCCGGTGGGAATGCTACTCTTGCAGGCGCTGCTGGCATTGCTGCTGGCCTGGGGCGTCAGCCATGCCATTGGCATTCTGGCCGGATTCGCGGACCTCGGCGGGTCGCTTTTAGTGCTCATTGGCTGGGCGTTAGGCCTTGGTGCCGGGTACGCGCTGCTGCGCTGGTTCAAAAAACGCGACGGCAAGTTCTTTGCCTATTATCTGATGCACGACTATGCACATACGGCTGCCACGCGAGGCGCGATAGCGCCGGAGATGGAGGCTCGGATGGGCCAGTTCCGTGATTTGCTCGCAGAAGCTTTGCAGGATCAAAACCTGGACGAGGTGCTGGTTGTCGGCCATTCCTCCGGAGCGCACCTGGGTGTGTCGGTGCTGGCGGACCTGATCCGCGAAGGGTTACCGCCAGAACGGCCCGCCCTGGGGTTCCTGACATTGGGGCAGGTGGTGCCGATGGTCTCTTTCCTGCCGCGGGCCCGGCGCTTGCGGACCGATCTGAAATACTTGTGCCAACGCCAGGAGCTTGCCTGGGTGGATGTCACCGCGCCGGGTGACGGCTGTGCCTTTGCGCTGTGTGACCCGGTGGCTGTCAGCGGCGTCGCACCAGAGGGCAAGCGCTGGCCGCTGGTGTTCTCCGCCGCCTTCACCCAGACCCTCAGCCCTCAGCGCTGGCAGCAGCTGCGCTGGCGCTTCTTCCGGCTGCATTTCCAGTATCTTTGCGCCTTCGACCGGCCGGGCGACTATGACTATTTCCGGATTACAGCCGGTCCGCTGACGCTGGCCGAGCGCTATAGGGACCGCAAACCCTCGCAGTCGCGGATTGACGTGCCGGTGTCGAAATTCACGTCGGTGGCCGCTGAATGACGCAGGTGATGCCGCCGAAACCTCCGGCGCGTCCCGACCGGGTGTCGCTGTGGCGCTATGCGAAACTGTTCCGCCAGGACATCCTGTCGGCCCAGCCTGCGCGCCTGTACCGCGCCTGGATGGCCGAGTTCCGCACGCCGTTCTTCCGCTCCTTCCTGGTCAACCAGCCGGATCTGGTGAAGCTGCTGCTGAAGGAGCGGCCGGACGACTTCCCCAAGTCGGACCGCATTGCCGAGGGGCTGAAGCCCTTGCTGGGCAATTCCGTGTTCCTGACCAATGGCGAGGCCTGGAAGCGGCAGCGCCGGATCATTGATCCGGCTTTTGAGGGCGGGCGGCTGAAGGATACCTACCCGGCGATGCGCGCCGCGGCAGAGGCGGCAGTCAAGCGGCTGGAGGGCAGGCAGGGGCCAGTGGAGATCGAGGAGGAGACCTCGCACGCGGCAGCGGATGTGATTTTCCGAACCCTGTTCTCCATCCCGATCGAGCATGAGGTGGCAGGCAAAGTCTTCACCCGGTTCCGCGATTACCAGCGCAGCCAGCCCTTGCTGAACCTGGCTGCCTTCGTGCCGCTGCCGCGCTGGATGCCGCGGTTCTTCCGACGCGGGACCCGCCGGAACGCAGAAACGATCCGGGTGCTGATCGCGCAGCTGACGGCCGAACGGATGGCAGCGATCCAAGCGGGCAGGGCGCCCGATGACCTGGCGACCAAGATCATGACAACCCGGGACCCGGAAACCGGAAGCACGTTTGATACCGCCGAGATGGTCGATCAAGTGGCGATCTTCTTCCTCGCAGGGCATGAAACCAGCGCCTCCGCTTTGGCCTGGGCGCTCTACCTGATGGCGCTGTACCCCGAGTGGCAAGAGAAGGTGGCGGCAGAAGCCTCGGTTCTGGAAGATGAGAGTTTTACCGCGGTGTCGAAGCTGAAGATCAGCCGCGATGTGTTCCGCGAAACCCTGCGGCTCTACCCGCCGGTGCCGATGATGGTGCGCGAGGCCACCTGTCCCGAGCACTTTCGCAACCGCACCGTGCCCAAGGGCGCGCAGATGGTCCTCAGCCCCTGGCACCTGCACCGGCACGAGCGGCTGTGGGAGAACCCGGACGGGTTCGACCCTGCGCGCTGGGGGACGGAGAACGGCAAGCAATGCCAGCGGGAGGCCTATATCCCGTTTTCGGCAGGCTCCCGGGTCTGCACAGGCGCAGGCTTTGCCATGGTGGAGGGGCCGCTGATCCTGTCGATGATCCTGCGCCGGTTCCGCATAGAACCGGTGGCTGGCAAGGCGCCGGTGCCTGTTGCGCATCTGACAGTGCGGTCGAAAAACGGGATCTGGCTGCGGCTATCACCCCGGCAGCCAAAACTTTTCTGAATAGTTTTGGCCAAAGTTTTTAGAAAACTTTGGCGTCAGCACAGCAAGCGAACAGGCTGATTGTTGCAGAAGATGACAACCTGCTCACCGTTCGAGACCGCATGATATCCGCGCCGCCGCACTTCGTTTTGCAGCCGGGCCAGGCCGACATTGCGTTCAACATCCCGCAGCTTGCGGCGCACGACACCACCTTGGCGGGCAGACTTCACATCGAAAATCTGCTGCATCCACAATTCGGGTGAGACAGTGCGAAACACATTTGCCATCCCGCAAATCTCCGGGATCGTGGTTAACGCGCCCTTAACCGGCGCAGCACAAACAGCCGGATGGCGGATGCCAGGCCGCAGTCCTCGCCGCGGGTCTCGTCAATTTCTGCTGCCAAGTCATTGATTGCCCTGTCTTCCCGGGCTGCGATCTCGCGGAATGCATCCCAGAAGTCATCCTCCAAGGACACCGAAGTCCGGTGCCCGCGCAAGGTCAGGGAATGCTTCTTGGGGCGGGAGTTCATTCGTCGCGCTTGTGATCGTCCAGGCGGCGGGCGTCTCGCGTGTTGCGCGCCTTGTCCAGGTCTTTCTCTGCCTTGTTGCGTCCGAAGGTCACGGCGTTCTGGTCAGCGCGGGCCTTTTTCTCGGCCCGCGCTTTTTCTTTCCGGTACCGGTTCAGATTAACCGGCTTGCCCATCAGTCCTTGGGCCCGATCATCTGCTCCGGCCGAACCACGGCGTCAAAGGTGGCCTCATCGACAAAGCCAAGCGCAATTGCTTCTTCCTTCAGTGTGGTGCCGTTTTTGTGGGCGGTCTTGGCGACCTTGGTGGCGTTGTCATAACCGATGGTGGGCGCCAGTGCGGTGACCAGCATCAGCGACTCCTTCATCAGCTTGTCGATGCGCGGCTCATTGGCCTGGATGCCGTTCAGCATCCGCTCGGTGAAGCTGTCCGCGGCGTCGCCCAAGAGCTGGATCGACTGCAGCAGGTTGTAGGACATCATCGGGTTGTAGACGTTCAGTTCGAAATGGCCCTGCGAGCCTGCGAATTTGATCGCCGCGTCATTGCCCATCACATGTGCTGCCACCTGGGTCAGCGCCTCGGCCTGGGTCGGGTTCACCTTGCCCGGCATGATCGAGGAGCCGGGCTCGTTTTCCGGCAGGATCAGCTCGCCCAGGCCGGAGCGCGGGCCGGAGCCGAGGAAGCGGATGTCGTTGGCGATCTTGTAGCAGCTGCCCGCAATGGTGGCGAGCGCCCCGGACAGGAACACCATGGCGTCATGGGCGGCCAGTGCTTCGAACTTGTTGGGGGCGGTGACAAAGGGCAGGCCGGTGATTTCAGCCATGTTCGCAGCCACGGTTTCGCCCCAGCCCTTTTGGGTGTTGAGGCCGGTGCCCACGGCGGTGCCGCCCTGTGCCAGCTCGTAGATGCCGGGCATTGCCGCCTCGACCCGGGCCAGGCCCTGGCGGATCTGGTGCGCGTAGCCGCCGAATTCCTGGCCCAGGGTCAATGGGGTCGCGTCCTGGGTATGGGTCCGGCCGATCTTGATGATGTCCTTGAACTCTTCCGACTTTTTCTCCAGCCCTTCGGCCAGCTTGGTCAGGCCGGGTACCAGCACGTCGCGCACGGACATCGCGGTAGCGATGTGCATGGCGGTGGGGAAGGTGTCGTTGGAGGACTGGCCCATGTTGCAGTGATCGTTCGGATGCACCGGATCCTTGGTGCCGATGGTGCCGCCCAGGATCTCAATGGCGCGGTTGGCGATCACCTCGTTGGAGTTCATGTTGGACTGGGTGCCGGAACCTGTCTGCCAGACCACCAGCGGGAAGTTGTCGTCGAACTTGCCCTCAATCACCTCGCCTGCTGCCTGGATAACCGCATCGGCGATTTTCGCGTCCAGCTTGCCCGAGGCCTTGTTGGCCATGGCGCAGGCTTTCTTGATCACGCCAAGCGCACGCACGATGGCCACCGGCTGCTTTTCCCAGCCGATCGGGAAATTCATGATCGAGCGCTGTGTCTGCGCGCCCCAGTACTTCTCTGCCGGGACTTCAAGCGGGCCAAAGCTGTCGGTTTCGGTGCGGGTTGCGGACATCCGTCTGTCTCTCCGTTGAGTATGCGATTGTATGCCGTTTAGCCTGTGCCGGACTGCGGCGCAATTGGCCAGTTGCGCGCAGCATAGCCAAAAGGGCCGCAAGGTATAGTGGTGAATTGGCGCAACCCCGCGTGTGTCAATGCGTGCTATCATGCTATTCTTAAGGTGCGGGGAACAGGTTATGCTGTATCCGGAAAGGAAATGAATGTGCTGATCCGCTTGTGTCCTGAACTGTCACTGAAAGCATTTGCCGGGCTGATAGCCGCCTGCGGTATTCTTTTGCTTGCAGCCGGGCAGGGGCTTGCCGCTGGAATTTCCCAGTTTGTTGGCGAGTATTCCGGCAGTGTCGAAATCCTCAAGGCCGACGGTGACACCGATCCGCGCGACATGAGCGTGGTGATCCGTGAAATGAAAAAAGGGTTCACCATCAAATGGACTTCGACCACGGAAAAGGACGACGGCCGCAGGAAGTCCAAGACTTACGAGATCGAATTCCAAAAGACTGGGCGCAATGGTGTCTACTCCGCTGCCATGACGCGAAATGTCTTTGGCCATTCGGTGCCGCTGGATCCAATGGAAGGCGAGCCCTTTGTCTGGGGGCGTATCACCGGTGACACGCTGACCGTCTTCTCTCTGTTCATTCACCCGAACGGTGACTACGAGATGCAGCAGTATGACCGTACCCTCACGGAGGGCGGTTTAAGTTTGGTCTTTACTTCGCGCCGGAACGGTGAGCCGCAGCGGCAGCTGGAAACATTCCTGGCCCGGCATTAGCAGCCTTATCCTGGCCTCTCAAACAATAAAGGCAGCCCGGCAGGCTGCCTCGTCCGGTGGCTGGCAGGGGCGGCTTATTTGCGGAAGCTGTCGAGCGACACGACGTCCGCGTCCTTTTTCTTGGGCTCCGGCTGGGCTTCGGCGCTGAGAGGTTCCTCCTCTGAGTCCGGCTCTGCGGAATACCCTTCTGCGTCTTCATCAGCGCTTTCGAACCGCAGCCCGAACTCCACCGACGGATCCACAAAAGTGCGGATTGCATCGTAGGGGATGTAGAGCGGCTCAGGCGAGTCGCCGAAGTTCAGCGTGACCGCGAAACCATCTTCGTCGACGGTCAGATTGTCGAACCAATGCTGCATGACCACGGTCATTTCGCCGGGGTAGCGGTCGGAAAGCCAGTCCGCCAGTTCGACGTCCGGATGGGCGGTATCGAAGGTGATGAAAAAGTGATGGTTGCCGGGCAATCCGTTTTCAGAGACGTCCTGCAGCACGGTCCGGATCAGGCCGCGCATGGCAGAGTGCATCAGGTTGCCATAGTCGATTTCACGGGACATGCAGTCACCCTTTGTTCATTTGCCGTCAAGCATAGGAGATTCTGCCGGAAACAAAAGAGCAGCCTTGTCGGCTGCTCAATTATTTTTGCCGCAGGGGAAGGTTGGCAATGGGCCGCAGTCAGCTGATTGCAAACAGGAATTCGGCAACGGCCAGACCTGCTGCTGCCATCGCCGCCAGCAAGAGCAGCATATTGCCGCGCACTGCCAAGGCCGCTAGCGGGGCAAGCAGAACCAGCAGCACTGCCGGGGTGTTCATGCTGCTCCAGACGGGTGCGGGAACGTGCAGGATACCGGTCTCAATGACCCGGGTTCCGGCAAAGGCCACATGCATCAGGAACCACACCGACAGGTTCAGAATGACACCGGCAACCGTGGCAGTCACCGCCTTCAGCGCCATCCCCAGGCGAGGGTGCGCGGCGATGCGCTCCACGTAAGGCGCCGCGGCAAAGATCCACAGGAAGCAGGGCATGAAAGTGGCCCAAAGCGCCACCGCCCCGGCCGCCAGGAACAACCCGAAACCGCCCTCCTGCAGGCCGGACAGCATGGCAACAAACTGGGTGACCAGGATCAGAGGGCCGGGGGTGGTTTCCGCCAGCCCCAGCGCGTCGATCATCTGGCCCGCGCTGATCCAGCCGAATTGGGTGACCACGGTCTGGCTGATGTAGGCGAGCACCGCATAGGCGCCGCCAAAAGTCACCACTGCCAGTTTAGAGAAGAACCAGCCGATATCGGCCAGGAACGCCGCCCCCGCCAGAGACAAAGCGATCAGCGGCATCAGCCACAAGGCGCCCCAGACAAGGATGGTTTGCAGGGTGCTGCCATTTCGGGCAGGCGGGGTGTGGACCGCTGCAGTCATGCTCCCGTCCTTGCGCATCAGTCCGATGCAGGCGGCGGCCAGCACCACAAGCGGGAATGGTAGGTTGAGCAGGAACAGGGCGGCAAAGCCAAACCCCGCCAGCCCCCAGTCCAGCGGATGTTTCAGTGCTTTGCCAGAAAGCCGGCGCAACGCCTGAACGATGATGACAACCACCGCTGCCTTCACCCCAAGGAAGGCAGACTGGACCGGGGGCAGGGTGCCGAATTGCGCATAGAGCCAGACCAGCGCCGCAATCACTGCCGCCCCCGGCAGCACAAACAAGAGGCCCGCAAGCAACCCGCCTGCGGTGCCCCGCATCCGCCAGCCTGTATAGGTCGCCAGCTGCATCGCCTCAGGTCCCGGCAACAGCATGCAGAAACTGAGCCCGCGAAGAAAGCTCTCCTCGCTCAGCCAGGGGCGGTCTTCGACCAGTTCCTTGTGCATCACGGCGATCTGCGCCGCGGGGCCGCCGAAGCTCAGCACGCCGATGCGCCCGAAGACACGGAACATCTCCGTCCAGGAAGGCTGGATCATGCTTTGCGGTCCGCGGGCCAGTCGTGGCCTTCGCCTCGCCCGTCGCGGGCCCAGCGGTAAAGCGCATCATATAGTGTCATGCCCGCCTCAAGCTGCTGATGGTCGTCCTTGTACTGGCGCGATAGACCAACCGAGAGGGCCAATAGCCCTGCTGCCTCGGGCGCCAGATCATGCCGGTTGGTGTCGGCGCCTCTCACAACCCGGGCCAGGATGTCAAGCGCCGGCGTTCTGAGTCCGAACTCATCCAGCATTGTATCAAAGGTGCAAAGCGCTCCGCGGTGCGACCAGAACATCCCCTCGACATCAAAGGGCGTGGCGCCGAAACGCTCTGCGACCCCAGCAACTTCGGATGGCGACACGAACAGGAAACGCGCCTGGGCGTCCACGAAGCGGCGGATCAGCCAGGGGCAGGCAATACGATCGATTTTTGGGCGGTGGCGGGTCACCCACAGGGTGCTGCCGTCAACAGGCGCAGGCAGAGCGCCGGCCGGGATCCGCGGCGCGCCTTGCAGATCGCGCCAGCCGTACATGCCGCCTTGCAGATACTCTGCCTCGATCCCGTCACTGCGCAACCAGGCAGCTGCGCCTTGCGACAGCTTCAGGCCCTTCTGGCAGATCACAACGCAGCGCCGCCCGCCGAGGCGCGCCTTGAGGGTTTCGATTGCGGTATGCGGGTGCCGGAAGGAACCGGGAATCAAATAGGGATCCGCGGCAAAGTCTTCATCGGTGCAGAGGTCCACAAGAACCGGCGCGTTCGGTGTGCCAATCAGGCGCAACAGCTGGGCGGGGGTGATTTCATTCGGGGCAGCCATGAGCATGTCTCCTCGCGAGCAAGGTTAACATGCGAACCTTGGGCTGTCGCCTCACGGGGCGTTCGCGTCTCTCCCCATAAGCCCTTACAAGCGCGTTTGCCCCCTCATTGTCAAGTATGTGCAGGCGGAGGCTACCGCAGCCGTTCCCCGGTCATGCATATGGCCATTGCCTCAGGCGGGAGCTGGCCAAGCTGCTCGAACATCTTGAAATAATCCATGTTGGAATGCAGCTCGGCGATCTTGCCGTCTTCCACGCGTGCCATCACTTGCCCGGTAATCTGAAAACCGTGTCCGTCTTTGGGATCGCTGGTGTCAACCTGCAGCCGGACCGACACCCAGTCCCGGGTTTCCATCGCATGGCTGAAGGTCACATTAATGGGGCCCAATAGGTTACGCAGGGCGGCGACCACCTCGCTATAGTCGCATTCCGGTTCGGCAAGGGCCGAGACGGCTCCGGAAATCAGCGTTTCCGAGGTCATCACCTCAGCCACCGCATCCAGGTTGCCCTTGCACCAGACTTCCTCGAACCAGAAATGAAGGAGACATGTGAGGGGCATATCTGCGCTGCTGTCCGGGTCGAACCGGACAGCCATGTTCGGGTATTCATCCGCCGCAGGCTGAGCCGTGCCGCCCGCCGGGGGCGCCCTGCGCGGGGAGACTTGGGATGCGCTGGTAAGTCTTGTCATTGTCACTCTTCGGGCGCTGTTGTCCGGCTGAAGACGCGTCAGCATCCGGTAGGCCGTCAAACAAGAATAATATTCCGGGAAAGGTAAAGTGCAGGTTTCTGTTGCCAGGTACCTGCGAACCCCGCCTTACGCGGCTAGGCGCAAGGGCTTAGATTTCGATTCCTCGAACTGCTTACGCAGCCAGAGCAACCGGAGCACGATTGTCGTTTGCAATTGTACTGTTTGGGCCGGTACGGTGGCACCCCGCCGAGACAAAGCAAACCCCTTTAGACGTCCGTCGATCCTGTTTCGGCCCCATGATCCCCAAACGAAGGATGTTGGTGGAGCCGCCGGGTACCGCCCCCGGGTCCGATCCGCTTATTACGAGCGCGTTTATGTCCATAGTTCCACAAGGGAACAGGAGTCATATAATTGGCTTCTTCGCGGTTGCAAAGGGGGGAACCGGAATCCTGTGAGGTTTCCGGCCTGTTTTCAGGGCACCGAGCGGAGCCGGGGTTGTCCAAGCAGGAAGGGTCCCAGTGCATCGTTGAGAAGTTCTTACAGTTTTGTCCTGGCAGCAAAGACGTCGGAGGCCAGCTTGCGGGTCTCGCTTTCAAGATCCTGCAAGCCCATCGCGGCCGCGCTGCCGTCGCCAGCCTCGATGGCATCGGCAATCCGGGTATGGAGGCCGGTGATCACCGCACGGTCGCGGGCGGTGAAGGTGATCATGTTCATCAAGGGCTGCATCGCCTCCACTGCGCCCGCCAGTTGGTAGGACAGCACCGGGTTACAGGCCCCGTCCACCAGCGCCCGGTGAAACGCTACGTCCGAGGCGCAGAAGGCCACATCGGTCAGACCCGGCTGCCCCTGCCGGAATATCTCTGCCCGCATCGTTGCCAGGTGGTCGGCGCTGCGCCGCTCCGCCGACAGCGGCGCGCAGGCGCGCTCCAGCGCATAGCGGGCTTCGCATGCGGTATCGAAGCTCACTTCATTCATGCTGAGCAGCAGGGTCGAGGTGGTGACCTGCTGGGAATAGGCATCCTCAAAACTCAAGCGGTTCACAAAGGCCCCGCCGGAGGCGCCGCGCTGGGTGCGGATCAGCGATTGCGCCGCCAGCCGCTTCAGCGCCTCGCGCACCGTCGGGCGGGAGACCTGGAAATGATCCGACAGCTCAGCCTCGGACGGCAGCCGCTCATCCACGATCAATTCGCCCGAGATGATGGCATCCTTGATTGCCTGGGCTATCTGAACCGAAAGATCGGCGGAACTGTTGGGATCAATTTTCATGCCAATGGCCCTCGGCGTTGTGCTGCGCCGGAAGACCATCCGGCAAGATTTCATTTGTCTGACATTTAAAAGTCTGACATTTAAAATGTAAGACGTGAGTCGGGAGAGGGCAATGGCGGGATTGTCACTGAGAAGTGCTTTGCAGCTAGGGCGCCATGCTGCCAGGCGGAGGCCGAAGCTGTCCGGGTGCCTAGCCACGAAAAACGTCAGCAAGCGAACAATCGGGGCGTCCTTGATGCTGCTGTGTGAAAACAAACTACGTAACGCTCAATTGGAGATCTGAGCATGGCAACCATTTTTCCATCGCGCCGGGTGCGGCGCACGCCGTTTTCTGCGGGGGTTGATGCAGCAGGCATGTCGGTGTGCACCGTTTACAACAGGATGATCCTGCCCTCCGTGTTCGCCAGCGAGGACGAAGATTACCGCCACTTGAAATCCCATGTGCAGGTCTGGGATGTGTCTTGCGAGCGCCAGGTTGCCGTGCAGGGCCCCGATGCGCGGTGTTTGCTCGACATGATCAGCCCGCGCGATCTGGACCGTATGGCGCCGGACCAGTGCTACTACATGCCGGCCATCGACCGCGACGGAGGGATGCTTAATGACCCGGTGCTGGTGAAACTTGCAGAGGACCACTACTGGATCTCGGTCGCGGACAGTGACTATCTGCACTATGTCCTGGGCATTGCCGATGCTCTGGCGCTGGATGTGCGCGTTTGGGAGCCGGATGTGAGCCCGCTGGCCATTCAAGGCCCGAAGGCGGATGACCTGATGGCGCGGGTGTTCGGGGACGAAGCGCGGGAAATACGCTTCTTCCGGTACAAGCGGCTTGCGTTCCAGGATACCACTTTTGTGGTGGCGCGCTCCGGGTTTTCCAAGCAGGGCGGTTTCGAGATCTATGTCGAAGGCAGCGGATATGGCATGCCGCTCTGGGGCACTCTGATGAAGGCGGGGGAAGACCTCGAGGTGCGGGCAGGCTGCCCCTCCACCAAGGAGCGCGTCGAAGGCGGTCTGCTGAGCTACGGCAATGATATGACCCGCGAAAACACACCGTTTGAATGCGGGCTGGGCAAATTCGTCAATTCGCCGCGCGACTACATCGGCAAGGCGGGGCTGCTGGCCCGGGCGGAACCCGTCCAGCAAATCCGACCGGTGGAGATCGGCGGTGAAATCCCGCCAATCACGGCGCCTTGGCCGCTGCTGGCTGACGGCCGCAAGGTGGGGCAGGTGACCACTGCAACCCGGTCGCCGGATTTCGGTGTCAATGTGTCCATTGCCATGGTCGACCGGTCGCATTGGGATGCAGGCACCGCACTGGAGGTTGAAACGCCTCTGGGGATGCGCACGGCGGTCGTGAAGTCGAAATTCTGGATCTAAGGGAGAGACGGCATGTTCAATGCACTGGTGGTGAACAAGGATGAAGACAGCGGTAAGACCTCTGCTGCGGTGGAGCAGATCAGCTTGGATCAGCTGCCAGCGGGCGAGGTGACCGTGGCGGTGGAGTATTCCACCGTGAACTACAAGGACGGGCTGTGCATCGGGCCGGGCGGCGGGCTGGTGCGCAAGTATCCGCATGTGCCTGGGATCGACTTTGCCGGAACAGTCGAGGCGTCCTCGGACGGCCGCTACAAGCCCGGCGACAAGGTGGTGCTGACCGGCTGGCGCGTGGGCGAGGCCCATTGGGGTGGTTACAGCCAGAAGGCTAACGTGCGCGCCGATTGGCTGGTGCCGCTGCCCGACGGGCTGGACACCCGCCACGCGATGGCGGTGGGCACTGCCGGCTTCACCGCTATGCTGGCGGTGATGGCACTGGAGGACCACGGGCTGGAACCGGGCCACGGGCCGGTTCTGGTGACAGGTGCCGCGGGCGGCGTCGGGTCGGTGGCGACCGCAATATTGGCCAATCTGGGCTATGAGGTTGCCGGTGTGACCGGCCGCCCGGAAACCGCGGACTACCTCATGTCCCTCGGTGCTACCCAGATCGTGGCGCGGGAGGAAATCAACGAGACAACCAAACGGCCGCTGGAAAGCGAAACCTGGTCGGGTTGTGTGGATGCGGTTGGCGGCGCTATGCTGGCGCGGGTGCTGGGTCAGATGAAATACGGCGCCTCGGTCGCTGCTGTCGGACTGGCAGGCGGCGCCGGTCTACCGGCCACCGTCATCCCGTTCCTGCTGCGCGGTGTGAATCTCCTGGGCATCGACTCGGTGATGCAGCCCTATGACAACCGGGTCCGGGGCTGGCAGCGGATTGCCAAGGACCTGCCGATGGACAAGCTGGACGCGATGATCCAGCCCGCCGCTCTCAGCGATTTGCCGCAGTTGGGTTCGGATATCCTAAAGGGGCAGGTCAAGGGCCGCGTCGTGGTGGACGTCAACGCCTAAATCCCTATAATAGCTTACATCTACCGGATGAACGCGCGGCGATGTCCGCGCGTTTTTCATTCGCGCCGCGGCTCTTCCGCGGTCCAAGGGTGGGAGCGTTGCCGCGATTGTGCGGCCTGGACCGGTGCCTCGCCCGGCGTTCTCCTTGCCCCTGTGCTGAAGGCGCACGACATTAAAAGAAAAGGAGGGAGACCGTGTTTTCAAAAATCATGGTGCCCGTCGATCTGGCCCACGTCGCCCGCCTGGACAAGGCGCTGCAAATGGCATCGGATCTCGCGAATCTTTATCAGGCCGAAGTGGTCTTCGTGGGTGTCACCACGTCCCAGCCCAGCTCTGTGGCGCATAATCCGCAGGAGTTCGCAGCCAAACTTGACAGTTTTGCAACGGAACAGGCGGACAAGCGCCGGATAACCGCTTCGGGCCATGCCGTTGTCAGCCACGACCCGGCGGTGGACCTGGAAGCAACACTGATAGAAGCCTGCAACAACATAGGGGCGGGGCTGATTGTGATGGCCAGCCATGTACCCAGTGTCAGGGATTACCTGTTCCACGCCCACGGCGGGCGGGTGGCTGAAAAGGCGCCGGTTTCGGTGCTGGTCGTGCGTGAGACCTGACAAAAGGAGCCTTTGAAAACGCGAGCACCGACTTGCAGAGGAGAAGTGTACTTGGAAGGAGGCCGCAATGGCTGACGAATCCACAAATCAGGGTATCCCCGCCCCGGAAGGCGAAGCGGATATCATCGACACAGATTATGAGATCGGCCAGGACAATATCGAAACACAGATCGGCCCGATCGGGGTCGACATCCACAACCCGGTGTTCCCGGTCTCCGGCTTTGTGATCGTGGCCTTCGTGTTCTACGCTCTGGCGCTGCCTGACCAGGCAGCAACATTCTTCAACTGGCTGCGCCCGGCAGTGACCAGCACCTTTGACTGGTTCTTCTTCGGCGCTGCGGATCTGTTTGTGCTGTTCTGCCTGTTCCTGATCGTTTCCCCCTGGGGCAAGGTGCGCTTGGGCGGCAATGAGGCAACTCCGGATTACAGCTACATCGGGTGGTTCGCGATGCTGTTCGCAGCGGGCATGGGCATCGGCCTGATGTTCTACGGCGTGAGCGAGCCGATGAGCCACTTCTCCTCGTCCTTCGGCGGCACCGCCGTGCCCGAGGGCGGAGGCGCCCGCACCGACTGGGCACCGCTGGGCGCGGCCGCGGGCGATCAGGCCGAAGCGGTGCGTCTGGGCATGGCGGCAACGATCTTCCACTGGGGGCTCCACCCTTGGGCGATCTATGCCATCGTCGCGCTGGCGCTGGCCTTGTTCACTTATAACAAGGGGCTGCCGCTCACCATCCGCTCCGCCTTCTACCCGATCTTCGGCGAGCGTGTCTGGGGCTGGGTCGGCCATATCATCGACATTTTGGCGGTCTATGCCACGCTGTTCGGCCTTGCGACTTCGCTGGGCTTTGGCGCCACCCAGGCCAATGCCGGCCTGTATGAGCTGTTCGGCGTGCCGACAGGCGCCACAACCGAGGTTATCCTGATTTCCGCCATTACCGTTATCGCGCTGATCTCGGTGATGCGCGGCTTGGATGGCGGCGTGAAGGTGCTGTCGGAAATCAATATGGGTCTGGCCTTCCTGCTGCTGATCTTCGTGCTGATTGCAGGCCCGACCGCGGTAATCCTGTCAGGGTTTGCCTCCAGCCTGATGGCCTACATCGAATACCTGCCCGCCCTGTCGAACCCGGTAGGGCGCGAGGATGTGAACTTCAGCCAGGGCTGGACCGCCTTCTACTGGGCGTGGTGGATCAGCTGGTCGCCGTTTGTGGGCATGTTCATCGCCCGCGTCAGCCGCGGCCGCACCGTGCGCGAGTTCGTGATCTGCGTGCTGCTGATCCCCAGCCTGGTCTGCGTGCTGTGGATGAGCGTGTTTGGCGGCACCGCCATTCACCAGGTGCTGTCTGACGGTTTCACCGGAGCGCAGGACGCGGCGCTTGAGCTCAAACTGTTCAAGATGCTGGGCGAGCTGCCGCTGGCCGGGATCACCTCCTTTGTTGGGATCGTGCTGGTGGTTGTGTTCTTTGTCACCTCGTCGGACTCCGGCTCGCTGGTGATCGACACCATCACCGCTGGCGGAAAGGTCGACGCACCGGTGCCGCAGCGGGTGTTCTGGTGCATCTTCGAGGGCGCCGTCGCAATCGTTCTGCTGCTCGGCGGCGGGCTTGGTGCGCTGCAGGCGATGGTGATCTCCACCGGCCTGCCGTTCACCGTGGTGCTGCTGCTGATGTGCTGGGCGATCTTCCGCGGGCTGCTGACAGAGGCGCGCTGAGGTAATTTCCGCAAACGGAGAAACGCCCCGGCTATGAGGCCGGGGCGTTTTCCTTGTCAGCTGTTGTATTTGAAGAACCCAAGCGAGTTGCCATCCG
Organism: Leisingera sp. ANG49; assembly: GCF_059694505.1. Classification (NCBI taxonomy): domain Bacteria; kingdom Pseudomonadati; phylum Pseudomonadota; class Alphaproteobacteria; order Rhodobacterales; family Roseobacteraceae; genus Leisingera; species Leisingera sp. ANG49. The sequence goes on from NZ_JCATZN010000001.1 coordinate 176,915, forward strand.
GATCGGTGGCATAGAAGAACCGTCCGGGCGGGATTTCGATTGTTTCGGATATCACCTTGCCGCCGGCGTCCGTGATGCGCTCCATCACGTCCTCCAGCTCACCCTCGGCGGTCAGATGCAGAGTCGGGCCGCGGCCGTCGCCAGCGGGCTTGCCGGGATAGAGATGCAGGGCGACACCAGTCGCCTCATCGGCAGGCTTGAACATCGCAATCGGGTTCGGGCCGCTGTCGTCGATGCTCAGATCGGCACCGGTCACCTTGCTGTAAAAGGTGACTGCCGCGTCCAGGTCGCTGACAGGAAGTTCGCCCCAGACCAGGAAATCCCTTGGTGTGAAAGCCATGTCTTGTTCTCCTTGATGTGATGGGGGCAGACTGCCATGCCCTGATGACAGTTTCCGGCATTAGCTGTGCCGCTTGACCGGACCGCCTCCGGTACGCTACCACCTTGGCGTCCTGCTTGGCCTTTTCCGTCTTGCAGGGCTGCCTGCGATCCCTCAATCCTTGTGCGGGAGCGCGGCTCGGCTGGAAGACCTGCCATGTTCGGGGTGATCCCTGGCATGTGCCGGTCGCCCCCTGAACCGCAGCGATTGAGGAGACACGCGATGAGCGTATTGGATATTGATTTCGTCCGGGCACAGTTCCCCGCCTTTGCAGACCCCAGCCTTGAAGGGCAGGCGTTCTTCGAGAACGCAGGCGGGTCCTACACCTGCCGCCAGGTGATCGACCGGCTGACCCGCTTCTACACCCAGCGCAAGGTGCAACCGTATGCGCCCTATGAGGCCTCGCGCCTGGGCGGGGAGGAGATGGACGAGGCCCGCACCCGCTTGGCCGCGCTGATGGGGGTTGCCACGGATGAACTGAGCTTTGGCCCCTCAACCACCCAGAACACCTATGTGCTGGCCCAGGCCTTCCGCAAGCTGATGAAACCGGGTGAGGCGATCATCGTCACCAACCAGGACCATGAGGCCAACACCGGCCCCTGGCGGCGTCTGGCGGAGGAGGGGATCGAGGTCCGCGAATGGCAGCTCGACCCGCAGACCGGCCATCTGGACGTGGCGCAACTGGAAACTCTTCTGGATGAAAAGGTCCGGCTGGTCTGCTTCCCGCATTGCTCCAACGTGGTGGGAGAGATCAACCCGGTGGCTGAGATCACCGCGATGGCCCATGCCGCAGGCGCTTTTGTCTGTGTCGATGGTGTCTCTTATGCACCGCACGGCCTGCCCAACGTGGATGAACTGGGCGCCGACATCTACTTGTTCTCCTCCTACAAGACCTACGGGCCGCATCAGGGCGTCATGGTGATCCGCCGGGCGCTGGGCGGGCTGCTGCCGAACCAGGCGCATTACTTCAACGCAGGCGACCTCTACAAACGCTTTACCCCGGCCGGGCCCGACCACGCCCAGGTGGCTGCCTCGGCTGGCATGGCGGATTACTTCGAGGCGCTGGCGGCCCGCCACGGCCATACAGGCACCGCCGCGGAAACCGGCGCCTTTGTCCATCACCTGATGCGCGCGCATGAGGTGAAACTGCTGCAGCCGCTTCTGGACGCGGTGAAGGACCGCAATAATGTGCGCCTGCTGGGGCCGGCGCAGGCCGAGACCCGCGCGCCGACGGTTGCCCTGGCCCTGAACCGTGCCGCGGAACCGGTGGCTGCGCAGCTGGCAGAATTTGGCATCATGGCCGGCGGCGGCGATTTCTATGCCGTCCGCGCGCTGGAGGCGATGGGCATTGATCCAGCCGAGGGCGTGCTGCGTATCAGCTTCACCCACTACACGTCCGAAGCGGAAGTCGCGAAGCTGATCGAGGCCTTGGACCGGGTGCTGTAACAAGAACCGCGCAAGGAAAAGACATGAGCAGTCAAGCCCCGGTTATCTGGTGGATCAGGCGGGACCTCCGCCTGGCTGATAATCCGGCGCTGACGGCTGCCGTCAACAGCGGCGCCCCTGTTCTGCCTGTCTGTATCCTGGATGATCAGGAGGAGGCGCTGGGCGCGGCGCCCAGGTTCCGCCTCGGCCTGGGGCTGGAGCATTTTGCCAAGGTGCTGGAGAGTGCCGGGTCACGCCTGATCCTGCGCCGCGGCAAAGCGCTGGAGGTGCTGCAGGATCTGATCGGGGAAACCGGGGCTGGGGCCGTGCATTGGTCCCGCCTCTACGACCCGCAGGCGATTGCCCGTGATACGGACGTCAAGACGCAGCTCAAGGAGCAGCATGTCGAGGCCAAATCCCACGGCGGAAGGCTGCTGTTCGAACCCTGGACCATCGAGACCAAAACCGGCGGCATGTACAAGGTTTTCACGCCGTTCTGGAAGTCCGTGCGCGTGCGGGACGTGGACAGCCTGCTGCCTGCGCCCGCAAAACTGCCCGCACCGGACACATGGCCCTCCAGCGAGGACCTCGAAGACTGGAACATGGGCGCCGCCATGCACCGCGGCGCGGATGTGGTGGCCCGGTATTGCCGTGTCGGCGAGACGGCAGCGCATGACCGGTTGGAGGAATTCCTGGAAGACAAGGTGGCTGCCTACAAGGACCGCCGCGATTTCCCGGGAGAGGACGCCACCTCCGGCCTGTCGGAGAACCTCGCTTGGGGTGAAATCAGCCCGCAACGGCTGTGGCACCGGGGGCGTGCTGCAATGGAGCAGGCCAGTCAGGGCGGCGAGACTTTCCTGAAGGAGGTGGTGTGGCGCGAGTTCGCCTATCATCTGATGTACCACTCGCCGCACATCCTGACCGATAGCTGGCGCCAGGAATGGCAGGGTTTCCCCTGGGCGCAGGACATCACTCCGCAGGTGCAGGCCTGGCAGCGCGGGCAGACCGGATACGGCTTTGTCGATGCCGCAATGCGCGAGCTTTATGTGACCGGCAAGATGCACAACCGGGCCCGGATGATCGTGGCAAGTTTTCTCACTAAACATCTGATGACGCACTGGAAAACCGGGATGAACTGGTTTGCGGATACGCTGGTGGACTGGGACCCGGCCTCCAACGCGATGGGCTGGCAATGGGTGGCGGGCTCCGGCCCTGACGCGGCGCCGTTCTTCCGTGTTTTCAACCCGTCGGGCCAGCTGGAAAAATTTGATCCATCAGGCGCCTACACACACCGCTGGATCGCCGAAGGCCAGGGCAGCCCGCCGCGGACTGCGCTTGACTTCTTCGATGCTGCACCGCGGTCGTGGAACCTCGCACCGGAGATGGCCCGGGCAGAGCCCGTCATCAGCCTGCAGGCGGGCCGGGACCGTGCGCTCACGGCGTATCACGAAAGACGTGAAACCGGCTAACGCACAGTTTTCTTGCCAGAAAGCCCTCTGCGGCCTAGCTTTTTCCTTGCAGCACGTCCGTATCTCGCATGGGGGAAGCGAATGAAGCTCACGTCCGTTGAAGGCCAGAAAAATCTGCCGCGCTATTTCCCGGCAGTGTTTGCCAAGGTGAAGGCCATGGAGGTCGGCCAGCTGGATATCCAGCTGCCGGACGGGCGCATTTTCACAGCCAAGGGGCGCAATCCGGGGCCTGCTGCCGACCTGATCATCCACCACCCCGATTGCTTTGCCCGGCTGATCCGGGAAGGCGACCTGGGCTTCTCCGATGCCTATCTGGAGGGCTGGTGGAGCACTTCCGACCTGCAGGCTTTCATGGATCTGGTGCATATGGGCGCAAACACCGTCTATGACGGATTCCCGGGCCAGGGGCTGGCACGGGCCTATGAGCGCTTCCGCTTCTGGCTGCACCGCAACCATCGCAAGCAGGCTAAGAAGAACATCGCCCATCACTATGACCTGGGCAACGATTTCTACCGGCTGTGGCTGGACGACACGATGACTTATTCCAGCGCCCTGTTCCGCAGCGGCCAGGACAGCCTGGAGGCAGCGCAGACCGCAAAGTATGCCTCTTTGGTGGACCAGATGGGGGTGCAGCCCGGCGATCATGTGCTGGAGGTAGGCTGCGGCTGGGGCGGCTTTGCCGAATACGCCGCCAAGGAGCGCGGGCTGAAGGTGACCGGCCTGACGATCAGTAAGGAGCAGTTAAGGTTTGCCCGCCAGCGCATTGAAAACGCAGGCCTCTCGGACCAGGTGGAGCTGCGCCTGCAGGACTACCGCGACTGCCGAGGCCAGTTCGACGGCATCGCCTCCATCGAGATGTTCGAGGCGGTGGGCGAGAAATACTGGCCCGCCTACTTCGGTGCCATCCACGACCGGCTGAAACCTGGCGGCAAGGCGACGCTGCAGATCATCACCGTTGCCGACCGGCGCTGGGAGATTTACCGCAAGGGCATCGATTTCATCCAGAAGCACATCTTCCCGGGCGGTATGCTGCCATCACCGGCTGTACTGCGTGACCAGGTGGAGAAAGCGGGTCTGGGGGTGGTGAGGTCGATCGAATTCGGCGGCAGCTACGAACAAACACTCAAACGCTGGCACGAAACCTTCAACAACCGCTGGGAGCAGATCGCCGGCCTGGGGTTCGATGAGCGCTTTCACAAGATGTGGAACTTTTACCTCACTTCTTGTGCCGCTGCCTTTAAGACTGGAAATTGCGATGTGACGCAGATTACAGTTGCTCATCGCTGACTGATCTCGTGCCACGGAACCTGACCCCACATGCCCACCGGAGCCCGCCTGACTGCCGCATTGTCCCTGGCTTTACTGGCGTTTCTCGTGTCTTTCCTCGTCATGCCGCAGATGCCGGAGGGCACTGATTTCGGATATTTCGTGCATGTGAACGTGGTGCTTGGGCTGCTAAGCGGCTGGATCTTCATGGGGCGGCGGGCAGGCAGCGGCCTGGTGCCCGCCATCAACAATGGCCTCACAGGCATGGCGGTGATGGTGCTGTGGGCGCTGTTCATCCAGGGCACTTGGGAAATGTTCCGCCTGGCCATGAGGCACCGTTACGGCGGCCCGTTTGAGGCGCTGTCGCAGATTTTTGTCATTGCGCTGGAATATTTCTTTGTTATCGCTGTGCCGTCGGTGCTGATACCGCTGGTGATCGGCGGTGTTCTTGCCGGGCTGGCAACTGAGAACGCTTCCCGCCGTTGGCGCTGAAAACATCTTTTAACAACAGGTTATCACTCGTGGCTGATCTCTTTTTCTTTGGCACGCTGCGCCATATCCCTTTGCTTGAACTGGTACTGGGCCGAAGCGGGGATGCGCTGAATGCGCAATCCGCCAAACTGCCCGGGCACGGTGTGTATCAGGTAGCGGGCCAGCCCTTTCCGGCAATCGAGGAACGCCAGGGCGCCACTGCGGAGGGGGTTCTGGTGCAGGGCCTGTCGCCTGCTGACCTGGACGCCCTGAACTTCTACGAGGGCGGCTTTGGCTATGCTTTGAAACCCGTCACCGTGCAATTGGCGGACGGCGGTTCTGCCGGGGCTGAGGTCTACTTCCCGGAACCCGGCCTGTGGCAGACGGAGGAGCCCTGGGACCTGGCGGCCTGGGTGGATGACTGGGGCGCGCTGTCCTTGCGCGCGGCAGAAGAGGTGATGGCCTATCACGGCCGGATGAGCGCGGAGGAGGTCGCCCGCAGTTTCCCTTCTATCCGCCGCCGCGCTGCCGCCTGGATGGCCGGGCAGGCCCGGCCCGGAGACGGTGTGCATGATCTCTCCCGCGACGTGATCGTGCACAACCACAACCGCGCCTATTTGAATTTCTTCGCGATGGAGGAGATGGACCTGCAATTCCGCCGCTACGACGGCAGCATGAGTCCGGTGATGAACCGGGGTTCTTCCATGGCGGGCCATGCGGCGGTGGTGCTGCCGTACGATCCGGTGCGCGACCAGGTGCTGCTGGTGGAACAATTCCGCGCACCGCCGTTCATGATGGGCGACGCGCACCCCTGGATGTGGGAGCCGGTTGCCGGTGTGATCGACCCCGGTGAAACCGCCGAGGAAACTGCCCGCCGTGAAGCTGTCGAGGAGGCCGGCGTCACGGTCCTGCATCTGGAACCCGTGGCGCGGGGCTACCCGTCGAGCGGGGCGCTTGCGGAATTCATACATATTTTCATTGGCATATCTGACCTTTCTGATGTGTCGGGCGGCGGCGGCGTGGCTGGTGAGGGCGAGGATATCCGCAGCCGCACTCTCAGCTACGATGAAATGATGGAAGGCATCGATGCGCAGACCTATCAGGACATGCCGCTGATAACGGCCGCGCTGTGGCTGTCACGGCACCGTGAGCGGCTGCGCGCAGAGCATTCCTGACCCGCTTCCCGCCTTGTGGTCGCCGGACCGCTTGGATACACCTTGGGGGAACGATCGAAAGGGATACCATGCGCATTGCACGCGATCTGGCTGATGCCGTCGGCCACACACCTCTTATCCGCCTGAACCGCGTCAGCGAAGAGACCGGCTGCGAGATCCTGGGCAAGGCGGAGTTCATGAACCCGGGCCAGTCGGTCAAGGACCGCGCGGCGCTCTACATCATCCGTGATGCCATCGCCCGCGGCGAGCTGAAGCCGGGCGGCACAATTGTTGAGGGCACCGCCGGCAACACTGGCATCGGCCTGGCGCTGGTCGGCGCATCGATGGGCTTCAAGACGGTGATCGTGATCCCGGAAACCCAGTCCGAGGAAAAGAAGGACATGCTGCGCCTGGCGGGTGCCCAGCTGGTCCAGGTGCCTGCGGCGCCCTACAAGAACCCCAATAACTACGTGCGCTATTCCCAGCGCCTGGCCGAGAAACTGGCCAAGACCGAACCGAACGGCGCGATCTGGGCCAACCAGTTCGACAACGTGGCGAACCGCCAGGCCCATGTGGAAACCACCGGCCCGGAAATCTGGGAGCAGACCGGCGGCAAGGTGGACGGTTTCGTCAGCGCCGTCGGCTCCGGCGGCACCCTGGCGGGCGTGGCCGAGGCGCTGCAGCCCAAGGGCGTGAAGATTGCATTGGCCGACCCGATGGGCGCGGCGCTTTATTCCTATTACACCACCGGCGAACTGGCGTCCGAGGGCAGCTCGATCACCGAGGGCATCGGCCAGGGCCGCATTACCAAGAACCTCGAAGGCTTCACCCCGGACTTCAGCTATCAGGTAACCGACGCCGAGGCGGTGCCCTATGTCTTTGATCTGCTGCACGACGAGGGCCTGGTGCTGGGCGGCTCCACCGCGATCAACATTGCCGGCGCGGTGCGCCTGGCCAAGGACATAGGCCCGGGCAAGACCATTGTCACCGTGCTGTGCGACTACGGCACCCGCTATCAGTCCAAGCTGTTCAACCCGGACTTCCTGCGTGAAAAGAACCTGCCGGTGCCGGAGTGGATGACCCATACGCCGGCCTCGATCCCCGGTGTTTTTGAGGACGTATGACACCTGTTATAACCGCTTTGCGGAAGCTGCTGCTGGGGCTGGTCCTTGTGACCGGCCTCGCAGCGCCTGCGCTGGCTCAGTTTTCTGCTGAAGCCCGCGCTTATTATCAGGACTGGCTCAAGACCGCGAACCGCGCGGAAGACGTGATCGACGCCAGCCGCGCTTCCAACGCCGCATTGGAAACCCTGCGCAAGGAGCTGACTAGCTACCGCCAGCGGTTCCTGGAGGCGCGAACGGAAAACGGCGACCGTATCAAGACACTTGAAGGCCAGATCAGCGCCCTGGGCAAAGCGCCGGAGGAGGGCGAGAGCGAGCCTGAGGATATTGCCCGGCTGCGTGCCTCGCTGGAAGAGCAGCTGCGGGACCTGAAGGTGCCGCGCATCGTCTCCGAAGAGGCCTACAGCCGTGCGAACGGCCTGATTTCCGAAATCGACAAGATCATCCGGGAGCGCCGCACCCGCACCCTGCTGGAGCGCGGACCATCGCCGCTGAACCCGGAACATTGGCCCGGTACGCTGCGGACGCTGGGGCGGTCGGTCAGCTCCATCTGGAATGAAACCGCCGCCAGGATCGGCAGCGCGACGACCGCCGAGCGGGTGAGCAACAGCCTTCCTGCGCTTCTTCTGCTCCTGGGCTTCGCGGCGTTTCTGCTGCTGCGGGGACGGCCTTGGGCCCATGCGGCGGGCGACTACCTGCGCCAGTTCGGCAGCAGCGGCCGCGGCGTCTGGGGCTTTGTAGTGTCCCTGCTCGAAGTCATCTTGCCCTTCATCGGCATTATCTGCCTGGCCGCCGCGGTGGAGCTGTCGGGCATACTGGGCAGCCGCGGCTCGCTTTTGCTGGACTATGTGCCGGGATGGGCGCTGGTGATCCTGTCGTTCCACTGGCTTGGCAACCAGCTGTTCTCCAACCGGCTCGACAACGATCTGGTGCCGGTACAGGAAGGACGGCTGAATGAAACCCGGCTGATGGTCGATATCCTGGCGGTGATCCTGGTGATGCAGGACGCGCTGGTAAAGCTGGAAAACATCGAAACCATCCCGTCCTCCGTTCATGCTGTCGCCAGTTTCCCGCTGATCACCGCGGCGGCGCTGGTGATGCTGCGGCTGCACCGGATCGGCGCCAAACGGCGCCAGAAGCAGACCGCGGACGCCGAGGATGATGGCGCCATCGCCGCCGGGGCCAACCGTGTCTTAACACTTGTGCGGCGCGCCTCCTATCTGCTGGGCTTCATTTCGCCGCTGCTCGCTGCGCTCGGCTATGTCAACGCGGCGGAGGCGCTGATTTACCCGGCGGTTTCGACCCTTGCCCTGCTGGCTGCGCTGCTGGTCGTGCAGCGCTTCTTGGGCGACGTTTACGGCTGGCTGTCGGGCAAGGGCTCGGCCGCCCGCGACTCGCTGTTTGCGGTGATGATCGGCTTCCTGCTGGCGGCCCTTGCGCTGCCGCTCCTGGCGCTGATCTGGGGCGCGCGGGTGGCGGATATGACCGAACTGTGGTCGCGCTTCCTCGGAGGCTTCCAGATCGGCGATACCCGGATTTCGCCAACCGCCTTCCTGACCTTTGCTGTGGTCTTTGCCGCAGGCTATGCGCTGACCCGACTGGTGCAGGGGTCCTTGCGCAACTCGCTCCTGCCCAAGACCAAGATCGACCCGGGCGGCCAGAACGCCATCACCTCGGGTCTTGGGTATGTCGGCATCTTCCTGTCAGCGGTGATCGCCATTTCCATGGCGGGGCTCGACCTGTCCTCGCTCGCCATCGTGGCCGGTGCGCTGTCGGTCGGTATCGGCTTTGGCCTGCAGAACATCGTGTCGAACTTCGTCTCCGGTATCATCCTGCTGATAGAACGCCCGGTCTCCAAGGGCGACTGGATCGAGGTCGGCGGGCTGATGGGCTATGTGCGGGACATTTCGGTGCGCTCGACCCGGATCGAGACCTTCGACCGCACCGACGTGATTGTTCCGAACTCCGACCTGATCAGCGGCACCGTCACCAACTACACGCGCGGCAACACCGTGGGCCGGGTGATCGTGCCGGTGGGCGTCGCCTATGGCACCGACCCGCGCAAGGTCGAATCCATCCTGACCGAGATCGCCAAGGCGCATCCGATGGTGCTGCTGAACCCGGCGCCTTATGTGGTGTTCCAGGGCTTTGGCGCCGACAGCCTGGACTTTGAGATCCGGGCGATCCTGCGCGATGTGAACTGGGTGCTGTCTGTGAAATCCGACATGAACTATGAAATCGCCAAACGGTTCCAGGAGGAGGGGATCGAGATTCCCTTCATGCAGCGCGACATCTGGATCCGCAATCCGGAGGCGCTTTCGCCGTCCAAGCCGCCCGCTGCGGCTCAGCCTGCCGCGGCCTCCGCTTCCGCTCCGCCTAAGCCGGATCTGGACGATCTGCAGCTGGACGCAGGAGATGATGCTGATTCCGATGGAGACGCTGATGCCGACAAGTGAACCGCTGTTCCGCAAAGACGCCTATGCGCGGATGACTGATGCCAAGGTGCTGGCCCATTCCGATCAGGGCGGGATCGTTTTGGACCGGACCTTGTTCTATGCCACCGGCGGCGGCCAGCCCGGCGACAGCGGCCAGCTCCTGTGGGCGGGCGGCCAATGCTCCATCGCAACCACGGTCAAGGGCGAGGATGGCGCGATCATCCTGGTCCCGCATGAAGATGAGGTGCTGCCTGCCGTGGGCTCCACAGTGACTCAGACGCTCGACTGGGACCGCCGCTATGGCCACATGCGCGTCCACACGGCCCTGCATCTCCTGTCCGTGGTGATTCCGCTGGAAGTGACCGGCGGCTCGATCAGCGCAGAAAAGGGGCGGCTTGATTTCAACATGCCGGAGGCGCCGGAGGACAAGCAGGCGCTTCAGGACCAGCTGCAAACGCTGATCGACCGCGACCTGGAGGTGACCGAGGACTGGATCACCGACGCCGAACTGGACGCCAATCCGCAGCTGGTGAAGACAATGTCCGTCTCGCCGCCGCGCGGGGCAGGGCAGGTGCGTCTGGTGCGGATCGGCACCGCAGACGAGCAGGTGGACCTGCAGCCCTGCGGCGGCACCCATGTGAAGCGCACCGGGGAAATCGGCCGCATCCGCCTTGGAAAGGTTGAGAAAAAGGGCAAGCAGAACCGCCGCGTCTACCTGCATCTGGAGGCCTGAAAAAGTTTTGGGGGTAAGTGAAGTTTTTGCAGTTTCAGCCCTTGCAATTCCCCGGCTGATCCTTCAAAAGCGCCCTCAACGGAGAGGTGGCCGAGTGGTCGAAGGCGCACGCCTGGAAAGTGTGTAGGCGGGAAACCGTCTCCAGGGTTCGAATCCCTGTCTCTCCGCCATAATCCCTGATCGGCACCTGATTGTAAGCTGTGACGCGCGCTGCGCGTTCGTGCGGCACCATTAGGCGAGCTGCATCGGGTTTAAACTAAATACCAGGCACTTCTTTCTTGCGGTTCGTCCTGCTGCCGCAGGTCACTTGGCAATCTTGATTCGTGTATCTCATAGGAAGTTTCGCCGAAGCGGAAAACAAAGTCGTAATGTTTCCGCAATTGTTCGTGAAATGACCGCTAATCCCTTCGGGAGACCGGACGAATGCGGCAAAGGGCAGTTGGCGTGCCCCAAAAATTCCATGTTTCGAAAACGGAAACCTAACCGTTGCTGAACCTGCCGTAACAGGGCGGATCCGGCGAGTTTCGCCCCCTTTGGGCAGTGATTTGGGCTAAAAAATGGAAACAGTCAGAAACAATAGGGACCGGACCTGACCGCATTTCGTGAATGAACCGGCGCAATGAGGGGAATTTTAGGCAATTTTTTGGCTTTGTGGCCCGCTGTGCCTAAAGTATGCATGAATCAGCCCATTGGGGGGGCACGTTCTGCGAGCTGCTGGACTGTGGTGGACTGCTAAAATTTAATTCAAGTCTTCGTGCCGCGATGCGCGCACTCCACTGATCCGAAAAGCTTCTGCATTCCGGCTGCGTGCTGCTTGAGCACGCAAACCAGAACGCTTGCGCGGTCTGGCCCTCTGTCTGCGTGGGCTGGTGGTTTTCATAGCGGCATTCCGCGCGGCTGCGCGGCTGCCCGGCTGGTCCGAACGAAGGGGCTTGGGTCCAGGCCGGCGAGGAGAGGGTAAAGACAATGAGTGACAAAAATCCGAATCCGGAGCTGGACGGAATCGTAGAGGGCACCGCGGGCGACGACATGATTGACGGGGCCTACACCGGCGACCCCGAAGGCGACATGGTCGACAACGCAGACGCAATCGACCCCTCGGCAGGACCGGATGACGACGTCATTACCGCGGGCAGCGGCAATGACAGCGTCTATGCCGGCTCGGGCAGCGATACCGTCGATGGCGGCAGCGGCAATGACCTGATCCTCGGCGACGGCGTCTCCGGCGTCTACGAACCGGTGAAGATCACCATCTCCTCGACCAGTGCCGCTTTTCAGAACAAAGTCTTTGCCTACACCATCGATCCTGCAACCGGTGAAATCAGCAATGTTGTCATGCTGTCGCAGGACGCCTGCGCGGATGTCGGCCAGACCTACACCTATGACGCGCCTGCAGGTGCGGTGGTTGGTGTTGGCATTGTCAGCCCGCATGGCACTTTTTACTCCTCGGGCTATGGCGGCAATGCGGACCTGAATCCGGACGGGCTGGACCACACCAAGGGAATCCACCAATTCCCGGATGGCTCCGTGCAGCTGGGGTTTGAGGATCAGCGCCACCTGGGCGACCGGGATTTCAATGACGTCAAGCTGATCATTGATCTGGGCACCTCCGGCACGACGCTCGATACGGCGCATTACGACTATTCCTCCGACCCGCTGGATCCGGTTGTGCCGGGCGACGACAGCCTGACCGGCGGCGAGGGCGATGACACCATTCTGGGCGGCGGCGGCGACGATACCATCGATGGCGGCGACGGCTCTGATTCCGTGGATGGCGGCGACGGCGACGACGTCATTGACACCTCCAAGGACAGCGGCGTGCCGCTGCCGGACCGCGGCTTCCCGGGCTATACAGGCACCGACCCGGATATCCCGTTCATTCCGGCGGATGCGGACCCGTTTGATGATATGGACACCGTTTTCGGCGGTGCCGGAAATGACACCATCTCGACCGGGGATGACGCCGATCTTATCGGCGGCGGTGCCGGCATGGACGTGATCGATGGCGGTATCGACGACGATACCATCGATGGCGGCACGGGCGCTGACGTGCTGATTGGCGGCGAGGGCTCCGATATGCTGGCCGGCGGCGGCGGCGATGACACCATCTACGGCGGCCTGGACCCGGCCTTCCCGGACGGGCTGAACATCACCGATGACGGCAGCGACGGCCGCCCGGCCGACCCCGATCCCACCAACGGGATGGACACCATCACCGGCGGATCCGGCAATGACCTGATCTTCGGCCAGGATGACGACGACGTCATCAGCGGCGGTTCGGGCAACGACACCATCGACGCGGGCATCGACGACGACGAGGTGCGCGGCGGCTCCGGCAACGACGTGATCACCGGCGGCCATGGCGCCGACACTCTGCTGGGCGGAGCGGACAGGGATATCTTCATTGGCGGCAATGCGGGCGACATCGTTGATGGCGGCTCCGACGGCGATGACTTCGACACTCTCGACCTGCGCGGCTCCGGCCCGTTTGAGCTGACCGGCGTCACCGTCGATCCGGATGGCAACAGCCTGTCGGGCATCGTCAACTTCCTGGACGGCGACGGGGAGGTGACCGGCTCGATGACCTTCGGCGAGATCGAGCAGATCATTCCCTGCTTCACGCCGGGCACGCTGATCGCGACCCCGATGGGCGAGCGCCGGGTCGAGGACCTGCAGGCCGGCGACCGGGTGATCACCCGTGACAACGGCATTCAGGAAATCCGCTGGATCAGCACCCGCACGCTGGAAGGCGAGGAAATGAAGGGGCGTTCGCATCTTCAGCCGGTGCTGATCCGCCAGGGCGCTCTGGGCAACGGCCTGCCGGAGCGGGACATGATGGTCAGCCCCAATCACCGGGTTCTGGTCGCAAACGACAAGACCGCGCTGTACTTCGAGGACCGTGAGGTGCTGGTTGCAGCCAAGCATCTGACCGGTCTGGCGGGCGTCGATGTGGTGGAGGTTTCCAGCGTCACCTACATCCACTTCATGTTCGACCAGCATGAGGTCGTGCTGTCCGACGGGGCCTGGACCGAGAGTTTCCAGCCCGGCGACCAGTCCCTGCGCGGGCTGGACAACGCGCAGCGCAACGAACTGTTCGAGCTGTTCCCGGAACTGAAGTCGCAAAAGGGCCGTGATGGCTATACCGCGGCGCGCCGGTCCCTGCGCAAACATGAGGCGCATCTGCTTGTGCACTGACAGGTGCAGCTGCCCTCTTGGGGGAGACGGCGGATAAGAGCAAAGCGCAGGAAGGCAGGGTCTCGTGCCCTGCCTTCTCTGCATTTGCGGCGCGGTTCAGCGGCGGCGCCAGGCGGCCCAGTCTTCGGGCGTGTCCAGATCGGTCAGGGCGTGTCTGCCGGGCAGGGGGACAGTCTGGACCGTCTCAGCCTTCAGGATGCTGCGGGCGCCCTGATCGCCCTGCAGGGACTTCAGCGCCTCAAAGCAGCGCTGCGGAAACAGCACCGGGTGGCCCGGGGTGCCGTCCTCAGCCGTGGCGCGCAGGATGGGGCTGTCCGGGCCGTGGAAGTGCGCAGCGAGGTGCAGCATGTCCTGCGCCGTGATCTCCGGCATGTCGGCGGGCAGGATCATCACCGCCTCCGTGCCTTCAGGCAGCGCCGCGGTGCCGCGGCGGATCGAGGCGGCCATGCCCTCGGCGGCGTCCGGCACCGGCACCAGAATTGCATCGCCTGTTGCCGTTGCCCGCGGATGAGACAGGCCGGGCAGGGTGGTGTAAACCGGCAGCCCGGTCAGTGCGGTGCGGCGGCACATCAGGGATAGCAGGGGCAGGCCGTCCACGTCCTCCATCAGCTTGTCGCGGCCCTGCATCCGGGACGACGCGCCGGCGGCGAGCAGGAGAATGGCGATGGTCGTCATGTCAGTCCCAACCTTGGCATGTGCCGGGCTGATCGGTGCCTCCGGCGGGAGTATTTTTGCAAAGAAGAAGAGGCGGATCTAGTGCAAGCCGGATAGGTCAGCAGGAGTGACCAAATGTTTCGCGCGCGAAACATTCTGGTATGGCTCCTGACGTTTCCGTTGCGCATGTTCCGCGGCGTCAGCGTGCGCTGCCATGGCAACGGGATGGTTTCAGGTCAGTCCTGCTGACCTGAAACCAGCGTATTTTCGGCTCAGCCCCGCATCCGCGCGCCGTCGGCGTCGAACAGCGGCTCGGTGATGAGCCGGGCCTTGTACATCTTGCCGAGGATTTCGATCTCCACTTCCAGCCCTTCCTTGGCTTTCCCCGTGGGGACAAACCCCAGCGCGATGGATTTCTGCGCATGGTGCGAATAGCCGCCGGAGGTGCAGAAGCCCACGACCGCGCCGTCCAGCCAGATCGGCTCATAGGCGACCACGTCGGCGTCGTCAGCCGCGACCTCGAAGGCGTAGAGCTGGCGGGAAGGGCCTGTATCGCGTTCGGCCTCAGCCGCAGCCCGGCCAATGAAATCAACGGGTTTCTTGAAGGAGATGAAACGGTCGAGCCCGGTTTCGGCGGCGGTGTAGTCGGGCGAGAACTCGCGCAGCCAGGAGCCGAAGAACTTGTCGAGCCGCAGTGACATCATCGCCCGCATCCCAAAGGGTTTCATCCCATGCGGCTGGCCTGCGGTCCAGAGCGCATCCCAGAGGGCGCGCTGGCTGGGAAGGTCGCAGTAGATCTCATACCCAAGGTCGCCGGTGTAGCTGACGCGCTGCACGATGCAGTCGGCCATGCCCACGGTCAGTCGGCGCACGTCCATGAAGCGCATGTCCGAGATGTCCTGCCGGGTGCAGACCTGCAGCACCTCGCGGGCCTTGGGGCCTGCGATCTGGAAGCCGTTGCGGGTGTCGGAGATGTTCTCAAGGCTGACGCCGTCGTCGAGGTTCTGCAGGAACCAGCGCATGTGGTAGGCCTGCGAGCCGTAGGAGGCAGTGAGCTGGAACTCCTCTTCCGAGAGGCAGGAGATGGTGAAATCGCCGATCAGACGGCCCTTGGGCGACAGCATCGGCGTCAGCGACAGGCGGCCCGGCTGCGGCACCCGGCCCGCCATGATGCGGTCGAGCCAGGCGCGGGCGCCGGCGCCCTTGATCAGGTATTTGCCGAAGTTGTGGACCTCGTTGATGCCGACGTTTTCGCGCACCGCTTTGACCTCGCGCGCGGTGGCGTCAAAGGCGTTGGAGCGGCGGAAAGACGGGGTTTCGTAGCGCGGCTCGTCGCCTTCGGCGAAGTAGTTCGGGACTTCCATGCCGTATTGCGCGCCCCAGACGGCACCCATGCCGTCAAAGATGTCGTACATCGGGGTGGTGCGGAACGGGCGGGCTGCCGGAAGTTCCTCGTTCGGGTAGGCGATGGAGAAGCGTTTCTGATAATTTTCAATGACTTTCGGGCGGGTGTAGCCCGGGGTGATCCAGTCGCCAAAGCGGGCGGTGTCCATCGCGAAGGTGTCGCGCTCGCATTCGCCCTCGACCATCCACTGGGCCAGCATCAGGCCGACGCCGCCGCCCTGGGAGAAGCCGGCCATCACGGCGCAGGCGGACCAGTAGTTGCGCATTCCGGGCACCGGGCCGACCAGCGGGTTGCCGTCGGGAGCAAAGGTGAAGGGGCCGTGGATCACCGATTTCACGCCTGCGGCCTCCAGCGCCGGGAAGCGTTTGTAGGCAAAGGCGATGGAATCCTCGATCTTGTCGAAGTCATCGGGCAGCAGCTCGTGGCCGAAGTCCCACGGCGTGCCGTCCACTGCCCAGGGTTTGCAGGGCTGTTCGTAGAAACCGATGCAGAGGCCGCGGCCCTCTTGCCGCAGGTAGCTTTCGCCGGCCGGGTCCATCACGTGCGGATGCTCGCCGCCGCCATCGATGATCTCAGCGATCATCGGCACCTCGTCGGTTACGATATACTGGTGCTCCATCGGGTGCAGCGGAAAGTACAGGCCGGCCATGGCGCCGACCTCGCGCGCCCAGAGGCCGCCTGCGTTGACCACATGTTCGGCGTGGACGGTGCCCTTGTTGGTCACGACATCCCAGGTGCCGTCCGGGCGCTGGTTGGTCTCGATCACCTTGCAGTGGGTCTCGATCGTGGCGCCGCCCATGCGCGCGGCCTTGGCATAGGCGTGGGTGGTGCCGGAGGGGTCGAGGTGCCCGTCCAGCGGATCGTACAGGCCGCCGATGATGCCGTCCACGTTGGTAACGGGAGCGATTTTCTTGATCTCTTCCGGGGAGACGATTTCGGTCTCCAGTCCCATGAAGCGGTGCTTGGCGCGCTCGGCCTTCAGCATGTCGAAGCGCTCCTGGGTTTCCGCCAGGGTGACGCCGCCCACATGGTGCAACCCGCAGGACATGCCGGTGATCTCTTCTAGCTCTTTATACAGCTTGATGGTGTAGCCCTGCAGCGCCGCCATATTGGTGTCGCCGTTGAGCGTATGGAAACCGCCCGCCGCGTGCCAGGTGGAGCCGGAGGTGAGCTCCGAGCGTTCGATCAGCATGACGTCGGACCAGCCGAGCTTGGTCAGGTGGTAGAGGACAGAGCAGCCGACGACGCCGCCGCCGATCACTGCCACGCGGGTGGTGGTTTTCATGTGGGCCTCCCTGGATAGGTGTTTCCCGCATTCTGTACAGAAGTGAACAGTAGTCCAGAAGAAAAACGGCACGGCGTGCCGCTTATGGGCCTCCGGAGGGGTCCGGGGTTACTCAGAAGTGCGGAAGCGGCTGTTCTGGATGAGGAAAATTGCCGTCAGCGGGGCGGCCAGGAGAATGACCCCAACAGTGATCAGCAGCACTCCAAGCTGGGAATAGTCGGCGGGCGTGGTGATATTGCCTGCCGAATCTGTGACCTCGCGGGTCACAACGAAGATCTCGTTCAGGTATTTGGTGCCGAGGCTGGAGGCCGAGAGCGCCAGGTTGGTGAAGGAGGCCATGACGGCAAAGAAGGTGGCCTTGAGCCCCGAGGGCGCGTTGCGGGCGATCCAGGCGAGCATCGGGATCATCGCGACCTGCCCCAGCGGGGACTCCACCGCGGTGTCGACGATGGCGATGAAGCGGGCATCGACAATTCCGCCGGTCATTTCGGAGGTCCAGTGGTGGGCACCGTAGTAAAGCGCGATATTGGGCAGGCTGAGCACGGCCTCTGTGATCGCCAGAAAGGCGACGATCCAGGCGATCGGGCGGCTGGCCATCATCGGACGGAAAATCAGCATGCCCGCCAGCGTCAGCAGGGAAGTGATGAGGGAGAGGACCGACAGGAACTGCTGATCGAACCCCAGCACGTCAATCTCAAACCAGGTGGCGCCGGGGCCGCGCAGCGGGGTGGCGCGGTAGACAAAGATGATGATGGCGGTGCCAATGAGGGCGCGGGCGTGATCAGCCGGCAGCACCGCGACCAGCTGGCGCATCAGAAACAGCACGATGGCCATGGAGCCGGCAAAGACGATTTCCTGCGAGTAGGGCACATCGCCCAGGCCGACGGCCAGCGACAGCGCGACAAAAGCGCCGCCGCCGATGAAATACCAATAGTTCGGGGTGACCGGGTCGCGGGGCGGTTCGAGCCGGGTGCGGATCTCGTTCTCCGCCAAGCCTTCACGCCGCAACCGGGCAGCATTGGCCCATTTCTGGATGATCGCCAGCGCCACGCCCGATAGCGAAATCACCGGGATCAGCAGGGCCAGGGTGAAGACAAAGCCGTAAAGCGTGCCTTTTTCAGCCTGCGGCAGCGCGTCGGCGCCGTCGAACAGGGCGACGTTCAGCGCCGCCGCGGCGCTGGAGCCGCCGATCAGTGCGATCCGCCCGAAGGTCTGCATGGTGGTGTGCAGCGACTTGGTCTCAGCCTCGGGCAGCGCGTTGCCTTGGGCATCAACATGCGGCACCGCCTCCACCGACATCGCATCCGCCACCACGTCCTGCAGCACGAAGCCGCAAGGGGCCAGCAGGGCCGCAGTGACGTACCAGGCCCCAAGCGGCATCAGGGCGCCCATCATCTCCGGCTGCAACACGATGGTGGCCAGAATGCCATAGCTGGCGGCCATCAACGCCGCCCCCGCCAGGATCAGCAGGTATTTCCAGCGCCAGATCAGGTCGACCAGATGGCCCAGCGGCATCTTCAGCGCCCAGGGCAGCCCCACCCAGAACGCAAGCCCGGCCAGAAAGGCGGCGGAGAGGTCCAGGTATTCCTTGACGTAAAACGACGCGGCTACGGTGCTGATGCCCTGCGCGCCATAGGCGAAATAGATCAGCAGCGGCGGCAGGAAGGACCAGCGCAGCTGGCGGAACAGCTCCAGCACGATGCTGTCGAACCAGTCCCAGGCCAGCACTGCCGCACGGGTCATTGCCGTCCTCCGGTCAAGAAAGGGGCCGGATCTTGAGCTCAGTCACCCGGTTGCCCTCGCGCGCGGTGACCTCGAACCGGAAGCCGTGGAAGGAGAACACCTGGCCCTTGACCGGGATCATCTGCGCCTCGTGGATCACCAGGCCCGCAACGGTGTTGGCTTCGTCGTCCGGCAGGCTCCATTCGGTGGCCCGGTTCAGATCCCGGATGGTGGTGGCGCCTTCGACCAGATAGGCGCCGTCGGAGGTTTTCCTGGCGACGCTTTCCTCGGCCGGATCGAATTCGTCGGTGATCTCGCCGACGATTTCTTCCAGGATGTCTTCCAGCGTGATCAGCCCCTGCAGGGCGCCGTATTCATCCACCACCAGCGCGAAGTGCGAGCGCATCCGCAGGAACTGGCGCATCTGCTCGTCCAGGGTGGTGGTTTCAGGCACGAAATAGGGGGCCTTGGCCACCTGGGTAACATCGAAAGATTGCAGGCGCCCGGAATCGGCATCGGCGCCTCCGGCCTGTTGGTACATTGCCCGGAAAAGATCCTTGGCGTGGACGACGCCGATGATGTTTTCCTGTTCGCCCCGGAACACAGGGAGGCGGGTATGCTGGCTTTGCAGGCATTGCTCCAGGATGGCCTCGGGCTCTGCTTCCGCATCAATCATTTGGATGTTGGAGCGGTGCAGCATGATTTCTTCGACAAAGCGGTCTGAAAGGTCGAGAGCGCCCAGGATGCGGTCGCGGTCCTCCTTTTCGACCACGCCCTCGGAGTGGCCCAGCTGAAGCGCGCCGGCGATCTCCTCGCGCACCGCCATGATGTGGCTGTCGGGGTCGATGCGCACGCCGAAGACGCGGAGAACGCCGCGTACGAAGAGGCGCACAGCGCCCACCACCGGGGACAGCACCTTGACAATGATACCGATCGGCGCCGAGACGGCCGAGGCGGCTTTCTCGGCGTTGGAAATGGCGTAGGTCTTGGGCAGCACCTCGGCAAAGACCAGCACCAGGAGGGTCATTACCAGCGTTGCCATCGCCACGCCGCCTTCACCGAAGAGACGGGTGAAGAGCGCAGTGGCGAGCGATGCCGCAAGGATATTGACGACGTTGTTGCCCAACAGGACCGAGCCGATCAGCCGCTCGTTGTCTTCGGTGATCACAAGCGCGCGCCTGGCCCCTGCCGATCCCTTGTCGGCCTGGCTGCGCAGCTTGCCGCGGGAAGCGGCGGTCAGCGCGGTCTCGGAGCCGGAGAAAAAGCCGGAGCAGACCAGCAGCAGGGCAATCGAGCCTGTGGTGATCCAGAAATCGCTGTCAAAAACAGTAGTGGCGGGGTCCATTTTTGGTCCGTTGTTGAGAATGTCTGCACAGTTATGGGGGCTGGCCCGCGCCGCTTCAAGCGTTAGGCCTGATCCTGTGCCAGCGGGTGATGCTCAAGCACCAGTTCCTGCAGCCGGGCGTCCAGGACATGGGTGTAAATTTCGGTGGTTGCAATGTCGGCATGCCCCAGCAGCGCCTGGATCGCGCGCAGGTCGGCGCCGTTGGCCAGAAGATGGGTGGCAAAGGCGTGGCGCAGGGTGTGCGGCGTCACCTTGTCAGCGGAGATGCCGCCGGTCACCGCCAGTTCCTTGATCAGCAGATAGAACCGGTGCCGGGTCAAGTGGCCGGATTTACCGCGGGACGGGAACAGGAAGCGGGAGGGCGGGTGGCCCTTGGCTTCGCGCTCCGCCTCGGCGTCATCGCGCACCAGCAGCCATTGCGCCAGCGCCTCGCGGGCGGGCGGCGACAGCGGCACCATGCGTTCCTTGCCGCCTTTACCCAGGATCAGCAGCATCCTAGGGTCGCCGCGGGCAGCGGACACCGGCAACGAGACAAGCTCAGTGACCCGCATGCCGGTGGCATAGAGCAGTTCCATCAGGCAGGTGTTGCGCAGCCGGTCGCCCTCGCTGCGGCCGGTCTGGCGGGCGGCGTCCAGCAGGCGGTCGACCTCGATCACCTCCAGCGTCTTGGGCAGGCGCTTTTCGCGTCCGGGACCGCGGATCTGGATCGCCGGGTTGTCCTCGCGCCAGCCTTCCTCAAACGCGAAACGGTAGATCTGTTTGACCGCCGACAGCCGCCGGGCCCGGGTGGAGCGGGCCAGTCCCTGGGCGTCGCAATCAATCAGATAGGCCTCGATATCGTCTTGCGCTGCGGTGAGGAAGCTGAGCCCGCGGTGCTCCAGCCAAGCAGTCAGATCCTTGAGATCACGGCCGTAGGCCAGCTGCGTGTTCTGCGAGGCACCGGTCTCAGCCGCCTGTGCGTCAAGGAAGGTGGA
The DNA here is from genome assembly GCF_059694505.1 of Leisingera sp. ANG49. Lineage (NCBI taxonomy): Bacteria > Pseudomonadati > Pseudomonadota > Alphaproteobacteria > Rhodobacterales > Roseobacteraceae > Leisingera > Leisingera sp. ANG49. Next base: position 197,948 of record NZ_JCATZN010000001.1, read on the forward strand.
GATCCACTGGAAATTGTCGCGCGGCGCGGCCATATCAGCCGCGCTCCAGCAGCATCAGCTGCAGGGAGGCCCGGCGGGCGGTGTCCTCAAGCCCGACGGCGCGGAAGGCGGCCAGGGCGGCGGCGAGATCGCCGAGATTGCCGTCGGCGCCTTGGGCAAACAGCATCATGCTGCGCAAGATCGCCTCGCCCAGCTGGCCGTTGTTCAGCAATTGCCGGATGGCAGGCGGCACGGCAGTTTCCGCGGCAAACCCAAGCGCGATCGATTCCGCCAGCGGCGAGGGTGCTCCGGCATCGCCCGGGCGGCCCTGGGCCAGGGCTGCCAGGAAATGGTCCGCAGCACCGGAGGCCTGAGCGTCATGGGCCGCCAGTTCATAGGCCGGCGACAGCAAGCGGATGCGCCAGGCCAGTTCGGCGGCCGGGCCGGTGAGTTTTGCCCGCGCCAGTTGCTCGGCAAAGATATCGGCAAAGACGGTCTCGGTGCCCGCTTCCTGCATCGCCTCCCAGGCGCGGGGCAGCGATTTGGCGATAGCTTCGGTTCTGCCGGAGTTCAGATCGCTCTCCAGTTTCTGCACGGCCGCGACCCGGTCCCAGATGCCGCCGGAGGCAGCGGGTTTGCGGGCGCTGAACAGGCCCAGGTACTGGTTGGGGTTGAGCGCCCCGGCACGGGCCAGCCGCTCAGCCGCTTCCAGCTGCGCCTTCCAGCCCGCGATGTCGCGCAGGTCTGCGGCGGCAAAGGCGGGCGGCAGCGGTGTGGTGGGCATGGCTTCGCCAATGGTCTCAAACAGCCGGAAGGTCAGCGGGTCCGGGTACGCCGGACGGCGCAGCGGCGGGGCCAGCTCAAACAGGTCCGGATTCAGGTACCGGTCGAGCAGGTCCATCTGATCCTTGGGCAGAAGCTCCAGCGCATGGGCGGTTTCCAGCATAAGCGCCGCGGTCGGCCAGTCGCCGCGCCGCGCCGCACAGAAGATCCGGGCGGCATAGCTGTCCGACAGATGCGGCGAGGCGGTGAGTGCCGCGCAGGAGGCATCCTCGCTGCCGGTGAGCAGGGTGGCGTCGAACCAGCGGGCGAAACGCGCCTTGCTGTCCGTGGGGCCCGCGTGTTCCACCAGCGCTTGCGACGGGTCGGTTGCCCCCAACGCCAGCAGCCGATCGAGCCGGGCCAGCAGAATGCGGTCGCCGGTGGCCGCCGGGGGGCGGGTCTCGGACAGCAGCAGGGTGAACAGCAGCGCCTGCATCGCCGGGCTGCCGCGTACCGGCACGGTCTCGATCAGATGGGTGATGTCATCCGCGGAGCTGCCGCGCCACAGGTCGGCGGGCAGGCCGGTGGCCGCGGCCGGAACCAGCCCGATGGGCGGCAGCAGCGCCTCCAGCGGGGTGACGGACACCTGCGGCAGCGCCGCAGTGCCTGCGACAGGCGGCTCCAGCAGCACGGTGCCGGGCAGCCCGTCCCGGGGCTGCGGCTGGTTCAGCCAGTCAATTGCCGCCAGCGGTTCATTGGCAAGCGCGCTGCCTGCCAGCATCACCCCGGCGGCAGCCGCCTTAATCCGCATTCAGCACCACCGGCTTGCGCACCTCGGTGCTGGGCGCGCTGAAATCGGCGCCGAACCAGGGGCCGACGTAGGCATAGCCCACCAGCCCGATTGCAGCCAGAACCGCCAAGTAGACCAAGTACTTAATCAATCGCCCCATAGTGCATCCAATGCCCGTTTCCTGCTCTTTTGCTCAAGTTATATATTCCCTTTTCGGCAAGATCACGTCATTCACTGAAGAATGAGCGAAAAAGAGCAAATCAGCGGCCAGAAGGCAGCAGCGCCGGTGCCGGGGAAACTGAAGAAGACCATCGTGATGGTGGGCATGATGGGGGCGGGCAAGACCGCCGTGGGCCGCGCGCTGGCGGCTCGGCTGAACGCCCCTTTCCTGGACAGCGATCACGAGATCGAAGCTGCCGCCAATATGACCATCCCGGAGATTTTCGCCCGCGACGGCGAGCCTTTCTTCCGCCAGAAGGAGCGGCAGGTGATTGCGCGGCTGCTGGAGGAGGAGCGCGGCGTGCTGTCCACCGGCGGCGGCGCATTCCTGGCCGAGGAGAACCGGCAGGTGATCACCACCAAGGGCGTCTCGGTCTGGCTGAACGCCGACCTTGAGGTGCTGTGGAATCGGGTGCGCCACCGCGATACCCGGCCGCTGCTGCGCACTGCCGACCCGCGTGCGACACTCAGCAACCTGTACCACGAACGGGTGCCGCTTTATGCTAAGGCCGATGTGTCGGTGGTCTCTGACGGGCAGGCCTCGATCGAATCCATGGTTGACCGCGTGCTGGAAGCCTTGAAGGCGCGCCCCGATGTATTGGAGTGGAATTGATGGAGCGCACGGTTCATGTGCCCCTGGGCGAACGCGCCTATGACGTTGTGATCGGCCCCGGCCTGCTGGCGCAGGCGGGGGAGCGGATCAAGCCGCTGCTGAAACGGCCGCAGGTTGCGGTTCTGACGGATGAGACCGTGGCGGAGAAACACCTGGACACCTTGCGTGCCGGGCTGGCCGCTGCCGGGGTGGAGATGAGCGCGCTGGCGCTGCCGCCGGGCGAAGCGACCAAGGGCTGGCCGCAGTTCACCCGCTCGGTCGAATGGCTGCTGGAGCAGAAGGTGGAGCGGGGCGATGTCGTCATCGCCTTCGGCGGCGGGGTGATCGGCGACCTGGCGGGCTTTGCCGCTGCGGTGCTGCGCCGGGGCGTGCGGTTCGTGCAGATCCCGACGTCGCTTTTGGCGCAGGTCGACAGTTCCGTCGGTGGCAAGACCGGCATCAACGCGCCGCAGGGCAAGAACCTGATCGGTGCCTTCCATCAGCCCTCGCTGGTGCTGGCGGATACCTCGGTGCTGGAAACCCTGACCGCGCGCGATTTCCTGTCCGGTTACGGCGAAGTGGTGAAATACGGCCTGCTGGGCGACGCGGAGTTCTTCGCCTGGCTGGAACAGAACGGCCCGGCGCTGGCCGAAGGCGATGTGGCCGCCCGGGTTGAGGCGGTGGCGCGCTCGGTTCAGATGAAAGCCGACATCGTGGTGCGCGACGAGACCGAGCAGGGTGACCGGGCGCTTTTGAACCTGGGCCATACCTTTTGCCACGCGCTGGAGGCGGCGACCGGGTATTCCGACCGGCTTCTGCATGGCGAGGGCGTGGCGATCGGCTGCGCGCTGGCGTTTGAGCTGTCGTCCAAGCTGGGCCTGTGCTCGCAGGAGGATCCCAGCCGGGTGCGCGCGCATCTGAAGGCGATGGGGATGAAGACCGACCTGGCCGACATTCCGGGTGACTTGCCTGGGGCAGAGGCGCTGCTGGTTTTGATGGGCCAGGACAAGAAAGTGGTTGCCGGCCAGCTGCGGTTCATCCTGGCACGCGGCATTGGCGAGGCCTTTGTCACCGGTGATGTGCCGCCGGACGCAGTGCTGGAGGTGCTGCGCCGCGCAGGTGCCTGAACCGGTGCACAGAGCGCAGACAGATAGAGGGCAGCCGCTGAGGCTGCCCTTTTTTAATTGCTGCAAATGCCTGCTCAGGCGGCGGTGCTGCTTTCGATGATGTCCTGGTCCCAGCCGTCATCCGCCGCATCAAAGTCGATGGCGAGCGGCGGATGCGCAGCGGGCGCGGGCAGGGCGGCTGTGGCTTGTCCGACAGTGAATTGAGTCACCTGCTCCCGCAGTTCCTGCGCCTGTTCGGACAAGGATGTCGTCGCCGCAGTGGTCTGTTCGGCCATTGCAGCGTTTTGCTGTGCCATCATCTCCAGCTCGCCCACTGCGGTGTTGACGCCGCCCATCTGCGCCGACTGCTCCTTCATGTTGCCGGCAATCTCCACCACCAGGGAGGAAATCTCGCCAACCTGCTGGTTCACGGTGGCCATCGCCTGACCGGCCTGATCCACCAGTTCCGCACCGTTCTTGACCTGTTCAGAGCTGCGGGCAGTCAGTTCGTCGATCTGCTGCACTGCATCAGCGCAGCGCTGTGCAAGCATCCGCACCTCGGAGGCGACAACCGCAAATCCGCGGCCAGCGTCGCCTGCGCGGGCGGCCTCGACCCCGGCGTTCAGCGCCAGCAGGTTGGTCTGGAAGGCGATGTCCTGGATCACCTTGGTGATCTGGGAAATCTCCGCCGAGGATTCCCGCAGCTTGTCCATGGCAGTGATGGTGTCCTTGACCACCTCATCGCAGGATATGACGCCTTGCTGGGCGCTGCCGGCCAGCTCTTCAGCGCGGCCGGCGTTTTCGGCGGACCGCCGCACATTGCCGGTAAGCTCGCCCATTGCCCGGGTGGTCTTCTCCAGCGTCGCCGATTCCGCCTCGGTGCGGTGCGCCAGGTCCATGGATGCTTCAGCAATCGACTTGGTGCTCTCATCGACGCTGCTGGTGAGTTCCGCAATCACCGAAACCGCTGCGCTGAGGGCTGACAGGGAGTCATTGTAATCCGTCCGGATCGATTTGAACTCGTCCGGGAAATGCTTTTGGATCGGGTTGTCCAGCCGCTTGCGCTGAAGATCTTCCAGAGCGCTGCCGATGCTGCGGGTGACTGCCAGGACCTCCTCGCGGCGTTCTTTCTCTTCCTGCACGCGCTCTTCCTGCTTGCGCTGAGTGACGGTGCGCAAGTCCGCAACATTGCGGGCGACGTTACCGATCTCATCACGGCGGGTCGCGCCAGGAACCTCCACCTCGGTCTCACCGGAGCCGAGTTTGTGCAGCGCCTCGTTCAGGACCAATAGCCCCCTGGTCATGTCGCGGGCAATTACCAAGCTGAGCAGAAGAACGCCCCCCAGCAGGACCGCGGCAAAGATGGCCATCTCCGTCAGCAGAAGCTTGTTGCGCGCGTCAAATGCGGCCATGTCCTGCTCCAAGTGCTCGATCAGGAGCATTTCCTTTTTCTGCAGCACCTCGATTGCCTTGGTCGCGACGGCGAACCATTCCTCAGCGGTGGCGCTTTTGCCGGTCCCGCCGTGAAGAATCGTTTCGCGCATTTCATCGAACTTTTTCATGCCGGGATTGGCGAACAGGTCCTGAACTGCGTCGCGGTCCTGTGCGGTTGCAAAGTTCCTGAAGGTGCGCAGCCGCTCCTTGAACAGCTCATGATCCGCAACGAAAGCTTCACGGTCCTCGGGTTTCCAGCCATGTCTGAAGCCCACGGCGCCGGTTGCACGTTCCAGCCCGACCGCATCGATGGCTCGCATGAAGAAGGACAGCGCCACGGCCTCCTGCGAGATACGGGGATCGTCAATTCCCTTGGCCATGGCAAGGCCGGTTTGAATAAGCGCGTTGTTCAGGTCGGTATAGTAGGTAATCAGCGCCGACAGCTTCAGGGAGCGGGTATCGGTTTTCTGGCGGATGTCTTTCTTGCGCGCCAGTTCGGACTTGGCAAACTGGATCGCCTGCGCGGACTCCGGCGGGATGGCCTCCAGATCGATGCGGCTGATCTCCTCGAGGTAGGCTGTCATCTTGGCATCATTCGCCTGCCGGACCCTGGTCAGCTTTTCCGGGGGGGCCTCGGCTGCGCTCTCCAGGTAGCTTGCGCTCAGCCCGCGCTCCATCTGCAGACTGTGGACCAGGTTGCTCATATGCTCCAGCACCTCGCCGGCTTGGACAGTGTTCACCTGAGCCTTTCGTTGCAGATCGAGCAGGGTTTGCCCGATGAACCAAAGGCTGAGAAGCAGCGGAGCCGCCAGGAGCATTCCGATCTTGGTGCTGATCGAGAGATGCTGCAGAAATCGCATACTCATATTCTGAATCCTTGATGTACCTTTTACGATCGACCTATTCACCTTCCGTGATATGTCTTAATATTCGCCTAGCCTTTCTGTGCGGAGCGTTAATGGGGCTGGGATTTCGATGCGGCCCCGCTGCACCGTAGAATGCTGGCGGGCTGAGGCTGTCATCGGTTAAGAGATTGTAATATAATAAATATTTCGGCCGGACCGGGAAGGCGGTCGCGTCGGGCCCCGCTCAAGCAACTGGTAGCGGCAGGCGCGCGGCCTGCTTTTGTTCAGCTCTCAAGAATTACCGTAAAGGCTTCGAAAGGACAGCGTAAACAGAAACAGCCCTCCGGCTGGAAAGCCAGAGGGCTGCAGAGGTAAACCGTCCGTGCTGCGTGATTCGCTCGGGTGTACTTAGAACGGGATTTCGTCGTCGTCGATGTTGTGGGAGGCTCCGCCGCCAAAGTTGCCGCCGCCACCGCCTTGCGAGCCGCTGTCATAACCGCCGCCGTAGCCGCCGCCCTGGCTGCCGCCGCCATAGCTGCCGCCGCCCTGGCCGCCGCCACCGCCGCCGCCTTCGCCGCGGCCGTCCAGCATGGTCAGCGTGGAGCCGAAGCCCTGCAGCACGACCTCGGTCGAATACCGGTCCTGGCCGCTCTGGTCCTGCCACTTGCGGGTCTGCAGCTGGCCTTCGATGTACACCTTGGAGCCTTTACGGAGGTACTGTTCGCACACCCGCACCAAACCCTCGCTAAAGACAGCGACAGAATGCCACTCGGTTTTCTCGCGGCGCTCGCCGGTGTTGCGGTCCTTCCAGGTTTCCGAAGTGGCAATACGCAGGTTGCAGACCTTGCCGCCGTTCTGGAAGCTGCGCACCTCCGGGTCGCGGCCCAGGTTGCCGATAAGCATGACTTTGTTGAGTGAGCCGGCCATAGGGTTCCGTCCTTTATTTCCTGAATATCCTGTCATTCGCCGGGCCGGTGCGAATCCGTCCGGGCAGTTTTGCCAGCACACTATAGACCCGGGCAGGGTGAGGAAAGCAGCTCTCTGGGGATGGTTTTAAGCTTGTTTGAACGCCAATGACGGCTTCTGACGCCTGTGTTGCTTTAAATTTGCTCCGCATTAGCTATATTTGCGCAAAGTGGGACAGTGTCGGGACAGCGGAAATGCGCAAAACCGTTGCGGGTTTGGTGATTGCCATGGTTGGTGCAGGGCAGCCTGCGGCCGCTGATGTCCTCAGCACCAAGAACCGCAGGGATCTGTTTGCCGCCCATACCAGGGTTCTGGATGGCCGTGCCGCGACCCAATACAAAAACTCCGCCCGATTGCAGCCCAAGACCTACAGCATCCCGTCCGCTGGCGGCACGCTGCCTTACAGCGGCAAGTACCGGGGGCAGTATCTGGAGATGGCACGGAGTGCGGCGCGCCAGCACGGTGTGCCGGAGGAACTGTTCCTGCGCCTGGTGCAGCAGGAAAGCAACTGGAACCCCAATGCCAAGTCGCACAAGGGCGCCCTGGGGCTGGCGCAGCTGATGCCTGCCACGGCGCGGGCGCTGGGGGTTAACCCTGCAGTACCGAAGCAGAACCTGGAGGGCGGCGCCCGGTATTTGGCGCGCCAGTTCCGCAAGTTCGGCTCCTGGCGGCTGGCACTGGCGGCCTATAACGCAGGGCCGGAAGCGGTTCAGAAGTACGGCGGCGTGCCGCCTTACAAGGAAACCCAGAACTACGTGAAGAAGATTTGGGGCAGCTAGGGCCCGCGCGGGGGTTAACCTGTGGATAACCTTTCTTAATGCCCCGTTAACTCCGCCGGAGTGTCAAGCATTTGCCTTAATTTTTCGTGAATCTGCACGCAGGTTCTGGAGGGAATGCCTTGTATATCAACAGCTTTGACGAACGCCTTGAGCGCATTGACTGGCAGCCGAGCGCGGTTCCCACCCGCCAGATGATCGACAGCGTGCTGGCCGGCCGCCTGCCGCTGCAGCCTCGCAGCGCGGTTCTGAGCCTGGCCGGGGCTGTGACGGGCATCCTGATCGGCGTCGGGCTCAAGGGCATGGGTATCCCGGGCTCGCCGTGGGGGCCGGAAACCGGGCTGGCCGGGCTGCTTGGCGGCGGGCTGGCACAGGCTGGGCTTGCGGCGTCTGTGGCAGCCGCTCTGCTGGCCGCCGCCAAGGGCAGCCGGGCGCCGCGCCTGATGCAGTTTGCCTCGATCAACCTGCTGATGATTGCCGTTCTGCTGCTCAGCTGAGACCGGTTCCCCTGTGGGAGTGGGGGAGTGCTGAGGAGCCCCATTTGCCGCCTCCGGGCAGCGCATGGGGCATTTGCCATGCCATCGGCGCCACGCCGACGCTGTGCCCCTGTTTACCGTTTTTCAGCTAAGCACAGTAAGGTTTGCCCAAAATCAGAGGTTTTGGGCGAAGCATGGAACAATCACAAATTGGGGCTGAACTGCCCGGAGGTGCAGGACGGCACGCAGATGTGGTGTCTGATTTAATGCAGGCGGGCAAGTTTGCTCAGGCGCTTGCGCTTCTTGTGCCCAAACTGCAGCGGGATCCTGCCAGCATCCAGGCGCTTGACCGCGCTGCCACCTGCTATCTGCAGCTCGGCGACAATCAAACGGCTGCCAAACTGCTGGAGGTGCTGCTGGAGAACAACCCGGACCTGCCGCAGGCTTGGGGGAAGCTCGCCGCCGTGCGGGCCACCTCCGGCAGCAAGGCAGCAGCAGCAGAGGCATACCGCCGGGCACTGGCCCTGCAGCCGGGCGACATCGGGCTGCTGGCGGCTTTCAACCAGTTGCAGACCTTTGCCAGCGGAAGCAGTTTCGCGGCCCGGTTGCGGGCCGCCCTGGAGGACGCGCAAATGTCCCGGCGGCACCGGATCCTGGCTCATTTCGCGCTTGGCAGTATCGAGGACAAGGCAGGCCACACTGCGGCCGCCTTCGATCATTATTGCCGCGCCAATGGGCTGACAGAGGAGGCCTATGACGCGGAGCTTATGGAGGCGCGCATAGAGGCGCAGCTGGCGTCGGGGTGGAGCGGGGGTAATGGAGAGGAGGATCCGGAAAGCCCGCGCTTGCTGTTTGTGACTGGCCTGCCGCGCAGCGGTACTACGCTGCTGGAAGCCTGCCTGACGCAGCATTCTCAGGTTGCCAGCATCGGCGAAAGTACAGCGCTGTCCAAAACTGCAAGCGCCGTCCGGCAGCATATTGCTGTGCAGCACGGTGACAGCGGGTGGTGGAACTGGCTGGGCCGGCTGGGCACCGATGAGTTGCTGAAGTTCCGCAACCTGTTCTGGCAGCTTGCCTTTGACCAGGAAAAGCCGGACAAACCGGTTGTTGTCGACAAGATGCCGCTGAACGTCTTTGAAATGGGCCTGGCTCAGCTGCTGCTGCCGAACGCCAGGTTTCTGTTTCTGTCGCGGCATCCGCTGGACACAGGGCTGTCCTATTTCATGATGAACTTTGCGTATGGCAACAGGTTTTCCCAACGGCTGGACCGGATTGGCCACATGACGCGCTGCGTGTACCGCTCGGCACTGGATTACCAGGCTAAGCTGGGGAAGGCACTGCGTGTGCAATCATATGAAGCACTGGTGACCAGCCCCGAGTTGCAAATCAGGGCAATACTTGAACATGCAGGCTTGGCGTGGGAAGCGGGCTGCCTCAATCCGGAGCAGAACGCGCGTATGGTAAGAACAGCTTCGCTGATGCAGGTGCGGCAGGCGATCAATACCAGGGGACTGGGAAAAGGGCGCCGCTACGAGGAACACCTGCAGCCGCTCATTGATGCCCTGGGCGGAGAGGAATGGATCCGCCAGTGGGAGCAATGGGACCGGAATGCGGCCGAGACAGGCCAGTTTGACCCCTGCTGGAAAAAGTAAAAGGCAGGCCGGAGCAGCCTGCCATTTCTTCGCTGAACTTCATGACAAAGCCGGGGCGTTGCAACCCCGGCTTTGCTGTTTCTGATGCGGCTTGGCTGCCGGAACGCAGGCTATTCCGCTGCGACCTTGATCACCGGCTTCATGCGCTCCAGCACTTCGTCGCTGAGGTGGCATTTGATCTGGTGGCCGCCGTCCAATGTGCGCACCGGCGGGACTTCCTTCTCGCAGAGGCCGCCCGGCACTTCGGACTTCCAGCGGCAGCGGGTCTGGAACGGGCAGCCCGGCGGCGGATTCATCGCCGAGGGGATGTCGCCTTCCAGAACGATGTGCTCCTTCTCCACCGAGGTGTCGGCAATCGGCACCGCCGACAGCAATGCCTCGGTATAGGGGTGGTAGGGCGGCGCGAAGACCTGATCGGTGTCGCCCAGTTCCACCACATGGCCCAGATACATCACCATCACCCGGTCGGAGAGGTAGCGCACGATGCTGAGGTCGTGAGAAATGAACAAGAGCGTGGTCTTCTCGTTGCGCTGGATCTCCATCAGGAGGTCCGTGACCGCCGCCTGCACCGACACGTCCAGCGCCGAGACAGGCTCGTCCGCCACCACGATCCGGGCGCCGCCGGCGAAGGCGCGGGCGATGCCCACACGCTGCTTCTGGCCGCCCGAAAGCTGCCGCGGCATCCGGTCGGCAAAGGCGCGGGGCAGCTTCACCAGATCCAGCAGCTCCAGCATCCGCTTGCGGCGCTCGGCCTCGGAATTGCCGATGCCGAAAATTTCCAGCGCCCGCATGATCTGGCGGCCCACGGTCATCGAGGGGTTCAGCGTATCGAAGGGGTTCTGGAACACCATCTGCACGTCGGAGACGGTTTTTGTATCGCGCTCCTCGATCGGGATCTGCTCGATATTGCGGTTGTCGAGCAGGATCTGGCCCTCGGTGGCGGTCTCAAGTCCCATCAGCACCTTGGCGAAGGTGGACTTGCCGCAGCCGGACTCGCCGACGATGGCCAGGGTTTCTGACTCGCGGGCCTCGAAACTCAGCGTTTCGTTGGCTTTCACCACCTTGGTGTCGCCGCCGCCGAACAGGGCGTTGGCGGCTACCTCGTAGTATTTCTTGAGGTTGTCCATCTTCAGGACGACTTTGCCTGGCGCGGTCTTTTCCTTCTGCTCGCCCACCGTGATCGGCGCGTTCCAGTCGATTTCCTGGAACTTCAGGCAGCGGGTTTCGTGCCGGTCATTGCCATGCACCGGCGACATCGGGATGACCATGTCCTGATCGCAGCGGCCTTCCTCGAAATAATCGCAGCGGGGGCCAAAGTTGCAGCCGGGCGGGCGTTCATGGGGCAGGGGGAAGTTGCCCGGGATCGCCACCAGCGGGCGGCTGTTCTTGTCAGCGCCCGGCAGCGGGATCGAGCGGAACAGCGCCTGGGTATAGGGGTGCTGCATCTCGTCGAACACATCGTGGATCGAGCCGCGCTCCACCGCCTCGCCGGAATACATCACGCAGAGGCGGTCGCAGGTCTCCAGCACCAGGCCGAGGTTGTGCGAGATGAACAGCATCGAAGTGCCGTATTTCTTGCCCAGGTCCTTGACCAGCTCGACCACCGCGGCTTCCACCGTCACGTCAAGCGCGGTGGTGGGCTCATCGAGGATCAGCAGCGAGGGTTTCGACATCAGCGCCATCGCAATCACGATCCGCTGCTGCTGGCCGCCCGACAGCTGGTGCGGGAAGGAGTTCAGCATCCGCTCCGGGTCGGGCAGGCGCACGTCAGTCACCACTTCCAGCGCACGCTGGTAGGCTTCCCTTTCGCTGACGCCCTCGTGGATCATCGGCACTTCCATCAGCTGCTTGCCGATTTTCATCGCCGGATTGAGCGAGGCCATCGGCTCCTGATAGATCATCGCGATCTCGTTGCCGCGGATGTCGCGCAGTTCTTCCTTGCTCATTTCCGCCAGGTCGCGGCCCTTGAACTTGATGGTGCCGCCGACGACCCGGCCGTTCTTGCCAAGGTCCTGCATGACGCCAAGCGCCACAGTGGATTTGCCGCAGCCGGATTCCCCGACAAGGCCCACCGCCTCGCCAGGTTGCACAGCCACCGAGAAGTCCATCACAGCGGGGATTTCGCGCAGGCGGGTGAAGAAGGAGATCGACAGCTTGTTAATCTCAAGGATCGGGCCGTCGTAGTCTGCCAGTTTGTTCATGTTCTTTTCTCCCTGTTGGAGCGGGAGGGGAAGATATCCCCTTCATCTGGCTCCAATTTACCGGGGGACCGGGCAGGCCGGTCCCCCAGCCGGATCAATCCTTCAGGCTTTCTTCGCGCAGGCCGTCGGCCAGCAGGTTCAGACCCAGAACCAGCGTCAGCAGCGCAAAGGCAGGCGGCAGCGCCGGGTGCAGGTAGATCGACAACAGCTTGCGGCCGTCATTGATGGTCGACCCCCAGTCCGGGCTTTCCGGCGGCAGGCCGAGGCCGAAGAAGCCCAGGGTACCCAGCAGGATGGTGGTATAGCCGATGCGCAGGCAGAAATCGACGATCAGCGGCCCGCGGGCGTTGGGCAGGATCTCCCACAGCATGATGTACCAGGGGCCCTCGCCGCGGGTCTGGGCCGCCGCCACGTAGTCGCGGGTTTTGATGTCCAGCGTCAGGCCGCGCACGATACGGAACACCGTGGGCGAGTTGACGAAGACCACCGAGACGAACACCACCAGGATACCGCCGGGGATGTCGAACATATCCATCACGCGGGGCAGGCCCGGGATCGAATAGGCCGGGGTGTTGATCAGGTAGCCGCCGTTGGAGACCAGCTGCAGGTAGAACCAGATGATGATCCCCAGAACCAGCGGCAGCACCAGGTTGCGCACCTTGGGCCGGGTGTAATAGCGCGAGTTCAGCAGCACCCCGACAAAGACGATCGGGAAGATGAACAGAACGATCGCCATGTAGTTCGGAACACCGGTGGCGACGATCTCGGGCGTGACCAGCAGGTAGAACAGCAGGATCACCGGGAAGGCCAGGATCAGGTTGGCGGCGAAGGACAGGGTGGTGTCCAGACGGCCGCCGTAATAGCCCGCGGGCAGGCCCAGGGTGATCCCTACCATGAAGGCGAAGACGGCTGCCATCGGGGCGATCTTGATGACTTCCCAGGCGCCTTTGACCAGGCGGCTGAAGACGTCGCGCGCCAGGTTGTCTCCACCCAGCAGGTAGTAGGGGTAGTCCGCTTCGGTGGCGCCGTTCATCGGGGTGCCGGGCACTTTGTTCTTCATGCCTGAGACCTGAACCAGCGGGTCATGGGTGATGATCATGTCCATGGCGCCATAGATGCCGGTGAACACCCAGAACATCACCAGGCCAAAGCCGATCATGCCGATGGGGCTGTCAAACAGCTTGCCGTAAAGACCCAGCCGCCGTTTGAAGCCGATGGAGGCCGCGAAGAGGATCATCAGCGAAAACCAGACCGGGGACAGCTGGTAGATGATACGCCCCGCAATTTCGAATGTGCTAAGAGGTTCCATGCTCTGCTGCCTTCCTTAAGAGATCCGGATACGCGGGTTCAGGTACACATAGCCGATATCTGAGATCAGCTGGGTGACCAGCACCACGAAGACTGAGACCACGGAGACGGCCAGCAGCAGTTCGATGTCGTTGTTGCCCGCGGCTTCCACCAGGATCCAGCCGAAGCCCTTGTAGTTGAACAGGGTTTCGACGATCACCACGCCGTTCAGCAGCCAGGGGAACTGCAGCATGATGACGGTGAAGGGGGCAATCAGCGCGTTGCGCAGCGCGTGCTTCAGAACGATGTTGTGGAAGCTCACGCCCTTGAGGCGCGCGGTGCGGATATATTGCGCGGTCATCACCTCGGTCATAGAGGCGCGGGTCATCCGGGCGATATAGCCCATGCCGTAAAGCGCGATGGTCAGCACCGGCAGGAAGAAGTTCTCGAAGTTCGGGTTGTCCATCGCCGAGGTGGCGGTGCCCTTGAACCACTTCAGCCCGACGGTGGAGGAGGTGAAGACGGCGATGAAAATCACGCCGGAGACATATTCGGGCGTTGCCGTGGTCAGGATCGAGGCGGTCGAGAGGCTGCGGTCAGTGGCCGACCCCTCGCGCATCCCCGCCAGCACCCCGATGATCAGGGCCGAGGGCACCATCAGCACCAGCACCCAGAACATCAGGCGGCCGGTATTGCCCAGGCGCTCGGCAATGATGGAAGAGACTTCATCCTTGAACCGGGTCGAATAGCCCCAGTCGCCTTGCAGAATGCCGCAGAAGGTCGGGGCTTCGGCAGCTTCCTCGGCGCTAACCTCGCCAGTCATGCAGCGGCCGGTGAACCCTTTCTCGGTCTCCCGGGTCCAGCCCGGCAGAACGCCCAGCCATTGCCCGTATTTCGAAACCATGGATCCGCCGTATCCGTTGGCGTCCAGCCAGCTGGCCACGGCCTCGTCCGACATGCGGAAGTTGCCCTGGGTTTTGGCGAGTTTTTCGAGGTTGGGGTAGAGGTTCGTCAGGAAGAACACGATGAACGTCAGGCACAAGGCCGTCAGCAGCATCACGCCCGAGCGGCGGAGAATGAAAAGTCCCATGGGGGTCCCCTGTCAGTCTGGCGGATCGGACCCGGCTCGCGGGGCGGGTCTCTTATCTTATGAGCTGGAAAGCACCGCCCCGGAGGAGGGACGGTGCAGGAGGCAGGAGCCGGTCGGGCTTAGGCTGCCCAGCCCCACTTGTAGTGGTGATGCTCGAAGGAGATGTGCATGTCGGCTCCGACAACACCTTCGCGCATGTGACGGTAGAGCGAGCGCCAGTAGGGCTGGATGGTCACGCCCTCTTCCTGAATCAGGGCCTGGCCCTTGGCAGAGATCTCGCGGCGCTTGTCGGCGTCTGCGATCGACAGGGCTTCGGCCAGCAGCGCGTCGAATTCCGCGTTTTCCCAGCCGAACTCGTTCCAGGCTTCGCCGGACTTGTAGGCCAGTGCCCAGATCTGCACACCCAGCGGGCGGTGGTTCCAGTTGGTCGAGGAGAACGGATACTTGGCCCAGTCGTTCCAGAAGGTCGAGCCGGGCAGAACCGTCCGCTTCACCTTGAAGCCCGCATCGCGCAGCTGTGCTGCCACCGCATCGGTGGTGTTCCGGCGCCAGTCGTCGTCGATCGACAGGATTTCGTGCTCGTAATCCATCATGCCGGCTTCTTCCATCAGCGCACGGGCGCCTTCCGGATCAACCTTCTGCGGCGGCAGTTCGGCGTATTCCGGGTGGATCGGGCCGACATGGTGGTTCTCTGCCGGTTCGCCGCGGCCGCCATAACCCAGTTCCAGGCAGACCGAGTTGTCGACGGCCATCTGGATCGCCTTGCGGACGCGTTTGTCGGCATAGGGTTTCTTGCCGTCGATTTCCGCCAGCTGGTTGGTGCGGATAACGATCGAGGACATGGTGACAACTTCGGACTTCTTGTAGCCGAGGCCGTCCATCACGTCGATGAATTCGCCAACCGATTCATAGAGCATGTCGACTTCGTCGGATTCCAGGGCTGCCAGCCAGGACGACGGGTCGGTGCCGAAATCGACGTATTCGATGGTGTCCAGCGCGGGCTTGCCATAAATCGCCTCGCCCCACCAGGCGTGGTCGTCGTTGCGCTGCAGCACTGCGCGCACGCCGACTTCCAGCTCGGTCAGCAGGAACGGGCCGGTGCCGACGTTCTGGGTGAAGTCATTGGTCTGGAAGGAGGAGTGAACGATTGCTGCCGGATAGTCGGCCATGCCTGCAATCAGCGAGATGTCGGAGGCCGGCAGGTTCAGCTTGACAGTGTGGCTGTCGACAACCTCGATGCCGCCTTCGACGGCCTGACCGGTGTCGTTGTCGATCAGGGTTCCGAAACGGCCGGCCATCGAGTTGCCTTCCAGGCCTTTGTCGCACCAGCCGGCGATGTTGCGGGCAACATCCTCGGCGGTGAAGTCGTCGCCGTTGTTCCACTTGACGCCCTGGCGGACATTCAGGGTGTAGACGGTGGCGTCCTCGTTGATCTCCCAGCTTTCCAGCAGCATGCCGGTGAAGGAGCCGTCGTTGTTGTATTCCACCAGGTATTCGATGGTGCCGCGGGTCTTGTTGGCCATCTGCGACCAGTCAAAGGTGCGCGGGTCCTTCAGCGGGCGGACTTCGGTCTGCACGCGCAGGGTGCCGCCTTGCTGTTTTTCCTCGGCAGCCTTAACCGGGGCGGCCAGGCCGATCATGCCATAGGCTGCGGCGGCGGTGACGCCCAGCGAGGTGGCGCGGGTCAGGAACTCCCGGCGGTCCAGTTTGCCGTCCAGCACTTCCTTGGCGTGCATCTTGGCGGCCCAATGGATCGGGGCTCCGTTGATGGTGTCTTTGGTCATTTAGGTCTCCCTGTCGTACCGTTCGGTCATTTTTGTGCGAAACGGATATTGGCCCAGCGGTTGGCCGGGCGTTTATGGTTCGAGTTTTGGATTAAAGTTTCCCCATGCCTGCATTCCGGCAGAGATGGGACGTTTCGTCAATGCACAGTTTCGTCGTTTCCGTGTAAAAATACGACATTTTTGGCGTCGGTTTTATTATTGGGGACGGCATACGGCCGCATACTGTTCAAAACTGCCCAGTAATATGGGCGGGCACTTGGCTGAAATTGCGGCCCGCGGGACCGTGCTGCAGGATTCTTCTGACGGATCAGTCTATTGCGTTCTGCTGCGGGCGGATTCGCGCAATCTGCTGGGGGGCTCGCCGGTGTGCTGCGAGATGAAGCGGGTGAAATAGGCCGCACTGCCAAAGCCCAGCCGGGCGGCGATGTCGCGAATGGGCAGTCCGGTGGCGGTCAGCAATGTGCGGGCGGCATGCAGCTGGCGCTCGGTCAGAAGGGCGGCGGCGGTCTTGCCTGAAACCTTCTTGCAGACCCGGGTCAGGTGGGTCGGCGTCACGCTCAAGGCCGCGGCGTGCTCAGCCATTGTGGACCGGCATCCCTGCAGCCCGGCAATGCGGCGGCAATAGGCGCGGCACAGGCGCTGCGCCGCTGTCTGGCTGTGCGGCTGTGCAGCAGTTTCCGGCTGCCGCTGCAAGGCGATGGCGGCAAGCTCGCAATGGGCCTGCACGGCGCGGCGCCAGAGCGGCGCCTGCGCAGCCTGTTCGCGGCTGATGGCCTCGAAATGGCCTGCAAGACTGCTCTGCTCCTGAAGGCTGGAAAAGCGCCTGTGCACCGGCTCCTCCGGAAACGGCGGCAGCAGGGGGCCGGTCATCGTCAGCACCTGGCCCAGGCATTGGCGGGTGAATTCGGCGGACCAGAGCGCCCCGGCCGGGATGAAGATGACGCTGTGCAGGCCGAAGCCGCGCTGCTGCCCGTTCAGGAGAATGCGGCCCTGTCCGCGGGTGATCCAGATCAGCAGATGGTCGCAGCGGCTATGGGCCAGCCCGGTCTGCCAGCCGCCTTCCGGGGCCAGCCGCACCAGCGGCGCGGCATGGAACTCTCTGGGAAGATCTGAATCAAAGGGCATCAGCAATCTTAGGCAGCAGAACCGGTGTTGGTGGCGGAAACAGCTCACGGATTGCTGATTCTGGCAAGTTTCCGCTAGCCGAAACTGAAAATGTCGAAAGTTTTACGGGTCGAGTGCTGGAAGCACCCGCTTAGGCCAGTGTGATCTGATGCCAGTTTTTCATCCGGGCGCGGAACCAGCTGCGCTGGCGTTTGGCGAACTGCCGGGTGGCAATAGCTGCGCGCTCCTCGGCTTCCTCCAGCGTCAGGCGCCCTTCGGCATAGCCTATCAGTTCCGGCACGCCGATCGCTTTGCAGGAGGGCAAGGCGGGGTCATAGCGCCCGCGCATTGCTTCGATCTCGGCCATGGCGCCCTGATCCAGCATCATTCCGAACCGCTTGCGGATGCGCTCCTCCAGCCATTGCTTGTCCGAGTTCAGGACCATCGCCGTGCAATTCTCCAGCGGCAGCGCCGGGGCAGGGGTGTCGTCCTGCCAGCTGGCCAATGGCCGCCCCGTAGATTTCAGCACTTCCCAGGCGCGCTGCACCCTTGCGCGGTTCATCAGGTCGATGCGATTGGCGGTTTCCGCATCAAGCTCTGCCCTGAGCGCCTCCAGGGGCAGGGTGTCGGCTTCGGCGCGGACTTCCGGCGGGGTGGCGGGAATTTCGGCCATCCCCTCAGTCAGCGCGGTGAAATAGAGACCGGTGCCGCCGACGATGATCAGCCGGTCCGGCCCCTTCAGCAGCGGCAGAACCTCGCGCAGCCAATGGCCGGCCGAATACTCTGCGTCAAACGGCATATGGCCATACAGCGCGTGCGGCGCCTGCGCTTCTTCCTCTGCCGAGGGGCGGGCAGTGATCACCCGCCAGCAGTCATAGACCTGGCTGGCGTCTGCATTGACAATGATTCCGCCTTGACGGGCCGCAATATCCAGTGCCAGCGCGGACTTTCCTGAGGCGGTGGGGCCTGCAATCAGCACAAGTTTGCCGGGGTCGATTTCGGGAAGGTTCATCCGGGTGCGGTCCGTCTCTTGGGCATGTTCCGCAAATATGCGCGGAAACTGCGCTGCGCGGATTGAAACCGGCAGCGATTTACTTCATTTTGCCGCGCAAATTAACCCTCACATCTTCTGGAGTGCAACATGCCTCAACCGCACGAAAAGCCGGAACTGGATCCGGCCGCCGCCTATAAACGCGTCATGCTGAAAATTTCGGGCGAGGCATTGATGGGCGACCAGGGATTCGGCCTGCATCCGCCGACCGTGCAGCGCATCGCCCGCGAGGTGAAGACGGTGCACGACATGGGGGTGGAAATCTGCATGGTGATCGGCGGCGGCAACATCTTCCGCGGGCTGTCCGGCTCGGCCCAGGGGATGGAGCGCACCACCGCCGATTACATGGGGATGCTGGCCACCGTGATGAACGCGCTGGCAATGCAGTCCGCGCTGGAAGGCCTGGGCGTGTTCACCCGGGTGATCTCGGCGATCCGGATGGATGAGGTCGCCGAGCCCTACATCCGCCGCCGCGCCGTGCGCCACCTTGAGAAAAAACGGGTCTGCATTTTTGCGGCCGGCACTGGCAACCCCTATTTCACCACCGACACCGCCGCGACGCTGCGCGCCAACGAGATGGCCTGCGAGGCGATCTTCATGGGCAAGAACGGGGTCGATGGTATCTATGACAAGGACCCCAAGGAACACGACGATGCGGTCCGCTATGACGAAATCAGCTATGACGATGTTTTTGCCAAACGCTTGAAGGTCATGGACGCCTCGGCTATTGCCCTGGCGCGCGACAACAACCTGCCGCTGATTGTCTTCCCGCTGGATGAGCCGGGCGGCTTCCGCGGCATCCTGTCGGGTGAGGGGACCTACACCAAGGTGCAGGGCTAAACACTCACGCGGCCAGCTGAAACCGCGGGCTGCCGATGGCCCGCGGTTTTTTGCATTCTTCAATCGCAGCGTCTGTTCCGTGAACGGCTCGAACCCGTGAATTCCGCGGCAGGCACGCTAAATCGTGCATCAACGAGGAAGATGCCAAGGGGCGAACGTGCAGCCCCGGCGGCGGCAAATCCTCCGCAACATCGCTATACATCAGCCTTCCAATGGCTTATGAGCCAATGGAAGACCGCCTCAGATAAGGGGAGAGAGCAGCATGTCTGATGATTTTGAACTGGATACCGACGACCTGAAACGCCGCATGGACGGTGCGATGGCCAATCTGCGCACCGAATTCGCCTCGCTGCGCACCGGCCGCGCCTCCGCCTCGATGCTGGAGCCGGTGATGGTGGATGCCTATGGCTCGATGACTCCGATCAACCAGGTCGGCACCGTGAACGTGCCGGAACCGCGCATGGTCACCATCAACGTCTGGGACAAGGGCCTGGTGGGCAAGGTGGAGAAGGCGATCCGCGAATCCGGCCTGGGCATCAACCCGCAGCTCAACGGCACCATCATCATGCTGCCGATCCCGGAGCTGAACGAGGAGCGCCGCCGCGAACTGGGCAAGGTTGCCGGCCAGTACGCCGAGCACGCCCGCGTGTCGATCCGCAACGTGCGCCGCGATGGCATGGACCAGATCAAGAAAGCCAAGGCCGACGGCATGTCGGAAGACGATCAGAAGTTCTGGGAAGCCGAAGTGCAGGAGCTGACCGACAAGATGATCAAGCATGTGGACGAGGCGCTTGAGACCAAGCAAGCCGAGATCATGCAGGTCTGACGGGCAGAATGCCAGGAGACGCAAATCCGCAAGTGAGTGCCGCCGGAGAGGCTCCGGCGGCCCGCTCCGGCCCGCGCCATGTGGCCATCATCATGGACGGCAACGGCCGCTGGGCGCAGGCCCGCGGGCGGCCGCGACTGTTCGGCCACCATGCCGGCGCGCGCCGGGTCCGTGAAGTTGTCGAGTGCTGCCCGGGTCTGGGCGTGGAATACCTGACCATCTTCGCCTTTTCGACCGAGAACTGGAAACGCACGCAGACCGAGGTGGCCGGTCTGATGAGCCTGTTCCGCCGCTATATCTCTAAGGAGATGAATGCCCTGGCGGAAAAGAACGTCCGGGTGCGCTTTATCGGCGACCGGGTGCGGCTGGATGCCAAGCTGATTGATCTGATGGACAAGCTGGAGCGCAAGACCGAAGGCAACAGCGGCACCCAGCTGACCATCGCGCTGAACTACGGCGGCCGCGACGAGGTGGCCCGTGCCACCAAACGGCTGGCGCGGGATGTGGCCGAGGGCCGGCTGAACCCAGAAGATGTCGATGAAGAGACCCTGCCGCGCTATCTGGACACTCATGTGCTGCCGGACCCGGATCTGGTGATCCGCACCAGCGGCGAGGCGCGGATTTCGAACTTTCTGCTGTGGCAGTCCGCCTATGCGGAATATGAGTTCATCGACACGCTGTGGCCGGATTTCACGGCGGAGGAGCTTGAGCGGCTGTGTAACAGCTACGGCCGCCGCGACCGCCGGTTCGGGGCGGTCAAGACATGAGCGCTGCCAAGGACCGCTGGGCGGACCTGTTGCCGCGGGTTCTGTCGGCCATAGTGATGGTTGCAGCCGGCGGCTATGCCGTCTGGGCCGGCGGGCTGGTCTTTGATGTGATGATCGCGCTGTGCTGCGGCGGCATGATCTGGGAATTGGTGCGGATGCTGGCGCCGGAGCGCGGCGGATTCGCGCTGCAACTGGGCGCGGTCTCTGCGGTGGCGGTTCTGCTGGCGGCCTTGCTGCCGGTGATCTGGGTGGTTCCCTTGCTGGCAGCGCCTGTGGCCGCCGGGTTCAGCCAGTTCGAGCGCAACCGCCACTATTTCTCCGGCTGCGCGATCTGGGTGCTGTTTGCGGGTTTCGGCTTCATCTGGCTGCGCGGCCAGATGGGGGTTGAGTGGATGCTGTGGCTGATCGGAATCGTGGTTGCGACTGATGTGGCGGGGTATTTTACGGGCAAGGCCCTTGGCGGGCCCAAGTTCTGGCCGCGCGTCAGCCCCAAGAAAACCTGGAGCGGCACCGCGTCAGGCTGGATTGCAGCTGCCGTCGTGGGCGCTATCTTTGCCGGGCAGATGGGGCTGGGCTTTGGTATCGTTGCCCTGTCGGTTCTGCTGTCAGTGGCGAGCCAGGCCGGCGACGTGGCAGAGAGCGCCCTGAAGCGGAAGATGGGCGTCAAGGACTCCAGCGCGCTGATACCAGGCCATGGCGGACTGTTTGACCGCTTTGACGGTATGCTGGGCGCAGCGGCCATGTTCCTGGCCGTGGCCGCCTTCTGGGGATAACCAGTCAGGAAGAGAAATGCGGAAAATCTCGATCTTCGGCGCCACCGGGTCGATCGGCCAGAATACCATTGACCTGATCCGCCGCGCGCCCGAAGCCTATGACGTGGTGGCACTGACCGGCGGCGCGAATGTCGCACGGCTGGCCGAAGACGCCATTTCCCTGCGGGCGGACGTGGCTGTCACCGCCTTTGAGGACCGCCTGCCGGATCTGCAGGCTGCGCTGGAAGGCTCCGGCGTGGAGGCGGCTGCGGGCCAGGCGGCACTGGTCGAGGCGGCAGCGCGGCCGGCGGATTGGATCATGTCGGCGATTGTCGGTGCTGCCGGACTGGCCCCGGGACTGGAGGCGTTGAAACACGGCACCACGCTGGCGCTTGCCAACAAGGAATCGCTGGTCTGCGCAGGCCGGCTGCTGCTGGAAACGGCGGAGCAGCATGGCGCCAGGCTGCTGCCGGTCGACAGTGAGCATTCGGCCGTGTTCCAGGGGCTGGTGGGCGAGGAAATAGAAGCGGTCGAGCGGATCGTCATCACCGCCTCCGGCGGCGCATTCCGCGACTGGCCGCTGGAGGATCTGCCCAAGGCAAGCCTGGCGCAGGCGTCTTCGCATCCCAATTGGGACATGGGCCAGCGGATTACCATCGACAGCGCGTCGATGTTCAACAAGGCGCTGGAAGTCATTGAAACCCGGGAGTACTTTGGCGTCCGACCGGAGCAGATCGAGGTGCTGGTGCATCCCGAATCCCTGGTTCACGCGCTGGTCGGTTTCAACGATGGCGCGCTGATGGCGCATCTGGGAGCTGCCGATATGCGCCATGCCATCGGCTACGCGCTTCACTGGCCCGCGCGCCAGACCCTGCCGGTGGAACGCCTGGACCTCGCGCGTATCGGGCAGCTGAATTTCCGCGCCCCGGATCCGGCCCGCTACCCGGCGCTGCGCCAAGCCTACGACGTAATGGAGCGGGGCGGCATGATGGGCGCGGCTTTCAACGCCGCCAAGGAACAGGCGCTGGATGACTTCATTGCCGGGCGCATCCGGTTTACTGATATGGCGGCGGTGACCGCCACCGTGCTGGAGCGGATTGAGGTGGAACGCGACCTCATTGATGCCGCAATGACACTTGATAACGTGACACTGGTTGACCATGTCGCCAGACAACAGGCGGCACGCGCTGCAGAAGAACACATAGGGTAGATCTTTGGACGTACTTTCTTTTGTCCCGCAGTTCGGTGGTTTTCTTTATACCATCGCCAGCTTTGTCATCGCCCTGTCGGTGATCGTGGCGGTTCATGAATACGGCCACTACATCGTTGGCCGCTGGTCCGGGATTCACGCTGAAGTATTCTCGATCGGGTTCGGCCCGGTGCTGTGGAGCCGGATGGACAAGCGCGGCACCCGCTGGCAGGTCGCGGCGCTGCCTTTTGGCGGCTATGTGAAATTCCTGGGCGATTCCGATGCGGCCTCTGGCAAGGATGCACAGGCGATGGAGGCCGCTGCGGAGGATCCGGCGGCCCTGCGCCGGACCATGCATGGCGCGCCATTGTGGGCGCGGGCGGCCACGGTTGCGGCAGGCCCTGTGTTCAACTTCGTGATGTCGGCCATCATCTTTACGGCTGTTGCTCTGTCGCAAGGCAACATGCGCGAACCCCTGACCATTGGCACGCTGGCACCGCTGCCAGGGCTGGAGAACGGCTTGCAGCAGGGGGATGAACTGATCACCGCGGGCGGGATTTCCGTTCCGAACTATCAGGACAGCGATGCCTGGGAGACATTCCGGGAGTCGCTGCCGCAGCAGCAGCCGTTGGAGTACACCGTGCGCCGGGGCGGTGAAGAAATCACGGTCAACGGGCCGTTCCTGTACCCGCCCTATGTGCACGGCGTGGTGCCGCGCAGCGCTGCCGCTGACGCCGGGCTGCAGCCGGAAGACGTGATTGTTGCTGTGGATGGCATGCCGCTGGTGTCTTTTGAGCAGCTGAAGGACCTGGTTGAGGCTGCCGACGGCAAGGTGCTGGTGTTGGATGTCTGGCGCGGCGGCGAAACCGTCGAAATGGCGCTGGCGCCGCGGCGCACCGATGAACCGCAGCCGGATGGCGGCTTTGCCACCCGCTGGCGGATCGGCATTGTCGGCGGGCTGGCCTTTTCTCCGGCGACAGAGGCCGCGGGTTTTGGAGAGGCGCTGGCCGCGGGCAGCTATCAGGTCTGGGCCGTGGTTGAGACCTCGCTGTCGGGTCTGAAGCACATGATCACCGGGGCGATCAGCACCTGCAACCTGTCGGGGCCGATCGGCATTGCCGAAACTTCCGGCGCAATGGCCAGCCAGGGGGCGGAAAGCTTTGTCCGCTTTATTGCGGTTCTGTCGACAGCAGTGGGTCTGCTGAACCTGTTCCCGGTGCCCGCGCTGGATGGCGGCCACCTCATGTTCTACGCCTATGAGGCGGTCGCGGGCCGTCCGCCCAGTGACCGGGCAGTGCGGGTGCTGATGACCTTTGGCATCGCCGTAGTGCTGTCGCTGATGGTGTTTGCCCTCGGCAACGATTTGTTCTGCTGATCAGTGCAGCGGAACGGGCAACAATGGGCGGCCGCAGTGCCGCCCAAGTGCTGCCACATTCGCCTGTTAACTTTTCCTCAACCCGTCGGCTGGGCGCGCTCTGCGCCTGCCTGCGGATGGGTGAAGAACTGGGGGATACCTGATGCACACACTCTCGCGATCCTACCGCGGCCTTGGCCTGCTGGTGCGCCTGAACTGGGACCGGGCATTGACCGGTTTCGCCATTCTCGGAGCGCTGACCGCAGGCACCTGGCTCGCCACCTTGTGATTCCCGCAACCGGCGCGCCAGCCCGCCGCGCCGGTTGCCCTCAAGTTGCGCTTTAGTTGGTTTTGACAAGCGCTTTCAAACCCGGTACGCACGTCGCAAAGCTGCTTAAAAAATCGGGTTCTGAAAAATGGTTTGGGGGAAAAACGCAGGCAAGTCCTGTGTCGAGCGCAAGTCGGGCATCAATATCTTGTACCGGAAAGTTTCTGCTATTTCTCTGGCAGTTGCGCTGGGTTACGCGCTGGCACCGCTGCCGGCCGAGGCGCAAAGCTACCGCTTCAATTCGGTGCAGGTTGAGGGCAATCAGCGTATTCAAACGTCCACTGTTGTCGCTTATACCGGCATTGAGCGGGGCCAGACCGTCAGCGCGGGCGAGCTGAACGATGCCTACCAGCGCATTCTTGACAGTGGCGTATTTGAAACAGTGGAAATCGTGCCGCGCGGCAGCACGCTGGTGATCAAGGTCACCGAGTTCCCGACCATCAATCAGATCAGTTTCGAGGGCAACAAACGCCTCAAGGACGATGCGCTGGACCAGATCATCGAATCTGCTCCGCGCCGGGTGTTCAGCCCCACGCAGGCAGAGCGCGACGCCGCGGCGATTGCCGAAGCCTACAGCGTGCAGGGGCGCCTGGCCTCGCGCGTGACCCCGCGGATCATCCGCCGCAGCAACAACCGCGTTGATCTGGTGTTTGAGATTTCCGAAGGCGACACCATTGAGGTGGAGCGCGTGTCGTTCACCGGCAACCGGATCTATTCCGACCGCCGCCTGCGGCGGGTTCTGGAAACCAAACAGGCGGGCCTGCTGCGCGGTTTCATCCGCTCCGACACGCTGATCGAGGACCGGCTGGAGTTCGACAAGCAGGTTCTGCGCGATTTCTATCTGTCGCGCGGTTATGTCGATTTCCGGGTGAACAGCACCAATGCGGAGGTGACCGAGGAACGCGATGCGGTGTTCCTGGTTGTTGACGTGACCGAAGGCCAGCAGTTCAAATTCGGCAATATCACCGTGACCAGCGAGATGCCGGAGGCGGATGCAGACCTGTTCGCGTCCACCCTCAAGATCAAGCCGGGAGTAACCTACACGCCAACGCTGGTCGAAAATGCGATCGACCGGATGGAAGGCCTGGCGGTCCGGAATGAGATCGATTTTCTGCGCGTTGAACCGCGGGTCACCCGCAACGACCGCGACCTGACCCTGGATGTCGAATTCGTGCTGACGCGCGGCCCGCGTGTCTTTGTTGAGCGCATCGACATCGAAGGCAACACAACCACGCTGGACCGGGTTGTGCGTCAGCAGTTCCAGTCGGTGGAAGGCGACCCCTTCAACCCGCGCTCTATCCGCAACAGCGCGGAACGGATCCGCGCCCTCGGCTTCTTTGCCAATGCGGATGTTGAAACCCGCGAGGGCAGCTCCGCCGATCAGGTGATTGTCGACGTGGACGTCGAAGAGCAGCCGACCGGTTCGTTGAACCTGGGCGGTGCCTACTCGGTCACCGACGGTTTCGGGCTCAGCATCGGCCTGACGGAAAACAACTTCCTGGGCCGCGGTCAACGGCTGTCGCTCAATATCGCAACAGCAACGGAATCCGATTCCTACGTGCTGGGCTTCACCGAACCCTACCTGCTGGGCCGGAAGCTGAGGTTCGACCTGGATCTGGGGCTGAACGAAACCGACTCCAGCTTCTCTGAATACAAGACCAAGCGCGTCTTTTTCCAGCCGGCGCTGACGTTCGATACCGGCGAGGATACCTCGCTGCGGGTCCGCTACACCTGGGATGCGGACGAGATGCTGTTTGACGACGACGACACCAACCAGAACCTGGCTGGTCCGGTGGTTCGTAGCGAAATCGCGCAAGGCGAACGGAATGCCAGCGCAATCGGCTTTACCTACCGTTACGACAGCCGCTTGACTGGGCTCGATCCGACCGCCGGTTTCCTGGTGGAAATCGGTGCGGACTACGCAGGTCTGGGCGGTGAGTCAGAATACATCAAGGCCAATACGAAACTCGTCGCCCAAAAGCAGATTTGGAATGAGGAAGTAACCATCCGTGCCACCCTGGAAGCCGGCGCTTTCCAATGGGAAGGCAGCGGGTTCAGCCGGTCGATCGACCGCTTTATCCTGACGCCTTCTATCATGCGTGGGTTTGAGCCTGGCGGTATCGGGCCGCGGGATCAGGGCTCCGGCAATCCGGGCGGTGGTAACTACAACGACTTCCTGGGCGGCAACTATTATGCCGTTGCGCGGTTTGATGCAGAGTTTCCCTTGGGCTTGCCGGAAGAACTGGGTATGCGCGGCGGTATCTTCTATGATGTCGGTGCACTCTGGGGGCTGCAAGACGTCAACACTTTGGCGACGGATAGAATTGTCGGCAATGACAGATCCTTCCGCCACGTTGTCGGCGTCTCGCTGCTTTGGACCACTGGGTTCGGCCCCCTGCGCTTCAACTTCTCCAAGGCCCTCAAGAAAGAGGACTTTGATGAAGAGCAGAGCTTTGACCTGACCCTTCAGGCGAGGTTCTGATCTGGTGCGGCAGCCGCAGCCTGGATTCTGGTCAGCGCTAGGGCTTGCCCTGGCGCTGTTCTGCGTGGGCACCGCAGGCGCCCGCGCGCAGGAAGCCACGGCAAACGGCGGGGCTGAGTTTCAGCTCGGGCTGCCGCAAAGCGGTATCCTCACGATCCAGCCGGACCGTCTTTTTTCTGAGAGCGCCTTTGGCAAGCGGGCGGAACGCGAGATTGAAGCCGAGGGCGCGGTGCTGACCGCCGAAAACCGGCGCATCGAAGCGGAGCTGCGCAACGAAGAGCTGGAGCTCACAGAACGGCGCAGCGAAATGGAGCCCGAAGCGTTCCGCGCCTTGGCTGATGCCTTCGACGAGAAAGTGCAGGAAACCCGCCGCCGCCAGGATCAGAAGCTGCGCGAGATCACCCAGATGGGGGAAGAAGCCCGGCGCGAGTTCATCAAGGCCTCACTGCCGGTTCTGCAGCAGATCATGCGGGAAACGGGAGCCGGAGCAATTCTCGACCACTCGTCGGTCTTTCTGAGTGCGGACTCGGCAGATATCACTTCCTTGGCGATCGCCCGGATCGATGCGGTTCTGGGAGACGGGTCGCAGGAAGAGGAAAGCGAACGCTGAGCGCGCGAACTTGCCCAAAGGCTGTCCGCTTGCTAGGGACAGCGCAGTATTCTTGACGTAAATGGGAAACCAAGCATGACCACCGAGCTGCAAAGCGCTGACATTCAACTGATCCAGCGGATCCTGCCGCACCGCTATCCGTTCCTGCTGGTCGACAAGGTGGTCGATATCGACAGCTACAAATCGGCCCGCGGCATCAAGAATGTCACCATGAACGAGCCGCATTTCCAGGGCCACTTCCCTGGCACTCCGATCATGCCGGGCGTCACCATCATTGAGGCGATGGCACAAACCGCAGGGGTGATGCTGGGTGTCGGCATGGATATGGTCGACACCGATCTGCTGATCTATTTCATGAACATCGACAAGTGCAAATTCCGCCGCAAGGTGGTGCCGGGCGATGTGCTGGAGATGCATGTGGAAACCCTGCGCGGCAAGCCGGGCGGCAAGATCTTCAAGTTCTCCGGCCGCGCTACCGTTGATGGCGAAGTGGCGGCGGAAGCCGAATTTTCGGCCATGGTCGACGTGCAGAAGGACGATTGAGAATGAGCCGGATTCACCCCAGTGCCGTGATCGAAGAGGGCGCCAAGATCGGAAAGGACTGCGAGATCGGCCCGTTCTGCGTGGTTGGCCCCGAAGTGGTGCTGGGGGACCGGGTTGTTCTGAAATCCCATGTCGTCGTGACCGGTGATACGGAAATCGGCGACGAAACCGTGGTCTTCCCCTTTGCTGTGCTGGGCGAGATCCCGCAGGACCTGAAGTTCAAGGGCGAAAAGTGCAAGACCGTGATCGGCAAGCGCAACCGTATCCGCGAGCATGTGACAGTGAATGCCGGCACCGAGGGCGGCGGCGGTCTGACCAAGATCGGTGACGACGGGCTGTTCATGGCCGGGTGCCACATCGCCCATGACGCTCAGGTCGGCGACCGGGTGATCGTGGTGAACTCTGCGGCGGTGGCGGGCCATTGCGTTCTGGAAGACGATGTGATCATCGGCGGTCTGTCCGGCATCCACCAGTGGGTGCGCATCGGCAAAGGCGCGATCATCGGTGCGGTCACGATGGTGACCAATGACGTGATCCCCTATGGCCTGGTGCAGGCGCAGCGCGGCGAGCTGGACGGGCTGAACCTGGTCGGCCTCAAGCGCCGCGGCGTCGCCCGCAGCGACATCACCGCTTTGCGCGCAGCCTTTCAGATGCTGGCCCAGGGTGAAGGCACCTTCCAGGAGCGCGCCAAGCGGCTGGGCGATGAGACCGAGAGCCAGTATGTGCAGGAGATCGTTGCCTTCATCACCGGCGAAAGCGACCGCTCTTTCCTGACCCCGGGAGGCTGACGCGATGCTGGCAGTGATTGCAGGCACCGGCATGCTGCCGGCAGAAGTGGTGTCCCGTGCCGCTGGGCGACCTTTGGTTTGCGCGATGGCAGGTTCGGAACCTGATGCGGTCGATCCGGAGATTACCTTCCGGTTTGAACAGCTCGGCAGCTTTCTGGAAAGGTTGAAGGCTGCCGAAGTCACCGAAATCTGCATGGCAGGTGCGGTGCGGCGCCCGCATATTGATCCCTCTGCGATTGATGCGGCCACCATGCCGCTGGTGCCGGTGCTGCAGGCGGCGTTGACCGCAGGCGACGACGGGGCATTGCGGGCCATTATCGGCATTTTTGAGCAGTCAGGCTTTGCTGTCCGCGCTGCCCATGAGATGGCGCCTGATCTGCTGATGGCGGCAGGCGTGCCAACCAAGGTGCAGCCGGGAGAGCTGGATAAGGCAGACGCAGAGCGCGGCGCGGAGATCGTAGCTGCAATGTCTGCGGCTGATATCGGCCAGTCCTGTGCCGTGCGCAAGCAGCAGGCGATTGCGGTCGAGAACCTGTTTGGCACCGACTGGATGCTGAACGCACTGCAGCAGCGCCCGGATGGGCAGGGCGGTCTCTTGTTCAAGGCGCCGAAACCGGCGCAGGACCGCCGCGCCGACCTTCCCGCCATCGGGGTGGAAACGGTTGAAGCCGCGGCCAAGGCAGGCCTTTCTGGCATCGTGCTGGAAGCGGGCGGCGTCATCGTTTTGGATCAGGACGCGGTGATTGCGGCCTGCGACCGGCTGGGCCTGTTCCTCTGGCTGCGCGAGGCATGAGCCTGCGGGTTTTTATCCTGGCGGGGGAGCCTTCGGGCGACCGGCTGGGCGGGGCGCTGATGGCGGGGCTGAAACAGCTGGAACCGGGTGTCAGCTTTGACGGCATCGGCGGCGCGCTGATGGCGGAGCAGGGGCTGGTGTCCCGCTTTCCGATGGATGAGCTGTCAGTGATGGGGCTGGCAGAGGTGTTGCCCAAGTACCGCCACCTGAAGCGCCGCATCCGGGAAACGGCGGACGCGGTGCTGGAAACCAGGCCGGATGTGCTGATCACTATCGACAGCCCCGACTTCTCCCTTCGCGTGGCGCGGCTGGTCAAGGCGCAAAGCAATATCCGCACCGTGCATTACGTGGCGCCTTCGGTCTGGGCGTGGCGGCCCAAACGGGCGGCCAGGATGGCGGAGGTCATCGACCACGTGCTGGCGCTCTTGCCGTTTGAGCCCCCCTATATGGAAGCTGCGGGAATGGACTGCGACTTCGTCGGCCACCCGGTGGTGGCGGAGCCGCAGGCGTCGGAGGCGGAGGTCGCCGCTTTTTGCAGTGAATTCGGCTTGGGGGATGCGCCATTTGTACTGGCGCTGCCCGGCTCGCGCCGGTCTGAAGTGTCGCGGCTAGCCCCGGATTTCGGCGGCGCGCTGCACCGCTTCACGGCCGGGAACCCGGCCTACCGGATTGTCGTGCCTGCCGCCGCCCCGGTGGCCGGCCTGGTGCAAGACGCCTTGCTGAGCTGGCCCGAGGAGACGGTGCTGGTCGATCCGAACAAATTCGACGCCGCTACGGCCAAGGCGCACAAGCGCGCCGCCTTTGCCTCGGCCAGCCTGGCGCTGGCCGCCTCCGGTACCGTGTCTTTGGAACTGGCCGCAGCCCGCACCCCGATGGTGATCGCATACAAGTTCCAGTGGCTGACCTGGCAGATCATGAAGCGCATGGCTTTGATCGACACGGTGACGCTGGTCAATCTGGTCAGCGATACCCGCGTTGTGCCGGAGTGCTTGGGGCCGGACTGCACGGCGGAAAACATTGCCGCCCGCCTGGAGGCGCTGGCAGCGAATCCAAGTGCTCAGCTGGAAGCGATGGAACTGACCATGCAGCGCTTGGGGCAGGGCGGGGAAGCGCCTGGGCTGCGTGCCGCCCGCTCGGTGCTGGACCGCTTGCATGCAGGCTGAGGCGGAAGCGCACCGGATGCAGAGCCTCCGCCGCGCGGCTTCTGGTGGCGCGGATGCTTGCGCACCCGTGCGGAGCGCGCCGCTCTGCGGTCACAGAACGCGGGCGGCTGGCAATAATAGTACAAATGCCGGGTCTTTATTGCTGAGAAGCGCCTAAGGGCAGGTCTGCCCTCAGGCGCGCAGTCCATTTTGGAAAGATATGCCGCGTCAAGGGCAAGCCGCGCGTGCCGCGCGGAGGCTGCGCCTCCCTTGACCCGGCGGGAGGGGATCAGTAGCCGCGCCAGATCCAGCCGCCGCCGAAGATGCGGCTGCCTTCGTTGGCGTAGAACACGCAGGCCTGGCCGGGGGAGACGCCCTCTTCCGGGGTCAGCAGTTCCACTTCCGCGGTGGTGTCGCTGAGCGGCCGGATGATCGCCTCGCGCGGCGGGCGGGTGGAGCGGACCTTGACCTTCAGATGCCATTCGTCCCGGCTGGTGAATGGCTCATCGCCCAGCCAGTTGATCTCGCGCACCGGGATGGTGCGGGTCGCCAGCAGATCCTTGGGGCCGACGACGACCTGCTTCTTGTCGACGTCCAGTTTCACCACGTAAAGCGGCTCCGAGAGACCGCCGATGCCCAGGCCGCGGCGCTGGCCGATGGTGTAGTGGATGACCCCTTCGTGGCTGCCCAGCACCCGGCCGTCGGAATGCACGATCTCACCCGGCTCAGCGGCGCCGGGACGCAGTTTCTCGATCACGCTGGCATAGTTGCCGTTGGGCACGAAGCAGATGTCCTGGCTGTCGGGCTTGTCCGCCACCGCCAGCCCGTACTGGGCCGCCATCTCACGGGTGGCGTCCTTGGACGGCAGATGCCCCAGCGGGAAACGCAGGTAATCCAGCTGCTCTGGCGTGGTGGAAAACAGGAAATAGCTCTGGTCGCGGTTTGCATCCTCGGCGGAGTGCAGCTCCGGACCGTGCTCACCCATCTTGCGCTGGATGTAGTGGCCGGTGGCCATGCAGTCGGCCTCCAGGTCCTTGGCGGTTTCCAGGAGGTCCTTGAACTTCACCCGCTCGTTGCAGCGGATGCAGGGCACCGGGGTCGCGCCCGCCAGATAGCTGTCGGCGAACTCGTCAATCACCGCATCCTTAAAAATGTTCTCATAATCCAGGACGTAATGCGGGAAGCCGCGCTCCTCTGCCACACGGCGCGCGTCGTGGATATCGATGCCCGCACAGCAGGCGCCTTTTTTCGCCAGCGCCGCGCCGTGATCGTAAAGCTGCAGGGTGACGCCGACCACGTCATAGCCCTGATCGGCCAAATATGCAGCAACTACAGAGCTGTCGACGCCGCCGGACATGGCCACAACCACCCGGGTTTCCGAGGGCGGTTTGGCAAAGCCGAGCGAGTTCAGTTCCAGATCTTGGTCCAGCGCCATGGGGCAGCTCCTAAAGGCAAGGGGGGCAGGCGCCGCAGAATATATGAAAATCCTAAGGACTCTCAAGGGGCGTGGTTCATGCGGCGTTAAGCCTGTTCGGAAATTCTGGTGCCGGACCCAACGAACAAGATCTTCAGAGGGAAGAAAGATGTTTCTAAAGAAAGTCGACGGGCCGCGGGCAGTCACCCTGCCGGACGGGACAATTATGACACGGGCGGATTTGCCGCCGGAGACCACCAAGCGCTGGGTTGCCTCACGCAAGGCTGCGGTTGTGCGCGGCGTGCTCTACGGGCTGCTGCCGCAGAAGGAGGCGATGCGCCGCTACGGCCTCAGCGAGGAGGAATTCCGCAGCTGGGTTGCGGCAGTTGCCGACCATGGCGAAGAGGCCCTGAAAACCACACGTCTTAAGAAATACCGTGATCAGGACGCAAAATAGATCAGACCGCCCTTGAGTTGAAATTGTAAATTAACCATCATGGTAACGAGGCATTAACTTTTTTCCACCAAGGTTAACGCGACCTGAGGGAAACAGTGTACAGGCGGAGAAAATAATATGCGCATTCTGCTGGTTGAGGATGATCCGACCACGGCAAAAAGCATCGAGCTGATGCTGACCCATGCCAACCTGAACGTTTACACGACGGATCTGGGGGAAGAAGGGATCGATCTGGCCAAACTTTACGACTATGACCTGATCCTGCTGGATCTGGGGCTGCCGGACATGAACGGCCATGAGGTGCTGCGCCAGCTGCGTATGTCCCGCATTGAAACCCCCATTCTGATCCTGTCCGGTGCCGACGATACCGACAACAAGATCAAGGGCTTCGGCTTCGGCGCGGACGACTATCTGACCAAGCCTTTCCACCGTGAGGAACTGGTGGCGCGGATCCATGCGATCATCCGCCGCTCCAAGGGGCACTCGCAGTCGATCATCAAGACCGGCAAGATCGCGGTCAATCTGGACGCCAAGACGGTGGAGGCCGGCGGCAAGGCCGTGCATCTGACCGGCAAGGAATACCAGATGCTGGAGCTTCTGTCCCTGCGCAAGGGCACCACGCTGACCAAGGAAATGTTCCTGAACCATCTCTATGGCGGCATGGATGAGCCGGAACTCAAAATCATCGACGTTTTCATCTGCAAGTTGCGTAAGAAACTCAGCAACGCGACGGACGGCGAAAACTATATCGAAACCGTCTGGGGCCGAGGTTATGTGCTGCGCGACCCGCAGGAGGATCACATGTCAGGCGGTCACCGTATGGCTGTCGGCGCCTGAAAGGAAGACCATCCGGGCGGCGCATGAATATGTGCCGCCGGTTGCAAGGAC
Source organism: Leisingera sp. ANG49 (assembly GCF_059694505.1). Taxonomy (NCBI): domain Bacteria; kingdom Pseudomonadati; phylum Pseudomonadota; class Alphaproteobacteria; order Rhodobacterales; family Roseobacteraceae; genus Leisingera; species Leisingera sp. ANG49. Next base: position 231,235 of record NZ_JCATZN010000001.1, read on the forward strand.
CCGCCTTCCGGCGGGTCTTTTTGTTTTTGGCACCCGGCACACGCGGGCTGTCAGATGCGCTGGACGCGGCGCGCAGGGCACCTTATCACCAAAGGTGAGAACGAAGAGGGACCGCGCGTGGCAGGAATGACAGAAAAAGACGTGGCCAGCCTGACGGCAGAAGAGGCAAGAGCAGAGTTTCTGAGGCTGGAAGAACTGCTGCGGGCTGCGGACCTGGCTTATCACCAGGACGATGCGCCGGAAATCAGCGATGCGGATTATGATTCGCTGAAACGCCGCTACCGGGCGTTGGCGGAGGCATTTCCAGAACTTGCTGAAGCGGCCACGCAGCTGGACGCAGTCGGCGCGCCTGCGGTCTCCGGTTTTGGAAAGATCGCTCATTCTGTGCGGATGCTGTCGCTGGGCAATGCTTTCGAGGATGAAGACGTCGCTGATTTCGACCGCAGCATCCGCAAATACCTGGGCCTTGGTCTAACGGAGGCGCTGCCGTATACCGCAGAACCCAAGATCGACGGGCTGTCGCTGTCCCTGCGCTATGAAAACGGCACGCTGATCCAGGCCGCCACCCGCGGCGACGGAAGTGTCGGGGAAAACGTAACCGCCAACGCGCGCACCATTGCTGATATCCCGCAGCAGCTGGAGGGCGCTCCGGAAGTGCTGGAAGTGCGCGGCGAGGTTTATATGAGCCATGCGGACTTCGAGGCGCTGAATGCCCGGAACGAAGAACGCGGCGGCAAGACCTTTGCCAACCCCCGCAATGCGGCCGCGGGTTCCTTGCGGCAGCTGGATGCGGAAATAACCCGGGCGCGGCCATTGCGTTTCTTTGCTTACAGCTGGGGGGAACTGAGCGCGCCGCTGGCGGAAACGCAGATGGACGCAATTGCGCGGCTGGAAGCCCTGGGCTTTCAGACCAACCCGCTAACCCGGCTGTGCACCGCGACCGAAGACATGATCGCCCATTACCGCAGCATCGAAGAACAGCGTGCGACGCTGGGCTATGACATCGACGGCGTGGTCTACAAAGTTAACGATCTGGCGCTGCAGGCGCGGCTGGGCTTCCGTTCTACGACCCCTCGCTGGGCAATTGCGCATAAGTTCCCGGCGGAGCTCGCCTGGACCCGGCTGGAGGCGATCGACATCCAGGTCGGACGCACCGGCGCGCTGAGCCCTGTGGCGCGGCTCACCCCGGTGACCGTTGGCGGGGTGGTGGTCTCTAGCGCCACGCTGCACAACGAGGATTACATCCAGGGCCGTGACTCCAAGGGCGAGGAGATCCGCGGCGGCAAGGATATCCGTATCGGCGACTGGGTGCAGATCTACCGCGCAGGCGATGTGATCCCCAAGGTGGCCGATGTAGACCTGTCCAAACGCCCCGATGAGGCCGAGCCATTTCAGTTTCCGCACATCTGCCCGGAGTGCGGCAGTCCGGCGGAACGGGAGGAAGGCGACGCGGTGCGCCGCTGCTCGGGCGGCATGATCTGCCCGGCCCAGGCGGTGGAGAAGCTAAAGCATTTCGTCTCCCGCGCAGCCTTTGACATAGAGGGGATGGGCGCCAAGCAGGTCGAGCAGTTCCACAGCGATGGCTGGATCAGAGAACCCGCGGATATCTTTGACCTGCAAGCGAATTTCGGCTCCGGCTTGCAGCAGCTGAAGAACCGGGAAGGGTGGGGTGAAAAGTCTGCAGACAACTTGTTCGCAGCGATTGAGGAAAAGCGCACCATCCCTCTGGCCAAGCTGATCTTTGCCCTGGGTATCCGCCACGCGGGCGAGGTTGCAGGCCGCGATCTGGCACTGCACTACCGGGACTGGCAGGCGATGGCGGATGCGATCGACGCAGCCCGCCCGGCCGCCTTGGCGCACCGGGCCGCGGATGAAGCCGAAGAGGCGGAGCGCCATGCGGCAGCTGACGAGGGCCGGCGCGCGAAGATTTCTGAAACCCGTGCGACAGCCGTGGCGTCTTGCGGTGTCCCGGCGGAAGCCGCTGCCGCCTGGGCAGACCTGATCGGTGTGGATGGGATCGGCGCCGTTCTGGGCCTGTCCCTGTCCGACGCCTTTGCCAACCCGGAGGAGCGCGCGGCGTTTGACCGGCTGGTTGCCAAGCTGACCATTGTGCCGCCCGATGCCCCCGCCGCGGACAGCCCGGTGGCCGGCAAGACAGTGGTCTTCACCGGCACGCTGAAGAAGATGACCCGGGCCGAAGCCAAGGCGCGGGCAGAGGCACTCGGGGCCAAGGTCTCCGGTTCCGTTTCCAAGAAAACCGACATTCTGGTGGCGGGGCCAGGTGCAGGCTCCAAGGCAAAAAAGGCTGCAGAGCTGGGCATCCGGACTCTGGACGAAGACGGCTGGCTGGAGCTGATCGCTGAGGCATGAGCGGGCGTCCTGAGATCCTGTTTCCGTTGTTCGCCGGCGCTGAGACCCTGCAGGGTGTCGGCCCCAAGACCGCGCAGAACCTCAGCCAGATCGATATAGAAACGCCGCGCGACCTGCTGTTTTCGCTGCCTTATTCTGTGGTGGACCGGCGGCGGCGCAATACCATCCGTGGGGTGGAGCTGCCCGCCACTGTGACCGTGGAGGTGACCATTGGCCGCCACCGCCCGGCACGCAACCGCGGCGGCGCCTACCGCATTCATGTGGAGGATGCAGAGACAGAGTTTCAGCTGGTCTTCTTCCACGGCCGCGGCCGCTATCTGGAGGCGCAGCTGCCCGAAGGGTCCCGCCGGGTGGTCTCAGGCAAGCTGGAACTGTTCGACGGCCTGGCGCAGATGGTCCACCCGGATCACATGCTGCCGGTGGAAGAGGCGCATGAGATCCCGGAGTATGAGCCGGTCTACAGTCTGACCCACGGGGTCACGCAAAAGACCATGTACAAGGCGGCGCAAAGCGCGCTGTCGCGGATGCCGGAATTGGCAGAGTGGATCGACCCGGCGCAGATGCTGCGGGAGAACTGGCCTGCTTGGCACGAGGCATTGCAGTCTGCCCATGCGCCGCAAGGCCCCGACGACCTCAGCCCGCAGACGCCGGTACGGGCACGGCTGGCCTATGATGAGCTGTTTGCCCACCAGTTGACCCTGGCGCTGGCCCGGCAGCGGGAGCGCAAGGCCCGCGGCATTCAAAGCGCTGCTACAGGCCGCCTGCAATCCCGTGTCCTGAAGGCGCTGCCTTACCGCCCGACCAACGCGCAGGCCCGCGCGATCGAGGAAATCTCTGCCGACATGGCTGCGGACAAGCGCATGAACCGCCTGCTGCAGGGCGATGTGGGCGCGGGAAAAACATTGGTTGCCTTCATGGCCTTGCTGGTTGCTGTTGAAGCAGGCGGGCAGGGGGTGATGATGGCCCCGACCGGCATTCTGGCGCAGCAGCATATGGAAGGCCTCGCACCGCTGGCCGAAGACGCAGGCGTGGTGATCGAGATCCTCACAGGCCGTGACAAGGGGTCTGAGCGCAAGGCCAAGCTGGCGGCGCTGAAGCGCGGCGATATCCAAATCCTGGTCGGCACCCACGCAGTGTTCCAGCAGGACGTGGAATTCCGCGACCTGCGCCTCGCGATTGTCGATGAACAGCACCGCTTCGGCGTGCGCCAGCGGATGGAGCTGGCGGAAAAGGGCAAGGGCGCGGATGTGCTGGTGATGACTGCGACACCGATCCCGCGGTCTCTGGCGCTGGCGCAATACGGCGACATGGATGTCTCGGTGCTGGATGAGAAACCGCCGGGGCGCAAACCGGTCAGGACCGCGGTCATCAGCACCGAACGGATGCAGGAGGTTGTCGATCACCTGCGCAAAGCGATAGCTGAGGGGCGGCAGTGCTATTGGGTTTGCCCGCTGGTGGACGAGTCCGAGCTGAGCGACCTGACTGCGGCGGAGGAGCGCTTCAAGCATCTGCGCGCAGTGCTGGGCGAAGGCACAGCGGGGCTGGTGCATGGGCAGATGCCGCCTGCCGACAAGGATGCGGCGATGGCCGCCTTTGTCGCCGGCCGTAGCAAGGTTCTGGTTGCCACCACGGTGATCGAGGTCGGGGTGAATGTGCCCAATGCTTCGATCATGGTGATTGAGCGGGCCGAGATCTTCGGCCTGGCGCAGCTGCACCAGCTGCGCGGAAGGGTCGGGCGCGGCAGTGCCGATTCGACCTGCCTGTTGATGTATCAGCCGCCGCTGACCGAAGGCGGCCGCAAGCGGCTGGAGGTGCTGCGGGAAACTGAGGACGGCTTCCGGATCTCGGAAACCGACCTGCAGATGCGCGGGGCTGGAGATATGATCGGCACCGCGCAATCCGGCCTCCCGCGATTCCGGATTGCCGACCTGGAACGACAGGCTGGGCTGATGGCGGTGGCCCAAAGCGATGCGCGGGCACTTCTGGCCGCCGACCCCAAGCTGGAAGGCGACCGCGGCAAGGCGGCGCGCGTTCTCCTGTGGCTGATGAAACAGGATCAGGCGATCCGTTTGATTTCAGTGGGTTGAGCTGCCGCTTGGCGGATGTTCCGCTTTGGTGTTCTCCTGTGTTCGCAAATGTTCTCAAAAAGTTCTTTACAGGTGTTCTGAAAAATGAGAACAAAGGGGCAACAAGATTGCCTGAGAGCAGCGACACAGACTGGAGGAGGCCCGAGCCATGATTGCACAGATCAAGACCACCATTCAAAACGCCCATTCGACCCTGCTGCAGGATGCCATCGGCGCGGCCTCGCTGATGGTGATGCTGGTGGCGGCGCTGCACCTGCCGGGGCTGTTCTGATCCCCATACCGTTTTCCTGAATGCCTCTGCTGTGCCGGGCCGGCCCTTTCCTGTCCCGGACTGCTTCCGGGGATCAACCGCCTGTCCCGATCCCCCTCGGCCCGATCTTCGACTGATTTGCCTCAAGATCCTGCCTGGCCCGCCCGGGTCCCGCACAGCAGAGCATGACTGCCGCCGCCATCTGCCCGGATGTGCGGCGGTTTTTTCTTTTGAGATGGGGGAGGCAGGCGCGTGTTTCCCGTTCCGGCACGGAACAGCGCATAGCAACTTTTGCAGCGGCGACGGGGGCAGGCCTTAGGCACACTGCTCCTTGGCGGCAGTCTGCATCGCTTCCAGCGTCGCCTCCAGCGCGAGCATGATGGAGGCGTGGCGGTTCTTGAACTCACGTGCGGGCTGCAGCACTTCCAGGCCGTCAAACGGCGCATCCGGCACCGGGCCGTCCTGGTTCAGCATGGCCTTCAGCTGGTTACGGGCGGTTTCCACTTCCTGCAGCGATCGTCCGATCACATTGCCGCCCACCACCGCGGCAGATGCCTGCCCCAGCGCGCAGGCCTTAACGTCCTGTCCGAAATCCGCGATCCGGCCGTCTTCAACCTTGATGTCAACAGTCACGGCGGAGCCGCACAGGGGCGAGCGTTTCTTGACTGTGGCGTCCGGCGCCTGCAGCCGGTCCAGATGCGGGATGTCGGCTGCCAGCGCCAGAATGCGCGAGGAGTACAGCTTGATCAGATCACTATCGCCAGACATTGCTTTCCCGGTCTTTCCCATTTTGCAGGTTCCCCATACATAGGGAGCCGAACAGCAGATGCAAAAGGTTTTTAGCCATGTCCTTTGATCCCGCCAGCCTGACCTATAATGACGCCGGGCTGATCCCCTGTATTGCGCAGGACGAAGCCTCGGGCGAGGTGCTGATGATGGCCTGGATGAATGCCGATGCGGTGGCGCGAACCCTGGAAACCGGCCGGGTCACCTATTGGTCGCGCTCGCGGCAGTCGTTCTGGATCAAGGGCGAAACCTCCGGCCATGTGCAGGAACTGGTGGACCTGCGGATCGACTGCGACCGCGACTGCCTTCTGGCGCTGGTGCGTCAGACCGGGGCGGCCTGCCACACCAACCGGAGGACCTGTTTTTATACTGCGGTGCGGGATGACGCAGAAACCGAGCTGATGAAGCCGATGGAATAATCGGCACCTCGGGCAACCGCCCTTGCGGGTCGAGCCTCCGGCAGAGGATACTTCAGCTGGACAGAAGCGGCAGCCCCACCATTTCGCGGATGTCCTGAGCGGTTGCGCCTTCGGCCCGGTACTTGGCAATGGCGCGGGCGTCGTCGCGTTTGGCAAGGCGCTTGCCATTCTCGTCGCGGATCAGGTGATGGTGGTGGTAGATGGGCGTGGGCAGGTCCAGCAGGCTTTGCAGCAGCACATGTATCTGGGTGGCCTCGAAAAGATCGGCACCGCGCACTGCATGGGTGATGCCCTGGTCCGCATCATCCGCGACCACCGACAGGTGGTAGGAGCTGCCCATGTTGCGGCGCACCAGAATGATGTCGCCAACAGCTGAGATCAGCACATCAGGGTCCAAGGCATGCGTGCCCTGGAAGTCCGGGCCTGCATCCGTGAAACTGCGCAGATCCGCGGAGCGGACGGCTTTCTCCATGTTCAGCCGGATAACGTCCTGGCCCGTGGCCTTGGATAGCAAGCGGCTGCGGCAAGTGCCGGGATAGATGCGCCCGTCCGGGCCGAATTGCGGAACGCCTTCCTGAGGGGCGCCGGCAGCAGCCTCGATATCTGTGCGGTTGCAGCGGCAGGGATAGGTGAGGCCCATGGCAGTAAGCTGGTCCAGCGCAGCCTGGTAACGAGGCAGGCGCTCTGACTGGCGCATCACCGGCATGGGCCAGCTGAGGCCCAGCCAGGACAGATCCTCATAAATCTGCGCTTCCCATTCGGGGCGTGCGCGGGACTGGTCGATGTCTTCGATGCGCAGCAGAAAGGTGCCGCCCTTTGCGGCAGCCATATCATGCGCCAGCATGGCGGAGTAGGCGTGGCCCAAGTGCAGCGGTCCAGTTGGCGACGGCGCGAAACGTGTGGTGAATGTCACGCTTTCTCAATTACATAAACGGTGGACTTCAGGTCGATGCCGGGGAGGTGATCCCCATGCTCCCGGAATAGCAGCCGCGCTGCTGAACAGTCCAGCCATTCATTGAGCTTGCCGGTATAGGCATGATCGGCCAGTGCGTGATCATTGTAGGAAAAGGCGAACAATCCGCCACGCGGCAGGGCATGCATGATCGTGTCGAAGACTGCTGGCGGGGCTGCGCCTGTGCCCAGAACGCCGCAGCCGGTGATCAGGCGGTAGGCGCCGTGCGGGATCGGCTGTTTCTCTGCGGCATCAATCCGCGTCAGCCTGCGGTAAACGTCCTTGCTGCGCGCTTGGGTGAGCATTTCCTCCGACGGTTCCATGCCGTCCACGGTTTCAAACCCTTGCAGTCGCAGCGCGAGGCCCGCCAAACCGGTTCCGCAGCCGAAATCCAGAACAGGCTCGCTCATGTCCGTTTGGTATTTTGCCAAAGCCTGGGCAATCCGCCCCGGTGTCGCGTAGCCGTTTTCGGCAATCTCAGCGTCGTAGGAAGCGGCCCATTGGTTGTAGTGCTCCAGGGTCGCTTCCGGTGTTTCAAGGTCGTATGCCTTGTCCAGAAACTTTTCGCTCATGCCATAAGCTTAGGCGCTATGGCCGCATTCCGTCTAGGAAAAGTTGCTGAGCCACTCCTGCCAGACCGCTTTGGCGCGGTCGGTATAAGCCTTGTAACGGTCCTTGCGGCCGCGGCGGCCGCCCTTGAGGCCGTCGACCGGGCGGAACAGGCCAAAGTTCACGTTCATCGGCTGGAACGTCTTGGCCTCGGCGCCGCCGGTGATGTGGTGGATCAGCGCGCCCATGGCGCTGTCCTGCGGCACTTCCGGCAGGTCCTGACCCAGGATCTCTGCTGCCGCCAGGCGGCCCGCCAGCAGGCCCATGGCCGCGCTTTCCACATAGCCCTCGACCCCGGTGATCTGACCGGCAAAGCGGATGTTGGGTTTCGACTTCAGCCGCATCTGCGCGTCCAGCAGGGTGGGCGAGTTGATGAAGGTGTTGCGGTGGATGCCACCAAGCCGGGCAAAGCTGGCGTTCTCCAGCCCGGGGATCATCTTGAAGACCTCGGTCTGGGCGCCGTATTTCATCTTGGTCTGGAAACCGACGATGTTGAACAGCGTTCCCAGGGCATTGTCGCGGCGCAGCTGCACAACAGCATGGGCTTTGACCTCCGGCTGGTGCGGGTTGGTCAGGCCCACCGGCTTCATCGGCCCGTGGCGCAGGGTTTCGCGGCCGCGTTCGGCCATCACCTCGATCGGCAGGCAGCCGTCGAAGTAGCCCGCGGTTTCGCCTTCGTGGAATTCGGTCTTGTCGGCGGCCAGCAGCGCGTCGATGAAGGCCTCGTACTGGTCCTTGTCCATCGGACAGTTCAGGTAGGCGGTGCGCTCTTCCTCGGTCTCGCCCTTGTCATAGCGCGACTGCATCCAGGCCTGCGACATGTCAATGCTTTCCGCATAGACAATCGGCGCGATGGCATCGAAGAATGCCAGCGCTTCCGCTCCGGTTTCTGCCTGGATTGCCTTGCCCAGTCCCGGCGAGGTCAGCGGGCCGGTGGCAAAGATCCAGTGGCCTTCGGTGGGCAGTTCAGTGATTTCTTCATAGGAAACAGAGACATTCGGGTGTGCCTTCAGCTTGGCGGTCACCGTTTCGGCAAAGGGTTCGCGGTCCACGGCCAGGGCGCCGCCAGCGGGCAGGCGGTGCTCATCCGCAGTGGTCATGATCAGCCCGTTTGCGGCACGCATCTCCCAATGCAAGAGGCCCACTGCGTTCTGCTCGTCATCATCGGAGCGGAAGGAGTTGGAACACACCATTTCGCCCAGGTTGCCGGTCTGGTGGGCAAAGGTTTCCACCTTGGGGCGCATTTCGTGGATCACCACTTGTACGCCCATGTTTGCCGCCTGCCAGGCCGCTTCCGAGCCGGCCATGCCGCCGCCCACGATATGCAGTGTTTGTGCCGAATGATCTGTCATGCCCGCCACATAGGGCAGGGGGCGGGCGCGTGCAACAGGCTTGGGTGTTGCGCAGGCGGATGGCCTTGTGCGGTCTGTCTGTGCCGGTTGGGGAAATTTGGGGCCGCCGCTGCGGGTATGGATCACCGGGGTGAGAGAACCGGTTGGAGGGACCCTTCCGCAGCAGCAGCCCAAATTGTGCGGGCCGGTGATTGCTCAGCGGCCGTGCCCAATCTTTGCCATCTTTCCGCCTGAATTGAAAGGCGGTCATTTGGCCTATTACGGAAACATTACGTTCCCAATGGTAAACAAAGACTAAAGCTTTCCGTAAATTTTCGGAAAATTTCACTCCTGCCAGTCGGGCGGGCGTTTCTCAATAAATGCGGCCATGCCTTCGATGGTGTCGCGGTGCATCAGGTTCTCGACGATCACCCCGCTGGTATAGGCATAGGCCTGGTCCAGCGGCATTTGCAGCTGCTCGTAAAACGCCTGCTTGCCGATCTTCACCGCCGCGCCGAGCTTGGCGGCAATGGTTTCGGCCAGCCTGGTGGTTTCCGTCTCCAGCTCCTCCAGCGGCACGGCGCGGTTGGCCAGACCCAGTTCGACGGCGCGGGCGGCGTCGATGAATTCGCCGGTGGTCAGCAGCTCAAACGCCTGCTTGCGCGGGATATTGCGCGACAGGGCCACCATCGGGGTGGAGCAGAACAGGCCGATGTTGACGCCGTTGACACCGAATCTGGTGCCTTCAGCCGCAACGGCCAGATCGCAGGAGGCAACCAGCTGGCAGCCCGCCGCGGTGGCAATGCCGTGGACCTGGGCGATCACTGGCTGCGGCAGGGACTGCAGCCCCGTCATCACGCTGGTGCAGCGTGCGAACAGGTCCTGGAAATACGCCTTGCCGCCGTCCTCTGACGCGCGGCCCGCGGTCATCTGTTTGATGTCATGGCCAGCGCAGAATCCTTTGCCGGTGCCGGACAGAATCACTACCTTGATGCGGCTGTCCTCGCGCAGGGCATCTATCTGCTCCTGAAGTGCTGCCAGCATCTCGTCCGACAGCGCGTTCAGCTTTTCCGGCGTGTTCATGGTGAGCCGGGCAATTGCGCCCGTGTCGTGACGTTCCAGAATTGCCATCTTGCCCTCCTCGCAAATCCGGGGGCAACTCTAGGCGGGGCGAACAGAAAGGGAAAGCATGGCGCTGGCATTTGATGTCGCAGGTCTGACGGAATACCTGCATGAGATTTTTCCGCAGGTGCGGGATGACTTTGCCATCGACGCGATGGAGGAAAAGCATCTCAGGATGCGGCTGTTGACGGCAGAGAAGCACCTGCGCCCCGGCGGCACGGTGTCCGGCCCGTCGATGTTTGCGCTGGCCGATTGCGCGGTCTACGCGCTGATCCTGGCGCATCTGGGGCAGGAGGCGCTGGCCGTGACCACCAACTGCTCGCTCGATTTCATGCGCAAACCCGCCGCCGGTGCCGACCTGATCGGCGAGGCGCGGCTGCTGAAGCTTGGCCGGGTTCTGGCGGTGGCGGATGTGCTGATCTATTCCGAAGGCATGGCAGAGCCGGTGGCGCGTGCCTCGATGACATATTCGATCCCGCCGAAACGCTAAAGGGTGGTGGCGAAAGACTGACCGACCTTGACCAGGGTTTCCCGCCCCTTAGCGCTGTTGGCGACCAGATCATCGGAGAACTGCACTTTGCCCGGCTCGAACACCACCACCACGGTGGAGCCGCCGAACTTGAAATAGCCTTTCTCGTCCATCTTCTGCACCGCGCCCGAGGCGCGGGTGTTGATGATGGAGCCGACCCCGAAGGCGCCGACCTCGACAAAGCAGTAGCTGCCCAGGTTATCGGTTTCGATCAGGGTCCAGGTCCGCTTGTTCTCGCCGAACACATCCGGCCCCGCGCCAAGCGCTATCGGGTTCACCGAATGCAGCGCGCCGGGAATGTCCTGCGACCCTGTGATGCGGCCCGCGGCGGGGAAGTGGTAGCGGTGGTAGTCCGCCGGGCACAGCCGCACAATTGCCAGCGCGCCGCCAATGAACCGCTCCGCAATGCCGGGCAGCATGGTGCGAACTGACATCGGATAGCCCTTGACCGGGACAAACACGTCCTCTGCCAGTTCCGGGAATACCAGCACCCTGCCGTCTGCGGGGGAGACGACGTCCTGAGGATCCGCGCTGTATGGGCGGGCCTCGGGCCTCAGGTTGCGGACGAAGAAGTCGTTGAAGCAGCCATAGCTGTCTGCCGGGGCGGTGGCCTCGCTCATGTCAATCGACAGCTCATCGATCACTGCTGTGATCTTGCCCTTGGAAAACCGCGAGTCGAACCATATACCCATCAGCCGGCTGACCAGGGAGGAGCGGAACAGCAGCTTTTCCACCGGCCGTGCGCTGGCGTTCTGATAAGCCCAGCGGATCCATTTCTCGCCCAGCACGGCTTCCTCAAAGGTCTCACCGGTCTCGCGGTTAACAACAAGAATGGGGTCGCGCTGCATCAAATCTGCCAAATCAGGTTTCGTCCCGCTGCGCCTAGCAAGAAGCAGGGGGCGGGCCAAGAGCGGATTTCCCGCACCGCGGTTGCGCGGCTTCAGATCCTGCGGGCGGCGGCGAAACAAAAAAGGCCGGGGCATGCCCCGGCCGTCAGGTTGTTCCTTTGCCCAGGGGATCACGGGCGCCAGAACGGAAGAGTGGCTTCATAATGGGCGTCCTCACGGGTTAGCCCGATGTCCTTCAGCTGCGTCTCGCTCAGGTGTTTCAAATGGGTTCGGGTGCGATAGCGCAGGCTCCACTTGGTCACCAGCACGGCAAAGGAGACGGCCCATTGCGCCAGCACCGGCAGGGCCGGGCGGCTGTTCAGAAAGGACATGTTCGATTGTGCCATTTGCGTGTGCTGTGCCATGGGAGGCTTCCTTCGTATTGTGTTGATACAATCCTGTTGATTTGTCGTGGCGTTTTGATACAAAGGGGGTGCATCGTTGTCCAAGGATGGATTGTAATGGGTACAATTTGGCCGCAGACCCTGGGTGAGACAAAAGGTCCCAAGTATAAAAAGGTCGCAGATACAATCCGCTCAGCTGTTGAGGCGGGAAGCCTGAAAATTGGTACAAAGCTGCCGCCGGTCCGCGATCTTGCGTATCAGCTGAGCATAACCCCCGGCACCGTGGCCCGGGCTTACAGCATTCTGACTGATGAGGGTGTGCTGGAGGCCGAGGTCGGGCGCGGCACCTTTGTAGCCGAAAAGAAAAAGCCGGTGCCCGATGACGTATGGTCGCGGGAGCTGCATCTGCTGGAAGCGCGCGATCCCGGCCATGTCAGCCTGTTCAGCCCGCGGATTGCCGACATGGGGCAGGTGGCCGCGGTGCGCGAGGCGCTGCACAAGGTGGCAGAAGGCGAAGCGCGGAACTTCCTGAACTACCCGACCCGCGATGCCTATCGTCCGGTCCGGCAGGCAGCGGCCGAGTGGATTGCGCAGGCACCGGTCGGCCCGGTCAGCGAAAGGGATGTGGTGCTGACCCACGGCGGCCAGAACGGCCTGCTGGTGGTACTGCAGGCGATCCTGACGGGTTCGCAGCCAGTGATACTGGTCGAGGATCTGACCTATGCCGGCTTCCGCCGCGCGGCGGAACTTCTGCGGGCGCAGGTGGTTGAGGTGGCCATGGACGAGCACGGAATCCGTCCGGACGCAATGGAGCTGGCGATCCGCAAATCCGGTGCCTCGGTCATCTGCACCAGCCCCGAAGTGCACAATCCTACCGGGCTGTTCACACCGCTGGAACGGCGCAAGGAGATCGTCCGCATCGCCCGCCGCCATGGCGTGCAAATCGTCGAGGATGACTGCTACCGCCTGGGGGAATCGCGGGCGCCCAGTTACCGTGCGCTCGCACCGGAACTGGCCTGGCATGTCTCCTCGATCTCCAAAATCCTGACCCCGGCCCTGCGCGTCGGCTTTGCCCTGGCGCCGGAAGGGCGGGCGGCGGACCTGCGGCGGGTGGCGGAATACGGCTATTTCGGCCTGGCGCAGCCGCTGGCGGAACTGGTGCGGATCCTGCTCACCGACCCGCGGCTGCCGGGACTCGTGCAGTCAGTGCGCAGTGAAATGGCCCGCTATGTCCGGGTGGCGGTCAACGCGCTTGGCGGCTTCGACCTGACCTGGAACCCGGAGGTGCCGTTCCTCTGGCTGAAGCTGCCGTCCGGCTGGCGTGCCGCCGCCTTCACCCGCGCGGCAGAGGCCAACGGGGTGCAGATCCGCTCGGCGGATGAGTTTGCGCTGCGCGACGGCCGCGCGCCCCACGCTGTGCGCATTGCCATCAACGCGCATGTGCCGCTCAAGCAGTTCGAGGAGGCGATGCTGCGCTTGCGTTCCCTCCTGGACAACCCGCCGGAGCAGATCAGCGTGTGATTTTTTTGGGGTATTATTATACCTATTTTTTAACTTATTGATTTACATGAATTTAATCTTGTTTGGTGGTGTTGACTGGGGCTGGGGATGCCCGTAAACCCCGTCCATCGAATTCAGGCCGATGACCTATGGGATTCTGCCTTCACGACAAACAGGATTGACCTGCCATGAAAACCTTCTCTGCTACTCCGGCAGACATCGAGAAGAAGTGGATCCTGATCGACGCCGAGGGCGTTGTTCTGGGCCGTCTTGCCTCGATCGTTGCCATGCGCCTGCGTGGCAAGCACAAAGCCTCGTTCACTCCGCATATGGACATGGGCGACAACGTCATCATCATCAACGCCGACAAGGTGCAGATGACCGGCAAGAAGCGCGACGAGCACTTCTACTGGCACACCGGCCACCCGGGCGGCATCAAGTCGCGCACCAAGCAGGAGATCCTGGAAGGTGCGCACCCGGAGCGCGTCGTGTTCCAGGCTGTCAAGCGCATGCTGCCGGGCAACCGCCTGTCGCGCCAGCAGATGACCAACCTGCGTATCTATGCCGGTGCCGAGCACCCGCATGAAGCCCAGGCACCTGAAGTTCTGGACGTCAAATCCATGAACAAGAAAAACACCCGGAGCTGATACCGATGGCTGATCAGATCAACACTCTCGAAGAGCTCGCAGCTGCAACCGGTGTGGAAGCAGTGGCTGAAGAAACCATCGTGCGTGAGCCGGTTCGTGACGAACTGGGCCGCTCCTACGCCACCGGCAAGCGTAAAGACGCTGTGGCCCGCGTCTGGATCAAGCCGGGCTCCGGCAAGGTCGAGGTGAACGGCAAAGAGCTGAACAAGTACTTCGCCCGTCCGGTGCTGCAGATGATCCTGCGCCAGCCGTTCCAGGTTGCCGGCGTTGAAGACCAGTTCGACGTTTACGCCACCGTCAAGGGCGGCGGCCTTTCCGGTCAGGCCGGTGCGGTCAAGCACGGCATCTCCAAAGCCCTGCAGCTGTACGATCCGTCGCTGCGCGGCGCGCTGAAAGCCGCCGGCTTCCTGACCCGCGACAGCCGCGTTGTGGAACGTAAGAAATACGGTAAGGCCAAAGCCCGCCGTTCGTTCCAGTTCTCCAAGCGTTAAGCTGGGACCATATGGTTTTGGAAGGGCTCGCCGCTGGCGGGCCCTTTTCTGTTTTTGCCTTCGCGGCTTTCGGGAAATCTTTCAGGCTTCATTTAGAAAGTTTTTCTATGCTGGCCCGGAATTTCTGGAATGGGCAACGGAAGGCAGGAAAAACAATGGCATCACCGGAACTCTTCAAGACTGCCCCGATCGGCAACGGCAAGCTGGACATCGGCCGGTTCACCCATGGCTATGAAGACATGGAGATTGAGGGGCAGGGCGGCGGTGCCAATGTGGCGATTGGCTCCTTCTGCTCGATCAGCCGGGGCGTGCGGGTGATGCTGGATCAGTCCCCGGCGCTGGACCGGATCACGGCCTTCCCCTTTGGCGAAGCTTTCACGGAGCATCTGGGCGGTGCCGAAACACATGCGCCGCGGCAGGGCGGGCAGGATGTGGTGATCGGCAACGATGTCTGGATCGGTGCCAATGCAACCCTGCTCGGCGGGGTGACAATCGGCGACGGCGCCGTCATCAGCCCCAACGCCACCGTGACAGGTGATGTGGGCGCCTATGAAATCTGGGCGGGCAATCCGGCGCAGCTAGTGCGCAAACGCTTTGATGATGAGGTTTGCAAGAAACTGCTGGAATTGCGCTGGTGGGATCTGCCGCTGCCGCTGATCCAGGAAATGGCGCCACTGCTGTCAACGCAGCCCACCGTGGACCTGATCGAGGGGTTGCAGTGCATTGTCAGCGATCTGGTGACCTTTTCTAATGAAAGCGCAGCCTGACCGCGGAAGGCCGTGAAGCATCCAGGTTTGCAGGCTGATTTCCGGCCCGGGCGGCCCGGTTGCCCCCCGGGCGTTAACTTTTTTAGAAAATTGGCGTAACATGGGCAGACCGCTTCCTGTTGGGGGACAGCTGTCATGCCGCAAACCATCTACGAGAAATACGGCGGGTTCAGCGCCATCAGCCGGGTCGTGATGACCTTTTACGAGATGGCACTGGATTCCGATCAGATCGGCGACTACTTCGCGGATGTGGACATGGCGCGGCTCATTGACCACCAGACCAAGTTCATTTCCTCGCTCCTGGGCGGGCCGGCCTCCTTCAGCGACGAGCGTCTGGAAGCGGTGCACAAGGCCTTGGGCATCACCCACGAAGATTTCGACGAAATGGGCGCGCTGCTGAAAGAAGCGCTGGAACAGCATGGTCTGTCAGAGCCGGACATCCGCACCACCCTTAACGCCATCGAGAGCAAACGCAGTATTATCGTCACCCGGGAAGCGGCATGAGCATCGCTGCCATCAACGAACAGCTGTTGCGTGCCATCGGCGTCGGGGTGGCTGTCGTGCGGGCCTCAGACCTCGGGTTTGTCTTTCACAATCAGCCGTTTGCGGAATGGTTCGGAACCCCGGGCGACGGCGCGGCGCTGACCGACGCCATCGAAGGGCTCAGCCCGGAGGACCTGAGCACGCTTTGCGACGAGGGGCTGCGCTATTCCGCGGAGCTGAAGATCAAGCGGAAACGTCGCACCTTGGTTTTTGCCATCAACATCTCCCAGGCCAGCCACCGGGATGAGGCGCTGCTGGTGGTGGAATGCCAGAACATCACCCGCATCCGCGAGCTGGAAAGCATGATCGACAGCTATTCCACCATGGTGGAGCGCAACACCCGCGAGCTGGAGCGCGAGAAGGAGCGGGTGGAGCGGCTGCTGCTCAACCTGATGCCGCGTTCGGTCTACGAGGAGTTCAAGACCTTCGGCGTGGTCACCCCGCAGCTCTATCCGAAGGTGTCGGTGGTGATGCTGGACTTCGTGAACTTCACCGATTTCGCCTCCCGAACCGACCCGACCGTCACCCTGGGGGAGCTGAACGACATCTTCACCGCCTTCGACCGCATTGTCGAGCAATACGGCTGCGAGCGGATCAAGACCATTGGCGACGCCTACCTCGCTGTTTCGGGGATGCCGGAACCGGCGCCGGATCACGCCACTGCGGTGGCACATTGCGCCACCCGCTTCCTGCGCTATCTGGACCGGCGCAACCAGAGCCACCAGCACAAATGGGAGGCGCGGATCGGCCTTGGCACCGGCTCTGCCGTCGGCTCCGTGGTTGGCATCCAGAAATACGTCTACGACGTCTTCGGCCCGGCGGTAAATCTCGCGTCCCGCCTGCAAGTCTTTGCCAATCCGATGAAAATCGTGGCGCCGGAGGAAATGAAAGACGCCCTGTCAGAGGAATTCCACGTCACCGACATCGGCCCGGAGGACATCAAGGGCATCGGCGAGGTGAACCTGGTCAACGTCGGCGATGAGCTGAGCGCACCGCAGCCCAGCGGCCGGTTCTAGCTGTCCGGCGCGATCAGACCCAAACCACGCAGGTAGATGCCGATACCGCTTTCCAGTAGATCCTCCGGCGGAAAGGGCGAGGCCGCACCGGGGGAATTGCGCGCATACAGTTCCACCACCCCGTGGCTCATCGCCAGCACATGCGCCGAGAACATCGAGGCCGGCGGGCGCTTCTCTGCCGGAATATGCTGGCTGAGATCCGCAGCGGCGCGTTCCAGGATGGCACGCGCACGTGCCGCGGCATCCGCCAGTTCCGGCGTGCGGTTCACCGAGATTCCGCTTTCGAACATGGCGATGTAATGGCCGGGATGCTTGCGCGCAAAAGCCAGATAGGCCCGTCCCGTCGCCTCAAACGCCGCCAGCGCCGACGGCTGGTACTTGTCATAGGCATGCTGCATCAGGTCGGCAAACATCACATAGCCCTGGCGCGAAGCTTCCGCGATCAGATCCTCGCGCCCCTCGAAATGCCGGTAGACCGCCGCCGGGGTGACACCCGCCTGCTTGGCCGCCTCCGACAGGGTGAAACCGGTCGGCCCCTTCGCCTCGATCAGCTGCAGGGCGGCCTCGACCAGGGCCTGGCGCAGATTGCCGTGATGATAACCGCGTTTAGGCATCCCAGATATCCGGGCCTCCGCAAATCGAATTGTCTATCTTGCCCAAGCCCATAGCGTCTTTTTCAGCGTATTCAATGCCCTGCAGTACAGAGCGCACTGCCTGCAGCCGTGCGCGCTTCTTGTCATCAGAGCGCACCACGGTCCAGGGGGCGTCCTCGCTGTGGCTGCGTTCGAAAGTCTCCGAAATTGCCGCGGTGTACTCATGCCATTTCGCCAGGCCCTGCACATCAATCGAGCTCAGCTTCCAGTGTTTCAGCGGATCGGATTCCCGCGCAATGAAGCGGCGCAGCTGCTCTGCCCGGCCAACGTTGAGCCAGAGCTTGAACAGCCTGATCCCGTCATCCACCAGCGCCTGTTCAAACCCGTTGACCTGCTGAAAGAACCGCTCCCGCTGTTCGTCCGTGCAGAAGCCGAAAACCTTTTCGACAACCCCGCGGTTGTACCAGCTGCGGTCAAAGAAAACGATCTCCCCGCCCGCAGGCAGGTGTTCGATGTAGCGCTGGAAATACCATTGGCTCTGCTCGGCAGCGGTGGGTTTGGACAGCGCAACCACCCGGGCGCCGCGCGGGTTCAGGTTCTCGCGGAACCGCTTGATGGTGCCGCCCTTGCCGGCTGCATCGCGGCCTTCGAACACAATGGCGATCCGCTGCCCCGAGGCTTTGACCCAGGCTTGCAGCTTGACCAGTTCGATCTGCAGCGCCTTGATCTCTTTCTCATAGTCTTTGCGGCCCATCCGCTCGGCATGCGGGTAGGAGGGGTTCAGAATGACATCCTTGCCGGCCTTATCGATGGCTGTCCGGATGTCCCTGGGGGCGCCGCTTTCAAAATAGGCGCTGATTGCGCCGTCAAATGGCAGCTGCATGTAAAACCCTCCTGTCCTCAAACCCTTATATGGGAAGGCAGTATGGAATGTGAATCGCTTTAACGCAAATGTGCGCGGTCCGCTGCGCGGCGGACGGCATCGGCAACGTCGTCAGTCGCCACATGCTGCGGCATATGGCCGATCCCTTCCAGCAGGGTCAGCCGGGCGGCATCCACATCCCGCGCCAGTCCTTCGGCATGCAGCGCCGGGCTGACCAGATCGTCGGCGCTGCCGTGGATGACCTCCAGCGGCACCGTGATGCCGCCATAGTGCCGGGAAAGCTCGGTCACTTCCTCCAGCAGGTTCGCGCGCTGCCGGGCGTTGGCCCGAAGGGAGCCGCGCCGCAGCGACAGGCGGGTGCCGAAGTGCTCTGCATACCCCTCGGGTACCGCCTGCGGGGCAAAGATTTCCTGCAAGGAGCGGCTCACCACGAAATCCGGGACGTAGGCCGCCAGCAGGGGCACCGCCACCATGCTGCCAAAGCGCGAGGAGGTGACGCGGTACAGCGGATCCAGCGGCGTCGTCCAGGGGTAGGCGACCCCGGACACCGAGACCAGCGCCGAGACGCTTTCCGGATGATCCACCGCCCAGGCCAGTGCCACCGCGCCGCCATAGCTTTGCCCCAGCACAATAGGTTTTTCCGCCCCCATCTGCGCCGCGGCCTGGCGCAGCAGCTCTGCCTGCTGGCGGATGGTGGCGCCGCTGCCGTTCAGCGGGCTGGAATAGCCCAGGCCGGGGCGGTCGAAGACCAGGATGCGGAACTCCTCCGCCAGCGCCGGCGCCAGCCGGAACGTCATGTCGCGCGAATTGCCGCTGGAGCCGTGGAGCAGCACCAGATCCGGGGCGCTGCCCTTGGGCCGGCCCATCTCCACCACATGCACGCGGTGGGCCCCCACCACCAGAACCTGCCCCTGCGGCGGGTGGCGGGCCTCAGCCGCGGCTTCGCGCCGGCCCGCCTGCCAATGGGTCAGGGCTGTCCCTGCCGCTGCCGCAAGGCCCGCCCAGGCCAGCATCCTAGCGGCCGATCTCATCCAGGTCATATGGCGTCGTCTGATAGATCTCATTGATCCAGTTGCCGTACAGAAGATGCGCGTGGCTGCGCCAGCGGTTCTGCGGCTGGCGGCTGGGATCATTGTCCGGATAGTAGTTGCCCGGCACGTTGATCGGGGTGCCGTTGGCCACGTCGCGGTCGTATTCCTGCTTCAGCGTATCGCTGTCGTATTCGAAGTGATTGAAGATATAGAGCGCCCGGTGCGCCTTGTCCTCGATCAGGCAGGGGCCGACCTCATCGCTGCCCAGCAGAGTCTTCAATCCGTCGGCAGAGTCGACCTCTGCTTGCTTCATCTCGGTCCAGCGGCTGACCGGAATCACGAAATCATCCGAGAACCCGCGCAGGTAAGGCGAGGCCGGCGCCAGGTTCTGATGCCGGAAGCAGCCGAACGCCTTGTGGTCCAGCATGTGCTTCTTCACGCCATGGAAATGATTTATCATCGCCATGCCGCCCCAGCAGACGCCAAAGGTCGAATGCACGTTGGTCTGGGTCCACTCGAACACCTCCTGCATCTCGTCCCAATAGGTGACTTCCGGAAACTCCAGGTGCTCGATCGGCGCGCCGGTGATGATCAGCCCGTCGAACTTCTCGTGCTTCACTTCCTGGAAGGAGTGATAGAACTCCTCCATGTGCTCAGCCGCGGTGTTCTTGGTCTGATGCTCGGTCATCCGGATCAGGCTCAGCTCGATCTGCAGGGGCGTGGCGCCGATCAGCCGGGCAAACTGGTTCTCGGTCTGGATCTTCTTGGGCATCAGATTGAGCAGCCCGATGCGCAGGGCCCGGATATCCTGACGCGCCGCCTGATCCGGCGACATGACCATCACGCCTTCGTTCGTCAGAACGTCATAGGCGGGCAGGTCTGCGGGGATCTTGATGGGCATGTCAGTATCCTGATTTGCGGAAAGTTGTGCGATATAGCGGAGGTTGTCAGATAAGCCGGTTAGCCGCGGGCCTCAAGGGCCGAGGCGATCAAATCCACGAAACCGGCCTCATCCTTGACGGCCGAGATCTGGTCGGCGGTTACGGTCACGCCCCAGTTGTCCGCCATCGCCTGATAGCGCGGCTGGCGGTGCGCCAGCGCCTGGGCATAGGTCCAGCGGATAAAGGCATCGGGGTCAACATCCGCTTCGGATACCCCGTTTTTGTCAAGATACTCTTGCCAGACCCGGTTCAGGAACTCCGGCTGGTAGGACATCGGCTTGGGCGCCCGGTCAAAGCGGCGCACCAGCTCTGCGGTGTGCTCCTCGCTGCCCTTGATCCAGACCATCAGCGTGTGCTTGCTGAGCTCCGACAGGAGCTGGTCGTTCGGGTCGTTGGCCTCAACCCATTCACAGATCGACCCGCCGGTGTCGCAGATGAAATTCGGGTAGCCATAGAGCTGCTGCGCCCGGTCCGCGAAATACTCGGTGTCCAGCAGCGCGCGGATCTCGGCAACCCGGAACTGCTCCTGCCGCCGCTTGTATTCGGTTATCGGCAGCCCGCCCTTGGCGGTATCGCCGGGCTTGCCCAGATAGGCAGAGACCGGGCGCAGGTTCTCAAACGTGATGTTGGAGCCGATGAAGATCGAATCTGTCAGCAGCAGCTCGCGCAGGAACGGCACTTTCATCGCCTCGGCCTTGGCATTGTCGGCGATGTATTCGCCCATGTAGCGGGTGCCGATGCGGTAATCGATGGAATAGTGAAACCAGCTGCCGGCCCCGCGCAGGACGTTGCTGACATAGGTTTTGCCAAGCCCGGACATGCCAAAGAACAGCACCCGTTTGCTGGGGGCGTCGCGCCAGTCCTGTGCGGAAGAGTAAAGCATGGAAGTTCCAAGTCCCTGAAGGTTTCAGGCCTTGCTAATCGTCTGCGCGGGCTGGGTCAATTCCGTGCGCGCTTGCGCCGCAAGCTGGGCTTGCCGTTCAGGACCGCCAGCCCGCCCGCCAGCAGGGCAAAGCCTGCATAGGCCTGCGGCTTCAGCGCTTCGCCCAGCACCCATGCGCCCAGCACGATGGCGACCGGCGGGATGATCAGCGTGACCAGCATCAGATTGCCGCTGCCCGCCAGCCCCAGCACCCGGTAATACAGCAGATAGGCCCCGGCCGTGGCGATCAGCGAGAAATAGGCGATGGAGATCCAGGTGCCCGTCTCGAGCGCCAGCGCAGGCGCGCCGTCAATCAGCAGCGCGGCCGGCACCAGGCACAGGGTGGAGCCGCTCAGCATCCCCGCCGCCGCCACCTGCGGCGCCAGGCCGGACAGCTTCAGCCGCGCCCAGGCGCTGGCAAAGGCATAAGAGACCGTGCCCGCCAGCACCGCCAGCTGCGCGGTGCTGCGGATGTCGAAATTGGCAAATTGCTCCAGCCCGATGGCCGTGGCCACGCCCAGGAACCCAAGCCCCACTCCCAGCGCCTTGCGCGCCGTCAGCCGCTCGTCAGCGAACACCAGGGCCGCCACGATCACCCCGAAAATCGCCGTCGCCGCATTCAGGATCGAGGTCAGCCCGGTTTCGATATGCAGCTGCCCCCAGGCCATCAGCCCGAAGGGAATCACGTTGTTCAAAAGCCCCATCACCAGGAAGGCGCCCCAGACCCGCGGCTCCTTGGGCACCGGCAGCCGCATCAGCAGCACAACGGCCCACAGGAACAGCGCCGCCCAGCCGCAGCGGTGCAGCACCAGGGTGACAACGGGGATTTCATCCAGGGCGATGCGGATCGACAGGAACGATCCGCCCCAGATCACGCCGAGCAGGATCAGCTCGGCCCAGGCGCGGGGGGATATGGTCTTTTGCGGGCTCATGACGCTCAGCTAGCGCGCGGGCAGGCATCAAGCGACCCGTTTCTTGCGGCAAAAGAAAACCCCGCCCCCGAATGGGAGCGGGGCAAACTGCCCGGCAGGTGCCTGGATCAGAAGTGGAAGCCGACTTTCAGGCCGAAGCTGACCGCGTCGTTGTCCTGGAAGTTGGTGACCGGGTTGCCGCCAGGGGAGGCCACCGCGTCGCCCAACTGGGTGTAACGGACTCCGGCAGAGACGGTCATGTTGTCCTGCTTGTACTGCACACCCAAGCGGATTGCCTCATACCCGTGGGTCGGTGCCAGCGGCGAGACCAGGTTGTCGCCGTCCGCATCCGCATAGATCAGTGCCACCGAACCGGACCAGTTCTCGTTGAACGCGCGGCCGACACCCAGCGTGTAGGTAACTGAATCGTCCAGATCGATCAGGTCGCGGCCAAAAATCCCGGGAACCAGATTGGTCACGCTGTGCTCTGCCCAGCGGATGCCGCCAAACAGCAGCGTGTCCTGGGCGATGCCGGTTTGAAAATCCAGGTTAACGGACTGCGGCGTCTTGGTCTTGGTTGAGGAAGTGCCGTTTGCAACCGGGGCGCCCGCGAATGTTTCGGTCAGGTCGAAGTCATGTTCGATTTCTGAGCTGTAGGTCAGTGCCACGCGCATGGCGATATCGGGGATCTCGTAGGCCACGCCGGCCACCCAGCCAAAGGCGCCATCCTTTGCGACTTGAACATTGTAGGTGCCGCCGGGAATGGCTGAGGCGTAGGCGCCGCCGGCCAGATTGATCGCGCCGTCAATCTCCTGGTAGCGCAGGCCGCCATGGACGCTGAAGCGCTCATTGAACTTGTAGCGCAGCAGGGCAGTGATCGAGTTTGAATCCGCCTGTGCCGTTGTGCCGCCAAGCAGCAGGGAACCTGAGGTCGGGTAATTTACGTCCACCCCCCACGGTTGATCGAAGATCAGGGCAAAGGACAGCTGCTCGTTGATATCGCGCTTGTAGCCGGCGCCGAACATGTTGAACCGCTCACCGACATCTCCGGTTGCAGAACCCAGCGGATTCAGCGATGTGCGGTCATTGCCCGACAGGTCCACGGATGTCGTCGCGAACGAGAACTCGGCGTAGTTGCCTTTTTCAAAAATGATCCCGATCGGCTGCCCGGTGCGGTCCAGACCGCTTGCCATAGCAGAGCCGGATACCAGCGCCAGAGCCGCCGAAGTTGCAAGATAGCGTTTCATTGTTCCTCCCTCATTGGCGGCTTTGGTGAGCCGCTTTACGCGAACGTAATCGGGCCGATTTCAGCAAATCAACATTAACCGCGCGGCAACTTTCCGGATTCGGTCAGCTTTGAGGGGTTCGGCGCGGCTGGCCTGCAACTATATTAAGATAATTTGCAATGCAGATGATGGCGGCACCGCCCAGCACCCAGGCATCCAGCGCTTCGCCATAGATCACCATGCCTAGGATCGCGATGGCGGGCAGGCGGGCAAAGTCCACCGGCACCACCACGCTGGCCGGCGCCAGCGACAGCGCGGTGGTCAGGCAGAAATGGGCGGTGAGGCCAGCGATGCCGATCAGCACCAGCCAGGGCAGGGTAGTGGCATCGGGCAGCGCCATGTCGCCGTCCCAGCCTGCCGCCAGCAGCCCCATCACCAGCTGCATGGAGGTGAGCCAGAACAGGATCGAGGCGGTGTGCTCGAACCGGGTCAGCCGCTTGGTCAGAATTGCGGTAAGAGCAAAGAAAATGGCGCAGCTTGCCGCCGCGGCCAGGCCGGGGTTCAACGTCTCCGGGCTGGGCCGCGCCACGATCAGGATGCCTGCAAAGCCAAGCGCCGCCGCCATCATCCGCCGCCGGGTCAGCGTCTCGCCCAGCAGCAGCGGCGACAGGATGATCACCCACAGGGGCGAGGTGAACTCCAGCGCGAAAACCTGTGCCAGCGGAATGAGGGTCACCGCCAGGAACCACAGGTTCTGGCCGGTGAAGTGGAAGATGTTGCGCAGCAGATGCAGCGCCAGCCGCTGCCGCCGGACCTGATGCCAGCGGCCCGCGGCGGTCAGAACGGCAACCACGATCAGCACCCCCACCAGGCTGCGGTAGGCCATGATTTCAAAAGTATCGAGCGTCAGCCCGGCCTCGCGCCCGGCAATGGCCATGGCCGAGAAGGAGACAATCGCCCCTATCATCCACAGTGCCGCCAGCCCCGCGCGCGCCTCGCCATTTGCCATGCCTGCCCCCTTGATCAGCTGGGGAGAGCAGAGGCGCAATATTCATCCGGGGTCAAGCACAACCCGGCGCGGCGCACGCAGGTACAGGCTTGGGTTGCCGCGCAGCAAGGCCCGCTTGGCGGGCGGCCGCGTTCAGATTTCAGGCGGCGCTGCTCTGACAGCGCCGCGCCGCTGCGTGGGGGCAGGCGTCAGAGGATCTCGCGCAGCAGCTGCGCTTGGGGGTAGCGCGCGATGGTCTCTTTCGCCTGTGCGCCGATCCGCGCAAGCTCATCCTCATTCTGCAGCACCCCGGCGATGCCCTCTGCCAGCCCGTCGTAAGGCAGGCAAAACAAGCCGTCCCGGTAACAGTCGTCGATGCGGGTGGTTGGGTTCACCTCCGCTGCCGTAGGGATGCCATTGGTCATCAGGTAGAAGGCGCGAACGATCTCGAAAATCTGCGTTTCATAAAAGTGAAGGTTCAGCACGACGCGCGAGCGGGCAATCCAGGCATCGCGCTCCGGGCCGTAAACGCCATACAGCGCCTTGACCCGCACACCACGGGTTTCAAGGTCTGCAAGAACCGCCTGCCGGCGCGGGTTGATGCAGCCGTAAAACAGCACGTCCACGTCCTGCTGCTGCTGCCGCCGGATGCGGCAAAGCTCTTTCTGGAACCCGAGCTGGAACTTCTCCACGCGCTTGACGCCGAACTCCTTCAGGTAGGCGACATTAGCATCGCTGTAATCCCACAGTGTGAAGTTGTGCGAAAACCACTGCAGAATATTCTGGTTCCAGCTGCCGGGCGTTCCGCCCAGCTGTTCGGTGTTGAGGATGATAGTGCCAGGCGGCAACTGGGCTGCCATAGAAGGGTTCAGAAGGTGAACACCGATCAGGATATTCCGCGCAGCGGGGTCGATGCCGTTCTTCTTCAGAGCTGCCTCATGGCCAAGCTCGCGCAGCGCATAGAGCAGCAAATCGGCGATTTCGTAGAATGCGCCCGAATGGACGTAGTTCTGGGGCTCGACCAGGCAGATATTGTATCTTTGCGTCATGTGGGGTCCGATCACGCCTCAGCCGGCGGCCGCTTCGGGCAGCGGCTGTGCGGCGGACTGCCGTTCGTAGCCGAAGTTGTCGAAGTCCATGCCGTAGAGCTTCTCGACAATGGCCAGGCCCTCGCTGCTCAGCGCCAGATCGCCTGGATCAAAACCTTCAGGCACGCGCAGATGGTTGCTGTGCGTCATCTGGTGGCTGGCCGGGTTGCCGAACAGGGCCGCATCGATGAAGGTCTTGGCCTTCTCCGCGCCGTTTTCCTCAAGCTTGAACACCTGGTAGTTGGCACTTGGGTAGAAGAAGCCTGACTGCGGATAGAAATGGCCGTCCATCCACCCCTTGGTCAGGCAGTTCTCCAGCAGGCGGGTCTTGACGAACTGATCCAGCGTCTCGTCGCCGCCGATCCGGCGTTCAACCAGCCGCTGGAACTTGTAGGCGCTTTCCAGCCGCGCCACCGGGTGGCGCACGATGGTGAAGAAGGCGGTGAAGAATTCCTTGGGGAACAGCCGCGACAGGGATTCGCCGTCAATGTGCTGGGGGGAGGAAATGTTCCAGTGCTGACGGGGCGGATTTGCCACATACTGCTCGTCCAGGAACGCCAGGCTGACACCGTTCAGGCCCTGAACGTAGCGCTCGATGGATGTGCCGCCGCATTTGGGAATATGCGCGAAGTGAAGCAGCACGTCTTTGTATTTGATCAAGGGCATTTTGCGCCTCCATTAGCCTCCAAGCAGTTGGCAGCCGTGGTCAATCCGGCGGCCAAGCGTTTGGCTCAAGATGGCGCAAATTGTTTAAACGTTCTTTAAAACAGGCGTGGAATTCACCCCTGTTTCAAGGGGTGAACCTAGCCGTTTTCATTCCCACTCGATGGTGCCCGGAGGCTTCGAGGTGATGTCGTAGGTGCAGCGGTTGATGCCCTTCACCTCGTTGATGATCCGGGTGGCGGTTTCGCCCAGGAACTCGTGGCTGAACGGGTAGTAATCCGCGGTCATGCCGTCGACCGAGGTCACCGCGCGCAGGGCGCAGGCATAGTCATAGGTGCGGCCGTCGCCCATCACGCCAACGGTGCGGACCGGCAGAATCGCCACGAAGGCCTGCCAGATGTCATCATACAGGCCGTGCTTGCGGATCTGGTCGATATAGATCGCATCCGCCTCGCGCAGGATCTCCAGCTTCTCGCGGGTGATCTCGCCGGGGCAGCGGATCGCCAGGCCCGGCCCGGGGAAGGGGTGGCGGCCGATGAAGCTTTGCGGCAGGCCCAGCTCGCGACCCAGGGCGCGGACCTCGTCCTTGAACAGCTCGCGCAGCGGCTCGACCAGTTTCAGACCCATCTTCTCCGGCAGGCCGCCCACGTTGTGGTGCGACTTGATGGTGACCGAAGGCCCGCCCGAGAAGGAGACCGATTCAATCACATCCGGGTACAGGGTGCCCTGCGCCAGGAACTCGGCGCCGTCGATGGTGTCGGCGTGTTTCTGGAACACGTCGATGAACAGCTTGCCGATGATCTTGCGCTTGGTTTCCGGGTCCGACTGGCCGTCCAGCTCGCCCAGGAACAGATCGCTCTCATCCGCGTGGATCAGCTGGATGTTGTAGTTGTCGCGGAACATCGAGACGACTTCTTCCGCCTCGTTCTTGCGCAACAGGCCGTGGTCCACGAACACACAGGTCAGCTGGTCGCCGATCGCCTCGTGGATCAGGATCGCCGCAACCGAGGAATCTACGCCGCCGGACAACCCGCAAATCACCTTTTTGTCGCCGACCTGCTCGCGGATCTTCTCGATCATCTGCTCGCGGTAGGCGCCCATGGTCCAGTCGCCGCTGAAGCCGGCCAGACGCACGAAGTTCTCATAGAGCTTGGCGCCGTTCGGGGTGTGGTGCACTTCCGGGTGAAACTGCACCGCATAGAAATTGCGGGAGACATCGGCGGTGATGGCAAAAGGCGCATTGGGGGAGGTGCCGTAGACCTCGAACCCCGGGGCGATCTTGCTCACGTGGTCGCCGTGCGACATCCAGACCTGCTCGCGGTCGTTGTCATTGGCAAACCAGCCCTCCAGCAGCGGCGGTGTTTCCACCGTGGGGGTCACATAGGCGCGGCCGAATTCGGCGGTGCCATGGCCGCTTTCCACCTTGCCGCCCAGCTGATGCATCATCACCTGCTGGCCGTAGCAAATGCCCAGGATCGGCACGCCATAGTCGAAAATCTCCTGCGGCGCCCGCGGGCTGCCCTCGCGGGTCACGCTGTCGGGCCCGCCCGAGAAGATCACCGCCTTGGGCGCCAGCTCGCGCACAAAGTCCATGGTGACATTCTGATAGGGGTGGATTTCGCAATAGACGTTCAGCTCGCGCAGGCGGCGCGCAATCAGCTGCGTGACCTGGCTGCCAAAGTCGATGATGAGAAGGCGGTCATGGGATGTCTCTGTCATGCACGCGCCATAGGGCAGGAACGCTTTTTCCGCAAGGGGGTTTGGCCGCCATCCCGGGTGCCGGGCGTTATTTAACGGCAGACCGGCGTCCCGCCCGCACAGGGTATGCCAAAGTCCACTGGCGCGGTGGAAATTGCAGCGGCAATGTCGCTTTTCAACTTGAATGGCCGCAATCCTGCGGCGGCGGGCCGCACGGGGGCTATAATACCCATCGCAATGAAATGCCTGTGGTGAGGATAAACCATGTCAGAAGCATCCCCGCGCCGTCGTGCCCGTGGTTCCGGTGGCGGCGCCGCCCGCCGCGCCGAGCGCACCAGCGTCAAGATCGAGACCGCCAAGTACATCGAGCGCAACATTCCGAACTTCGAGATCCTGAACGAGGAAGCGCTGGAGATCATCGAGTACAACGCGGACACGATCCTGGAAGAGGTCGGCGTCAATTTCGTTGACAACCCGGCGGCGCTGCAGCGCTGGCGCGATGCCGGTGCCGATGTCCAGGGCGAGCGCGTGCGCATCCCCCGCGGCCTGGCCCGCAAGCTGTGCGAAACCGCACCGGCCGAATTCACCCAGCACGCCCGCAACCCCGAGAAATCGGTGGTCATCGGCGGCCGCAACCTGGTTCTGGCCCCGGTCTACGGCCCGCCCTTCGTGCGCGACCGCAACGGCGGCCGCCGCTACGCGACCATGGACGACTTCAACAAGTTCGTGAAGCTGGCGTACATGTCCAAGTGGCTGCACCACTCCGGCGGCACCGTCTGCGAGCCCACCGACATCCCGGTGAACAAGCGCCACCTGGACATGCTGATGGCGCATATGACCCTCAGCGACAAGCCGTTCATGGGCTCCGTCACCGAACCCAGCCGCGCCCAGGACTCCGTCGACATGGCCGGCATCCTGTTCGGCAAGGAGTTCGTGCAGAACAACACCGTGATGACCTCGCTGACCAACATCAACTCGCCGATGACCTTCGACGACGTGATGATGGGCTCGCTGGAAGTCTACGCCCAGAACAACCAAGCCTGCATCATCTCGCCGTTCATCGTCGGCGGCGCCATGGCGCCGGTGTCGGTGGCAGGCACCCTCACGCAGGTGCTGGCAGAGGTTCTGGCCGGTATCGCCTACAACCAGCTGTGCCGCCCCGGTGCGCCCGCAATCTTCGGCGCCTTCGTGTCCTCGATCGACATGAACTCCGGCGCGCCGACCTTCGGCACCCCCGAAGCGTCGCTGGTCACCTATGGCGCAGGCCAGCTGGCCCGCCGCCTGGGCGTGCCGTTCCGCTCGGCCGGCTCGTTCTGCGGTTCCAAGCTGCCCGACGCGCAGGCAGCCTACGAAACCGCTAACTCGCTCAACATGGGCCTGATGTCCGGCGTGAACTTCATGCTGCACTCCTGCGGCTGGCTCGAAGGCGGCCTGGTTGCGGACTTCGAGAAGTTCGTGATGGACGCCGACCAGCTGGGCACCCTGCATGGCCTCGCCAAGGGCGTCCCGGTGGACGAGAACGGCCAGGCGATGGACGCCATCCGCGAGGTCGGGCCCGGCGGCCACTACCTCGGCTGCGCCCACACCCAGGCCAACTTCAAATCGGCCTTCTGGAAGTCCGAAGTGCTCGACTACAAACCGTTCGAGCAGTGGGAAGAGGAAGGCGCGCGCGACACCTATGCGCTGGCCTCCAACCGGGTCGAGAAGCTGCTGGCAACTTACGAGCAGCCGGCTCTGGATCCGTCGATCAAGATGGCGCTGGACGAATATGTGGCCGAGAAGAAAGCCTCCATGCCCGACGCCTTCATGTAAGGTCAAAGGCGGAAATCAGGGGCAGGGGGCCGCACCCTCTGCCGCAGCAAAACGGCGGTCCCGCGGGGCCGCCGTTTTTGCGTTGGGGCGCGTGCGCAGATACGCCGCCTCACCGGCCAGCGCGATCAGCACATCCACATGGCGGATCATCGAATAACCTGCTTCGCCGGCCTTGCGTGCCGCGTTCAAGCCCTCCTCCAGCTCCAAGAGCCGCATCACCGCCGCCGCAGGCCGCGGCACGCCGCCATAGCCCAGAATACGCCGCAGATCGCGTTTGCGGCAGTAGTTCCGGGCGCCAAGCCGGGCCGCCCGCGCCAGGATCCGCGGGCGCCGGAGCAACGAAACACGGCTGAATACATCCTGCATGATCGTCTCCTTTCCTATCTCTGATCTGGCTCTGCTATAACACAACCCTGGGTGGTGTTGCGGAAAGGGGGTGACCGGCGAACGGTCCGTTTTGTGATGATTATGGTTTTTCTGGAAACAATGAAGTTCGATCCGCGCTTTTGTCCAAATTCGGCCGGGCAAAACGGGACATGCCGCAGGCACCTTTGAGTGCGGCTGGCCCGGCAGCCTGGCGTAAAACCGGGGGTTAAGAATGCAAAACATGACACAGGCACCCTTTCCGGGCTGGGTGCCGCTGGAAACATGCCGCTACCTTCAGCACACCGAGGCAGGCCGCCCGATCCGGCAGCTGGCCCGCAAGGCGGGCTGCCATCCCTCCACCATACTGCGGCAGGTCCGGCGGGTGGAGGTCCTGCGGGACGACCCGCTGATTGACGAGGTGCTGACCTATTTGGCCGGGCGCTATAAATCCGCCCCGGCGAAACCCCGGCAGGAGGAAAAGCCCTCCGCCGCAAACCGCAGCCTGAGGTCGGGATTCGAGCGGGAGGCAGCCAGCGTGCTGACTCTGCTCAGCCGGGGCGGCGCGGTTCTGGCCGCTGCCGACGGCATGGAAATGGCCGTGGTGGTGCGCGAAGGCCACGAGGCCGACGGCCAGAAGGTGGCGGTGTCGCGGCCCTTGGCGGGGGCGCTGGCGCTGACCGGCTGGATCGCCTGCTCGCGCAAGGGGCGGATCAGCCGCTACTCGATCACCGCCGCCGGGCGCAGCGCGCTGAACCGGATCATTGCCGACCAGGAAAACCGCGCCCGCGCGCGGCTGGAGGGCGGTTTTGCCGAGGCACAGGCGCCGTTCGAGGCACCAGAGGCGGGCGAGGCCGGGGGCTTGGGCCGCAAGTCCCGCTATGGCGGCGCCGAATCCCCGCTGGAGATGCTGGCCAGGCTGTCCGACAAGGATGGCAAATCCTTCCTTTCCCAGCCGATGGTGCGGGCAGGCAGGCGCCTGCGCGAGGATTTCGAGCTGGCGCAGATCAGCAGCCATCTGATGCAGGAGGAACTCTATTTTGCCCAGGGCAGCCACCCCATGCGCAGCACCAGCCACCAGGCCGCCGCCGCGGCGCACCAGCGGATGACCGGGGCGCTGCAGAAACTGGGCGCGGGCCTCAGCGATATCGCCCTGCGCTGCTGCTGCCATCTGGAAGGGCTGGAAACCGCAGAGCGCAAACTGGGCTGGCCGGCCCGGTCGGGCAAGGTTGTGCTGCGCATCGCCCTGCAGCATCTGGCCGACTACTACGGCGAGACCGGCCCGCAGGAGGAAGAGATGATCGGCTGAGGCGGGCTGCGCCGCAAAAGAAAACGGGCCCGCAGCGCGGACCCGTTCGAATGCCGTATCTGGCAGCGCGCCTTAGGCGGGAACTTCTGCCTTGGCTTCTTTCAGGTGTGCCAGCACGGTTTCCGGGGAGGACACGCCATAGGGGTCTTCGCCGTGGTTGTCCGACAGGCCCGGCTCTTCGAACCATGCTTCGACCACGCCGTTGTTGACGATTGCCGCATAGCGCCAGGAGCGGTTGCCGAAGCCCAGGTTGTCCTTGGCGACCAGCATGCCCATCTTGCGGGTGAACTCGCCGGAGCCGTCCGGGATCACTTCCACGTTTTCCAGCTCCTGCGCGCGCGCCCAGGCGTTCATCACGAAGCTGTCGTTCACCGACATGCAGTAGATCGCGTCGATGCCTTCGGCCTGGAAGTCGCCAAAGCCTTTTTCAAAGCCCGGCAGCTGGTAGGTGGAGCAGGTGGGGGTGAAGGCGCCCGGCAGCGAGAACAGCACAACGCGCTTACCTGCAAAGTAATCCGCGGTGGTCTTGTCTTCCCAGCGGAACGGGTTCGGGCCCTCGATCGACTCGTCGCGGACACGGGTGTGGAAGGTCACGTCGGGCAGCTTAACGCCAGCTTTCATCTCTGAATCTCCTGAAGGTTCATGCTCGTTCGGCGCGCAGACTTAAAATGATTCTAAGCCGGTATCAACATGTCCTGAGTCCAGGATGCAGGTTATCTTGCTGCACTGCGGCAAGCGGCGCAGATGCGCCTTTCAAGGCGCGGATCGCGGCATGTTCCTGCCGCCAATCATTCCTTTCAGCCGCCGGCCGCGGCGCTAGGCCGCAGCTTTCTTGATGGTGACGGTGGTGCCGCGCAGTTTCCGTTCGGCAGCGGCGGTCAGGTCGTTGAACTTCTTCAGCGTCGCCAGCAGCTTCTTCTTGTCCTTGGAATCCTCGATGGCGCCGGGGAACTTCTTCTTGGCGGTCTGATACTGGTCGTTGATCTTCTTCAGATCCTTGAATTTCGCTGCCGCCGCCTTCAGCTCCGGCGCCGCCGCCTTCAGGTCCTGGCCCGCCTTGTCGATGGCGGCGACGCAATGGGCGTTGATCGCCTTCACCAGCGCGCCGACCTGGTTGGTGTATTTCTTCAGGTTGCGGTCCACCAGCAGCTGCGGCAGCTCTGTCGCGTCCTTCTTCTTGTCATGGCTGTCCGCCTTTTCCTTCAGGATCTTGTTGACCGTCTTCTGGAAATTCGCCCCGTACAGCTTCTGTGCGGCATTCAGCTTGCCCTCGTATTCCGAGGCTTTCTTGACTGCCGCGATCTCCTTCTCCAGATCGCTTTGAAGCGCTTCGATATCCTTCTTTGAGGCTGAGGACTTGCCGCGTTTCTTCAGGTCCTTCTCGATGTCCTTCAGCAGCGCCTGCTGCTTGGCCATATGCGCCTTGGCATCGGCGCAGAACCCCTTCATCGCGCCGACTTCCTCCTGGTGGATGTCCACCGCCTTGTTCCAGGTGACCAGCCCGTCCTTGAAGTGCTTGTTTTTCTGGAAGTCAGCCAGCTTCTCTGACTTCACCCCGTCGGCCCGCGCCTTGGCCAGGCTCTCGCGGAAATAATCCTCGCCCTCCCAGGCGTTGCCAAGCGAAATCCCGATCCGCTTCTTCAGCTTGTCGCCCTCGGCGGGGGTGAATTTCTTG
This sequence comes from Leisingera sp. ANG49, assembly GCF_059694505.1. NCBI lineage: Bacteria > Pseudomonadati > Pseudomonadota > Alphaproteobacteria > Rhodobacterales > Roseobacteraceae > Leisingera > Leisingera sp. ANG49. Next base: position 263,988 of record NZ_JCATZN010000001.1, read on the forward strand.
GTTCCGGCGGCCAGCTTCTTGTGCTCCGCCTTGAATTTCTCCAGCTCCTTGGCCATGCGTCCCCTCCCTGAATGATCTGCGGTGAAATCTCCTTGCTTGCGGGAATTATGTGTCCCGCTGCGCCGCTTTGGCAAAGGAAAACGGCACATTTGCGCAGTTTGAGCCATGACAAAGCCGCAGGGCAGGGTTGACGATATGACCGTGCCAAGCCAGATCAGCTGTGTTAAACCCGCTCAGAACGCCAAAGGCCGGAAGGGAAATTCCACGTGAGAGACCTTAAGATCCCGGAACAGCGCCACCCAGAGAAGGCGCATCGTCCCGACAACGCTCAGCCCAAGAAGCCAAGCTGGATCCGGGTCAAGGCGCCGGGCGGCAAAGGTTATGCCGAAACCCACAAGATCATGCGCGACAACAAGCTGACCACGGTTTGCGAGGAAGCGGGCTGCCCCAACGTCGGCGAATGCTGGAGCCAGGGCCACGCCACCATGATGATCATGGGCGAGATCTGCACCCGCGGCTGCACCTTCTGCAACATCGCCACCGGCCGCCCCGACGCGCTGGACGCGTTTGAGCCGGGCCGGGTTGCCCATGCGGTCGAAAAACTCGGCCTCAACCATGTGGTGATCACCTCCGTTGACCGCGACGATCTGGAGGATGGCGGCGCCGAGCATTTTGCCCAGACCATCCGCGCCGTGCGCCACCGCAGCCCCAAGACCACAATTGAGATTCTGACCCCGGATTTCTTGAAATGCGCGCCGGAGGTGCTGGAAACCGTTGTGGAAGCCAAGCCCGACGTCTTCAACCACAACCTGGAAACCGTGCCAGGCCTCTATCCTGAGGTCCGCCCGGGCGCCCGCTACTTCCACTCCCTGCGCCTTCTGCAGCGGGTCAAGGAGATGGACGCCTCCATCTTCACCAAGTCCGGCATCATGGTCGGCCTGGGCGAGGACGCGCAGGCGGTGAAACAGGTGATGGACGACATGCGCGCCGCCGACATCGACTTCCTGACCATCGGCCAGTACCTGCAGCCGACGCCCAAGCACCACGCGGTGGACCGCTTTGTCACCCCGGATGAGTTCAAGACCTACGAGAAAGCCGCCTACGGCAAAGGCTTCCTGATGGTCTCGGCAACGCCGCTGACGCGTTCTTCCTACCACGCAGGCGATGATTTCGCCCAACTGCGCGAGGCCCGCAACAAGAAGCTGGGCCTGGCATGACGCCTGAGCGTCTGGCGCAGCTGACGCAGCTGCGCCACGCCCTGCATCAGATCCCCGAGGTTTCCGGTGCTGAGGAAAAGACCGCCGTCATGGTGGCGGACTACCTGCGCCAGCATCAGCCCGACCTGCTGCTGACCGGGCTTGGCGGCCACGGTGTTGCGGCGGCCTATGAGGGCAGGTCGGACGGCCCGACGGTCCTGATCCGCTGTGAACTCGACGGCTTGCCGATCGAGGAACTGTCGGATCAGCCCTACCGCTCCACCCACGCAGGCCGCGGCCACCTGTGCGGCCATGACGGCCATATAACGATGGTGGCGGCACTGGCCCAGGACCTGGCAGAACAGCGCCCAGCAAGGGGCCGCGCCGTGCTGCTGTTCCAGCCCGCCGAGGAAACCGGCAAGGGCGCCGCGGCCGTGATTGCCGATCCGGCTTTCAAGCAGATTTCCCCGGACTATGCTTTCTCTCTGCACAACCTGCCGGGGCTGCCGGTGGGGCAAGTCGCCCTGTGCTCCGGCGCTGCAAATTGCGCCTCCCGCGGGATGCGGATCAAGCTGACCGGCAGAACCTCCCACGCTGCCGCGCCGCAGGACGGGGTGTCGCCCGCGGGCGCCATTTCTCAACTGCTGCCGGGGCTGGTGGCCCTGGGCAGCGGCGGTGATCTGGGACCGGAGTTCGCCCTGGTCACGCTGACCCACGCCCGGCTGGGCGAGGCCACATTCGGCATCGCGCCGGGCCAGGCAGAGGTCTGGGCCACCCTGCGCACTGTCACTGACGCCCGGATGGACCAGCTCATTGCAGAGGCCAGGGCGCTGGTGGATCGGGTCTGTGCGGCAGAGGGGCTGGGTGTCTCGATCGAATTCGACGACGTCTTCGACGCCTGCACCAATCACCCGGAGGCGGTGGAAGTGCTGCAGGCCGCCTGCAGCGCGGCAGGCCATCCGGCGCAGATGCGGGACTATCCGCAGCGCTGGTCCGAGGATTTCGGCCAGTTCGGCAAGCAGGCGAAGGCCGCGATGTTCTGGCTGGGCTCCGGCGAAGCGCAGCCGCAGCTGCACAACCCGGATTTCGACTTCCCGGACGCAGCAATCCCGGCCGGAGCCGGGATCTTTCTGCAAACGCTCAGAAACTTGCTTGGCTAAGCGTCAGTTCACCAGCGCATCCACAACGGCAACTGCGCCGATGATGGCCAGTGTGTCCTTGACGACCTCAAAGATCTTGTCGCCCTGGCGCACATAGCGGTGCCCGTCGCGCGGCGGGTTCAGGCCCCAGCGGTGGTAGTCATCCACATAGATCCAATCACCGCCCTGGATACGGCCATGGTTGTGGCGGTCGTGATCATGATCGTGGCTGTGCTTGCGGTGGTGCCGCTTCTTGACCTGGCCGGGCGCAAAATGGGCTGCGCTCTTGCTGTGGCCGGGCGCCCATTTCGGCGGTCCGGCGAGGGAGGCTTGGGGGGCAAGGGCAAGGCTTATAGCTGCCGCTGCGGCTGCCGCCACTGTCTTCTTCATTGCGGATGTCCTGTCGTCACTGCTTCTGCCCATCAGTTGAGCGAACCGGGCGGAAAAGGCAAATCCGCTGCGCCGGAAAGCGCCACCCGCGGGTCCGGAACCGGCGGAGGGGCGCCGGTTCCCTTTTGCGCTGTGTTTTTCGCGGTTTGTGGCAGTTTTGCACAAGTGCCGCCGCAGGCTGCACCGGGGAGTGCACAGGCGGTGTACAGGGGGTGCACGCATGTCACCCCCGGATTTTGGCTGATTCAGTCCTCGGCGGTGAACCGCACCTTGCCGATATGCGGCAGGTTCCGGTTGCGCTGCGCATAGTCGATGCCATAGCCGACGACAAATTCGTCCGGGATCTCAAAACCCACCCAGTCAGAGCGGAAATCCACCTCGCGCCGCGACGGCTTGTCCAGGAGCGCAATGGACTTCAGCCGCGCCGGGTTACGGCTTTGCAGCAGGTTGGTGACGTGGTTCAGCGTGTGGCCGGTGTCGACGATGTCTTCAACCACCAGCACGTCGCGCCCTTCAATGGCGCCGCGCAAGTCCTTGAGAATACGCACTTCCCGGCTGCTCTCCATCGAGTCGCCGTAAGAGGACGCCTCCAGGAAATCGACCTCGATCGGCAGGTCCAGCTCGCGCACCAGATCGGCGATGAACACGAAACTGCCGCGCAGCAGGCCGACCACGACCAGCTTGTCGGTGTCCTTGAACTCCGCCTGGATTTCGCCGCAAAGCTCCTCGATCCGCGCGGCAATCGCCTTGGCCGAGATCATCACATCAATGACATATGGACGCTGTGTCATGGCTGCCCCCTTGAATTTCCCGCGCGTACATAGGACATCACGCCCGGTAATTGTAGCAGAAAATCAGCGGACAGATGCCCACACACTCGGAAACCCGCCAGATGCCCTATTCGGCACAGCAGATGTACGATCTGGTGGCCGACGTCGCGCGATACCCCAGGTTCCTGCCCTGGTGCGCCGCCGCCCGCATCCGCAGCCGCGCGCCGCTGGGCGATTCAGAGGTGATGGAGGCGGATCTGGTGATCTCCTTCAAGGTCTTCCGCGAAAGGTTCGGCAGCCGGGTAACCCTTTATCCGGGCGAGAGAAAAATCGATACCGAGTATCTGGACGGCCCGTTCCGTTACATGAAATCCCATTGGATCTTCACCCCGCGCGAGGACGGCACCTGCGACGTCGACTTCTTTGTCGATTTCGAGTTCAAGAACGCGGTTCTGCAGGGCATCATCGGGGTGGTCTTCAACGAGGCGATGCAGCGCATCGTGCGCGCCTTCGAACGCCGGGCGGCGGAGCTCTACGGCTGAGGCCCAGCCGGGTAGAAACCTGTTGACCTCAAGCGGGGTTCAAGTCGTATCACCTGTTGGAGTTTGAATTTTCGACGGAAGGGGAAGCCGTTATGGAGCAGGAATTCTGGCAGGCGCGCTGGCGCGAGAACCGGATCGGGTTTCACGAAGCGGCGCCCAACGCCTTGCTGACGCGGCATTTTCCCTTGCTTGATCTGGAGGCGGGCCAATCCGTGTTTGTTCCGCTCTGCGGCAAGGCGCTGGATCTGGACTGGCTGCTTTCCAAGGGGCTGCATGTGACCGGTGTCGAGTTCAATCAGGGCGCGGTGGAGGAAGTGTTCACACGGCAAGGGCTGGCGCCTGAGATATCCCGGCAGGATGGTCTTACCCGGTTTCAGGCAGGTGAACTAACCCTCTATGCCGGGGACTTTTTTGCCCTGTCGCGGGCGCATCTTGGGCCGCTGGATGCGGTTTATGACCGGGCGGCGCTGGTTGCGGTGAAGCCACAGGACCGGCAGGCCTATGCCGCGCATCTGAACCGGATCACCGGCACTGCCAAGCAGTTGCTGATCGGGTTCGATTACAACCAGTCCCTGATGGACGGGCCGCCGTTTTCGGTGCCGGGATCAGCTGTGCGGGCGCTGTATCAGGACAGCCACGGCATCACCTTGATCGAAGAGCGCGCGGCTGAGGGCCGGGTCGGCGAGCGCTGCAACGCACTGGAACAGGCCTGGCTTCTAACCCCTTTGACCTGAAACGAAAACGGGTCCCCGAAGGGACCCGTCCGGTGCAAAATACGCACCGTCTGCCGTGAGTGGTGGCATTCGTCATAGCCGGGGTCAGCTGTTCATGTCGTATGCGCGCTCACCGTGAACTGAGAGATCGAGGCCGTTGGTCTCGCTTTCAAGATCCACGCGCAGCGATGTGATCGCGGCGGTGACTTTCACCAGCACGATGGTCACAACCACGGTGAAGATGCCCACGATGGCCAGCGCGCCCAGCTGCGCGGCCCAGGCGCCGGCCCCGAAGACGGCGATCATGATGGTGCCGAAGATGCCGCCGACGCCGTGCACGGCAAAGACGTCGAGGGTATCGTCGATCTGCATCTTGTTGCGGATCAGGTTGACCGCCTCCTGGCACAGCACGCCGGCAACGGCACCGATGATCAGCGCTTCCACCGGGCCGACAAAGCCGGAGGCCGGGGTGATCGAGGCGAGGCCAGCAATGGTGCCGGTCACCAGGCCCACGAGCGAGGCCTTGCCGTATTTGATCTTTTCCCACAGCGCCCAGGTGAGCGACGCGGTGGCGGCGGAGATATGGGTCACGGTCAGCGCCATCGCCGCACCGCCGTCTGCGGCCAGCTGCGAGCCGCCGTTGAAGCCGAACCAGCCGACCCACAGCATTGCGGCGCCGATCATCACATAGCCGGGGTTATGCGGCGGGATGGTGCGGTTTTTGCGCGGGCCGAGGAAGAAGGCGATGATGAGGGCTGCGAGGCCCGCGGTTTCATGCACCACGATGCCGCCGGCGAAGTCCTTGACGCCCACGTCGCCAAAGATGCCGCCATCCGCTAGGAAACCGCCGCCCCAAATCCAGTGCACCACCGGAGCATAGCACAAGAGCATCCAGAGGCCGGAGAACACCAGCACAAAGCCGAAGCCGACACGCTCCACATAGGCGCCGACGATCAGCGCGGGGGTAATGATGGCGAATGTCATCTGGAAGGCAAAGAACAGAACCTCGGGCAGGGTGCCGGACAGGCTGTCAGCGGTGACGCCGTTCAGGAACATTTTGTCCAGACCGCCCCAGATACCGGAGGTGCCACTTCCGAAGGCAATGGTGTAGCCGAAGGCCAGCCACAGAACGCTCATCAAACAGGCAATGGCATAGCAATGCATGAAGACGCTGAGCACATTACGGGCACGCACAAGGCCGCCGTAAAACAGGGCAAGCCCTGGCAGTGTCATGAAGAGGACCAGGGCCGTAGCCACAATGATCCATGCGGTATCCGCTCCGTTCATCCGATTGTTCCTTCCCCTCAAAAACCGGTGAGGTCAGGAGAAAGCGCAGGTTGCGCGCAGAAAAAAGAGGCAGGGGTGCGGGAGGCGCACAAAAACGGGGCTTTTTTGCAAGTGCTGAAAAATTGAGCGCCGCAGCGGGTCAGCTGCCCGTTTCGCGTTCGATCTGGGAAACGGCCTGCGCCAGCAGCTCCAGCGCGCGGTCGCGGGTGGCGGCGCGGACATTGGCGCGGCCGATGGCGCCGAATTCCACGGTCTCCGTCCCGGCGGGCAGACCTGCGCGCGCCAGGCCAAAGCAGACGCGGCCCTCTGGCTTGAACTCCGACCCGCCGGGGCCGGCAATGCCGGTGACGGAGACGGCCAGGCTGACACCCGCGTTCCGCACCGCGCCTTCGGCCATTTCCGCGGCGACCTCTTCGCTGACCGCGCCTGCCGCGTCCAGCGTTTCCGCCTTCACCCCCAGCATTTGCATCTTGGCAGCGTTGGAATAGGTGACAAAGCCCCGGTCGACCACGGCGGAGGAGCCTGGAATGTCTGTCAGCGCCGCGGCGATCATGCCGCCGGTGCAGCTTTCGGCGGTGGCGATGGTGATGCCTGCGTCCGTTGCGCGCTTGATCAGCTCACCCGTGTCCATGCTCACATTCCCAATACGCTGTGGGACAGGAAAGCCAGCGCGGCAACACCGATGGCGGCCATGATTCCGGCGATCACGTCGTCCATCATCACCCCGGTTGCGCCCTTCTGGCGGTCGGCCCAGCCGACGGGGCCGGGTTTCCAGACGTCGAACAGGCGGAACAGCACAAAGGCGGCAATCCAGCCCGGCCACAGCGCGGTGATCTCGATATCATGGGCCCAGGCCGGATAGGACACGGCCCAAAGCGCGGTGAACTGGCCCGCGACCTCGTCCAGGACAAATTCCGAGGGGTCCATGTTCTCGCGGTTGCGGGTCATCGCTTCCGCCGCCCAGACGCCGACGATCATGCAGATCACGGTCGCCAGCGCCAGCAGCAGGAACCCGCCCAGCTGGTGCAGCACATAGGCCATGGGCAAGGCCGCAAGCGAGCCCCAGGTGCCGGGTGCAGGGCGCAGGTAGCCGATGCCGCCCACGGTGCCGATCAGGAAGGCCAGACGCGATCTCTTCATGGTTTCACCAGCGCTGCGGTGGCGATGGCGGCGATGCCCTCGCCGCGGCCGGTGAAGCCGAGGCGTTCGGAGGTGGTGGCCTTGATCGAGACGCGGTCTGCGCTGATACCGAGGATCTCAGCCATCACTTCGCGCATCTTGGCAGCGTGCGGGCCGACCTTGGGATATTCGCAGACCAGGGTGCAATCGACATTAGAGAGAGTGAAGCCCATATCGCGCGCCAAATTTGCTGCATGGCGCAGGAAAATCTCGCTGGCGGCGCCTTTCCACTGCGGGTCCGAGGGCGGGAAATGCTGGCCGATGTCGCCCTGCGCCAGCGCGCCATAGATGGCGTCGGTCACCGCGTGCATACCTACATCGGCGTCGGAATGGCCTTGCAGGGTCTTTTCGTGCGGGATTTCCACCCCGCAGAGGATCACGCTGTCGCCGGGGCCGAACCGGTGCACGTCGTAGCCGTTGCCAAGCCTGATATCCATGTCTGCTCCCAGAATGCGTTCCGCCCGGGTGAAATCCTCGGGGCGGGTGATTTTGATGTTGTCCGGCTCGCCCGGAATAATGCGGACGTCAAGCCCTGCTGCGCGCGCAACCTCCACATCATCCGCCGCTCCGCCCGGATGGGCGAAGTGCGCCGTCAGAATGTCCTGATAGCGGAACCCCTGCGGCGTTTGCGCGGCGAACAGTCCGCTGCGGTCCTGGGTGCCGGTGACGGAGCCCTCCGCGCCGGTCCATAGCGCGTCGGTCACCGCGAGCGCCGGGGCCGCGGCAGGTCCGTTGTCCAAGGCATTGAGAATGCGGCGGATCAGCTTTGCGCTGACACAGGGGCGGGCAGCGTCGTGGACCAGAACCTTGTCCACGTCCTGCGGCGCCAGCGCCATCAGCCCGTTCAGGACCGAGGCTGCCCGTTCAGCGCCGCCTTCGGCGAGGATCAGTCCAGGTCGGCCCGAGAACTCCTCCCAGGCGGCGGTGTCATCCGGTGACAGTACCAGCACCGTGAGGTCCACACCCGCATTCGCAAAGGCTTCCAGTGTCCAGTCGATCACCCGGCGGCCCTTGAGCGGGCGCCATTGCTTGGGCGTGCCGCCGCCTGCGCGGGTGCCGCGGCCGGCGGCGACGATCAGGGCAGCTGTGGTCATGCGGTCCTCGTCCGGAAGTTCCCGCATTGTTTATGAGGTGGCGCGGGAAGTGGCAATCACCCGGCGGAATGTGCTCAAAAATTAGGCAAATGAAGTGCGGGAGCGGCTTGCAGAGGCGCAATTCATTGCTGCATAGCAGAAGCTTCGGGTAAAAACCTCTCAGTTGCACAAGGATTAGGCAGTTGTCCTTCACGCTTGGAACCATTTCCATGTCCCCGCCCATCGCGCTGGCGCCGATGGCGGGAATCACCGACCGGCCGTTCCGTGATCTGGTCCGCTCCTTTGGCGTGGGGCTGATGGTGAGCGAGATGGTGGCAAGCCAGGAGATGGTGCAGGCCAAGCCCGGCGTGCGCGAACGCGCCGAGCTGAGTGCCGACGTGGAGAACACCGCAGTGCAGCTGGCGGGCCGCGACGAGTACTGGATTTCGGAGGCTGCGAAACAGGTTGCCGGGCAGGGCGCGCGGATCATCGACATCAACATGGGCTGCCCCGCCAAGAAGGTGACCAATGGCTACTCCGGCTCTGCCCTGCTGAAAACGCCGGATCACGCGCTGAAGCTGATAGAGGCCGTGGTGGGGGCCGTGGATGTGCCGGTGACGCTGAAGACCCGGCTGGGCTGGGACGACAATTGCCTGAACGCGCCGGACGTGGCGCGCCGCGCCTGCGAGGCCGGGGTGCAGATGGTGACGATCCACGGCCGGACCCGCTGCCAGTTCTACAAAGGCTCCGCCGATTGGGCGGCGATCCGGGCCGTCAAGAACGCAGTGAATGTGCCGCTGCTGGCCAATGGCGACATCGTTGATACGGCGACAGCGCGGCAGGCGCTGGAGCTGTCCGGTGCCGATGGCGTGATGATCGGGCGCGGGGCTGAGGGTAAGCCCTGGCTGCTGGCTGAAGTGGCGCATCATCTGTGGGGGACACCGGCGCCGGAGATCCCGGAAGGGGATGCGTTTATTCAAATGGTTTCAGATCATTACCGGGCAATGCTCGACCTTTACGGGCAGGATCTGGGCGTGCGCGTCGCGCGCAAGCACCTGGGCTGGTACATGGATGTGGCCGGAACCGGCCCCGCCATGCGCCGTGCCGTGCTGACGGAGAAAACCCCGCAAGATGTGCTGGCGCTGCTGCCCGAAGCGCTGTGCATGGAAGTCCCGGAGGCCGCCGCATGATGGACAGCGCCGCCCTCTGGGCCTCTTTGCCGGTGCCTGCGTTTCTGATCGACGCCTGGGACAACATTGCCGATGTGAACGCGGCCGGCGAGGGGTTCCTGAATACCTCGCGCAAGGCGCTGACGGGGCAGCCGGTGTGGGACACGCTGGCCATCGACGCGCCGATCGAGGAGGCCTTTGCCCGCGCCCGGGTGCAGGGCACGCCGCTGTTCGTGAATGATATCGACGTCGGCTCCGGCAGCCGGGCGCCGCTGCAGTGCGGGGTGCAGATCGCGCCCTTGCAGGGGCAGGACGGTGTGATGCTGCTGATGGTCACCCCGCGAGAGCTGGCGGGGCGGATGACCCAGACCCATTCCGCGAAATCCGCCGCGGCTTCTGCCATCGGCATGGCGGAGATGCTGGCGCATGAAATCAAGAACCCGCTGGCGGGCATCACCGGCGCAGCGCAGCTGCTGAGCATGGGGCTGGGCCCGGAAGACCTGGAGCTGACCGACCTGATCGTCAGCGAAAGCCGCCGTATCGTGAAACTGCTGGAGCAGGTGGAGCAGTTCGGCAACCTGACCGAGCCGGACTTCAAGCCGGTGAACCTGCACGATGTGCTGGACCGCGCGCGCCGGTCCGCGCTGCTGGGGTTCGGCGCCCATATGAACATCACCGAGGAATACGATCCCTCCCTGCCGATGGCCTGGGGCGATGCAGACCAGCTATTGCAGGTGGTTCTGAACCTGTTGAGGAACGCCTCGGAAGCGGCTGATCCGAAAGGCGGAAATATTCATATCCGCACTTTCTATGAACATTCCTTCCGGCTGCGCCGCAGCGATGGAACCGGCAAGCTGCTGCCCCTTCAGATCGAGATCATCGACGACGGGCCTGGTTTGCCGGACAAGATCAAGGATGACATTTTCGACCCGTTTGTGTCGGGCCGGGAAAACGGCACCGGGCTTGGCCTTGCTTTGGTGAGCAAGATCGTCTCGGAGCACAATGGCTGGATATCGGTGAGCTCGGTTCCCGGGCGCACGGTGTTCCGGCTGTCGCTGTCGCGCGTGCCGCGCGATGCAATACCGCAGGAGAGCTGATCCATGGACGGCACCGTTCTGGTCGCTGATGACGACCGCACCATCCGCACTGTTCTGACCCAGGCGCTGACCCGCGCGGGCTGCAAGGTGCATGCGACCTCTTCACTCACGACGCTGATGCGCTGGGTGGGCGAGGGCAAGGGCGATGTTGTCATCTCGGATGTGATGATGCCGGACGGGAATGGGCTGGAAATGCTGCCCAAGATCCAGGCCGACCGCCCCGGGCTGCCGGTGATCGTGATCTCGGCGCAGAACACCATCATGACGGCGATCAAGGCAGAGGAGGCGGAGGCCTATGACTATCTGCCCAAACCCTTTGACCTGCCGGAGCTGATGAAGCGCACCGCCAAGGCTTTGGCCGCCAAGCGGGTGGCGCCGGCGTCGCGTCCGGACACCAAGGAGCGGCCGGAGGAATTGCCGCTGATTGGCCGCAGCGAAGTGATGCAGGCGCTGTACCGGCTGATCGCGCGGGTGATGAATACCGATCTGCCGCTTTTGATCACTGGCGAAAGCGGTACCGGCAAGTCGCTGATTGCGCAGGCTATTCATGACTTTTCGGACCGCCGCACCTTGCCCTTTGTGCACGCGGATGCGGCCGCGCTGATTGAGCTGGAAGGCCCGTCCCGGCTGCTGGCGCAGGTGAAGGGCGGCACCCTGGTGATCGACGAACTGGCGGACCTGCCGGAGGAGGCCCAGGCGCGGCTGGTGCGGATGATGGATGTGCCGGGAGATCACGCGCCGCGGTTCATTGCCTCCAGCCAGAAGGATCTGGCGGCGGCGATGGAAGGCGGCGGTCTGCGCCAGGACCTGTATTACCGGATCTGCGGATCGGAGCTGCACGTGCCGGCCCTGCGGGAGCGGGTTGAGGATATACCGCTGCTGGCGGAGCATTTCCTGATCAAGGCCGAGAATGAGGGCGCGCCGCACCGGGAGCTGAGCGAAGAAGCGCGCGAGGTGCTGCGCCGTTTTGCCTGGCCCGGCAACGTGCGGCAGCTTGAAAACACCGTCCGCCGCCTGGCGCTGACCTCGCGCAGCGAGGAGATCACCAAGGCGGATGCCGAGGCAGTCCTGGGGCCGCAAGCCGGGCCGCAGCCTGCAGCGGCAGGGTTTGCCAACGAGAAGCTGTCGGAGGCTGTGGGCCGCCATCTGCAGCGGTATTTCGACCTGCATGGCGACATGCTGCCGCCGCCGGGCCTGTACATGCGGCTGCTGCGCGAGGTGGAAACGCCGCTGATCGAAATTGCCCTGGCCGCAACCGGCGGCAACCAGGCAAAATGCGCCGATTTGCTGGGGATCAACCGGAATACCCTGCGTAAGAAGATCACCGATCTGGATATTGAGGTGACACGCCGCCGAAAACTGATGTAATATCGCCACAGAAATGTGGCCTTGCTGCGAATTTCCTAGGCAGGGCCACGAGATATGGCGGTGACTCGCAAAGAGTCGCACATCAGGATGAGGGCAGTACGTGGCGCATAAGTCACATCTGAGGGCGGCATACGGGCCGTTTGCGGCCTTGGACCGGTGGCGGAGAACCCGCCGGGCGCGCAATATCGGCACCATCGGCCTGGTCCTGCTGGGTCCGGTTCTGGCTTTGGCAACTTTCCTGATCATCGGCCCGCTGGGGCAGGGCGCCTCGTCCAGATCGCTGCGGCTGATCCTGCTGGCCGACCTGGTGTATATCCTGACTATTGCAGCCCTGGTGATGAACCAGATCGTGCGGCTGTTTGCGGCACGGCGCTCGAAATCAGCGGGCTCCCGGCTGCACCTGCGGCTGATCGGGGCCTTCGGGTTTCTGGCGCTGATCCCAACTGTCATTGTTGCGGTCTTTGCGGTGCTGACGGTGAATGTCGGGCTTGAAGGCTGGTTCTCGCAACGGGTGCGTCAGGTGATCGGCAGCTCACTGGAGGCTGCAGAAGCCTATCAGTCGCAGCAGAAAGGCGACCTGACCGAGGATGCCCGTGCGCTGGCACGCTACCTCGACAGCAGCCGGTCGCGCAGTTTTTTCATCAACGACGCCGAACTGCGGCTGGTGCTGGCACAGGGGCAGCTTCAGATCCAGCGGGGCTTGCGCGAGGCCTATATCGTCGATAGCGCGGGATTGATCCGCGCCCGCGGCGAGCGGTCCTATGAATTCGACTTCGAAAAGCCTGATGACCGCCAGATCGGGGCGGCCCGGGAAGATGGGCTGCTGCTGATCGAGGATTGGGACAACAGCGAGTTCCGCGCGCTGGTTAGGCTGGACGCCTTTGTCGACCGCTTCCTGTACATCAGCCGGGATGTGGACGGCGAGCTTCTGAACCTGCTGGATGACACCCAGGAAACCGCGCATCTGTACCAGCAGCTGGAGAGCGAGCGGGGGCGGGTGCTGTTTGAATTTGCGCTTCTGTACATCGGCTTTGCGGTGATCCTGATCCTGGCGGCGATGTGGCTGGGGATGTGGTTTGCCGAGCGGCTGTCGCGCCCGGTCGGGCGGCTGACGGTGGCGGCGCAGCGGGTGGGCGCCGGCAATCTGGACGTGCAGGTGCCGGTTGACGACGGCGGCGACGAGATTTCCCAGCTGGGCCAGTACTTCAACCAGATGACGCGGGAGCTGAAGGCGCAGCACGGGCGGCTCTTGGACAACACCCGCCAGATTGAACGCCGCCGGCGGCTGTTCGACTCGGTGCTGTCCTCGGTGACCTCCGGCGTGGTTGGCCTGGATGCGGACGGGCGAGTGACCTTCGTCAACCGCTCCGCGGAACGGCTGCTGGACTGGCAGGAGGACCAGCAATCGCTGGCGCTGGCGGTGGCAGTGCCGGAATTCGGGCCGCTGTTTGCAGAACTGATCGAGACCGGCGCCGAGGTGGTGCAGGAAGAGATCAAGGTGACCCGCCAGGGACAGCTGGAAAACCTGCTGGTGCGGATGTCGCCGCGCCGCTCCGGCGAGGGCGGGCTGGAGGGCTATGTGGTGGCCTTTGACGATGTGACCGACCTGGTCAGCGCCCAGCGGATGGCGGCCTGGGGCGATGTGGCGCGCCGCATCGCGCATGAGATCAAGAACCCGCTGACCCCGATCCAGCTGAGCGCCGAGCGCATCAAGCGCAAGTTCGCGCCCAAGCTGGGCGAGGAGAACAGCGACCAGCTGCAATCCATGACCGATGTCATCGTGCGCCAGACCAATGATCTGCGCAGGATCGTCGACGAGTTTTCGAAATTCGCCCGCATGCCGGAACCGGAGCGGCGCGAGGAGGATCTGGTGAAACTGGTGCGGGACGCGGTGATCCTGCAGCAGCAGGGCCAGCCGGATGTCCGGATCAAGGCGGATTTGCCAGAGGCGGAGATGCCCTCGGATCTGGATGCCACCATGATTGGCCAGGCTTTGACCAATCTGATCAAGAATGCGGGCGAAGCGATAGAAAGCCTGCAGCAAAAGGGCGCTCCGGACGGGCTGGTGCCGGAAATCCGGGTGTCGGCACAAAAGGCAGGCAATGCCTATGAGGTCCGGATCGCCGACAATGGTATCGGTCTGCCGGAGGACCGGGCGCGGCTGTTTGAGCCTTATGTGACCACGCGGGACGCGGGCACAGGGCTGGGGCTGCCGATCGTCAAGAAAATCATCGAGGAGCACGGGGGCACACTGACGCTGGAAGATGCCCCGGTGTTTGAGGGACACGCGCATAACGGCGCAATGGCGGTGATCCGCCTGCCCGCCGCGGCCAAGAAAGCGGCGGCGCCTAACAAGAGCACAGTGAAAGCAGGTCTGACATGAGTGACATTCTGATTGTAGATGACGAGCGCGACATCCGCGAACTGGTCTCGGACATTCTGGAGGACGAGGGCTATGCCACCCGCAAGGCGGGCAGTTCCGACGAATGCATGGCCCGGCTGGAAGAGGCCCAGCCGGCGCTGATGATCCTGGATATCTGGCTGAAAGACAGCCAGATGGACGGGATCGACATCCTGAAAGCCGTGAAGCGGGACACGCCGGATATTCCGGTGGTGATCATCTCCGGCCACGGCAATATTGAAATCGCGGTCGCTGCAATCAAGCAAGGCGCCTACGACTTCATCGAGAAGCCCTTCAACATCGACCAGCTGATGGTGGTGATCCGCCGCGCGATGGAAACCTCGCGCCTGCGCAGGGAGAACACGGACCTCAAGCGCAAGGACACCGGGCCTGCGGAAATGATCGGCACTTCGGCAGCGTTCCGGACGCTGATCGGCCAGCTGGACAAGGTGACCAAGTCCAACGGCCGGGTGATGCTGACCGGCCCGGCCGGCAGCGGCAAGGAGATCGCGGCGCGCTACATCCACGCCAATTCGAACCGGGCGTCGGCGCCGTTCATCACGGTGAACTGCGCCAGCATCGAACCCGACCGGATGGAGGAGGTTCTGTTCGGCCGCGAATCTTCGGAACGCGGGGTGGAGCCGGGGCTTTTGGAACAGGGGCATGGCGGCGTGGTGTTCTTTGACGAAGTGGCAGACATGCCGCTCGGCACCCAGTCCAAGATCCTGCGGGTGCTGGTGGACCAGCAATTCCAGCGGGTCGGCGGTTCGGACAAGATCCGGGTCGACCTGCGGGTGGTGTCCTCCACCAACAAGGACCTGGATGCAGAGATCGAGGCCGGAACTTTCCGGCAGGAGCTGTATCACCGGTTGAACGTGGTGCCGGTGGCGGTGCCGTCGCTGGCGGACCGGCGCGAGGATATTCCGCTGCTGGCGGGCCATTTCATCGCCCAGTTCAACGAGGCCCAGGGCCTGCCGCTGCGCGAATTGACCGAGGAAGCCGTGGCGCTGATGCAGACCATGCTGTGGCCGGGCAACGTGCGCCAGCTGAAGAACCTGGTGGAGCGGGTGCTGATCCTGGGAGATGGCAGCGGCCCGATCGAGGCCAAGGATCTGCCGCGCGAGGAAGAGAAGCCGCAGGAAGAGGGCCGGGTGGTGCTGTCCGGCGCGCTGGCCACCCTGCCGCTTCGCGAGGCGCGGGAGGCGTTCGAACGCGAGTACCTGCTGACCCAGATCAACCGTTTTGGCGGCAATATCAGCCGCACAGCGTCTTTTGTCGGCATGGAGCGCTCGGCGCTGCACCGCAAGCTGAAGTCGCTAGGGGTGGTCACATCCAACAAGGCAGGCGCCCGGGTGGCGCATGTGGAGAGCGAAGAAGAAGAGGCCTGATCAGGCCCCCGCGCCCGGATCTCTCCGGGCGCTTTGGCATCAGAACAGGTCCTGGCGGATCGGGTTCAGCGCGAAATGAACCTGTGCAGCCAGCTGCAACTGGCTGATTGCGTCCTCTGGAACAATTGCCGGCAGGCCTGCTTGGCGGGCCCAGTCGGCCAGCTCCCGGCGGGAGGCCGGCCCGAACTGGCCGTCAACGGCAATGCCGGATCCCAGCCCGCGCAGGACAGACTGGGTGGCGGCGGCGATGTCCATTTGGTTCATGCCTGCCAGAAGCTCCCGCGCGGCGGCACGGGCATCCGGGTCATTCAGCGCCATCGCCTTGCCGGCTCGGACCGCGGCGGCGTGGGCCGGCATGCGGTCTGACAGCCGGTTCAACGCGACCCAGGCACCGTTGGCACCGCCCCAGGCATCGCCGCGGGCGAGGCCCATGTCATACCATTCCAGCGCCTCGGCGGCATCGCTGCTGGGCAGATCGCCGTTCATGATCATCCGGCCGATCTCACCCGGGGCATGCGGGTGGCCCAGCTGCGCGGCCTCGGCAAACAGCGCGCGGGCTTTCTCCTTATCCACCGCCTTCCCGGCGCCGCCGTCGCGGTAGACATAGCCAAGGTTGGCCGTGCCGTAGATGTCGCCGCGCCCGGCGGAGGCTTCCAGATACGTCAGCCCGCGCTCCGGTTGGGCCAGTTCATCGCCGCTCCACAGGAAGAACACGCCCAGTTCATTCAGCGCATAGGTGTGGCCCAGCTCCACCGCACGGCTGAGGAGATCAAAGCCGCGCTGCTTTTCTTCCGCTGTCCCGTTCTTGCGCAGCAGCCGCTTGCCGCGCGCATGCATAGAGAACGGGTCGCCGGCGTCGATCCCTTTGTCCCACAAGGAAAAGGCCTTGTCCGGGTTATAGGGGATCGGCACGGTTTCGCGGTCCACGTTTGGTGTGACGTGCAGGTAGGCCACTGCGTTGTAGGCACGGATGTGGCCTAGATCTGCGGCCTTTTCAAAGGCTTCGTAGGCCTCCATCAGACGGCCCTGACCCTGCAGCGCCCGGCCAAGCTGGTAATGTAGACGGCCGATGTCCGGCGCGGCCTCCACTGCCTCGCGGCAGGCGGTTTCAGCCGCCTTGAGGTCGATCTCATTGGGATAGCGGAACAAACCGACCCCCTGCGGGTCCAGCAGGTCGCCTGCCTCCAGATCGCATTGCCGTGCAATCATCTCCAGGTTCACGGTGACATCACGCACCGTGTCCGCTTGGGCAAGCCGCAGCACCATCCGGTCCGTGCGGACCTGGCCGCCGTCCTTGCGGGCGGGCAGCTCGGAGAGTTTCGGTGCATAGCTGAGGCTAAGTGTGCTGCCCTCGCCGGACCGCAGCGAGGTCACTCCGGCAGACGGGGTTTCCACGATCGACACCTTGGTGCCGGCCTGGACATAGGGGCTGATTTCCGGCGCCAGCTCCAGTGCCCGGCCAAGCGGAACCTTGAGAGATAGTTCCGCCGGGATCTGGTCGAGGCTGGCAGGAGCGGATTCCGGAGCGGTGTCCGGTTCCGCCGCGGCAATGTTCAGCGACCGTTCGGCGGGGCGCAGATAGATCTTCTGCATCAGGGTCGAGCTTTCCCAAGGCACCTGGGTGTTGCCGGTGGCGCTGTAGACATCGCTGCGGATGGCGGCCAGGACGGTCATCGCGTCCTCGTCAGGGCTGGCCGGGAAATGCCGCACGACAGAGGCGGTATAGGGGCTGTTGCTGCCCGGCTCGCCGTCCAGCGCGGTGGCGCCGGGAGAGGTGGAAAACGCCACCAGTGTGTTCAGCGGCGGGCGGAACACGTCAAAGCCTTCGCGCGCCTCATAGAGCTGGGCGCCGACTTCGGCGTTGAGCTTGGCTTGCGGCACCGGGTTGTCGCGGCAGGAATCCAGCATCAGGATCTGGCTGCCGGCCTTGCCACCCAGAATGGCGGACACCCGGTCTAGGGTGACTGACTGGAATGGCAGGTCGTGTATGCCGGTGAGTTCAGCATCGCTGGTCAGAAGGTAGTTGCGCCGTCCCAGCTGGATGCCATGGCCTGCGTAGTAGAAAAACACCTGGCTGCCATCACGGATGTTGAGCGCAGCCTGGCGCAGCAGCGCCTCGAACCCCCGTTTGTCCAGGTCGTAGCCTTCATAGACCGTATAGCCGAAGGACCTGAGCATATCTGCCATCGCCTCCGCGTCCTTGCGGGTATTGGTCAGGTCACTGACATGGTCATAGTCCTGAATGCCGATGACGATGGCGGTTTCCGGGGCGGCACCCCGTTCGCTGGTTTCAAAGGCAGCCTGTGCTGCCGCAGGCGGCAGCAGGGTAACAGCCAGAAGTGCGGCTGCAAGAGCGGAACATTTCGGACGGAGAGCTGTCATGGCGCGGTCCGGGTATCAGCCCCAGCCCCCGCCGCCGCCGGAGCCGCCGCCGCCGCCAGCACCACCGCCGCCGCCGGAACCGGCCCCGCCACCGCCCGGCGGGCCAATAGGTTCAACGGTCGGGGCCGCTGGAGCCGGGGCCTGGGCTGGCGTGGCCGTCGATGCAGGCCGCGTGGCGGGTGCGCTGTAAGTCGCGGGAGCAGGGGCGGCGGCCGGTGCAGCGGTCGGCGGCGGCGCGATCGGGGCCGTTGGTTCACAGGCTGCGGTAACGGCTGCCACGGGCAGCGCGGCAAACAGGAAATGAATCCGCATCAGGTACCTTTCTCTTTTGAGAATACTGTTCAAAATACAATCGGGTTCAGCTTACTTGAACTTAGACCGCAAATCAAAAGTGTCCCGCCGCAGAACGGCTGTTCACAGCTGCGGGGAGGCCGGGCGCTCAGCCGTCGGTGCGGATGATGACGCTGCCATCCCGGTTACGCTGCGCGCAGGACGCCTCTGTCAGCGGTGCCAGGCGCGGGTCGGCGGGCGCTGCTGCGCTCCGCTGGGTGCAGCGCTTCAGCGCGATCTGCTGATACCCTTTTGAGGCCATGCAGGCTTTCTCCAGCCGACGGCGCAAGGGCTTGTTCACATCGACCGTGTAGATACCGCCATCCACCCAATAACCGGGCCGGTAATAGCAGCTGCCGCCGTGGCAGACCTGGCGGCCCGGGTAGTAGACAGGCGGGTGCTGGCGGATTTCATTGGCAACAGGGGCATCCTTCAGCGCCTGGGTGGCGCAGGTCAGCTCATCGCTTTGCAGACGCGATACCTCTGCCCCCTGTTTGTAGTAGACCGGCAGCGGTCCGCAGGCCGCTGCGAGAGCCAGCAATGCCGTGCCCGCGGGGATCGTCACACTCCGTCGCATGGAGTAAGAATGGCCGCAAACTGAGGAAGTTACAATTAATTTGACCGTGAAAGCGGCATCTGTCATTCACATCACGCAGAACTCTGCCCGAAACTCCGCCAAGGGACATGTAAATGAAGGTCATTATCTGCGGCGCGGGCCAGGTCGGCTGGCAGATCGCCCGGCACCTGTCCGGTGAGCACAATGATGTCACGGTGGTCGACAACAATCCGGACCTGGTGCGGCGCGCAACGGATACTTTGGACGTGCAGGGCATTCACGGCTTTGCCTCCTACCCGGACGTTCTGGAGCGGGCCGGGGCGCAGGATGCCGACATGATCATTGCCGCCACCCACTCGGACGAGGTCAACATGGTGACCTGCCAGGTGGCGCATTCGGTGTTCAAGATCCAGCGCAAGATCGCCCGGCTGCGGGCAAAAAGCTATCTCACCGCGATCTATTCCGACCTTTACCAGCGCGAGCATCTGCCGATCGACGTGGTGATCAGCCCGGAGCGCGAAGTGGCTGCGGCGGCGATGCAGCGGCTTTCGGCACCGGCTGCCTTTGACACCGAGACCTTCATGGGCGGTAAGGCGCAGCTCCTGGGCATCCAGATCGATGCCGAATGCCCGGTGGTGAATACGCCGCTGCGCCAGCTGACCGATCTGTTCTCCACCCTGCGCGCGATTGTGGTGGGGGTCCGCCGCGACGGCACCCTGTTTGCGCCGGAGCCGGGCGACCAGCTGTTCGTGGGCGACAGCTGCTATGTGTTTTCCCACGTGGATGACGTGCCCCGCACCATCGAGGTCTTCGGCAAGAAGGAAAAACGCCAGGACCGGGTGGTTGTGGTCGGCGGCGGCAACGTGGGGCTGGAAGTGGCGAAGGCGCTGGAGAGCAGCACCGCAAGGATCCGCGCCAAGGTGATCGAGCGGGACCGCAGATGCGCTGAACGCGCCGCCGAGGAACTGGAGCGCACCATCGTGCTGAACGGCGACGGTCTGGACCGGTCGCTGATGATCGAGGCAGGCATCGACAAGGCGGATGCGCTGCTGGCGGTGACCGATGACGACAAGGTCAACATGCTGGCGGCGGTGCGGGCTAAGGCCGAGGGCTGCCCGCTGGCGATCGCGCTGATCAACGACCCGACCCTGGTGCCGCTGCTGCCGCACCTTGGGATCGACGCCTATATCAACCCGCGCTCCACCACCGTCAGCTCGATCCTGCGCCACATCCGCTATGGCCGGGTGCGGCAGGTCTATTCGCTGGGCGATGCCGAAGCCGAGATGATCGAGGCGGAAGTGCTGTCGACGTCGCCGATCGCCGGGCAGATGATCCGGGAGACCGATTTCCCCGAAGGCGTTCTGGTCGGCGGCATCCTGAAAAACGGCGAAATGCTGCGCCCGTCGGGCGAGACCCGGATCGAAGAGGGTGACGTGATCGCGCTGTTTGCTATGGCTGATGACGTGCCCGAGGTGGAGCGGCTCCTGCAGGTGTCGATCGACTACTTCTAGTATGCGCCGCGTGGTCCAAGCCCCCATCGGCGTCCTGCGCCTGCCGCTGTTCCTGCTGATCTGGGGAATCGCCTCGCTGGCGATGTGGCTGCCGGCCGTGCACGCGCTGGTGCTGGACGACCATCATACATCGCAGAGCTTCTTCTACGCCGGCCTGGCGGGGCTGATCCTGGTGGTGCTGATTGCCCTGTCGATGGGCAACCGGGTGCCGCGCTACGGGATGCCGGGCCAGCTGCTGTCACTGCTGGCTACCTTCACGGTGCTGCCGCTGTTCCTGGCGGTGCCGGTGCAGGAGGCGCTGATCAGCACCCGCTATGTGAATGCCTATTTCGACATGGTCAGCGCCATCACCACCACCGGCGCCGATATCTGGGCTGATCCGGGCCGCCTGCCGCCCAGCGTGCATCTGTGGCGGGCGATGGTCGGCTGGATGGGCGGGCTGTTGATGTGGGTGGCCGCCTCGGCGGTGCTGGCGCCGATGTCGCTGGGCGGTTTCGAGGTCACCGCCAAGGGCGAGCCGGGCGGCGGCACTGCGGGGCCGGGCCATATGGAAAAGGCGGATCCGCGGCGCCAGCTAGTGCTGGTCACCCGCACTCTGGCGCCGGTCTATGCCGGGCTGACCATGGTTCTGTGGCTGTTGCTGATGATCACCGGGGAACAGGCGCTGACTGGCCTCAGCCATGCGATGTCGGTGATGGCGACCTCCGGCATTTCGGCCACCGGCGGGGTGGAGAACGCGGCCAGCGGCATCGCCGGCGAGATGGTGATGTTCCTGTTCATGTTTTTCGCCTTGTCGCGGTTGACCTTCTCCAGCGATACGGTGACATCCGGGCAGGGGCGCCTGGATAAGGACCCGGAATTCCGCACCGGGCTGCTGATCGTCTTCGGCGTGCCGCTGCTCTTGTTCCTGCGCCACTGGGTGGCGGCCTATGAGGTGGATGCGGGCGAGGATCTGCTGCAGGCGCTGAGGGCACTTTGGGGGACGGTGTTCACGGTGATGTCTTTCCTGTCCACCACCGGGTTCGAGAGCCTGCATTGGGAAGCGGCCCGGACATGGTCCGGGCTGGAAACCCCGGGCATGATCCTGCTGGGGCTGGCAGTATTCGGCGGCGGCGTGGCCACAACGGCGGGCGGAGTCAAGCTGCTGCGGGTTTATGCGCTCTACCTCAACGGTCTGCGCGAAATGGAGCGGCTGGTGCACCCGAGTTCAGTGAGCGGCGAAGGCGACCGGACCAAGCGTCTGCAGAAGAACGGCGCCTTTGTCGCCTGGATTTTTTTCATGCTGTTTGCCCTGTCGCTGGCGCTGGTCAGCACCGCGCTGGCCGCTGTCGGATCCAGCTTCGAACAGTCGCTGGTGCTGGCAATCGCGGCGCTGTCCACCACCGGTCCGCTGACTGAAAGCGCCAGCAGCGCGCCGATTGTGCTGAACCTGCTGACCGACCCGGCCAAGCTGATCCTGTGCATTGCGATGGTGCTGGGACGGCTGGAGACGCTGGCTTTCATCGCGCTGCTGTCCCCGAACCTCTGGCGCAGCTGATTGCCGCGGAAGTGAAAAGTGTTTTTCGGCTGGAAACTTATTTTTTCTTTGTCCATACTGAATTTTAACGTGCGCGCTGGTCCGCAGCGCGCGGCAAGAACAAAGGCGAGATAATAAAAAATGGCTTCGGACAGACAGAATCTTCAGGATGCCTTCCTGAATCACGTTCGCAAAACCAAGGTTCCGGTTACAATCTTTCTGATCAACGGGGTCAAGCTGCAGGGTGTGATCACCTGGTTCGACAACTTCTGCGTGCTGCTGCGCCGCGACGGACAGTCGCAGCTAGTCTACAAACACGCGATCTCGACCATCATGCCGGCCCAGCCGATCAGTCTCTATGAGGGTGAAGACTCCAATTGATGGAGCATGAAAGGAAGCAGACCCGCGCCTGGGTCCTGCATCCGGAAATCAAATCAGACAGCGGGCGCCGCGAGGCTGCTCCCGCGCTGGAAGAGGCCGTTGCGCTGGCAGCGGCCTTGCCCGATCTTGACGTGATCGGATCAAACGTGGTGCGCCTGCCGAAGGCGCATCCGGGGATGCTGTTCGGCTCCGGCAAGATCGAAGAGCTGGCAGGCATCCTGAAAGCAAATGAAATTGAACTGGTCCTGATCGACGGGCCGGTTTCCCCTGTTCAGCAGCGCAATCTGGAGAAGGCCTGGAAGGTCAAAATCCTCGACCGTACCGGGCTGATCCTTGAGATCTTCTCGGACCGTGCGGCGACCCGCGAAGGCGTGCTGCAGGTCGAGATGGCGGCGCTCAGCTACCAGCGGACGCGGCTCGTGCGGGCCTGGACCCACCTGGAGCGCCAGCGCGGCGGCCTGGGGTTTGTCGGCGGACCCGGCGAAACTCAGATCGAGGCCGACCGGCGTGCCATCGACGACCAGCTGGTGCGGCTGCGCCGCCAGCTGGACAAGGTGGTGAAGACCCGGACGCTGCACCGCGCCTCGCGCGCTAAGGTGCCTTACCCCATCGTGGCGCTGGTGGGTTACACCAACGCCGGCAAGTCGACGCTGTTCAACCGGCTGACGGGCGCTGAGGTGATGGCCAAGGACATGCTTTTTGCCACTCTGGACCCCACCATGCGCCGGGTGCAGATCCCCGACGGGCCGGAGGTGATCCTGTCCGACACCGTGGGCTTTATCTCTGACCTGCCGACCGAACTGGTGGCCGCCTTCCGCGCCACGCTGGAAGAGGTGCTGGCCGCGGACGTGATCCTGCATGTGCGCGACATCAGCCATGACCAAAGCGAAGAACAGGCAGAGGATGTGGAGGCGATCCTGACGTCGCTGGGGGTGGATGAGAACCGTGCCCGGATCGAGGTTTGGAACAAGCTGGATCAGCTGCCGGAGGAAGAGGCGGATGCACGCCGTCAGCGCGCGGCGCGCGAGGAAGGCATTCATGCAATCTCAGCCCTGACCGGCGAGGGGCTGGACGGCCTGCTGGCTGACATTGCCGAGAAACTTCAGGGTGTGCGGCACGAGGAATTGCTGACCCTCACCTTTGCGCAAGGCAAACAGCGCGCCTGGCTGTTCAAGGAGGACCTTGTGCAGCAAGAGGAGCAGACCGAGACCGGTTTCGAAATCACCGTGCTGTGGACCGACCGGCAGAAAGCGAAATTCGAGAGGCTGTGATTTTCATCAGCTCTGAGAAAGAAAAATCGGGCGCCGTAGCGCCCGTTTTTTTATTGCCTCGGCGTGATCCGGGTGATGCCGACGGCTGCGGCGCGGGCGAGTTCCTCGTCCAGCGACATCGGGATGTATTCGCCCCGGCGCCACAGCTGCGCCATGTCGTCATAATAGCGTGACAGCGGGTGGCCGGACTGGCCGGTGGCGGTGATGAAAACGGAGCTGTCCGGATCGGCAAAGTCATAAACCCCGCGGTAGCCTGCGGCGTGAATGTTCTGGAACGGATCCGGATCCTTGCCGGAGCTTTTGCCGCGCTGCAGGGTGTTGTCGCCGCCGCTGGTGGACTGGCGGATGTTCACGAAATAGCGCAGCAGCGGCACATCGCCCAGCACTGCATGGTCCTGCACCGCCTGATGCGCATCGCCCCAGCGCAGCGATTCCAGCGCATCCCCGTAGCGTTCCTCGATCCAGATCAGCGCATCATCCAGCGCCAGCCGGGCCATGTCGGTGCATGTCTCTTCCGGCGCGCTCTGGCGCACGTCGCACCAGACGGCAGCACCGTCGACGTTGCGGAAGACGCGCTCGATGAACAGCGGCTCCACGTGGCGGTAGGATTTGGCGACCGGGCCCAGTTCGTCAGTGATCAGACGCGTCTGCAGAGCGCGCAGCCAGGCGGCATAGATCAGCGGCTCCGGCAGATGCTCGTTCATCTCGCCGTTCCATTCCGACAGCAGGGTGAGGGCAATCTGGCGCTGGCGCTCGCGGGTACCTGCAGGGGCGGCCTCGCCGGTGAACCACAGGTTGGCGCCGATCAGCGGCAGCAGGGTGCGCGCGGTGTAGGAGACGGTGTCCAGCTGCGCCTCGATGAAGCTGTCGCGGGTATGGACCTCGCGGTTCTGCATCAGCTTTTCCCAGCGGTGGATGCGCTGGGTGTCGCCCCAGTCAAAGGAGACGTGCCGGGGGAAAGGACGGTCGAGGATCTTGTTGTTGGTATTGCCCAGGATGCCGCCAGCCGGGCTGACGAACTCGGGGTTTTCCGCATAGGGCGCGCGGCCCTGCCAGCGGTTTTCCGGGCGCCAGCCCTGGCTGGGCATCCGGCCTTTGCTTTGATGCGCCGCGTCGCGCAGCGGAAACGCTCCGACGGTCTTGAGCGCGACGGTGTCCTTGTCCGCCAGCGTCAGGTTCTGCGCCGGGGCAACAAAATCTTCGCCTGCAATGATTGCCTCCTGCACCGAAGCGCTGCGCATCAGGCCAATGGCGGCGCTCATCGAGGTGTCCCTGGGGCTGAGCACGGTCCAGCTGAGCGACACCACATGGCCGGGCGGGGTGATTTCCGCCAGGTTGAACATGGAACCGGGCAGCACCGGGCCGTTGTCGGTCCAGCGCAGGGTCAGGGTGACGGGGGCCTCGTCCTTGATCTTGATGATCGAGGGGCGGGTGATGAATTTCTTGTGACCGTCAACGCTCAGATATTCCTGCGGGTTTTCCGGGTTGAGCTTCTCGATGAGCAGGTCCTGGTCGTCCATGTAGGAGGAGGTGACGCCCCATCCCAAAGCGTCGGAGCGTCCGGTGATCACTGCAGGGATGCCAGGAATGGTGCCGCCGATCACGCCGCCGGAGCCCAGTTCCAGCCGTGCCAGATACCAGATGCCCGGGGCGCTGAGGCCCAGATGCGGGTCGTTGGCCAGCAGCGTTCCGCCTGCAGCGGAACGGCTGGGTGCGGCGGCCCAGGCGTTGGAGGCACCGGCCAGACCGCGCGGTGCGACAGGGAACAACAGGCTGCTTTCCTCTGCAGGATCAGCAGCGGCATACTTCCGGGCGCCCGGCACCAGTTCGGCGTATTCGGGCAAGGCGGTCACACCTTTGCCGGGGGCATCCGGCAGGATGTCCCGGATGCGGTCCGGATCGTTCAGTGCCAGCGACGTGCGGGCGCGCAGGATCTCTTCCTTCATGTGGCCGGAGAGCTGAAGCGCCATCAGCTTCATGATCGCGATGCTGTCGGCAGGCTGCCAGGGGGCCAGCGGCATCTGAAACAGGAACATTTCCGGCGCGCCGCGGCCCAATGCGTCCTCGTTGATCTCCAGCAGCCGCGCATTTACGCCGGCGGCGTAGGCCGTGAGCGCCGCCAACGCCTCAGGCGACTGCACCTCAACCGATTGCCGCGCCAGATTATAGAGGTCGAGGCGGCGCAGGTAGGTGTCGGTCTCCACCGTGCGGGTGCCGAAGATTTCCGACAGGCGGCCCTGGGCGGTGCGGCGCATCACTGCCATCTGCCACAGCCGGTCCTGCGCATGGGCATAGCCGAGACCGAAATAGACATCCTCATCGCTGGCGCCGAAGCTGCCGAAAACATGCGGCACATTGGCGTTGTCGCGCACGATTTCAACGGGGGAGGACAGGCCGGGCAGGGCCAGCTCCTTGTCGTATTCGGGCAGTGACTGCGAGGCGAGGTAATAGACCAGCGCGGCAGCCAGAACGCTCAGCAGAATCAGGCCCGCAGCAAGACGCAGAAGCCAGCGGAAGAGAAGTCCCATCAGCGGTTGTTTTCCCTTGGTTTTTGTCATTTCCAGCCGCATGGCAGATTGCGCCCCGCGGCGGCGGTGGTAGGGTTGGCGCCAACATATGCGAAGACAGATCAGGGGAAAAGCAGATGGCAAAAATCGCGTTTCTGGGGCTTGGCGTCATGGGCTATCCGATGGCCGGGCACCTGCAGGCCGCGGGCCATGAGGTTACCGCTTACAACCGTACCGAGGCCAAGGCCAAAGCCTGGGCCAAAGAGCATGGCGGCCATTTCGCGGCGACCCCGCGGGCGGCGGCCTCGGGCGCGGATTTCGTAATGGCCTGCGTCGGCAATGACGACGACCTGCGCTCGGTCTGCCTCGGCGCTGACGGGGCCTTTGCCGGTATGGCCAAGGGAACGGTGTTTACCGATCACACCACGGTGTCAGCCAAGGTCACGCGGGAGCTGTACGGTGCAGCAGCAGAGAACGGTATCGCCTTTGTCGATGCGCCGATCTCCGGCGGTCAGGCCGGGGCGGAGAATGGCGTGCTGTCGGTCATGTGCGGCGGCGATGAGGATGCCTATGCCCGCGCAGAGCCGGTGATCGGCGCCTATGCCCGCATCTGCCGCCGCATCGGTGAGAGCGGTGCCGGGCAGATGACCAAGATGTGCAACCAGATCGCTATCGCCGGCCTGGTGCAGGGGCTGAGCGAGGCGCTGCATTTCGCAGAGAAGGCGGGGCTGGACGGGCGTGCGGTGGTCGAGGTGATCAGCCAGGGCGCCGCAGGCAGCTGGCAGATGGCCAACCGTTATGAGACCATGCTGGACGATCATTTCGAGCATGGCTTTGCGGTGGACTGGATGCGCAAGGATCTGGGCATCTGCCTGGATGCGGCGGATGAAACCGGCGCCAGCCTGCCGGTGACCGCGCTGGTCGATCAGTTCTACAAGGATGTGCAGAAAATGGGCGGCGGGCGCTGGGACACCTCGTCGCTGTTCAAGCGGCTGCGCAAGCTGGACGGCTGATCGCAAAGGAAAATGGCCTTTCCAGGTGGAAAGGCCATGCCTCTGGCGGGGATAATTCCCTCCGGATAAAGAGGTGGATCCTGCCGCCGCCGCTGCATTCGCTCAGGGAATGATGCGGGTGTATTTGGTGCCTTCCAGGGTGGCGCCCACGCGTAGGCCCGCCTGGGCAAAGACCACGGCCAGCACCGGCGACGTCAGCGTGTTGGTGTCAGCGCTCAGCGCGTTGCCTTCGTCCTTGATCACATATTCCACATCGGCGCCTGCCGCCCAGCCTGAGGAGCGGCGGAAGCCTGCGAGCGCGTCCTGGGTCATGAAGAACAGCACGTGGGCGTACTGCTGGGCGCCGATCTGCAGCCCGGCGTTGCCCTTGTAGGTGGCGTAGTAGTCGACGGTCACGCCATTGATCCGCAGCGCGCCACGGCCGTAGGCGCCGCCAAAGACAAATCCGGCCTCTGTCACCAGCGGCATCACCAGCATGCCGGTGGCCTTTTCTGCCAGGGTGCGGGTGTTGGGGTACTGGCTGTACATCTGGTTCAGCGTGGCATCGACGCGGGCGTCGATCGTGGCGGCGTTGCTGTTGCCGACGCCGTTGCCGCAGGCGGCGGTTACACCGGCTCCGGCCAGCGCGGTCAGGGCAAAACCGCGGCGGGTCATGCGGGTAGAGAAAATCTCGCTCATTTTTCAGGTGCCTGTAATGAATTGCTCCAAGGCCGGTTTGGTCCGGCTCTGGCCAGGGTTATACGCGGAAAACCGCTGCCTGTCATCCGCTGCGAAGGCAGTTATTGGCGGCTTCCCGCTGAAGTGATCACGCGCGGCCCGGCTTGGCAGGTCAGCCGTTCAGCAGCCGCGCAGCAGCGGGGGCGAAATAGGTGAGGATGCCGTTGCAGCCCGCACGCTTGAAGGCCATCAGGCTTTCCATCATCACCTTTTCGCCGTCAACCCAGCCGTTCTGCGACGCGGCCTGGATCATCGCGTATTCACCGGAAACCTGATACGCGTAGGTTGGCACGCCGAAGGCTGTTTTCACCCGGTGGCAGATATCCAGATAGGCGATGCCCGGCTTCACCATGACCATGTCGGCGCCTTCCTGCAGGTCGCGCTCGATCAGCCGCAGCGCCTCGTCGCTGTTGGCCGGGTCCATCTGATAGGTCTTCTTGTCGCCCTTCAGCGCGCCGGAAGCGCCGACCGCATCGCGGAACGGCCCATAGTAGGCAGAGGCGTATTTGGCCGAGTAGGAGAGGATCGCCACATTGTGGTGACCCGCCTTTTCCAGTGCCGTGCGCATCGCGCCGATGCGCCCGTCCATCATGTCGGACGGTCCGATGATGTCGGCGCCCGCATCGGCCTGGGCCAGGGTCATCTTGACCAGCGCCTCGACAGTGGCGTCATTGACGATCTCGCCATCCACCACATAACCGTCGTGGCCGTTGATGTTGTAGGGGTCAAGCGCCACATCGGTCATCACCGCGATCTCCGGCGCCGCGGCCTTGATGGCGCGAATGGCGCGGTTGGTCAGGTTATCCGGGTTCCAGGCCTCTGCGCAATCTTCGGTCTTGAGCGAGGCATCGGTGTAGGGAAACAGGCAGATGGCGGGAATACCCAGTGCCTGGGCCTCAACTGCCGCCTCGGCAATCCTGTCGACTGAACGGCGCATCACGCCGGGCATCGAGGAAACCGGTTCCTCCTGGCCTTCGCCGTCGCGGACAAACACCGGCCAGATGAAATCGGACGGGCTCAGGGTGTTTTCCTGCACCAGATTGCGGATCGCCTGGCTGGCACGGGTGCGGCGCAGACGGGCGGCGGGAAAGGGCGCGACGGTAGGCTTCATGGCGGTCTCTCGTTTGGGCTGGCCCATGGGTGGCATGGAAGCCGCCCCGGGAACAAGAGGCACATTCGCCGCGCCGGAAAACTTGTGCGCCCTGCGGGCTTGCCTGCGGGCGCTTCCCGGTTGATATAGGGCCGGTTACAAGAAAAGGCCCCAAGGGCCGGCAGCGGCAGACGGGGGCTGGAGTGGACCTGCTTGAAATTATCTATGAGATGATTGACCTGCGGTCTTTCTCCAACCTGTGGTATTGGATTTCGCTGGCTGTCCTGTGGTCGTCTGCCAGCCATTGGATTCTGGGCGTGCCCTACGACATGGTTTACCGTGCACGCCGCCGCGGCGGCCAAGCGGAGCGGGACCTGGAGGATATCACCCGGGTCAACGTGAACCGCATGCTGTACATCGCTGACGTTTCAGGACCGTGGATTGTGGCCCTTGCCTGTTTTGTCCTCTCGGCGCTGGCCACTTTGGGGTTTGTCTACCTGATGGAAATTGCCCAGGCCGTGTTCCTGCTGGCCTTTCCAATGTCGGTGGTGGGACTGATCAGTTTTTTCACTGCCCGCCGGATCGCCCGGGAACAGGCGGCAGGCGAGGACCTGCGCAGGCGGCTGGCCTTTTGCCGTCTCTACATTCAGTTTGTCGGAATGGTCTCCATTCTGGTCACGGCGTTCTGGGGGATGTACCAGAACCTGGCAATCGGAGCCCTGTAAGACCCGGGGCCGTCCCGGAGGAAGTTCCGGAAAGGAAACCGCATGGCACAGCGTGCAATCACCATGGGCGGCGCGCCCGAAGGGTTTGACGCCCGGCTGATCCTGAAGGAAGTGCAGAAGTCCGGCACGCCGGTGCTGCATGTGGCGCGTGACGACAAGTGGATGGAGGCGATGCGGGCCGCACTTGCCTTCTTCGCGCCGGATATGCCGGTGTTTGTGTTTCCGGGCTGGGATTGCCTGCCGTATGACCGGGTGTCGCCGAATGCGGACATCTCCGCGGCGCGAATGGCGACCCTGGCGGCTCTGGTGCATCAGATGCCGAGGCAGTTTGTGCTGCTGACCACGCTCAACGCCGCGAGCCAGAGGGTGCCCGCGCGCGAGGTGCTGCGCGAGGCAGCCTTTACCGCCCGCGTCGATCAAAGGGTGGATGAAGAAGCACTGCGCAACTTCCTGGTCCGCATGGGGTTTTCGCAAAGCCCCACGGTGATGGAGCCAGGTGACTACGCCATTCGCGGCGGTATCATCGACATCTTCCCGCCCGGTGAAAGCGGCCCGGTGCGGCTGGACCTCTTTGGCGATGTGCTGGACGGCGCCCGCCGGTTCGACCCGGCCACCCAGCGCACCACCGAGAAGCTGGAGGTGGTGGAACTGGCACCGGTCTCCGAGGTGATCCTGGACGAAGCGGCGATCACCCGGTTCCGCCAGAACTACCGGATTGAGTTCGGCGCGGCGGGTACTGATGATCCGCTTTACGAGGCCGTCAGCGCCGGGCGCAAGCATCAGGGGATCGAGCACTGGCTGCCGTTCTTCCACGAGAAGCTGGAAACGCTGTTCGACTACCTGCCGCAGGCGACCGTCACGCTGGATGACCAACTGACACCGGCACGTCTGGCGCGCTGGGACAGCATTGAGGACCAGTACGGCACCCGCAAGCACGCGCTGGAACAGAAGGGGCGGATCGACACCGTATATAAACCTACACCGCCGGGCCTGCTGTATCTTGACGATGCGGCCTGGGAGGCGGCGGTTGCGGACATGCGCGTCGTGCAGTTTCATCCTCTGCCGCAGGCTTCCGGCCCTGGCGTGGCGGATGCAGGCGGACGCATCGGGCGCAACTTCGCGCCGGAACGGCAGCAGGAAAATGTCAGCCTTTTCGGCGCCTTGGCAGCGCATATTAAGGCCCGGATACAAGAGGGGCCGGTGCTTATCGCCTCCTACTCCGAGGGCGCTCGGGAACGCCTGACCGGGCTGATCGAGGATGAGGGACTGGCCGAAGCGATCCCGGTGATGGACGGTACACGCATCGGCAAATCCGGCCTGCATCTGGCGGTCTGGGCGCTGGAACACGGGTTCGAAGCGCCGGATATGACGGTGATTTCGGAGCAGGACGTGCTGGGCGACCGGCTGATCCGGGCGCCGAAGAAACGCCGCAAGGCGGAGAACTTCCTGACCGAGACCCAGTCGCTCACGCCCGGCGATCTGGTGGTGCATGTGGACCATGGCATCGGCCGCTACAAGGGACTGGAGGTGGTCACCGCCGCGGGCGCCGCGCATGAATGCATCCTGCTGGAATACGCCGAACAGGCGAAGCTCTACCTGCCCGTCGAGAACATCGAACTGCTGTCCAAATACGGCCATGACGAGGGGCTCTTGGACCGTCTCGGCGGCGGCGCCTGGCAGGCCAAGAAGGCTAAGTTGAAGGAACGCATCCGCGAGATGGCGGACAAGCTGATCCGCATCGCCGCCGAACGCGCCCTGCGCAAGGCGCCGGTGATGGACCCGCCGCCGCACGCGTGGGAGGAGTTCTCCGCCCGTTTCCCCTATCAGGAAACCGACGATCAGCTGCGCGCCATCGAGGACGTGATGGAGGATCTGCACTCCGGCCAGCCGATGGACCGGCTGATCTGCGGCGACGTGGGCTTCGGCAAAACCGAGGTGGCGATGCGCGCGGCCTTTGTCGCGGCGATGTCGGGCCTGCAGGTCGCGGTGGTCGCGCCAACCACGCTGCTGGCGCGTCAGCATGCCGCGTCTTTTGCCGAACGGTTCCGCGGTTTCCCGTTGCAGGTCAGTCAGTTGTCGCGCTTTGTTAGCGCGAAGGAAGCCAGCCAGACCCGCGAAGGGCTGGCCAAAGGCACCGTCGACATCGTGGTCGGCACCCACGCGGTGCTGGCCAAGAACATCAAGTTCCAGAACCTCGGCCTCTTGATCATCGACGAGGAGCAGCACTTCGGCGTCGCCCATAAGGAGCGGCTGAAACAGCTGCGCAGCGACATCCATGTGCTGACGCTGACGGCCACGCCAATCCCGCGGACGCTGCAGCTGTCGCTTACGGGCGTGCGTGATCTGTCGATCATCGGCACGCCCCCCGTGGACCGCTTGGCAATCCGCACCTATGTCAGCGAATTCGACAGCGTCACCATCCGCGAGGCGCTGTTGCGCGAGCATTACCGTGGCGGCCAAAGCTTCTATGTGGTGCCGCGCATCACCGATCTTCCGGATGTCGAGGAGTTCGTGAAGGCGCAGCTGCCGGAGCTCACCTATGTGGTGGCGCACGGGCAGATGGCGGCGGGCGAGCTCGATGACCGGATGAACGCCTTCTATGACGGCAAATACGATGTGCTGCTGGCAACCACTATTGTCGAAAGTGGGCTGGATATTCCGACCGCCAACACGATGGTGGTGCATCGCGCCGACATGTTCGGCCTGTCGCAGCTCTACCAGATCCGGGGCCGCGTCGGGCGATCCAAGACCCGCGCCTATGCTTACCTCACGACCAAGCCGCGCCAGCGGCTGACACCGGCAGCAGAGAAGCGGCTGCGGGTTCTGGGTTCCCTCGACACGCTGGGTGCGGGCTTTACGCTCGCCTCGCAAGACCTTGATATCCGGGGCGCCGGCAACCTTTTGGGGGAGGAGCAGTCGGGCCAGATGCGCGATGTCGGCTATGAGCTCTACCAGTCGATGCTGGAAGAGGCGATTGCCAAGATCAAGGCGGGCGAGATGGAGGGGCTGTCGGATGCCGACGATCAGTGGGCGCCGCAGATCAATCTGGGCGTTCCGGTGCTGATCCCCGAGGAGTATGTGCCGGATCTGGATGTGCGCCTGGGCCTTTACCGCCGCCTGTCGTCGCTGTCGACCAAGGTGGAGCTGGAAGGCTTCGCGGCTGAACTGATCGACCGTTTCGGCAAGCTGCCCAAGGAAGTGAACACGCTGATGCTGGTTGTGCGGATCAAGGCGATGTGCAAGCGCGCTGGCATCGCCAAAATGGACGGCGGCCCCAAGGGCGCGACGATCCAGTTCCACAACGACAAATTCGCCTCACCCCAAGGGCTGGTGGAGTTCATCCAGGGCCAGAACGGGCTGGCCAAGGTGAAGGACAACAAGATCGTCGTGCGCCGCGACTGGAAGAGGGACGCCGACAAGATCAAGGGCGCCTTTGCCATCGCCCGCGATCTGGCAGAGAAGGTCGTGGCCGAGAAAAAGAAAGCCAAGGCCTGATCCCGGGCGCCAAGGAAATTCGAATTTCCTTGGCAAATTTCTTTCTCAAGTAATTTTCTCAGCTGCAGCAGGGGCTGGGCGCCATCGCCGCCTGGGCGCAGAAACATGACGCGCCCACGGCCCGGTCCGCCCGCGCCAGGGTAAGGTCCAGCTGCTGTTTAATGTGCCGGATTTCAACAGGTTCGCCGCGCGCCTTCAGGCAGTCGTGCAGCCCTTTCAGGCTCCAGACATTGCCGGGATGCACAGAGGCACGAGACAAGATATCGTCCAGCCCGAGGTCGGCGCGGTAGACAGCCTCGGCCTCGTCAATATGCCCCTGCTCAAACAGCAGCGCCCCCAGCGCGTGGCGGGTCGGCTGCATCCAGCCCCATGGTTCATCATAGGGCAGGTTGTCGTCCAGCTCTGCCGACCGGCGCAGGTGGGCAAAAGCCGCGTCAAAGTTTTCTTTACGGTATTCGATCTCGCCCCGGAGCATTTCCGCTGCAATTTCAAGCAGGTCCACGACGCGGTTATTGTGCAGCAGCCGGGTTACGGGCACCCGGGCCCTGGCGGCCAGGAACAGATGCTCCTCTGCCTCGGCCTCTGCCACGCGGCCGGTGGCGGCATAGGCAATGGCGCGGGCGTAATGGGTGTTGGCGGTCAGCGTGCAGTAAAGTTTCTGATCTTCCGGCAGCTCAAGCGCCATCGCGTCCTCCCAGCGCCCAAAGCGGACCAGGATATGCGGGTGCATCGCCATGTAGCTTTCGAAATAGTCCGCCATCGGCGGGCTTTCTATGCGCAGCATGTCTTCCGGCGTGGTGTCCAGAATGCCCTGATTGGCCTCTAGCGCCGGTTCCAGCTGGCCCAGGAACATCGCGCCGTAGATGACGAAGTGGTAATTGTGCTGACGGTAGCCGGTGTAGATGTTGAACGCGCCTTCTCGCTGGTAATATTTCAGGTCCGCTTCGATAGCCTTCTGGTTCCAGTAAACCACGCTGTGGTAGTCTCCGCAGAGCACGTCGATATGGGTCGGCATATGCACCAGGTGGCCCGCGTCCGGAACCAGCGTGCGCAGCACATCCGCGGCCTTCAGCGCTTTTTCGGGCGTCGGCGACATTTCCATCAGATGCACGTAAAGATGCAGCAGCCCGGGATGCAGCATCGCGACCGGTTCACCGTCCATCGCCTGTTCCAGCACCTCCTGCGCCTCCAGCGTGGCGGCACCGTCGGCGGGCAGGCCGGTCTTCAGGTCCCACATCTTCCAGGGAGTCAGGTTCAGCAGGCTTTCGGCATAGACCGTGCGCAGATCCAGATGATCCGGGCAGGCGGCAAAAGCTGCGCGCATGGCATCGGCAAAACCGTAGTCCCAGGCGTGCATGTCTTCGACCGCCTCGCGCTGGGGGTAACGGACCTGAATGGCGCGGATCAGCTGCTGCTCAACCTCTGAACAGCCTTCGATTCCGGCCAGCGCGGCCTGGGCAGCGTCGTAGGCTTCGGCCAGCGCCTTGGCGCGGCCCTTATCATCGCGCAAGTCCCAAGGCAGGTTGTAGTTCGGCCCGGCCGCATAGGCCACGCCCCAGTGGGCCATGGCGCAGTCCGGGTCGTGTTTCAGCGCACGGCGGAAGCAGGCAATCGCTTTCTCGTGATTGTAGCCGTAAGTCCAGATCAGGCCGCGGTCGAACCACAACTGTGCCTCAGCCGATGCCGTTGTCACCGGGCAGGAATAGCTGCCGAGGTCGTAGTCGTATGCCATGAAAAAACCTCCCCCGTTTCAGGGGAAGGTTAGGAAGGGGGCGTTATCCGGGCAAGGCTGTTATTCAGCGGGAAGCCGCGCCTCGGCCTTGGCCATCTGCAGCATCAGCAGGAACGCGATACAGGCCATGATCAGCAGTCCTGCCGCAAGCGGCACCAGCGAGCCGTCAAACAGCAGCCCGACGGGTGCCGCAACTGCAGCGGCCAGAACGGTTGAGATCGCCCCGATCACCGATGCCGCCATACCGGCGATATGGCCCATCGGCTCCATCGCCATGGCATTGAGGTTGCCGACGGTGGTGCCGACCATGAAGAAAACGCTGGCCTGCCAAGCCACAAACAGACCGAACATCCACGGATCCGGCAGGCTCCAGCCGCTGATCAGCAACATGCCGCCAGTGATCACGATCTGGGCGGCCAGAGATACGGTGACGATGCGGCGCATGCCGATCCGGACCACGATGGCGGCATTCAGCAGGCTGGCGGTGCCGGAAATCACTGCGACCAGCCCAAACCAGTAAGGAAAGCTGTCACCGCGCCCGAAGATGATGTCATAGACCGGCTGCACCATGGTCAGCATGGTGAACAGCATGCCGAGGCACAGCGTCTGCACCATGATCGACAGACGCACCGTGGGGTGCGCCATCATCTCCTTGACCGCTGAAATCAGCAATGGCGCGCGAAAGGCACGGCGGTCTTCACGTTCCAGCGTTTCCGGCAGGCGGAAGCTGGTCCACAGGACAATGACGGTGGCAAACAGAGCAAACAACAGGAAGATGGCGCGCCAGCCGGACAGCGCGATGATGCCTGCGCCCATCAACGGGGCAATGGCCGGAACAATCATGAAGATCATCATGGCAATCGACATCAGCCGGGCCATCTCGCGGCCGGAATAGAGGTCGCGCACAACGGCAACGCCCACGATCCGCGGGCCGGCGGCGCCGATCCCCATCAGCACGCGCGAAATCAGCAGGACCTCCAGCGAGGGCGACAGCCAGGCGGTCAGCGCGGCAAGGACATAGAGCGCGCAGCCTGCAGCCACCACCGGCTTGCGGCCAAAGGCGTCCGACAGCGGTCCGGTGAAGAAGGTGCCAAGACCCATGCCCAGCACAAATGAGGTCAGCACCAGCTGCGCCCGGTTGATGTTGTCCGGGCTGAGCGTCTGGCCGATTTCCGGCAGGGCGGGCAGCATGGCGTCGATCGACAGCGCAATGGTGGCAAACATCATCGCAATCAGTGCGATGAACTCAGCCTTGGCCATGCCATGGTCGGGGGATTGTGACATCTGAAACCTCTAACAGCTCTTCAGATGGATCCGGGGAATGAGGCCGGTCTGGGAGCCGTCCGCTTCCGCTACCACAAACCCGCTAGCCGTGCCAGCGCCCGGCTGCACAGGAATCTGTGCATAGTTGCGATGCTAAGCAGTTCGCCGCGGGTTATTCGGCCTCTGCGGCCTTCAGCTGCTGCAGGATATCTTCGATCACTTGCTTCCACAGCTCCGGCGGCTGGGCGCCCGGCACCGCGTGCTGGTTGGCGACGATGAAGGTCGGCACCGAACTCACCCCCATCTTGCGGGAATGGGCGTCGCGGTCGCGGATCTCCTGCACATCGCTGTCGCCTTCCAGCAGACGGGCGGCAACATCCGCTTCCATGCCCGCTTCCTTTGCGATTTCCGCCAGGACCGCGTGGTCGCCAATGTCTTTGGCGTCCACAAAATAGGCCTTGAAAAGGGCATCCACGACCTGCGTTTGCTTGCCCTCGATCCCGGCCCAGTGGATCAGCCGGTGCGCATCCAGGGTGTTGGGGGTGCGCTTCATTGCTTCGAAATTGATCGTCAGCCCGGCCTTTTCGGCGTGCTCCACCACCGGAGCATAAGCCTTCACCGCGCCTTCCTTGCCGCCGAACTTGCGCTCCAGGTATTCGCGCCGGTCCATGCCCTCGCGCGGCATGTCGGGGTTCAGCTGGAACGGGTGCCATTCGATGACGAACGGATGATCCGGCACCTCTGCCAGCGCCTTGTCCAGATGGGTCTTGCCGATATAGCACCAGGGGCAGATCGGGTCGGACAGGATGTCGAGCTTGACGGTGGCCATTTGGGTCATCCTTTGAACAGGGCAGGCAGGGCGCGGCGCAGCAGTTTGCCGTTGGCGCCGGTGGGCAGCGCGTCCAGATGGACATAAGCGCGGGGCTGCTTGTAACGGGCCAGGCGCCGGGATGCAAAGGCCTGCAGGTCTTCTGCCTTCAACTCTTCGGGACCGGTGTAGAAGGCGGCGATGATATAGGTGTCCTCCTTCACCTCCACCGCGGCGGCGCCGGCCTGGGTGATGCCGGGGTGGGCCGCCAGCGCGGTTTCGACCTCAATCGGCGACACCCGATAGCCGCCCGCGTTCATCATGTCGTCGCCGCGCCCCAGGTATCGGATCTGGCCGTCCGGCGACATTGCGCCCTGATCGCCGGTCAGGAACCAGTCGCCCTGATAGCGGGCTGCGGTTTCTTCCGGTGCGCTCAGATAGCCCAGCATCAGCCCCGGGTCGGAGCGGTGGATGGCGATGGTGCCTTCCTCGCCCATCGGAACCGGGCCGTCAGCGCCAAGAATAGCGGCCCTTCGGCCTGGCTGCGGCTGGCCCAAGGCGCCGTCCTGCGCAGGGTGCGACGGCGAGGAGGAAATGAAGGTCGAGCACTCGGACATCCCGAAAGCCTCATAGAGGCCGCAGCCAGTCGCAGCCTCCCAAGCTTCGTGAAGGTGGCGAGAGAGCTTTTCACCTGCGCAAAGCCCGTGCCGCAGATCAGGCAGGTCCAGCGTGCCGCCGCGCAGGAATTTGCGGTAAACGCCGGGGGCTGCGGCAAAGATTGTCGCACGGTGCCGGCGCAGCAGGGCGGGCAGATCCTCCGGCGGTGTGCCAGGGGCCGGGATCAGGGCGGTGGCGCCCGCCGCCCAGGGGTCCATCAGCCCGGTGCCGAGGGTATAGGTCCAGTTGAAGGCGCCGGCGTGCAGCAGCCGGTCGTCCTCTGTCAGCCCGTACCAGCCGTCCACCATCATCTGCCGCGCCCAGACCGCGCGGTGGGCATGGGCCACCGCACGCGGATTTCCGCTGGTGCCGGAGGTGTAGACCACATAGGCCAGCCGCCCCGGGTCGCCGAAGGCGTAGTCACACGGAGGAAGCCGGTGCATATCCAGGAGGTCCGCGGCCGTAATCTGCCGGCGGTGACTCGCGCAGGCCACCAGCGGGTCCCGCAGCACCGCAGCCGGATCAAGATCTGCAATGATCCGCGCGGTTTCAGCCTCTGTCAGCTGGGCAGAGGTCGGCACCGGCACCAGTCCTGCGGCGATGGCGCCGAGATAGGCGATGGGAAACTCCACCGTGTTTCCCAGCCGCATCAGAACGATGTCGCCGGGCACCAGACCCGCTTGCAGCAGCCCGGTGCCGGTGCCGCGCACGGCGGCCTCCAGCCGGGCATAGCTCCATTCCTCGCGGCCATCGCCGTCAAGCACCGACAGGGCGGTCTTGTCCGCTAGGCGCGCAGCGTGGCGCAGCACATGGGCCGCAAGATTAAAGGGCGAAGGGCAGGGCGCGAACGGCCCCTGATCAAAAACCGACAGCATGGCAAATGGCTAGCCCGCACGGTCCTGCGTTGCAAGGCGCGCGGGTGCGGCTTATAGAGTTCTCATGAAAAGCCGCGACCCGAAATCCCTGATCACCATCGCCCGCGCCAACGGCGGCGACGATCAAGCCGAACCCCTGGACTTGGGCGCCCGCGTGCGCGAGCTGCGCAAGGCGCGGGACTGGACGCTGGAACATGCGGCCAATCAGGCCGGGCTGGCGCGCTCGACCCTGTCCAAGATCGAAAACGGCCAGATGTCACCGACTTACGAGGCGTTGAAGAAGCTGGCCGAAGGATTGCAGATCTCCATCCCGCAGCTGTTCACGCCGCCGCAGCGGGACCAGGTGAACGGCCGGATGACGATCACGAAATCCGGGGACGGCTCAGCCCATGCCACCGCGACATATGAGCACGAGCTGCTGGCAGATGGTCTTACTCGTAAGCAGATGCTGCCTTACCGGGCGCGGGTGCGGGCGCGGTCGATGGACGAATTCGATGGCTGGGTGCGCCACGACGGCGAAGAATTCCTCTACGTGCTGACCGGTGTGGTCAAGCTTTACACGGAGTTCTATGAGCCGGTGGAGATGCGCCGCGGCGACAGTGCCTATTACGATGCGGCGATGGGGCACAACGTGATTTCGGTCAGCCCCGAGGATGCGACAATCCTCTGGGTAACGTCGCTGGCCTGAAAATCAGGAAAAGAGCGGGCGGGATTAGTGCGGGCGGCCGTCCAGCTCTCTCAGCAGGCTTTCGATATACAGGAAGTCGTCCACCTCTTCCTTGGCTTCATTCAAGGTGAGGTGATGGGTCCGTGCCAGATAGGCAACAAATCTGTCCCGGTCATCCAGTATCGAAGGCGCGTTGCTGGCTTTCAAATGCGGAAAGCGCTGTTTGATGCGGGGCATCCTGTCAATCCAGCTGGCAGCTGCTGCTTGTACAGGCATGGGGGGCACTCCCTGACAAACGGTTTTATGGTTGATGGACCCTCATCGTAACACTTTTCGTGTCATTTTGTAACTTCCGCCCCAAGGTAGGGACCTGGGGCGGCGTGCGTGAGCGGATTTTTGCTGGTTGTCAGCGCTGTGCGAACAGTCTTGTCAGCACCAAATGGCCGATGCCGACCGCGATCAGTTGCATCAGAAGGAACATCGGAATGTGTCCCGGAAAGATGCCGGCAAAGGTGTCGCTGAAACCGCGGGCAATGGTGACCGCGGGGTTGGCAAAGCTGGTCGAGGAGGTGAACCAATAGGCGCCGGTGATGTAGAGCCCGACCAGGGCTGGCACCGCTTCGGGCCGGGAGCGCAATCCGCCGAAGATCACGAACAAAAGGCCGAAGGTGGCCAGAATTTCGGAGAACCACTGGGCGGTACCGGTGCGGTGCATGGTGGCTGAGCTTTGCAGAATTGCAAGGTCGAACATCACATGGCAGGCCCAGACTCCCAGGATGCCGCCGCCGATCTGCACCAGGACATAGGGCGCAACTGCGCCCCAGGAATGCTCGCCGCGCAGGGCAAAAGCCAGCGTCACCACCGGGTTGAAGTGGGCGCCGGAAACGGGGCCAAGCGTGGTGATAATGGCATAAAGCATGCAGCCGGTGGCGATGGCATTGGCCAGCAGCGCCAGCGCCACGTTTTCGTCGGCCAGGGTCTCGGCCATGATGCCGGAGCCGACCACGCTGATCAGCAGCATGGCGGTG
Organism: Leisingera sp. ANG49; assembly: GCF_059694505.1. Classification (NCBI taxonomy): domain Bacteria; kingdom Pseudomonadati; phylum Pseudomonadota; class Alphaproteobacteria; order Rhodobacterales; family Roseobacteraceae; genus Leisingera; species Leisingera sp. ANG49. The sequence continues at coordinate 304,224 of NZ_JCATZN010000001.1, forward strand.
CCCAGCCCCTCAGCCAGCAGTTTCTGCGCAGTCATGCGATCTCTCCGATCCGCTTGAGCTGCTGGGAGAGTTCGGCGGGAGACATGGTTTCAATCGGCAGCTCCAGCAGCGCCTTGGCGCGTTTTTCCAGCGTGGCATAGGCGGTGCGGAAGGCGATGTCCCATTCCGGTTGTTCCGCCGCTGCCGGGTCCTCGACCCCCCAATGGGCGCGCACCGGCGCGCCGGGCCAGACCGGGCAGGCCTCGCCGGCGGCTGAGGCGCAAACGGTGATGACCACATCCATCTCCTGCGCATCTGCTTCGGCGAACTCATCCCAGCTCTTGGAGCGGGCGCCGGCAGTGTCGTGGCCCAGTTCCGCCAGCAGAACAAGTGACTGCGGATGCACCTTGCCGGTCGGGTTGGAGCCGGCCGAGAAGGCGCGTGTGCGGCCTGCGCCCAGCGTGTTGAAGATCGACTCCAGCAAAATGGAGCGCGCGGAATTGCCCGTGCAAAGGACCAGGATGTTCATGTTGTGTGTCCGTGCTTTTCGGTTAATCGGATGAGTTCAAGCGGCCGATATCGTCAACCTGATGCTGAAGCGACATGCGGTCGAGGGTTTCGAAGGGCAGTGCCGCGAAGACCTTGATCCGGTTGCGCAGCAGCCCATAGGCCTGCTGGAAGGCGAGGCGGCGTTCGGCGTCAGTGCCCTCAGCCTTGACCGGATCGGCGAGGCCCCAGTGGGCACTCATCGGCTGGCCGGGCCAGGCCGGGCATTCCTCGTTTGCGGCGTGGTCGCAGACGGTGAAGATGAAATCCATATGCGGCGCATCCGGCCCTGAAAATTCATCCAGGTCCTTGGAACACAGGCTGCTGGTGTCAATCCCCTTGGCCTTCAGCAGGGCTATAACCTCTGGCCGTGGTCCCGGCGACGGCCGCGTTCCGGCAGAGAAGGCGCGGAACTTGCCGCCGCCCTCTTGGTTTAGAATGGCCTCCGCCAGCAGCGAGCGGGCAGAGTTTCCGGTGCAGATGAACAGGACATTAAACGGGCGTTCAGATGTAGGCATGGTCATTTCTTCACTGGTGACAGGGGTACAAATATCGGGCCGGTTCTGGCAGCAGCCGGTCAAAAGGCCGTCGAACATGCCGCGCAGGCCTTGCAGGTCCGCGGCATACATCAGCGAGGTGCCGGTGCGCTGCTGGGTGATCAACCCCGCCTGTTTCAGGGCTGACAGATAAGCCGAGGCGGTGTTTGCCTTGTAGTCCAGAGCCTGTGCGATCTCGCCGGCCGGTACCCCATCCGGATAGCGCCGCATCAGCAGCCTAAAGAGTGCCAGCCGGTTCGGATGCGCTAAGGCGGCGAGCTTGTCTGACAATTCAATTTCCATATTTCGCGAAATATGGAAGTATAGTGGGGCTGTCAACTCTGTTCAGCAGACCTGCACGCTGCCCGGTCAGGTCAGTCTGCCTGATACCACCAGACGTCCGGCATGAACTCGGTCCGGTCGCCATAGATCGGCAGCCTGTCCGGAAAGCGCATTTCCTTGATATGGGCGATACGGCCGGTGTCGAAGCTCCAGAACGGAATGACATAGCGCCCGGTGGTCAGCACCCGGTCCAGCGCCCGTACCGCGGCGGTGAAATCCTCAGGCTCCGTGGCGGTCAGCATCGCATCGATCATCGCCTCCGCCGCCGGGCTGTTCATGCCCATCAGGTTGCGGCTGCCGGGCTGACCGACACCTTCGCTGCCCCAATAGTACCTCTGCTCGTTGCCGGGGCTCAGCGACAGTTCCCGGCGGAACCGGGTGAGGTCGAAGTCATAGGCGTTTTCCCGTTCGGCGTATTGGGCGTTGTCCACGGTTTCGGCGGTCAGGGTAATCCCAAGCCGCTCCAGCGCGCGGGCGTAGATCTCGGTGACGGTTTTCATCTCGCCATCGCCCTGCCGGATCAGAACATTCAGCGCCAGCGCGGTGCCATCCGCATTGCGCAGAACGCCGTCGGTGACGGTCCAGCCGGCCTCTTCCAGCAGCTTCATTGCCTTGCGCAGGTTTCCCCGGTTGCGCTTGCTGCCGTCGCCCTGGGGCAGGGTGTAGCCCTCCAGCGTGCCGGGCAGCAGGGAGTTCGAAAAGGGGGCCAGCAGCGCGCGGACCTTGCCCTCCGCCGCGCCGGGCTGCATGCCCAGAACCGACCCGGAGAAATAGGAGGCGATCCGCTGCTGGGTGCCGCCGGTCACCGTGCCGTTGATGTATTCGAAGTTGAAGGCCAGCAGCAGCGCCTCGCGCACGCGCCAGTCATCCAGCGGTGCGCGGCGGGTGTTCATCACCAGACCGGTCATTCCGGAGGGGCGCTGGTGCGGGATCTCGCTTTTAACCACATCGCCGCGTTTGATCGCGGGGAAGCTGTAGGCGCTGTCCCATTTGTCGGCATTGAACTCGCGCACCGCGCTCAGCTCCCCGGCCTTGAACGCCTCGAACAGCACGGTTTCATCGCCGAAGAAATCGATGCGCAGCTCGTCGAAGTTCTGGGTGCCGCGCCGCAGGGGCAGGTCCTTGCCCCAATAGGCCGGGTTGCGGGTGAGCGTGACAAAGCGGCCTGGCTCATAGGCGCTGACCACGTAGGCGCCGGTGCCAATGGGGGCACCTTCGACCTCGTCGCTGCCAAACGCCTTGCCCTCCCATTGCGCCTTTTTGAGGATCGGGCGCAAGCCGGCGATCAGCGCCAGCTCGCGGTCCTCCACATTGAAGGTCAGGCGAATGCTGCGCGGGCCGGTCTGTTCGATCTTCTCCACCTTGGTCCAGAACCCGCGGTAGCGCGGGTGGCCCTTGGTGCCCAAGGTCTCGTAAGACCAGATCACATCCTCGACGGTCACCGGGCTGCCGTCAGAGAATCGGGCTGCTTCCCGCAGGGTGAATTTGACCCAGGAGCGGTCCTTTGGCACCTCAATCGATTCGGCCAGAAGACCGTAAAGGGTGAAGGGTTCGTCCCAGGACCGGCCCATCAGACTCTCGTATCCCCAGAACCTCAGCTGCCAGGGAGTGGTCCCCTTTAGGGTGAACGGATTGAGGCTGTCAAAACCTCCGGTGTTGCCGAACACAACCTTACCGCCCTTCGGCGCATCCGGGTTCGCATAGGGTAAAGACACAAAATCCGGTGGCAGTGCAGGGGCGCCGTACATAGCTATGCCATGGGCCGATTCTGCCTGCGCGAAATTCGCGGCAAATGCCAGGGTGATTCCAGCCAGCGCCGTTTGAAGAGTCCGGAAATTTTCTTTTCGCAGTTTCACAACAATCCCGCTCTGCCCTTATTTTCTTGCTTCCGCACGCTACGTGCGCTTTTTCGTCTTTTCAAACTTTTAGCTTGGACGAAAGCCGGAAATTGCTTATAAAGGGGTCACTGCTCGATAGGTTTCTTGCCTGTATGAAACCTGCCTCAATAACTAACGCCCGCTTCGTGCGGGCGTTTTTTTGTGCCCGCTTCTCTGCCTTTTCAGCGGATGAATTTGCCGGGATTGGGCTATGGCAGCATCCGTAGTCTTACGCGTTTCTTTTGCATCTGCAGCATGGCACAGTGGCGGCAGTTTCAGTCAGCCATGAGGTAGGAAGCGATGACCTTGCAAGGAAAGACCGCCGTTATCACCGGATCGAATTCAGGCATCGGCCTGGGGGTGGCCCGCGAGCTGGCACGGGCAGGAGTCAATGTCGTCCTGAACTCCTTCACCGACCGGGAAGAGGATCACGCGCTGGCAGCTGAACTCGCCCGTGAGTTCAGCGTCAAGGCCCAGTACGTTCAGGCCGATATGTCCAAGGGTGCGGACTGCCGCGCGCTGATCGAAAAGGCCGGGGCCTGCGATATCCTGATCAACAACGCGGGCATTCAGCATGTGTCGCCGATCGACGAGTTTCCCCAGGAAAAATGGGATGCGATCATCGCCATCAACATGAACTCGAATTTCCACACAATGGCGGCAGCGCTTCCCAAAATGCGCGCGGCCGGCTGGGGCCGGATCGTAAACATTGCGTCAGCGCACGGGCTGACCGCTTCGCCTTACAAGGCGGCTTATGTGGCGGCCAAGCACGGGGTGGTGGGCATGACCAAGACGGTGGCGCTGGAAACCGCGGAAGAGCCGATCACCTGCAATGCGATCTGCCCCGGCTATGTGCTGACACCGCTGGTTGAGGCGCAAATTCCGGATACCATGGAGAAATACAACATGGGCCGGGAAGAGGTGATCAAGAAGGTGATGCTGGAACGCCAGCCGAGCCGCGAGTTTGCCACGGTGGAGCAGCTGGGCGGCACCGCGGCGTTCCTGTGCTCTGACGCGGCGGCGCAGATCACTGGCACAACCATCAGCGTCGATGGCGGCTGGACCGCATTGTAAACGACTGAAGATAGGGCGGGAGGGGGCCAGCCCCCTCTTGCCCTGACGGGGCAATTCACCCCCGGAGTATTTTCACAAAGGTGAAACAGGCAGGTGGATCTTGGCGGTACAGATAAATCTGGCTTTGCAGGGCGGCGGCGCGCACGGGGCGTTCACCTGGGGTGTGCTCGACCGGCTGCTGGAAGAGGAGGGGATCGAGGTTGCGGGCATCACCGGGACCTCCGCCGGGGCGCTGAACGGGGCCGCGTTCAAGTCCGGCATGGTGCAGGACGGGCGCACAGGCGCCAAGGCGGCGCTGGACGGGCTGTGGGCGCGGATGGGCGCCGTGGGCGACATGCGCTTTACCCATTGGCTGACGCGGTTTGATGCGGTGGCTTGGGCTGGCGCACTGGAGGCGGCGATGCCGTTTTCGCCGCTGGAGAGCCTCAGCCAGGTGATCTCCCCCTATCACTATGGGCCGTTCTACAAGAACCCGCTGCGCGAGGTGGTGGAGCAGTTCAACTTTGCAGAAGTCTGTGCTGGTGAAGGCCCGGAGCTGTTCATCTGCGCAACCTGCGTCCGCACCGGCAAGATCCGCATCTTCGAGGGGGAGGAGATCAGCACCGACGCGATCCTGGCCTCTGCCTGCCTGCCGGACCTGTTTCAGGCGGTTGAGATCGAGGACCCCGAAACCGGCCGCATGGAGGCCTATTGGGACGGCGGCTATACCGGCAACCCGGCGCTGTTCCCCTTGTTCCGGGATCCGCTGCCGGGGGATGTGGTGATCGTGAACATCAACCCGCTGGAGCGGCAGGAAATTCCGAAGACGCCGCAGCAGATCCGCAACAGGGTGAATGAGATCAGCTTCAACTCGTCGCTGCTGCGGGAGCTGCGGGCCATCAATTTCGTGCAGCGCCTGCTGACGGACGGCACCCTGAAGCCCGGCCGGATGAAGCAGGTGCGGGTTCACATGATTGCCGATGACGATCTGATGACGCAGCTGTCGGTCACCACCAAGCTGATCCCGGTGCCGCAGATCCTGGCACGGCTGAAACAGGCGGGACGGGATGCGGCAGAGGCATTCCTTTCGCGGGACCGGGAAAACCTCGGCGTGCGCTCCTCAGCTGATCTGCCTGCGATGTTCGGTTAGGTCAGGCGCTTTCCTTTTCGAGTGCTTTGGGCTTTTTGCCGTTCTGCACCGGCTTGGTGGGGTCCTTGGGATTGGGGTAGACGAGACCCGCTGAGATCACCAGCTTGGCCGAGTCTTCCACCGACATCTCCAGCTCGATCACGTCCTCCTCCGGCACAAACAGCAGGAAGCCGGATGTGGGGTTTGGCGTGGTCGGAAGGAACACGCTGACCAGCCCGCCGCTGGTTTCGGCCCGCTTGGCGATCTCGCCCTTGGCATTGGTGGAGATGAAGCCGATCGCCCAGATGCCCTTGCGCGGGTATTGCACCAGGCAGGCCTTTTCAAAGCTGCGCTCGGATTGGGCAAAGACGGTCTCTGAGATCTGCTTGATACCGGAATAGACCGTGCGCACCACCGGCATCCGGTCCACCAGGCTTTCGGCGAAACTGATCAGAGAGCGGCCGATCAGGCCCTTGGCGATCCAGCCGACGACGATGGTGAACAGCAGGAAAATAATCAGCCCGACACCGCGCAGGTTGATGCCGATATACTGTTCGGGCCGGAAGGTATGCGGCACCAGCGGCAGCACCACGCTGTCGATCCAGCCCATCACCGACCACAACAGCCAGATGGTCAGACCCACCGGGGCAATCACTACGATGCCGGTAAGGAAAGAGGCGCGCAGGCTGGCAAACAGGCCGCGGCGGCGGTGGGGTTCTTCGTCGAATGGCGTGGTCATAGATCGGTTTTCCAGGAATTCCGCTGGAACCTAGGCACTGTTTTGGGGCGGAGCAATGGTTTCCGCCCCAAAAATCAACTCATTGTGCGAGATTGTTGAGTTCCTGTGCGATCTTTGCCGCGAGCCGGGCATTGTTGCGCACCAGCGCGATGTTCGCAGTGAGCGAGCGGCCTTCGGTCAGCTCGAAGATGCGGCTCAGCAGGAAGGGGGTCACATCTTTGCCCGCAACACCCTGGGCATCCGCTTCGGACTGGGCCTGGGCGATCACCGGTGCCAGTTCCTCTGCGGCGATCTGGGACTCTGCCGGTATCGGGTTGGCAACCAGCTGGCCGCCGGGCAGCCCCATCGCCTGGCGGGTGGCATGGGCGCGGGCGATCTGGACCGGTTCGTCCATGCGCAGCGGCGCCTTCAGCTCCGACTGGGCCGACCAGAACGCGGGGAAGCTGTCCTGCCCGTAGGCAATCACCGGCACGCCCTGGGTTTCCAGCACTTCCAGGGTCTTGGGCAGGTCAAGGATTGCCTTGGCGCCTGCAGCCACCACAGTCACCGGGGTCTGCGCCAGCTCCAGCAGGTCGGCGGAGATGTCGAAAGTGGTCTCAGCGCCCTTGTGGACACCGCCGATGCCGCCGGTGGCAAAGACGGAAATCCCTGCCAGCCGTGCGGCGATCATGGTGGCTGCCACAGTGGTTGCGCCGGTGCCGCCGGTTGCGATGCAGGCGGGCATGTCAGCGCGGGAGATCTTGGCGACCCCCTTGGCCTGTCCCAGCGCTTGCAGCTGATCGGGCTCCAGTCCCACATGCAGAACGCCGCCGATCACCGCCATTGTGGCCGGCACGGCGCCGCCATCGCGGATGTCCTGCTCAACCTGTGCAGCGACTTCGACATTCTGCGGGTAGGGCATGCCGTGGGTGATGATGGTGCTTTCCAGCGCAACGATGGCCTGTCCTGCGGCCATGGCGGCCTGGACCTCGGAGGAATACTGAATCTCGATCAAAGCGGGGGTTCTCCTGAAACATAGGTTGCCGCAGCCTTGAGGGCTGAGGCCAAAGCGGTCTTGCGGTCTTCGCCCCGTGCCTCGGCAACGATATGGGCGGCCATGAAGGTATCGCCTGCGCCGGTCACCCGGGCGACGGTGACGCGGGGCGGGTGCAGGGTGATGGCGCCCTCGGCATCTGCGACGGTGGCAGAGGAGCCGCCATCGGTGACCAGCACCCGCGCGGCGCCGCGGTCCAGCATCGCCTGGGCGGCGGTTTCGCTGTCGGTGAACTCCCCCTGGCACAGGATGCCGGCCTCTTCCAGGTTCACATACAGCGTGCCGCGGGTGCGGGTCAGGAACGGGCGCAGCCGTTCCGCCTTGCCCGGCGAGGCAGGCGCGACGCGCAGGTCGGCCTTGGCAAAGGCGGGGCTGGCAACGATGTCGTCCAGAAGCGACAGGGTCAGGTTGCCGTCCAGCGCCACCTGGCCTGCGTAAGGCGCGGCCTCGGTGCCCAAAGAGCCGTCGGACAACGGCCGCAGGATCTTGTCGCCCGCGGCCTCGAGCGAATGGGCGTCGGCAATGGCGGCAATCAGCCCGTTGGCGCCTTCCACTGCCATGTAGCGGTCGGTGGGCAGATCCTCGGAGCGGTAGATGTGATCGGTGATCAGGCCGAAGTGGCCGCACGCATGGATCAGCTCGTCGCCTTCGGGATCGCGGCCAACCGCGGTCAGCAGCGCCGGTGTCATGCCAAAGCGCGACAGGGTCATGGCGATGTTCATCGCAACGCCGCCGGGCAGCCGGGTGATGCGCCCGGGCATGTCGGAGCCGCGCTGCATTTCACTGGTGCAGCGGCCGATGATGTCCCAAAGGACCGACCCGATGCACAGGATGGCGGGTGTTTGGGGATGAGGGGCTTGTGTCATATTGACCTATTGCCGCCTTTGGCAGGCCTCTGCAAGCGGCTTCACCGGGGTGGCACGGCGAATGTCAGGGCAGCCCAAAGGCTTTCCCAAACGTAATCTTTGCTGCCTGGGGCAGGGCGCAGGACCACGGCGTCCAGCAGGTAGCTGTTCCCCGGGGCCACGCTGACAACAGTCTCACCCTTGGCATCCGTCAGCTGGGTGCTGATGGTTACTGTGCCATCCGGGGCTTTGGCAAAGACTTCAACCTGCGCCTCCGGCCGGGGAGTGCCCTGATAGAGCAAACGGATCGGAAGCCCCGCTGTCAGGTCATCGGTATAGGGATTGGCCAAAGCGATAATCTCTGTCTCCAGCCCAGTGGAGAGATCCGCGCCGCGGCCATCGCCAATCGCCACCAGCGCCTTGGCGTAACGTGTGTATTGCTCGGCAAAGCCTGCATCCGGCAGGCCGCGTGCCTGATGCGCTTCAGGAACCCCGGCAAACCCTTTGTGATCGACAAAAGCCTGAAACTCCTCCCAGCTGTCATAGGTCAGGGTCTGCGGCCGGGTCTGATGGATCAGCACTGCCAGGCCGTCCTGCATCGTGTCCCCGGCAAAGGCAGGCATATCCCCCATCCGGCCAAGATAGGAAGAGACCGCTTCCCCTTGCATCACCTCGAACCGGGCGATCCGATGATTCAGATAGGGCTGCTCGGCACCTTTGAATTCCTGCCCGTTGCGCAGCCTTGCCACCACCGCTTCGCCGGATTTCACTTGATATTTCTCCGGCTCGATCCAAAACTCGTGGGATAATAGCGGTGCGGCCCCCAGGGTCAGCCCGGCACAGAGAATTGAGCAGAACAGGCGGTAGTGCATGAACGGGTCCTTGGCTGTCAGGCGTGGTATGACTTGGCTGCGGGCACTATTTGCGCTGCTGTTCTGTGTGGTGGCAATAGGGGGGGCGAGTGTCCGCGCGCATGAGGTCACCCCGGCCATCGCTGATTTCACCGTCACTGACCGGCAGCTCACCCTGAAACTGCGGCTGAACATCGAAGCCTTTGTTGCGGGCATCAATCTGGACGGGCTGTCGGATACCAATCAGACGCCGCAGGCGGCGGACTATGACGAGCTGCGCGCCTTGGAAGCGCAGGAGCTGGAGCCGATGGTGTCGCTCTTTGCGGAGGAGTGGCTGGAGACGTTCAGAGTCCAGGCTGCCGACCCGGTTGTGCTGGATTTCACAAGGATCACTATCCCCGAAGTAGGTGATGCAAGCCTGCCGCGGGCCTCGTTCCTGGAGCTGACCGGAGATGTTCCCGCCGGAACTGGCAGTCTGCGCATAACCTGGCCCGCGGGCTCCGGCGGGGTGGTGCTGCGGCAGAACGGGGTGGAGGAGCCCTATACCGGCTACCTGCAAGGCGGGGAGACCTCGCCGCCAATCCCGCTGCGGGGAGGTGCAGCCAAGACGCCGGTTGAGGCTTTCATGGAGTACATCCCTGTCGGCTTCACCCACATCCTGCCCAAAGGGCTGGATCATATCCTCTTTGTGCTGGGGTTGTTCTTCCTCAGTCCGCGTGTGAAACCGCTGCTCTTGCAGGTGAGCCTGTTCACCGTCGCCCATACCATCACGCTGGCGCTGGGCGCGCTGGGCATGGTCAATGTGAACCCGGCCATCGTCGAGCCGCTGATTGCGCTGTCGATTGTCTTTGTTGCGGTGGAAAACATCTTTGCCCGGAAACTGCACGCATGGCGGAGTTTTGTCATCTTCGGCTTCGGCCTGCTGCACGGCCTGGGCTTTGCCACCGTGCTGGGGGAATTCGGTCTGCCGCCCAGCCAGTTCCTGCCCGCACTGATCGGTTTCAACGTCGGGGTGGAACTGGGGCAGCTGGCGGTGATTGCCGCGGCCTACCTGGGCGTGCGCCTTTGGTTCGGGCGGCACCCGAAATACCGCGGCCGGGTGGCAATCCCGGCCTCAGTCACCATCGCGATGATCGGCAGCTACTGGTTTGTGGAGCGGGTGTTCCTGTGACCGTGGGACGGTTCAGCCCATCGCCCGCATCAGCACCTTGAGCGCCGCCAGCGGGTCTTCTGCGTGCCAGATTTCATCGCCGATGCCAAAGAAGTCGGTAAAGGGCGCAATGCCGCGCACCAGATCCTCGGTCAGCCCGCCTTCGGCCACCACCGGCACCTCAATCATCTGCGACCACCACTGGAACAGATCGGCCTCCGCCTGCGCGCCGTCGCCCAGGCCGGAGGTGCCGACCGGGCCAAAGCTCACGTAATCCGCGCCTGCTTCGCCGGCCACCATGCCGTCATGCTGCGAGGCACCGCAGAAGCAGCCGACAATGGCATCCGGCCCCAGCGCCTTGCGCGCGGTGCGGATGGATTTCGATGCATCTGTCAGATGGACGCCGTCCAGGCCCAGCCGTTCCGCCAGGATCTGATGGTCGGAAATCACCAGCGCCACGTCGCGGGCCATGGTCACTTCGCGCAGCGCATCGCCCGCGCGGCTCAGTGTGTCCTGATCGCGGCTGAACAGGTCCAGGCGCACGCAGGCGACGTCGACCTCATCCAGCACCCGCGCCAGCTGAGCGGGGAATCTGCCCAGCTCGAAACTCGGCGGGGAAATCAGATAGATCTGCGGCTGCTCCGGTGCGTCAGCAGGGCTTCCCATGAAGGTGCTCCATTGTTCAGGCGATTGGACGGTGTTTAGCCGATTTCCGGCAGGACGCAAGGATTTGCGGCGGTGAAGCCCCAGTAAATGCAGCCCAAACCCGCGCTGGACCTTGCCCCGCCGCCGCGCGGGCAGTACAGCAGTGCCGATTTTGCCGGAGAACACGATGCCCACCGATACGCCCCAGCCCGCCTTCGTCCTTGTCCGCCCGCAGATGGGTGAGAATATCGGCGCCGCCGCGCGGGCGATGTGGAACTTCGGCCTGGACCGGATGCGCATCGTGGCGCCGCGCGACGGCTGGCCGAACCCCAAGGCGGTGGCGATGTCCTCGGGCGCGGGGCGGCTGCTGGACGAGGCGCAGATCTGCGCCGACGTGCCGGAGGCGCTGGGCGACTGCACCTATGTCTTTGCCACCACCGCCCGCCAGCGCGGGCTGACCAAGCCGGTCTACAGCCCCGAACGCGCCATGCAGATCGCTGCAGAAAAGATCGCGGCGGGCGAGAAGGTCGCAGTGATGTTCGGCCCCGAACGCGCCGGGCTGGAGAACGAGGACATCGCCAAGGCGAACGCCATCATCTCGGTGCCGGTGAACCCGCTTTACGCCTCCTTGAACCTTGGCCAATGCGTGCTGCTGACCGGCTATGAGTGGATGCGCCAGTCCGGCGAAGTGCTGCATGAAACCACCGATCTGGGCCGCAAGGGCGAATGGGCCACTGGCGTTGAGGTCGAAAGGCTGGTGGAGCATTACGAAGAGCGGCTGGACGAGGCAGGCTTCTTCTTCCCGCCGGAGAAGGCCGAGGGCATGAAGACCAACTTGCGCAATCTGTGGTCGCGGATGCGGATGACCCGCTCCGACGTGCAGATGCTGCACGGGATAATGCGGCAGATGGTCCGCTGGAAAGAGCGCGGCGGCGAATAAGCCGCTCTGGACCTTTAGATTACCCGCCCCTAGCTTGGCACCACAGACAAAGAGGCAAGCATGAGCAAGCGCAGTATTTTCGAAGAGGTTGAGGGCGAGAAGAAAGACGCCCCTGCGGTGCAGCCTGGGCTGATCGACCGCGGCCGGGGCGGTGCCCGCAAGGCGATCCGCGCCTGGCTGATGGTGCTGTTTGCGCTGGTGGTTGCGATGATCGTGGTGGGCGGGCTGACGCGCCTGACCGACAGCGGCCTGTCGATCACCGAATGGCGACCCGTGACCGGGGCCATCCCGCCGATGTCCGAGGCCGAATGGCAGGCCGAGTTCGACAAGTACAAGAAAATTGACCAGTGGCGCATCCAGAACCAATGGATGGAACTGTCTGATTTCAAAGAAATCTACTGGTGGGAATGGGGCCACCGCCAGCTGGGCCGTTTCATCGGCGTGGTCTGGGCGCTCGGCTTCCTGGGCTTCCTGATCGCGCGCAAGATTCCAGCGGGCTGGACCGGCCGTCTTCTGCTGCCCGGTCTCCTCGGTGGTGTGCAAGGCGCCATCGGCTGGTGGATGGTGGCCTCTGGCGTGACCCAGGGCGAGGGCATGACCGCCGTTGCCTCCTACCGGCTGGCGGTGCATTTGGGGCTGGCCTTTGTGATCCTCGGCTTCATTGCCTGGTACGTTCTGATGCTGGGCCGCGAGGAACGCGAGCTGATGCAGGCCCGCCGGGCCAAGGAGGCGAAGTTGTTCAGCCTGTCCACCGGCCTGATGCATTTCGCCTTCCTGCAAATCCTGCTGGGGGCGCTGGTGGCGGGCATCGACGCGGGCCGTTCTTATACCGACTGGCCGCTGATGGGCGGGCAGGTGATCCCGCCGAACCCCTTCATGATCGAGCCGGTCTGGAAGAACTTCTTTGAAAACCCCGGCTTGGTGCAGTTCATCCACCGGGTGGCGGGCTACCTGCTGTTTGCCTTCGCCGTGGTGGCCTGGCTGCGCGGCCGCGGTTCTGCCCATGCGCGCACCCGCTTTGCCTTTAATGCTGTTTTTGCGGCGCTCTCCGTGCAGGTGCTGCTGGGGATCGTGACCGTGGTTTACGCCGCGCCGCTGCACGCGGCGATCACCCACCAGCTGGTGGCAATCGGCGTCTGGGTGCTGATCCTGCGCGCGCGCTTCCTGTCGGCCTATCCCATTGCAACCTCGATCAAGGATCACTGACCCATGAACGCATTTGACGAACTGATGGCCTTCCAGCGCGAAACCCAGGCGCTGGGGCAGATTGCGGGCCGTCTGGGCTGGGATCAGGAAACCATGATGCCGCGCGGGGCGGCGCCGCAGCGGGGCGAGGAAATGGCCGCGATGGAGGCGGTGCTGCACGCCCGCCGCAGCGACCCGCGGGTGGCGGAGTGGCTGGAGCAGGCGGTGGCCCCGAATGAGGCCGGCGAGGCGCAGCTGCGGGAGATCCGCCGCAGCTATGAGCGCACTGTCAAGGTGCCCGCAGATCTGGCCAAGAAGATCGCGCAGGTCACCTCCGTGGCGCAGGGCCAATGGGCCGCGGCGCGGGCGGATGAGGATGTGGCGGCCTTTGTTCCGGTTCTGGAGGAAGTTGTCGCGCTGAAGCGCGAGGAAGGGCTGGCGCTGGCGGCGGGCGGTGACGTTTATGACGCCATGGTCGAAGACTATGAGTACGGCATGACCGGGGCTGCGATCGCCGAAATCTTCGACGCCATGCGCCCCGGACTGGTGGAGCTGCGCGCCAAGGTGCTGGAAAAACCCGCGCCGAAGGGGCTGACCGGCACTTTTGACGAAGCCGCACAGATGAGGCTGACCCGCAAGCTCGCCAAGCAATTCGGCTATGACATGTCCCATGGCCGGGTCGACAAAGCGGTGCATCCATTCTGTTCCGGCGGTGGGCTGGACGTGCGGATCACCACGCGGACCAGCGAGAGTGATCCGTTCAACTGCTTCTATTCCACCATCCACGAGGTTGGCCACGCCGCCTATGAGCAGAGCATCAGCCGAGACTACCTGCTGACGCCGCTGGGCAGCGGCGTGTCGATGGGGGTGCACGAAAGCCAGAGCCGGATCTATGAGAACCAGATCGGCCGCAGCCGCGCCTTTACCGGCTGGCTGTTTGAGGAGATGAAAGACGCCTTCGGCGATTTCGGCCTTGCGGATGCGGACGCTTTCTATGCTTCCGTGAACACGGTGCATAAGGGCTATATCCGGACAGAAGCGGATGAGCTGCAATACAACCTCCATATCATGATGCGGTTCGGCCTGGAGCGCGCGCTGATGAGCGGCGATCTGGCGGTGAAGGATCTGGAAGCGGCCTGGAACGACCGGTTCGAAGCGGATTTCGGTTATGCCGTCGACAAACCGTCGAACGGCTGTTTGCAGGATGTGCATTGGTCGGTGGGCCTGTTCGGCTATTTTCCGACCTACACGCTGGGCAATGTCTATGCCGGCTGCCTGTATCAGGCGCTGCGCCGGGATGTGCCGGGGCTGGATGCAGAGCTGGCTGAGGGCAGCACCGACGGCGCCACCGCGTGGCTGAAGGAAAACCTGCAGCAGCACGGCGGCCTGCGCAGCCCGCGCGAAACCATCAGGCACGCCTCCGGCATGGAGCCGGGACACGCGCCGCTGCTGGCCTATCTCGAAGAGAAGTTCAGTTTGCTCTACGATCTCTGAGACGGGATTGAACTACGGCTAAGGCCCTCCGGCGGCAGCGGAAATCCCGCTGCCCCGAAAATGCCGCATTTTAACAGTATTCTCTTAATCCTTGGGGGTGTGAGTAAGAGAGTAATCTAATGCATACAGCCGTCGCCTACCTGATTTTTGCCAGTTACGTGCTGGGAACCACCCTGGTCTGAGGTATCTGCCCGTCAGATCAGCGCCATCCGCTCCGCCCGTTCCGGATCCGGGAAGGGCCGGTAAAGGCCGATGTCCGCGGTGGCGATCAAAGCCCTGACGTGGGAATAGAGTTTCTCGACCTCCTCGTCGTGCTCGCCCAGAACCCGGAAGGCCTGATCCAGCTGGGCCATGTCCTTGAATTCGATTTCCAAGAGGAAGTCGCGGCTATTGTCGCTGGCCATGTCCAGCTTGCGGCGCAGCAGGCGCCAGCTTTGGATTACGCCGCGTTCGTGCAGATAGCCCATCCATTGATCAACCGCGCTGGCAAAGCTCAGCGCCTTGGCCTCGTGATGCAGGTCGATGGAGCAGTGGTACAAGTTCATTGGGGTCTTCCCTTCATGAGAAATCAGAACTTGCCGTAACAATACCTAAGATCCGTTAGGGGGCCGTTAACACTGCGAACGCCGCCCCGGCAACGGGACGGCGTTCAATGTTTTCAATGGGATGGGGCGTGAGGGGGCTTATTCCTCGCCGCCGTCCTCTTCCTCGCCGTTCTCAGCAATCCAGGCGACAGAGACGACTTCTTCACCCTTGCCGGTGTTGAACACCCGAACCCCGCCGGCAGAGCGCGAGCGGAAGGAGATGCCATCGACCGGAACCCGGATCGACTGGCCCTTGGAGGTGGCCAGCATGATCTGGTCGTCCAGCTCGACCGGGAAGGAAGCGACTATCTCGCCGCCGCGCATCGCCTTGTCCATCGCAGTGACGCCCATGCCGCCGCGGCCGCGCACCGGGTAGTCGTGCGAGGACGACAGTTTGCCGGAGCCGCCGGTGGTGATGGTCAGGATCAGGTTCTCGGCTGCCGACATCTCTGCATAGAGCTCGGTCGAGAAGTTCGGATCCTCCGGTGCGTCCTCATCCGAAGCCTCGGCATCGTCGGTCAGACCGGCCATGGCCCGGCGCATCTTGAGGTAGGCGGTGCGCTGCTCCGGTGTGTATTTGGAGTGGCGGATCACCGACATCGAGACAACATCGTCCTCGCCGGTCAGCTTGATGCCGCGGACACCGGTGGACTCGCGCGAGTTGAACACGCGCACATCGGTGGAGCGGAAGCGGATGGCGCGGCCCGAATTGGTGAACAGCATCACGTCGTCATCTTCCGAGCAGATGCGCACGTTCACCAGCTTGACGGAGCCGTCTTCCGGCAGTTTCATCGCGATCTTGCCGTTGCGGCGGACATTGGTGAAATCCGACAGACGGTTGCGGCGCACGTCGCCGCCAGAGGTCGCGAAGACAACCTGCAGGTTTTCCCATTCCTCATCCGGCACATCGACCGGCATGATGGCAGCGATGGAAACCCCGGTCGGGATCGGCAGGATGTTGACGATCGCCTTGCCCTTGGAGGTGCGGCCGCCCTGCGGCAGGCGCCAGGTCTTCAGCTTGTAGACCATGCCATCGGTGGTGAAGAACAACAGCTGGGTGTGGGTATTGGCCACGAAGAGGGTGGTGATCACGTCCTCTTCCTTGGTCTGCATGCCCGAAACGCCCTTGCCGCCGCGTTTCTGGGCGCGGAAGTCGGCCAGCGGGGTGCGCTTGATGTAGCCGCCGGAGGTCACGGTCACGACCATGTCCTCGCGCTCGATCAGGTCCTCGTCCTCCATGTCGCCGGACCAGTCGACGATCTCAGTGCGGCGCGGCACGGCGAAGTTGTTGCGCACTTCGCGCAGCTCGTCGCCGATGATGCCCATGATGCGCTCGCGCGAGGACAGAATCTCAAGGTATTCCTTGATCTTGCGGGCCAGTTCTTCCAGCTCGTCGGTGACCTCTTTCACGCCGATCTGGGTCAGGCGCTGCAGGCGCAGTTCCAGAATGGCACGGGCCTGGGTCTCCGACAGGTTATAGGTCCCGTCGTCGTTCATGGTGTGGGTCGGGTCGTCGATCAGGCGGATATAGTCCGCGATGTCAGCGGCAGGCCAGCGCCGGGTCATCAGCTTCTCGCGCGCCTCAGCCGCGTCAGCGGAGGAACGGATGGTTGCGACGATTTCATCGACGTTGGAGACGGCAACGGCTAGGCCGCACAGGATATGGCTGCGTTCGCGGGCCTTGCGCAGCTCGTATGCGGTGCGGCGGGCGACAACATCCTCGCGGAAGTCGATGAAGGAGGTCAGGAACCGGCGCAGTGTCAGCTGCTCCGGCCGGCCGCCGTTCAGCGCCAGCATGTTGCAGCCGAAGGAAGTCTGCATCGGGGTGAAACGGAACAGCTGGTTCAGCACCACCTCGGGCGTGGCGTCGCGTTTCAGCTCAACCACCACCCGGACGCCGTTGCGGTCGGATTCATCCTGCACGTGTGCCACGCCCTCGATCCGCTTCTCGCGGACCTGCTCGGCGATCTTCTCGATCATCGCGGCCTTGTTCACCTGATAGGGAATCTCATCCACGACAATGGCATAGCGGTCCTTGCGGATCTCCTCGACGCGGGTTTTGGAGCGGATGATCACGCTGCCGCGGCCCTCAAGATAAGCCTTGCGGGCGCCGGAGCGGCCCAGCATGACGCCGCCGGTCGGGAAGTCGGGGCCGGGGATGTATTCGATCAGCTGTTCGCTGGTCAGATCCGGGTCTTCGATCAGTGCCAAGGTGGCATCGACCACTTCGCCGAGGTTGTGCGGCGGGATGTTGGTGGCCATGCCGACCGCGATGCCGCCGGCGCCGTTGACCAGCATGTTCGGGAAGCGGGCCGGCAGCACGGTCGGCTCGCGGTCCTTGCCGTCGTAGTTGTCCTGGAAATCGACGGTCTCTTTCTCGATATCCGCCAGGATCGCCGCGGCGGGCTTGTCCATGCGGACCTCGGTGTAACGCATGGCCGCCGGGTTATCGCCGTCCATCGACCCGAAGTTGCCCTGACCGTCCAGAAGCGGTAGCGACATCGAGAAGTCCTGCGCCATCCGCACCAGCGCGTCATAGATCGCGCTGTCGCCGTGCGGGTGGTATTTACCCATCACGTCGCCCACGGGACGCGCCGACTTGCGGTAGGCCTTGTCATGGGTGTTGCCGGATTCGTGCATCGCATAGAGAATGCGGCGGTGAACCGGTTTCAGACCGTCCCGCAGGTCCGGAATTGCACGGCTGACGATGACCGACATCGCATAGTCGAGATACGAGTTGCGCATCTCGGTTTCGATGGAAACGGTCGGCCCGTCATAAGCCGGGCGTTCCGGCAGGTTTTCGTCCATGTTTTCAGGAGTTTCCGGCGTATCGCTCACGTTGGCTGCCCGCTCTTTCTTCTGGGTCTATATATTGTGTTCGCACCCTATCAGAGACCGTATATGGGGCGCAAGCACACAGCCCCCGAAAGCCGGAAACCAGCCGTTCACGCATCGGTAACGCACTGTTTTTGAGGAAATTAACCAATTGCACCCTAGCATCAAAAGGAGGGGGTAAGAATTGGAGGCTAGAGATGGAGACCAGCGAAACCGAGCTGATGCTCAGGGGATACGGGCTGACCACGGCAGAATTCACCTATCACATGCCGGATCATATCCATGTTTTGAACACGTTTGTCTGGCAGCAGTACGACCTGGCGCCGGACCACCCGCGGCTGTTTGAGTTCATCGAATTCTGGCAGCGCGAGATCGAGGGGCCGCTGCATTCGGTGCGGTTCAATCACCGCAAGATGATCGGCCCGGGCGAGTGGCGCAATGTGGTCGGAGAGTTCCAGATCCACTAAGACGGGTCAGCGCCAGGCATAGACCGCGCAGCCGGTGGAGCCGCTGGCGGTGAAGCTTCGGCCGTCCGCAGCCAGGCGGCCGCGCCAGGTGACCGTGATGCCGGGGAAGTAATCCGTGCCGCTGATCTGCTGGCCGTTCAGATAGACCTCCGAATTGGCGTTCTGGCCGAGTGAATCGCTGAGCCGCCCGTGGTACTTGCTGCCGCCTGCATGGGTGTAATGGACATTCCCCGTGACCTTGATCACCAGGGCACAGGTTGCCTTGTACTTCCAGGCCCCCGCTAGTGAAAAAGGTGCCGCTACTGCTGAGGTCGCCGGAGCTGGGGCGGCGGCGGGTTTGGACGCAGTCTTGCAGATTTTCCCGGACTTCCGGCGCAGTTCCTCCAGCGCGTGGGTTGTGCCCAGATCGTCGGCGCCAAGGTTTGTGTCGGCAGCCGCAAGGTAAGCCGCAAAGGCGCTGCGGGTTCTTGGCCCGGCAATCCCGTCCGGGCGGCCAACCTGGCAGCCGATATCGTTCAGCGCCGCCTGTGTCTCACGCATCACCTCTCTTGAGTCCGGTATGACCGGAACCTCAGAGGGGCCTGGCGTCTGTTGAACAGGCGCCTGCGGCAGGGACTGCTCCGTTACGAGGCCCTGCCTCAGTTGCAGCGCCACCGTGTAGGTGTATTCATCCTGCCGGCCGGAGTAGCGCTCCAGAAAGCTGTCGAGAGCTTGAGGAGTGCCGATAGAGCGGGCGAGTTCGAAGTCCGTTTGCATTGTGCCGGCAAGCGCTTGTGCAGGTTCCGATGGCGCGGCGGCTTGCGTGAAATAGAACTCCCCCAGCATTTCATCGTAGTACGCTGGAACCTGGCTGTGCTGAACGGTGAGCGCGAGATCGCGCACCTCACGCCGCAACCCGGCAACCAGCGTGCGCAGCTCCAGCCCCGGTTCGGACAGCAGCGGCAGCAGGGCGCGGGTAAAGACGGAGTTTTCAGCCGTGTCTTCTTCGTTCAGCCGGTCCAGCGCCAGCTGGCCCGCCCCGGCAGAGAAAATCACGAAGGTGCCGTGCGGTGCCGCAATCCGGCCCAGTCCGCGGGTGGTGCCGATGCTGCGGCCCTCGACCAGCTTGAACGGGTTGTTGCGGCAAGCATCGATGATCACCACGGCGGAACGGGCGCCGGTCTTACGGACACGGTCCAGAAGATCCGACAGCGCAATGGACTCGGATTTCACAAAGTCGCTGCCACCGGCGCTGGGGACGGCAATATCCGTCGGCAGCAGGTAGTTCTCGCCGTCAATCTCCACCCCGTGCCCGGCAAAGAAAACAAAAGCCGCGTCACCCGGTTCCAGCCGGGCGGTGAATTCGGAGATCTTCCGGTTCAGGCCGCGGCGGTCCTGATCCAGCGCTGTGGTGACGGTGAAGCCCAGCTCATTCAGCTTGGTGCCGATGGATTGCGCGTCGGCGCGTGCCTTGGCCAGCACCGGGACGTCGGAATAGCTGTTGTTGCCGATGACCAGCGCCATCCGGTTCTGCGCGGCGGTGGAGAGGGGAAGAAGGCACAAAAACAAAGCAAACAGGAAACGCATTGGACAACACCGGACAGGGAATATGTTCCATGGTGCCATCCAGCCGGGATCAGGTCAAAGCCGCTGTGCTTCCGGGTTAGCGCTTAGGCCGAACAGCTGGCGCCGCCCAGAACGCAGAATTTGGCGCAATGGGGGTGGTTCAGCTGCACCGGGCGCTCGGCTTCGGCCAGGGTTGCGCCCATTTCGAACTCCGGCGCATAGGGCAGCAGGGTGCAGGCCAGCACGGCGGGCGTGTCTGCGCCTTTGCGCTTTACCACCATGCGGGAGGACGCGCACATCACGCTGTCCGGGGACTTGTTCAGGATGCCCCAGCAAGCGGTTGTGATTTCAGGCACTTCCGCACTTTCGTCCATTTCCGGGAACAGCACGGTCTGGCCCGGGTTCTGCGCGTCGATGGCAAAGCCGTGTCCGGCAAACAGCTCGGCATAGCCGGCCCGGGCCTCAGCTTCGCTCTCCCCCCAGACGGTGCGGCCTGCGACGGCCATGCGGAAACCGTTATCGCGCAGCCACTCCATGCCTTCGACGGTTTTCGCAAAACTGCCCGCGCCGCGCTCCTTGTCGTGCAGCGCCTCGCTGTGGTGGTCGACTGAGATCCGCAGTGTCAGCTTGTCCCCGAACTCCTCCTGAAGGGCCAGCAAACCAGCCTTGACCGTCTTGCGCATCATCGGGCGCATGGCGTTGGTGAGGATCAGCACCTCGAACCCGCGCTCCAGCGCGGCGCGGGCCATTGGGATCATGTCCGGGTTCATGAAGGGCTCACCGCCGGTGAAGCCGATCTCCCGCACCGGCCAGTTTCGATCTGCGATCTGGTCCAGGTAACTCTTCACTTCGGCTGTGGTCAGATAGACCAGCGCGTCGTTGGTTGGGGAACTCAGAATGTAGCAGTTGCTGCATTCGATATTGCACAGGGTGCCGGTATTGAACCAAAGGGTTTCCGGACGGCTGAGCGGAACCGAGGCGCGCGGCTGACCGTCTGCCGTCACAAAGGCGTCTTGGAACTTGCCTATGTTCGCGGCAGATTTTTGCAGGTCTTTCATGCGGATGTCCTTTGGGGCAGTGCCTTTCGCCGGAAGCTACCTTATACTGGGCAGGAAATGAAAGCAGCCGGGCGGGCACATGACAGGGATGTGAGCGGCAGTGTGCCGCGCCTGCACCGGCGAAGACAGGAAGAACAAGAATGGTTTCGCGTGTGATACCGGTCGACCCGTTTGACCTGGTGATTTTCGGCGGCACTGGCGATCTGGCGCAGCGCAAGATTCTACCTGCGCTGTTCCGCCGGCATTGCGCCGGTCAGCTGACCGGGGTTGAGCGGATCATCGGCGCTGCGCGCACCAGCCTGACAAGCCAGGAATACCGGACGGTGGTAGCAGAGGCCCTGCGCGCGCATGCAGGCCCCAAGGCCTGCGGCGGCGGCGCGCTGGAGGCGTTTCTGGAGCGGGTGAGCTACGTTGCGCTGGATGCCTTGGGCGAGGAGGGCTGGCAGGAGCTGAGCCGGCAGCTGCGCCCGGCGGAGGCAGTACCGATCCGCATGTTCTATTTCTCGGTCGGACCCGGCCTGTTCGGCCCGTTGGCCGAGCGGCTGCACAGGCACGGGCTGGCCAATGCGGATGCCCGGATCGTGGTGGAAAAACCCTTCGGCCGCGACTTGGCGTCCGCGCGGGAGCTGAACCGGACCCTGGCGGGCCATTTCGAGGAAGGCCAGATCTACCGGATCGACCACTATCTGGGCAAGGAGACGGTGCAGAACCTGATGGCGGTCCGCTTCGGCAATATGCTGTTTGAGCCGTTGTGGAACAGCCAATATGTCGACCACATCCAGATCACCGTGGCGGAGACCGTCGGCGTCGAGGGGCGCGAGGAATATTATGAGCGCGCCGGTGCAATGCGCGACATGATGCAGAACCACCTGATGCAGCTTCTGTGCCTGATTGCGATGGAGCCGCCTGCCAAGTTCGACCCGGATGCGGTGCGTGACGAAAAACTGAAGGTGATCCGGGCGCTGGACCCGGTGGAGCCGCATCACATCGTGCGCGGCCAGTACCAGGCCAATCTGGACCCGGAGGCAGCGCATCCGTCCTACCGCGGGCTGGTCGGCAACCCGCGCAGCACGACGGAGAGCTATGTGGCGCTGAAGGCGCATATCAGCAACTGGCGGTGGGCCGGCACGCCGTTCTACCTGCGCACCGGCAAGCGGCTGGTGAACCGGTCCTCGATCATCAACGTGATGTTCAAGGACGCGCCGCATTCGATCTTCGGTGCGGAGGCCGGGCGCCATGCCAACCACCTGAAGATCCGCCTGCAGCCGAATGAGGGCATAACCCTCAGCGTGACCATCAAGGAGCCGGGGCAGGGCGGCATGCGGCTGATCGACGTGCCGCTGGACATGAGCTTTGCCGAGGCGCTGGGGCCGGAGGGCGGTGATCCGCCGGATGCTTATGAACGGCTGATCATGGATGTTGTGCGCGGCAACCAGACGTTGTTTATGAGGGGGGACGAGGTTGAGGCAGCCTGGGCCTGGACCGATCCGGTAATTGAGGGCTGGAAATCCAGAGGCGATGTGCCTAAACCCTACGTTAGCGGTACCACCGGCCCGGAGGATGCCGATTTGCTGATGCGCCGCGACGGGCGGGAATGGAGGGGGATAAACCCATGAAATTCAACGAATACCCTGATCAGGACATGCTGGCGATCGAAGTCGCGAATGAGATTGCCGGGGATCTGAAAACCCATCTTCTGCATCATGACACAGCGTCGTTCGCGGTTGCGGGCGGCACCACGCCGGGGCTGATTTTCGACGATCTCTGCGCCGCGGACATCGAATGGGACCGGGTGCATGTGATGGCAACGGATGAGCGTTGGGTTCCGCAGGAGCATGCCCGCTCCAACGCGGCGATGATCCGCCAGCGGTTGCTGCAGAACCGGGCGGCGAAGGCGCAGTTCCTGCCGTTCCATGTGCCGGAGCGCGAGCCGGAGGAGGTGCTGGCAGAGCTCGAAAGCCGGGTGGTGCCGGAATTGCCGCTGTCGGTTCTGCTGCTGGGCATGGGCGAGGACATGCATACGGCCTCGCTGTTTCCCGGTACTTCCGGGATAGAGGCAGCGCTGGCAGGTGACGCGCCGCCGCTGGCGGTTATGCGGCCTGACAGCCAGCCTGAAGTGCGGGTCAGCCTGACGGCGCGGGTGCTGGACGGGGCAATTGCTAAGCATCTGGTGATCTTCGGCGAGGCCAAGCGCAAGGCGCTGGAGCAGGCGATGTCCTTGCCGCCGGAAAGCGCACCCATTCAGGCTGTTCTGTCCGAGGCATCTGTCCATTGGGCGCCTTGATTTCAGGAAAGGTAGAAATGCTCACTGTTTTGAAGACGCTGCATTCCGATGTGTGCAGTGTGGATATCATTGATTTGTTTGATAAGGACCCGAACCGCGCCGAGGGGTTCAGCGTCAGGTTCGGGGATCTCCTGTTTGATTATTCCAAGACCCGGATCACCCCCGAAGTGCGGGGCGCTCTGACGGCCTTGTGTGAAGAACGGGATGTTGCTGCCAAGCGCGAAGCGATGTTCCAGGGCGGGCGGATCAACGAAACCGAGCAGCGGGCGGTTCTGCACACCGCGTTACGGGACCCGGACGGGCCGGAGCTGCTGGTTGATGGCGGGGACATCCGCGCACCGCTGCGCAAGACGGTTGAGCGGATGGAGGCCCTGGCGCGCCGGGCCCGTTCCGGTGAGATGCAGGGGCCGGGCGGCGCCTTTACCGATGTAGTGAATATCGGCATTGGCGGCTCCGATCTGGGACCGGTGATGGCGACCCTGGCTTTGGCGCCCTATCATGACGGACCGGGTTGCCATTTTGTCTCCAACGTGGATGGCGCCCACATTCACGACATCCTGCAACGGCTTGATCCCAAGACAACTTTGGTGATTGTTGCCTCTAAGACTTTCACCACCATCGAGACGATGACCAACGCGGCGACCGCGCGGCGCTGGATCGAGGCGGGCGGAGGTGACCCTGCGCAGCAGTTCCTGGCCCTGTCCACCTCTGAGGAGGAAACTGCAGCTTTTGGTATCCCGCGCAAACATGTGTTCGGGTTCGAGGACTGGGTCGGCGGGCGCTATTCGGTCTGGGGGCCTATCGGGCTGAGTGTGATGCTGGCCGTGGGGCCGGAGAACTTCCGCGCCTTTCTGGCGGGCGGCAAGTCGATGGATGACCATTTCCGCAGCGCCCCCTGGCAGCAGAACGTGCCGGTGATGCTGGCGCTGACTGGCATTTGGCACAATCAGGTCTGCGGCTATCCGACCCGCGCGGTGCTGCCTTATGACCAGCGGCTGCGGCGGCTGCCGGCCTATCTGCAGCAGCTGGAGATGGAATCAAACGGTAAGTCGGTGGCAATGGATGGATCGCCTTTGCCGTATCCGACCGGCCCGGTGGTCTGGGGCGAGCCCGGGACCAACGGCCAGCATGCGTTTTACCAGCTGCTGCATCAGGGCACATCGGTTATTCCGGCGGAGTTTCTGGTGGCGGCCAAGGGCCATGAGCCTGAGCTGGCGCACCACCACAAGCTGCTGGTGGCGAACTGCCTGGCCCAGTCCGAGGCGCTGATGCGCGGCCGCAGCCTGGAGGAAGCCTGCGCGCTGATGCGGGCCAAGGGCTATGAAGGGGCAGAGCTGGAGCGGCAAGCGCGGCACCGGGTGTTTCCGGGCAACCGGCCTTCCACCACGCTGATCTATCCGCAGCTGACGCCGCATGTGCTGGGCCAGATCATCGCCCTTTACGAGCACCGGGTGTTTGTCGAAGGGGTGATCCTTGGGATCAATTCCTTTGACCAATGGGGCGTGGAGCTGGGCAAGGAGCTGGCCAACACGCTGGCGCCGCTGGTTGCTGGTGAGAAAAGCGCGGAGGGCAAAGATGGGTCAACCCGCGCCTTGCTTGATTTCGTGCGCGAGGCCGGTAGCTGACGCGGGTTGCAGAAGCGGCGGGGCGCGAACGCCCCGCGGCCCCTGTCAGGGAAGCGTCACATTGCTGGTGATGGTGTTGACGAACTTGCCGGTTTCCGGATCCGTCAGCGACGAGAAGGTGCCGCCGCCTTCCGCCCCGGACCAGGGGCCTGTTCCGCCGCTGAGCTTCCAGCTTCCGGTCAGGGCGCCGGAGGCATCCATGCCTTCGGCATGCCAATGCAGCACCACTTTTTCGCCAGCCTTGTCGGTGAAGGCGCAGATGCCGCCGCCAGTGACACCAGACGGGGCAGCCTCGACTGCGCCAAAGCAGGGCCCGGCGGCGCCGTTCATCGGGTGCTCCGCGTCTTCCATTTCGACATTCTCGTAGGAGCTGCTGGTCTGAATCACCATGTGGCCGTCGGCAATTTCGGTGGGTGTATTGCTTGCGATGCCGGTTCCGGTGCCGGCCTGTTCCCAGGTTGTGCCTGCAGCTGCGGTTCCGGCGCTGAAAGCGCACAGAAGTGCGGCGGCGAAATAGTGGCGTGTCATACTGGTACCCTCCCAAACTGGCAGCCCTTAAAATGCGGGCCTGCCGGGTCAGTCTACCACAAACAGCAGGGAGGCGCGCGGCCTCAGCGGTCAGGCCGGAAGACCACCGCATTGCGCGGCAACTGTCTGAAAAATATGAAAGGCTGGAGCGGGTAGCGGGAATCGAACCCGCGCCTTAAGCTTGGGAAGCTCGCATGATACCATTTCACCATACCCGCTCGTGAAGGCAGGATTATGCCGCGGCGCCGGTAAGGTCAAGGGCGCCGCAGCGAAATTCTTGCCAGTCCGGGATCAGCCCCGGCGGCGGCGGCGGCGGCCGCCGCCAGCGCCTTCGCCGTCACCGCCGCCGGTGTTGAAGTTCACCTGCGGCAGGGTCACCACGGTTTCCAGGATCGGGAAGGGCTCGGCCGAGTTCGGGATCGCCGAGGCATTGACGAAATGCTCCTGGAAGCGGGGTTCCACGGCGGTTTCGATCTTCTCGATCCGGCGCACGGTTTCCTCGATTTCGCCGCGGGCTTCGGTATTCAGGAGCGCAATGCGGGCGCCGGTGCCCGCGGCGTTGCCGGCCGATGTGACCTTATCCAGCACGCAATCGGGGATCATGCCCAGCACCATCGCGTGTTTGGCAGAGATATGCGCGCCGAAGGCGCCGGCCAGCACCACGCGGTCGACCTTGTCGACGCCGAACTTGTCCATCAGCAGGCGGGCGCCGGAGTAGAGCGCGGCTTTGGCCATCTGGATGGCGCGGATATCCGGGTTGGTCACAGTGATGGTCGGGCCGCCGTCAGCGGAACCGTCCCACAGCATGTAGGCATTGGTGCGGCCGTCCTGGATGCAGCGAGCGGAGCCGGTCTGCTCGGCGGAGCCGATGAGGCCGGAGGCGTCCAGCACGCCAGCCAGGCGCATCTCGGCAATCGCCTCGATGATGCCGGAGCCGCAGATGCCGGTGATGCCGGTGGTTGCGATGGATTCGGCAAAGCCCTGTTCGTCAGACCAGATTTCGGAGCCGATCACCCGGAAGCGGGGTTCCTTGGTCTCCGGGTTGATCTCCACGCGCTCAATAGCGCCCGGGGCGGCACGCTGGCCGCTGGAGATCTGCGCGCCCTCAAATGCGGGGCCGGTGGGGGAGGAACAGGCGAGGACCTTTTCCTTGTTGCCCAGCAGGATTTCCGCGTTGGTGCCGACGTCCACGACCAGCACCAGGTCTTCGGACTTGTCCGGAGCTTCCGACAGCGCAACCGCAGCAGCATCGGCACCGACGTGTCCGGCGATACAGGGCAGCAGATAGACGCGGGCAGCGGGGTGGATGTTCAGATCCAACTCATTCGCCCGCAGCGCCAGCGCGTTGGAAGTCGCCAGCGCAAACGGCGCCTGGCCCAGTTCGAACGGGTCGATCCCAAGGAACAGGTGGTGCATCACCGGGTTGCAGACAAAAACCGCATCGACGATCAGCGCCTTGTCGATCTCCGCCTCAGCCGCGATCTGGGTGAACAGCGCGTTCATGCCCTCGCGCACCGCGCGGGTCATCTCCTGGTCGCCGCCCTTGTTCATCATCGAATAGGAGACCCGGCTCATCAGGTCTTCGCCAAAGCGGATCTGCGGGTTCATGATGCCGGAGGAGGCGACAACCTCGCCGGTTTGCAGATCGCAGAGATGCGCGGCGATGGTGGTGGAACCAAGGTCGACTGCCAGGCCGTAGATCGAGCCTTCATAAAAGCCGGGCCAGATGTGCATGATCTTGGGCGGGTGGTTTTCGTCGCCCAGATGCACGGCGACGGTCACCTTCCAGCCGCCTTTGCGCAGGGCGGGCTGCAGCACGTTCAGGATGTGCAGATCGGTCTTGACGCCCTTCAGGTTCCACTGGGCGTCCAGCGCTTCGATCAGCCGCTCCATATCGCCGGTGGGCTTGTGCATGTCGGGTTCTTCCACCTCGACATAATACAGCCGGGTGGAGGGGTTCATGGTGATGTCGCGGGCCTCGGCGCGTTTGCGCACCACCTGGCGGTGGACCTGGCTTTCCGGAGGCACGTCGATCACGATGTCGCCCTGCACGGTGGCCTGGCAGCCCAGGCGGCGGCCATCGATCAGGCCGCGCTTGTCCTTGTAGCGCTGTTCGACCTTGTTCCACTCACTCAGCGCGCCCTCCGCCACGGTCACGCCGTGCTTGGGGAATTCGCCGTAAGAGGGTGTGATCTGGCATTTTGAGCAGATCCCGCGGCCGCCGCAGACCGAGTCGAGATCGACCCCAAGCTGCCGGGCGGCGGTCAGGATCGGCGTGCCCACGGGGAAACGCCCGCGCTTGCCGGAGGGGGTAAACACAACGAGGGGTTCGTCAGTCATGCCTGTGGCCTTCTCATTCCGCAATTTAGGCGGAGCATATGGGCTTTTGCGGCAAGCGAAAGGCAATGGGCGGCATTTTCCCGTCTGCCGGCGCCATTTTCCGAGATTTGATGACTTTGGGATGCTGTTTTTTGGCGGGCCTGCGGTCAGCCGCCGGTCTGCGCCTCAACTTCCTCAAGCCACGCCAGAATCTCTGCCCGGTCGCCATCGAGCCGCGGGGCAGGGCGACGGGTTTCCGGATCCGCCAGCCCGCTCATTTTGATGGGATTGCCTGCGGACAGGTTTTGAGGATGGCCGTCCTCGCCCAGCACATCGACAACCATGTTGCGGGCCAGGATCTGCGGGTCCTGCAATACTTGATCCACGGTTTGAATCGGCCCGGTTGGAACACCGGCCTCGCTGAGCAAGACGATCCAGTGGTTTTTGGGCCGATCCAATGTCACCGCCTCGATCAAACGCTTCAAGAGGCGCGCGTTTTCGCAGCGCGCCGGGTTGGTGGCAAAGCGCGGGTCCGCGGCCAGCGGCAGCTGCAGGGCCTCGCAGAGCCGGGCAAACAGCGCGTCATTGCCAGCCGCGATCACGAACAGCCCGTCGGAGGCGTGGAAGGTCTCAAACGGGGTGATCGACGGATGCCGCGCGCCGGAGGGCTGCGGTGCCTCACCGGTGACGGAGGTGATGGCGATGGCGTGCTCCAGCAGGGCCAGCTGGCTGTCCAGCATGGCAACGTCGATGAAACGGCCCTGGCCGGTCTTCTGCACATCCAGCAGCGCAGCGAGAATGCCGTGGCCGAGAAACATGCCGGCAACGATATCGCCGATCGAGGCGCCGACCCGCACCGGCTCGCGGTTCTTCTCTCCGGTGATCGACATCACCCCGCCGCGCGCCTGCACCACCATGTCATAGGCCGGCTTCAGGGCATCGGGACCGGTGTGGCCAAAGCCCGAGACCGCGCCATAGATCAGCCGCGGGAACCGGGCGTGCAGGTCTTCCCAGCCGTAGCCAAGCCGCTGCATCACGCCGGGCCGGTAGTTTTCCAGGAGCACGTCTGCCTGGCCCAGAAGGCGTTCGAAGATTTCACGGTCCTGCGGCGCCTTCAGATCCAGCGCAATGCTTTGCTTGCCGTGGTTGATGGTCGCAAAATAGGCGCTGCTGCCGCTCTTGAAGGGCGGGAAGGCGCGGGTGTCGTCGCCGGTCCCGGGCCGTTCCACCTTGATCACCCTGGCGCCGAGGTCCGACAGGATCATCGAGCAATAGGGGCCTGCCAGAACATGGGTCAGGTCCAGAATGGTGATGTCTTTCAAGGGGGTGGACATGGCAAAATCCTGCATCATTTCTGCAGCTTTACTGATAACCGCGGCAGCGCCCTACGCATTGACCCAGATCAGCCTGCCGACAAAGAATTGCTGCGCTGCAGGAATTCTTGGCGCCGACCTCTTTCCACCCGCAAGCTTCTGTGCCATAGGGTCACCGCCAAACGGGGTTATGCATGAGGACGACCAATGCAGATTCGTGAGGCTCTCACCTTTGATGATGTTCTTCTGGTGCCAGGCGCGTCGAGCGTTCTGCCCAACACGGCGGATACGCGCACGCGGGTGACCCAGTCGATCGCCCTCAACATCCCGCTGCTGAGCTCGGCGATGGATACCGTGACCGAGTCACGGATGGCAATTGCGATGGCGCAGGCTGGCGGTATGGGCGTCATTCACAAGAACCTGAATGCAGAAGAGCAGGCCCGCGAAGTGCGCCGCGTCAAGCGGTTCGTCTCCGGCATCGTTTACAACCCCATCACCCTGACCGCGGACCAGACCCTGGCAGACGCCCAGGCGCTGCAGGAGCGCTACCGTGTCACCGGGTTCCCGGTTGTCGATGGATCTGGCCGCGTGGTTGGCATCGTCACCAACCGCGACATGCGCTTTGCCACCGACGCCAGCACCCCGGTGTCGGTGATGATGACCTCGGACAACCTTGCGATGCTGCAGGAGCCCGCCGATTTGGAAGAAGCCAAGTCGCTGATGAAGGCGCGCCGGATTGAGAAGCTGCTGGTTTCCGATAAGGACGGCAAGCTGACAGGTCTTCTGACCCTCAAGGATACTGAGCAGGCGGTTTTGAACCCCACTGCTTGCAAGGATGAACTGGGCCGCCTGCGGGTTGCTGCCGCCAGCTCCGTCGGCGACAGCGGGTATGAGCGGTCCGAGGCGCTGATCGACGCAGGCGTGGACGTTGTGGTGGTGGACACTGCGCATGGCCATTCCGCGGGCGTGATCGACGCGGTGAAGCGGATCAAGGCGCAGTACAGCAAAATTCAGGTGATTGCCGGCAACGTCGCCACCGGTGATGCCACCCGTGCGCTGATCGATGCGGGCGCCGATGCGGTCAAGGTTGGTATCGGCCCGGGCTCCATCTGTACCACCCGCATGGTGGCGGGCGTAGGCGTGCCGCAGCTGACCGCGATCATGGATTGCGCCGCAGCGGCTGGCGATGTGCCGGTGATTGCGGACGGCGGCATCAAGTTCTCCGGCGACTTCGCCAAGGCGATTGCGGCCGGCGCCTCCTGCGCCATGGTCGGTTCGATGATTGCCGGCACCGACGAAAGCCCGGGCGAGGTGATCCTTTATCAGGGCCGTTCCTTCAAGTCCTACCGCGGCATGGGGTCGATGGGTGCGATGGCGCGCGGCTCTGCCGACCGCTATTTCCAGAAGGACGCGGCCAGCGACAAGCTGGTGCCGGAAGGGATCGAGGGCCAGGTGCCGTACAAGGGCGGTGCCAGCGCTGTGATCCACCAGCTGGTGGGCGGCCTGCGCGCAGCGATGGGCTATACCGGCTGCGCGACCGTCGACGAGATGCGCAAGAACTGCAACTTTGTCCGCATCACCGGAGCGGGGCTGAAGGAAAGCCACGTCCACGACGTGCAGATCACCCGCGAAGCGCCGAATTACCGGGTGGGCTGACACCATGATGGCCGCAAGTGACACCGGGGCAGGGGCATGACCCCCGCCGCCCGCCTGCAGGCGGCCATTGAAATCCTGGATCAGGTGGTGGCAGGGGAACCTGCCGAAAAGGCGCTGACCTCCTGGGGGCGCCGCAGCCGCTTTGCCGGGTCCAAGGACCGGGCCGCGGTGCGCGACCATGTGTTTGGTGCCGTACGCTGCCTGCGCTCGCACGCCGCGCTTGGCGGTTCCCGCACGGGGCGCGGTCTGATCCTGGGCGCGCTGCGCGAGGCGGGGCAGGACCCGGATGAATTCTTCACCGGTCAGGGCCATGCGCCCGCGCCGCTGACAGACGCGGAACGCGAGTTCCCGGAGCCGCCCGAAGGTGCCGAGGCAATGGATCTTCCCGATTGGCTGTGGCCGGAGTTTCGCGGCAGCCTGGGGGACAAGGCCGAAGCCGCGGCGCTGGCCTTGCGCAGCCGGGCGCCGGTGCATCTGCGGGTGAATACTGCGCGCGGAACTATTGAACAGGCGGTGAAGGCATTGGCTTCCGAGGGCATTGCCGCCCAGCCGCATCCGGCAGCGGCAACCGCGCTGGAGGTAACTGAAGGCGCGCGCAAATTGCGCAATGCTAATTCCTATCAGGACGGCTTGGTTGAGCTTCAGGACGCGGCAAGCCAGGCCGTGACGGAGCGGCTGCCTTTACAGGACGGCATGAAGGTTCTGGACTACTGTGCAGGCGGTGGCGGCAAGACGCTTGCCATGGTGGCCCAGACCGGTATCCAGTGTTTCGCGCATGATGCCGACCCTAGGCGGATGAAGGACCTGCCGGAACGTGCCGCACGGGCAGGGGCAAAGGTTACGCTGCTTTCAACTGCTGATCTGGCCCGCTCCGGGCCGTTTGACCTGGTTCTGTGCGACGTGCCCTGTTCCGGTTCCGGCTCCTGGCGGAGGGCGCCGGAAAGTAAATGGCGTCTGACCGCCGAAGGGCTGGCGGATTTGCAACGTATTCAGGGGGAAATCCTGCGTAAGGCCGCCGGGCTGGTCACGCCGGATGGGGTGCTGGCCTATGCAACCTGCTCTATGCTGGCAGGCGAAAACAGCGCTCAGACTCAACGGTTTATGGATGAAAACCCTGAGTGGAAACTGGCGGATCAGAACGGCTGGCAAGTGCAGGATGGCACCGATGGGTTCTATGTTGCCGTGTTGACGCGCGCAAAACGCGGTTGTTAGGGTTTCGGCTGTAAACCTGTGTGTTTCTTAACGTGGTTTTAACCTAAACCGCCGCGTTATGGCGGCATTCTCTACTGACCATGGAGCCGTAATGTCCGGTCGCCAAGACACCTCCGTTCCGGAACTGCGTGTTTACGCACCTGAGCACGCCAGGCTGGCGGCGACATTTCTGCTGGCGGTGACGCTGATGACAGGCCCCTGGCTGTTGCCGCTGCCTGACTGGATTGGCCGCGGTTTTATCATGGTGGGGCTGACGCTTGCGGCGGTTGCAGCACTGATGGTGCTGCAGACACGGATGCGGCTGAATGCGCGCGCCATGGCGGCTGAACTGCTGACCGGTTTCATCGAAAAGGACGCAACTCCCAGCTTTGTCACCGATAATGACGGTATGATCCACGCCTGCAACGGCGCTGCGGTGAAGCGCTTTCAGGATGCCAGCCGCGACACGCTGGCGGGCACGCTGCGTTCTGTCCTGGCCAATCCTTCTGCGGTGCTCTACCGGCTGCAGAGCCGTGCCCGCGTCGATGGCGCGGCGCGCGAGGATATCGTGACCCGCCGCGGCCATGTGCGGCTGGCCGTGCATCAGATGAGCGGTGGCAGCTTCCTGTGGCGGGTGGAGGATATCCTGGACCGCGGCGGCAATGGCCGGGGTGCCGATGCGCTGCCGGTTCCGATGATCACGGTGGGCCGCACCGGTGCGGTTCTGTTCATGAACGAAGCTGCCCGCCGCCTGATCGGCGAACGGGTGAAATCCACTGACCGTTTGTTTCCAGCGCTGCCGGTTTTGCCGGGACAGATCAATACGCTCAGCACGAAAAAAGGGCCGGTGCAGGTGCTGGTCAGCGAGCAAAACCGCACCCAGGGCCGCAGTGAGTTGTTCCTGATGGAGGTGGACGAAAGCAGTTTTGACTCCGCACAGGCCGGGTTTGAGGCGCTGCCGGTGCCCTTCCTCAAGGTTGCGCCGACGGGGGAGATCCTGAGCAGCAACCGGATGGCGCTGCGGCTGCTTGGGGTCGAAAGCTGCGCCAACCTGAAGCTGGGCCAGCTGATGGAAGGGCTGGGGCGTCCGATGTCGGACTGGCTGCGCGACACTGCGGACGGGCTGGCGCCCAACAAGTCGGAGTTCCTGCGGCTGTCGCGTTCGGACAAGGAAGTGTTCGTCCAGGTCACGCTTACCCGCGTGGTAGAAGAAGGCACACCGCTGCTGATTGCGGTTCTGAATGACGCGACGGAGCTGAAGACGCTGGAGGCGCAGTTTGTCCAAAGCCAGAAAATGCAGGCGATCGGGCAGCTGGCGGGTGGTGTTGCGCATGACTTCAACAACCTGCTGACGGCGATTTCCGGCCATTGCGACCTGCTGCTCTTGCGCCACGACCAGGGCGACCAGGATTATGGCGACCTGATCCAGATCCATGAAAATGCCAACCGGGCGGCCTCGCTGGTGAGCCAGCTTCTGGCCTTCTCGCGAAAGCAGACGCTGCAGCCGGAAACCCTGGATGTGCGGGACACGCTGTCCGACCTGACCCATTTGCTGAACCGCCTGGTGGGGGAGAAGGTCACCCTGACCCTCAGCCACGATCCGGTGATGAAATCGATCCGCGCCGACAAGCGGCAGCTGGAACAGGTGCTGATGAACTTGGTAGTGAACGCCCGCGATGCGATGCCGCAGGGAGGTGAAATCCGGGTCGAAACCGAGGTCATCTCTCTCGACAAGCCGCTGGAGCGGAACCGGGCTACGGTGCCTGCTGGCGACTGGGTGACGGTGAAGGTTTCTGACGAGGGCGTCGGGATTGCCCCGGACAAGCTGCAGAAGGTTTTTGAACCTTTCTACACCACCAAGCGCACGGGTGAAGGGACCGGGCTGGGCCTGTCCACGGCCTATGGCATCATCAAGCAGACGGGCGGCTATATCTTTGTCGATTCGGTAAAGGGGCACGGCACCCAGTTCACGCTGTTCTTCCCGGTCTATAAGCAGCAAACGGAGCAGATGGCCGCTGAGAAGCCGGAAGCGGCGGAAGAAAAGACTGTTGCTGCACAGCATGGGGAGGGTGTGGTGCTGCTGGTCGAGGACGAGGCGCCGGTGCGTGCCTTTGCTTCCCGTGCGCTCAGAATGCGCGGCTACACGGTGCTGGAGGCGGAGTCGGCTGAGGATGCCCTGCGCACGCTGGAAGATCCGGGTCTGACTGTAGATGTGTTTGTGACCGATGTGGTGATGCCGGGCATGGACGGCCCCAGTTGGGTGCGCGAAGCACTGAAGGAGCGCCCGGACACCCGCGTGGTGTTCGTCTCCGGCTATGCCGAGGGTGCCTTTGGCGAGGCAGAGCCGGATGTGCCGAATTCAGTGTTCCTGCCCAAGCCTTTCTCTCTCAACCAGTTGACCGAGACAGTGCACGCGCAGTTGCACTAAGGCCGAGTAAGGAAATGAAAAGCCGCCGGTTTCGGCGGCTTCATACTTTCAGCGGGCGGGAATGGATCCGTAAAGTTCGAACTCCTCTGCACGTTTGCGGCGGATGTGGGCCTCTGCATTGGGGCTGAGGGTCAGGTCCGCCTGCGGGCTGACGTTCTTGCGTTCCAGACGGATCTCCGTGTCCAGCCGCTGTTCCAGGAACTGCTTCAGTGCGTCCGGATCCTCATAGCGGAACAGATGGCTGACCTTGCACCCGTTGGGCTGGGCCTCCAAGAATTTGGCCTGGCTTCCGACATTGGCAAAGGCGGGCGGCTTGCCCTTGCAGTAGGCGTGCAGGAAATCGTCGAAACTGACATCCTTGGTCGAGTTGGGCTTGCCGTCCAGCGCGGGCCGCTGACGGTACCGGTACCAGCTGCCGAGCCAGCTAAGGGGTTCGCGCATCACGGCTGCGATTTCCAGTTCCGCACCGCAGACCTTCTCGTACATCGGCCGGATCCAGCGGTTGTAGCGGTAGAGCGGTGCGTGTTTCAGCTCCGGCGGGTCGGAGATCACCAGATCGGCGTGGTCGCGCAGGGCCGCCTGAAATGCGGTGGTGCCGGTCTTGGGAACGGACAGCAGTGCCAGCCGTTCCTTGAAAAATATCATCATTCCGTTAACTGCCCGGTAAATAATCTTGCTGCCGATTAACCATAAACCAATCCTTAACACCCCGGCTTCGAAGTGGGTACACCAGAAATTTGTTGCAATGTTCTCTTTTTGATCCCATAAGGAACAAGAGGTGAACAAAGCAGTGATTGCCGCGCGCCCCGGTGTGTGACACATAGAAAAGGACAAGGGACTATGGCGGATCTTTTGACCATGAAAAATAAAGTAAGCGGTGACAAGCAAAAGGCGCTGGACAGCGCGCTTGCCCAGATTGAGCGGCAGTTCGGCAAGGGCTCGATCATGAAGCTCGGCGATGGCAATGCCATGCAGGAGATCGAGGCGAGCTCGACCGGCTCTCTGGGCCTGGACATCGCGCTGGGGATCGGCGGCCTGCCGATGGGGCGGATCATTGAAATCTACGGGCCGGAAAGCTCGGGCAAGACCACGCTGACCCTGCACTGCATTGCGGAACAGCAGAAGAAGGGCGGCGTCTGCGCCTTTGTCGACGCGGAACACGCGCTGGACCCGCAGTATGCGGCCAAGCTGGGCGTCGATCTGGATGAGCTGCTGATTTCGCAGCCTGACACCGGCGAGCAGGCGCTGGAAATCACCGATACGCTGGTGCGCTCTGGCGCGGTTAACATGGTGATCGTCGACTCGGTGGCCGCACTGACCCCGAAATCCGAGCTTGAGGGCGACATGGGCGACAGCAACGTCGGCGTGCAGGCCCGTCTGATGAGCCAGGCGATGCGCAAGCTGACCGGCTCCATCAGCCGTTCAAAATGCATGGTGATCTTCATCAACCAGATCCGCATGAAGATCGGCGTGATGTTCGGCTCCCCCGAAACCACCACCGGCGGCAACGCGCTGAAATTCTACTCCTCCGTCCGTCTGGACATCCGCCGCATCGGTGCGATCAAGGACCGGGATGAAGTGGTCGGCAACGCGACCCGCGTCAAGGTCGTAAAAAACAAGGTGGCGCCGCCGTTCAAGCAGGTGGAATTCGACATTATGTACGGCGAAGGCATTTCCAAGATGGGCGAACTGCTGGACCTGGGCGTGGCGGCCGGTGTCGTCAACAAGTCCGGTGCCTGGTTCTCTTACGGGGATGAGCGGATCGGGCAGGGGCGGGAAAACGCCAAGACCTTCCTGAAGGAAAATCCGGCCATCGCCTATGATATCGAGGACAAGATCCGTGCGTCGCACGGGCTGGAATTCGAGCGCCCGGAAACGGACGATGCGGACGATATCCTTGAAGCCTAAGCGCTGGAAAATCTGAAAAAACCGGAAACGGTAAGGGCGTGGCGCGAGCTGCGCCCTTTTTCATGGAACCATGCCGCTTCCCGCTGTGGACAGCGCCCTGGTGCGGGGTTAAACCTGCCCGGAACGCTTAGAAAAGCCCGCAAGAGATCCCGCATATGCCGACGCTCAACGATATCCGCTCAACCTTTCTGAACTACTTTGCCAAACAGGGGCATGAGGTGGTCGACTCCAGCCCGCTGGTGCCGCGCAACGACCCGACCCTGATGTTCACCAACTCGGGCATGGTTCAGTTCAAGAACTGTTTCACCGGAGTGGAAACACGCGACTACAAGCGTGCCACCACTTCACAGAAATGCGTGCGGGCCGGCGGCAAGCACAACGACCTCGACAACGTCGGCTACACCGCGCGCCACCACACGTTCTTTGAGATGCTCGGCAACTTCTCCTTTGGCGATTACTTCAAGCATGAGGCGATCCCCTTTGCCTGGGAGCTGATCACCAAGGAATTCGATATTCCGAAGGACCGGCTGTACACCACCGTCTATCACACCGATGACGAAGCCTTTGACATCTGGAAGAAGATGGGCGTGCCGGAGGACCGGATCATCCGCATCGCTACCTCTGACAACTTCTGGCAGATGGGCGACACCGGCCCCTGTGGCCCCTGCACCGAGATTTTCTATGACCACGGTGACCACATCTGGGGCGGCCCTCCGGGCTCGCCGGAGGAAGACGGCGACCGCTTCATCGAGATCTGGAACCTCGTCTTCATGCAGAACGAGAAGTTCGCGGATGGCTCAATGGTGGATCTGGAGATGCAGTCCATCGACACCGGGATGGGGCTGGAGCGGATTGCGGCGCTGCTGCAGGGTACCCATGACAACTATGAGACCGATCTGTTCAAGGCGCTGATCGAAGCCTCGGCGAACGTCACCAACACTGATCCGTTCGGCGACCAGAACGTGCATCACCGGGTGATCGCCGACCACCTGCGCTCCTGCTCCTTCCTGATCGCAGAAGGCGTTCTGCCTTCGAATGAAGGCCGCGGCTATGTGCTGCGCCGGATCATGCGCCGCGCGATGCGCCATGCCTCGCTGCTGGGGGCCACCGATCCGGTGATGCACAAGCTGGTGCCGTCGCTGGTTCAGAAGATGGGCGCGGCCTATCCGGAGCTTGGCCAGGGGCAGGCGCTGATCGAAGAGACCTTTGAGCAAGAGGAAACCCGTTTTCTCAAGACCCTGGACCGCGGCCTGAAGCTGCTGGACGAAGCTTCTGCCGATCTGGGCAAGGGCGACGTGCTGCCGGGCGAAACTGCGTTCAAGCTGTATGACACCTACGGCTTTCCGCTCGACCTGACCCAGGACGCTTTGCGCGCCAAGGAGATCGAGGTCGACACCGATGGTTTCGACGCTGCAATGAAAGAGCAGAAAGAGAAGTCTCGCGCGGGTGGCATTGGTCTGGGCGAAGCGGCGGACGTGAAGGTCTACTTCGACATCGTCGACGCAGCCGGCACCACTGACTTCCTTGGCTACGAAACCGAGAAGGCCGAGGGCCAGATCGTGGCCATCGTCAAGGACGGTGCGCAGCTGCAGTCTGCGGCCAAGGGCGACACAGTTCAGGTGATCCTGAACCAGACGCCGTTCTATGGCGAAAGCGGCGGCCAGGTAGGCGATACCGGTGTGCTGACTGTTGAAGGCGGCGCGGCCCGCATTACCGACACCAAAAAGGTGGAGGGCCTGTTCCTGCACATCGCCGAAGTGACCGAGGGCGAAATTGCCGTTGGCAAAGGTGCGGCGATGGAAGTGGATCACGCGCGCCGCAGCAAGATCCGAGCCAACCATTCGGCCACCCACCTGCTGCACGAAGCACTGCGCAACGCGCTGGGGGAGCATGTGGCGCAAAAGGGCTCGCTGAACGCCGAGGACCGCCTGCGGTTCGACTTCAGCCACAACAAGGCGATGAGTGCGGATGAACTGGCCAAGGTCGGCTCGGAAGTGAATGATTTCATCCGCCAGAACACGCCGGTCTCCACCCGCATCATGACCCCGGATGATGCGCGCGAGCTTGGCGCCCAGGCGCTGTTCGGCGAGAAATACGGCGAAGAGGTCCGCGTTGTCTCCATGGGCCGCGCACAGACCGGCAAGGGCCACGACGGCGATACCTACTCGATCGAGCTGTGCGGCGGCACCCATGTGAAGCAGACCGGTGACATCGGCACCTTCGTGATCCTGGGCGACAGCGCGTCCTCTGCCGGCGTGCGCCGGATCGAGGCGCTGACCGGTGCGGCGGCGGTGGAGCACCTGGAGCGCGAAGCAGGCCGGATGGCTGAAGTCGCTGGCGCGTTGAAGGCGCAACCTGCGGAGGTCTTGGACCGCCTCAAGGCGATGATGGACGAACGCAAGGCGCTGCAGAACGAGATTTCCAATCTCAAGCAGCAGATCGCCATGGGCGGCGGTTCCGGCGGTGGTGCTGAGGCCAAGGACGTGAATGGCAAGAAGTTCCTGGCCCAAGCGCTGCAGGGCGTGTCCGGCAAGGACCTGCGCGGCCTGATTGACAAGCACAAGCAGAACATCGGTTCCGGCGTGATCCTGCTGATCGCAGAGGACGACGGCAAGGTGGCCGTGGCCGCCGGTGTCACCGACGATTTGACCGGCGACATCTCGGCTGTGGACGTGCTGAAGGCGGCGGTTCCCGCCGTGGGAGGCAAGGGCGGCGGCGGCCGTCCGGACATGGCCCAGGGCGGCGGCAAGGACTTCTCCGGCGCGGAGGAAGCCATCAAGGCAGCGGAGGCACTGCTGGCTGGCTGACCATTTGGTCAAAAAACACTTGGTCTTTGCGGCTATCTGCCTAAGCTGCCGGAAAGATCATGAAACTGGGAGGCTCCGATGCCCGCACTTTGGATTGCACATGTGACCGTTACCGACGCCGACGCCTATGGCAAATATGCCGAATTGGCCGGCCCGGCCATCGCCGCGCATGGCGGCGAATTTATTGCCCGCGGCGGCCGGTTCGTGCAGCTGGAAGGCAAGGAGCGCCCGCGCAATGTGGTTGCGAAATTCCCCAGCGTGGAAGTGGCGGTCGATTGCTACCACAGCCCGGAATACCAGGAAGCGCTGGACCACGCGCGCGGCGCTTCCGAGCGCGAGCTGATGGTCGTGGAGACCAGCGAGTAGGGGCCTGCGCACCGGGCAGGCGGTCCGCCGTTTGAGTATTCCACGGAAAGATGAAAGGGGCGCGGCGCTGCTGCGCCCTTTTCAGTAGGGATTATTGGCGGAACGGTCTTCCGACAGGCTGGACTGGCGGCGCGCCACTAGGGCTTCGATGGCGTCGGCCAGGTGTTCCTCCTGAATGTTGTAGTCGCCGCGTTCGACGCGGATCCTGTGCGCCTCGATCATGACGTCGGCATGGCCGCAAAAGGCGGGCGGTTCGAACCGGTAGCAGGCGAGTTCGATAAGCAGGCCCATCGGATCCTTGAAATAGATCGAATCCATGAAGCCGCGGTCCTTGGGGCCGGAATGGCTGATGCCGCGTTCATTCAGGCGCGTCACTGCCTGTGAGAACGCGGCCTTGCTGACATTGAACGCAAGGTGGTGCACGCAGCCGGGCTCTGTGGGGGTGCGGCTGGGGTCTGCCGTGCGGGTTTCATCAGTAAAGACAGTGATCAGGCGCCCGTCGCCGGGATCGAAATACAGGTGGCCTTCGTCCGGGTTGTCGAGATTGGGCTGGTCGAAGATGAAGGGCATGCCCAGCACCCCCTCCCAGAAGTCGATCGACGTCTGCCTGCCTGCGCCGGTCAGCGTGATGTGGTGCACGCCCTGAACTTGAAGTTTCCGCATTTGAACTCTCCGCGTTTGGGGCAGGCTAACACGCGGCGGCGGAAACGGAAAAGGCCGCCGGAGCGGCGGCCTTTTGGATCTGGATCAGCTTGCGGCCTTGGACATCCGCTTGCGCTCATGCGGGTCCAGGTAGCGCTTGCGCAGGCGCACGTTGTTCGGCGTCACCTCCACAAGTTCGTCATCGTTGATATAGGCGATGGCCTCTTCCAGAGACAGCGTCATCGGAGTGGTCAGGCGCACGGCGTCGTCGGTGCCGGACGCCCGCACGTTGGTCAGCTTCTTGCCTTTCAGCGGGTTCACTTCCAGGTCGTTATCGCGCGAATGCTCACCGATGATCATGCCGGTGTAGATGTCGGCCTGGGCGCCGATCATCATCTTGCCGCGCTCTTCCAGGTTCCACAGCGCGTAAGCCACCGATTGGCCGTTCTCCATTGAGATCAGCACGCCGGCGCGGCGGCCCGGGATCGCGCCCTTGTGCGGTGCCCAGCCATGGAACACGCGGTTCAGCACGCCGGTGCCGCGGGTGTCGGTCAGGAACTCGCCGTGATAGCCGATCAGGCCGCGCGAGGGGACGTGGGCGATGATACGGGTCTTGCCTGCGCCTGCGGGCTTCATCTCGACCAGCTCACCCTTGCGGGCGCCGGTCAGCTTCTCGATCACTGCGCCGGAGTATTCGTCATCGACGTCGATGGTGGCTTCTTCGATCGGCTCCATGCGCACGCCGTCGACTTCCTTCATGATCACCTGCGGGCGGGAGATTGACAGTTCGAACCCTTCGCGGCGCATGTTCTCGATCAGAACGCCCATCTGCAGTTCGCCGCGGCCGGAAACCTCGAACGCTTCGCCACCGGGGGTGTCCTGGATCTTGATGGCGACGTTGCTTTCGGCCTCTTTCATCAGGCGGTCGCGGATGACGCGGGACTGCACCTTCTTGCCGTCGCGGCCGGCCAGCGGGCTGTCGTTGATGCCGAAGGTCACAGTGATAGTGGGCGGGTCGATCGGCTGGGCGTCCAGCGGCTCATCCACGGCCAGCGCGCAGATGGTGTCGGCCACGGTGGCCTTGGACATGCCGGCGATGGAGACGATGTCGCCTGCCTGGGCTTCTTCGATGTCCTGCTGGGCCAGGCCGCGGAAGGCCTGGATCTTGGTGACGCGGAACTGTTCGATCTTCTGGCCGATGCGGGAGATCGCCTGCACGGTGGCGCCGACCTTGAGCTTGCCGGACTCAACACGGCCAGTCAGGATGCGGCCGACAAACGGGTCGCTGCCGAGCGTTGTGGCCAGCATCCGGAAATCGTCGTCCTGCTGCTTGATTTGCTTGGGTTCCGGCACGTGGTTCACGATCAGGTTGAACAGCGCGTGCAGGTCTTTGCGCGGGCCGTCCAGATCGGCATCGGCCCAGCCGGAGCGGCCGGAGGCATAGAGGTGCGGGAAGTCCAGCTGGTCCTCGGTGGCGTCGAGCGAGGCAAACAGGTCAAAGCATTCGTCCAGCGCGCGGTCGGGTTCGGCGTCCGGCTTGTCGACCTTGTTCAGAACCACGATCGGGCGCAGGCCCAGGGCCAGCGCCTTGGAGGTCACGAACTTGGTCTGCGGCATAGGGCCTTCGGCGGCGTCCACCAGCAGCACCACGCCGTCCACCATCGACAGGATCCGCTCCACCTCGCCGCCAAAGTCGGCGTGGCCGGGGGTGTCGACGATGTTGATGCGGGTGCCGTTCCACTCGACCGAAGTCGGCTTGGCAAAAATGGTGATGCCGCGTTCGCGCTCCAGATCGTTGCTGTCCATGGCGCGTTCCGCCACAGCCTGGTTT
The DNA here is from genome assembly GCF_059694505.1 of Leisingera sp. ANG49. Classification (NCBI taxonomy): domain Bacteria; kingdom Pseudomonadati; phylum Pseudomonadota; class Alphaproteobacteria; order Rhodobacterales; family Roseobacteraceae; genus Leisingera; species Leisingera sp. ANG49. Next base: position 345,955 of record NZ_JCATZN010000001.1, read on the forward strand.
TCGCGGAAGGCGCCGGATTGTTTCAGCAGCTCGTCCACAAGCGTGGTTTTGCCGTGGTCAACGTGAGCAATGATCGCAATGTTGCGCAAGTCCATGACGTTCGCCTTTGTAAGGAAGTTGGGCCGCGCATAGCCCGAACCCCGAACAAAGGCCAGAGAAAAACCGCTGGAGAGCCCCGCAAATGCGGATCAGTGGCCCGAGGACTTGGAAAACAGGTGGATTATGACGATGCCCGACATGATCAGCACCATGCCGAGGATGGCAGGCAGGTCCAGCTTCTGGCCGAACACGATGAAGGCGATCACCGCGATCAGCAGGATCCCGAGGCCGGACCAGATGGCGTAGACAATGCCCACCGGCATGAATTTGAGGGTCAGCCCCATCATGTAGAAAGAGAAGGCATAGGCGACGAGGACGATCAGCGAGGGGCCAAGCCTGCTGAACTGCTGGCTGGCCTGCAGTGCCGTGGTGCCGATGGTTTCCGCTGCCACCGCAATAATCAGGTAGACGTAGTGAACCGGCATCTCAGCCTCCCTTAAGCGCTTGCCGCGGGCAAACCCGCTGGTCTGACTTCCCGCCTACCCGATCTATGCAGTCCGGGGAAGTCCCGATGCGGCACGGGCAGGCTGGATTCCGCAAACGGCGGCGAATGAACACGTCATTGTGCGCGGGTACACTGGACTGTGAATTTAGGAATTCCTAGGAGGTTGTCCCAATAATGGGGGTTGGATTGAAACGCTGATCTGATTCCCGGAAGTGGAATGGGGATTGCCGCATGTGCCGCTGGGCTGCATACACGGGTGCCGACGTCTTCTTGGAGGACATCATATCAACACCGGCGCATTCGCTGATCGCGCAAAGCCAGAAAGCGGTGGAATGCAAGACCGCCACAAATGGAGACGGGTTTGGTATTGCCTGGTACGGCCAGCGGCCTGAGCCGGGTCTGTACCGCGATGTCTATCCGGCCTGGTCGGACTGTAACCTGCGGGCGCTGGTGCATCAGGTGCAATCCGGGTTGTTCCTGGCGCATGTGCGGGCCTCCACCGGTTCCGCCACCAGCCGCAACAACTGCCATCCTTTTACAGCCGGCAGGTGGAGCTTCATGCACAACGGTCAGGTCGGCGGGTTCGAGAAGTTCCGCCGCCACGCCGACATGTGCATTCCCGATGAACTGTATGAGCACCGCAGGGGCGCCACCGACAGCGAAGTACTGTTTCTGCTGGCCCTCCGCGAGGGCCTGGATGCAGACCCCAAGGGGACGCTGGAGCGGGCTGTTGCCCGGATGGAGGGTTTGTCCCGGACGCGCGGGACTACGCCGCACATGCGGCTTTCGGCGGCGATGTCGGATGGAAGGACGCTCTTTGCCGCGCGCTATTCCTCTGACAACATTGCGCCGTCGGTCTACTACCGCTGGAGCCAGAGCATGAAGGGCTGGGCGGTGGTGTCGGAGCCGCTGGAAGACACCGGAGAGGCCTGGAATGAGCTGAAGCCGGGAGAATTTCTGACGCTGACGCCGGAAGGCGCGGAAACCCTGCCGTTTCAACCGTTTCTGGAATGATGTGCAACCCCGCCGGCGGGGCTGCACTGGCCTTTACAGGCGCCCGGCCTCGCGGAACCAGGTTTCGACTTGCGCCCGGACATAGGTCCAGACCTCTGGCGCGCCGCGGCTGACTTTGCCGCCGACGCGGGCGTCGAGCTGCGGCAGGCTCACTTCATAATCGACCCAGCTGCCACCGCCGTTCAGCAGGTTCAAGAGCACCGGCTGAACCCGGTCTATGGATTTGGCAAATACGGCGTCCGGGCTTTCCGCGGCCTCGAACTCTTCCCAGATTACCCGCATGGGCGTGCCGTGATCCGGGGGCAGCAGGCCGAAGAGGCGGTCGGCGGCAGCAAGTTCCTCGGCAGCCAGGACGGCAAGGGCTGCGGGGTCAACCACCCCGTGGATCGGTGCATCGCCTGCATCGATCTCCACAAGGTCATGCAGCAGCAGCATCTGCAGCACCCGGTCGACTTCGACAATCCCGGTGCTGTGTTCCGACAGCACCCAGGCATAGAGCATGATATGCCAGCTGTGCTCCGCTGAGTTTTCATGCCGCGAGCCGTCGCCGAGCTTGGAGGCGCGGGTGACCAGCTTCAGCTTGTCTGCCTCATTGAGAAAGGGCAGGCGGGCGGTCAGGCGGCTGCAATCATAGCCGGTGTCCTCCCCCAGCAGCGACAGCGCGTGGTGGTAGGCTTCCGGCAGGTGCTGCTCCAGCGCGGCTGCGCGGCCGTCGAACAGGTTTTGCCGGACTACATCGATATGCCAGTCCAGAGGCCGGGCACCGTAAAGTGTCTGAAAGATCGGCTGGCAGTGGTCCACCCGCTTGGCAAATTGCGCGTCGGGGCTCTCGGCGGCTTCGAATTCGTGCCACAAGGCCAGGAACTCGGCGTCTTGATCCGCTGGCAGCAACCCGAACAGCCGCTGGGCGGCAGCCTGTTCCGCCTGTGCCACCGCGTGCCAGTCGACCTCATCGGTGATCGGGTGGTCGCCTGCATCGATCTCAACCAGATCGTGCAGCAGCAGCATGCGGATGGCGCGGAACACATCCACCTCTGGCGCAGCGAAAGGCGCCAGAACCAGAGCATAAAGCGCAAGGTGCCAGCTGTGTTCAGCCGAGTTCTCGCGGCGGCTGCAATCTAGGATCAGGTTCTGGCGCTCGACCCGGCGCAGCTTGTCAGCTTCCAGCAGAAAGGCGAACTGCGCTTCCAAGCGGGCGCTCACGCCTCACCCTTGGTGCTGAGCTGCGCCTGAAGCGCGGCGACTTTCTTGTTGAGAAAGTCACGCGCCTTGCGTTCCGCCAGACGCACGCGGATTTCAGTCAGAAACGCCTCTTCGAGCGACTGGGAGGCGGCACCAAGCACTTGGCCCACCTCCACATACAGCCGCTCTTCGCCGCTGGCGTCCTGAACCTTGAGAGTATCGACCGCCAGTTTTTGGGCCAGCGTTTCGATGGAGCTGCTCATCAGCGGGTATTCTCCGTCAGGCGGCGCTTCACGTAGTCGGTCACGGTGCCAATCATCGTGTCCATATGCGGCTCCTGGAAGAAGTGGTCCGCCCCCTCCACCTCGGTATGGGTGATGGTGATGCCCTTCTGCTCATGCAGCTTGCTGACCAGGCTTGCGGTGTCCGCGGGCGGCGCCACGCGGTCGGCGGTGCCGTTGATGATCAGTCCGGAGGACGGGCAGGGCGCCAGGAACGAGAAGTCATACATGTTTGCCGGCGGCGCAACCGAGATGAAGCCGGTGATTTCCGGGCGGCGCATCAAGAGCTGCATGCCGATCCAGGCGCCGAAGGAGAAGCCCGCAACCCAGCAATGCTTGGAGTTGGAGTTCATCGACTGCAGGTAATCCAGTGCCGAGGCAGCATCCGACAGCTCCCCCACGCCCTGGTCGTATTCGCCCTGGCTGCGGCCGACGCCGCGGAAGTTGAACCGCAGAACTGTGAAGCCCATGTTGTAGAACGCGTAGTGGAGGTTGTAGACTACCTTGTTGTTCATGGTGCCGCCAAACTGCGGATGCGGATGCAGCACGATGGCGATCGGGGCGTCTTTTTCTTTTTGCGGGTGGTAGCGGCCTTCGAGGCGGCCTTCGGGTCCAGGAAAAATGACCTCGGGCATGGGCGGTTAAAATCCTACTCTCGTTGTCGGGTCTGCCGGCAGCATACTTGACGGGTTTCGTCAGGCAACTTAGAACAGTTCTAATCAATGGCGCTGGCCTAGCCACACACCGTCAGGCTGAGATACGCACAGACGAGAGCAAGGTCAATGTTTTCGCACCGGCGCACAGGTTTCGAGAGGTGAATTATGAAGCTTTCCACCAAAGGGCGCTATGCGATGGTTGCGCTGGCAGATATCGCGCTGCAGCCGCAGGGTGATCTGGTGCCGCTGGGCGACATTTCCAAGCGTCAGGACATCTCGCTCCCTTACCTTGAACAGCTGTTCGTGAAGCTGCGCCGCGCCGGGCTGGTCGAGTCGGTGCGCGGCCCTGGCGGCGGTTACCGCCTTGCCATGCCGCCGTCAGAGGTGCGGGTGGTGGACGTGCTGTCGGCGGTCGATGAAACGGTAGATGCCATGCACAAGGGCGCAGGGGCGTCCGGCGCGTTGTCCGGCAGCCGCGCGCAATCGCTGACCAACCGCCTGTGGGAGGGGCTGAGCGCGCATGTCTATGTATTTCTGCACCAGACCCGCCTGTCGGATGTGATCAAGAATGACCTGGCGCCCTGCCCGGCGGTGCCCAGCCTGTTTGCCGTGGTGGATGACTGACGTGGCGGGCAAACAATCCGCATCCAACGGCCCGGGCGGGGCGTATTCCGCGCAAATCCCGCGTGGAAACTTTGCCAATTGCTGCAAGGCGGCTTATGAGACGGCAGCGATCTGCAAAAAGATGACTCTATGAAACGTGTTTACCTCGACCACAATGCCACTGCTCTGTTGCGCCCTGAGGCGAAGGCTGCGATGATTGCGGCGATGGAGGTTTGCGGCAACCCGTCGTCGGTGCATGCCGAGGGCCGGGCCGCCAAGGCTCTTGTCGAGAAAGCGCGGGCGCAGGTGGCCGCGGCATTTGGCGCGGATGGGGCAGATGTCGTGTTTACTTCCGGTTCCACCGAAGGCGCGGCGCTGGCTCTGGCCGGCCGCGGCCTTCATGGCGCGCCGGTGGAGCATGATGCAGTGCGCGCCTGGACTGAGGAGGACCTGCCGGTGACAGGCGACGGTGCGGTTCAGATCGGCGATCCCGCTCAGTCCACATTGCAGCTGGCAAATTCCGAAACCGGCATCGTGCAGGCGCTGCCGGAGGGGCTGGCGGTGACGGATGCGACCCAGGCCTTTGGAAAACTGCCGGTGGCGTTCAACTGGATTGGCGCCCAAATGGCGCTGATTTCGGCACACAAACTGGGTGGCCCGAAGGGCATCGGCGCCGTGGTGATGAAACGCGGCACCGATCTGCCGGCCCAGATCAAGGGCGGCGGCCAGGAAATGGGACGCCGGTCCGGCACCGAAAATGTCATTGGAATCGTAGGCTTCGGCGCCGCAGCTGAAGCGGCTGCAAAAGATCTGGCAAATGGTGTCTGGGACAGGGTTGCAGAACTTAGAAATATTCTAGAAAAGGCGCTTGTGTCTGGCGTAAGCCATACTATTTTTGTCGGGAAGGATCAGAAGCGGCTGCCGAACACCCTGTGTTTTGCAACGCCGGGCTGGAAGGGCGAAACCCAGGTCATGCAGATGGACCTTGCTGGCTTCGCGATCAGCGCCGGCAGCGCCTGTTCCAGCGGCAAGGTGCGCGCCAGCGCGGTGCTGACCGCAATGGGATATGAAGAGGCCACGGCACAAGGCGCGGTGCGCGTGTCGCTGGGGCCTCAGACGACGGAAGAAGATGTGCTGCGCTTTGCCGATGCGTGGCTGCAAAAAGAAAAGAAACATCGCGCCCGCGCGGCGTGAGTGAGGAGAAGACAATGGCCGCTTTGGACCAGACCCAAGTCAAGGAAGGTGTTGACCAGGAAACCGTGGACGCAGTCCGCGAGGTAGGCGGCGCTTACAAATACGGCTGGGAAACCGATATCGAGATGGAATACGCCCCCAAAGGGCTGACCCCGGATATCGTCCGGCTGATCTCGGAAAAGAACGAAGAGCCGGAATGGATGACCGAATGGCGGCTGGCGGCTTATGAACGGTGGCTCCAGAAGGAAGAGCCCGACTGGGCAATGGTCGACTACCCGGAGATCGACTTCCAGGACCAGTATTACTATGCCCGGCCCAAGTCGATGGAAGTGAAGCCCAAGTCGCTGGACGAGGTCGACCCCAAGCTGCTGGCGACCTACGAAAAGCTCGGCATCCCGTTGAAAGAGCAGATGATTCTGGCTGGAGTCGAAGGCGCGGGCGAGACCCCGGAAGAAGGCCGCAAGGTCGCGGTGGACGCGGTGTTCGACTCCGTCTCCGTGGGCACCACCTTCCAGAAAGAGCTGAAAGAAGCGGGTGTCATCTTCTGCTCGATCTCGGAAGCCATCAAAGAGCACCCGGAACTGGTGAAGAAATACCTGGGCTCTGTGGTCCCGGTGTCTGACAACTTCTACGCGACGCTGAACTCCGCCGTGTTCTCCGATGGCTCGTTCGTCTACGTGCCACCAGGCGTGCGGTGTCCGATGGAACTGTCGACCTATTTCCGCATCAACGCGGAAAACACCGGCCAGTTCGAGCGCACGTTGATCATCGCCGACAAGGGCTCCTATGTGAGCTACCTGGAAGGCTGCACCGCACCGCAGCGCGACACTTCGCAGTTGCATGCTGCGGTGGTGGAGATCATTGTCGAGGAAGACGCCGAGGTGAAATACTCGACCGTCCAGAACTGGTATCCGGGCGATGAGAACGGCAAAGGCGGCATCTACAACTTCGTGACCAAACGCGCTGACTGCCGCGGCGACCGCGCCAAGGTGATGTGGACCCAGGTCGAGACCGGCTCGGCCGTGACCTGGAAATACCCGTCCTGCATCTTGCGCGGCGACGACAGCCAGGGCGAATTCTACTCGATTGCGATCACCAACAACTACCAGCAGGCCGACACCGGCACGAAGATGGTGCATCTGGGCAAGAACACCAAATCCCGCATCGTGTCCAAGGGCATCTCCGCCGGCAAGGCGCAGAACACCTACCGCGGTCTGGTGTCGATGCACCCCAAGGCGAAGAACTCGCGCAACTACACCCAGTGTGACTCGCTGCTGATCGGCGACAAATGCGGCGCCCACACGGTTCCGTACATCGAGGTCAAGAACAACTCCTCCCGCGTGGAGCATGAGGCAACCACCTCGAAGGTGGACGACGACCAGCTGTTCTACTGCCGCCAGCGCGGCATGGATGAGGAAGAGGCGGTGGCCCTGGTGGTCAACGGCTTCTGCAAGGACGTGCTGCAGGCGCTGCCGATGGAGTTCGCCATGGAAGCCCAGCAGCTGGTTGCGATCTCGCTGGAAGGGTCTGTCGGCTGATGGCAGGCCCTTGGGCATCACCGCAAGGAGGCAAGAGCATGATCGTCACAACGACCAACAGCGTCGAAGGCTACCAGATCGCCGAATACAAAGGCATCGTGGTGGGCGAGGCGATCATGGGCGCCAATGTGGTGCGCGATGTTTTTGCCTCCATCACCGATATCGTCGGCGGCCGCTCAGGCGCTTATGAAAGCAAGCTGCAGGATGCGCGCGAAACCGCGCTGGCAGAGCTGGAAGACCGTGCCCGGGCCAAGGGCGCAAACGCCGTGGTGGGCGTAGATCTGGATTACGAAGTGGTCGGGCAATCCATGCTGATGGTCTCGGCCAGCGGCACCGCGGTGGTGCTGGGATAGGAATGAAACGGCCCCGGCGGGCCATGGGAATATCGCGGGCCGCAGGCCTGCAAGACATGTGAGACGAGGAAGAAAATGCTCGAAATCAAAAACCTGCACGTCAAACTGGAAGACGAGGAAAAGCAGATCCTGAAAGGCGTCGATCTGAAGGTCGAAGCCGGCAAGGTGCATGCCATCATGGGGCCGAACGGTTCGGGCAAATCCACCCTGTCCTATGTCCTGTCGGGCCGCGACGGTTACGAAGTGACCGAAGGCTCGGCAGAGCTGGAAGGCGAAGATATCCTGGAGATGGAGCCGGAAGAGCGCGCTGCGGCGGGCATGTTCCTGGCGTTCCAGTACCCGGTGGAAATCCCCGGCGTCGGCAATATGACTTTCCTGCGCACCGCGGTGAACGCGCAGCGCAAGGCCCGCGGCGAGGAAGAGCTGTCGGCCTCCGACTTCCTGAAGGAAGTGCGCGCCAAGGCGAAGACCCTGAAGATCGACGCCGAAATGCTGAAACGCCCGGTTAACGTCGGCTTCTCCGGCGGTGAGAAGAAGCGTAACGAGATCCTGCAGATGGCGATGCTGGAGCCGAAGCTGTGCATCCTGGACGAGACCGACTCCGGCCTCGACGTGGATGCGATGAAGCTGGTGGCCGAAGGCGTGAACGCTCTGCGCGACGAGGGCCGCGGCTTCCTGGTGATCACCCACTACCAGCGCCTGCTGGACCACATCAAACCGGACGTGGTGCACATCCTGGCAAACGGCCGAATCGTCAAGACCGGCGGCCCGGAGCTGGCGCTGGAAGTCGAGAACAACGGTTACGCCGGCATTCTGGCAGAGGAGGCGTAAATGGCCCTGGCCGAAGTCAAGCAAAGCGCAACCCAAGCGCGGCTGATGGCGCTGACCCTGCCGGAAAGCGGCTGCCTTAAGGCGGCCCGCCAGGCAGCGCTGTCCCGGGTGCAGACCATGGGCCTGCCGTCGCGCCGCGATGAATACTGGAAATACACCAAGCCAGACACCCTGGTGCAGGCTGAGGCACCCAAGGCGGCTGTGTTCCATGCTGAAGAAGATCCGATGTTCAACGCCTTTGAGCGCCTGAACATTGTCTTTGTGGATGGGGTGTTTGACGCCGAAGCCTCTGATGATCTGGACCTCGAAGGTCTGACCATCGACCGGATCGAGGATATCTGCTGTAAGGATATTCACTGGGCCAAGGACCTGTATGGCGTTCTCGAGGCGCGCGGCCAGACCCCGGTGGAACGCCCGCTGGCGGCGCTGAACACTGCCTTTGCCACGGATGGCGTGGCGATCCGGGTGACCGGCAAGGTCTCCAAACCGATCAACTTCACCTATGTGCATTCGGACGAAAACTCCGACGCGATCCTGCATCACGTGATCCGCGTGGAAAGCGGTGCCGAGGTGACGGTCCTGGAAAACGGCCCCGCTGCCTCACGCTTCAACAAGTGCATGGAGATCGACATTGCCGACGGCGGCAAGATGCATCTGGTGCGCGCCCAGGGCCGCGACCACGAGCGCCGCGCGGCGACTCATCTGTTTGCCCGTCTGGGCACAGAGTCGGTGTTCAAATCCTTCACGCTGACGGTGAACGGCGTGCTGACCCGCAACGAGGCGGTGATCGAGCTGACCGGCGATGACGCCGTGGCCCATATCGCAGGCGCCTGCGTCGGCGATGGCGACTTCCATCACGATGACACCGTGTTCATCACCCATGACGCGGTGAACTGCGAAAGCCGCCAGGTGTTCAAGAAGGTGCTGCGCAACGGTGCCACCGGCGTGTTCCAGGGCAAGATCCTGGTGAAGGAAGGCGCGCAAAAGACTGACGGATATCAGATTTCCCAGTCGCTGCTGCTGGACGACGACAGCCAGTTCCTGGCAAAGCCTGAGCTGGAGATCTACGCCGACGACGTGGCTTGCTCGCACGGGTCCACCTCCGGCGCCATCGAAGAGGAAGGCCTGTTCTACCTGCGTTCGCGCGGTGTGGACAAGGCGGATGCGACCGACCTCATGACGCTGGCCTTCCTGGCCGAAGCGGTTGACGAGATCGAGGATCCAGAGATCGCGGCCGACATCGTCTCCCGCCTCGAAGGCTGGCTGGCCCGGCGCCGCTGATGTCCGTCACCACGGATATCCCGGCGACCTACAGGGGGCCGCGCAAAGTTTTTGCGCGGCTTCTGAGCATGGGCGCCCGCGAGGACCGGCTGCTGGTGTTCCTGATTGCAGGCTGCGTGCTGACCTTTGTGGCGCAGATGCCGAAACTGGCGCGCGAGGCGCATCTGACCGGGCAGGAGCTGAACATGCTGCTGGGCGGATCACTGCTGGCGCTGGTCTTCATCGCGCCGCTGCTGCTGTATGTGCTGGCGCTGGTTGCCCATTGGATTGCGCGCGCCATGGGCGGGCAGGGCGATGCCTACCGTGCGCGGCTGGCTTTGTTCTGGGCTTTCCTGGCGGCCAGCCCGCTGATGCTGCTGAACGGTCTGGTGGCCGGTTTCATCGGACCCGGCGCGGCATTGAACCTGGTGGGGGCACTTTGGTGCGCCGTTTTCTTCTGGTTCTGGGTTTCCGGCATGGTCCAGGGCTATTGGGCCAAGCCATGAATGCGCTGGCCTCCTTTGCCCTGCTGACGCTGAGATCACCGCGTGATGCGGCGCAGCAGATCCTGGCCCGGGACTGGCCGAGGGAGGCCCTGTGGACCGCCTTCCTGCTGTCGGTGGTGCTGAACACCTGCGTCTACACCTTGCAGAAAATCCTGTTCCCTCTGCCGCCTGAGGTCCTGCTGCCGCGTTTCACGCCGGGCGTTTATTTCGCCATGGTGCTGATCCTGCAGCTCTGCTTCATCGCCATGCTGTCCTCAACCGGCCGTTGGCTGGGCGGGCAGGGCAATTTGCCCGCGCTGCTGGCCCTTGTCACCTGGCTGCAGCTGCTGCAGGCGGGGCTGAACGGTGCAATCGTGGTTGTGTTTCTGGTGATGCCTTCGCTGGCCGCACTGCTGAATATTGCGGCCAATATCGTTGTGTTCTTCATCCTCCTGCATTTCGTCAACGCGGCGCATCGCTTCGGCTCCGTCTGGCGCTCGCTCGGGGTGGTTTTGATGGCCAGCATGATCCTGGTCTTTGCCCTTCTCTTCATCGTGGGTCTGATCGGCCCAGCCAATCTGGGACTTCCCGACAATGTATGACCTGGAAAAAATCCGCGCCGACTTCCCGATCCTCTCGCGCGAGGTGAACGGCAAGCCGCTGACCTATTTCGACAACGGCGCATCAGCTCAGAAGCCGCAGGCGGTGATTGATGCGGTGACCAAAGCGTATGCTGAGGAATATTCCAACGTTCACCGCGGCTTGCACTTTCTTTCTAACCTGGCGACCGAAAAATATGAGGCCGTCCGCGGTATCATTTCCCGGTTCCTGAACGCGGGCGATGAAAACACCATCGTGCTGAACTCCGGCACCACCGAGGGCATCAACCTGGTTGCCTACGGCTGGGCGATGCCGCGATTCGAGGCCGGTGACGAGATTGTCCTGTCGGTGATGGAGCATCACGCCAACATCGTGCCCTGGCACTTCCTGCGCGAACGCCAGGGTGCGGTGCTGAAATGGGTCGATGTGGCCGATGACGGCAGCCTTGATCCGCAAAAGGTGATCGACGCGATTGGCCCCAAGACCAAACTGGTGGCCGTTACCCAGTGCTCCAACGTGCTGGGCACGGTTGTGGACGTGAAGGCGATAACCCAGGGCGCCCATGCCAAAGGCGTTCCGGTGCTGGTTGATGGTTCGCAAGGCGCGGTGCACATGCCGGTCGATGTGCAGGACATCGGCTGCGATTTCTATGCGATCACCGGCCACAAGCTCTATGGCCCCTCCGCGTCCGGCGCGATCTACATTAAGCCTGAGCGCATGGCCGAGATGCGCCCCTTCATCGGCGGCGGCGACATGATCAAAGAAGTCTCCAAGGAGCAGGTCATCTACAACGATCCGCCGATGAAGTTCGAGGCCGGCACGCCGGGCATCGTGCAGACCATCGGCCTGGGTGTGGCGCTGGAGTATATGATGGAGCTTGGCATGGAGAACATCGCTAGGCACGAGGGCGGCCTTCGCGACTATGCGATGGAGCGGCTGACCGGCCTGAACTGGATCAATGTGCAAGGGCAAGCTCCTGGAAAGGCAGCGATTTTCAGCTTCACCATGGAAGGTGCTGCACATGCGCATGACATCTCCACCATCCTTGACAAGAAAGGTGTCGCGGTGCGGGCTGGCCATCACTGCGCCGGGCCGCTGATGGATCACCTGGGGGTTTCCGCCACCTGCCGCGCGTCCTTTGGCCTCTACAACACCAAGGAAGAGGTCGACACGCTGATCAACGCGCTGGAACTGGCGCATGAACTGTTTGCGTGATCCCAGCCAATGACCAAATGAAAACGGCGCCCTTCGAGGCGCCGTTTCGCGTTTCAGGTTAGTGATTTAGCCTTGGATCTTATCCGGCCGCAGCGGGCAGGACAGGTAGACACCGAATTCCTTGCCGACATCACAGCTGACCCGCGCGTGCACCTTGCCCTGGCGGTCCAGGAACCGCTGGCTGTCCTCCACCGGGAAAATCCCTTCGTGCCAGATGTTCGGGTGGATGTAGAGCCCCTTGGAACCATCGCACCAGAAGGCCACAACCTTCTCCGGTTTCAGGTCATCGCCGGGCAGGGCTGCGGGAATGATGAAGGGCTTGTTGTCCAACGGATAGAACAGCTGTCCGCCGTCTGGATGATAGTTCATGTGCCACAGCAGCACCTGATCCCGCGGTGCGGTCTGCTGTTCCACCTTCGCCTGCTGCGGGTCGGTGGACCAGCCCAGCACATAGTTGCCGTTGACGGCTTCATTCTCGCCATAGAGCACATCGCCGTGCCAGTCGCCGCGGAAGGTGCCCTCAACCCAGCCTGCCTCATCACCGGTGCCCTCGTCGATCGGCCGCCAGCCCTGGGCGGGCCACTGCACGATTTCGATCTCGAAGTTTTCGGGATCCTCCACCAGGCAGCCATAGCCCTTGACGCTTTCTTCGGTCGCCCGGATCAGCGGTACCTCACGCCAGGGCAGCGAGGGTTTTGAGCTGGCTTCAAAGATATATTCAGGCGCGCTCATGCTTTGGCCCCCATGTGCTTGTCCACCATCCGCTGCACCATCGGCGCAAAGTGCCAATAGTCCGGTGTTTCCATGTCCGCCCGCTTGCCAGCCTCATCCAGATAACGCACCGCGATGATTTGCTTGAGGTTCGGGTTCTTCTCGAACTCCGCCACCTCCTCGGCTTTCATGGGCCCGCCTTGCAGGTTCAGCGAATGGATGGAAGCCTCTGACAAACGGTTGAAATACTCCGGCTTGGTGGCGCAGAGATAGCGCTTGGCGGCCACATGATAGCGCACGCAGTCGGTGATCACCGAGGGGAGGAACTGTTCCAGAACTTCAGCCCCGGCTTCTTCGTGAAAGCGGTCCTCTGTGTCGTCCATCGAGAAGGTTCCGAATTCGCTGGTGAAATGGCCGATATCGTGGAGCAGCGCCCCCACGATAATCTCTTCCGGCTGGCCGTTCTGCTCGGCGATTGTGGCGCCTTGCAGCATGTGTTCGGCCATGGTGACCGGCTCGCCCAGGTATTCCTCGTCGCCGCGGCGGTCGAAGATGCCGCCGATGAATTCGACGATGTTATCGCGGTTCAGCTTGCTGACGTCCGGCTTGCTCATGGATCAACCCTCCAATTGCGCGTTCAGCACATTCAGGGTCGACAAAAGCCCGTCCTTGTCGGCGTAGCAGCCCTGCAGCCAGCGCGAGCCGGAACCGGAGTAGCCCAGGCGCGCATGCATCACTCGGGTGTTGTCGACGATGAAGCTCTCGCCCGGCTCCAGCTTGAAGGAAACCCCCATGTCCGGATCGTCGATGAACTCGCCCAGTCGGCGGTAGGCGGCGTAATAGGCCTCCATCTTGTCAAACGGGATGTCGGCAAACGGCGCCGAGGAGCGGTTGTTGAAGCGCATCCCGATCATTTCGCCATCGGGCGCCAGTTCAATCATCGGTCGGCGCGAACGCAGATGTACCCCATCGGAGCCCTTGTATTCAAACCGGGCCGGATAGCCCGCCAGCAGCGCAAACCCCTCCGGGTTCTCAGCGCGCAGGCGCTCAGCAGCGCGGAAGCCGTCCACCACGATGCTCTCGCCGCCTTCAGCTGAGTTTTCCAGGCAGTACAGGATTTGCAGCGACGGCACCGGATCGCGGTAGGGGTTGTCAGTATGCGCCTGCAAGCCCAGGCCGGTATAGGCCAGGTTGGTCGGGTTCACCTCGGTGCGGACCTCGAAATACTTGCCATAGTTGGTTTCACGCACAAAGCCGAACATCTCAGCACAATCGATCAAAGCACCTTCCTTGACCGGGCCGTTCACCAGCTTTGCAAAACCGAGGCGGGCAATGGCATCCAGCCAGTCCCGCTTGGCCTGCGCGGAGGTCTGCACCTCCTCCCAGTCGAAGGTTGGCGCCGGCTGGTTGCTGTTCCAGGTTTCAATGCCCGGCGCCATGCGGCCGGATTCGCGAGATTGATCAATGTCATAGGCGTGGGTCTTCAACCACGTGCCCGGGAAGGTGACGGTCTTGCCTTCGGGTGCGAAAGTGACAGTCAGGGAACCCTCTTCCACCAGCGCCGTGCTGATCCGGGTATCGGCGGGAATGTCGCCGATGGTAATCAGCCGCTGGCCATTGCCCGGGGCGCGGGTTTCGGGGTCCAGTGCATTGTCGCGCAGCCAGATTGCATGGAAGCGGTTCTCGCTGCCATCTTCGAATGTCAGGGTAAGAAAGCTGCCGGATGCGTCGGCGGTTACGGAACGGGGCATTGGGGTTTCTCCGGTTGGCCTGGTTCTTTCTTGCCTTGCTACCGCTGCTGAGCCATCAAGAGAACGACGGAAATCGGGGTTTGAGAGTTAGGTTTTCTAATGTCAAAGAAGGTCACCAAGCAGGGGTTGCCGCCGCTGGACTGGCTCAAGGTCTTCGAAGCTGCGGGGCGCCACGGCAGTTTTACCGCTGCAGCAGAGGAATTCGGTGCTACCCAGGCCGCGGTCAGCCAGCGGATCCGAAACCTGGAGGCCTGGCTGGGACGGCAACTGTTCATTCGGTCCGCCCGAGGTGTGTCGCTGACAGTGGACGGTGAAAGCTACCTGCCGCTGGTGCATGATTCCCTGCGCGCGCTGGAGCAGGGAACGGAAAACCTGTTCGGGCACAGTGTGCGGGAACTGCGTATTGCTGCACAGCCTTCGCATTTGGAAATGCTTTTGCTGCCGCGCCTTACAGCGTTTTCCGAAAGTCATGCGCAGTTGCGGCTGGTACTTGAAACAGTACCCAAACGGCAGGATTTCGATGCCGCGGATGGGGCACTGCACATTCGCTACGGACGGGGCAACTGGCAAGGGCGTGACGGTGTCTTGCTGGCAAATGAAGTGCTTCAGCCTATGGCTGCCCCGGACTGCACTGATGACTGGCGCAACTTGCCGGCAATTGAATTGCGCGGGGAACGTCCGGGCTGGGCTGAATGGGCGCGCGTAACGGGGCAGGATGCGCCGGCACTCGGACAGGTCTCTGCCGATTCCATGGCCCATGCGCTGCTGGCAGCGCGGCTGGGAATGGGGGTTGTTCTGGGCTCCCGCGCTCTGGCTTCCAATCTGCTGCAGACCGGGCAATTAGTCTGTCTGCCTGCACCGGAATTGGACACAATCGACGGATACTGGCTGACCTGGCCGCCAAGCCTAGGAAAGACCAAGCGGCAAAGCGAAATTTTGGTAGCCCTGACCGCCGCGCTTCAGTGTTGATTTCAGCCGGGCGGGGGGTAACTTCAGCAGTGAAATTACGTTGGGTACTCACCGGTCCGGGCAAAATAGGCATCCAGTACCGGACGGGCGCCGCGCTTGCCTAGGAACTTGAAGCCAATCCTGACATCCTTGCGCCACCGGGTGTGAACTTCAAACTCGCCGATTTCATGAATTGTGACAGATTTCAACTCTGCCAGGGCGAAGGTGTTCTGCCCTTCAGGAAGGCGCACAGCAAAACCGCTGTAGCTGATGTTGTAAACTGTGGCTTCCAGCTCTGATCCGGACAAGTTGATAGTGCAGGGCAAATTCAGGCGAAGCCGGGGTTCCGTCGGCTCCGCTGCCCGAAAGATTGAGTTGGAATGTACCATTCTGCCTCGCTATCCACGTCGTGAAGTATAGGCAGTGTTGTTAACACGACGCTCTTTAAGAAGCCTTAAAACAGCCAGTCTTTTGGGTAATTTAGAAGGGAAAATGGCGCACCTGAGAGGATTCGAACCTCTGGCCTCTGCCTTCGGAGGGCAGCGCTCTATCCAGCTGAGCTACAGGTGCGTTGTTAAGCCGGGGTATACCCGCGCTTGGTTGCCTCTGCAACGGGAAAAACTGCCTGTTTCCAATTTCCTGAGCGCAGGCGAAAAACAAAAGCCCAGTCAGTTACCCTGGAAACGAAAAAGCCTGCACCAGGTGTGCAGGCTTGCGTTCTTGCAATGGTTGGTGGCGTCAGCCGCGCCATGTGCGGACGACACCGCAATCCATATGCACAAAATTCGAACGATGGTATTTACCAACTCCGCCAGCGTGGCAGGCTTCGGCAGCCTGCGCCATTTGGGATACCGACCGGGATGCCAGGCGAAGGTCGGCAGCCTGGCCGCGCATGTGCAGCGAGTTTTTTGCGACCCCGCGCGAGCGGCTGCGCAGCATGGCATTGGTTTTCGGGCTGCGGTATCCGGACAGCAGCATGTAGGGCTCGTTCACATCCAGCAGATTGTGCGAGGCGGCCATGATGTCGATGGTGCGCAGGTCGATGCTCTTAACGTCGTCGGTGCGCCAGTCACGCATGAAATGATTGATTTCCTTGACTGCATCTTTGATGTAGTCGCCGTCGATCCAGTACACCATGTCCAGGCGTTCACCGGTGCGCCCCGAATACATGCGGATGCGACGGATATCACCGCCACCGCGAAGGAAGCCTGCTGCATTGGAGAAAGTCGGGGCTGCTGCCACTGCGGTTGCCGCAAACACACCCAAAAGAGAACGCCGGGAAATCCCCGTGCCCGTGGTTTTTGCCATTGTCACTGCGCCGTCCCGTACGCTTTTAGTCCTGCCTAGTCGCCCGATGTTACGGGCTCGCTAACACTTTAGGTTAACGTGCGGCATGTATGGCACAGTGAGAATCCTGATCCAACATTTCTTTACCGCGCTGTAACGGATAGACTGGTTTTCGGCGAAATTTTGCGCATTAGGGGAGGGGGAGGGAACTTTTCCCCGCGACTGTTGCAGCCGGGTTTCATAGACGCGGCATTGCTGCACCAAGGCTGACTTTTCGCAATTGTGAATGGACAACAGCGGCTGGCATTTACCAGAATTTCAGGTAGGCACTGCCAGAATTGACAAAAATCGGCGCAAGGACCGGAAATTATGATGCGTGCTTCTGCAGGAAACTTCTTGCCAGGGATCAAGGCCGGGCTGTTCGCCTTGGCACTGGGCGGCTTGGCCGCCGGGAGTGTTCCCGGTTCAGCACAGGCTGAAGTTTCGGCAGCCTTCCGCCAAGCGGTTGCTGAGGCGGCCTTTGGCAGCGAGGCGGTTGCGAAGTTCTACCGCGAAAACGGCTATGAGGCGATCTGGACCGGTCAGGGTGAAGCGTCGCGCCAGCGCCGTAATGCATTACTGGCGGCCTTGAATGAAACCCAGGCCCACGGTCTGCCGGACCGCTCAGCCGAAGTTGCCGCGCTGATGCAGCAAATGCGCGACGTACAGACCACCCGTGACGTCGGCAATGTCGAGGCCGCGCTGAGCCAGGCTTTGGTAGAATACGCCACCGATCTTCAGACCGGGCTGCTGGTGCCGTCGCAGATCGACGCCGGCATGGTGCGCAAGAAGCATACCGTTGACGGGGCCAGTTTCCTGGCCGGGATCCGCGACACCCAGCCCTATGCCTATATGCGCAGCCTGGTTCCGGCATCGCCGCAGTACCGCGGCCTGATGCGCGAGAAGCTGCGGCTGGAGCAGGTGATGGCGGCAGGCGGCTGGGGGGCGGCTGTGAACGCCAAGAAGCTTGAACGGGGCGATCAGAGCCAGGCCGTCATTACGCTGCGCAACCGGCTGATGCTGATGGGCTACCTGCCGCGCAGCGCCGCGCGAACCTACGATGCCGCGCTGGAGAAGGCTGTGCAGAGCTTCCAGTCCGATCACGGCCTGGAAACCGATGGCGTGGCCGGCCCCGGCACGATTGATGAGATCAACAAGCCGGTCAGCGCGCGCCTGAAGTCTGTCATTATCGCGATGGAGCGGGAGCGCTGGCTGACGCCGGAGCGCGGAGAGCGGCATATTCTGGTCAACCAGACCGACTTCACCGCCAAAATCGTCGACAACGGCGATGTGACCTTCGAGACCCGCTCGGTCATCGGCAAAAACACCCACGACCGCCGCAGCCCGGAATTCTCTGACGAGATGGAGCATATGGTGATCAACCCGAGCTGGTATGTGCCGCGCTCGATCATCACCAAGGAATACCTGCCCAAGCTGCAGAGCAACCCCAACGCCGTCGGCCACATCCAGATCACCGACCGGCGCGGCCGAGTGGTGAACCGCAGTTCGGCAGATTTCTCGCAGTATACCGCGCGGAACTTCCCTTATTCCATGCGCCAGCCCCCCAGCCGCAGCAATGCGCTGGGTCTGGTCAAGTTCATGTTCCCCAACAAATACAACATCTATCTGCACGACACCCCGCAGAAGAGCCTGTTTGCCCGCGAAGTGCGCGCCTTCTCGCATGGCTGCATCCGCCTGGCCCAGCCGTTTGAGTTTGCCTATGCGCTGCTGGCGAAGCAAACCGAGAACCCCAAGGATTTCTTCCACCGAATCCTGAAGTCGGGCAAGGAAACCAAGGTCGAACTGGAGCAGAAAGTGCCGGTGCATATCATCTACCGGACCGCCGTGGTGTCCGGCAAAGGCCGTGCCGAGTTCCGCCGCGATGTCTATGGCCGTGACGCCAAGGTCTGGGCCGCGCTGGAACGGGCAGGGGTGGTGCTGCCCAGTTTTCAGGGGTAAATGTCAGGCCCATACAGGATATTCTGAAAGGGCCTGCCATGTTCACAATCCGCCAGATCGCTGAATCCCTTGGTGCCGAGGCCCAGGGCGACCTGGACTTGCAAATCGCAGGCGCAGCCGAACCGCAGGATGCCGGTGCGGAGCAGATCGCCATGGCGATGGCGCCGAAATACGCCGATGGCCTGAAAGAGGGCCAGGCGCAGGCTGCCATCCTGTGGGATGGCGCGGATTGGGAATCCTTTGGCCTGAAGGCCGCCATTTTTGCACCGCGCCCGCGGATGACCATGTCGGGTGTGACGGCTATGCTGGACCGCGGCCAAGGGTTCGGTGACGGCATCCACCCGTCCGCTGTGATTGACCCCACCGCCGAACTGGACGAGGGCGTTTCGGTCGGGCCGCTCTCCATTGTCGCTGCCGGCGCGAAGATCGGCGCCCGCTCGGTGATAGGCCCGCATTGCTATGTCGGTGCCGAGGCTGTGATCGGCGAGGATGCGCATCTGCGTGAGATGGTTTCGATCGGCGCCCGCGCCACCATCGGCAACCGCTTCCGCGCCCAGCCCGGCGCGCGCGTCGGCGGCGATGGCTTTTCCTATGTCACACCTGAGGTCTCCGGCGCCGAAAATGCGCGCAAGACCATGGGCGACCAGGGCGAGGCCAAGGCGCAATCCTGGGTCCGCATCCACTCTCTGGGCGCCGTAACCATCGGCGATGACGTCGAACTCGGCTCCAACTGCACCATCGACAACGGCACCATCCGCGACACCGTGATCGGCAATGGCAGCAAGCTCGACAACCTTGTGCACGTTGGCCACAACACCCGTGTCGGCAACGACTGCCTGCTCTGCGGCCAGACCGGTGTGTCCGGTTCCGTCGATATCGGCAACAACGTGGTTCTGGGCGGCCAAACCGGGGTGGTCGACAATATCTTCATCGGCGACGGTGTGATTTCCGGCGGCGGCACCAAGATCCTGTCCAATGTGCCCGCAGGCCGCGTCATCATGGGCTACCCAGGAGTCAAGATGGAAACCCACACCGAGATGTACAAAGCACAGCGCCGGCTGCCTCGTTTGATGCGTGACATCGAATTGTTAAAAAAGGCTGTTTTCAAGTAACCGTCGAATACCTACATCAGCTTCAGGCAGTAAATCGGGGATCCTTATATGAGCACGCAGGACAAGGTCATTGCAATCATTGCCGAACAGGCGGTTCTGGAACCGTCTGATGTGACCCTCGACAGCACATTGGAAGACCTCGGCATCGACAGCTTGGGCCTGGTCGAAAGCATCTTTGCGATCGAGGAAGAGTTCGACATTTCGATTCCGTTCAACGCCAATGAACCCGAGAAGAGCGATTTTGACATTTCCAACGTCGCGGCCATCATCGCCGGGATCGACAAGCTGGTTCTGGAAAAAGCGTAAGCCGGTATGAAGCGCGTTGTCATCACCGGGGCAGGAACCATCAATGCCCTGGGCCATTCGGTGCCCGAAACGCTGAATGCCATGCGCGAAGGGCGCTGCGGGATCGGTGAGCTGGAGTTCCGTGATGTGGAGCGGCTGGCGATCAAGATCGGCGGCCAGGTCCGCGGGTTCGAGGCAGAAGGCCGTTTCAACCGGCAGCAGTTGAGCCTGTATGACCGGTTCACCCAGTTCACCCTGACCGCAGCCAAGGAGGCCATCGGTCAGTCCGGCCTGGAATTCCACGGCGAGCTGTCGGCCAAGGCCGGTGTCGTTCTCGGCAATTCCGGCGGCGGTATGCAGACGCTGGATGAAAATTACCGCAGCGTCTACGAGGATGGCAAAAACCGGGTGCATCCCTTTGTGGTCCCGAAGCTGATGAACAATGCAGCAGCCGGCCATGTGTCGATGCAGTTCAATCTCAAGGGTCCCAGTTTCACCGTCTCCACTGCCTGTGCGTCCTCCAATCACGCAATGGCGCAGGCGTTCCAGATGGTGCGCTCGGGCATGAGCCCGGTGATGATCACGGGAGGTTCGGAATCCATGTTGTGCTTCGGCGGGGTCAAGGCCTGGGAAGGCCTGCGGGTGATGTCCAAGGACGCCTGCCGTCCGTTCAGCGCCAACCGCAATGGCATGGTGCAGGGTGAAGGTGCTGGCATCTTTGTGTTCGAGGAATATGAGCACGCCAGGGCGCGCGGCGCAGAAATCCTCTGTGAAATCATTGGCTTCGCCATGTCATCGGATGCTGCCGACATCGTGATGCCCAGCAAGCAGGGGGCCGCGCGGGCCATCGCGGGCGCGCTGCAGGACGCCAGAGTCGACCCCTCGGAGGTCGGCTACATCAATGCGCACGGCACCGGCACCGCTGCCAATGACAAGACCGAATGCGCCGCGGTTGCGGATGTGTTCGGGCCGCACGCCGACAATCTGATGATCTCCTCCACTAAATCGATGCATGGCCACCTGATCGGCGGCACCGGCGCGGTGGAGCTTCTGGCCTGCATCATGGCGCTGCGCGACGGGGTGATTGCCCCGACCATCGGCTATGACGAACCGGATCCGGAATGCGCGCTGGATGTGGTTCCGAATGAGGCGCGCGAGGCGAAGGTTGACGTCGCCTTGTCCAATGCCTTTGCCTTTGGCGGGCTGAACGCAGTGCTGGCGCTGCGCAGGGTTTGACGGCCCGGAAACAAAAAACGCCGCGGCCCTGAGGCGCGCGGCGTTTTCTTCGGCTGATGGCAGGTCTTACTGCTTGACGACGTCCACAACGTCATAGCCCGCAGTAAAGCCGCTCAGCGACAGCTTCATCGACACAATCTGGTCCGGTGCCGGAGCCGGGCGCAGCGACAGAACGGCTTCCTTGCCCTTTTTGAAGGCTGCAATGTCGCCTTGGGTCAGGCCGATCTGGGCCACGCAGCCCAGCTGGTTGCAGAAGGAATAGTTGTAGCGCTTGGCCGGCGCGCCATCGATCGAGATGGTCAGCGCGGCGGGCAGCAGGGTTTCCAGCGGCACAATCACGGTGGCGCCGGCAACGGCCTGGCCGCCTTGCTGGTCGATGCGGAACATCGAAACCTCAGCCATCGGGCTGCCTTGCGGCCCCTTCAGGATTTGCAGCAGCGAGCAAGGATCGGTTTCGGCCTCGGTCCTGATGCAAGCCAGATCCCAGTCGCCGTGTTTTTCCTTGGAGTAGCGCTCACCCAGCTTGGGGCCGTCGTTGACCGGCTCACCCAGATCCAGCAGCTCGTCCGCGGTGGATTCTGCCTGCTCTGCGGTTTCCGCGCCGGCGGCCGGTTCGGTGGCGCCGGTCTCTTCGGTGGCAGTTTCCTGCGCCGCCAGCGGCGCGGTCAAGGCCAGCACCGCGGCAAGCGTGATCGGGGACAGGGACTTCAACATGAATGCCTCATTTTTCTAAAGACGCTGCTCACGCGTGTAGCACGCCGCCCGGGCAGTGTCAGGTCCATAACAAGGGGACAGCGGGGAAATCCGCGCAACGCAGCTCAGTCTTGGAAGATGCTGAAAAAATACAAAAAAGGGAACCATCTGGTCCCCTTTCTCGTATTTGCATCTCCCCGTCGGACTGGCCGACTTAGTTATTGCGTAGGACGTTACGAAAGGGTTGGCCATCGGTCAACATTGAAGTTCAAAAAAAATCCGGACGGCCCGGTTTTCATGAAAATTGCATGCTAAGGGGTGAGCTGGCAGCGAAAAATGCGCGTTTTGCAGGCAAGCACCGCAAAAAAGAAGGCCGTGCTCGAGGCACGGCCCAGTCTGACAGGGAGGAAATGTCCGCCACGGCAACCGCATGTGCAGGGGCGGGCAAGATTGACTATCGCATCCAATAGTTAACTTTGTATTGTTATCCACAGGAAAAAGAACGGGCGGGGCGGTTATGGCAGAAAGTCTTTTCATTGGCGGCGGCGGCGAAGGGTATGGCGAACCGCAGGGGCTGAGCCTGAAATATGCCAACCGCCATGGTCTGATTGCCGGCGCCACCGGCACCGGCAAGACAGTCACCCTGCAAATCCTGGCCGAGGGGTTCTCCAACGCGGGCGTGCCGGTCATCCTGGCGGATGTGAAGGGCGATCTGTCCGGACTGGCGAAGGCGGGCACGGAAACCCACAAGCTGCACGAGGCATTCACCTCCCGCGCCGGCAAAATCGGCTTTTCGGACTATACCTACCACGCCTGTTCAGTCACCTTCTGGGACCTCTATGGCGAACAGGGCCACCCGGTGCGCACCACCGTTGCCGAAATGGGACCGCTGCTGCTGGCGCGGCTGTTGGAGCTGAGCGAGGCGCAGGAGGGTATTCTGAACATCGCCTTCCGGCTCGCGGATGAGGAAGGGCTGCCGCTTCTCGATCTCAAGGACCTGCAAGCGCTGCTGGTCTGGATCGGCGAAAACCGCAGCCAGCTGTCGCTGCGCTACGGCAATGTGTCGACGGCGTCGATCGGTGCGATCCAGCGCCGCCTGCTGGTGCTGGAAAACCAGGGCGGCGCGGGCCTGTTCGGAGAGCCCGCGCTGGCGCTCAGCGACCTGATGCGCTGCGATACTGCGGGCAAGGGCATGATCAACATCCTCGCCGCGGACAAGTTGATGGCGGCACCGGGACTGTATTCCACTTTCCTTCTCTGGCTCCTCAGCGAACTCTTTGAGGAACTGCCGGAGGTTGGCGACCCGGACAAGCCGCGGCTGGTGTTCTTTTTCGACGAGGCGCATCTGCTTTTCGATGACGCGCCGAAGGTGCTGACCGACAAGGTGGAGCAGGTGGCGCGCCTGATCCGGTCCAAAGGGGTGGGGATCTATTTCATCACCCAGAACCCGGCGGATGTACCGGAGGACATTCTGGGCCAGCTGGGCAACCGCATCCAGCACGCGCTGCGCGCCTTTACCGCCAAGGACCGCAAGAACCTGAGGCTGGCGGCCGAAACCTACCGGGAAAACCCAAGGTTCTCGACCGAAGACGCCATCCGGGAGGTCGGTGTCGGTGAAGCGGTGACCTCGATGCTGCAGAAAAAAGGTGTGCCTGGCGTGGTGGAGCGCACTTTGATCCGGCCGCCAAGCACCCAGCTGGGGCCGATCACTGACGGCGAGCGCAAGGAGATGCTCAAAGCGTCTGACATGGCCGGCAAATACGACAACCCGGTCGACCGGCGCTCAGCCTATGAGATCTTGGCCCAGCGGACACAGGCTGCGGCACAGGAGGCAGAGGCCGCTGAAACAGTTGCCGAAGAAGCACCGCAGCCCATGGCGCGGGAGTTTAACGCCGCCCGGCGGTACTCCGGCTCAAGGGTCAGCCGGTCGACGTCCCGTTCCTACAGGCAAAAGGACACCTTTGCCTCTGCCATGTCGGAAGCGGTGATCAAAGAGCTGAAAGGCACCACCGGCCGCCGGATTGTCCGGGGCATCCTCGGCAGCCTGTTCAAGGGGCGCTAGGACCGAAGCCGAACCCCGGATAAGAGGGATCAGCCGCCGTCCTTTTGCCGCTGCCCTTCCTGTTTGCAGATCGCATCAGCCTCTTGCACCGACATGGCCGCAGGGCGGTCGATCGCCCGGTCCCAAAGAACCCGATCCTTGGTATAAAGCTGACAGGTCACGATGCCCTTGCTGCTCTGGACCTGCACTGGAGTGGTTTCAAACTGCTCCGGTGAAACGCAGCCGGTCAAAGCGGCCGCGGCCGCGGATACCAGGAAGAGCTTCAAA
Organism: Leisingera sp. ANG49; assembly: GCF_059694505.1. Lineage (NCBI taxonomy): Bacteria > Pseudomonadati > Pseudomonadota > Alphaproteobacteria > Rhodobacterales > Roseobacteraceae > Leisingera > Leisingera sp. ANG49. Next base: position 370,061 of record NZ_JCATZN010000001.1, read on the forward strand.
GTCCTATGCATGGCTGCCTGCCTCGTTAGTTGTTTCTGCTCTGTTAAACAGACAATTGAGGCAGCTGTTTCCCCTTTTTGAGAAAAAGCTGAGGCGGCGACGTTTTCGGGATGGTTGCGAGGCAGCAGGAAACCAGTACTGCCGGGAATGGTTCTGATGAAAGAGCAGGGCCCTGCCTGGCATTCCGCCAGACAGGGCCCGTGCCTGATTATTTTTCTGGGATCAGCCCGCGCGGGCTGAATCTCAGCACCAGAAGCAGTATCAGCCCCATGGTGAACAGCCGCATGTGCGAGGCACTCTCCAGCAGATGCGCTTTCAGGGCGCTGCCCTCCGCCATGCCGGAGGTGACAAGTTCCATCAACAGGATGCCCATCGGCTCCACCTTGATCCAGAAAAACCAGATCAGCATGCCGCCCAGCACCGCGCCGAAGTTGTTGCCGGAACCGCCAACGATCACCATCACCCAGATCAGGAAGGTGAACCGCAGCGGGTTGTAGGTGCCCGGGGTCATCTGGCTGTCCAGCGTGGTCATCATCGCACCGGCAATACCGCAGATGGCAGAGCCGAGCACGAAGATCTGCAGGTGGCGGCGGGTCACATCCTTGCCCATCGCTTCGGCTGCGGTTTCATTGTCGCGGATTGCGCGCATCATCCGTCCCCAGGGGCTTTTCAGTGCCATCTGCGCCATCCACAGGAGCGCCAGCAGCACTACTGTGAACATCAGCGCATAACCAGCCTTCACATAGACGGTCGAGGCGGTGACCGGGTCCATGCCCCAGCTGGCCGCACGCTCCACAAAGGACGGATCGTTCTGCAGATCCACCTCATAGGGCAGCGGGCGGGGCAGGCCGACCACGTTCTTCACGCCGCGCGACAGCCAGTCCTCGTTCTTGAGCACCGCGATGATGATCTCGGCAATGCCCAGCGTGGCAATTGCCAGATAGTCGGAGCGCAGGCCCAGGGCGGTCTTGCCGATCAGCCAGGCCGCGCCGGCCGCCAGCAGGCCGCCCGCAGGCCAGGCCAGCAGAACCGGCAGGCCAAGGCCGCCGATATTGCCCTGAAGCGCCGGGTTGATCGCCTCAACCGAGCCAACAGCCGGATCGAAGATCGCACGGTAGACAAAGAATCCCACGATCAGCACGGCGAGCAGAACAGCGGTGCGCAGTTTGCCGGCAGGCATGAACTTGGTGATCATCACCGCCGATACAACCGTCAGCGCACCCATAACCAGGGCCATCACGATGCTGACACCACCCGACGACCAGGCCGCAGGGATCACCGGTGTCGACACCAGAACCACGGCCAGACCGCCAAGCGCGGTAAAGCCCATGATGCCGACATTGAACAGCCCGGCAAAGCCCCACTGGATGTTCACCCCGATCGCCATGATGGCCGAGATCAGCCCCATGTTCAGGATCACCAGCGCCGAGTTCCAGGAACCGGAGAAGAACAGGAAGTCGGTGGCGCCCTCCAGCAGGATCATCACGCCGACAAAGACAAAAAGAAGGGTATGTTTCATGGTCTCGGTCATACCGCTTTCCCTTTGAAAAGGCCGGTGGGCTTGAACAGGAGGACGACAATCAGGATCGCGAAGGAGACCGCGAACTTGTAGTCGGTGCTGAGGAGCTGAACCAGCCCGTCAGGCGCCAGGCTGTCCGGCAGGCCGTAGGTAAGGACCTTCTTCCAGGCATAGGTGATCGTCACCTCGGAGAAGGCGATAATGAAGCCGCCGGCAATGGCGCCGATCGGGTTGCCGAGGCCGCCCACGATGGCGGAGGCAAAGATCGGCAGCAGCAGCTGGAAATAGGTGAACGGCTTGAACGACTTGTCGAGGCCATAGAGAACCCCGGCAATGGTCGCCAGCGCCGCCACGATCATCCAGGTGTACATCACCACGCGCTCCGGGTTGATGCCCGACAGCAGCGCCAGATCCTCGTTGTCCGAGTAGGCGCGCATGGATTTGCCGGTGCGGGTCTTGTTCAGGAACCAGAACAGAACTGCCACCACGATGATCGCAGTGATCACGGTGATGCCTTGCGTGGTCTTGATCGCCAGCCCTTCGTTCAGCCCGGTCATCTGCTTGAAGGTGCGCGCCTTGATGATGAAGCGCTCGCCATCGGCAAACCGCTGGTCGCCGGGGCCGATGATGAAGCGCACGATGCCGTTCATCATGAACATCACACCCAGCGAGACCATGACGAAGATCACCGGCTTCGCCTTCTGCTGACGGTAGAACCGGTAAACGGTCTTGTCGGTCAGCAGTGCGAGGCCAATGGTGCCCAGGATGCCAAAGGGCAGCGCCAGCAGGGCGGTCGGCAGCGGGCCTGCGCTGATCCCCATAGACTGGAACATCCAGGTGATCAGGATCGTGACCATCGCGCCGAACGCCATGGTGTCGCCATGGGCAAAGTTCGAGAACCGCAGGATCCCGTAAATCAGCGTCACCCCCAGCGCGCCAAGCGCCAGCTGGCTGCCATAGGCCAGCCCGGGGACAAGTACAAAGTTGGTAAGCGCCACGAGGGCGTTGAGAAGATCCATCTATCAGCCCCCCAGGAAAGATTTGCGCACTTCGGGATCGGCCAGCAGCTCCTTGCCGGTGCCGGTATAGGCATTGCGCCCCTGCACCAGGACATAGCCTTTGTCCGCGATCTCAAGCGCTTGCTTGGCGTTCTGTTCCACCATCAGGATCGGCAGCCCGGTGCGGGCAACCTCGATGATGCGGTCGAACAGCTCATCCATCACGATGGGCGAGACGCCCGCCGTCGGCTCGTCCAGCATCAGCACCTTGGGCTTGGTCATCAGCGCGCGGCCCACGGCCACCTGCTGGCGCTGGCCGCCGGACAGCTCGCCCGCGGGCTGGTTGCGCTTGTCGCGCAGGATCGGGAACAGATCATAGACCTGCTCCATCGTGTCCCGGAAATCATCAGTGCGGATAAAGGCGCCCATCTCCAGGTTCTCTTCAACCGTCATCGAGGTGAAGATGTTGCTGGTCTGGGGCACGAACCCCATACCCTTGACCACCCGGTCCTGCGGGGTGAGCTGGGTGATGTCCTCACCATCCAGCCGCACCGCGCCGGAGCGCACGTTCAGCATCCCGAACACCGCCTTCATCGCGGTCGACTTGCCGGCGCCGTTGGGGCCGACAATCACCGCGATCTCGCCCTTGTCGACGGCGATGGTGCAGTCATGCAGGATGTCAGGACCCTTGCCGTAGCCGCCGGTCATGGTGTCGCCGATCAGGAACGGGCCGCCATCGACCTTGTGCGTGGGGCCGCTTTTCAGATGAGCGGGCTGCATCGTGCCGATGCCTTTCACGTTGGTGATCGAGGCATCCTTGTTGCCATGATCGTCCTGGTAGGGGTTGTCGCTCATGCGTCCGCCTCCAGTTTGTCTTTATTTTTCAGACCGGTGCCCAGGTAGGCTTCGATCACATGCTCGTTTGCCTTGATCTCGTCCAGTGTGCCCTCGGCCAGTTTCTTGCCTTCGGCCATGCAGATCACCGGGTCGCACAGGCGGCCGATGAATTCCATGTCGTGCTCGATGACGACAAAGGTATAGCCGCGTTCCTCATTCAGGCGCTTGATGGCGTCGGCGATGGTATAGAGCAGGGTGCGGTTCACGCCGGCGCCGACCTCGTCGAGGAAGACGATCTTGGCGTCCACCATCATGGTGCGACCCAGTTCCAGCAGCTTCTTCTGGCCGCCGGACACCTGGCCTGCTTTCAGGTCCGCAATGTGGCTGATGGTCAGGAACTCCAGAACCTCATCGGCCTTGGCCCGCAGCGCGCGTTCCTCGTCGGCGATCCGCTTGCGGCCGAACCAGGTGTTCCACAGCGTCTCACCCGATTGCGCACCGGGAACCATCATCAGGTTTTCCCGGCAGGTCATCGAGGAGAACTCATGCGCGATCTGGAAGGTTCGCAACAGCCCCTTGTGGAACAGCTCATGCGGCGGCAGGCCGGTGATGTCCTCACCGTCCATGGTGACCCGGCCTGAGGTCGGCTCCAGAACGCCTGCGATAACGTTGAAAAGTGTGGTCTTTCCGGCCCCGTTCGGGCCGATCAAACCGGTTATGGACCCCTTGGCGATTTCCAGCGAGGCGCCGTCAACCGCGTGGAACCCGCCGAAGTGCTTGTGCAAGTCCTCGACGACGATCATGTCATTTCATCCCCTGCCGCGTTTTCGCGGCGTTTTTAATTTAGAACAGCCCGGGCGGAACCCGGGCTGACCTATCTTGGTTGCTTTTCAGATGCTTATCAGCGGAAGCGAAGGGTCTCGTTCTTGCCGTCCTTCACTTCGATCTCGCGGTAGGAGCCTGCGCTCTCACCCGGGCCGATCAGCTCAACGCCGGTTGCGCCCTGATAGTCGATGTCGCCGCCAGCGGCGAGGATTTCCAGCGCTTTGCCCAGCTCACCCGGGTTGATCGGCTCGCCCGGGGCGTTTGCCACGTCCAGGATCTTGCCGACGTAGTCCGCCGGGTTGGTGGAGTTGGCAGCCTGCATTGCCAGCAGGAACAGCGCCGCTGCGTCATAGGATTCAGACGCATAGGCCGAGGTGCCGTCAAAGCCGCGCTCTTTTGCCATTTCGGCAAAGATTTCCGCGCCTTTGCTGTCGGAACCTGCAATCTGGCCGAAGGAGCCGTCGAGGTCCGCGCCAACGTTTGCGGGCAGGCTGTCGCCGATCATGCCGCCGGGCAGGCCGAAGGTGTCAAACGCACCGGAATCCAGCGAACCCTGGATGATGCCCAGGCCGCCCTGGTCCAGGTAGCCCGCAACCACCAGCACGTCGCCGCCGGCCGATGCCAGCGCGCCGACTTCTGCGGAGTAGTCGCCCTTGCCGTCTTCATGCGCGGTCACGATGGTGACTTCGCCGCCGACTTCCTCGAACGAGGACTGGATCGCGTCCGCCAGGCCCTTGCCGTAGTCGTTGTTGGTGTAGGTCAGGGCGATCGAGTTGATGCCGCGTTCCTTCAGGATCTCGGCCATCACCTGGCCTTCACGCGCATCCGACGGCGAGGTGCGGAAGAACAGTCCGTTGTCTTCCATGGTCGACAGGCCCGGCGAGGTCGCCGACGGGGAGATCATCACCATGCCGTTCGGGATCGCCACGTTCTGCAGGATCGCGCCGGTGACGCCGGAGCAGTCGCCGCCGATGATGCCGTTCACGCCCTCGGCAACCAGCTTCTCGCCGTTTGCCACGGCAAGGCCGTTGTCGATGCAGCCGGTGTCAGCGCGGACCGGGGTCACGGTGGCGCTGTCTAGCAGCTTGCCGGATTTGGTGACTTCCTCCATGGCCAGCTCGGCGCCGTCGCCCATGGCCGGGGCCAGCGATTCAATCGGGCCGGTGAAGCCGAACAGCACGCCCAGTTTCACTTCCTTGGCATGGCCGCCGGCATATGCGGTGCCAGCAGTCAGCGCAGCGGCCGCGGTGGCCATCAGCAGTTTCTTCATTTGAGAACTCCCATTGTTGGAACAAAAATGTTCACATCGGACCCTAGGCAAGCCGTCTGGAAAAGAAAAGTCCTGTTGAGGCGTGAGATAGCAAAGAGTCCGTCCCGTTATTCTCCGCTATTCTGAGGTTATGTGCTGCGGAGCTGGGTTTAATTTAAGCTTAAAGTAACAAAAGGGGAAGCGGAAATGTTGTATCAGTTACTCATTTTGACGGCCACGTTTCTGCTGCTGCCGTTTTCCGCGACAGTTCAAGCGGATACCATCAGCAGCAGCCTTGGCCAGCTGCGGGTGACAAGGATGGCCGGCGGTTTCGAGGTGCCCTGGGCCTTTGATTTCCTGCCCGGCGGCGGCTTCCTGGCGACCGAACGTGATGGCGTGCTCTTTTATGTGCGGGGCGGAAAAAGGAATCAGGTAAAGGGCACACCTGCCGTTGTCGCGGCGGGGCAGGGCGGCTTGCTGGATGTGATGGTGCCGCGGGATTTCCGGACCAGCCGCGAGGTCTTCCTGACATTCTCCAAACGGCAGGGGCGCGGCGCAGGGACAGCGCTGGCTTCGGGCCGTCTAAACAGGGACAATACCGCTTTGACGGACCTGCGCATCCTGTTCGAAGCCGCCCCCGGATCCAGTGGCGGCCGCCACTTCGGCTCCCGCGTTGTGGAGGGGCGCGACGGCACTTTGTTCATTTCCCTGGGCGAGCGCGGCGACCGCCCCAGCGCCCAGAACCTGCGGCTGCACCAGGGATCGGTGGTGCGGATCAACCGCGACGGGACCATTCCCGCCGGCAACCCCTTTGCCGGCACAGCCGGCGCACAGCCGGAGATCTGGTCTTATGGCCATCGCAACCCGCAGGGCATGGCGCTTGATTTGCAGGGCAATCTCTGGGTGGCCGAACACGGGGCCCGGGGCGGCGACGAGGTGAACCGGGTGCGCAGGGGCGCCAATTATGGCTGGCCGGTGATCTCCTACGGGCGCCACTACTCCGGCGCGAGGATCGGCGAGGGAACCGCAAAACCCGGTATGGAGCAGCCCGAATGGTACTGGGACCCGTCGATCGCGCCCTCCGGCATGATGATCTATTCCGGCAGGATGTGGCCTGAGTGGCGCGGCGACATCTTTGTCGGCTCCCTCAAGTTCGACTACATTTCCCGGCTTTCTGGAGGCCGCCTGAGGGAGGCCGAGCAGCTGCGGAGCGGTGAAACCGGGCGTATCCGCGATGTGCAGGAGGCACCGGACGGCAGTATCTGGTTCGCGTCGGAAGGCGAAGGAGCGATATTGCGGATAACCCGCTGAAACGCTAGCTTCGGCTTGAGTTTCAAGTGTTTGCAGCAAGGATTGGAATATCGGTATGAGGAAATTTCTTGCGGCGGCCCTTCTGGCGGCCTGCCCTGGGTTCGCCTTGGCACAGGACAGTATCTTCAAATCTTATGACGTCTATGAGCGCTTCGTGGATACGGTCATCAAGGAGCGCGACTTCAAACAGCTGATTACACGGCTGGGCGGCCGGGATGAATATACGCCGGAACAATTGCAAAGCGCGCAGCAGCAATTGCTGGCAATCTATCCGCGCGACTTTACCGGCAGCGGTGTCGCGGTGCGCCAGGAACTATTGAACGGTTTCAAGAAGGAGGTTCGGATCTATTGGAATGAAGAAGTGCTGAACTACTGCTACTATTACGCCTTCCTTCACGACCGCGGCGACAGCATCGTGGTTTTGAAATTCGATCTCAACACAAACTCGGATGTTGTTTTCGGGAAGCTCTGACCGCTTCCCGAAACAGGCCAGCTGGCGTTTGCCTACGCCTTATACGCCGCCGCCTTGCTGCCGCGCTCGCGGTACGGCGTGGTGTCGTAATGGGCGCGGTAGCATTTGGAGAAATGCGACGGCGAGGCAAAGCCGCAGGCCAGCGCCACGTTGATCACGCTCATATCGGTCTGCATCAGGAGGTTGCGCGCCTTCTGCAGCCGCAGCTCCATGTAATAGCGTTTGGGCGAGCGGTTCAGGTAACGGCGGAACAGGCGCTCCAGCTGGCGGGTGGACATGCCCACATCCTGGGCCAGGATCGACGGGCTGATCGGCTCCTCGATATTGGCTTCCATCATCTGGATCACCATCGACAGCTTGGGATGGCGCACGCCGATGCGGGTCGGGATCGACAGCCGCTGGGTGTCCTGGTCGGTGCGGATCGAGGAATAAATCAGCTGGTCCGCCACCGAATTGGCCAGTTCCTCGCCGTGGTCGTTGGCAATCAGTTTGAGCATCAGGTCGATGGACGACGTGCCGCCTGCGGTCGACAGCCGGTTGCCGTCGATGACAAAGACCGATTTCGCCAGTTCCACCTCGTCGAACTCTTCACTGAAACTGTCGGCGTTTTCCCAGTGGATGGTGGCCCGCTTGCCGTCCAGCAGGCCCGCCTTGGCCAGCGTGTAGGAGGCGGTGCACAGACCGCCGACCATCAGACCCTTGCGGGCCTCGCGGCGCAGCCAGGACAGAATTTTCTTGGTGGATGCGTCCTGAACATCAATGCCGCCGCACAGCATGATGGTGTCGTCACGCTGGAGCTCATTCAAATCCGAATCGAGCTTAAATACGGTGCCCGCGGAGCAGGTTACTGTTTCGCCGCCTTCCCCGACCACAGACCAGGTATACAGTTCCTTCCCGGCCATCCGGTTCGCGATCCTGAGCGACTCCATGGCGGCCGAAAAGCAAAGCAGGGTGAATTTGTCGAGGAGTACAAAGACAAACCTTTTCGGCTGGCCGGTGGCTACTCCTGAAACAGCAGGCTTGCGTGGCGTCTGCATGGCGGGCGTCCTTCAAGAAACAAGTCGGGCCGCGGGAGCACGCTCCGCGGCAAGTCGGAAAACCGTGCTCACAGCTTGGACGCGGGGTCAAGTCTCCGCAATTCTAAACTGGTCTCCCCCCGGCGGATTTTGTATAGAGCACACAACATATTCTAAAGACCTCTGATGCGGAGATAAAGTCATGAGCGAATGGCAAAAATCGGACTGGCGCAACAAGCCGCGGGTGCAGATGCCGGATTACACCGATGCCGCAGCGCTGAACGCTGTCGAGGCTCAGCTGTCCAAGTATCCGCCGCTGGTCTTTGCCGGTGAAGCGCGCCGCCTGAAACAGCACCTGGGGGCCGCTGGCCGCGGCGAGGCTTTCCTGCTGCAGGGCGGCGACTGCGCCGAGAGCTTTGACCAGTTCAGCGCCGATGCGATCCGCGACACCTTCAAGGTGATGCTGCAGATGGCGATGGTGCTGACCTATGGCGCCAAGGTGCCGGTGGTGAAGGTGGGCCGCATGGCCGGCCAGTTCGCCAAGCCGCGCAGCGCGCCGACCGAAACCATCGATGGCGTGGAGCTGCCCAGCTACCGCGGCGACATCATCAACGAGCTGGACTTCACCGCCGCCGCGCGCATCCCGAACCCGCAGAAGATGCTGCAGGCCTATACCCAGGCAGCCGCAACCCTGAACCTGCTGCGCGCCTTCTCCACCGGCGGCTTTGCCGACATGAGCCGGGTGCACTCCTGGACCCTCGGCTTCACCGATGAGCAGGAAGTCCAGAAGTACAGCGAGATCGCAACCCGCATTCAGGACACCATCGACTTCATGGGTGCCGCGGGCATCACCGCCGATACCACCCATGAATTCTCCACCGTGGAATTCTACACCAGCCACGAAGGCCTGCTGTTGGAGTATGAAGAGGCCCTGACCCGCCTCGATTCGACCTCCGGAAAATGGCTGGCCGGCTCCGGCCACATGATCTGGATCGGCGACCGCACCCGCCAGCCCGACGGAGCTCATGTGGAATTCTGCCGCGGCGTGCTGAACCCGATCGGCCTCAAATGCGGCCCGACCACCACCGCCGAGGATCTGAAGGTGCTGATGGAGCGTCTGAACCCGGAGAACGAGGAGGGCAAGCTGACCCTGATCGCCCGCTTCGGCGCCGGCAAGGCAGGCGAACACCTGCCGCGTCTGGTCAAGGCGGTGAAGGAAGAAGGCGCCAATGTTACCTGGGTCTGCGACCCGATGCACGGCAACACCATCAAATCCTCCACAGGCTACAAGACCCGGCCCTTCGACAGCGTGCTGCGTGAGGTGCGCGACTTCTTCGGCGTGCACAAGGCCGAGGGCACCATCCCCGGCGGCGTGCATTTCGAGATGACCGGCCAGGACGTGACCGAATGCACCGGCGGCGTGCGCGCGGTGACCGAGGAAGACCTGAGCGACCGTTACCACACCGCCTGCGATCCGCGCCTGAATGCAAGCCAGTCGCTGGAACTGGCCTTCCTGGTGGCCGAAGAACTGTCCGCGCTGCGCGCAGAGCAGTCCGCCCGTCAGGCCGGCTGACGCACAGCAGGCTGCGTTCTGCACATGCCAGAAAAAAGGCGCCCCGGAGGTTCTCCTCCGGGGCGCAGTCAATTCAAGCAGCTATGACCTTGTACTTGAATTCAGAAATCTTCGAGTGCCGGTGCCGGATCAGTCGCGGCTGACCACCAGCCGCAGATGCGGTGCGCCTTTGTGCTTGGCAGGGGCAGGGTCCGCCGGTTCGGCCGGTTTACCGGCCCGGCTGCGGTCCAGCAGCGCCTTTGCCTCTTCCAGCAGCGACCGCTCCGGCTTGAAACGGGACTGAACCTCGGCAAAACCGGGATTGGGCTGGTTTACATCCGCGCGGTCCTCCTTGGCCTCTGCCCGCGGCTTGGCCTTGAACTCCGCGGCGCCCGAAGGCTTGCCAACGGCACGCATCTCGATCGAGGTGATCGAGAACCGCTGCGACGTGACAGAAGCAGCGTCATCCGCCACCAGGACCCCCAGCACCCGGCTGATATCGCCCAGATCACTGCGCAGCGGCAGCAGCAGCATGCGGGCTTCGCGCGGCGCGCTCAGGCGCGGCGCCTCGATCTGCAGTTCCAGTTCCACTACCGCAGGCGTGTCGAACATATGCTCCATTGCATTGCTCAGCTGCTTGCGCGCATCGGTGGTGAAAAACGCCGTCACCGGCATCCCGCGCACTTCCATGCCGGCCATTTCGTTGACCAGCGATCCGGCCAGGCGGAAACGGGCGATGCCCGGCGCGATCCGTTCCAGAATGAAGGTGTTGCTCAGGATGTTTTCCAGCCCGCGCGGGTCGATTTGCGAACGGCTCGGCACATCGTCGCCACGGCGCAGCGCAGTCCAGTATGCCTCCGCCTGGCGCAGCGGCGACAGCGCGCCGCCCTTACGGAAACGGTTCATGGACACGACGTTTCCCTGTCCGTCAGACAGGCAATCTCCACTGCGGCTGCCAAAAATCATCTCAATTTCCCCTGCAACACCGGACATCCCGTGGTCCTGCGCAGCTCTTCGCTGCCTTAAGACTTAAGGCCGTTATGGTTACCCTGAAGTTAAGATGACACAATCTAATTCAAATTTGGACTAAATCTTAAAGCAATGGTTAACGCCCTTGCTTGCCCCGGTTTTTGCAATTGCGCTTGCACCCTGTACTTTCAAGACAGTAGAGCAGATCAATCACCAGCGTACAGGGGGCCTTCCTATGACCATCCGCAGCATGACCGCCTTTGCCTCGGCGCAAGGCAGCTCCGATCAGCACAGCTGGAGCTGGGAGCTCAGGTCGGTGAATGCCAAGGGGCTGGATATCCGGCTCAGGGTGCCGGATTGGCTGGAAGGCCTTGAAAATCAAACCCGTTCTGTCCTTTCCAAGGCGCTGGCACGGGGCAATGTCTCGCTGACCCTGCGGATCACCCGCACCGAGGACAGCGCCGGGCAAGTGCAAGTCAATAGCGCGGTTCTGAAATCGGTGGTCAAGGCGCTGGGGGAAGCGCAGTCGATCGCCAAGCAGAACCGGGTGGAAGTGCGTCCGGCTTCTGCGGCCGAACTTCTGTCTTTCAAGGGAGTGCTGGAACAGTCAGCAGGCGACGATGATCCGGCGCCGCTGGTCGCTGCGCTCAGCAAGGAACTGGAAACCCTTGTGGCGGAATTCGTGCAAATGCGCGAGGCCGAGGGCGCCGCGCTTGCCGTAATTCTTAACACCCAGCTTGAACAGGTGGCAGCGCTGACCGGCCAGGCGGCGGAGCGCGCCGAAGAGCGCAGGGTGAAAATGGCCGATACGCTGACAGCCAACCTGGCGCGGGTGATGGACAACACTGATGGCGCCGACCCGGACCGGGTAGCGCAGGAGCTGGCACTGATTGCGGTCAAGGCGGATGTGACCGAGGAACTGGACCGTCTCGGCGCCCATGTCACCGCCGCCCGCGATCTGCTGCAGAAAGGCGGCGCGGTGGGCCGCAAGCTCGACTTCCTGATGCAGGAGTTCAACCGCGAGGCCAACACGCTCTGCTCCAAGGCGCAGCATGCCGGGTTGACGGCGGTGGGGCTAGAGCTGAAAACCGTGATCGACCAGATGCGCGAGCAGGTGCAAAACATAGAATAAGAAAAGGAGTGCCCAGATGGCGGACCGCCGCGGCCTTTTGATCATCCTCTCATCGCCTTCGGGCGCAGGCAAATCCACCCTGGCCCGCCGTCTGATGGCCTGGGACCCGGGCCTTGCCTTCTCGGTCTCCGCCACCACCCGCGCGCCGCGCCCGGGAGAGGAGCACGGACGCGAGTACTACTTCATGTCCGAGGACGCCTTCAAACAGCAGGTCGCCGAAGGGCAGATGCTGGAGCACGCCCACGTCTTCGGCAATTTCTACGGCTCGCCCGCAGGCCCGGTGAAGGACACTATCGAGGCCGGCCAGGACGTGCTGTTCGACGTCGACTGGCAGGGCGAGATCCAGATCCGCAACTCCGACCTGGGCAAGCACGCGCTGTCGATCTTCATCCTGCCGCCGTCGATCACCGAACTGCGCCGCCGCCTGGAAACCCGCGCCCAGGACAGCGACGAGGTGATCTCCAAGCGGATGATGAAAAGCTGGGACGAGATCAGCCACTGGGGTTATTATGACTATGTCCTGGTCAACGACGACCTGGACGAGACCGAGGCCAAGCTGAAAACCATCGTCGAGGCCGAGCGCATGCGCCGCATCCAGCAGCCCAAGCTGCAGGAGCATGTGCGCGCTTTGCAAACCCAGTTCGAGGAACAGTCATGACTCTTTACGCTCTTGGCGCGCACCAGCCGCAGATCCACGAAGACACCTGGGTCGCACCCGATGCCAACCTGATCGGCAAGGTGGTGATGGAGGCGGGCTCCTCTGTCTGGTTCGGCGTCACCATCCGCGCCGACCACGAGGAAATCCGCATCTGCGAAGGCACGAACGTGCAGGAAAACGTGGTGATGCACATCGATGCGGGCTATCCGCTGACGATCGGAAAGAACTGCACCATCGGCCACAAAGCGATGCTGCACGGCTGCACCATTGGCGAAAACACCCTGGTCGGCATGGGCGCAACCATCCTGAACGGTGCAAAGATCGGCAAGAACTGCCTGATCGGCGCCGGCGCCCTGATCACCGAGAACAAGGAAATCCCCGAAAACTCCCTGGTGATGGGCAGCCCCGGCAAGGTGGTGCGCGAAGTGGACGCGGCGCTGGCTGAAAAGCTCACGCAAAGCGCGCTTCTCTATCAGGACAATATGCGCCGCTTCCGGGAGGAATTGAAACCGCTGTAACCGGCGCCGCAGGCAGCGCGGTTTTGCGCTGCTTCAACGGCTGCTGCCACAGCAGTTTTACAGAGCGGCGGTAGGCAGGCCGGACTCTCAACCGCGGGGAACAGATGACGACCGAGCTGATAGAAGGTTTCCTGGCCGCGATCCCGCTGCCTGCGGTTCTGGTGGACCAGACCGAACGTTTCATCGCCGTGAACAGCGCCGCCGATGCGCTGCTGGGGCAGGGTGTCAAGGGCCGCCACTTCGCCACCATCCTGCGCCAGCCCAGCGTTGCCACCGCCATCGAGGCCTGCCTGCAAGACAAGGACTCCCGCACCGCGCGGCACCTGTCCAACGACGGCGCCCAGGACACCACCTATACGGTTACCCTCCGCTATGTGCCCGGCATTGGCGCGGTTGGCGGCGGAGCGGTTCTGGCCTGTTTCGATGACACCACCGAACGCGAGCAGGCCAGCCAGATGCGCCGCGATTTCGTCGGCAACGTCAGCCACGAGCTGCGCACGCCGCTGACCGCGCTGATCGGGTTCATCGAAACCCTGCGCGGTCCGGCCAGGGGCGATGCTGCCGCCCGCGACCGGTTCCTGACGATCATGGAGGGCGAGGCCAGCCGCATGAACCGCCTGGTCGGAGACCTGCTGTCGCTGAACCGGGTGGAAAGCGAAGAGCGGGTGCGGCCCAAGGAAAAAGTGGATCTGACGGGCCATCTGGCTTCCACCCTCAAGACACTGGCGCCGGTGGCAGAGGCCCGCGGCGCCACGATGGCGCTGGAAGCCCCTGAGGATCCGGTCAGTGTCACCGGCGATCCGGATCAGTTGCAGCAGGTGTTCACAAACCTGGTGGAAAACGCGGTGAAATACGGCGGCGATCATGTGCGCGTCGTGCTGACCCATTCCGAGCGCGACCCGGCGGTGCGCGCGCCCGCCGCCCGCGTGCAGGTGATTGACAACGGGCCGGGGATCGACCCGGTCCACTTGCCGCGGCTGACAGAGCGTTTCTACCGGGCCGACAGCCACCGCTCGCGCGAGATGGGCGGCACCGGGCTGGGCCTGGCCATTGTCAAACACATTATCAACCGCCACCGCGGGCGGCTGAGGGTGGAAAGCGATGTGGGCAAAGGTGCTGTTTTTACAGTCATTCTGCCGGAATAGCGCGGCATCGTCGCCCGCACGGACTGCGGTGCTGAAATGACAAGCGCCGCTGCCGGTCGCCCGGCGGCGGCGTTTCGGTTTGTACCAGAATTTTTTCCGGAAAAACCGCGTTTGTCATACAGCTGTTACACACCTGTCACAAAAGCCTCATCAGCACCCCATAGGAGAGGCGGCAAGATCATCGAGGGGGTGATCGAACTTTGAAACTCTTGGAGACACAAATGTCCTTTGTGAAACTGACCGCTTCCACCCTGGCAATCGCCGCCGTTTCCGCAACCGCAGCAGCCGCGCGTGACCAGGTCCAGGTTGCCGGTTCGTCCACCGTTCTGCCCTACGCCTCCATCGTGGCAGAAGCCTTTGGCGAGAACTTCGATTTCCCGACCCCGGTTGTGGAATCCGGCGGCTCCTCCGCAGGCCTCAAGCGCTTCTGCGAAGGCGTCGGCGAAAACACCATCGACATCGCCAACGCCTCGCGCAAGATCAAGGACAAGGAAATCGCCGCCTGCGCCGAAAACGGCGTGACCGACATCATCGAAGTCCGCATCGGTTATGACGGCATCGTGTTTGCCTCCGACATCAATGCCAACTCCTTCGAATTCACCCCGGCCGACTGGTTCCTGGCGCTGTCCGACAAGATTCTGGCTGACGGCGCGCTGGTGGACAACCCGAACACCACCTGGGCCGACGTGAACGCCGGCTTCCCGGCGGTGGACATCCAGGCCTTCGTTCCGGGCACAAAGCACGGCACCCGTGAAGTGTTCGAAGACAAGGTGATCCTGGCAGGCTGCGAGGAAACCGGCGCCTTTGAAGCCTTCAAGGAAGCCAACGGCGGCGACGAGAAAGCAGCAGAGAAAGCCTGCATCGCCCTGCGCACCGACGGCAAATCTGTCGACATCGACGGCGACTACACCGAGACCCTGGCTCGCATCGAAAGCAACAAGGACGGCATCGGCGTCTTTGGCCTGGCCTTCTATGAGAACAACACCGACAAGCTGCAGGTTGCCACCATGTCCGGCGTCGTGCCCTCGACTGAGAGCATCGCAACCGGCGAATACCCGGTCTCCCGCCCGCTGTTCTTCTACGTGAAGAAAGCCCACATCGGCGTCATCCCCGGCCTGAAAGAATATGCTGAGTTCTTCGTCGCGGACGAAGTTGCCGGTGAAGACGGCCCGCTGGCCGAATACGGCCTGGTTTCCGACCCGGAACTGGCGGACACCCAGGAAGCGGTTGCCAATGAGGCCGTGATGGGCGGCAACTCCTAAGCTGCCCCGCCTGTGATCTGATCCTTGCCGGGGCGGAGCCATCCTCCGCCCCGGCGCTTACTTTCCGCGGCAGGGCTGCCGCAGCCAAAACACCACCGCCAAAACCGGAGCTTTTCATGCCCACTTTCTGGCTCGTTGCCCTCCTGCTTGCGCTTTCCGCCGCAGGCTATTTCGGCGGCCGCCACCGCGCGGTAGCTTCAGCTGCGGGTGACGTCAAAAACCTTCATTCGCTTCCCGCCTATTACGGCTACCACGTTTCCCTGGCAGTCTTTGTTCCGGCCATCGGGGCGCTGGCAATCTGGCTTCTGGCCCAGCCGATGTTCATCGAGACCCGCGTCTCCGGCATGATCCCGGCTGAGGCGGTTCCGGAAAGCTCTACCATCGGTCTGGTGATGAGCGACGTGCGCCGAGTCGCCGAGGGGCTGGACCTGGCAGTGGAGCGGGGGCTGCTGACCGCCCGCGAGGCCCGCAACGTCGCTGACAGCGGGCAGGACGTCCGCGCCCTGATGGGCGAGGTGGGCGTGGCTCTGGGCGACGACGTGCGTCCGGAAGTGCTGAACGCCGCACAGGCCTACCGCAACCTCTCGAACACCGGCCGGACCGCGATGACCGTGGTTGTGGCGCTGCTGGCGCTTGGCGGCTTCGCCTGGGCCTACGGCCGCACCCACAAGGATTTCCGCGCCCGCAACGTGGTGGAGCGCGCGGTGCTGGCGCTGCTGATCCTGGCCGCCTCGCTGGCGATCCTGACTACTATCGGCATCGTGCTGTCGATGCTGTTTGAAACCAGGAACTTCTTCGGCCTGCATTCCTGGACCGATTTCTTCTTCGGCTCCACCTGGGCACCCAACTTCCGCGGCGGCAGCGAGCTGTCGATCCTGCCGCTGCTGTGGGGCACGCTCTACATCTCCTTCATCGCGCTGGCAGTTGCGGTCCCGGTCGGCCTGTTTGCCGCCATCTACCTGTCGGAATACGCCAGCGGCGCCGTGCGCTCCTTTGCCAAGCCGCTGCTGGAGATCCTCGCGGGCATCCCCACCATCGTCTACGGCCTGTTTGCGCTGCTGACCGTTGGTCCGACGCTGGCAAATCTCTTTGCCAAGGGCGGCCTCCTGGGCGTCGAATGGATGGCGGGCGCCACCTCGGTGCTGACCGCGGGCCTGGTGATGGGCATCATGCTGATCCCCTTCGTCTCCTCGCTGTCCGACGACATCATCAACGCGGTGCCGCAGGCGATGCGCGACGGCTCGCTGGGCCTCGGCGCCACCAAGTCCGAAACCGTGCGCCAGGTGGTGATGCCGGCCGCGCTGCCGGGCATCGTCGGCGCGGTACTGCTGGCCGCCTCGCGTGCCATCGGCGAAACCATGATCGTGGTGATGGGGGCAGGGGCGATTGCCAAGTTCTCCGCCAACCCGCTGGAATCGATGACCACCATCACCACCCGCATCGTCAGCCAGCTGACCGGCGACACCGACTTTGCCAGCCCCGAAACGCTGGTTGCCTTTGCCCTGGGCCTGACCCTGTTTGTCCTGACCCTCGGCCTGAACGTCCTGGCGCTCTACATCGTGCGCAAATACCGGGAGCAGTACGAATAATGACTGACCTGAGCCAAAACCCCGCAGGCGCTGCGCCCCGCAAACACGGCGGCTCGCTGCTGGAAAAATCGCCGCACACCAAGAAACGCAATGCCGCCGAAACCCGGTTCAAGGCCTATGGCATCGCCGCCATCACCGCGGGTCTGGTGATGCTGATGATCCTGGTGACCACGATTGTCGGCAAGGGCACCGGCGCCTTTCAGCAGACCTTTGTGACCTTGAACGTGGAGCTGCTGGAAGCAAAGCTCGACAAGAAGGGCGAACGCAACATCGAGGATATCAAGAAGGTCACCACCTTCGGCTACGCCCCGATCATCAAGGGTGCGATGGAAGCCGCAGTTGAGCAACTGGGCATCGAGACCAGCCTCAAGTCCAAGGAACTGGCGGGCATCCTGTCCAAGGACGTCGCCGCCCAGCTGCGCGACTACGTGATCGCCAACCCGGACCAGATCGGCCAGACGGTGGAGTTCCGCTTCCTCGCCTCCGGCCGTGTCGATGGCTACATGAAAGGCCGCGTCACCCGCGACAGCATCGTCAACGACAAGAACATCTCGCCCGAACAGCTTGACCTTGTTGACGCTTTGGCCGATGCCGGGGTGCTGGAAAAGACCTTCAACCTCGACTTCATCACCGGCGCCGACGCCTCAGACGCCCGCCCTGAAGCCGCCGGCATCGGCGTTTCAATGCTGGGCTCGCTGTTCATGATGTTCGTGGTGCTGGCACTGGCGCTGCCCATCGGCGTCGCCGCCTCGATCTACCTTGAGGAATTTGCCCCGCAGAACTGGCTGACGGATCTGATTGAGGTGAACATCTCAAACCTCGCCGCTGTTCCCTCCATCGTGTTCGGCATCCTGGGTCTCGCGGTCTTCATCAACTACATGCACCTGCCGACCTCGGCTCCGCTGGTGGGCGGCCTGGTGCTGACCCTGATGACGCTGCCGACCATCATCATCTCCACCCGCGCCTCGCTGAAATCGGTGCCGCCGTCGATCCGCGACGCCGCTCTGGGTGTCGGCGCGTCGAAAATGCAGGCGGTGTTCCACCATGTGCTGCCGCTGGCCGCGCCGGGCATCCTGACCGGCACCATCATCGGCCTGGCACAGGCGCTGGGGGAAACCGCGCCGCTGCTGCTGATCGGCATGGTCGGCTTCATCGCTTCCAACGCGCCGGAAACCCTGGCCGACGGCCTGCTGGCGCCGAACTCGGCGATGCCCGCCCAGATCTACGAATGGGCCAAACGCGCCGACCCGGCGTTCTATGAACGCGCCTGGGGCGGCATCATCATCCTTCTTCTCTTCCTGGTGACCATGAACACCCTCGCGGTGATCCTGCGCCGCCGCTTTGAACGCCGCTGGTAAAAGGGGCATAGTGCAATGAACGACATGACCGTGATGGATAAGACCGTGGAAACCCAGAACATCAAAATCGCCGCCAAGGACGTGAACGTCTACTACGGCGACAGCCACGCGATCAAAGACGTGAACGTCGAGATCGAGGACAAGACCGTCACCGCTTTCATCGGCCCTTCGGGCTGCGGCAAGTCGACCTTCCTGCGCTGCCTGAACCGGATGAACGACACCATCGACATCTGCCGCGTGAAGGGCGACATCCTGCTGGATGGCGAGGACATCTACGACAAGCGCGTCGACCCGGTGCAGCTGCGTGCCAAGGTCGGCATGGTGTTCCAGAAGCCGAACCCGTTCCCCAAGTCGATCTATGACAACGTGGCCTATGGCCCGCGCATTCACGGCCTGGCCAAGAACAAGGCGGAACTCGATGAAATCGTGGAGAAATCCCTGCGCCGCGGCGCCATCTGGGATGAGGTGAAGGACCGTCTCGATGCGCCCGGCACCGGCCTCTCCGGCGGCCAGCAGCAGCGCCTGTGCATCGCCCGCGCCGTGGCGACGGAGCCCGAGGTGCTGCTGATGGACGAGCCCTGCTCGGCGCTGGACCCCATCGCCACCGCGCAGGTTGAGGAACTGATCGACGAACTGCGCAGCCAGTATTCGGTGGTAATCGTTACCCACTCGATGCAGCAGGCCGCGCGGGTCAGCCAGAAAACCGCCTTCTTCCACCTAGGCAATCTGGTTGAATTTGGTCCGACCGGTCAGATCTTCACCAACCCCGAAGATCCGCGCACCGAAAGCTACATCACCGGCCGGATCGGCTGATTTCAAGGAAAATCAAAATGGTAGCACAGCATATTGCATCTGCTTTCGACCGTGATCTGGAGGCAATTCAGGCCCGGATCATGAAAATGGGCGGCCTGGTCGAGGACGCGATCCGCGAAGCGGCCCGCGCGCTGGAAACCCGCGACGAGGAGCTGGCGCTGACCGTGCGCGAGGGTGACAAGGCCATCGACGGGCTGGAAGAGCTGATCAACGAGGAAACCGCCCGGCTGATCGCCCTGCGGTCGCCGACCGCCTCCGACCTGCGGCTGGTGCTGTCGGTGATGAAGATTGCCGGCAACCTGGAACGTATTGGCGATTATGCGAAAAACATGGCCAAGCGCACCACTGTGCTGGCGCAGGGGCCGAACACCAGCGAAGGCGCCGCCGCTCTGCGCCGCATGGCGCGCGAGGTGGAGCGGATGCTGAAAGACGCGCTGGACTCCTACATCCAGCGCGACGCTGAACTGGCGTCTGACGTGATTGCCCGCGACCGCGACGTGGACCAGATGTACAACGCCCTGTTCCGCGAGTTCCTGACCCACATGATGGAAGACCCGCGCAACATTTCGGCCTGTATGCATTTGCATTTCATAGCAAAAAACACCGAGCGCATGGGCGACCATGTGACAGCGATCGCCGAGCAGGTGATCTATCTGGTCACCGGCGAAAAGCCGGAGGAAGACCGCAAGAAAGCCGACATCACCTCGACCACACCGCAGGAGATCTGACCGATGGCTGCCGACCAGCCCACCGTTCTGGTTGTAGAAGACGAAATGGCCCAGCGGGAAGTGCTGGCCTACAATCTCGAAGCCGACGGCTTCCGCGTGCTCAAGGCCAAGGATGGCGAAGAAGCGCTGCTGGTGGTGGAAGAGGATATGCCCGATATCATCATCCTCGACTGGATGATGCCCAACCTCAGCGGCATCGAGGTCTGCCGCCGCCTCAAGACCCGTGCTGAGACCCGCAATATTCCGGTGATCATGCTGTCAGCAAGGTCCGAGGAAGTAGACAAGGTGCGCGGCCTTGAAACCGGTGCCGATGATTACGTGGTCAAGCCGTATTCGGTGGTGGAGCTGATGGCCCGCGTGCGCAGCCAGCTACGCCGGGTCCGGCCCTCCACTGTCGGCGTGCGGCTGGAGTATGACGACATCGTCTTGGATGCGGAAACCCACAAGGTCAGCCGGGGCGGCAACCCGCTCAAGCTGGGTCCGACCGAGTTCCGGCTGCTGTCCACCTTCATCGAGAAGCCGGGCCGGGTCTGGAGCCGGGAGCAGCTGCTGGACCGGGTCTGGGGCCGCGACATCTATGTCGATACCCGCACCGTCGACGTTCACATCGGCCGGTTGCGCAAGGCGCTGACCCAGCATGGCGGCGACGATCCGGTCCGCACTGTGCGCGGCGCAGGCTACGCCCTGGGCTGAAACCCGGGCTGAAACGGCACCAGGGGGTGCACAGGGGGTGTACAGGGGGTGCACGCATTGCACCCCCCCCTTATTTTCATCGCGGCAGCGGATCCTCCGGCTGCGCTTTTCCGGCCAGCCAGGTGCGGAACTTCACCAGCGCCGGGGCGTGTGATTTCCGCTCCGGCCAGACCAGGTAATAGGCGCCTGCGGTCTCCACCGGCTCCGGATGAAGCGCCAGCAGGCGGCCGGTCGCCAGATCCTGCTCGACCAGGTAATCCGGCATCAAGGCGACACCCAGCCCGTGCATCGCTGCCTGGGTGATGGTTGCGAATTGATCATAGATCGTCCCGCCGAGATTTGCGCCAGCCTCTATGCCTTGCTGCTCAAACCAGTCTTTCCAGGCGGTTGTCCGGGTCTGGATGTGCAGCAGCGGCAGCTTCAGGATGTCCTTCGGTTGATTGACCGTCCGCCCCTCCAGCAGCTGCGGTGCGCAGACGGGCAGCAGCTGTTCGTGCTTCAGCAGCAGAGACTGGGTGCCGGGCCAGGATGCGTCCCCAAAATGTATCGCTGCATCAAAGGGTTCGGTGGCAAAATTGAATGGTTCCAGCCGGGTGGCCATATTGATGGTCACATCGGGGTGCTGCCGGGCAAATTCCGGCAGCCGCGGCATCAGCCAGCGCATCCCGAAGGCCGGCAGGATCGCCAGGTTGAGCGTCCCGGCCAGCGGTGCAGCCTGCAAACGCAGGGTGGATTGCACGATCTGGTTCAATGCCTGGCGGATCTCAGCCGCGTAGTCCTGCGCTTCCGTTGTCAGGGTCAGCCGCTTCTGGTCGCGCTGCACCAGGTCCATCCCCAATTGCCGTTCCAGCGTTTGCAGCTGGCGGCTGACGGCGCCCTGCGTCAGCGCCAGTTCATCGGCGGCCGCTGAGGCGCTGCCAAGCCGGTCGAGCGCTTCTAGGGCGCGCAGCGAGGAAATCGAGGGAAGGAACTTGCGTGGCACGGACATGTATGAGTGTTTGTCATGCTTTGTTGCGAAAGTCTCGCTGTTTTTTTCGTTCACCTCCCGTTAGGGTTTGCCCAAATCGCGAACCACTGAGGTGACAAGATGACCGACAAACCCGCCCTGCGCGCCAAGGATGCCCCGGATCTGGGCCGTTTCAACTGGGAAGACCCGCTGCGGCTGGAGGACCAGCTGACAGAGGACGAGCGGATGATCTCCGCTTCGGCCCGTGCCTATGCCCAGGAAAAACTTCAGCCGCGTGTGCTAAGTGCTTATGAAAACGAGGAAACCGATCCCGAAATCTTCCGCGAAATGGGCGAAATGGGCCTCCTTGGCACCACCATTCCGGAGGAATACGGCGGGCTTGGCGGCGGCTATGTGTCCTATGGCCTGGTTGCCCGCGAAGTGGAGCGCGTGGATAGCGGCTACCGTTCGATGATGTCGGTGCAAAGCTCGCTGGTGATGTATCCCATCTATGCATACGGCAGCGAGGAGCAGCGCCAGAAATACCTGCCGAAACTGGCCACCGGCGAATGGATCGGCTGCTTCGGCCTGACCGAACCGGATGCCGGCTCCGACCCTGCCAGCATGAAGACCCGCGCTGAAAAAACTGAAGGCGGATATAGGCTTACGGGTTCCAAGATGTGGATCTCCAACGCGCCGATCGCCGATGTGTTTGTGGTTTGGGCCAAGTCCGAGGCGCATGGCGGCAAGATCCGCGGCTTTGTGCTGGACAAGGGCCTGAAGGGCCTGAGCGCGCCGAAGATTGAAAACAAGGCCTCACTGCGCGCCTCGATCACCGGTGAGATTGTGATGGATGGCGTCGAGGTTGGCGAAGATGCGCTGCTGCCGCACGTGCAGGGGCTGAAAGGCCCGTTCGGCTGTTTGAACCGCGCCCGCTACGGCATCAGCTGGGGTGCCATGGGGGCCGCCGAGGCGTGCTGGCACGCCGCGCGGCAGTACGGGCTGGACCGCACCCAATTCGGCCGGCCGCTGGCAAACACCCAACTGTTCCAGCTGAAGCTGGCAAACATGCAGACTGAAATCACCCTGGGTCTGCAGGCGTCTCTGCGCGTCGGCCGCCTGATGGATGAGGCCAATGCAGCGCCGGAGATGATCTCGATCATCAAGCGCAACAACTGCGGCAAGGCGCTGGAGATTGCCCGGATGGCCCGCGACATGCACGGCGGCAACGGTATCAGCCTGGAGTTCAATGTTATCCGGCACATGGTGAACCTGGAGACCGTGAACACCTACGAGGGCACCCACGACGTCCATGCGCTGATCCTGGGCCGCGCCCAAACTGGTTTGCAGGCGTTCTTCTGATTTGAGAGCGGCAGCGCGGGAAGAGTGTCCCGTGCTGCAGTTTCGCAAAATTATTTTGCAAAACTGCACATGTTGGGCAGGGAGTTATTTTCGCAAAGGACTGGATCCCGCGCCTGCTTCTGAAATCGCCGCCGGAGCCTGACTGTCTCGTTAACGTGGTTTCGTCTGGAGGCGTTGTTTCTTCAGCCCGGCCTGCCTCCGCCTTGCCGTGATTGGTTAACGGCTTCAGTCCATTTTGCCGGTTTTCATGTTTGATCGAAGGTTTTTGAAGGTCACCGTGCGAAATCGCAAAATCTGGAAATCGGCCGTTTTTAGGGCTGAGTTCTGCATTCCTGCAAAGCTGAACTGCTGCGCGAGGTTCTGATCCGCATCCGTATGCGGATACGCAAAGCACGTTTTGCAAAAGTGCGCGCGCAAAACCGCAAAATGGTGGGTCGATTTGGTCCGGAATGCCTGCAGTTATTGATGCTTTACAATAGGTTAACCTGTGAATTCGGTCGGCGCAAGGTGCAGGTTAAGAAAATTTTCCGGATCTTTTTGCGGGGGGCGTTGGAGGCCCAGCAAGACAGCAGGGCCCAGGGGAAAAAGAATTCGGGCCGGAATTTCCGGCCCGCTTCGGTGGTGCATCTGCCGGTATCAGGCCGGCAAGTGGATGTTGAACTTTTCCCGGATGGCCATGTCGGTCGCGGCATCAAACCGCGCGGCGGCCCGCTGGGACAGGATTTCCTCTTTCTTCGCGGTAGCCTTGGCAATCAGATCAGGCTTTTCGCGCTCCGCCCATTCCTTCGGGGAGGTGCGGTCGCCGAGGGCCGGGTAGACATAGTCCACCTGCATCCGGCTGAGGGTCTGATCTGTGCCCAGGTAGTGGCCGGGTCCGCCCAGGCATGTGGCGCGCATCTGGTCCAGGGCCAGGGTTTCGTCATTCACTTCGATGCCGCGGACACAGCGCTGCGCCTGGCCCAGAAGGTCGTTGTCCAGGATGAGCGATTCCAGGCAGAAGCCCAGCAGCGAAGCATGCATCCCCGCGGCCTCATAGACCATGTTGAGCCCGGACAGGCCCGCCATAACTGCAGAGCACATCTGTTCCCAGCCGGCCTGCATGTCCGGCAATTTGGAATCCGAAGCGCCAGCGGCAGCGCCGCCGGGCAGGTCGTAGAACTTGTGCATCTGGGCGCAGCCTGCGGATAGCAGCGCCTGCTCGCCGGAGCCAACGGTCATCGCTCCTGTGCGCAGGTCCAGGCCGAAAGGCCAGGTGCCGAAAATTGCGGGCGCACCGGGCTTTATGGCGTTTACGTAAACCAGCCCGGCGAGGCATTCAGCAACCGCCTGGGCGATCGCGCCGGCGATGGTCGACGGCGCCGTGGCACCCGCCATGCCTGCCGACAGCAGCAGCACCGGCATGCCGCCCTTGATGCATTCCTCCATCACTTCGCAGGACTCGGTTGCGAATTTCATCGGTGGAACGACGAAGCAGTTGGAGTTCGACACAAACGGCCGTTCGCGCCATTTGTCCTCGCCGCCGGCAATCATGTGCAGAAGCTCCAAGCCGGGCTTCACGAAGTCTGGCTCAGTGAAGGACACGCCGACATGTTTGGTGGTGCCGGCGGTGGTCGCGTAGATGGAGTTCAGGTCCATCTCCAGGTTGTCGGGAATGTCGCGGCAGACCATCGGGCGCTGGACAAAGTGGATGTTGTCCAGCTGGTCGCAGATCCGGGCGGCGTCATGCAGATCCTGAACGGTGGAGTCGCGGTACACGCGGCCATGCACGTCCACCATGCTGACCGCGGCGCCGGCGGTGCCATAGTGCACCCGGCCGCCGGACAGCTGCAGGTCGGTCTTTCCGTCGCGGCTGTACAGCGTCACGGAGCGGTTTGCCTTGGCAATGGTGTCCTCGACCAGCGCGCGGGGGAACCGGATGCGGCCGTCATCGCCCAGGATGCAGCCGGCGGCGGTCAGGTAATCGATGCCGCTTTGCGGGGCGTCGGCGAGGCCGATCTCTTCCAGTGCGGTGAGCGCGGCCTCGTGGATTTTTTCCATATCGGCCTGGCTGAGCAGTTTCAGCGCGGTGGATTCCATGCCGGGGCGGACCGGGCGCAGGTGCTCTGGCAGGGCGGCGGCACGGGCGGCACGGCGCGCGTTGCGGCCGCCGCTGCGGGCTGCGCGGGTGGAGGAGGCTTGATCGTTCATTCAAGGAGCCTTTCAGGAGAAGAGAGTAGAAATTCGAGAAATTTCAACTCAGTGCGGCCGACCTCTGGCTGCACGGCCCCGCGCCGCACCGATGGTGCGGCAGATGAGGCTGACAAGGCTGCGTTCTTCCTGCATGCGGTCTCCTGTGACTTCCCGGCAGTTTGGCATGCGTTTGCGAAGTTTCTAGCACGATAACGACCTGAGTGAAAAATGCGACACTTTTTTCACAGGCGGTCAGGCCGCAAGGCTGCAGCCCTAGGAGTTTACTAAATTTCATTATTTTTAACGGTGCGGAGGGCATTTTTATCGGTTTCCGCATTGCAAGGTTGCTGGCAGTTTGGATCCGGGAACGAAATATTAATCATTAATGCCTATGCTCGGGCCATGGGGGATGGCGCGCTGAAAGGTGCATTGCAGGAAGGCACAGCCACATGCCGATGGTTAAGAAGACCAAACTCTGCCAAACGCTCGCTGCAGTGCTCACCGTTACGGTTTTCCACGCCCAGTCCGGACTCGCTGAAGAGAGCGCCCGTTCCGTTTCCCCTGGATTTTTGCAAGCTGAACAAAGGTCCTCCGGTATAGAGGCACGAACATTTGCGTTCGGCTATGGCGACGGGGAGGGCGGTTTTGTATTCGGCGGCAGCCTGGCGACCGGGCAAAACGGGCCGCTGACACGTGCGGTGCAAGCGGAGGAAACGCATCAGCTGCGCCTTCATGCCGGATATGACTTTGGACCGGCCACCGGTTTTGTAACACTGGGCGGGCTTCAGGCGGAGGCGTCCGGCGGCCGGCGCCGTGGGCCGCTGTTCGGCTTTGGGATGCGGGTGTCGTTGAATCGCGCGCTGCAACTGACCGGAGAGATTTTGCATCACGAGGCCGGGCCGAAGGACGGCAGCGCCAGCCCGCGCGGTGAAACTCTGGCTGTGAGCGCTGCTTTCCGGTTCTGATAGCGCTTCTGCGTGTTTCTCCGGCGGGCGATAGGAAAAGCAGTTTACCTTTTCAATGGCTTGGCGAATTTCCGCCTGCGGAATCCGGCGGAAAAGCGCGGGCAGATTCGGGATTTCGGCCAGTCACTGCCAATTCACCGATCGTGACCTGAGCGGCTCTGGAAACTCCGGGGCAAAGACCTTTTGTAGGCGTCAACGGCGCACAGCCTGCGCCGGGACTGCAAAAGGAGAAGTCTGAATGACTCGTTTCGTAGCTATGACAGCCATCGCAACCGTAATGGGCAGTGCGGCATTCGCCGGCAATCTGGTTGAGCCGGTGGTCGAACCCGCGCCGGCACCGGCGCCGGTTGTGGTCAATGAGGGCGGCGATTGGACCGGTTTCTATCTGGGTGGCCAGATCGGCCAGCTGGACGCGGATGCCAGCAACGGTGCCTCGGGTGATGATACCGCTTACGGTGTCCACGGCGGCTACAATTATGATTTCGGCCGTTTCGTGCTGGGCGGCGAACTGGACTATGACGCAACCGACCTGGATCTGGGCGGCGGCGCAACCGTCGACTCGGTGGCCCGCGCCAAGGTGAAGGCCGGCTATGACTTCGGCCGGGTGCTGGCCTATGTGACCGGCGGTGTGGCTGAGGCCGACAGTTCGCTGGGCAGCGAAACCGGCGACTTCTATGGTGTCGGCCTGGCCTACCAGGTGACCGACCAGTGGCAGATCGGCGGCGAAGTGCTGGAGCATGACTTCGACGAGTTCGGCACCTCGGGCGTTGGCTCGGATGCCACCTCGGTGTCGCTGCGCGCATCTTTCAAGTTCTAAACTGACACAAGCACCGGCGCGGCACTCTAGTTCCGCCGCGCCGCTGGCCGCCCGGTCTGTACCCAAGGCAGGCCGGGCGGCCTCTGCCGTTTCAGGCTGCCAAAAGGCTTGGCGGGGCTGCCGCCCCGTGCTAAGCAGCCTGCATGAACCAGAAATGCACCACCATTATCTGCTGCATTACCTGCTGACATATCAGCGGGCTGGTTTCTGTCGTTTTCATTTCCC
This sequence comes from Leisingera sp. ANG49, assembly GCF_059694505.1. Taxonomy (NCBI): domain Bacteria; kingdom Pseudomonadati; phylum Pseudomonadota; class Alphaproteobacteria; order Rhodobacterales; family Roseobacteraceae; genus Leisingera; species Leisingera sp. ANG49. The sequence continues at coordinate 397,189 of NZ_JCATZN010000001.1, forward strand.
TGACAAGTTGCTAAGCCCGCGTTGCGCGCAATGGGTGATGCCGGCCGTTTTGAGCTGGGCATGCAAAAGGAACCGGGCATGGGAACCAAGGACAGAGTGATCAAGCTGCAGAACACGAAGACCCGCAAGAAAGAGGTCTTCGAGCCGATCGACGCCAGCAACGTGCGGATGTATGTCTGCGGCCCCACGGTTTATGACCGAGCGCATCTGGGCAATGCCCGGCCGGTAGTGGTGTTTGACGTGCTCTATCGTCTTCTGCGCGAGGTTTATGGCGCAGGTAAAGTGACTTACGCCCGGAACTTCACGGACGTTGACGACAAGATCAACGCCCGCGCCGCCGAGAGCGGGCGGCCGATCGGCGACATCACCGCCGAGACGACCCAGTGGTTTCTTGACGATATGGGCGAGTTGGGCGCCCTGCAGCCGGACTACATGCCGCGGGCAACCGAATACATCCCGCAGATGGTGGCGATGATCGAGGATCTGATCGCCAAGGGCCACGCTTATGCAGCGGAGGGCCATGTGTTGTTTGCTGTCGACAGCTGGAAGGAGCTTTACGGCAAACTGTCGGGCCGGTCTGTCGATGACATGATCGCCGGCGCCCGGGTTGAGGTGGCACCCTACAAGAAGAACCCGATGGATTTTGTGCTGTGGAAACCCTCCACCGGCGATCTGCCGGGCTGGGACAGCCCCTGGGGCCGCGGACGGCCGGGCTGGCACATCGAATGCTCGGCGATGTCTTTTGAGCTGCTGGGAGAGACCTTCGACATCCACGGTGGCGGCAACGACCTGATGTTCCCGCACCACGAGAATGAAATTGCGCAAAGCTGCTGCGCCCATCCGGAAGGTGAGTTTGCACGTTTCTGGCTGCACAATGAGATGCTGCAGGTGGAAGGCAAGAAGATGTCCAAATCCCTGGGCAACTTCTTCACCGTGCGCGACCTGCTGGACCAGGGCTATCCCGGCGAGGTGATCCGGCTGGTGTTCCTGCAGACCCATTACCGCAAGCCGATGGACTGGACCGACAAGAAGGCCAAGGAAGCAGAAGCCACGCTGCGCAAGTGGCGGGCGCTGACCGCGGGTATCGAACCCGCGTCCAGCGCTGCTGCCGCGGTCCTGGATGCACTGGCCGATGACCTGAATTCGGCAGGTGCGATTGCCGAGCTGCACAAGCTGGCAGCGGCGGGCGATGCCGCCGGGCTGCTGGCGTCGGCACAAATGCTGGGGCTGCTGACCGAAGACATGGGCGCCTGGGCCTCCGCACCCTCTGTCGACCTTTCCGCATATGAGGCAAAGCTGTTCGAAGCCCGTCAGAAGGCTATGGAAAGCAAGAACTTTTCGGAAGTTGACGAGCTGAAGGCGGCCTTCGTCGAGGCAGGACTGGAAGTACGGATGAGCAAGGCTGGGGTGGAACTGGTGCCGGGAGCCGGGTTTGATCCGGCCAAGCTGGAGTCGCTGTGATGGCCAAGGAGCGCCTCTATCTTTACGACACAACCCTGCGCGACGGGCAGCAAACTCAGGGGGTGCAATTCTCCACCGAAGAGAAGAAGCAGATCGCGCAGGCACTGGACAATCTGGGCATCGACTACATTGAAGGCGGCTGGCCGGGTGCCAATCCGACCGACAGCGCGTTCTTTGAGGAGGCGCCGCGGACCCGCGCCACCATGACCGCTTTCGGCATGACCAAGCGGGCAGGCCGGTCGGCTGAAAACGACGAGGTGCTGGCCGCGGTGATGAACGCGGGAACCCGGGCTGTGTGCCTGGTCGGCAAGAGCCATGATTACCACGTGACCCATGCGCTGGGGATCACGCTGGAGCAGAACCTGGAGAGCATCCGCGCTTCGGTCACCCATATCGTGGCACAGGGGCGCGAGGCGCTGTTTGATGCCGAGCATTTCTTTGACGGATACAAGGACAACCCGGACTACGCCCTGGCGGCCTGCCGCGCGGCGCTGGAGGCGGGGGCGCGCTGGGTGGTGCTGTGCGACACCAATGGCGGTGCGCTGCCGGCGGCGGTCCATCGGATCGTCGGCGAGGTGGTCGGGGCCGGTATCCCAGGCGAGAAACTGGGCATACATACCCATAACGACACAGAAAATGCCGTGGCCTGCTCCTTGGCAGCGGTGGATGCCGGGGCGCGGCAGATCCAGGGAACCCTGAACGGTCTGGGCGAACGCTGCGGCAATGCCAACCTGACCGCGCTGATCCCGACACTGCTGCTGAAGGAACCCTATGCCAGCAAGTTCGAAACCGGGGTGAGCCTGGACGCGCTGGCCGGGCTGACCCGGACCAGCCGGATGCTGGATGATATCCTGAACCGGGTTCCGGTGCGCCAGGCGGCCTATGTGGGGGCCTCGGCCTTTGCCCATAAGGCGGGGCTGCACGCCAGCGCGATCCTGAAAGACCCGTCCACTTATGAACACATCGAGCCGGGCAAGGTCGGCAACGCGCGGGTGATCCCGATGTCGAACCAGGCCGGGCAGTCGAACCTGCGCAAGCGTTTGACCGATGCAGGGCTGACCGTCGAAAAGGGCAACCCGGCGCTGGCGCGGATCCTGGAGCGGATCAAGGACCGCGAAGCGGAAGGCTATTCCTACGATACCGCGCAGGCCTCGTTCGAACTGCTGGCGCGCAAAGAGCTGGGCCAGTTGCCGGACTTCTTTGAAGTCAAGCGCTACAAGGTCACCGTTGAGAGGCGCAAAAACAAATACAACCGGATGGTGAGCCTGTCCGAGGCGGTGGTTGTGGTGAAGGTTGACGGCGAAAAACGCTTGTCCGTTAGCGAGTCGCTGGACGACACCGGCAGCGACCGCGGTCCGGTCAACGCGCTGGCGCGGGCGCTGAGCAAGGACCTGGGACGCTATTCGGCGCAGCTGGAGGATATGCGGCTGGTGGACTTCAAGGTGCGGATCACCCAGGGCGGCACCGAGGCGGTCACGCGGGTCATCATCGACAGCGAAGACAGCCAGGGCCATCGCTGGTCCACCGTCGGCGTTAGCCCGAACATAATTGACGCCTCGTTTGAGGCGCTGCTGGATGCGATCCGCTGGAAGCTGATCCATGACAGCGGAGCCGGGCAGGCGGATGCAGTTTGACGCCGACCTGACGGCCTGCGCAGAGCAGGTGCAGAAAAGCGACCCGGACCGGTTTCTTGCCACCATGGCTGCACCGGTTCCGTCGCGGCCGCTGCTGTTCGCGCTGTACGCCTTTAATATCGAGCTTGCACGGGCACCATGGGCCAGCCAGGAGAGCATGATCGCCGAAATGCGGGTGCAGTGGTGGCGCGATGTTGGCGCGGAGATCGCCGAAGGGAAGCCGGTCCGCCGCCACTATGTGGCGACCCCCTTGGCGCAGCTGCTGAAGCCGGAACTGGCGGCCTGCATTGACGGCATGGCAGAGGCGCGGCGCTGGGACATCTACAAAGACCCGTTTGAGGATGAGGCCGCCTTTGACAGCTATATCGACCGGACCAGCGGTTCGCTGATGTGGATGGCTGCAGCGTCTTTGGGGCAGGCGGATGAGGCTGTTGTCAGGGATTTCGGTTATGGTGCAGGCATCGCTAATTGGCTGCGGGCAATCCCTGAACTGGAGGCGCAAAAGCGAATCCCGCTGCTGGATGGCACCTTGGAAGGAGTTCAAACTTTGGCACGCAAGGGGCTGGAAAAACTGAAAGAAGCGCATTCGAAGAAGGCGGCGGTTTCGAAATCTGCCGGGGCTGCGCTGCTGGCAGGCTGGCAGGCGGAAGCAGTTTTGAAACAGGCCATCCGCGAACCCGAGCGGGTGGCGAAGGGGGCCCTCGGCCTGAGCGAGTTCCGGCGCCGGGCGGGGTTGATGCGGCGGGCGGTCTCAGGGCGCTGGTAGGGAAACAACGTGAAAAAGGGCGCCCGTTTCGGCGCCCTTTTTCATTTGTCCGTGTCTCCGAACTGGTCCGGTCAGGCCGCTTTGGGCCGCATCACCAGCCACAGAAGCGCGCCGCCTGCCAGCATCAGGAAGGGCGCCATAGCCATGTTCACTGCGTTCCAGCCATCCACCGGGTTGCCGCCGGAGCAGTTCATCAGCCCGCCTGAGGCAAGCGAAGCCATGGTCACGCCGCCAAACACCAGAAGATCGTTGAGGCCCTGCATTCGGCCTTTTTCATGGCTGTCATGTGCGCCGGCCAGCAAGGTCGTGGCGCCGATGAAGCCGAAGTTCCAGCCAATGCCGAGCAGAACCAAGGCAATGAAGAAGTTTTCGAGATCCACGCCTTGCAGCGCGACTGCGCCTGCGCCGGCGAGGATTATCAGGCCTGCGGCGACAATCTTTTCGACACCGAAACGGGCGATCAGGTGGCCGGTGAAGAAGGAGGGCACATACATCGCAAGGACGTGGGAGGTGACCACATCCGCGGCGTTGCCCTCGGTGAAACCGCAGCCCACCACCGCGAGTGGCGTCGAGGTCATCACCAGGTTCATCAGCGCATAGGAAACCATGGCGCAGATCACCGCAACGGCGATAACCGGCGTTTTCAGAAGCTCCAGGCGGCTGCGGCCCTTAGGGCTGTCCTGACTGGGCGCAGGCGGCCTGGGGATGTCCAGAAACAGGAATAGAGCCGCGCCCAGAACGTTGACGGCAATCACCGCCATGTAGGTGCCAAGAAACGGAATAACAAAGGCTTGGCTGGTGGCCTTCACAATCTGCGGGCCGATGACAGCGGCCGCCAGACCGCCCGCCATGACATAGGAAATTGCCTTGGGGCGGAACGCCTCGGACGCGGTGTCGGCGGCCGCAAAACGGTAGAAGCCATGCGCGCTCATGTAGACGCCGGTCAGCAGGCTGCCGGCCAGGAAGATGGGGAACGACCCGAGATACAGCCCGTAAGCGCCAACCAGGCCGCCAACCGCGCCAAAGGCAGCGCCGGTGAAGAAGCCGGCCCGGCGGCCCCAGCGATGCATAATGGCCGAGATCGGCGTGGCCGCCAGCATCGAGCCGCCCACGATCAGCGAGATCGGCAGCGTCGCAAAGCAGGGGTTGGAGGCCAGCGACTGGCCCGCCAGGCCGCCAACGATGAAAATCATCGGCATCTGGGCGCCGAGGATCGCCTGGGCCAGCACCAGGATGGCAACGTTTTTCTTGGCGACCGCGTCGCTGGGGGTGGTCATGGTCATGCTCATATGGGATGCGTAGCGGTGAACCGGGGGCGGGGCAAGGCGCTTGCCGCGCTGGAGGGCCGCCGTTTTGCCGCGGCCAAAGGGGGTGACGTGGCGTCAGATCATCAGATGTTTCTGCCCGGAGTTGGCCGGATCATACAGTGTGACGATTGTGTCTCCGAGGGCGCGGAATGGCTGGCGGCACAGGACCGCCGGTTTGCCCATGCGCTGGAACTGACTGGTCCGCTGCCCCTGCGGCGCAAGCCTGAAGGGTTTGCGGAGTTGCTGAGCGCCATTGTCAGCCAGCAGGTGAGCGTGGCCTCCGCCAATGCGATCTGGAAGCGGATGAAGGACGCCAGGCTGACCGGCCCTCGCAAGATTCAGTGGGCAACAGATGAGGACCTGCGCGCGGCTGGCCTGAGCCGCCAGAAGATACGTTATGCCAAAGCGCTGGCTGAAGCGCGCATTGATTTCAAGGCTTTGCGCAACGCTCCTGATGCGGAGGTGATTGCCACGCTGGTCCAGGTGCCGGGAATCGGCGTCTGGACCGCGGAGATTTACTCGATGTTTTCGCTGGGCCGTGCGGACGTGTTTGCCCATGGCGACCTGGCCCTGCAGGAGGCCGCACGGGTTCTGTTCGATCTCCCCGCCCGCCCGAAGGAGCGGGAGATGCGGCAAATTGCGGAAGCCTGGTCGCCGTGGCGGTCGGTTGCGGCGCGCATTCTGTGGGCCTATTACCGGGTGGCGAAGGACAGGGAAGGAATCCGATGACTCGTGTACTGAATGCCGGCCGCAAGGAGCCGCTCTCCGGCGAAACCCGCTCCGTTGTGGTGTTCCTGCATGGCTATGGCGCCAATGGCGCGGATCTGCTGGGGCTGGCCGATCCACTGGGCGAACACCTGCCGGATACGCTGTTTGTCGCACCCGACGCGCCCGAGGCCTGTGCCGGTGCGCCGTTCGGCTTCCAGTGGTTCCCGATTCCCTGGATCGATGGTTCGTCGGAAGAGGAAAGCATGCGCGGAATGCAGGCCGCGGTGGAGGACTTGAACGCCTTCCTCGATGCGCTGATGGTGGACGAGGACGTGCTGCCGGAACAGGTGGTGCTGTTCGGTTTCAGTCAGGGCACGATGATGAGCTTGCATGTGGCGCCGCGGCGCGAGGACGCTGTATCCGGGATTGTTGCATTTTCCGGCCGTCTGCTGGCGCCGGAGCTGCTGAAGGATGAGGCGGTGTCCAAGATGCCGGTTCTGCTGGTGCATGGCGATCAGGACGACGTGGTGCCGGTGCAATCGCTGCCCGCGGCGGTCGAGGCGCTGCAGGAGGCCGGGTTCCAGGATGTATTTGCCCATATCCAGAAAGGCACCGCCCACGGTATCGCGCCGGACGGGCTGAGCGTCGCGCTGGCCTTTATGCGAGACAAGCTCGGCCTGTAAGTAGCTTAATTGAAACTGGGTTGTTCTGTGGGTCAATAGGCCCACAGATGCGGCTCGGCAATCTCGAGCGAATTTCCGGCCGGATCGCGGAAATAGACCGACCGCGCGCCGCTGGGCCAGTCAAATTCGGACTCGATCTCCACGCCTGCCGCCAGCAACCGCGCCCGCATCTTCAGCAGGTTTTCGCGGGGTTGCGTGAAACACAGATGCCCAGGTCCATGTGCGCCGTGCGGCGGCACCGGCAATCGCGGATTTCCGGGCGGCTTCACGGTTTCGGCGGCATTGAACAGCAGCACGACGGCACTGCCGCAGCGGAAAAACACATGCCGGTTGCCGACCCGCTGGATGCGTTCCAGTCCAAGAAGGCTACCGTAGAACGCTTCTGCTGCGTCCAGATCGTCCACATACAGGGATGCTTCCAGGATGGCATCGGGAGAAGGGGCTTGGGGCAGCATGCCTGCAGGCTATCAGCGGCGGCGGAGCCTGTCACCTTTTGCCGGACGCGGCGATGCGGCCTTGGGCCGGCGCGGGGGCTTCTGCGAGGGTTTGGGCGGGCCGGGCACGTGGGGCGGCTCCAGATCCTCCCAGGCGCCCTGCGCCAGCCCGTCCAGCGTCCAGGCGCCGATGCTGTAGCGGATCAGGCGTAAGGTGGGGTGCCCGACAGCCGCCGTCATCCGACGCACCTGCCGGTTGCGCCCTTCACGGATGGTGAGCGCGATCCAGCAGTCGGGGACTGTCTTGCGCACCCGGACCGGCGGGGTGCGCGCCCAGAGCCCCGGCGGTTCCGGGATCACCTGCACCTTGGCGGGCCGGGTTTTGCCGTCCTTCAGATCAACGCCTTCTGCCAGCAGGTTGATCGCGTCGGCACCGGGAATACCCTCCACTTGCACCCAGTAGGTCTTGTCCATCTTGTGCTTGGGATCGGTGATCCAGGATTGCAGCCGCCCGTTGTCGGTCAGCAGCATCAGCCCCTCGCTGTCGCGGTCGAGACGGCCGGCGGCATAGACGCCAGGGCAGTCGATATACCGGCTGAGGGTTGCCCGCGGGCTGTCCTGGCCGCCGCGGTCGGTGAATTGCGGCAGCACGTCATAAGGTTTGTTGAAGCGGATCAGGCGGGTCATGGCAGGGCAATAGGCGGGAAGGTGCGGCAGGGCAAGAGGCTGGCGCCATGCCAGCCTGTGGATAACTGTCACGGGCCTGTCACGGAATCAGCTTAGCCAACTCTCGATATATTGTGGATCATTGGGGCTTGTCAGGTGCCAACCACGATATATAGTCAAAGTCAGGCTGGGGCGGGTTCCCCGCTCTGGTTCCGGGAAACGGAAGATCAGGGCGAGGAAGACGTTCAAAAATGGATGGCGATTTCAGGGCAGAGTTTGTCAGATCTCCAGGGGCGCTGAAACAGCACCCGGCGCTGGTGCTGAATGCGGATTACCGGCCGCTTTCATATTACCCGCTTTCTCTATGGTCCTGGCAGGATGCAGTGAAGGCAGCCTGGCTCGACCGGGTGGCCATCGTGGCCGAGTATGACGAGGTGGTGCACAGTCCGAGTACCGAGATCCGAATACCGTCTGTGGTGGTTCTGAAAGATTATGTGAAACCTCAAAAGCGCGTGGCCTTCACGCGCTTTAATTTGTTTTTGCGGGATGAATTCTGCTGCCAGTACTGCGGCAGCAAGGGCGAATTGACCTTCGACCACGTGGTGCCGCGCGCTGCTGGCGGGGTGACCAGCTGGGAGAACGTTGTCGCCGCGTGCAGCCCCTGCAACCTCAAAAAGGGATCGAAATCATTGCACCGGGCCGGGATGTCTCTGCGTAAACCGCCGCGGCGGCCCGGAGCAGAGGAATTGCGCAACACAGGGCGCAAGTTCCCGCCGAACCATTTGCACGAAAGCTGGATGGATTTCCTGTACTGGGATACTGAACTGGACGCCTGACAGGAGCAGGCGAAACCACTCCAGTTGCGCACGCAGGTGACCCGGGCATCCTTCTGTCCGGGTTGGCGTCAAGGGGCTGCATCGGATTGCGGCGTGTCGGAAAAGGCCGTCAGGCCTTTTCCTCTTTCACCACGGAAAGGTACGTGCCCAGCGGCGGCTACTCCCCGACTTGGCCCATGATTGCGTCCAGATGCGCTGTTGCAAATGGCCGGGTAAGCATCGGAAGGTTCCTTAGGTCGGGATCTGTGGTCTTTCCGTTGACCAGAATGATGCGCCAGCCCTTGCCGCGTGCCGCCAGCAGCCAGTTCCGGGCCGCTGGATCTCTGAGCGGGAAGGCGAAGAACACCAGTCGTGGCGTCGGTGAACGGTCATCCAGAAACGCTTCGCAAAGCTCAATTTTGGTTTCGCTGATTATGTCGTCCAGACCGCGGCGCATGAGATAGTCGCTGATGTCGACAGCTTCAAATGTGTTTTCAGTCAGGATCAGAATTGGTGCGTCCGCACCACTAGGTTCAGTGCCCATTTAGTCTCCTCAAGTGTTGGAGGAGCCATGCCACCAGCCTGGGGCGATTGCATTAAACTGTGACATACCGGATCGCGTTATTTGGAAGGAAAAATTTCTTTGACCCAGGTGTGATACGACCAGTGAGAAGAGTTCTGACGGTTTGACTCTTCCATTAATTTCAAGAAATTAAGCGATCAGACGCAATGTCCCCCGAGCGCTTGTTTGAGAAGTGCTGTTACTTTCTGCTCTTGCCCGCCGCGCCATCCGGGTTCTTGAATTGCCACAGAGCAATCGGGTCTGGGGCTGCGGTTTCTTGTGTTCGTGCCGCCGGCCAGCTGAAAAATCCGCGGCAACGCGCTGAGCATGTCAGGAGCAACTTGTTTCAGAGGCTGAGGGAGTTAGCAGCAGGCGTGTTCAAGCCGGTCATTCTGCTTTAAGCAATGTTCAGCCTCCATCCATCCGGCAGCTCGCCGCGGGGCGGGGCACGCATTTGCCAATGTGATTATGTGCTGTGGAGGAACTTGAATTGAACCGTGAACAGGGTACGGGTAATTCATCGAGTGCAAACCGGGTGAGGATGCAGGCGGTTTTCGCTCTGGCGGCGGCAGCAATTCTTGCTTTCTCCGCGGTTGCCGGCCTTGCACAGTCGGCAGACGGCCCGGTTCAGACAGACGGCCAGATCGAAGTAGGCGCCGAGGCGGTGCGCGACAGCGAGATCCTCAGCCGGATTGAAAAGCTATTGGGCCAAATAGACGGTTTCGGCGGTGTCGAGGTGTCGGTGACGGAAGGCGTTGTCAGGGTCACCGGGCAGGTGATCGACAATGCAGCGCAGGACCGGCTGACTCAGATCATCAACCGGGTCGCCGGCGTGGTCGCGATCGAAAACGAAACGGAAATCAGCGGCACCCTGGAGGAACGGCTGGCACCGGCGATGGAGCGGATCGCAGGACGGACGCGGAACATTCTGGCAAACGGGCCGATCTTTCTGGTCGCCTTGACGGCCTTTCTGGCGGTCGCGGCCGGGGGCTGGCTGCTGACAACCCGGATCGGCATCTGGACCCGGCTGGCTCCCAACGCCTTTATTGCTGATGTCTACCGGGCGGTGGCGCGGATTCTGTTCATTCTGACGGGGCTGGTGCTGGCACTGGACATCCTGAATGCCACAGCGCTGATCGGTGCGGTCCTGGGCGCTGCCGGTGTTGTTGGCTTGGCGCTCGGCTTTGCGGTGCGCGATACGGTGGAGAATTTCATTGCGTCCATCCTGCTAAGCCTGCGGCAGCCGTTCCGGCCGAATGACTTTGTCGACATCCAGGGGGATCAGGGGACCGTGGCGCGGCTGACCTCGCGCGCGACCATTCTGATATCGCCCGAGGGCAACCATATTCGCATTCCGAATGCGACCGTGTTCAAGGGCCGTATCGTGAATTTCACCCGCGATCCCCGGCGCCGTTTCGGTTTTGATTTGGGGGTTGATGCGGATGCGGATCTGGCGGCGGCGCTGGCCACGGCCGTTGCCGCATTGGAGGCGCAGCAGTTTGTTCTGGAGGAGCCGGAGGTTGGCGCCTGGATCAGCGAGGTTGGCGATTCCAACGTGATCCTGACCTTCACCGGCTGGGTGGACCAGACCAGAGTGGATTTCGCCAAGGCGCGCGGCGAGGCGATCCGGGCCGCAAAGCTGGCGATGGAAGCTGCGGGATTCGGCCTGCCGGAGCCGACTTACCGGGTGCGTTTGGATCGCGGACAGGCTGCGCTGCCATCCTCGGAAGGACCTGCTGAAGAAAACCGGACCGCAAAGGCTGCGATTGCGGACCTGCCGGAGGCTGCCGATCCTGCACGGGCGGAACTGGCAGTGGCAGAAGCGGCGGAGAGGGAACGCGAGGGAGTGGATGGCGGCGAAAATCTGTTGGACGATCAGCAAAAGGTTGAATGAAGCCGGCAGCTGCTCTTCGCGCGGCGGACGGCATGCTGTCACATGGCTTTGCTTAGCGGATCATCGGCGTCCAGTTGCCGAGCGCCGGGCTGAGGATCCAGCAGCACACCGAGCCAAAGCAGCAACGGCAGCGTCACAAAAGCGCCGACCGGTCCCCACAGCCACAGGCCAAAGACAATTGCCAGGAAGATCAGCAAGGGGTTGATCGCCATGCGCTGGCCCACGACCAGGGGGGTCACGATATTGGCCTCTGCCAGATTGATCAGCAGAAAGGCGAGCGGCGGCAGCACGGTGTATATGCCGTGGAATTGCAGCATTCCTGCGATGGTCAAACTTACCGCCATCAGCAGCGGGCCGAGGTAAAGAACGTAGTTCAGAAGCCCGGCCGCCAATCCCCAAAGAAGCGCGTATTCGACGCCAAGCGCCATCATGGCGGCTGCGGTAACAGCTCCCAGGCCGGTGTTCACCAGAGTTATGGCGGCAAAGTAGCGGGCTACAACGGTATCCGCGTGTTTCAGCCTGTCCTTCAGTGGCCCCGTCATCCGGTAGAGATCGTTGCGGGTCAGGGTAAAGAAAAACAATGTGCCCACGAAAATGAAAACCTGGGAGACAAAGCTGGGCGCCAGCCACAGGGCGTCACCCACCGAAGGGATAGCAGTTTGCGGTTCCACTGCCTCGGCGCCGACGCTTTCCTCTATCTCCTGGCTGATGGTCTCAATGCCGCGCAGTAGCGAGGAGGCGCGGTCAATCAAGCCTGCCATAACCGACTTGATGCGGGGCAGTTCCTCAATCAGGACGTTGATAAGCGGTTCGATCAGAAGCAGGATGATTGCGACATAAAGCGTGCACAGCAGGAGCAGTGACAAGGCAATCGCCAGCCGCGGCACTCCGTGGCGGGCCAGCTTGTCGGCCAGCGGCGACACCACCACCCCCAGCACAAGCGCAAAACTCATCGGAGCCAGGATCTGCTGGGCCAATTGCAAGGCAGCAGTGATGCTGATGACCGTCAGGATCATCAGCATCACACGGACCCCCCGGCCGCTGAGAGCAGTTTTCAGAAATCCAGGCATCGCGGTCAGCTGGCCGTGGTTTGCGGCGGCACATAGGTGTCCGCCGGATCCAGCTGGGCACTGGCCTTCTGGTACAGCTTGTCCAATTCCTCGCGCAGGGCCGCTTCAGCTTTGGCCGCCAGCGCATCACGGTGGGCGCCAAGCAGCTCGTCCTCGCGGCGGGTGGCGGGCAGCAGCGCTCCGATCAGCGCGCCGAGACCAAGCGCGATGGCACCTGCGGCCAGCGGGTTCTGATCATAGAAGGTACGGCCCTGAGCCGCTACGTCTGCCGCGTGGGCTTCGACTTTTTCCTGGGCCTGCAGCGCAGCCGTCCGGGCCTTGAGGACACGTTCGCGGGCGGCATCGGGCAGCGCGTCCAGGCCTGCGTTCAAGGTTTCACGCATCTTGCTGGTGCGGAAGCTTTCTTCACTCATACCGGTCATCTCCCTTTTCATGGCAGCATCCGCCGCGGCGACACGGTCATCGAAACCAGCAAAGGCGGCCTCGGGCGGGAGAGCAGCCGGTTGGGGTGGGGGGCTGTGCCGACGGGCACCGGTTCCGGTGAACATGAGCGCGAGTCCTGCTCCTGCCAGGGCCAGAGCCGCAGGATTGCGTTTGGCAGCAGCCACTGCCTGATGGCCCAGCTGGCCGCCGTAGCCGTGTGCGGCGGCGGTCAGCTGTTCAGTGACGGAGCGCGGCGCAAGGGTGCTGCTCAGGCCAGACAGCGAGGCGGCCAAGCGGCGGCGGTTTGCGTCGACTTGCTGTTCAAGACTGTCAGTTCCGGGCATTTGCGGCCTCCTTGATGCTGGCAGCGTCCCGTTTCACATTTCGGATGGTGCCCGACGGCAAAAGCGCTTCGCTGCTGAGCCGGGATTTGCCCGCCACGAGAAGGCACGCGGCACCGGCCAGAAATGCGCCGCCGACGATCAGCGCGGACACTCCGGGGGACAAACCTGCGGCGGCGATCCAGGCAACAAGTGCTGCGGCGAGGACATGCAGGCCTGCCAGTGCGAGAATGGCTGCAATCGCCATGCAGGCAAGCCCGGCTCCGGCGCGCGCGGCTCTTTCTTTCAGTTCGCCCTTGGCAAGTTCCGCCTCGCTGCGCAGCAAACCTGCGAAATGGCGAAGCGTTTCGATGAACAGTTCGGGTGCAGCGTTCAAGTCACGAAATGCCATGGCGGGTTCCCCCATGTGCCGGAGACAAAGCGCCGCCTGTTTCGTGAAGGCTGGCATGCAACGGTTCGCGGGCTTTCAGGAAGCGGGTGGCAGAGAACCCGGCCAAGGCAGCAGCGCTGAGAAACAGAAGCGGATTGCGGCGGGCGAAGGCGCTGACATCCTGAACCGTCTGCTCGATGTCCAGCGCACGGACACGATGTGCCGCATCCTCCAAATGACCAGCCACCATCTGTGCAGCCTGGGCTTGGACTGAGCCGCGAGTAAAGGCATCCGCAGCAGCGCCTGCCGCGTCCGCGGCTGTCTTCACCTCGTGCGCGGCCTGAGATTGCGCGGCATCCGTGGCCTCGCGGACTTTTTCCGTCACTGCGGACTTGGCCTTGCGCCCCAAACTGGCGGCCTGTGCGCGTGCCTGCTGTTCCAGATCGGTAGTCGTGGTCATTTTCCTTGCCTCTCTAATCGCCGCACATTGAACTAATGCGGGCAATGCCGTGTCAGGCCCCCTGCGGGGCAAAAACGGACTTGCCCTGCCGGAGCCAGCCCAGCGGATCGGTTCGGCGAAGTGGTCAGATATGAGCGGCGGAAGATTTCGGACCGGCAATCAGCCAGATGATGAAGCCCAGAACCGGCAGCAGGAGGATCAGCAGCACCCACAGAACCTTGGCTGCGGTGGAAGCGCCAGAGGACAGGATCTTGACGATTGCGTAGACGTCCGCTGCCAGAACAAGCAGGCCAATAAGTCCATATTCCATGATCTTCTCCCTTGGATATGTGCTTCTGATGAGAGAACGCAGGCAGGGCGGATAAGGTTCCCTCGGCCGCCGCTAAATTGCTTCTTTGGAGACTGGGCGGGCAGCAGCGCCTTGAGCGGAAAGGAAAGAGCCGCGCAGTCTGCGCGGCCTTCCGGAAAGTGAGTTTCTGCAGGTGGTTCAGTACCGTTTGCGCAACGCCAGCCCAAGCAGGATACCGGCGCCAAGCGCGCCAGCCACTGCCAGGCCCGGGTTCTTCTTGATGAAATCCTGAGACTGGCTGGCCAGTCGTTCTATTTCGCCTTTGCCGTAGTCAATTCCGGCCTCCAGATTTTCCTGCGCCTTCTGAACGGTTTGTGCAGCTTTCTCTTTTGCACGGTCTGCCAGCCGGTCGGCCCCGGGGTCACTGGCTGCGGATTTAGCGTCGGAAAACTGTTTGGTTTCAGCTGTAGTGGTCATGCTTTGTGTCCTCTGCGTCTGGCTTTGGTTCGGTTGGCGGGTCGGGGCAGTTTATCTGCGGGCGAGACGCGCAACGGTGAAACGGCGACCAGCACCAGGAAAATCACAAACAGGATCTTCGCTGCGCCAGCAGATGCGGCAGCGATGCCGCTGAACCCGAAATGCGCGGCTATGGCTGCCATGATCAGGAATGTGATTGCTCAGCTCAGCATGTCTCTTGCCCTGTTCCGGTTGCGCGCTCACGGCAGCGCTGTCTGCCGGGTCAACGGTTGGGCGGGCAAAAGGTTCCAGTGCGCTTGCTTGCAGAAGGCTTCCGGAAAAGAAAAGACCCCCGCCGGGACAGAGGCGGGGGCAAGGTGTTGGACATTTTGGGGACGTGTCCAGAAGCAGCGGCAGGCTGCTATCCCAATCAAGACGCCTGAAGCGCAGATTGGTTCCCCAAAAAGTTTTTTGCGCAGAGGCGCTTCATGCCGGCGTGAAGCAAAACAGGGGCGAAAAGCTGGCCCCCATACCCGAAGCTGTTCCTGCCGGCACAGGGGGCCTGGTTTAGACCTTGGCGCGCTGAAGCATTCCGAACAGGTCGCGCGGGTCGTCCGGGTCTGCGAGCATGTCGAGATCGATGAAGTAGTCGGTGCCCTTGATACGGTCGCGGATGTAACGCAGTGCCGAGAAATCCTCGATCGCGAAGCCGACGCTGTCGAACAGGGTGATCTGGCGGTCGCCGGTGCGGCCCTGCTTCTTGCCAGCGATGACTTCCCACAACTCGGTCACGGCAAAGTCCTCCGGCATCTGCTGGATTTCGCCTTCGATCCGGGTTTGCGGCGGGTATTCGACAAACACGTCGGAGCGGCTGAGAATCCCTGCGGCCAGTTCTGTCTTGCCGGGGCAGTCGCCGCCGATCGCGTTGATATGGACGCCGCTGCCGACCATGTTGTCGGTCAGGATGGTGGCATACTGCTTGTCCGCGGTGCAGGTGGTGAGAATCTGCGCGCCTTCAATAGCTTCTTCCGGTGTCCTGCAACTGACAACCTCAATCCCCAAGCCTTGCAGGTTGCGGGCGCATTTCTCTGTGGCTGCGGAATCTTTGTCATATAGACGCACGGATTTCAGGCCGATGATCGCCTTCATCGCCAGGGTCTGGAACTCCGACTGGGCGCCGTTGCCGATCATGGCCATGGTAGTGGCACCTTTTGGTGCCAGATACTTGGCAGCCATTGCAGAGGTTGCGGCTGTTCGCAGGGCGGTCAGCATGGTCATCTCTGTCAGCAGCACCGGATAACCGGTATAGACATCCGCCAGCAGGCCGAAAGCGGTGACGGTCTGCAGCCCCTCGGAGGTATTCTTGGGGTGGCCGTTCACGTATTTGAAGCCATAGGCCTCACCGTCCGAGGTCGGCATCAATTCGATCACGCCGACGTCTGAGTGGCTGGCAACACGCGGGGTCTTGTCGAACAGCTCCCAACGCTTGAAGTCCTGTTCGACATAGTCCGCCAGATCGCGCAGCATTTGTTCGATGCCAACGTGATGAATGAGGCGCATCATGTTGTCGACGCTGACAAAAGGCACCAGGGCCTTTTCTGAGGGCTGTGTCATGCGGTTTTCCTTTCACGCGGGCTGAGGTGGATGCCTGCCAGCATGCAGCGCACCGACCCGCCTGCAGTTTCGATGGTGGGAATGGTCAGGGGCAGAGGCTCGGCGCTTTGCTCAATGATCGAAATCTGGTCTGGTCGCAGCGCCTGCAGAGCTTTGGCAGATAGTGCCAGAAGGCGTCTGCGGCCTGTTAACTCCAGAGCGTTGCCAGCAAAACTGACGATCTGAGCCAGCGTCAGGTCAATGACCCGGCGGCCTGTCTCCTCCAGCCGTGCCGCAACCTCAGCACGGCGGACGGGATCAACGATCATATCCAGGCAAATCAGCGCGTATTCTGTGCCGATGCCCATAAGGACATTGGTATGATATACGTCGCGGCCGGCATTATCTTTGGCTTCGAACACCATGGGTTCAAAGTTGAAATGGGTGCAGAAGCGTTCCAGCAACACCGGGTCGGCGCGGTTGGATTTCACCGTGTAGGCAATCCGCCCGATATGGTCGAGCACCATCGCGCCGGTGCCTTCCAGCGACAGGCCGTCCTGTTCCAGGCCGGAGTAGTCGATCACGTCCTGCACGCGGTAGTCGCGTTTCAGAAGTTCGATCACGTCCCAGCGGCGTTCCTTGCGGCGGTTCTCTGCGTACATCGGGTACACCGCAACATGGCCGCCTGCATGGGTGGAGAACCAGTTATTCGGGAAAACGCTGTCCGGCGTTTCATTGGTGGTGTCGTCAAAGACATGCACAGTGACACCGGCGCCGCGCAGGGATTCCACCGCGCCGTCGAACTCCGCCAGCGCCTGCGCGGCGGTGGTCTTCGCCGAGGTATTAGCAAGCGTCTGGAAGGCGTTATCACCCCGTGTTTCAGGGTTGGAGCAAAAGTGGTGCGGGCGCACCATCACTACCGCTGAGGGGGCTTGCAGGCTGCTCACTGGTAGCTCCGTGTCGGGCGGTCAAAGACGCGGCGGCCAAGCGCCGAGGCGCAGAGGTCCACCATCAGATGCGCGGTGCGGCCGCGCTCGTCCAGAAAGGGGTTCAGTTCCACGAGGTCCAGCGAGGTCATCAGGCCGGAATCATGCAGGATTTCACAAACCAGATGCGCCTCCCGCACGGTAGCGCCGCCGGGTACTGTGGTGCCGACAGCCGGGGCCACGGACGGGTCCAGGAAATCGACGTCCAGCGATACATGCAGCATGCCATTGGCCTTTGCGACCAGCTCCAGGAACTGGTTCAGCGGACCGGCGATTCCGTTCTCGTCAATGTGGCGCATGTCGTGGGTGCGGATGCTGCTGCCTTCCAGCGCGAGCCGCTCCTGCGTATCGACAGAGCGAAGGCCGATCATGCAGACGTTTTCCTGCGGCACCGGGTTGGTCACCTCAGGAAAGCCTTCGAAGCCGTTGCGCCCAGTGAAGTATCCAACCGGTGTGCCATGCAGGTTGCCGCTGTCCGTCGTCCGCGGTGTGTGGAAGTCGGTATGCGCGTCAAGCCAGAGGACGAACAGCGGCCGGCCCGCCTTGGCGGCATGATTGGCGGCTCCAGCCACGGAACCCAGCGACAGCGAGTGATCGCCGCCGAGGAAGACCGGCATGCCGCGCTCCAGCGCATTTTCGGCGGCCTGCGCCAGGCGCGAGGTCCAGCCGATGGTCTCGTTGCGGGCATAAACCAGCCCGCCGTTGTCGTCTCCAGCGTGGGTGTCTGGCGCCAGGTTGCCGAGGTCCTCAACGGTGTGGCCCAGGCTCTGCAGGGCTTCGGTGATGCCGGCGGTGCGGTAGGCGTCCGGGCCCATCAGGCAGCCCGCCCTGCGTTTGCCGCTGTCTACCGGGGCGCCAATCAGAATGCAGTGTTGTGAGGTCACTGTTTTGATCTCCCAAATTCTCAGGTTTAATACTAGAAACTTCCGAAACGTGATGGAATCCAGCAATCATTTTGCCCATAATGATGGGCAAATGATCATAACGGAGTGAGGCATGGACAAAACGGATGAGCGGCTGGTGTCAGCTCTGCGGCACAACGCGCGGGCGTCGCTTTCGGACTTGGCGCTGGAACTGAACCTGTCGCGGACCACCGTACGGGCGCGGATAGAGCGGCTGCAGGCCCGGGGGGACATCCTGGGTTTCACCGTAGTGCTGAAAGAGGATGTCCTGCGCGATCCGGTCCGCGGGCTGATGATGATCGGGATCGAAGGCCGCGGCACCAGCCGGATCACCAGACAGCTGCAGGGGCTGCCGGAAGTCAGGGCAATACACACCACCAACGGACGCTGGGATCTGATTGTCGAACTGGGCACTGAAACGCTGGAAACCCTGGATGCCGCCCTCGCCAAGATCCGGACCTTCGAAGGCGTCGTGAGCAGCGAAACCAATCTGCTGCTGGCGACCAAGAAGGACACCTGACTAAGGTTGGCATTTTACAATGCGGCCAATATCTTGTCGGCCGCATTGCAGCCTGCTGGAAGGTTAACCCTGCTTGCGGATGTGGTTGGCTGCAGCAATCCACAGCAGCGCGAGGCCAAAGGAAGCGATGGCGTTCCAGCTTGCCATGGAAAGCGACAGCATTTCCCAGGGGACCTCGTCGCAGCGCACCAGCGGCGCGGCCATGATCTGTTCCATCAACTGGTCAGGGGACAGCCCGCCAATCGGGCCGGAGGTGCAGGTCGAGGGGCCTTCCCACCAGCCGCTCTCAACCCCGGTGTGGTAGGCGCCAACCCCGGCGGTCGCCAGCGCAGCAAGCGCGCCCAGATAGGGCAGAACCGCGCCGGGGACGACCAGCGCAAGGACGCCGATTCCTGCTGCGGCAGCATGGGGATAGCGCTGCCAGTAGCAGAGTTTGCAGGGCGCCATTTCACCGATGTACTGGAACCCCAGCGCACCCAGCAGAAGTGCAGCGGATCCTGCAGCAGCCAATGCGATCAGAAGTCTGTGCATATTCAGATAAACCTCACCATCAGGAAACCGCCGAACAGGATCACCATGAAGGCGGTGAATACCATCCCGAGGCGGCGTTCAATGAAGTCGCGGACCGGGGCACCGAATTGCCACAGTAGGCCCGCCACGATGAAAAAACGCAATGCCCGCGCGAGGATAGACGTGGCAATGAAGGTGCCGAGCGGCATCCCGGTCCAGCCCGACATGATGGTGATCACCTTGTAGGGGAATGGCGTGATGCCTGCGCCCAGCACCGCCCAGAAGCCAAAGTCATTGAAGCGGGTATTGAATTCCGCCATGGCATTGCCCTTGCCCATGGCCTCCAGCACCGGCTGGCCGATGCTTTCATAAAAGAAGGCGCCGATGGCAAATCCCAGAACACCGCCGGCCACAGAGGCGATCAGCGCCACCAGCGCGACCAGCCAGGCACGCGACGGGCGGGCCAGGATCATCGGGATCATCAGAACATCAGGCGGGATCGGGAAAACCGAGCTTTCGACAAAGGCCACAACGGCCAGGCACCACAGCGCCTTGGGATGATCGGCCAGTGCCATCGTCCGGTCATATAGCGGTTTCAGCATTCTGCGCCCTGCGTCCTCAACGGCGTTTGCCAAGGGAGGTGGCATGCGCGCGGCGCTCCGTCAACCTTTGCAGCCAGTGATTTTGCCACGCGGCGAATTTTCGGCGGCGGAGTTCCGTTTTGTCTCTGGACCTTGGCCGATTGCTTGGCTAGGAACAGATCGCGGCCCAAGTGGCGGAATGGTAGACGCAGGGGATTCAAAATCCCCCGCTGGTGACAGCGTGCCGGTTCGAGTCCGGCCTTGGGTACCAATAAAAACAAAGGCCTGCAGCGTGTTCTTGCTGTGGGCCTTTGTTTTCTCTCTCACCGACTCCCGCATGCGACTCCCACTTCACGTTCTGTTCTTGTTCCGTCCAGAATCTCAGGTGCGGCGCTTCTGGGCCGCGCGAGAGAGAGCTTTGCGGCTGGCGCGCTTGCGATAATAGGCCACCATCTCGGCACTTTGGCCGGTGACCGCCTGGATCTCCGCATCGCTGCAGCCAGCTTCCGCAAGGCGGATGATTGCCAATTTCCGAAGCCCGTGCAGGACGAATGGCTTTGCCTTCTCACCGAGACCGTTCCGCCAGGTGCGGAAGGCCTTTTCAACGGCGTCATAGCCAAGCGGCTGAGACAGGTTCTTTGCGAGAACATGACGGCCGGCGTTTGGCAGCTCATCGATGTAGTTGCGCAGATCTTCCGGGCAGTAGGTTTCGAAGGTTACGCCGGCCTTTTCGTCCAAGACCTCCATCCACTCGCCGCGGAACTGGTCCCGGCGCATCTGGATTGCCGCGTTTGGGCGCTGACCGGTGCCAAGGATTAATTCTGCTGCGGTTCTAACCGTTTGCGGCGCGTCTTTCAGCTTCTCAACCAGCCATTCAGGCCAGGGCTCATACTCCCGTCGCCTGCCGAACATGCGGATGCCGGCGGCCGGATTCTCGCCGAGCGGCCAATCCAGCTCCTTCTGGCCGTAGTTCCAAAGCAGGCGGATCGTCTGCAGGTATTTGTCAGCCTTGCGGGGGGTGGCCGCAAGCTTGTCGTGTGCGGAGCGGATCGCCTGACGGGTGGTGCTCCGTATGTCCTTGCTGGAGTTCTTCTCCATGATCCGGTCCATGTCTCGCCGGTAGGAGCGTTTGGTGCTTTCGGCAAGATCGGACTGAATCCGAGGGTCGTTCCGCCAGGCCTTTATGAGGGTGCCCCAAGTGTATTTCGCGGGCTTGGCTTGCTGCTCATGCTTCCCGGTCCGGCACTCCCAATAAAGCGCGTCAAGACGCTCCGCATCACCGCGCCAGTCCAGTTTGATGGCCTTCTCTTTGCGCTTGCCGCCCTCGGTCCATGTGACACGGTGGTACGGCTCCCAAGCGTCCTTCCGCTTGTTCAGCTTCCAGGTCAGGTTAGGCTTTGTGATCCTGGGCTTGGCAGGCTTTCTCAAAGTTCAAAATCCTCGGCAGGTCGGGCGGCTTCACCGCTCAGAATGGCCCGTAGATCATCTGTGCGCCAGCGCTCCACGCCATCGGCCAAACGCACGGGCCGCGGAAGCGCGCCGCTGTTCACCAGCTTGCGGAAGCGGGAAACGGACAGATCAAGGTATGCAGCCGCATTGGCTTCTTTGAAGGCCGCCGGCTCATGCTTTCCCATCTATTTCATCTCCTGTGGTGCGGCGCGTGCAGTATTAATGCATGGGCCAATGAACTGCGTCTTGAAAGCAACCGGGCGGGTATTGCGGCAAAGAGAGTGAACCAGGTCTGGCAGGTTCCTGCAGGACGCGGGGTGCGGCTGCTTCATGCTGGTTCATGTGCCCGGTTGCTGTCAGGGTGCAGTCAGCGGCGAACAACTTCGCCTGTTATCTTCTTCTTCCATTTGGTGTTTTTGCTGCCGGGGATGGTGCTGCCGGACTTGAGCAGGCCAAGGTGTTTGGCGCGCTTCCTGGCTTCCACCGACTTCTGCGCGACGTCCTGGTTCGTCTTGGCGCGGTGGCACGGCCGACGCAGGGCGCGCAGGTTACTCTCCCGGTTCTCGCCGCCGAGGATCAGCGCGATTTCGTGGTCGAACTCGATAGCCTCACCAGCCGCACCCAGCTTCACGCCGCAGCCACAGCCGCACAGGCCATCCTGGGCCATGACGATCCGGGCCTTGACGCGAGCGGGTGCCTGGGCGGTGTTGGCCTTTCCGATCCATTCTTTGACAGGGCGGGTCATGCTGCTTCCTTTCGTCCTGCATTGGCCAGCTGGTCAGGTGTCACACCGAGCAGCTGAGCGAGCCATTCCAGGATGGCTTGCTTGCTCTCTTGGAACGCCTTGGCGCCCATGGTGCGCTGGCTCTGGCTGTGCGGGGTATGGCAGTAGACCACCGGCCCCTCGATGCTGGTCACAGCGTAGCCGTGGAGCCGGGCGGCAAGGCGGGACATGGAGGCGGCAACCCGGTCCGCGCGCCGCGGGCAACCCACTGGGACCATCTCGGTGTCGCAGAATCCGGTAGCGATGAGGGCGTGCTTGCGCAGGGTGTCCGCGTTCTTGGCGAACGGTGCATTCTTCAACGTTTCCGGCAGGTTCTGCCATGCAGTTCGCACGAATGCGAACTGGTGCTTATGGTTCTTTTCGGACCGGTCTGGGTCGAGGTCCACATTGATGACCTCGCCCGCTCCAAGGCGGTCGTGCAGCTGGTGCATGGCATAGTTGCCGTCCGGTTCCAGCGCCTGGCCGGTCCAAACAACGCGGATGAGGTCATTCTGGCGCATCAGTCTTCCTGTCCCGCCTTCTGGATCATATCCAGCGCCTGCTGGTGCAGCTCCGGTGCCTCGGCCTTCATCTTCTCCAGGGCGTCCGCATGGAACGTTGCGGTTGCCTCCGCCGGGGCGCCGTCGGTCAGATCTTGCTCGATCTGCTCGAACGCCTTGCGGTGTTCTTCCGGCACCTCGGGTTCGGACTGCTCCTTTTCCTTCGGCATTTTGGCGGCGGGTTTTGCCTCTTCGGTTTGCTGCTCGGGCGCGGCGTCTTCTGCATCCTCTTCAACAAACTCGCCGTCTATGGTGGCGCCGTCATCGGGGTTCATGGCGAAGGAGGCGTAATCCACCCGGGCGCCAGCATCGTTGTCGATCTGCACAGCGTCGACGAACTCCACAGAGAGGGGCAGGTATTTGGCCAGAGCGCGGATAGCGGTCTTCTTGGCCATGGCGTCCTCATGCGCCATCCATGGGCTATCCGTCTTGTTGAAGCGGACGGCCGTTTTGTAGCCTTGCGAGTTGTCCCGGGTCTTCATCACCTGCGCCCAGGGCAGGACCACATAAGCATGGCCGCCATCGGTGAACTTGGCGATGGCATAGGCATGGAGTTTTTCGCCATCCTGCGGACCAGGGCGGTGCCGCAGGCGGGCCTCGGTGCCTTCCTCGTATTCCCAGAGCTCATCATCCGAATAGTGGATGTTTGCGCTGATGCTGGTGATATGGCCGGAGCGGCGCGCGAGGTCGATCAGGCCCTTGTAGCCGACCACCACCTGCACCTCGTTGACCCTCTTGCGGCCGTTCCAGAAGGGGATCAGGTAGGCATGGCCGAGCACGGTGTTCGGCTCCAGCCCCAGCGCCGCGCACTGCATCAGGCCGCCCAGGAAGGAAAGCGGTTCGCATTCCTGAAGCTTGGGCGTGGTGCGGATGGCATTGGCGGTCACGCGCATCAGGCGTTCCGGGTTCATGTGCTTGGCAGCGACGGCGGACAGCTGCTGGCGTGCCTGGTCGTTCTGGAGCAGGTGCTGCACGCTATCGACCTGGCGCAGAGGTTTCTTTGCAATGGCGGTGCTCATTAGACGGCCTTCCGTTCGGTGGTGATCTCAATGCCCGGGATCTTCATGGTTTCCGGGTCGAAGTCCTTGGAACGGATTTCGGCATCTGCCAGCGAGCGCAGGCAGTCAGCGAGGGCAGGGTGATCCTGGTAGTGCATGAAGGCGGCGCGCACGTTGGCCACCTTCGCAGTGTGGTAGGTGCGCAGCGCTGCCGTGCGGCCGCCACCGGTGGCGCTGGCGACGTTGGCTTTCGCCTTTGCCTCGCGCGCCAGATCCTTCGCTTTCTTCTCAGCCTCATCGCGGGCTGCCTGAGCGTCGATCTCGCCGCTGATATCGTTGCGGGCCGCTGCCTGCGCTGCCTTGCGGTCAGCCTCTTCCTGAGCTCGGCGGGCTTCCTCTTGCTGGCGCCGGAGATCTTCCTGCCGGGCTGCCTCTTTCTTCTGCAGGTAGGCTGTCAGCATCGGAGAGGTACGGCTGATCACCGTTTCGAGCTTGGTGATGATCGGGTTATAGGCGGCCTGGACGGCTTTCCCGGCATCGTCGTGAGGTTTCTTGGCCGCTTTGCGGGCCTTGTCGGTGGCCGTCTTGCGTTTCTTCACGCCGGCGATGAAGTCGTTAAGGCTCTGGGCTTCGCCTTCAGTGGTGATTTCGCCCTTCTTGATCCATTCGCCACTGACGTCCAGAAATTCAGCTGCTGCGGCGTCATGCTTTTCGACCTCATCCTGATCGAAAGCGGGCGGGTTGTTTGCCCCAATGAAGGCGCGGGGATTAAGGTCGTTCATGACTTATGCTCCTGGTCGAATAGGGGTTGTGGAAAGGTCCACCGGTGCATGCGTGGCGGCCATCAGTGGCAGCTCGCGCTGGCGCACGGTGAGGTCGTTGAATTCCCGGGATGAAATCGGCCGGCAGTGCGTCCAGATCGGAACCGGGTCGAATGCGGCACCGTCCTGTTCCGCAACATAAACCTCAGGCTCGGTCAGCTCGCCCGTTTCCGGGTCGATGGCTTGCACCAAGCGGATGCGCAGCGGCACCCATGGGCCGTTTTTCACCATCCGGCGCTTGTAGTAACCCGCCTGCGGCTCGCCGTCGTGGCGCGGCGTGCGCGGGTCGCGCAACGCAGCGTTCCACCAGGCAAAGGCCTTTCTTGGCGGCGTCGGCTGACGGATCATGTTTCGCTCCTTTCGGAAAAATCCCTGGCGGCAGCCCGCGGACTTGGCCGCTTGGTCGAATTGGCCGCCGCCAGGGTTGAGGTGCAGGCGCTCAGGAAGAGGGCGCCCGTCGGGGAGTGATCAGTGGTGGCAGATAGGCGGGAACAGGTGTGCCCAAACCGCATTGGCCAGGAACAAGGCCAGAAGGGCGAGGGAGGCGGCAAGAACCACCGCCGCAGCCCAAGAGCGCAGCCAGGGCTGCGGCTCTTCTTGGCCTCCGTTGTAGGCCTCGAACACCTGTGCTGAGCGACCCCGGTTCTCTAGGTCAAATTCTTCCCGGCGAGCAGTTCCGTGTGAGTGGTGGCATTTCGCTTCGCCCGCCGGGGCGCTGGCTGCCATACGGCGAGCCAGCTGAATGATTGGGGTTTCGGAGTTCATGATAATCACTCCGCGGCCAAAAGAAAGTGGGGTTCTGCGGCGCGCAGGAGCGCCGTTGCGTCAAACTTTGCGTCCATATCGTCGTAGATGTTGCCAAAGCCTTTCAGCTCTTCCGGAAAGGCCTCTTCCTCAAAGTAGGCCTCGATGCGGGTGACCTCGGCCTTGCCGAAGCGCAGGGCAAGCTCATTGCGGCTGTAGAGCATGTCGTCGACCAGAGCGAAGGCGATGGAAGCGAAAGCCTCCCAGTCGCTGGCCTCGCCGGTCTCGCGGTCAGCTGCAACGCGGGAAGCGGTCCAGCAGAACTCGGCGAAACCCTCGAAGTATTCGCCGCTGCTGTCTTCCAGTTCGATGTCCTTGTAGGCCGTTCCGTGCATCTCGGTTCTCCCTTTGCTTGAGAACCAAGGTAATGTAGGTTTTATCCTACGTCAACAGATTTGGAGGAAAAATCCTACACATCTAGGATACATCCGCATTTGAGCACCCAATAAGCGAGCTGCCTTTGCCTTATAAGACTTGCTGAAACATTCGTAGTTCTATGAAGGTGGCTTGCTCACTCTGAGCCCTCACCGGTCATTTGCCATCGTGACGGCCTTAGCCGGTGCAGCATGACGAAATCTGCGCACTGCCGACATTCAGCTTTTACATGCGCCATGCAGCGCCCTTCGGGTGTTGAACGTTAAAAGGCGCCCCTTACGGAGGGACGCCCTTTGAAACTCGGTTATCAATTTAGGTGCAGCTCAAAATCTACATGCTGCAATTTGAATGTTATGAACCGGCAGTCATGATCCGGAAGAGCCATCCTGCCCAAGAGAACCCGCGCCGCCCTGTCGCGAGGGCATAGTTTACTGTTTCTTGCCTGGCGATTTTTTTTGCTCGTTTCTCGCCCCGGATCTGGGCCTGATTAAGACAGGTTCCTTGCTGCCTGGCCCTTGTCCGTTCTTCTTGTTGAACCCTGAGGTAACGTCGATAGAAATTTTCCTGCAGGTCTTGCCGTTCTGAGCTTGGCCATGTCGCAGTAGCGATAAGGGCCATCACATGTTTAGGCGGGCGCGCCAGGTGGAATTGGCGGTGTTTCTTCGCAGACATTAGTAGTTCCTTGTACTGTGGTTGAGCGCACGTTGAATTGAACCAATTGCAGGGTGCGCGTTCCTGAATTGGTCAGATGGTAAAATTTACGGGGGCGGCCTCGACCGCTTCCTTTTACCGGCTCAGCGGCTTCGATGAGACCACGGGTCTCCATCCGCTTAAGTGCCATGAACACTTGCCCATCCGATGGGATGTCCTGGCCGGACGCAGACCGCAGCGATTGTGCGATGCCTGCGCTATACGCCTTTTCGGGCGTATTTCTGATTGTGGTAAGGATCTCGTGCTGCATCTCGCCAATCACCGGTTCGCCGCCTTTTTCAGGGCGGCCTAACCGGAGCAGCGATTTGATGCCTTTCACTTCCTTGATCATTTTGTCATCTCTCTTTCTCTGACTCCTTTTGGTGGGTCGAGGTTGCTAGCCTCGGCCCATTTTCTATATGGAAGGAAGTGGTGGAATATTCAAGAAGTGGTGGAATAAAAATTCCCTTATCGCTGATGGGTGGGGGTAAGTATTTGTTTTAAAATAAAAGTTTATTTCAATGTGAAGCCGCAGCCAGCGCGACCCAATGACCTAGGTCAATGTTCGGAAATTCCGGCTCCTGTGGAAGAGTTCGATGAGGTGGAACATCACATGCGGCCACGGCTCTGGCTTACAGGGTTGCCCGAGGGGGAGGGGAGCGTCCTCACCCTGACGGCCAGTGGCGTTTGGCTTGTCCATATCCCGCTGGCCCTACAAAAAGGGCGGTAGGTTCACCTGCCACCAATCGAGCCATTCATCAAGGGGACAGAGAAAGCTACCGATGAGCCCGCAACCGCCGCTGTTAAGACCGTTCACTTTGCTGCCGCAGCAGATCGGTCAGAGCCCATAGCAGTCTTTGCTCGCCTGCCAGGTGTTCGCGCGTGCAGCACGTCGCGAACGGCGCATCTCGACATTTCTGTACGCAGTCAGCCTTCAGCCTGACCGCTAAGTGCGACGGTACGCTGTAAGCCAAATACGGAAATCACGGCGGGAGTTGGAGTGTGAATTGGGCGTGATGGACCTGTAATCGTGGACTTTCCTGGTGCAGCTGAATGGCAGGAAGTTGGCGTCAATATTAAGTGCGGGCTGGTTTCGGGTAGTAGCTGATGCTGGGCCAGCACGTGGCATGTAACACTTTAAGATGAGTTCTTCCCGCCAAACTGCTAACGTTTGCTTGGTGTTAGAAAGGAGGGAATCATGAGAACTCTAGGCGCTGTTTTTCTAAGTATTTTTGCAACCTGCGCAGTTTCCGAAGAAAATCCGGAGCTAAAGTATCAGGTGGAATTCACTGAAGACGGGCGCGCCACACTGGTTGCCGTCGGTGAAGTCGAACAAGAAGGAGAGGACAATTCTGAGTTTTGGAACTTGAGTGAGAGGTTCGCTAAAGAGGACTTCAGAAGTTACGCGATAACTGGCCCGGACGGTCAAGAAGGCATTCTATCGATTCCTGGTTCTTTGCCGCCTGGCCGCTGGACGAATGCCGATAACACTTACGGTATTACTCTTCTGCCTGCAGGATTCGGAGGAAGCAGCCAGCTTCCACCCAACGCTAACGTTCTCGCAAGAGCAGCTTTGAAAAACCTCGCTGAGGCGGCTTATTCGGAGTTCTGCGGATCCACTGTGCGACCCAGCGAGTTCTCGATTGAAGTTGAGGTCGGAGCTGAACTTGTCGTTTCAGGTAAGGCCAAGGTGTCAGCAAAATTCGTCAGTGCAGAAATTTGCAAGTAGTAAGGTGATGTAGCGGCCCCCAGTGTTGGTTGAGCCAGTATCCTCCTAATCAGAGGTGGAAACATACTTCGGGTGACGGAGCAAGAGTGCCTTGTCGGCGTGAGCCCAATGCTGCCGTTCAACTCGACTTCTGATGCTGTTGTGTGGTCCTTCAAACCGGACGTTGATGCTTAAAGCAACATAACCGGGCTACACATGACCGCTACGTTGGACGGTGCAAACTTCGCGACATCTCCACAAATGAACCCTCTGAAGTCCAGCCAGAGCATTCACTCAACCGGGTTCTGTCACGGGCGCGATAATGGAACTTGGCAGGTAGTGCCACGCCAGCCGTTGTATACTCGCCTGTCAATGATGGTCTCACGATACCCAATCACTCCAAAGACCAAAATTTCTACCAGCCATTGCGCAATAAGCCAAGTTTCGTGAAGTTGAACTCCGGTAGGAGGTATTTTCGTATCTTGATGAACTAGTTTGTTCCTAAATCGTGAAATAATTTCAAAGATATCAATGTTATTTGTTGCCTTCGAGAACTTTGTAAGTTCAGGGCTCTGCGACAAAAGATTGCTATCGATTCCAAAGTGCAGTGCAGCCGCACGATTCTTGTCTGAAAAGGCTATTGTACGGTTGCTCATCATAGGTTTCGACCAACCCGCACGATGCTCGAGAATGAAGTTCACAATGGCTTCTAAAGCGGAATGTGCAGCAATTATTGACATCTCGACAGAGACATGTCGCGAAGCATTTGATGCGCGATAAAAATTGATTGTTTGAGCAAGTGCCCTGTTGGTTAGCTCGTCTTTGCTTGCTTCAGAGAAAAGAAGAAAAACCTTGGGCAGGTTGCTCTGAATCTCAATATCAAACCAGTTGGTTACCCGATTTCCTATGTCGCTACGCGTAAATCCCAACAGCCTAAAAGCAACCTGATCGCTCTCGTCATAGGCAAACAGGTTTCCTAATCCACAGTGGCAACCTTTTGCAAAGGTAAGAAAGTTCCGGAGTGTTTGAAGCGGCTCAATTGGAGCACTCGCGTCTAGGTGTAAATCTGACCGGATCAAACACGCAGCGCCCTCTTCCGATTTGAGAGGCTCGAGTTCGAACTTTGTCCCGTTTCTATCACAAAGTACGATGGGTTTTGATAGGAACCGAGGGGCTGCCAGCAACACTGCTTCGAACCTTTTTGAGGTTGGGTGATCTACAAGAACCAGAGGTTCTCGAGCAAGACGTGCTTCAACAGTTGGCTTCTCCTTTTCTGAATTGAAACTCCGCTTGGTAATAAGAATGGGAACGGGCTTGCTGTCCGCTTTATATTTCACCTGAACACTGGAGCCTAACGTATCCATTTCTGGAGAAAAAAACTCCCCGAAACCGAGGAGGGGTCTGCCCTCCCCATCGTAGGATATCAAAACCTCTGCCGGACCGTGGTCCACACCGTCGATATTAACTTCTTCGACAGCAAGCGAAAAAGGTGAAGATTGATCGATGTCTTTTAGTTGGTCTGGATGAAGCATGAGTGTACTTTCTTGATGGTCGGCCGAAATCAAACCCAAGGTGCTGATTTTGAAGGGATTAAGGGCAACACCCGAAATTATCTAAATCCAAACTAAGCTTTGCTTCGCAGAAAATCAAAAAACACAGGGAGCTACCTCGGAGAAAAACATACAAAATTCCCAATGAGAAAACAAAGAAAATGGCGCCGAAGAGAGTTGGGACATGTTTTTCTGTTGCCGTAAATGACTTGTATTTTTCAGGGCGCTCGCCTTTCCCAAGCGCAACCCACTCCGCGGAGAAAATCTGCACAGAAAAACTTTTCTCCATCATTAAGATCACGTCAAACTTTCCGGAATTGAGCTTTCCATAGTTGTCTAATTGGTTTCTCCAGGAGTTGCACAAGATCAAGCCAGGGACTGTCAGCAGCAATAACACCCAAATGTTATCCTGGCTTGCAATCCCCTCTTTGATGAGTAAGCCGATTACAGCAGACAAGCTGCCAATAATAGTGATGAAAAATGCGTTTGCTCTTTGCCTTCGGAGTATTAGTTGCTCAGATGTCTCTACCATGAGCTTGTAAAGTTCCATCTCACGGTCGCTCTGCTCAGGAGAGGGGTTAAAGCAAGAATTGAATTCATCCTGAAAATTGTAAACATCACGAATGATATTCTTTGCCTCAGAGTTGTCATCGCGTTCTTTTACTTCAATGACCTTTTTTCCCAGCTCGTTGGCCCGCTCCAGCTCCCACAGGGTATTTTGTGAACTGGAACAGGCCTCTGGATCGAAAACAATTACGATTTCTGATGATCGGATTTCTTCGAGGGCTTTAACCTTCCATTTGTCGTCATAGGAATTTGTCAGCAAAGTAAAGGAAATGGGAATCTCAAGTTCAACCCTTAATGCCTTAACGTACTTTGAGGCAATCCCGCGCGCGGAATGCCGATGAACAACAAATGCTTTCAACTCAGCCTCCCAGCTCAAGATAGGACTTTAAGCTATAGTGAATTGATGAAGCTTTTGACGTTGTCCCAGGTCCAGACCTTCGTGTTCACCCCAGCTAAGTTCGTTCGATCATCTTTGTAGGCCCAAATTCCACGAACAGGCACCCCTTCTTCCTGAGCGCATTGGATCTCCCATTTCTGGCCTTCGGATGTTAGTGAATTACTGCTAACGAGAGCGATGACCCCATCAGATCGCTTGATCCTGGTTCGAACTTTGGCCTTCCATTCCTGCTTGTAGGCCACTTTGACAGACAAATCGATATACTCGAACGGAGATTCTGTGTTTAGGGATTGCCCCTTTAAAAAGTCACGCTGGCGTTCGTCCGCCATTGCAAATGCTACAAATACTGTCTTCTTTGCCATAATTAGTTAACCTCTTCATTCTGAACCAGTATGTAGAAGCTACAGGGTCTTTGCGGGAGTGGAAAGTGGGTAAACTACCTGAGCGGGAGTTTCTTTGGCTCAAGTAGGCTTTGAGGCCTCTGCGGAAGAATGCTGTCTATCGCCTAAGGGGCGGCGCGGCTTCGAATTCTTAGTCACTTAGTTCCGAAAGGCAGCTTTCATCGCTCTGAAAGAGTGACTGTGCAACTGGGGCGAATGCACACTTCCCACCCGTTGCTAGGGGTAGAGGCGTGTTCGGCGCTGGTTTTTCGCACCCGCAGCGAACGGCCGGAAGGTCCCGCGCTTGGTTCGTTTCAGGGTTTGTTGGCAAGGTCAGCCGGCCAGTGCAAACGGACGCGTGCGGCCCATTTTAACCGAACATTCCACATGGTATTCGCTCCGGGGTTCAACGAGATAAGGTGAAAAAGCCCAGGTTCGTCGCCTGCTTTGACTTGTTTGACCCAACCCATTCCATCTTCATCTTCGCATACACAGCGGTGTCCGATGACATCGGATGGCACGCTGTCGTGTCCGTTTCGAGAATAGAAAAGCAGATCTCCAGCAGAGTAGACTGGCTCCATGCTGTCACCCTCGACTTCGACGGCGACGACGTTTTGTGGCGAGAGGCCGGGCGGGCACTCTACTTGGGGACCGTCGCCCTTCTCGTAGGCGTCAAAAACCGGAACTTGCGCGCCTGCACCTACCTTGCCGGCGATTGCGATAGAGGGGCGTTCGGGAGATGCTCCCCCAACTATTTCTGTAAATTCGACTTCGAGAACCTCTGCTATCTTTAGGAGATTCGCGAACGTCGGGTTCTTGGTCTTGCGAGTGATGATGTCACGCACACCGGTGGGGCTCATGCCTGCCGCCAACGCAACAGCACGTGGGTTTGTTCCACGCTCTGAAACAAGGCGTTCAATCGTATCTGCAATCATTTGGCCGCTATCCATGTAGGTAATATCCTACAGTCAAGACCATCCTGCAAATGGGATAAATCCTCTTTACACTGAAGGATAAATCCTACATATTTGTAGCATGATGATGACTGAGTTCAAAAAAGAGGTGGAGAGCTTCCTCACAGAAACCGGCATGAAGCCTTCAGGCTTCGGCCGGAAAGCTCTCAATGACCCAGGGTTTGTATTCCGTCTACGTGATGGCGCTGAATGCCGAGAAAGCACCGTTGTGAAAGTGCGCAAGGCTATGGCCAAGCTGCGATCTCCATCGGCCCGCCGCCAATGACCTACTGTCCACTTCCGTTCTCTTAGCAAAGCTAACCCCACCCGCATCCATGCTCACACAATGGAAGCGGGAGGTCCAAAACCCAAGGAAAAGGCCTTTCCATGCAGCCTAAGATCGCCGCGCAAATGTTTGACAACCTGGTGACGCAAGCTGGCGGCAAGGAAGCCGCTGCCTCGGTCATCTCCTCCGCAGTCGGGCACCCGATCAGCATTGGCACCCTCTCCAAGATCAAGGGCGGCAGCGCCGAGGTGCCGTTGCTCTGGGCCTGGGCGTTGATGGACGCCACCGGCAACCACTGCTTTGACAGCTACCGGACCGCCACGACGGTTCCAAACATGGATGTGTGCTTGTTCGCGCTGTCGGGGCGTGCGTCGGAGGAGGGCGGTCAGGCCGTCGCCGCCGGAATCCGGGCCGCGCAGTCAGGCAAGGCCGGGGACCATGCCTCCGCGGCGGTCGAGTCTCGTGAGGCCGCTGCCGAGTTCACCAAGATGGCGGAGCACTTCGAGGCTCAGGTTGCGGGCAACGTTTCCAAAATCAGCAGAGCGGAGGGCCGGGCATGACCTGCAAGTGCATGAACGCCGAACACGTCATAGCCGAACTCCGCAGGACGAGGGAAGAACTCCAAGTCCTGCGGGAAGAAATGCAGGTCACGGCCTTGCAGCACAAGAAGGCGTTTCAGCGTGAGGTGAGCACCGCGGCCCGCACAGATCAGGTCCCGCGTATTCTGTCAGATACCGAGCTCACTGCCATCAAGGTGAACGATGAAGGCGTGCGTTTTCTCATGCTGTGTTTGGCCAGTGAAGTTCGTGATTTTGCTTCCTCTCGCGACGTCGCGCAAAGCACGATTGAGAAGCAGCTGCCCCTCGTCTTTGGCGAACTCAACCGCTGCCTTGGCGACCTTCTTGACGTTCGCAGTGTTCCCGCAGGGGATGCACCCGGCCTCGCCGGCCTCAGTGTCCACTTCTCCTACCCAGCTTATCGGCTTGTGGCACAGGCCGCAAAGGACCGGGCAGCTGGTGCCGTTGACGGAGATTGAAATGCTGTCGTCTTCGCTCATTGGGGAATCCTTCTTCGTCCAAATGGTTCGCACCCTGGACGATGCAGGCAATCGGGGTGGCGCACAATCCCCGGTTGCATGCTGTAACAGCCCTAGTGTTTTCGTCCCGCCCTGATCTGCCCCAAATCCAACCCTGAACCCCCAACAGAGGCAGTGGTCAGTCGAGCAGTAGTTAAAAAGCCGGAGCGTGATTGTTTTACCGGCCCAGATTGACCCCCTGAAATTGAACTGAAGACGGCGAGACTTTCGCCAGATCGGCGCGCGGCGCCAGACCTCATCAACGAGTGAAACTGTCCTAAAGCACAGGAGGAATGCCTATGCCTATGAAAGATCCAACTCACCAAAATCTTGATGGAGGTGACCTTACTGCGCGCATTGCCGCAACGAAGGCGGGCCAGTGTACATGGGCGCGGCCGGATCTGAACAAGCGCTGCACCGCCTGTGCTCACTATTGCGACGGCGAGGTGACCAGGGGCAAGAACCAGGGCTTCGGTTTCTGCGCTTTGGTGCAGGTCCACACCAAGAAGAAGGGCAAGTTGTTCGACGGGGTCGCAGCCTGGGCCTGCGGCCAGTTTGCGAGCAAGCACTGATGGTCAGCGAACATCTGAAAGCCATCCCCAGCGCCGAAAGCGGCCTGCTTACCTTCCAAATGGATCGGGCGGGCTATGAGCTGTTTGAACGTCTGCTGAAGCGGTCGGCTCCGGCGCGCTCGGACGACGCCAGCGCATTCAAGCAGGCCAAGGACCGGGTAGACGGCGCTTTCTTTGCTGGCGCCTCGCAGATGGGGTGGCTCCGAAAATGACTGCCTTGATCCGTCCCACATCCTTTCAGGCGTCTGATCCGGCGGCCCTCTGTGCACCTACTGTAGGTGTACACGGCGCCGCTGTCGGCGATCCTCTGATGGCTCTGCATGACCTCCTTCAGCGGCAGCAGCGGGCCGAGGAGGCAGCCAAGGACCGGGAGGCCGAACGCCTCGCAGCCATGATCGGCGACAATGGCGGCCCGCCGCTGGTCGAGCCATTCGGGATAGACGCCCCGTGGTTCCAGTTCGCCAACGCGGAAGAGGTTGAGCGCCTGGCCAAGCTGCATGTGCGCATTGAGCGCCGCAAGCTGATCCTCTCTGAGGATGTGAACGAGCGGAAGAAAATCATGAAATGCTGCATTCGCAGGATGCGCAGGGCAGCAGGGAAGAGCTGATGAGCAACCATGTGACCTCTCTCTTGCGCAGAAAGCGCCTTGGCGTCGGGTTCTCGGCTAAGTCCATCATCCTGTTGATGGGCGACCTGGCGAGCGATGACGGTTCAGGAATATGGGCTTCCAAGCCGACTATGGCGAAGGAGCTTGAAACCTCCGATCGCACCATTCAGCGCAATATCCACGCGCTGATTGAAGCCGGATTTGTGAGCGAGGTTGGCAAGCGGAAGCACAAGAATGGTGAAACCATCGAGTACCGGATTGAGGTCGAAGCAGTGGAAATGTGCCCAGATTGCAAGGAGGCACCCCCGACACAGCGTCACCGGTCTGCACAAGATGTAGAAAGCGAGGCACAAGATATAGCCCCCGACAGAGTGTCACCCCTGACAGAGCGTCACCCCACCCCCGACGGAGTGTCGGGGGTACCCCCGACAGAGTGTCACCCAAACCAAAAGAAACCAAATAGAACCTATTGCGCGGCTGACGCCACGCACCAGAACGAGTTTGATTTTGGGATTTTCTTTGACCGGGTTTGGCGGGCCTGTCCGAACAAGGACCACTGGGCGGCAACCGAGGAGGCGGTGAAAGCGCTGATCGATGCCGGAGAACAGCCGGGCGACGTGCTTGCAGCAACCGAGGCCTACCGCAAGCGGGTTGCCGGCTACGACCCGCAGCGGATCAAGCTCAGTCAGAACTTCTTTGCGGATGATTTCTGGCGGGCGCATGTGCCGGCTGCGGCCGAGAATATTGACCCGAAGAAAGTGCTGGAGGCGCGAGCGGCCGATATCCGGGCGCGCAAGCCTTGGGCACGCACAATCCTCCCCAGCCAGGCCGGGGAGTGCATCCAAGCAAATCTCATCACAGTGGCGGAGTGCCAAGCAGCGGGGATCAACGTTTGAGCAAGATCGACAGCAAATACGAAGCTGACCGCTTCGCCATCGAAACCCAGGACGAACGGAACGCCGAGTACATCCTAGAGGTCATCATGCAGCGCCGGCGTTACGCGACAAAGACACGCGACGAACTGGCCAATGCAATTTCGCGGGTCAGGGCAGGGCACCCGCTTCGGCGCAAGCGGACAACCGGGCAGAAAAGGAACCACGTATGACCTGGTATCTTGGCATCACCACCACGAAGAAAGTCACCCTGCCGCGCCATCTGCATTTCGAGGTGGACGCGGGGGAAGAGAAAGACACCATCACCCAGGAGCGCGGGGAGTTCGCGGTCGAGCGCCAGCTGCGCGCCCTCGGCCTGCAGGCCTTCGCCCCGCGCAAGATCGAGTTCAAACGCCAGGGCAAGAAGCGCCACGCCGAGCCGGTCACCAGCGCCTATCTGCCGGGCTACATCTTCGCCGACATCCCGGCCGAAATTTACGCGGCAGCCATCCAGTGTCGCGGCCTGAACCCGTCGTTAATGATGGTCAGCGGTCAGGAGGTTCGAAAGCACGTCCAGCCCTTCTTGGCGAAAGTTGTGGAAGAGAACGCAGAGGCGCAGAGGATCATCGAGAGCCGGGATCGGGCGGCCATGTGCCAGTATGAGCCGGGCGCCGCGTTAGAGGTGCTGGCAGGGCCGTTCATGGGGCGCATTGTGAGCTTCACGGATATGGTCCAGGCTGCGCACGATTTGCATCCTATGATCGAGGTCCAGGCAAAGATGTTCGGGCAGTCGGTAAAGGTGAAGATTGACCCACTGGACGTAAAAGGGGCTGCGTGACGATACGAAACGGGACGTTCCTGCCGTTCGTTGCAAGCGCATCCTGGGCAACCCTGCGCCACAGCTTTGCGTATAAGAGATCCTTCGCTGCGCGGGTGCCTTGAACGCAGATTGAGCTTACGTTGGCTTGCTGACCAAGTAAGGTCAGACATGCGGGAAGCCGACCTTAAATTCACAGAAAAGATACAAGCAAAACCAAATCCACCGGCTAGCAGGCTTGCTCTAAACCCAAAAAGACCGTGTCAGTTCCCGCCCTGGAGGTTGAAGAAATTATTTGTTCGCAGCGGTTTACCAGAAGTCGCATCTTGCGCACTGTTGTGGTTGTCTTGTAGTCCTCTGAGGAAGATTTTCGTTTCCAGATCAAATCAGCGAGGAATGTATGCCGAACGAAAGACTGACAGAAGATTTGGTTGACGAACTCCTCAGGAATACTGGCTACTATGAGGACGAAGAGGCTATTCTCGTTGAAAAACAACAGTCTGCCATTAAGTCGATTAGGTCAGCTTTATCCAAAGCTTCCAAAACAGGAAAAGGTGGAGCGGGTTATCCTGAATTCATCATCACGACACCCGAAACACCTGATATGGTTTTGCTAATTGAGTGCAAAGCTGAAATTTCAAAGCATGAGTCTCCCAAGAGGAACCGGCCAGCCGATTATGCCGTAGATGGCGTACTTCATTATGCGAGAGCGCTGACGCACAAGTATACTGTGATTGCCATGGCCGTCAGCGGCGACAAAAAGGGGCGCAAGTGGTCAAATTTCCTGATCCCTCAAGGCGAAACTGAGCCGCAGACTCTTATTGCACCTACCGGAGCCGAAGTAGAAGAGCTGATCCCCCTCGAAGATATCATTCGAGCCGCTTCGTTCGATCCGAAGGTTCACGCTAAGCGAGAGCGCGATCTTATTCAATTCAGCAATGAAATGCATATTTTTATGCGGGACGAGGCTGAGTTGGAAGAGAAGGAGAAGCCATTGGCGGTTGCAGGTACACTAATTGCCCTCTCAAGCAAAATTTTCTCGAAAACTTATCAGGCCTACCCCGCAAAAGAACTCCCTGCGTTCTGGATGCAGACTATCAAGGAAGAAATTAGGAAGGCAGATCTTCCTATCGCAAAATTGGAGAATATGACGCAGCCTTTCACAAATATTGAGGTGCATCCAGAACTTCGAAAACCTACCAAAGCGTACCCTAAAGGGCTTCTTTCGGAGATAATATCATTACTCGCCGACCGCGTAATGCCGTTCATCAACGTGTACAATGATTTTGATGTCGTTGGAAGATTTTATGGAGAATTTCTGAAATACACCGGAGGAGATGGAAAGGGACTTGGAATTGTACTAACACCTAAGCATGTCACAGATTTATTCACAGAAATTGCCAATGTGTCGAAGGATGACATAGTGATCGATATGTGCGCGGGTACTGGAGGCTTTCTCATATCCGCAATGTCAAAAATGATCAAAACCGCGTCGACACAATCCGAAATTGAATCTATTAAAGGGGATAGACTTATAGGCGTGGAGCAGCAGGCTACAATGTATGCTCTTGCGGCCTCTAACATGATTCTTCGCGGTGACGGCAAAGCAAATCTGTACCAAGGCTCCTGCTTCGACACGGCAATAAGCAAAGCAGTTAAACTTCACAAGCCAACGGTCGGATTCATTAATCCACCTTATGCAAAATCGAAAGCGGATCTGCATGAGCTAAGGTTTGTTGAGCATATGATGGACACTCTTCAAAAAGGAGGAGTGGGTGTCGCCATTGTCCCAATATCTTGTGCAACAGCCCCTTCAGTCCATAAGGTCAACCTTATGTCAAAACATACGCTTGAGGCTGTCATGTCGATGCCCCCAGAGGTATTTCACCCAGTAGGGGTTGTAACGTGCATCATGGTATTCACGGCGGGTGTGCCTCACAAAAAATCAGACAAAAAGACTTGGTTTGGCTATTGGAGGGACGACGGCTTCACTAAGATTAAAAACTTGGGCCGCGTTGATCGGGATCATAGATGGGCAGACATTAAAGATAGGTGGGTTGAGGTTTACCGCAACAGAGAAACACACCCTGGTGAGTCGGTTACTTGCAAAGTATGTCCAGATGATGAATGGGTCGCAGAAGCATATATGGAGACAGATTACGGAAGTATAAATAGAGAAGATTTTGAGAAGACGTTGCTCGATTATGCGCTCTTCTCTCTGAGCAACGCGGCCGAGAAAACGGGTGACGTGTCATGAGGCTGGATGCATTGTTCGATGTGTCGTACGGTCATAAGCTTGACATGAACAAGATGACGCAATGCAACAAAGAAGTGGGCTTTGCATTTGTTGGGCGCAGGGGGAGTAATCAGGGTGTAAGTGGGTACGTGAAGAAATTGAAAGACGTCAACCCGCATCCTCCCGGTGCAATAACCGTTGCATTAGGCGGATCTTTCTTGCTTTCCGCTTTTGTGCAGCAAGGCGCCTTTTATACTGCTCAAAACGTTGCCATTTTAAATCCTCTGGATCCCAATCTTCCTCTCAAGCACAAGCTCTTCTACGCAATGTGCATAACGAGAAATAGATTTAGATACTCGGCCTTTGGTCGTGAGGCTAACAGGACGCTTTCAACACTCATTGTTCCCGACACTGTCCCAGGCTGGGTGGAGGAAACTGACGTTCCATCTCATGACGGCCTATGTGCCCCGCTTGGGGATGTGAGGGTTGATATTGAATTGGATTCTTGGAGGTCAGTCAAAATAGAGAACTTATTCGACGTCAAGAAAGGAAAAAGGGTAACGAAATCTGAGAGAAAACCAGGTGCAACCAGGTTTATCGGGGCATCCGAGAAGAAAAACGGAGTTACCGATTTTTGCAACTTGGAGCCAATTTTCCCTGGGGGAGTTCTTACGGTGCCTTACAACGGAAACTCCGTTGGCTGGGCGTTTTACCAAGATCGACCATTTTTTGCGTGTGACGACGTCAATGTTCTTGTGCCTCGAAAACCTATGTCTAAGTGGGCTCTCTTGTTCATTGCCAGTGTCCTTAGACATGGAAAACATCGATACACGTATGGCTACAAGTGGACAAAAGGAAGAATGGAAAAGACTCCCATTAAACTGCCATTTAACTCGACGGGAGATCTGGATTTGGAGTATATGGAAGGTTTTATGAAAAGCCTGTCTTTTAGTTCAGTATTGGAGCGCGCTGGCAGTGAAGACGGATCGTGGTAATCCGTGGGAAACAACGAACTGGTAAATATTTACTCTTTGACGACGTGTGTTTGATTGCAGAGCTCGGCCGCATGTCGCACTGCGTATGCACGGCGACTGTGGTCTGCGTCCGACTTGCTGCATGGGCGAAATGGCCTAACAGGGCAATGGTGGCTCAGGGCTCGAAGTTGGCTTTCGAATTTGGGGCTATTTGCACACGACTGCTTGATGGATGCACAAGATGTGGTAGACTAAGCCCGCTACCGAATTGCGCGTGTATCGCAAGGCTCCGGGCCGGCCGCGTGGCGTACCTGACGGGATATTCAGGAACTGGTGGAGCTTAAGGGCTCTGCTGCTGACGCTTCTATTGCATTCAGAGACTGATTTTTCGAGCACATCCCGTGCTCGGTTCGGATGCGTTCTTCTCATGCTG
This sequence comes from Leisingera sp. ANG49, assembly GCF_059694505.1. Taxonomy (NCBI): domain Bacteria; kingdom Pseudomonadati; phylum Pseudomonadota; class Alphaproteobacteria; order Rhodobacterales; family Roseobacteraceae; genus Leisingera; species Leisingera sp. ANG49. The sequence continues at coordinate 436,507 of NZ_JCATZN010000001.1, forward strand.
AGGTGACACCATGGCTGACCTTGCCCTGAGCTACTTGGCGGATATCGCACGCCATGGCGGCAAGGAGCCTAAGGGCTGGCGGAATGACCCGCGCGCCATGCAGATTGCCAAGCTGAGCGACGCTGCACGCAAGGTGGCCCGCCGGTGAATATTCCGCTCCCTGATGAGGAAAAGGCGCTGGGGCTGTCTGAATGGTTCGAGCCCTCGCCGGATCTGGCCATTTGGGCGCACGAGACGTTCCTTGCCGAGGGCGGGGAGCTGGAGAACCCGGATCACGCACACCTGCGCTTCGCACGCATCGGCTTTCTCTGGACCAACGTCGCGAATACCAAGAAGGGCCGCATGGTCATCGGGACCGCGGAAAAGGGCCAGCCGCAAGGCGCCATGGGCAAATGGTCCAAGGCCCGAGCCGAGCTGCAAGTGGTTGAATGGTTCGGTCAGGTGCCGGACTTCATCATCACGATCCATGCGGAATGGTGGCTGCAGGCGGAGGATACCGAGCGCTGCGCCCTGATCGAGCACGAGCTTTACCACTGCGCCCAGGACCAAGACGCATTCGGCGCGCCGAAGTTCAGCAAGTCCACCGGGCTGCCTGTCTATGTGATGCGCGGCCACGATGTTGAGGAATTCGTGGGTGTGGTCCGCCGCTACGGGGCAGAGGCAACACGGGTTCGGGAATTGGTGGATGCAGCAAATGCGGGGCCGGAAATCGCAGTGGCTGAGATCGCCCACGCCTGCGGCAACTGCGCCTGACCAACGATAGGCCAGCCTTGACGGAGGCTTGAAACAGATATGGCAAACAGCCGCCTAACCAATGAGCAGAAAACTTATGCTGTGCAGGCGCTGGCGTGTTTTGACAGCCCCAGCACCGTGGCGAATGCGATCAAGGAAGAATTCGGGGTGAAGATCACGCCCCAGGCAATCGAGTGCTACGACCCGAACAAACGGGCAGGGCGCAAACTCGCGGACAAGTGGCGGGCCATCTTCGAAGAGACCCGCAAGGCCTTCCTGGAGGACACCAGCCAGATCGGGATCAGCCACCGGGCCGTGCGTCTGCGCACTCTCCAGCGCATGGCGGAAAAGGCCGAGACCATCGGAAACATGGTGCTGGCCAAGGATCTGCTGGAGCAGGCGGCGAAGGAGGTGGGTAACGCCTACACCAACCGCCGGGAACTCGGAGGCCTGGGCGGTGGGCCAGTGCAGGTGAGGACGTTGGCTGATTTCTATGGCGGGGCAAGCGAAGAGGAAGGCGACACTTAATCCAGTCCTCCGGGATTTCTGGCTGACCCCGGCACGGAACAGGGTTCTCTACGGCGGCCGGTCCAGCTCGAAGTCATGGGATGCGGCGGGGTTCGCAATCTTCCTGGCGACGCAGTGCAAGATCAGGGTTCTGTGCGCGCGGCAGTTCCAGAACAAGATCAGCGAGAGCGTGTACACGCTGCTCAAGATCCAGATTGAACGGTTCGGGCTCAAGGATGAGTTCGACATCCAGAAGAACACGATCATCCACAAGGTCACCGGGGCCGAGTTCCTGTTCTATGGCCTGTGGCGGCACATTGACGAGATCAAGTCTCTCGAAAGCATCGACATCTGCTGGCTTGAAGAGGCGCACAACCTGACATCCACCCAGTGGGAGATTCTGGAGCCGACGCTGCGGGGCGAGGGCTCGCAGTTCTGGATCATCTTCAACCCGCGCCTGGTGACAGACTTCGTTTACCGGACGTTTGTCCGCGGCACGCCGTCGAAAACCATCAAGGGCAAGATCAAGGGTGAGGTCGGCGCCACCATCAAGCGCCACATCAACTACGACGAGAACCCGTTCCTGTCCTCCACCATCCTCAAGGTGATCGACCGGAAACGGGCCGAGGATGAGGAAGAGTTTCGCCATATCTACGGTGGTGAACCGCGGGAAGATGGCGATGCGGTGGTCATCAAGCGCTCCTGGGTGCTGGCGGCTATCGACGCGGACAAGAAATTGGGGCTGGCGCGGGAAGGCGCTAAGCGGGTCGGCTTCGATGTTGCCGATGACGGCAACGACAAGTGCGCCACTGTGGCAATGCATGGCTGGGTGGCCACGGAAATCGATGAATGGGCGGCAAAAGAGGATGAGCTGCTCAAATCGGCCGGCAGGGTGCATGCAACAGCGCGGCGACTGCAGGCTGATATTGACTATGACAGTATCGGCGTTGGTGCCTTTGCCGGGGCGCACTTCAAGGCGCTGAACAAGAAGCACCACGTCAGCCTGGAATACCGGAAATTCAATGCGGGTGACGCAGTTCGCGAACCGGATGAGCGGATCGACAAGAACGATCCGCAGTCTCCGCTGAACAAAGACTTCTACGCCAACCTCAAGGCGCAGGCCTGGTGGGAAGTGGCCAGGAGGTTCCGCAATACCTTCAACGCAGTCACCAAGGGTATCATGAGCCCGGTGGATGAGATGATTTCCATCTCCAGTGAATGCGAGCATCTGGACCAGCTCATCGATGAGCTCTCCACCCCGCTGCGGGACTTCGACAACGCAGGTAAATCCAAGGTCGAGAGCAAGAAAGACCTGGCGAAACGGGACGTCCCGTCGCCGAACGTGGCCGACGCCTTCGTGATGGCAGCGGCCCCGGCAGAAAAGAAATTCTCCTGGGAGGGCGCGCTTTGACCAAGCCGCATTACCGCCGCACCGCCGATGGCGGCACGGTTCTCATGCATGACGGGCTGCAGAACGTGGTCTCTGGCATGGGCACCGGCCGGGATAAGGCCGCGGGCGCTGTCTACATGCTGTCGCTGCTGACCGAAGATCAGATCGAGGCGGCCTACCGCACCTCCTACCTGGCTCAGCGGATCATCGACGTTCCGGCCGAGGACGCCGGGCGGGAATGGCGGGAATGGAAGGCCAAGGAAGCACAGATCACCCTGCTGGAGGCCGAGGAGAAGCGGTTGGGGCTGCAGGGCAAGCTCATTGAGGCGATCAAGGCGGCGCGGGCCTGGGGCGGCGGGGCCATCCTGATCGGTGATGGCGCCAGCGACATTTCCGAGGAGCTGCGGCCGGAGAGCATCGGAAAGGGCGGGCTCAAATACCTGACCGTCCTGCGCCGCCAGGAGCTGACCCCGGGCGAACTGGAGGATGACCCTCGCAAGCCTGGCTACAAGCGGCCCAAGCACTACAGCATCAACACGCCTGAGGGTGCCATCGAGATCCATCCGTCGCGGCTGGTGATCCTGCGCAGCAAGATCGCCCCCGGCGGCAACATCATCCAGACCGACGGCTGGGGCGACAGCATGCTGAACACGGTCCTGTCAGCCGTGCAGCGAGACGATTCCGCATCCGCCAACGCCGAAAGCCTCATGTATGAGGCCAAGGTGGATGTAATGAAGGTCAAGGGACTGACCGAGAACCTGCGCAGCCGCGGCGCTGAATATGAACAGCTGCTGCTCCGCCGGTTCCAGCTGGCCAACATCGCCAAGGGCATCAACGGCGCGTTGCTGCTGGATGAGGACGAGGGTTACGAGCAGAAGAGCGCGTCTTTCAGCGGCATTCCGGATCTTCTGGACAAGTTCGCTCAGCGTGTGAGCGCGGCCGCCGGCATCCCGATGACCCGGCTGTTCGGCATGTCGCCGGGCGGGCTGAATTCGACCGGCGACAACGACGTGCGCGGCTACTACGACCTTGTGAAGGTGCATCAAACCCTCTGGATCGACCCGGAGCTGCACACCCTCAACGAATGCCTGATCCGCTCGGCCCTGGGCGCGCGACCGGATGAGATCCACTACGCCTGGCGGCCCCTGTGGCAGCTGAGCGAGAAGGAGATCGCCGAAAACGCCGACAAGCTCATGAGCGCCCTGGAGAAGCTGGAGCGCATGGGCAGCACGCCGCCGGAGGCCATCAGTAAGGCCGCGGTCAACGCGCTGACTGAAAGCGGCGCATTCCCGGGCCTGGAGGGATACGCCGGCGAATTCGGCACGGGCGAGCCAGGTGATGACGATGAGGCTGCCGCCCTGGGTGACCACACCGGGCAGGGCTTGAGCGATGCCGCCCCGCGCACCCTCTATGTGCATCGTCCGGTCCTGAATGCCGAGGAGATCATCGCCTGGGCGAAAGAACAGGGGTTCAAGACCACGCTGCCCGCCGATGACCTGCATGTGACCATCGCCTACAGCCGCACCCCGGTGGACTGGTTCAAGGTCGGCGAGGCCTGGAGCGAGGAGGTCAAGGTGACCGAGGGCGGCCCGCGCGCCATGGAGGCCTTCGGAGACGCCAAGGTGCTGCTGTTCTCCAGCCACCACCTGCACTGGCGGCACAAAGAGATGACCGACGCCGGGGCCAGCTGGGATCACCCGGAGTATCAGCCGCACATCACCATTTCCTATGCCGACGACGCCCCGGCGCTCGAAGATGTTGAGCCCTTCAAAGGGCAGGTCGTGCTGGGGCCGGAGGTCTTCTCCGAGATCAAGGAAGACTGGCAGGAAGGGATTTCAGAGGCATGAGCGAGTTTCATTTCTCCGACAGCGCCACGCTGAGCGGCACCCGCAAGCTGCAGGACGGCTACCTCGTCACCGAGGCCTTTGCCGTCCGCACTGGTATTCAGCTCTACAGCGGTGCCGAGGTCGGTCTGGCCGACAAGGATGTGGTGCGGGTCTACCGGCCGGAGGATGAGGTGCGGGCACCAGAAAGCCTGGCCACCTTCAGCCATGCCCCCGTCACCATGGGGCACCCCGAGCGCGTCACGGCCGACAACTGGGCGGATCTGGCCAAGGGGGAGGTGTCCACCGAGGCAAAATGGGAAGGTGGCAAGATCAAGCTGCCGCTGATCATCAAGGATGCTGCGGCCATCGCCGCGGTTGAAGCAGGAACCCGCGAACTGTCCGCCGGCTATGTTTGCCGGTTGGAGATCAAGGACGGCGTGACCCCGGGCGGCGAAGCCTATGACGCCATCCAGCGGGATATTCGCGTAAACCACCTCGCCATCGTGCCCAAGGGCCGGGCGGGATCTGAATGCCGTATCGGTGACGGTGCGGACACCTGGGGCGCGGCCCCGATCACCCTGGACAGCGAGGAGGAATATTCCATGTCCAACCAGACCATGACCGTGGTGCTGGGCGATAAGGCCGTGACGGTCGCCGCCGCAGATGCCCCGGCAATTGAGGCGTTCAAGGCCGCTTCGGCCAAAGCGCTTCAGGACACCAAGGACGCCCACCAGGCAGCCCTGGATACCAAAGACGCCGAGCTGGCGAAGAAAGACGCCCAGATCGATGATCTGAAAGGCAAGGTGCTGTCCGATGCTGATATCGACAAGCGCGTTGCCGCCCGTACCCAGCTGCTGGGCGACGCGGCCAAGGTCGTCAAGGACGTCAAAACCGAAGGCCTGTCCGATGCCGCCATCCGCAAGGCTGTGGTTTCAGCCAAGCTGGGTGATGACGCCCTCAAGGACAAGTCCGACGCCTACCTCGAGGCGCGTTTCGATGCCTTGGTTGAAGCGGCCGACGCTGCCAAGCCTGACCAGTTCGCCGACGCCATGCAATCCGGCGTCATCCACGATGGCGGCATGTCCGAGGCCGATAAGGCCTATCAGGAAAGCTTGGCCGAAATGAGCGACGCCTGGAAGGGCGGCGCAGAGCAGAAGGGGGCATAAGCGATGGCTGTGCAGACCAATTACTCGGCCGCAATGGCCGCGGCCTATGCGGGCATGATTGCCAGCACCGAGCCGAATGAACTGATCTCCCGCAACGTGGAAACTGCTGCAGGCATCGGCTTTGCTGTCCCGGTGATCCAGGGAGCCAGCGACAATGGCTGCGATCTGGTTTCGGCCGCTTCGGATGCAGTGATCGGCATCACCGTTCGCGACCAGTCCGTCATCGACGACAAATTCGCGCAGTACGACTCCGCTCTGCTGATGCGCAAGGGGCCGCTGTGGGTGACCGTCACCGACGCTGGTGGCGTTGCTGCAGGCGATGAGGTCTGGGTCAAGGTGGCTGACGGCACCTTCTCCAACGCCGATGCCGGTGGCAGCGGCTCCATCAAGCTGCCCGGGTGCCGCTGGGAAACCAGCGCGGCCAACGGGGAACTCGCGCTGCTGCGCGTCAATCTCGATGTTCCGGCTGAAGCCGGCGCTGCCTAAGGAGGCCGACTTATGAACATGACCACCAAACAGTTCAACGATGCCATGCAGGCCTCGCTGGGCTTTGCGGTAAAACAGACCACGCACATCGAGGCTGGCATTTACCGCACCAAGTACCCGGAACTGAACTATGCCGAGCTGGTCCCTGTGGACACCAGCGCCGGTGAGTTCGTGAAGTCCGTCACCTATTACTCGCTGGACGGCGCAGGCCAGGCAAAATGGCTGAACGGCAACGGCAAGGATGTGCCGGTCGTGGGCGCCCAGATGGGGCAACACGAAACCGCCGTGCATGCCGCTGGCATCGGCTACAGCTATGGCTTCGAAGAGGTGAACCAGGCGCGCCTGCTGGGTATTCCGCTGGATGGCGAGAAAGCCCGCCTGGCCCGCCGCGCCTACGAGGAAATGTGCTACACCGTCGCGCTGAGCGGCGATGCAGACAAGAACTTCCAGGGCCTCTACAGCTACACCGGCGTGCCCGCGGTCTCGGTTGAGGCGGATGGCAACGAAAACGGCGGCACCAATGATACGGAATGGGCGAAGAAGACCCCGGACCAAATCATCCGCGACGTGAACAACCTCCTGACCGGTGTTGTCACTGCGACCAAGGAAACGGAGCTGGCGGATACGCTGATCCTGCCCACCGAGCGGTTCAACTACATCGCCTCCACCCGCCTGACCGACACGGACATGACCATCCTGGAATTCATCCAGAAGGCCAACGTCTACACGGCTCAGACCGGGCGGCCGCTGACCATCCGCGGCAAGCGCAACCTGCTGACCGCGGGCGCTGGCGGCACCGCACGGATGATTGCCTACCGCCGGGCGCCGGATGTGCTGAAGTTCCACATCCCGATGGTTCACCGGTTCTTCCCGGTTCAGATCGAGGGCTTCCAGTTCACCATTCCGGGCATGTTCCGCCTCGGTGGCCTGGATATCCGCCTGCCTAAGGCCGTGAGCTACGGCGACGGCATCTAAGCGCAACGCGGGGCCGGGGTGACTGGCCCTGAACCCCAAATGGAGGTGAAACCATGAAAGTTCACAATACCACCAAGGGCGATCTGGGCCTTGGTTCCGGCTTCATCGTCCCCGCGGGCGGCTGGCTGGAAATCGAGGAGGAGCAGCTGGAGAAACTGGCCCGCAGCAAAGTGGTTCGCACTTGGGCTGAAGATGGCTGGATCGTTGCTGATGGCGATATGCCGACTGCTGCAGAAGGTGTGGGCAGCGCACAAAGCCGCGCCAAGGCCATTGCCGAGGTGATCGGCGGCCTAGACAGGGAAACCGGGTTCACGCAGTCCGGCAAGCCGGAGGTCGATGCTATCAACGCGGCGCTGCCGGAAGGCATGGCGCCGGTGGATGCAGCCGAACGTGACGTTGTCTGGGCGAGCATCCCCCAGGAGTAATTCCAGAAACTCTGCGCGGGCCTGTAGCGGGCCTGCGTTTCCTTGTTGGAGGTTCAGATGATCGGCACCCTTGCAGATTTCCGCACGTATGCCACCGACCGCGGTAACTCCGCGCCTGCAGATGCAGCAAACGCTGACGCCACCGCGGCGCTGGTGCGGGCCTCCGATCACATCCGATTTGCCTATGTCGCCCGGTTCGCCGCCGGGTACGACGAGTCCGCGCCCAATGTGGAGGCGGCAACCTACGAGGCGGCACTGTTGGAGCTGGCCAAGCCGGGGTTCTTCTCGGCGATCTACACCCCCGGCGAGCGCAAGGTCCTGACAGAGGCCAAGGGTATCAAATGGCAGGTCATTGGCGGCGGCGCCAGTGACAGCGCCTCCCCGGTTTCCACCCGGGTTGAGGACATGCTGCGGCCCTATCTCTATCAGCCGGTGGGGATTTTCTCGGTATGAGCGGCTTCGATATCGCTGAAGAGATCGCTGCAGCACTGGCGGAGGCTGGTGAGGCGGTGGGGGACGGTCCGCTGCTCTGCACACTGCGCAAGGCGGGTGCTGGCGGCCCGGAAACGCCCTGGGACGCCACGCCGGAACCGGACCCCGTTCTGCACGAGCTGACCGCGCTGGACGAATACCTGCGGCTCCGTGATGCCGTGGGAACGCTGACCGGTGAGCAGATCCGCAAACTGACCGTGAATGCAACCGGCGCGGAACCGGTGAATGGCGACGAAATTGCCGTTGGGGTTGCAAAAGACGCAGTGACCCCGGACACTGAGTTCGCCGAAATCATCAAGGTGACGAAGGTTGCACCTGGCGGCGTGGCGCTGATGTATGAACTGGAGCTCGCAAGCTGACCGACTTGAGCCAAAACCTCGCCAGCCTCTATGAGGGTCTGGATAGCCCGGCCCAGGCCTATACGGTCCGCCGGCATCTTGAGGTCGGCGACGAGGCCGCGGCGCGGATTGTGGCGGCCATGCCGCCAGGCAGCTTTACCGAAGCAGACTGGCGAGTTTTCGAGGCATTCTGCTGGGGCTTTGTTGTCGGCCAGACCGGCTGAGCCCCTATCTCTGACAATCTGAAAGCGGAGGTCGTATGGCCGCCCAGGAACGCGAACTGCGGGACGCTCTGGCAAAGCTGGAGCCCAAAATCCGGCGTGCCTTTGAGGAGGCAATCGCACGGGCCGCTCTGTCGGTTGGCCAGAAGGAACTGGCCGCGCTGATCGAGGCCGGGCGGATCGAAGATGCCGTGCAGCTGCTGCGGCTGGATCAATCCCTGTTCTGGCCCCTGCATGAGGCGGTCCGGGACGGTTACGTGACCGGCGGCACCCTCGGCGGCAAGATTGCCCCGCGCGGTCTCAGCGGCTGGTTCGGGTTCAACGGCCGCCATCCCCGCGCAGAGGCTTGGGTTCAGGAGAACGGCGCCCAGCTGATCCAGGGCATCACCGAGGAGGGGGTGGAAACCACCCGCCGGGTCATTGTCTCCGGGCTGGCTGAGGGGCGCTCCAGTTTGGCGGTTGCCCGGGAAATCACCGGGAAAGCGGTGGGCAAGAAGCGGGTTGGCGGGTATCTCGGGGTCACTGCCCAGCAGGCGGAGAGCATCATATCCGGCCGGTCCAAGCTGGCCAGCGCTGACCCCGACCTGATGCGGGCGTATCTCCGGCTCAAGCTGCGCGACAAGCGGTTCGACAAGACCATCCTCCAAGCGATCCGCGAGGGCCGGGCGATCACCGGCAGGCAGCTGGACCGGATCATGGAGGCGCATCGCTCCAAGGCGCTTGGATACCGGGGGCGGGTCATCGCAAAGCACCAGGCGCGCCAGGCACTCGCTGCGGGCCGGGAGGAAGGTATCGAGCAGCTGCGGGACAATCCCGAGGTTGAGACGGTCACCGCACGCTGGCAGCACAACCGCTCGCTGGAGCCGCGGCTGGATCATCAGGCTATGCACGGCACGGTGATCGAGGCGGGGGAGCACTTCGAGTTCCCTGACGGCACCAGGATGCGCCGGCCGCACGACGACGGCGCCCCGGCAAAACACACCATCGGCTGCAATTGCATGGCCATCTATCGGGTCCGTCTGCGGAGGGATTGAGCATGGCCAAGACGTTCGCGGCACAAGTGGTTGAATTCGTGCAGAAGACAAAGAGGAATATGCGCTATGTGGCGGCCGAGGCCATCCAGGATGTGGTTGAGGCGGCCCAGACAACCCAGCTGGGCATCACCCGCGGCGCCGACAGTTTCGAAGAGGGCAAGATCCCGGTGGGTCTGACCGGTGACCTGGTGAACTCGCTGGTGAGTTCGATCGATGGCGGGGCTGCCGGTAAGGGCGCCGCAAGCTACACCACCGTTATCGCCGGAATGGAGCTGGGCGACAGGCTGACCTTCACCTGGACCCAGGAATACGCGATGCGGATTGAGGCAGGGTTCACCGGCACCGATGCCAAGGGACGGCAGTACAACCAGCCAGGGCGGCACTATGTCGGCGCCAACGCGGCGCGGTTTCAGGAATTCGTGGACGCACGGACCAGAGAGGTGCAGGGCAAATGATCAGCGAGGCGGATATCTCAGACGCACTCGGGCAGCATCTGAAAGGTATGCCGGGCGTCTATCCCATTGTCTGGGAAAACAGGACCTTCACGGCCACCGTTGAACCGCACCTTGCCTTCGAAGTGGTCCGCCTACAGCCCGAAGACCGGACGCTGAACGGCGAAGGAACCGTCCACAAAGGGTTTGTGCAGGTGACCGTGGTCGGGAATCTGGACAAGTGGGCGCGGCCGAATGAACGGCAGGCCGACCTTATCGCTGCCCGCTTCCGGCAGTCTCTGAAGCTCGATGTGACGGGCGGCAAGATCACGATCACTCAACCGCCTCATATCGGCCAGGGATACCGGGACGCCAAGGATTGGCGGCTTCCGATCAAGATCCGCTACGAGGCATCATAAGCAGCCAATGGAGGTCAAATTGACTGGCAAAACCAAACTCCAACCCGCGGCTGAAAAGGCCGCTGAAACGCCCTCGCGCGTGACGTTGGTGAACACCGACAAGCGCAACGGCGAGATCGGGCAGGAAGCCCGCCCGCTGGAAAAAGACGCAGCAGCCTGGCTCGCCAAGGGCTGGGCGCGGAAATCGGCGGGGAACGCCGAGTAACCCTATCAGCTCGCGGGGCAAAGCGGGCATTCCCCACAACCTGAACTGAACACCCCCGCGAGCGGGGTCTTTCTGCATGGAGAACTGACATGACGCAGAACCATATCGGCAAGACGATCTATGTTGCCAAAGCTCTGCCGGCTACCAACGATGCCGCGGGCTTCGAAGCGCTGACCTGGGTGCAGGTCAAGGGCCTGATTACCCTTCCGCAGCTGGGCACGACCCATTCAATGACCGACATTCCGGACCTTTCCACCGGCTTTACCTCGGCCACGAAGGGCGCCGGCCAAGGTGTCGACACCACCATGACTTTCCGCGACGTCGACGGCGACACCGGCCAGGCTGATCTGATCGGCCAGGCAGACGACAATGACGGCCTGCTGTCGGTGAAGATTGTGAACGGCACCGGCGCCGACACTGGCCACGGCCCGGCGCCGGTGACCGGTGACAAGGTGGAGTACGCCCAAGGCATCGCACACAGCCACCAGCCCAACCAGGGCGACAACAGCTCCTATGAGGGCTTCCAGGTCGGTTTCCGCCAGAACGCAAAGACCGTGAAGGCCACCCAGCCTGCCTAATTCGCCTCCCCTCGGGGCGGATGAGGGCCGGGGAGGGAGGTGGTTTCAACCTTCCCGGCCCAGCATGAAACCTGAGACCAAAGGATAAACTTCATGGACATGTCCGTATTCAACACCCGTAAGCGCGCCGAAGAGGGCGTTTTCCTGCCCCTGTGCCATCCGTTCACCGGCGACCCCATCGGGGAAGGTGGCAAGGCCCCGGGCTTCCTGATCCGCGGCACGGCTGCCCGCTCTGTGCAGTCCCGCATCAGCGAAATGCAGAAGAAGGCCGAGGAGGCCGCTGGCGGTGATGACGAAAAGGCTGTGATGGAAGCCCTGCACGAGTCGATGATTGATGCGGCAATGCGCTACATCATCGAGCCCCGCAACATCGAGAACGAAGGGGCAAAGGTGGAGACCGAGGAGCAAATCCGCGGCATCCTTGATATGACCTTCCCCGAAATGGATACGCTCAAGGATGATCAGGGCAAAACGGTGATGATCACCTCGAAAGACAAGGACGGCCAGGACATCACCGTTCCCAAATTCGAGCTGACGAACAAGCCGTTTGCCAAGCAGGTGATTGAAGCGGCAGAGGATGGCGCCCGTTTTTTGGGGCAAATCTCCGCAGGCTGATCCACGCCTCGCACCAGGCGGGCTGGCTTAACTCCTGTATCGATCACAAAGACGATGCCAAGCGGCCGCAGCAAACCCGTGCAGATGCCTACCGGGAGGCGGGAATCCCCCCGCCTTTCCTGGAGCTTCGCGCAGGCCAATATCTTCTTGATGCGTTGTTCGACGCCGGGCCGGTAAAGCACGATCCGATGGCCGGCGCAGTTCCCCTTGAGTGGATAGACCTGCAAGCTTTTGTCGCTTTGACGGGTGCGCTGTCGGAGCCCTGGGAGGCGCAGACGCTGCGCCAAATGAGTCAGGCTTATGAGCGTGGGCTGCGTGAGGGTGCCGATCCATTCAGCATCATGCCGAGTGAGAGGGAAAGTTGAGGCAATTTGGCAAGCCCAGCCCTTCAAAGGCTGGGTTATTCCTCGACAGGACATTCTAGGCCCAAGCTTACAGCCTTGAGCGCCACAGCTTGCGCATGGTGGCCTAGGTTATTCTCTCTGCCAACTCGCAGTAGCTCATTGCAGGATGGATCGTTTGGGACACGTTCCTCGCACCATTCCAACATGTGACTGATTGTTCCGATCAAAGGGCCGATGCCTTTAGAAAATGAAATCAAGTCGCTGCAGCTGATATAGTTTTCAGCTTTGGCGCCAAGCGGTGCGCCAGCTGCTAACAGCACAACCGCGCCAATACGAAAAATAGCCATCAATAAATCCTCCTAACTCAATTGGGGGATCATTTCACGTTATGCGCGAAAGGGGCAAGCCGCATGGATTTTGCCACGCTCACTTTGGGTGCCGAAACCGCTGGTCTTGAGAAGGGCGAACGGTCGCTCGACTCCGTCACGGCCGCCGCCGGGCGCGCCGAAAAAGCGGCTGATGGCGTTGCCGGTGGCTTCGATCGTGCAGGTGCTGCAGCTTCGAAGTCCACGAGGGAGCAAAAGTCCTATCAGGAGGCGCTACGGCGGACACAAGCGGCACTGGGCACCAATGTGCGCAGCTTCGAAGAACTGCGCCGGGCTATCGACCCCTCCTATGCGGCATCGCAGAAGTACGCTGAGGTTCAGCGCCTTGTGTCCAGCTCTGTGGCTGCAGGCGAGGCGAGCCAGCAGGCCGCCAATGTGGTTCTTCAAGAGGCTGCCCGGCGCTACATGGGTGTTGTCCCGGCGGCTGAACGGGCAGCGGCAGCGCAGCAGAAGGCAGCCCAGGAGGCCAAGGACATGCGGGCGGCTTACGAAGCCACCCGCGCCAGTCTCGACCCGTTGTTCGCTGCCTCCAAGAGATATGAGGCTACCATTGAGTCGCTGAATGCCGCTCAAAAGGCCGGCGTTATTTCTGACAAGGAGAGGGTGCAGACGCTCAGCCTTCTCGAGGCGCGGATGATTGGCTCTGGGCGAGAAGTTGTCCGCGTGACAGGCCGGTTTGATGCTCTGTTTGCATCTGTCGGCGGCGGTCAGTTCGCTTTGAAACAAACGGCGTTCCAGCTCAACCAAGTCGCGCAGCAAGGCGCTGTGACCGGCGATTACATGGGTGCCCTCAGCATTCAGGCGGCGGACATGCTGACCATTTTCGGAACCTGGGGCATTCTCGCTGGCGGCGTGATTGCGGTCATGGGGCCGCTTGCCATGTCTCTCTTCGATACCGGCAAGGGCGCCAAGGACGCCGCAAAGGGCCTGGACAAACTTGAAGGTGCATCTCGCGCTTACATCGATATTGCGGAGATTACGCGTGCGAAGACCGGAGACCTGCGCAAAGAGTATGGCAAGCATGCCGAGGCGGTCCGGGAAGTCCACCGAGAGCTGGTAAAGGTCGCGGAGCAAATGGCCCTTAATCAAATGGACGCGGCCATTGCTGAGGCGTCGGAGTCATTAGATGCACTGATGGTCTCAGTGGGCCAGCTTTCTGAGGCCCGCAAGGAGCTCGGCGCTGCGCTGGCCGCCCGGGATGAGGGAGGGTTCCTTCCCAAGGCCGAGCTCGACGCCCTAGAGCTGCAGGTTTCAGAAATCCTGGCAGAAATTCAGGTGCAGTTTGGCCTCACCTCTGCCGAAGCGTATCGAGTAAAGGACGCGATTGATGCCATCAACGCGGCAGCCACAAAAGAAGAGGCCGCCGAGGCCGCCCGTCGTCTTTCCCTTGCTATCTCCTCGGCCTATGAGGGCTCCAGGCGCATCCCGGACGAAATGGGTAAGATCGCAACTGCGGCCGGGAGAGTGTTTTCGGTATTTGCGCGTATCGTTTCGGTGTCGGAAGAGACCAGCGTTGCAGCTGATGAAATCGCGGACGAGATTGGCGCGGCGGCCGTTGAGGCGCTGAAGCTGGCAAATGTTGACATTGAAAAGGGTGTCTCCGCAGCAGCAAAGGAAGCTGCGATCCTGGCGGCCAACCTGGGTGTTTCCCTGAATGCAGCCATAAATCTGTCAAATCTGCAGGCCTCCAAGGAGTATTCTGGCCGCGGTGGCGACCCGCGCAAATTCGCTGAGGCATCCTATCAGCAGGCGCTTGGCTATCAGTCAGTTGATGAGGTCGTAAAGGAGCTGACCAAAAGCACCAATAAACTCGGTGGCGCCACCCGGAGCGGGCTGGCCGCACTGCAGCAGGACATTCAGCAGAGGACAAAGCTGCTTGGACTGAGTGGAGATCAGCGCGCGCAGTACCAAGCCCTGATCACCGTTCAGCAGCGCCTCGGGAAGGACGCCAGCAAGTACTCCAAGGCTCAGATCGAGGGCCTTGCCGGCCAACTGTTCGAGCTCGAAAAGCTGGAAGCGCAGCAGCAGCGCGTGGTTGAGCTGCAGAACCGGTGGAGTGAGGAGATCACGCGGACCGCGTTCGAAGGCGGCAGCCTCACCGACACCATTGAGGGAATGCTACGGGATATTGCCTATCAGTTTGCCCATTCGCGGATTGTGCTGCCCATCATTGCACAGATCACCGGCGTTCTCGGGCTGGACCAGCTACTTCTTGGCGTTGGCGGACAGCAAGCAGCAGGCGCCGCGGCCGGGGGAGGAGGCGGGCTGCTGAACCTGGTGGGCGGTGCCGGTAACCTGATCGGCGGCGGCGGGTTTGCTGCTGGCTTCGCATCTGGCCTTGGCGGCATTCTCTCCGGCGGCGGCCTGGGGGCTTCCTTTGCAACTCTCGGCGGGCTGGCGACTGGTAGCGCAGGCTTCACTGCGGGCGCCTTTGGCGCTGCCTTGCCTGCACTTGGCATCATCATTGGCGCTGCTGCGCTCCTGAAGAAGGGCTTCAGCCGGAAATTCGCCTACTCGGCGCTGGAAGGCACCATTGACCTTGATGGTTTCGACGGCTTCGGCCGGGACTTCTACAAAGGCGGCTTTTTCAGGAGCGATAGGAGCAATTACAGCGCGCTCGACCCTGACGTTTCCAGCGCTCTTGACCAGCAGGCGAATGCGCTGACCGGCAGCCTGCTGGACCTGTCTGAAGCCCTGGGGCTGGGCCGGGATACCCTGGACGATTACGAGGGGTATTTCGTGTCCGTCATGACCAGCGGGCGCACTCAAGAGCAGATCCAGCAGGATCTGGCGCGGCACTTCGAGATTGCCTCCGACCAGATGGCGGAAATGATCCTCGGAACGGATGAATGGTCGCGCGCCGGGGAGACTGCCATCGAAACCCTGACCCGGCTGGGCAGCAGCCTGCTGGCGGTCAACGACGCAATGGACCTCCTCGGCCACACCGCATTTGAAACCTCGCTGGCGGGTGGTGATGCCGCCTCCGACCTGATCGATATGTTCGGTGGCCAAGAGGCCTTCACCGCGGCCACCTCTGCCTACTGGAACGGCTTCTATACCGAGGCTGAGCGCATTGTGACTGCAACCAGGCTCATGCAAGAGCAGTTTCAGGAGTTGGGCCTGTCTATGCCTGAAAGCCGGGCCGGGTTCCGTCAGCTGGTTGAGAGCATTGATCTGACTTCCGAAAGCGGGCGCCAGCTCTATGCCGACCTGATGGCCATGTCTGGTGCTCTGGATCAGCTGTTGCCGCAGGAGAGCGCGTTTTCAACAGAGACCGTGGCGCTCATGGGGCAGGTGCAGGAAACCATCAGCGATCAGATCAGCCTGTCGCGGGATGCGGCAAGGGAGGCTCGCCAGACCGCGCAGCTGTGGTTCCGCGCCGCGGAATCTCTCCAGGACTTTCTCGACGGCCTGCTGAACAGCAATCTGACAACGGCCAGCCCGCAACAGGTGCTTGCCCGGAACCAGGCCAGGTTCCAAGGCGCCTACACTCTGGCCATGGGCGGGGACATCGAGGCGGCGCAGGATCTCACCGGGTTTGCGCGCGGCTACCTGGACAGCCTTTATGCCTCGGCTACGTCCAGCGTCGAATACCGGCGCATCGCGGCGCAGGTCCAAGCCCAAGTCGGCCAAGTGGCGGCTGTGGCAGACGCCACGGGCAGCATGGAGGAGCGGCTTGCCGGCCTCCTGGACGATCAGGTCTCCGTGCTGACCGATCTCGGGGAGTATCTGCAGACCGCTGATGCCAGCATGGAGGGTTTTGACCAGAACATCGTTTCCTATCAAGACCGTCTGGAAGATCTCGGTGCGGATATCATGGCTGCAAGCCAGAACCCGGGCATTGCCGAGGTTTCACCCACAGGCGATATGGCAACGCTCTTCGGGGCATTGACCGGGGGCCTGCTGGATGTTGTCGGCCCAATGGGGATGCTGTCCAGCATGCTCGGCGAGCTGAGGGACGCTGTAGAAGCGGAGAGCGAGCTGCGGAGAACTCAGCAGCGGATTGCCCGTCTGCAAGTACGGGGCGCTGATGCTGTAGAAGCGGCTGGCAGCGGTCAGCGCGTGGTCGATGAGTTCAACGCCCTTCGGAGCCAGTATGGCATTTCGCTGGTTGGGCAGAATGGAACCGTGTCCGTAAACGATGATGGCCGGATCGTGTCCTCCTTTGATTACTACGGCGGAACCGAAGCCAACCTTGCGGCCTTCAAGGAGGCGTTGCGGGAAGAGTTCGGGACCGATGCCATGGGCCGGCATTTCGGGGCGACCAACACGCGGGTCGGCAATGCAGAAGCACGTGCGGAGCGGCTTCGCGAGCAGATCCGGGGGCTGGGCGAGATTCCTGCCTTTGCCAACGGTGGCATGCACCGCGGCGGTTTGGCCCGTGTCGGGGAAAACGACATTGAACTGGTCGCCCCTTCCCGCATCTATAACCCGGCCGACACCAGGGCGATGCTCGACAACCGTGAAGTGGTGGCTGAGCTGCGGAAACTTCGCCGGGAGGTGGCTGAGCTGCGGGACGATAACGAGCAGCTGATGCTGGCCAATCTCAAGCACAACAAGCGCAGCGGGGACGCGCTGACCCGGTTCAGCAGAGATCCCGGGTCTCTCAAAGTGACGCAGGTGGTGGAATGAAGATTATCAAGCCAATCGCCATGACAGACGCCATTCTTACGTCTTCCAACGTGGCAGAAAACGATCACAGCGCCTGGGTATCAGGGACAACTTATGCTGCGCAGGCCCGCGTGATCAGCACCACAACGCACAAGATCTACGAAAGCGTGCAAGGCGGTAACCAGGGCAATGATCCGACGACAGACAACGGCACTTGGTGGCTTGAGGTCAGCGCCACCAACCGCTGGAAGGCGTTTGATGGAGTGCTGGCTGACCAGACCGAGAACAGTGGCAGCATCAGCTACTCCATCACGACGGACAAGCTCGTTACGGGTGTGGTATTCTTCAACCTTGGCGCCTCCGAGGTCCGGGTTCAGGTCCTTGACACTGGCCCGGTTGAAATCTTTGACCAGACGCTGGAGCTGGTAGACGACAGCGATATTGTCGACTGGTTCACTTTCTTCACTACGGATTTGGACCAGATCAAAACCCTGGCCATGTTCACTGGGTTCACGGCGCTGCCTGGGTATCGGATCGACATCACAATCGGTGACGGCTCCGGGACCGCAAAAGTGGGGGAAATCACCTTAGGCAAAATAGTCAGCCTTGGCGTCACCCACGAGGGAACAAGCATCGGGCTCACGTCCTTCAGCGTCAAAGAGCAGGACGCATTCGGAAACTGGAACATCGTCGGCCGCGCAAAGTCGGACCCGGTGAACTTCATCTTCTCGATGAGCGCAAACGACGCTGCACGGGTTAAGCGCGTTCTCGACAGTCTGCGCGACACCGCCGCCGTCTACTTCGCCGACGAAAGCCTGGTCTCCGACTATGCGGCAATCTCCTACGGGTTGTTCCAGGACTACGAAATCCCGCTGCAAAGGCGCGGAAAATCCATCGTTACACTTGATATTGAGGGCCTGACATGACGCTAACCGCACCTTCCGCGCCGCCGCTTCCAGACTTGAGCGATCCGGCAAGCTTTAACGCCCGCGCTCTGGCGCTCTTTGTTTGGCAGAACACCGTCTATATCCCCTGGTTGGAAGGCCTGGCAGGCGTCACGGATGACGGCGAGATCAACGGCGTTCCAATCGGACAGACGGCGCCGGCGGCGGGCGGGTTCACCACCCTTGAGGCGTCAAGCCTCGGTCTCGGCACCGCCTCCCCGGCCCATCTGATCGATGCGCAGGGCACCGGGGGCGAGGTCGCGATCCGCGTGAAGAACACCGACGCGGGTGGCGCTGACCCTGATGCGGTTCTCAACATCGATGCGGGCAACGCAAACGGCGAGGCGACGCTGGAGTTCCTGAAGGGCGGTGTGCCTGAGGCCCGCGTAACTGCGCTTGGCGGAAACATGCGTCTGGTTCACGACACCGGGGATCTTGAATTCAACCCGGGCGGTTCGGGGCTTGTCACCATGACGGCGGATGGTGCGCTGGATGTCGACGATGGGAGTCAGGGAAGGATTACCCTGACCGGAAACCGATCCTCCAACACTAGCCCGTTCGGAATTATTGAGGGCATTAACGACCTCAATAATGGCGCCTATAGGCCAAAGGTGGCTTTTCATCGTTACGGAACCCACGACGACAACGCGCGAGTTATGATCACATCGGTTGTCAGCAGCGGAACGGTAGAGAACGTATTTGTCTTCGACGACGCCTTTAAGCCGGACGCCGACAATTCGAGTAATCTCGGGAGTAGCGGCGGCAGATGGGCGGAATTCTACTGCGCAAACCCCACCATCAACACGTCGGACGAAAACCTGAAAACCAACAGGCGGGGTCTTACCGCTGCCGAGCTGTCAGTGGCCGATGCCATTCGCGGGGATATCTGCATCTATCAGTGGATCGACGCGGTGGAGAATAAGGGTGTAGGCGGGGCGCGTCTGCACACTGGCCTGATTGCTCAGAAGGTTGCGCAGCGGTTTGAAGAGGCTGGGCTAGATCCTGAGCGGTACAGCCTGTTCACAAAGGACGTGCATTACCGCAAGGAGATGCAGACCCAGACGGTTGAGGTTCAAGCGACCGAGACCGTGCAGGTGGAAAAGGTGGTAATCGACGTCCAGAACGATGTTGCTGTCCGACGCGTGGTCACAGAAGACGTTGAGCGTCGTGTTTATGAACTCATCCCTGTGGTTGATGAGAATGGAGCCCCCGTTGTGAAGCAACAGGGGGAGGACGTAGATGGCAATCCGATCCTTGTTCCGGTCATGCACCGAAACCCGGTCATGACTGAAGTTGAGGAGCAGGTGGAGGTCGAAGTAGAGGACGGCTACCGCTACGGTCTGCGCTACTCAGAACTGCTCTGTTTCCTCTTGGCCGGAACGATTGGCGCCTGACGCCACAACAATACGAGCAGGATACCTCATGAAATTTGAAAGCTTCGGCTCCGCCATGGCGGGGTTCTTTGGCGTGGCCGGTGGCTGGCTGGCGCAATACGGATCAAACTGGGCGGTTGTTGTTGTCGCCCTGCTTGGCGTCACACTGGCTCTGCTGGAAGGCGAAGAGCTGCGCTTGAAGCCGGCAGTGGCCGTCGCCGTATTCAACCTTCTGATCGGGGTTCTGGGTGGCCCAATGGTGGCCCAGTGGCTGGAGGCGCGGTTTGAAGTGCAATACCCCGCGCTGACGCTGATTATTGCCTTCCTGGCGGCCTATGTGGCGCATGACGCCTTCAGCCGGTTCCGCGGCCCGGTCATCCTGCTGGTCCGGCGCCTGATGGGGGCAGGCTCATGATCCGCTTCCTTAGATCAAAGGCCTGGCGCCGGGTCCGTACAACGCTCTCAATCTTGGTCTGGCTTGGCATTAGCTGGGCTGTCCTTGCCCAGATGTAACTCAGAAGGGAAATCCCATGACATTGCATAGCTATGACGTGCGCTGGCTGCAGCGCGCGCTGAAGGCGCTTGGCTACTACACCGGCCGGATTGACGGTATCGCTGGCCCGAAAACACAAGCCGCGGTGATTGCGTTCAAACGGGGGCAGGGGCTTCGTGCCCGGTTCTATGTCGGCCCGGTCACCTTGGAGCGGTTGGCGGATGCGGTCGAGGATCAGCAGCCGCGGCGCTTTGGCCCAGACACAGCGCCGGAACCTCCCTGGCTGGTGGAGATCGGCAAGGTGATCGGCCTGCACGAAGTTCGCGACAATGCCGAGCTGCGCGCCTGGCTTGCCTCTGATGGCTCAACTCTTGGCGATCCGGCGGTCTACCCCTGGTGCGGTGATGCGGCGATCACCTCTCTGGAGCTGGCGCTGCCGGACGAGCCCTTGCCGGATGCCATAGAGCGCAACCCCTACTGGGCGCGCAACTTCGCCCACTACGGCATTGCCTGCGGGAAGGTCTATGGCGCCGTTGCCAGCTTCACCCGCGACAAGGGAGGGCACGTCGGCTTCGCGGTCGGCTTCGACCCGGTCCGCAACCGGTACCTGATCCGCGGCGGCAATCAGTCCGATTCCGTCCGCGACAGCTGGCTGGCCGCAAGCCGCCTGCTGGCCCTGCGCTGGCCGAAGACCTGGCCGGCCGCCCATCAGCGCCCGCTGCCTCTCCTTGATGCATCCGGCGCCGTCCTCTCCACCAATGAAGCCTGAAGAAAGGAAAAACCATGCTTGAAGGCAAGAAGACATACATCATTGCAGCCATGATCCTGCTGAGCGTTTTTGTGGAACGCGGCCTGGGCATTGATGTGCCCGGGATCGAGATTGACGAAAACTGGCTGCTGGTCGTTCTGAATGCACTCGGCCTTGGATCACTGCGCCGCGGCATTGCTTCGGGGCTCCTGGCGCGGGTTCTCTGATGCTCGGCAACGGCTAATCAGTAATGTCGACGGCGGTGCGCCGTCGGCCCTTCACGCCAGCGCGCCTGTTTGCCGGTGGCGTGCAGGGTCGGTTTCTGGGCTCATGGCTGCGGAAGCCAGTGAAGGGCAGTAGCGAGCCCAATTTAACTTATGCTGCACAGCAGCGAGATGTCCGCTATACAGGTCGAATTCGATCAATCCGATCCCAACATAAAAATGAATCTTCCATCTGTGCCTGACCCAATCACTCTCATCGTTACACTAGCTGCGGTCTTCCTGATTGCCTTTATGAAGGGAGCATTTGGCGGTGGATTTGCAATCGTAGGCATACCTCTTCTCGCTCTTGTGATGGACCCGATTGAGGCAGGTGCGATGCTCGCGCCTCTCTTCGTTGCGATGGATTTAGTTGCCCTGCGCTATTGGACACCTTCAACTTGGTCAAAGCCGGATTTGAAAGCTTTGCTTCCTGCGCTTGTGATTGGGATCGGGCTTGGAACATGGCTGCTCGGTGTTCTTGATGGGCGAGCCGTTGCGATCCTGATTGGAGGTGTCACCCTTCTTTTTGCAGCGCGTTGGTATCTTGCTGGCGGCAAGGTGGTTCAGCGCAAACGTTCATTCGCTGCGGCTACAGTCGCGGGTATGGTCTCTGGCGTGACAACTATGGTTGCGCATTCCGGTGGCCCACCGCTGGCGATGTATCTCCTGCAATTGGGATTGCCGAAAAACATTTATGCCGGAACGACCAGCCTGTTTTTCACTGCGGGCAACGTGATCAAGCTTTTTCCCTGGCTTTGGCTTGGAACGATTGCGGGCGCGCCTTGGCTTTTAATGCTTCTTACCCTGCCCGCCGTTCCAATCGGTGTATGGATGGGTTGGAAGCTGCACGAACAACTAAACCAGGCAACGCTTTATCGTGTGCTCTACGCATTGCTCGTCATTGTTTCAGCGAAACTCATCTGGGACGGCATCAACGGATACGCAATAAACTGAAAAGCCGCCATCGGGGGCAGGCGTAGCGAAGGCTCGCTCTGTCCGCCTGCCGTCGGTCGGGTGAGTTGTGAAACGCTCAAATCTGATGGGCCGCTGACCTTCGGGTTCGGCGTCAGTAGTGCGCTAGGTGGGTTCTGGATTACCGTCAGACCTTACGCTCTCGATTGTTAATTTTAGGCGCAGGTCTTAATCGGAGTCAAAATATACAATCTTTACTTGAAAGTGCAGGTGTCGAGTGCCTACCTGACAGTGGGTCGGATACTAAAATTCGCCTTTAGAACACTAAGGAGTAGTGTGTGAGAAATTTTGAGAAGTCGGGCGCTGGGGTGGTTGTAGTTGGCGGATCCGAATACGCCGTAGATTTCGACATTAAGACTGTTCCCGACGGCATGCACAGAAAGATTAGGTGTATTCTTTCGAACTACCCAGGCGAACTGTTTGGCGTCCTGTCTGTGGCCATGGGCCCCGCTGTGCTCAGAATTCAAGGCGGAAGCAAGTCCATACCAGTGATGGCAGAATCTATGCAGTTAGGAAGCCCGATTTTGTTCCACATTAATTACTCTGATATACCCAAGGATCTCATCAACTGATTTGAGGCTGACAGCAACCCAGAAACGGAGGAGGCGCGATGCCGTATGAAGATGGGATGTCGATTAGCTACGATGAGCTAACGGGAACTGTGACTGTGTGCTTCCGAGGCAGGAAAATTGTGCTGCCCCAAGGGTATACCAGCCGCGCTGAAGGTGTCGCCGCAGGTGAAGAATGGTGCCGAAAAAACGGTTGGTCTGGATAGAAGAGCGTAGCCGTCTGATTGGCGAGAGGCCTGCAATGGTAATTGAACTAAAAGTAATGCAGGCCGCTCTCTCCCGTCCTTCCTCCCCCCAAAGGAAGACCGGGTCGCAAGGCGACATAGTGCAGAAGTGGAATATGTCCAGCAAAGGAGGCTGAATGAGCGGCTGGTGTGATCGTCGAGCGGCCCGCGGAAAACAGTCAAAATGATGACGCAGGCCGCTCTATCCCACCCCGGAATGTTCCGGGATTACGAAAATGTAGGACGGTAAGTGCTGCTGTCCAGCTAAGGAGCGAGCGGCCCACTCGGGCATCAGCACCGTTGTCGGCAATACAGTGGGCCGCTGCATCCCAACTCGGAAGAACTGGGATTATGACGACTTAGAGTGACTGGCCAAAAAATCGAGCAAAAGAGGGGTCTGGATCTAAGGTCACCACTTGAACATGGGTGGCCAATCCGCCACGCCAATCAGGATCTTGCTTTCGGGCGAGACCATGATTTGCGGCGCAACTTAAAATGGTGTACCTGCGTCGAGAGCTACAAAAAGAAGGAACGTTTCATGCCGCATCCAGTTGATGTTCATGTTGGCAAAAGAATTCGTCATCGCCGCTGGTTAGTCGGGAAGACTCAACAGGATCTGGCATCTGAAGTTGGTGTCAAATTTCAGCAGATCCAAAAGTACGAGACGGGTGCGAACAGAGTCAGCGCTTCTCGCCTTTGGGAGATTGCGGCCGCCCTTGATATAGAAGTAGATTATTTTTTTAAGGGCTTGAGAGAAGCTAAGGGCGCGAAGGAGGAGCGGCATTTCTCTGTAGAAATTCTGCAGGCAAAGGAGGCGGCGGATCTTGTCAGAACATTTTATAGCATTCCCGAAGCGCAGCGCGTGCAGCTCTCAAGTTTAGCCAAAGTGCTTGCAGCCTAAAAGGCAGATCACGTCTACTTGTGTCGTTGAACAAGTCAAATGGAAGGCCGGAGAATTGCTGGTGGCTAAAAGATACTATTTGACCGCGGAGCAGGTGTGTGAATTGTCAGAGACCCTCCAGTGCGCCGAAGGGGCTAGTTGCAGTGATTTGGCAGGCGCAAGGAAGGTCGTTTCGATTCTGGTGGAAGATGTGCGGCGACTGGCTTTTGCCACTGAGCTTCCAGATGATCTGGCTGAACAAATCGAACGAGAACTTGTTAGCACAGAGACTGTCTAGTCCATTTTTGGAATGTGCAGGCATTGTCTTTTTCCATGTTGGTTGCATTCAATCGCCTGGTCGCGCTTCGCGTCGATTGGAAGCCTTTGGCTGATCTTCTCTGTCGGAGAGGCCAAGTAAGGAGAAGTAATGTCTAGGAACCACTTTGAGTTTCACCTTCATTGCAAAAATTGCAACCGAGTTGGTGTCGCTTCCGGATATGACAGTGACAACGGGTCGAGCTTCGACTTCTACAGCGTGCCAGGAGGGTTCATTGGTGGAACCTGCAAGCCGAACCCATGGGGGCAGACATTTGGGTGTCAATGCGGATCAGTTGTTGGCGTTACGGTTCGACAAGTATCCAGATAAAGAGCGAGCGACCCGCCGGGCATATGCACCGTTGTCGGCGATACAGCGGGCCGCTCTATCCCGCCCCGGTTAGATCGGGATTGGAGGATTGTAGCTCTGTAAGTGGAGCGGTCCAAGTAAGGAGCAGCGGACGCTCGATGTTGGGGAGCGCCCGCTGAGTTTGCGGCGTTGAAGTTAAGTTGGGAGATCTTAAGGTCTCCTACTTTCCTTATGCGGGAGTTGCGTTAACAACACGTTAAGACTCCGTTAGGGTCCAGCAAAGGAGGCCGCCGGGTAGGGGGCTATGACATCATATCTATTTGCAGCATTGATCGGGCTGGGGGCTCTTTTTTTTCGGCCTAGTCAAGGAGCTGTCTATTGCATGGCTTTGGCGGCCTTGTCGGTCGGATTTTTCGCCCAGGCCATTCTGATCGATCATGACGTGGGCTCCGCACTTTGGTTTTTTTTCTCGCTGCATGCCTTTGTTGCATGTTTGGTCGCAGCGTTAGGTTTGGTAATTCGGGGCTTTTTTGAAATCTAAACTTGTGTCCAACTAAGGAGCGAGCGACCCGCGGGGTAATGGCACCAGTAGGAAGGGTGCGGCAGGCCACTCTATCCCGCCCCGGCTGATCGGGATTTGAAGATTGTAGCTCTGTAGGTGGAGCGGCCCAAGTGAGGAGGCCGTCGGGAGTGCGCAAGGGCGCCTACTTCTTGTCAAGAAGCGCTAGAATAGCATTTCGGGTTTCCAGATTTTGCTCCATCATGGCCGCTAGGCGCTCAGTCTCTGGGGAAATCTCAAAGCCAAGCAGGATGTAAGCAAGACTGAGGCTGTTAACCGCACATACCTCTGCCAACTTTCGCACGTTTGGTTCCCGGCCATTCTTAATGACAGAATGAAGGTAGCCAGGGCTTGTCTGGAAGGCATTAAGAGATGCCTGTCTCATAGAAAGCCCTGCTCGTTTCAGCTCGGCCTCAAGACGTTCACGCATAGCGTCTGAATCGTAGTTTCTTGTCATGCCCGGATTATCCGGTAGGCTGAATGTAGACGCACGTCCTTTATGTAGGAACATTATGTAGTGCCTGCCTAATTCGTCCATCAAAGGAGTGAAGCGGCCCGCAAAGCCCACTCCCACTTTCACCTTTTGTTTCCGGTTTGTCTGTGGGAGTAAAATCCCCTATGCCTTTGAAAAATTGGCAAGTCGGTAGAATTCAAAATCCCCCGATGGCAACATCGTGAGAGTTCGAGTCTCTCCTTGGGCACCACCGCATTCCTTTAAAATCATATGTTTGCGATGTAAACGTGGGGCGGCCGCGGCGTTACGCCCAAGTCTGCTCCAATATCCGCAGCCAGTTGCCGTGGCAAAGTTTTGCCATCAGCCTGCTGTCATATCCATGTGCCTTCATTGCCTCACACAGCACCGGCAGTCCTGCGGCATCTGTGATTTCATCCGGTATGATTGCGCCGTCAAAATCCGAACCCAGCCCAACCCTGTCCTCGCCGAGCTCTGTGATCAGATAGTCGAGATGTTCAATCATCCGGGCAACCGGCGTGTCCGCGTCCATCCGGCCGTCTTCGCGCAGAAAAGCGACGGCGAAGTTCAACCCCACCAGACCATCGCTGTCGCGGATGGCGTGCAGTTGGCGGTCTGTCAGGTTCCGGCTGTGCGGGCACAGGGTGTGGGTATTGGAGTGGGTCGCGACCAGCGGCTTGCTGCTGTAGCGGGCAACATCCCAGAATCCGGCTTCATTCAGATGAGAGAGGTCGATCAGAACATTAAGTTCATTGCATTTTTTGACCAGCCGAACACCATCGGCTGTCAAGCCGGGGCCAGTGTCCGGGCTGGAAGGAAAGCGGAACGGAACACCGTGGCCATAGATCGTGGGGCGGCTCCAGACCGGGCCGAGCGAGCGCAGGCCCGCGGCGTGCAACACCTCCAGCGTATGGAAGTCCGGGTCGATAGCCTCGGCGCCTTCCATATGCATGACAGCGGCCATAACACCGCTCTGCATGGCTTCACGAATGCTGGTCGCGGTGCGGCAGATCTTGAGCGCGCCTTGTCTCTCCAGCCGGATCAGGATGGCGGCCTGGGCAAGGGCGATCTGTGCCGCCCGCGGCCAGTCCACGGCGGGCGGCAAGGGGAGATCGTAGCTGTCTGCCATCATTTCTTCCATGAGGGAGGCATCGCTATCGTCCGGAACGAAAATGGCAAAGATCCCGCCGGCAAAACCGCCTGACCGGGCCTTGGACAGGTCGATGTGATGGCCGCCAGTGCCCAAGAAGCCGCGCTCATCAAACGTTACTTTGCCTGACTGAATCTGCAGCAGCAGGTCGTTGTGACCATCAAAGATCAGCGGGTGTTCCATTCCGGCTCCGTTTTGCATCAGCGCAGGATCAGCGGCTGTCCTTCAATCCATAGTCTGCGAAGGCAGCCATGGCTTCCGCCATTTCGTCGTCCGTCAGGATATGCGGCTGCCCGATGGTCAGGCTCGCTGTGTAACCCTTTGCAAGTGATTCCAGTTCCACCATGCGCCAAAGCGCACGGGGCAGGCTTTCTCCTATTGTCACCGCGCCATGGTTGGCCATCAGGCAGGCGCTGCGGTTCTGCAAAGCGCCAGTGACATTGTTCGAGAGTTTTTGACTGCCGAACAGCGCGTAGTCGGCGATTGGCACATCGCTGCCGCCAAAGGCCGCAACCATGTAGTGGCAGGCCGGGATCACCTGCCGGTTCATCGCCAGCGCGCTGCAGTAGACGGGATGGGCGTGGACGACGGCGTTTACCCCGGGCTTGGACCGAAGGATCGCCTGATGAAAGGGCCATTCTGTCGAGGGTTTCAGCTGTCCCTCCGGCTCCGGGCTGCCGTCCAGCGGCATCCGGACAAGATCTTCAGGCGCCAATTTTTCATAGGGCACGCCGGACGGGGTGATCACCATGTGATTTCCTGCCCGCACGGAAATATTGCCAGAGGTGCCCTGATTAATGCCGAGGGCGTTCATTTCCAGGCAGGCGTCAATCACCGCCTGCCGGACTTCGGCACAGTCGTGATACGGTGGTTTCATTGGGCGGCCTCCGGCATCAGGCGGACTTCGCTGCGGCCATTTCCGGGAAAAGGCGGGCCAAGCCCTCTTCAGTTGCTTCGCAGACGCCGCGTTCGGTGATCAGCCCTGTCACCAGGCGGTTCGGCGTCACATCAAAGGCCGGGTTGCCGCCCGGCGTGCCGTCGGGCGTCACCTGGAGAACGCCGATTGCGCCGTCTTCGGTCTTGCCTTGAACATGGGTGATCTCTCGTTCGCTGCGTTCCTCGATCGGGATTTCGGCAACGCCGTCGGAGACCGCCCAATCAATGGTCGGCGAGGGCAGGGCGACGTAGAAGGGCACTCCGTTGTCCTTGGCGGCCAGCGCCTTCAGATAGGTGCCGATCTTATTGCAGACATCGCCGCGGCGGGTGGTGCGGTCGGTTCCGGTGATGACCAGATCGACCTGCCCGTGCTGCATCAGGTGGCCGCCGGCGTTATCGGTGATGTAGCTGTGGCTGATGCCGTGGCTGCCCAGCTCCCAGGCGGTCAGCGCGCCCTGGTTGCGGGGGCGGGTTTCGTCAACCCAAACGTGTACCGGGATGCCCGCGTCATGCGCCTGGTACATCGGGCTGGTGGCGGTACCCCAGTCAACGGTCGCCAGCCAGCCGGCGTTGCAATGGGTCAGCAGCCGGACCGGCTCACCAGCGGGCTTGCCTGCTGCGATCTGCCGGATCAGTTCCAGACCATGCATGCCGATGCACCGGTTGATTTCAACATCCTCGTCGGCGATTTCGTGAGCCAGCTGCAGGGCCGCGGCGGCGCGCTCGCCTTCCGCCAGCACACGCAGATGGGCGCGGCAGCGGTCCAGCGCCCAGCGCAGGTTGATCGCGGTCGGGCGGGTAGCGTTGAGGAAGCCCCAGGCCTGGTCCATGGCCGCATCGGACGGATCCAGCCGCATCGCCAGCGCCATGCCATAGGCGGCAGTCGCGCCGATCAACGGCGCACCGCGCACCCGCATCTCGACGATGGCATCAGCAAAGTCCTGCAGCGTGTCCACTTGCTGAATGCGGAATTCATGCGGCAGCCAGCGCTGGTCGATAATCTGCAGCTCATCTTTGCCGTGATCCCACCAGAGAGACCGGTAATGGGTGCCGTTTACTTGCATCGGAGAATCTCCTTGTTTCGCAGTGCTGCCGTGCGGGCTGCCATGTCCGGAATATTACTCTCCGGTTTCTCTGAATTGCGCCGAGCACGCAAGGTTTCGTTGCGGAAACCTGTTGGAAACTTAGGCTTTATGGCGGCGGAAGCGGGCGAGTTTTGCGTGTGCAGCTTGCAGATGTGTGCTGGGAGGGTATTCAATAGGGTATAGATTTGGATACGGGACAGCAGGCCGGGTAATCGGCTGCACACAATATTTCTGTTTAAGTTGAAAGGCTCAAGAATGACGTGTTTCTGGAACAGGGGCCTGACCGGCCGTACCGGGCTGGCAGTTATTGCGGCTGTTAGCCTGTCTGCTGCAGGCCCTGCATTGGCACAGCAGCAGGCGGCTGCACCCAAGGTGGCCGTCTCGGAGGCGGTGATCAAACCGATCAAGGACACCGCAACCTTCATCGGCCGGGGTGAGGCAATCGACAAGGCCGACATCATGGCCCGGGTCAGCGGCTACCTGGAGGAAGCACTGGTCCAGGACGGTGCAGAAGTTGAGAAGGGGGATATTCTGTTCCGGATCGAGCGCAGCGCTTATGAAGCGGTGCTGGAAAGCCGCCGTGCCGAACTGGCGCAGGCGGAAGCCAGCCTTGAGCTGGCGTCGCTGGAACTAGTCCGCAAGCAGGAGCTTTTCGAGCGCGGCTCTGTTCCGGAAACGGACCGCGACACTGCCCGTGCCAATGAACAGGTGGCAGAGGCGCAGGTGCGGGCGGCCCGGGCCGCCATCCAGCAGGCAGAGCTTGATCTGAGCTACACTGAGATTCTCGCGCCATTCTCGGGCCGTGTCGGGCGTATCGAAGTCAGTATCGGCGACGTGGTCAACCCCAGCGGCGCACCGCTGGTCAACATCGTGCGCGAGGCACCGGTTTATGTATCGTTCTCGCTGAACGAAAAGCAATTTGTCGAGATCCTGCAGCAGCTGGAATCCGAGGGTATCGACCGCTCCAGCACTGAAACTGCGCCGGAAGTCTTTGTCGTGCTGCCCAATGGGGCCGAACTGGAGGAGAAGGGCCGGATTGCCTTTGCCGGCAACCGCGTGGACCCCGCCACTGGCGCTGTCACCGTGCGGGCGAAGTTCCAGAATGATGACCGGCTGATTCTCGATGGCGCGTTCCTTACAGTAGGCTTGCAGTCGCAAGAAGCTGTTGATCGCGTTGTCATCAGTCAGGCCGCAATCCAGCGCGATCAGCAGGGGCCGTTTGTTCTGGTGGTGGACGAGAACAACCAGGTGCAGCAGCGCTACATTGCGACGGGCGAAGTGCAGGGCACGGGGATCATCGTTCTGGACGGGCTAATCAAGGGTGAAACCGTGGTTGTCGAAGGGCTGCAAAAGATCCGCCCCGGTGTCGAGGTGGACCCGGTCATGGCTGCTCAGGCTGGAGAATAACCGATGTTTTCCTCCACATTCATTTCAAGGCCGAAATTCGCGATCGTCATTTCTCTGGTGCTGACGGTCATGGGGGTGATCGGCTATTTTGCACTGCCGGTGGCGCAGTTCCCGGAAATTACACCGCCGGTGGTGAATGTCACCGCTACCTACACCGGGGCCAACGCGGAAACAGTTGAAAAGAGCGTTGCTGCGCCGATTGAAGCACAGGTCAACGGGGTGGACGGGATGCTCTACATGTCCTCCACATCCGCTGACAACGGAAGCTACTCTCTGGCGGTGACGTTCGAGGTCGGAACCGATCCGGATATCGCCTCCGTAAACGTGCAGA
Source organism: Leisingera sp. ANG49 (assembly GCF_059694505.1). Lineage (NCBI taxonomy): Bacteria > Pseudomonadati > Pseudomonadota > Alphaproteobacteria > Rhodobacterales > Roseobacteraceae > Leisingera > Leisingera sp. ANG49. The sequence goes on from NZ_JCATZN010000001.1 coordinate 466,719, forward strand.
ACCGGGTGGCGCAGGCAACGGCGGCTCTTCCAGCCGAGGTCAACGCGAATGGCGTTGTGACCCAGAAAAGCTCCTCCAACATGCTGCTGGTGACAGCGCTGACCTCTCCCAAAGGGTCCTATGACAGCGTCTTCCTGTCAAACTATGCGGCCATCAACATCAAGGATGCACTGGCGCGTGTCGCCGGCGTCGGCAAGGCGGATATCCTGACCAACTTTGAATATGCCATGCGGGTCTGGCTGGAGCCGAACAAGATGGCGGGCTTGGGGATTTCACCTGGCGACGTGATCAATGCGGTGCAAGAGCAGAATATAGAAGTGTCGGCAGGGCAGGTGGGTGCACCGCCGGTGCCGGGGGATCAGGTGTTTCAATACACAATCAAGTCCAAGGGCCGCCTGACCGAGGTCAGCGAGTTCGAGGATATTGTGATCCGCACCGGTGAAGGCGGCAGCACGGTGCGCCTGAGAGATATTGCCAAGGTGGAACTGGGGGCTTCCAATTACAGTTCTTCCGGCTATTTCGACGGCGTTCCGGCCACTATTCTGGCGGTCTATCAGGCGCCGGGCGCCAATGCGCTTGCCGTGTCCGAAGCTGTTCTGGCGGAAATGGATCGCCTCTCGCAGTCCTTCCCCGAGGATGTTTCTTATTCCGTGCCGTTCAACACCACGGATTTTGTCGAACAGTCGCTGAATGACGTGATCACCACCCTGATGATGACCTTTGTGCTGGTGATCTCAGTGGTGTTCATCTTCCTGGGGTCGTTCCGCGCCACTATCATTCCGGCCGTGGCAATCCCGGTCTCGCTGATCGGCACATTTGCTTTCTTGCTGGCGCTTGGCATGTCGCTTAACACCATCTCGCTGTTCGCGCTTGTTCTGGCCATCGGCATCGTGGTGGATGACGCCATCGTCGTGGTGGAAAACGTCGAACGGATCATCGCGGAGGAGGGGCTGTCACCGCCTGAGGCCACCCGCAAGGCAATGGGGCAGATCACCGGCCCGGTGATTGCCACCACGCTGGTGCTGCTGGCGGTGTTCGTGCCGGTTACCTTCATGCCAGGGATCACCGGCAGGCTCTATTCGCAGTTTGCGGTGACCATCTCCGTCGCAGTGGTGATCTCCTCGGTCAACGCGCTGACACTGTCGCCTGCGCTGTGCGCCATCGTGCTCAAGGCCCGTTCCGGCCCGCCCAAAGGGCTGCTGGCGATGTTCGAAAACATGATCGGCGGGGTGCGCAGCGGCTACCTCAGCATCGTGACCCGCCTGCTGCGGCTTCCGGTGATCGGGCTTGCCATAATTGCTGCCGTGGCCTTTGGCACCGGAACGGTTTTCAGCACAACGTCCAAGGGCTTCCTGCCGCTGGAGGACAACGGCTATCTGTTTGTCGACGTTCAGCTGCCCGACGCAGCGGCACTGGGGCGGACAGAGACGGTGACTAGCCGGATTGACGAGCAGATCCGCCAGATTCCGGGTGTGCAGGGAACCGTGCTGGTCAATGGGTTCAGCCTGCTGAACGGCGCCAGCGCCAACGGTGCGATGATCATTGCCAACTTGACGCCCTGGGATGAGCGGCAGGACGAGGCGTTGCAGCCGGACGCAATCCTTGGTCAGATCTATGGCATCGCCAACGGCGAGGCTGCGGCCAGCATCGTTGCCTTCAACCCACCGCCGATTTCCGGCCTTGGCATGTCGGCCGGTGTGGAAATGGCAGTGCAGCAGACCGCAGGCGGCACGCCGCAGGACCTGGCGCAGTCGGTCGGCTCACTGGTCTATTCCGCCAACCAGCGGCCGGAGATTGCCCAGTCCTACACCACTTTCCGGGCCAACGTGCCCCAGGTGTTTGTTGATCTGGACCGGGAAAAGGCCAAGACGCTGAACGTGCCGATTGCCGAGGTGTTCCAAACCATGCAGGCGCATCTAGGGTCCTACTATGTCAACGACTTCAACCTGTTCGGACGCGTCTACAAAGTGATGCTGCAGGCGGAGGGTTCCTACCGCGACAAGATCGAGGATATCGGCGGCCTGTACGTGCGGGCGCAGTCCGGGGAGATGGTGCCGCTGTCGACCCTGATCGACGTTGAGAACGTGCTGGGACCGGTGCTGCTGAAGCGGCACAATATCTTCCGCTCGGCGACCGTCACTGCGGTTCCGGCACCCGACCTGTCCACGGGTGACGCGATCCGGGTGATGCAGGAAGAAGCCGCGACGGCGCTGCCGCCGGGATACGCCTTTGAATGGACCGGCACCGCGCAGCAGCAGCTGGACTCGGCCGGGCTGGTGACCGTGATCCTGGCGATGGCGGTGCTGTTCGGTTACCTGTTCCTGGTCGGGCAATACGAAAGCTGGACCATGCCGGTTGCGATCTTGTTGTCGGTGATTGTTGCCTTGTTCGGTGCGGTTGCTGCTGTAGCGCTGGCCGGTAATGACATCAACCTCTACACGCAGATCGGGATGATCATGCTGATCGGCCTGGCATCTAAGAACGCCATTCTGATCGTCGAATTCGCAATGGAGCAGCGGGCCGCTGGCCTCAGCATCCGCGAAGCCGCGCAGGAGGCGGCCAAACAGCGCTTCAGGGCGGTGATGATGACCGCGCTGTCCTTCCTTTTGGGGGTGGTGCCGCTGATGATCGCATCCGGCGCAGGGGCGGCCAGCCAGCGTGCCATCGGTATCGCTGTCTTTGGCGGAATGCTGGCGGCGACGGTCGTCGGAGTCATCGTGGTGCCGGTGCTCTATGCAATGATGCAGGGCTTGCGTGAGCGGATCAAAGGCCAGCCGGAGCCAAGCCCGGCTGAGTAAGGCAAATTTCCCCGGCAGGTTTATTTCTGCCGGGGAACTGTTCTAGACTTGAAAGGGCCGGAAGGCCTCAGGCGGCCTGCCTCGCCCGCAAGCCGCGTTCGTGGGCTTCAGCTAGGATCAGGTCCCACTTTCGAGGCGTGCAGCGGAATTCCGGCTCCACATCACAGGTCAGCGGCGCGCTGATTTCTTTCGGAATCCGGCGGGCTTGGGCGGAGACACATCGCTCCAAGGCCCAAAAATCCGTCAAAGACGGATTGTTGAAAATTACTTGGCTCAGCAGCATTGCTGCAGGCTCCCTGTCAATTGCTGGAAATGGCCACAGCTTTTTGAATCGTGGCTCAAGTTTTTATGTGACGCTTGATAGCGTCGTTGCGGCAGTTTGTCACCGGTTCATTTTCCAGGCGGGGAAGGAACGCAGAAATTTCCTGCGGAGCGGGAAAAGCGCCACGAGCGAAATGGAAGGCGGGCTGCAGGAGAATCGCGCGCAAGCGGATTTTCCTTGCAAGAAAAAACATTATGCTACTTCAGGAGGGAAGGGCCGGTCTTCTGCGGGGAAATTTCCCTAAGTAACGTCAATACCGGGAAAAACAGGCACAAAGTGGGTGCGGCAATAAATAGCACCCTTGACTTGAAGGATGGCCAGTGGAACCCTTCTGCGCGTGCAAAATAATCGGCACGCAGCTTGCCCAGCGGGCCGGAACTTACGGCAGTGGGACGACTGCAGAACTGTGTTTCCGGCGTACATGGACAAGCTGCAAATCATAAGACAAGTGGGAGAGACTTGATCATGAAACACACCAAGCTGGCTATCGGTGCATTGGTGGCGGCGTCCTTTTCGGCGCCCGCAGCATTTGCTCAGGAATATATCACCATCGGCACCGGCGGCGTGACCGGCGTGTATTACCCGACCGGCGGCGCCATCTGCCGTCTGGTGAACAAGGGCCGCAAGGAGCACGGCTTCAAGTGCGCCGTCGAATCCACCGGCGGTTCGGTCTACAACATCAACACCATCCGCGAAGGCGAGCTGCAGTTCGGCGTTGCCCAGTCCGACTGGCAGTACCACGCCTACAACGGCTCTTCCAAGTTTGAGGAAGCAGGTGCCTTCGAAGGCCTGCGCGCCGTGTTCTCGGTCCACCCGGAACCTTTCACCGTTGTGGCTCGCGCAGATGCCGGTATTTCCACTTTTGACGATCTCAAAGGCAAGCGCGTCAACATCGGCAACCCGGGCTCCGGCCAGCGCGGCACCATGGAAGTGCTGATGGAAGCCAAGGGCTGGGGCATGGAAGATTTCGCATTGGCGACCGAGCTGAAGGCGGCGGAACAGTCCGCAGCGCTGTGCGACAACCAGATCGACGCGATGATCTATACCGTTGGCCACCCGTCGGGGTCCATTCAGGAAGCCACCACCGCCTGTGACTCGGTGCTGGTGACCGTGGACGGAGAAGCGGTTGAGAAACTGGTTGCCGACAACTCCTTCTATCGTACCGCGACCATTCCGGGCGGCATGTACCGCGGGTCCGACAACGACACCAACACCTTTGGTGTGGGCGCGACCTTCGTCACCTCCGCCGACGTCTCTGAGGACGCGGTCTATGCAGTGGTCAGCTCTGTCTTCGAGAACTTTGAAGCCTTCCAGAAGCTGCACCCGGCGTTTGCCAACCTGAAGCCGGAAGAGATGATCGCAGACGGCCTGTCTGCGCCGCTGCATCCGGGCGCTGCCAAATACTACAAAGAAAAAGGCTGGATCGAGTAATCCGCCAGACAGCAGGAACGGGGCGCCTCACGCGCCCCGTTTCCGCCTGAGGCCACAGGCCCGGGCTTGACAATACCGGCCCCGGGAAACGGCGGCCGCAGGGGAGATTATCCATGACATCCGATGCTCAGGGAAATCGGCCGCTTAGCGAAGAAGAGCTTCAGGAACTGGTCGCGTCCTCCGACGCCGGCTCCCGCAACCCGGTGGGAAGCGTGGGGCTGTTCCTGGCAATCGTCGCCGTCATCTGGTCCGTGTTCCAAGTCATCCTGGCCTCGCCAGTGGCCAACCTGCTGCTGCCTGGCAGCGTGATTAACAATTCCCGCCAAATCCATTTGGCCTTTGCCATTTTCCTGGCCTACGCGGCTTATCCCGCGTTGAAATCCAGCCCGCGGAATTACATCCCGGTGCAGGACTGGATTTTCGCATTGGCTGGCACCGCGATCGCGATGTACGGTTACATTTTCTATCAGAAAATCGTCGATTCCGGCGGCCTTGCAGACGACATGGACAAGTGGTTTGCCCTCGCCGGCCTGATCCTGCTGTTCGAAGCTGCCCGCCGGGCGCTTGGACCGGCGATGGCGATCATCGCGACGATTTTCCTTCTCTACGTGTTCTTCGGCTCTTCCGAGTACGTTCCGGAAGTCATCCGCTGGAAGGGCGCCAGCCTGAAAAAGGCGATGAGCCATATGTGGATCACATCTGAGGGCGTGTTTGGCATTGCCCTTGGGGTCTCCACCAAGTTCGTCTTTCTCTTCGTGCTGTTCGGTGCTCTGCTCGATAAGGCAGGCGCCGGCAATTACTTCATCAAAATGGCGTTTGGTGCGCTTGGCCACCTGCGCGGCGGCCCGGCCAAGGCGGCAGTTGTCGGCTCTGCCGCAACCGGCCTGATCTCCGGGTCCTCCATCGCGAACGTGGTCACCACCGGCACATTCACCATCCCGCTGATGAAGCGCGTCGGTTTCACCTCCGAACAGGCGGGCTCGGTTGAGGTCGCATCCTCTGTGAATGGCCAGATCATGCCGCCGGTGATGGGTGCTGCCGCCTTCCTCATGGTGGAATACGTGGGCATTTCCTACGTCGAGGTGATCACCCATGCCTTCCTGCCGGCCGCGATTTCCTACATCGCGCTGGTCTATATCGTTCATTTGGAGGCGGTGAAGCGGAACATGCCTACGCTGGGCAACCGCGTGGTGTCCATGGGTCGCACCATCGGCGGCATGGCGTTGTTCTTCGCAGGCTTTGCCGCGCTTTGCTACGGCGTACAGTATCCGGTGAAATGGATCGTCGCGGCGATGCCCGGCGCGTCCGGTATGACCCTTTCGGCGCTTGTTGTGGCGGCCTATATCGCGCTGCTGTGGCTGGCCTCGGGTGTTGAAGACCTGGTGCCGGATGATCCGAACGCGCAGGAGGTTGAACTGCCGGTGGTCGCTGAGATCTACAAGGCAGGCCTGCATTACCTGCTGCCGATCATCGTGCTGGTCTACTTCCTGATGATCGAACAGAAGTCGCCGGGCCTGTCGGCGTTTTGGGCCACCGCGCTGTTGTTCGTGATCCTGCTGACCCAGAAACCGCTCAAGGCGATCTTCCGCGGCCAGAGCCACATGGCAAACGCCTTTGTCGAAGGCGTCCATGACCTGTGGAACGGCCTGATTGACGGCGCCCGCAACATGATCGGGATTGCGCTGGCTACGGCCACTGCAGGCGTGATCGTGGGGACGGTGACGCTGACCGGCGTGGGCCAGGTGATGGCTGACCTGGTCGAGTTCGTCTCGGGCGGCAACCTGATACTTATGCTGGTGATGGTGGGCCTTCTTTCGCTTGTTCTGGGCATGGGCCTGCCGACCACCGCCAACTACATTGTCGTCAGCTCGCTGATGGCCGGTGTGGTGGTGGAACTGGGCGCACAGTCCGGGCTCATCGTGCCGCTGATTGCCGTGCATCTGTTCGTGTTCTACTTCGGGATCATGGCGGATGTGACGCCGCCAGTGGGGCTCGCCAGCTTTGCCGCCGCGGCCGTGTCGGGCGGCGATGCGATTCGCACCGGCTTCACTGCCTTCTTCTACAGCTTGCGGACTGTGGCGCTGCCGTTTGTGTTCATCTTCAACACCGATCTTCTACTGATCGATGTGAACTGGGTACAGGGGATACTCGTGGCCATATCAGCCACCATAGCGATCCTGGTCTTTACCGCCGGCACCATGGGCTACTTCGTCAGCCGCAACCGGATCTATGAAAGCATCCTACTGATCTTTGCAGCCTTTGCGCTGTTCCGGCCGGACTTCTTCATGGACCGGGTGATGCCGCCCTTTGCTCAGGTGCCGCCGGCCCAACTGGCTCAGGCACTGGAAGATGCGGAGCCAGGGGCGGAGCTGCGGATCACCGTGGAAGGTCCTGATTTCGACACTTCTAAAATCAAGAGCACTACAATGATCATGACTGCCGACGGCACGGATGGCCAGGCGGCTGTGGATGCCTACGGGCTTCTGCTGCTGGAGGAAGACGGTGCGGTCAAGCTGGAAGAACCGATGTTCGGAACCCCAGCAGCGCCGAACTTGGAAAGCTTCGATTTCTACGCTGACGCGCCGGTTCAGATCATAGCAATCCAGGCGCCCGCCAGCCAGCTTCCGAAGGAATTGATGTTCCTTCCGGCGCTGCTGCTGGTGGCGCTGATAGCCCTGATGCAGCGCGGCCGCGCGCGCGAAGAAGAAGGAGTAACAGCATGAGCAAACCCGTTCTTTGCGCCCTGGAACTGAACGATCAGGACTTGGACGAGAAGGTCCTGACGCAGGCCGGGCGGTTGGCCGGCCTGGACGGGGCCCAGCTGGATGTTGTCAATGTCCTGCCGGACTTCGGCGAGAGCTGGGTCTCGGGGTTCTTTGAGGATCATCACCATGAGAATGCGGTCAAGGACGCGACCCAGCGTCTGAGCGATCTATGCGCCAAGGTTCTGGGCAAAGAGCGCAATGCCAAGGTCCGCCACCTGGTGGCAACCGGTACCGCCTATCAGGAGATCCTGAAGGTTGCCGAAACCGCGGGCAGCGGGCTGATCGTGATTGGTGCGCATAAGCCGGATCTGAAGGATTACCTGCTTGGGCCAAACGCGGCCCGGGTGATCCGGCACTCGGATTGCTCGGTCTTTGTGGTCCGCTAAAAAAGCAAGGGCGCCTTCGGGCGCCCTTATTCATAACCGGTCATCTCAAGGTATCCCTTGCCGCTGTGGCTGCCGGCTACCGTGACCGGCCCCTCCCAGTAGGAAAACGAGGTGCCCATCCAGCTTTGCGGATTAAGCGATTGAACTTCAAGGGAAACCCCCTGGGAAGGCAGGGAGACTTTCCAGCGCGTGGGGATCTTGCGCCCCTCCACATCACTGGTTTCCAAGGGTTCTGCCTGGAAAGTTCCCGGCGCCAACGGTTCAGCTGTTCCGTCAGCAGTTATCCAGGTGCCGGAAGTGAAATTGCTGGTTTCGCCGCGCAGCACGAAGCCCATCAGCTTGCTGCCGCTGTCAAAGCTGAGCGAGAACCAGTCCCAGCCGCTTTGATCCTCTGCCAGCGGCTGGCTTGACCACTCGCGGTCCAGCCAGCCATGGCCAGTGACCGCGATTGGACCGTCGGGAAGCTTTAGCGTGCCGGACACCTGATAATGCGGCTGAGAATAGTAGTGGCTCGCCTGGCCGCTGGCGGATTTCACCGAATAGCCATTGTCGCCGTGCAGCACCAGCGGGCCATAAGAGGTGAGGTCCAAATCGTATGAAAAGTCACTTCCAGCGGCGGAAAGTGACAACTTCTCAAAGGTCTCTCTGGTGGAGCGCAACTGCCAGTCATCTATCCAGGCGTTAAAGGGATCCGCCTGAACACCAGCCTGGCCAACCCCGCCGCGGGCAATGCGCTCTGCGAACAGGTGCTGATCCTGCGAGGTCACGGCCGCATGGGCCATCCAGATTTGCGGGCTTTGCCAGCCTTCCGCTTCTCCCGGCGACAGAGCGGAGCGGAACAGCGTCCACTGGATGCCGTAATCCGCACCGTCGGTTCCTTGGAGGTTGGCGGTCAAGTACCACCATTCAATGCGGAAATCGGGATGCGGGCCATGATCCGCAGGAAAGGACAGCTGGGTGCCGGGCTGCGGGATGGCGAACCCCTCTGCTTCCGTTCCGAGCCCTGCGTAGCCCTGTGGCTGCGCGGCGGTGGCCCAGCCAGCGGCTGCGGCAAAAAGGAAAAACCTAACGTTCATTGGCAAACACTTTAAGCAGTTCTGCCGGAGCGATCCGGCTGAGCCGCCGGGCAGGCAACGCGGCGGCAATGACCGCTGCCAGCAGCGCCAGCAGGAACAGCCGCAGCCAGTCGAGCGGAAACAGAAACATCGGCAGCTTCCAGCCAAAGGCCTCCACATTGATCACCGACAGCAGCGACCAGGCTAAAACCAGCCCCAGCGGCAGCGCCAGAACCGCTGTGGCAGCCGCCAACAGCAGGCTGCGCAGAACCTCCGCAGCGGCCAGCCGGCGGCGGGTCACTCCCATGGCCCAGACCGGTGCAAGCTGGGGCAGGCGCTGGTTCCACAATGTCAGAAGGCTGGTCAGCAGCGCAAAACCCGCCACCCCCAGCGTCAGCAGGTTCAGTGCCGCGGTGATGACAAAGGTTCGGTCAAAAACCGCCAGTGAGCGGGCCTTGACGGTCGCTTGATCAGTGATGTTTTCCCTGGGAATATCAAATCCTTCCCGGATCGACTTGATCAATCCTGAAACCTCCTGAGGAGCTGCGCGCAAACCGAACTGGCGGTTCGGAATGTCCGGCGCGCGTGCCAGAAGGGCCGGCAGCGAGACCATTGCCTGGCCGTTCGGGTTGCCATAATCGGAGTAGATTCCGGCAATGGGCAGACGCCATTCCGGTTCAAGCTCAAGCACCCCGCCCGGAACCAGCCCGTGACGGCGCGCCAGCTGCTCATTTATCAGCATGGCCTCACCCCTGGCGGCCTGATCCCAGACATCCGGCAGAGCGTCCAGCAGCGGCCAGTTCTTCCGGAAGGCGGCGTCATCCTCAAAGCCGTAGATCCGCAAGGGCGCACCTTTGAAGCGGGTGTCTTTATAGCGGCGCGGCAAGGCTGTTATGCCCTGCTTTTCAAGCCATCGCGCTAATTCTGCGCCCTGGGAATCGCTGGTGGCTGTGACGTAGACCTCAGCAAACAGGCGCTGATCCAGCCAGCCGGTAAAGGTCAGGCGGAAACTGGATACCATGGTGCCAACGCCGATGTTTGCGGCCAGAGCCAGCAAAAGTGCCATCAAGGCCAGGGACATACCCGGAATCTGCGCCTGCGTGTCAGCCCATAGCCACTCTGAGTAGGCGCCCTTCGCAAAACGCGCGCCCAGCGACAATCCGGCTGAAACAAGCAGCGGCAGCAAAAGTGCAGCACCGAGCATGAGGGCGCCCAGAAATGCAAAGCCAGAAATAAGTCCTTGAAATGTTGCAAGTATCAAGAATCCAGCGGCGAAAGCTGCGACCCCGCACACGGCTCCTGCCAGATGCGAGCGGCTGGCTTGCTGGCCTCTGGCGCGGGCCGCCGGAGCAGCAAGCAATGGCATGCGCCAAAGCGCAAAGAGAGACTGCGCCGCGGCCAGGAACGTGCCGCCCAATGTCATTGCCAGACCTGAAAGAACCCAGCCCGGCCGCAACGAGAGGCTGCCATCCACTGGTGCACCATACAAACCAGCCAGCGTAGCGTTGACACCGGGCACCAACGCGGCCGCGACCACATAGCCGCCGGCCAGTCCGGCTGCGCCAGCGAGGAGCGCAAGCACGGCCAGTTCCGCAGCAAATAGGCCGGATAGCAAGCGCATTGGCACCCCGAGGCTGCGCAGCGTCCGGATCATTCCGCGCCGCTGCTCGAGGCTGAGCGCGATGGTGCCCTGGACGATGAACAGGCCTACCGCAAAGGAGAGCAGGCCAAAGGCGGTAAGGTTCAGATGGAAACTGTCCGTCAGCCGCGCTGTGTCCGAGGCGGCGGCATGGGCAGGGATGAGGGTCAGCTCAGGCGCCAGCTCACTGAGCGGTGTCAGCCCCGGGCGCTGCTCCGGCAGAACCAGCAGATAGCTCAGGCTGTCGGGACGCCGCAGCAAGCGGCTGGCGAGGCTGAGGTCCGCCATAGCTATTCCCCGAGGCAAGGCTGCCATTTGGGTTACAGGGTGCACGTGCTGCGATGCATTCAAAAGCGCTGCCGTTTCCGGGTGCGCAAAGATCCTTCCTGGCGGCAGCAGAGCTTCCAGCGGCGGCACGGAGTCTGCTTCTGCGGCCGTGGCCAAGGCCGGGGCCTGCGGGTGCTGGAGCAGGTCAACTCCCATGATATCAAAGCTTTGCCGCTCGAACCTGACAACGCCCTCCAGCACAGGGGCCAGCCGCCAGCCGGACCGGCGCAGGTCAGCATAACGGGCAACGGGGATGGTTCCAGCTTCAGGAACAAGCCGGGCAGCCCCCGCGGTGCCAAGTTGTTCAGCGGCGCGGGCATAGCTGGCCCGCGCCTCCGCGTTGATGGCCTGAACTGCCGACCACAAACCAGCCGCAAGCGCCAGCCCGGTGACCAGGGTTGCCAGCTGAAGGGGATGGCGCCGCCAATGCGACAGGATGGCCAGAAGCGCGGCGCCTGTCATGCGGTCGTGCCGTGCTGCAGATGCAGGTGGCGGTCCAGCATCTGGGCAATTGCGGCAGAATGGGTGACCAGGAACAACGCAGTGCCGCTTTCCCGGACCAGCTGCAGCATCAGCTCCATCACGGCGGCGCTGGCGGTTTCATCCAGGTTGCCGGTCGGCTCATCCGCCAGCAGCAGCTTGGGCCGCACGGCCAGCGCGCGGGCGATGGCCACACGCTGCTGCTGCCCGCCGGACAGCTGCTCAGGATAGCGCTCCTGCACGTTGGACAGGCCCAGATGGTCCACCAGCCGTGTTCCCCAGCCTGTGTCCCATTTGCCGCCAAGACGGGCATGCAATGCGATGTTGCTTCCGACGCTGAGTGAAGGGATCAGATTAAACTGCTGGAAAACAAGCGAAACGTCACGCCGTCGCAATGCGGCCCGCTGACCGTCGCCAAGCCCGGACAGGCGGGTCCCGTCAATCTCGATCTCGCCGCTGTCGAAATGATCCAGCGCCCCGGCCAGATGCAGCAGCGTGCTTTTGCCGGAGCCGCTTTCCCCGGTCAGAGCTAGGCTCCTGCCCGCTGCCAGATCCAGGGATACCCCGCGCAGAACGGCTGTTTCCGCCGTCTGGCCGGGATAGCTCTTGGTCACATTGCGGATCTTCAGAACCATTTGCGGCAACTTTCGCTTTTTTGGTCATCAATTGCTGCAACGGTACTCAACACCCATGATTGCGGGAAGTCCAGTCCGGCTCAATTGCGGCGCTGGCTGCCGGGAGCGGCTGAAAGCGGCAATTGCCTATTGCAGGCAGGATTTTTAAGGTGCAGCCATGGGTTGCCAGAGCACGATCAGAATGGGAGGTCCGGCATGACGCTGTGGAACCAGCTGCTGTGGGGATCAATCTACCTCAGCTCTTGCCTGATCCTGGAGATCACGATCCTGGTTTGGTGCGCCTCTGTGCTGAACAGGCTGTCCAAGCGGTTTTCTAAACCCTACCGGCCCTGGCAGCTGGGTCTTATGCTGGTGGTGGCCATTTTCATTATTCTTGGCAGCCATACCGCACAGGTTTGGATCTGGTCCTCGGCCTTTGTTCTGGTCGGCGCGATCGAGGATTGGAATACTTCGGTCTATTTTTCGCTGGTGACCTACACCACGCTTGGTTACGGCGATGTGGTTCTGGGACCCGCGCTGAGGATCTTTGCAGCGCTGGCTGCGGTAACGGGGCTGTTCGGTTTCGGAATCAGCACGGCCTTTCTTGTCAGCGCCATGGGGCGGCTGTTTTCCTTTAACGGACAACGCTCTGAGGAAGACGGTTAAAGCACAGGCGCCAGCAGCCGCGCGACAGGTGCAAGAAGGCGGACGCGCGGGTTCTGCTGGTCAAGCCTCACAGCAAGCTCCTTCGCGTTCTGAAAGTCCTTGGCGAGCATTTCCGCAACCTGCTCAGCGGGCCGCTGGGCGAAAAACAAGGCCATGGTTTCAAAGTTCAGCCGGAAGGAGCGGTTGTCCAGGTTTGCGGTTCCAATTCCGGCGATCGTGTCGTCGACGACAAAACACTTCTGATGCATGAAACCGCCCTCATAGCGCAGGATGCGGACGCCGGCCTCGCGCAATTCATCAAAAAATGCAAAGCTGGCAAGCCACGGCAGGTGGTGGTCAATGGTTTCCGGCAAAAGCACCCTGACATCGACACCCCGCAGGCCTGCGTGCTTCAAGGCCGCGAACACATCTTGGTCTGGCACAAAGTACGGGGAGGCCAGCCAGATCCGGGTCCGCGCAGCTGTGATGGCGGAGAAGTAGAGCATGGAACCGTTGCCGGTGGTGTCACCGGGGCCGGTTGAGGCGATCAGTGCCGACAGGTCCTGTGGTGAGGTTTCGGGCTCCCAGTTGAGAAGGTCCAGGATAGGTTCCTGGGTGCGCCAGAGCCAATCCTCCGCAAAGGACAGCTGAAGCTGCTGCACCACAGGTCCGGTCAGCCGGACATGCGTATCCCGCCATGGCCCGAACTCAGGATTCAGCCCCAAGTATTCATTCCCTACATTCAGGCCGCCGGTAAAACCGGTGCGTCCGTCCACGATTACGGTTTTCCGGTGGTTGCGGAAATTGATCCGCAAACGGTGCCAGGGGCCGCGCTGAACTGCCGGATCTATCATGTTGACACCCGCAGCCTCCAGCGCGCGCTTGTAGTCGCGGGACAGTTTGCGGCTGCCGATGCTGTCCGTCATGAACCAGACCGTCACGCCGCGCTCTGCTGCGGCAATCAGCCGGGACTGCAATTGCATCCCAAGGCCGTCGGCGCGCAGTATGTAGTACTGAACCAGGATATAGTCCTGTGCATTTTCAATGGCTTCAAAGATGGAGTTGAATGTTTCGGTGCCGTTAACCAGGATATCTAACCCGTTACCGCGGCAGATGTTGAGGCCGGCAATCACCTCGAAAGGCGCAGTATTGACACCCGCCGCCTCGGCGTCCTGTGATTGGGCGTTGGTAAAGTTGCGCTTGGCGATAACGGCCTGCTCTGCGGCCCTGCGGGATTTCCAGTATCCCTTGAACCGATGGTGACCGAAGATCAGATAGGCAGGCAGGGCAAGGACCGGGACGGCGAGCAGGAACACAACCCAGCCGATGGCCCCTTGCGGTGTGCGCGCGGTGCGCGCAGCACTGAGCGCCGCCAGTCCGGCAGCCGTCCAGGTTGCGGCCAGCGCGGCCGTGCTGAAAACAATCCAGAACATCACGGGCTCCAAAAACTGCCTTGGAGTCAACCTAATACTGAATGGGACACTTCGCCATCCCCGGCGCCTCCAGTCCGGCAGGACGAGAGCGGGCGACTTGCTTTGCCGCTGGCATTTTCGCTGCAGTTGTGGAACCGTGCCGCTATGCCCATCCTGCCGCCGATCCGAATGTGGCCAGCCGCATTGATAACCGCCGCAAGCCGCTTCAACAGAAAGAATGGCTGGGTGATGAGCAGTCACATCGCCATGTCGATGATGCTGGCGCTGTTTCCCTTTGTTCTGTTTACCGTGGCGCTGGCGGGCACCGTGGCGGGCATCTTTTCGCAGAGGGTCGAAATGGACAGTATGACCGAATTGGTATTCGGTTCATGGCCGGAATCCGTTGCTCAGCCGATCCTTTCGGAGGTTGAGGCGGTTTTACGGACGTCGAGCACGCAACTGGCAACCTTGGGCGGGCTGTTTGCGCTGTACTTTGCGTCCAACGGAGTCGACGCCGTTCGCATTGCCTTGGTACAGGCCTATCACGATACCGATACCCGGCCGTTCTGGAAAACCCGGGCGCTTTGCATCGGGCTGGTGATCCTTGGCGGGGCGGGGATCCTGGCTGCAGCGGTCTTTGAAGTCTTTCTTCCATTGTATGTGCACTACCTGGCCGACCTGCTGCCGTTCGGACAGCCCTCCAGCCAATGGGAGAGGGGACTGAGCCGCCTGTTTGCGGTCATGTTGCCGGTGGGCGCAGTGCTTTCGTTTCACCTCATTCTGCCGGGGCGGGTCCACCGTTTCCGGCGGATCCTGCCAGGTGCGGTGCTGACTCTTCTGTTGTGGTTGATCTGCGGCAGCGGATTTGCCATTTATGTCAGCTCCTTCGCGCAGTATTCCGCTACTTACGCGGGCCTTGCTGGTGCCATGGCGGCGATGATTTTTCTTTATCTCAACTCCGCAATTTTGATCTTGGGCGCGGAGTTCAACGGCGCACTGATCGATATCGCAAACAGCCTGGGTCGGACATAGCAATTGCGGCTCTGCTGCAACTGTTTCTCTTTCTTCAACAATAAGGCAGGGTTGCCACAATTGCGCCCATATCTCAGCCCAATCGCCCTTTAGGTCTGCAGGAAAGCAGCGGATCCAGAAGGGGCCATCATGACAAAACTGCAAAACAAACTGCGCCATCTGCGGCTGTTTGAACTGATGCGGCAGCGCGAAATGGCCGGCCATGCCAGCCGCAAGCTGCGGGTATCCCGGCTGACCGATGAAGACGGCGAGGAGGCCATTATGCTGCGCACATTGGCGGCACGGTCGCTGACCATGCCGCACAGCCGCCGGGTCTGACGGGGCCTAGCCGCGAAAGCCTGTGGCCACCACAAATTTCTCAGAGCTGTCCGAACGCGAGGAGGGCGGCTTGATGTTCATCACCTTGGTGAACTTCTGCTTCAGCAGCTTCTGCAGCTCGCCTTCGGCACCGCCGGCCAGAACCTTGGCCACAAAGGTACCGCCTTCCTCCAGCACGTCAAAGGCGAAATAGGCGGCGGTTTCGCACAGCGAGATGATCCGCAAATGGTCGGTCTGCTTGTGGCCGGAGCTGGCTGCGGCCATGTCCGACATCACCACATCCGCCTTGCCGCCCAGCCATTCCTTGACCTGTTCATCGGCCCCGTCATCCATGAAGTCGAGCTGGTGGAACTCCGCACCCGCCAGCGGTTCAACCTCTTGCAGGTCAACACCGATGATGCGGCCAACGGCCTTGCCTTGTTTTTCACCAAGGGAATTGATCCGTTTCACCGCCACCTGCGCCCAGCCGCCCGGTGCGCAGCCCAAGTCGACAACCCGGGCGCCGTTCACCAGGAAGCGGAACTTGTCGTCCAGCTCCATGATCTTGTAGGCCGCGCGGCCGCGGTAGCCTTCGGCCTGGGCGCGTTTCACATAGGGGTCGTTCAACTGCCGCTGCAGCCAGCGGGTCGAACTGAGCTTGCGCCCGCGCGCCGTTTTCACATTGACCTTCAGATCCCGCTGCCCGCGGCCGGATGTGTTCTTTCCTGTCGGTGTCTTTGCCATGACTGCCACCATTTGCGCCGGGTGCCCGGAGTTTTGCCAACTCCGGCCCGGAAAAATCCAATTCTACCGGCCCCGCTTAATATGGGCCGTCTTCCAGAACGCCGTCCGCGCTCATCTGCGCATAAAGCAGGCCTTCGCGCAGGCCGCGGTCCGCGACCGACAGCCGGTCGGTTGGCCAGCAGCGCAACAGTGCCTGCAGAATGGCGGACCCGGACATGATCAGCGCCTGCCGGTCCTCGCCGATGCGGGGGTCGCGGCGGCGGCCCTGAGGGCCGAGTTCTAGATAACCGCGGATCACTTTGTCAATCTGATCGCTGGTCATCCGCAGGCCATCGACCTTGGTGCGGTCATAACGCTTCAGCCCCAGATGCGAGGCCGCCACGGTGGTGACGGTGCCGGAGGTGCCGACGATCTGAAAGCCCTCGCGCGCCTGCTCATCCTTGTAGGGGGCGAAATCGGCAAGATTTTCTTCGAAGAACCAGCTCATCAGGGCAAAGCGCGCGGCGTCATCTTCCACGTCGTTGAACTGGTCGCGCAGCGTGGCGACCCCTAGCGGCACCGAGATCCAGTCCACCACCTTGGCGGCGGGGAAGGGGCTTTCGGTCGGGTGAAACCCGTTGTGCAGCCGCATGATGGCGGACGGGCGGTCGCGCCGCGGCACGGAGGAGACATCGATCCAGACCAGCTCGGTCGAGCCGCCGCCGATATCGACCACCAGAAGCTGCTCGGTCTTGGTGGAGACCAGCGGCGCGCAGGAGATCACCGCCAGCCGCGCCTCTTCCTCCGGCTGGATGATTTCCAGCGTAAGCCCGGTCTCCCGTTTCACCTGGCGGATGAAGTCGCGCGCGTTTTTTGCCCGGCGGCAGGCCTCGGTCGCCACCAGACGCATCCGCTTGACCTTGTTGCGTTTGAGTTTTTGCTGGCAGATCCGCAGCGCCTGAATGGTGCGCGCCATCGAGGACCGCGACAGACGTCCGGTCCGCTCCAGCCCGGCGCCGAGCTGCACCGACTTGGAGAAGCTGTCGACCACATGAATGCCGCTGCCCTTGGGCTGGGCGATCAGCATGCGGCAGCTATTTGTTCCCAAATCCAGCGCCGCATAGAGCGCATCAGGATCGGGACGGGCCGGTGCAGGGGTCTCAACCGCTTTGGGAAACGCGCCCGCACCTTTCGAGCGCCTGGGCGCCATGATTCACGCCCTCCGATTATCGTGTTAAGAATGACAATAGGTGCGCAAATGCGGCGGCGCAAGCGCCCTGGAGGCAGAAGTGAAGCAATTTCCGCTGCTTCGCGGAAATCTCATAATCCACATGAATATTTTGGCACAAAGCCGCTGTGGCATTCGCAGGTGTACAAAGCTAGTGTCGCGGCAGCAAAACGTCGCTCAATCCCATCGTGTTGTCGAAAATCGACCAACCTGCGGCGCTCCACCGCACTAGAACGTGGTCTATCCAGGCTAGGAGGAAAGCAAGGCATGCCCGACGTTACGATCGTATACTGGCGCGATATCCCTGCGCAGGTCATCGTTGGCAAAGGCCGCCGCGGCGCCAAGCGCCAGCTCGAAGAACGGTTCGAGCAGGCCATCGACCGCGCAGCCATGAAGGTGAACGCAAAGGACGCGGACGCCTATCTGGCTGAGTGGCGCAAGGCCGAACCGTTTTCAGCTGAAGGCGAGGCAACTGACATCGCTGAAGCTGAGGCCAAACGCCTGGAAACTGAGTATGATCAGGACCGCCTCAAGGCGCTGATCGCAAATGACGGATGGGCATGACCCGTAGACCACTTTGGGAGGCCGTGATGGCTTTGCTGAACTTTAAAAAACGTGACTCTGGCGCGGCCCAGACCGTCAATCCCCAGGTTGAAGCCTTCCTGCAGGGCTACTCGATCGAGGTCATGCCGCGCACCGCAGAGAAGGTCGACGATTTCCGCGACCTGCTGCCCGCGGGCACCCGCGTCTACATCGCGCATATCGAGGGCACCCCGATCGAGGACATGGTCGCCACTGCCAAGCGCCTGAACGCCGAAGGCTTCCCGGTGATGCCGCACTTCCCGGCGCGGATCATCAAGGACGAGGCCACCCTGGCCGACTGGATCGCCCGCTACCAGGGCGAGGCCGACGTCAAGCAAGCGCTGATGCTGGCAGGCGGCGTTGCCAAGCCGCACGGCGATTTCCACAGCTCCATGCAGCTGCTGGAAACCGGCTTGTTCGACAAGGCGGGCTTTACCAACCTGCATGTCGCCGGCCACCCGGAAGGCAACAAGGACATCGACCCGGACGGCACCACCAAGAACGTCTCCGAAGCGCTCCAGTGGAAGCAGAAGTTCTCTGAGCGCACCGACGCCAAGATGGCGCTGGCCACCCAGTTCGCGTTTGAAGCCAAGCCGATCATCGAATGGGCAAACGGCCTGAAGGCAGCGGGCGTGGATCTGCCGATTCACATCGGTATCGCTGGCCCGGCCAAGCTGCAGACCCTGATCAAATTCGCCATCGCCTGCGGCGTCGGCCCGTCGCTGAAGGTTTTGCAGAAGCGCGCGATGGACGTGTCCAAGCTGCTGCTGCCTTATGAGCCGACCGATGTTGTGGCCGAGCTGGCAGCCTACAAGGCGGAAAACCCGGACTTTAACATCACCAACGTGCATTTCTTCCCGCTGGGCGGCATCAAGACCAATGCCACCTGGGCCATCAACAACGGCGGCGCCTCGGCGAAGCCGGTCAACTCCTAAGACCCTAAGGATCAACAATGACCCGTACAGTCGTAGAATCAAAAACAAAAACCGCGGTCCTGGGCTTTGATGAGCCGTTCTGTGTGATCGGTGAGCGCATCAACCCGACCGGCCGCAAGAAACTGGCGGCCGAGCTGGAAGCCGGCGATTTCTCCACCGTCGAAAAAGACGCTGTGGCTCAGGTTCTGGCCGGTGCCACCGTTCTCGATATCAACGCGGGCGTGGTTTACAACTCCAACCCGAACCCGAACGAGACCGAGCCGCCGCTGATGCGGAAGATCGTTGAACTGGTTCAAGGCCTGGTCGACGTGCCGCTGTGCATCGACTCCTCGGTTCCGGGTGCGCTGGAAGCAGGCCTGGAAGTCTGCGAGGGCCGTCCGCTGCTGAATTCTGTCACCGGTGAAGAAGAGCGCCTGGAGCAGATCCTGCCGCTGGTCAAGAAGTACAACGTGCCGGTTGTGGCAATCTCCAACGACGACACCGGCATCTCGGAAGACCCCGATGTGCGTTTCGCCGTAGCCAAGAAGATCGTTGAGCGTGCTGCCGATTTCGGCATCCCGGCGCATGACATCGTGGTTGACCCGCTGGTGATGCCGGTTGGCGCCATGGCGACTGCGGGCCTGCAGGTGTTTGCCCTGGTCCGCCGCCTACGCGAAGAACTGGGTGTGAACACCACTTGCGGTGCGTCCAACATCTCGTTCGGCCTGCCGAACCGTCACGGCATCAACAACGCCTTCCTGCCGATGGCAATGGGTGCCGGCATGACCTCTGCGATCATGAACCCGGTGGCGCTGCCGGTGACCCAGAAGGCCATTGCCGAGAAGAAGGCTGCAGTCGAGGCCGCTGGCATCATCCTGCCGGAAAGCATGGACGACGAAGCGTTTGTCACCATGTTCGGCCTGGGCTCCACCAAGCCGCGCGCCGGTAAGGAAATGGAAGCCATCCGCGCTGCCAACTTCCTAACCAACAACGACCCGCATGGCGGTGAGTGGATCAAGTTCAACAAGGCGCCTGCCGCTGAAGGCGAAGAAGGCCGTGGCCGTGGCGGCCGCGCCGGCGGACGCCGCCGCCGCGCCTGATCCGCGCAGGCAAAACAACACAAGGGCCGGACAGAAATGTCCGGCCTTTTTTTGTTGCCGAAATTTCAGGCGTGTAGATGGTCAGATATAGCTGCGGCGGGGTTGGAAAAGGGGCACCAGCCTGCAAATGCAGAGCGCGTCAGCGCTGCGGCATGCAGCCTGATTGTGAAGCGGTCAGAAGGGGAAAATGGCGGAGAGACAGGGATTCGAACCCTGGGTGGGCTTGCACCCACAACGGTTTTCGAGACCGCCCCGTTCGACCACTCCGGCACCTCTCCGCGGGGGGTGAGGCGCGGTTTAATGTTGATTCAGGACCGGCGCAAGGGGCGATTTGCAGCTTTGGCAAAAAAAGCCGGATTTCCGTTGCCAGCCAAAGGTTTTTGCCTAGATTTGCACTATGCAGATGATCCGAACACTTTCCGCTTCCCTGTTGCCATCTCTGGCAATGCTATGGCTTGCCTGCTGGGCGGTTTCCCAGCCCGCCGCTGCCGCCGACCGCGCGCGGGTCGAGGCATTTCTGGAAGTCACCGGATTTGACGTGGCTCTGGACAGCATCGCTCTGTCAGCTTCCAGCGCCCCGGACATGCTGGGCGTCGATGCAGGCGCCTTTGGCAGCCAGTGGACCGAATTGTCGGAGGAGGTCTTTGACACCAGCCAGATGCGCGGCCTGGCGCTGGATATTCTGGAAACCACCCTGGATGACGAGGCACTGGATCATGCAGCCGCCTTTTATGCCAGCGATCTGGGCAAACGGCTGGTGCGCGCTGAAAACGCCTCCCATCTGATTGAGGATGATGAGGTGAAGCAACTTGCCGGTAGCCGCATCATCTCCGACCTCGTTAAAGCCGGCAGCAAGCGGGTGGCGATGTACCGGCGGATGGGAAGTGCCATCGATGCCGCGGGCACAGGTGTGAAGGCCTTGCAGCAGATCCAGTTCCGCTTCCTGATGGCAGCTTCAGCCGCCGGCGTGATCGAGATGGAGCTCGACGCGGAAGAACTGCAGGCCTTGATGAAAGAGCAGGAGGGCGAACTGCGTCTCAGCCTGCAGGCGTCCAGCCTGGCCGCTTCTGCCTATACCTACCAGGAATTCTCGGACGCCGAATTACAGGCTTATGTCGAGGCTCTGGAGGAGGCGCCGATGCAGCGGGTCTACGAGCTGCTGAATGCGGTCCAGTATGAGATCACCGCCAACCGGTTCGAGGAACTGGCCCACCGCTTGGCTGAGCTGACGCCGGGCCAGGATATCTGATTTCCGCAGGCTTATTGAAAAGCCTGTGGAAAACGGTTGACACACCGCCCGTTCCGAACCATAAGCCCGCATCCCGGCCCGGAATCCGTGCGCCGGGGTTTATTTGTCATACGCCCATCCAAGGGCGCGCTGTTCGAGGCGGCATCTGCCGAAACGCCCGCAAGGGGGCCGTAGGACGCGGTTAGAAAAGGAAAGACGCACATGTTTGCGGTCCTCAAGACTGGCGGCAAGCAGTACAAGGTTCAGGCGGGCGACGTGCTCCGCGTTGAGAAACTTGCTGCAGATGCCGGCGACACCATCCAATTCGACGAAGTTCTGATGCTGGGCGGCGACGCTCCGGTTGTCGGTGCTCCGCTGGTTGACGGCGCTGCCGTCAAGGCAGAAGTGATCGAGCAGATCAAAGGCGAGAAGCTGATCCACTTCGTCAAGCGCCGCCGGAAGCACTCTTCCAAGCGCACCAAAGGCCACCGTCAGAAACTGACCCTGGTCCGGATCACCGAGATCCTGGCTTCGGGCGCAACCAAAGCCGCTCCGAAAGCTGCTGCCAAAGCCAAAGCTGCTCCGGCCGCTGAAGCTGCTGCAGGTTCGGACGACCTGACCGCCCTGACCGGCGTCGGTCCCGCAGCTGCCAAGAAACTGGCAGAAGCAGGCCTGACCACTTTCGCTCAGATCGCAGCCTTGTCCGAAGACGACATTGCTGGTATCGAGGCGATCAAAGTGAAGCCCGAGTGGGTTGAGCAGGCCAAAGAGCTGGCCAAAGGCTAAGGAGAGAGAGAATGGCACATAAAAAAGCTGGCGGTTCCTCCCGTAACGGCCGCGACTCTGCTGGTCGCCGCCTTGGCGTGAAACTCTACGGTGGCCAGGCAGCCATCGCAGGCAACATCATCGTGCGTCAGCGCGGCACCAAATTCTGGGCCGGCGAAGGCGTTGGCATGGGCAAAGACCACACTCTATTTGCAACTGCTGACGGTGCTGTGAGCTTCCGCAAAGGCCTGAAAGGCCGCACCTTTGTATCGGTTCTCCCAGTGGCGGAGGCCGCTGAGTAAGCCGACCCGAAGGGTAAAGAAGTCTTTAGGGGATCGGCTGCAAGGCCGGTCCCTTTTTCTGTTTTGAAACTTGAGCTTGTGATGAGTTTTCCAGTGACCGCAGTAACCAGGTATAGCGCGCTGAACCAGCCAGGTGTTCACACCGGGCAAACGGGAAGTTTTGCCATATTTGAATGCCTTGTGCCTTGCCGTGACAGCTCGGCGTGCACATCTGAATTTCATCGCGATAACAACAAAGGCGTTTGCCGCCGCAAGAATTTTGGCCGAGGAGGAGCGTGTCCGTGAATTTGGAACAGATCGTGTGCCAGCAGGTGATTGAAACTGAGCGTCTTGTCCTGCGGCCCCTGCGAAAATCCGACGCCGGCCTGATAGAACACTATGTCAGCGACGAACGTGTTGCCCGCATGACCCGCTCAGTGCCGCACCCGCTGCCGCCCGGCGCGGCTGAGGCGTTTGTGGCACGCGCCATGGCCGAGGAGCGGGATGAGGATGTCTGGGTGATCGACGGAACCATCGAGGGCGACTCCGAGCTGAAAGGCGTGATCGGGCTGAAGCGGATGGACCGCAACCAGTCCGAAGTGTCCTATTGGACCGCGCCGCCGTTCTGGAACACCGGCCTGGCGTCAGCGGCGCTGAAGGCGCTGGTCGATGCGAACCCGCAGAAGAACGACGCGATGTTTGCCTCAGTCTTTCAGGACAACCCCGCTTCTGCCCGGGTGCTGATCCACTGCGGCTTTGATTATCTGGGCGATGCAGAAAGCTATTCGGTGGCGCGCGACGCCTCCGTCCCAACCTGGACTTACAGCCGAAAACTGTGATTGGCGCGGCGCGCGCTTTGCGGTAAGGCAATCGAAACAGTCCCGCCAGTGCCCTGGGTTCTGGCGGGACACTTGTACTGCGCGGGCAGGCACTGGGGCCTGCCGCATTAAGGAGCTGTCATGAAATTCCTCGATCTGGCAAAGGTCTACATCCGCTCGGGCGCCGGCGGGAACGGCTGCGTCAGCTTCCGCCGTGAGAAATACATCGAATACGGCGGCCCGGACGGGGGCGATGGCGGCAAGGGCGGCTCGGTCTGGGCTGAAGTTACCGAAGGTCTGAACACCCTGATCGACTTTCGTTACCAGCAGCACTTCTTTGCCAAGAACGGCCAGTCCGGCATGGGCCGCCAGCGCACCGGCAAGGACGGCGATGATATTGTTCTGCGCGTGCCTGTCGGCACTGAGATCTTGGACGAGGATCAGGAAACCGTCCTGGCCGACCTCACCACGCCGGGTGAGCGCGTGCTGCTGGCTAAGGGCGGCAATGGCGGTTTTGGCAACCTGCACTTCAAGTCTGCGACCAACCAGGCGCCGCGGCGTGCCAACCCGGGCCAGGAGGGCGTAGAGCGTACCATCTGGCTGCGGCTGAAGCTGATTGCGGATGCAGGCCTGCTTGGCCTGCCGAATGCAGGCAAGTCGACCTTCCTGTCGGCCACCTCCAACGCCCGGCCCAAAATCGCGGATTATCCCTTTACAACGCTGCACCCGAACCTGGGCGTGGTTGGAATCGACAATACCGAGTTCGTGGTCGCGGACATCCCTGGCCTGATTGAAGGCGCGCATGAGGGCAAGGGGATCGGCGACCGTTTCCTGGGCCATGTGGAGCGCTGCGCGGTGCTGCTGCACCTGGTGGACGGCACCTCCGAGACCGTGGTTGAGGACTACGAGACCATCATCGGTGAGCTGGAGGCTTATGGCGGCGTTCTGGCCACCAAGACCCGGATTACCGCGCTCAATAAGGTCGATGCCATCGATCCGGAAGAGCTGGACGAGAAGCGCGCCGCCCTGGAGGTGGCCGTTGGCGGGCCTGTGCATCTGATGTCCGGCGTCAGCCGCCACGGCGTGAACGAGATCCTGCGCGCCCTGCGCAACGAGATCGACGACGACCGCCTGCGGGTGAAACCCGCTGAGGAGGAAGCGCCTTGGCAGCCCTGACGTCGGCAAAACGGATTGTCGTCAAGATCGGCTCGGCGCTGCTGGTGGACCGGGAAACCGGTGAACTGCGCGCCGGCTGGCTGCATTCGCTGGCCAACGACGTTGCCTGGCTGAAGTCCCGCGGCACCGACGTTGTGCTGGTGTCCTCCGGCTCCATCTCCCTGGGCCGCGGCGTGCTGGGCCTGCCGCGCGCGGATCTGCCGCTGGAACAGTCCCAGGCCGCTGCCGCAGTGGGCCAGATCCGCCTGGCCCGGGCCTATGAGGAGGCGCTTGCGCCGCACCGGATCACCACCGCACAGGTGCTGGTGACGCTGGAAGACAGCGAGAACCGCCGCCGCTACCTGAACTCCCGTGCGACGCTGGAGACGCTGCTGGCGATGGGTGCCGTGCCGATCGTCAACGAGAATGACACCATCGCCACGGATGAGATCCGCTATGGCGACAATGACCGTCTGGCGGCGCAGGTGGCCGTGACCGTCGGTGCCGACTGCCTGATCCTGCTGTCGGACGTTGACGGCTTCTACAGCGCCAATCCGGCACTGGATCCGGAGGCCAAGCGCTATGACCGGATTGAAGCGATCACACCAGAGATCGAGGCGATGGCCGGCGATGGCGTCTCCGGCCTGTCCAAGGGCGGGATGATCACCAAACTTCTGGCCGCCAAGATGGCAACCGCTGCAGGCTGCGCCATGGCGATCACTGAAGGTTCTCCCTTGAACCCACTGAAAACACTTCAAGAAGGCGCTCCGTGCACCTGGTTCGCAGGGCAGGGTGATCCGCAGGCCGCGCGCAAGCACTGGATTGCCGCGATGAAGACCCGCGGCGTGCTGACGATCGATGAGGGTGCCGCCCGCGCGCTGATGTCCGGCAAAAGCCTGCTGCCCGCAGGCGTCCGTCATGTGGAGGGTGACTTTGGCCGCGGCGATCCGCTGGCCATCCTTGGCCCAGACGGGCGTAAACTGGGGCAGGGACTGTCGCGCTATACCGCCGACGAGGCCCGCGCCATACAGGGGCGCCATTCGAAGGAGATCGAGGCCACGCTGGGATATCCCGGCCGCGCCGCTCTGATCCACCGCGATGATATGGCGCTTTGACCGCATCCTCTGATGGTTTATTCCAGCCGGGACGGCATTTTGCGCCAGACAGGGACCGGCAAGGGCACGAGACATATGAAAGAAAATGAAAATATCCCCGCCGTGATGGCGGAGCTTGGCAAACGTGCAAAGCAAGCGGCGCAAATCCTGGCGACAGCCAGCGCAGAACGCAAACACGCGGCGCTGATCGGCGCAGCCGACGCGGTCTGGAGCCGCCGGGCAGAGATTATTGCAGCCAACGCCAAGGATTTGGAGTTCGGCCGGGGCAAGGGCCTGTCGGACGCGATGATGGACCGGCTGATGCTGGATGAGACGCGCATTCAGGGAATCGTCGACGGCCTGCGCGCTGTGGCAGAGCAGCGCGACCCCGTCGGCGAAGTAATGGAGGAGTGGGAGCAGCCCACCGGCCTGAAAATCCAGCGTGTGCGCACCCCGCTGGGCGTGATTGGTGTGATCTACGAAAGCCGCCCCAACGTGACCGCCGATGCCGGCGCGCTGTGCCTGAAATCGGGCAATGCGGTGATCTTGCGAGGCGGCTCCGAAAGCTTCCATTCCAGCCAGGCCATCCATGCCTGCCTGGCGGAGGGGCTGAAATCCGCAGGCCTGCCGGAAGACGCGGTGCAACTGGTGCCGACCCGCGACCGCGCCGCGGTGCAGGAACTGCTGACAATGACCGGCTATGTCGATGTCATCGTGCCCCGCGGCGGCAAGGGGCTGGTTGGACTCGTCCAGCGCGAGGCGCGAGTGCCGGTCTTTGCCCATCTTGAGG
Source organism: Leisingera sp. ANG49 (assembly GCF_059694505.1). Lineage (NCBI taxonomy): Bacteria > Pseudomonadati > Pseudomonadota > Alphaproteobacteria > Rhodobacterales > Roseobacteraceae > Leisingera > Leisingera sp. ANG49. The sequence goes on from NZ_JCATZN010000001.1 coordinate 492,600, forward strand.
GCATCGTGCACATCTATCTCGACAAGGCTGCTGATCCGCAGAAGGCGCTGGATGTGGTGCTGAACGCCAAGACCCGCCGCACCGGCATTTGCGGCGCCGCAGAATGTCTGCTGATCCATCAGGACATTGCACCCGGCTTGGGAAAGATGGTTCTGGAAACCCTTGCCTCTGCCGGCGTTGAAATCCGCGCCGAGGCAGACCTGCCCGGACCGGATGGCATGACCACTGCCACGGCGGAGGACTGGGGCAAGGAATACCTGGATTCAATCATTGCGGCGAAACAGGTCGCGGACGTTGACGAAGCCATCCAGCACATCCGGGCGCACCATTCCCAGCATACCGATTGCATCATTACCGAGGATGAGACGGCTGTTCAGAAGTTCTTCTCAGAACTCGACAGCGCCATCCTGATGCACAATGTCTCGACCCAGTTCGCCGATGGCGGCGAGTTCGGGATGGGAGCTGAGATTGGCATTGCCACCGGCAAGATGCACGCCCGCGGGCCCGTGGGCGCCACCCAGCTCACCAGCTTCAAATACCTGGTGCGCGGTAACGGCACCACCCGCGCCTGACCCTCAGAAAATGGAAAACGCCGGGCAAATTGCCCGGCGTTTCTTTGTGAGAACTGGCGCAGATCAGAACTGCAGCGTGATCCTTTCCAGGTTCAGCTCCAGCCGCACGATGCGGCCTGCCTCTTTGGCTGCTTCGGGCAGCAATGCGAACTGCACCAGTGCCGGGGTGATTTCAGCGTTCGAATTGCCGCCGCTGACCCGCGCCCACAGCTCATCATCGACGGTGACCTTGCGGCCTTCGCCCATGACCGTCCATTTGCCGTCTGCGCAGAATATCTTGACCGTGCCGCCGTAGGGCAGTGCCGATTCCAGGCACAGCGCGGACAGAAGCGCCAGCCGCGCCTCGCTGCGGGTGCAGCCCTCCAGCGGCGACCACTGGTATTTGATCCGCCCGCCTTTGCCGACGTCTTCCAGAACAGACACAATCTCGGCCCGCGGCGTCTGCTGGTCTCCGGCGGCGCCAAAGGCGATGCGGAAAAAACGGATGCGGGCATTTGCATTGGCGACGCTGTCAGAGATCAGCTCCAGTTCCGGTCCCGACATGCTGCCGGCCATGCCCAGCAGTTCCAGGCCGTTGTTGATGGCGCCGACCGGGCTGATCAGATCATGACAGATCCGAGACCCTACCAATGCGGCCAGATTGGCGTTATCTACACCCATAACTAATACTTCCTCCAAACTGGGCCATCCGCAAATGAATGACCTCAACGCTATTTTGGCCCCCGGCATGTTTGTCCGGCACCCGGACCACCCTGAATGGGGCGTTGGCCAGGTGCAGTCGAACGCGGGCGGCAAGATCACTGTGAACTTTCCCGATCAGGGCAAGCTTGTGATTGACGGAGCGCGTGTCTCCCTTATTCCCGTCTTTGATCCATAACGGTTTATGAAGGGTTAACGTAATCCCTCAAATTCTCCCCAATACCTGCGCGCTCTTTGCCTTATTGATGTGAAGCGCTCAAGCCTGAACTATGCAAGGTGACCGAATGCCAGACACCGCCCCGGATTTTTCCGTGAAAATCGCCGAAACGGAGCACGAGCTGCGAGCCGCGCAGGCTCTGCGCTATGATGTTTTCGTGCGCGAACTGGGCGGTGGCGGCGAATTGATTGATCACGAGGCCGGGCTGGAGTGTGACCGGTTTGACCCGTTCTTTGACCACATGCTGGTGACGGATGAAGTCAAAGGCATGGTGGTGGGGGTGTACCGGCTGCTGCGCGATGACCAGGCGGCAAAGGCAGGGCAGTTCTATTCCGAGGATGAATATGACCTGAGCGTCCTGAAGACCTCTGGCCGCCGGCTGTTGGAATTGGGGCGTTCTTGCCTGCATGCTGATTACCGCGGCGGCATGGCGATGTTTCACCTCTGGGCCGGGTTGGCGGATTATGTCGAGCGGCACGGCATCGAGATTCTGTTCGGCGTTGCCAGCTTCCACGGCACCGACCCGCTCGAACTGGCCAATCCGCTGGCTATGCTGTACCACAACCACCTGGCGCCGCCTGACCTGCGCGTACGGTCGAAAACCTTTCAGTCCATGGACTTGGTGGGCGCAGATGATCTGGACCGAAAGCGGGCGATGGTGGAAACACCTGCGCTGATCAAGGCTTATCTGCGGCTGGGCGGATTTGTCGGCGAGGGCGCCTATATCGATCATGCCTTCAACACAACTGATGTCTGCCTGATCTTGGACACCGCACGGATGAACGAACGGCAGCGCAAAATCTACGCAGGAGGCCGGGGCCGGGAATGAGCGTCAGCTGGCAAAGCGAGAAGGCCCCCGATCCTGTCCGCATAAGCGCCCTAGGCTGGTGTCTGGTGCTGCTGCGTGGCGTGCCGCTGGCGCTGCTGGTATTCGGCGGGCTGCTGCTTCTGCTGACCGTGCGGCTGGTTGAACGCCCGCTTTTCGGGCTTCAGCGGCCGGTCACCCCGTTCATCACCCAGTTCGTCTGCCGCAATGCGTTCCGTATCATGGGAATCCGCTACCGGACCCGCGGCACACTGATGCGGCAGCGCGGGCCGGTTATTGCAAACCACTCTTCCTGGCTGGATATCTTTGCCTTGAATGCGCGCAAGCGGATTTACTTCGTTTCCAAGTCAGAGGTCGCCAAGTGGCCGGGCATCGGCTGGCTGGCGCGGGCCACCGGCACTGTGTTCATCGAGCGCAATCCCAAGAAAGCCAGGGAGCAGGCGGACCTGTTCGAGCAGCGGCTGCGCACAGGACATAAATTGTTGTTTTTTCCCGAAGGCACGTCAACCGACGGACTGCGGGTTTTGCGTTTTAAAACAACACTCTTCGCCGCGTTTTTCACAGAACACCTGCGGAACGGCCTGCACGTTCAACCGGTGTCCGTTGTGTACCACGCTCCTGGCGGCGCGCCCGCCCGCTTCTACGGCTGGTGGGGGGATATGGACTTTGGCCCGCATCTACTCAAGGTTCTGGCCGCCCCGCGCCAGGGAGCGGTGGAGCTGATCTATCATCCGCCTTTGAAAGTGGCGGAATTTCCGGACCGCAAGGCGCTGGCCGCCCGGGCAGAGGAACTGGTGCGCAGCGGCCATCAGGACGCCTTCAAGGCCTGAATTCCGGGGCAGGGCGCCGAATTCTGCGGGACGGCTCTTGCCAGCTGGCAATAACTGCTCTATAGGCGCGCATACGAACCCGCAGGCGGGGTTTGGCCTGATCAGGGGAGACATCCCTGACGGACCCCCGGTTGGAGCATCAGCTCTGAACCCCCGCCGAGGATAGAAACCGGAAAGGAAAGAATAGCATGGCTCTTCCCGAGTTCACCATGCGTCAGCTGCTGGAAGCTGGCGTTCACTTCGGCCACCAGACACAGCGCTGGAACCCGCGCATGTCGCCCTTCATCTACGGCGCGCGCAACGGCATCCACATCATGGACCTCACCCAGACTGTTCCGATGCTGGACCAGGCGCTGCAGGTTGTCCGTGACACTGTTGCCAAAGGCGGCCGCATCCTGTTCGTCGGCACCAAGCGCCAGGCCGCAGGCCCGATCGCCGAAGCGGCTGAGAAGTCGGCTCAGTATTACATGAACCACCGCTGGCTGGGCGGCACCCTGACCAACTGGAAAACCGTTTCCCAGTCGATCAACCGCCTGAAGGAAATCGACGAGAAAATGGCGGGCGGCGCCGAAGGCCTGACCAAGAAAGAGCGTCTGGGCATGGAACGCGACCAGGAGAAGCTGCAGGCCTCCCTGGGCGGCATCCGCGAAATGGGCGGCGTGCCGGATCTGCTGTTCGTCATCGACGTGAAAAAAGAAGCACTGGCGATCGCCGAAGCCAAGAAACTAGGCATCCCGGTTGTGGCTGTTGTCGACACCAACTGCTCCCCCGATGGCGTGGACTATATCATCCCGGGCAACGACGACGCATCGCGCGCCATCTCGCTGTACTGCGACCTGGTTGCCCGCGCAGCTCTGGACGGCATGTCGGCTCAGCTGGGCGCAGCAGGCGTTGACCTGGGCGCGCTGGAAGAGGCACCGGCTGAAGAAGCCGTGGCTGAAGAAGCCGCCGAAGCCTGATCCGTCCTGTCACGGAACTGACATGCGGGGCAGGGTATCACCTGCCCCAAATCTGTTTTTGAATTGAGGAGAGCCTAAGATGGCAATCACTGCAGCAATGGTGAAAGAACTGCGCGAATCCACCGGCGCAGGCATGATGGACGCGAAAAAAGCACTGGTCGAAAACAACGGCGACATGGAAGCCGCGGTTGACTGGCTGCGCACCAAAGGCCTGGCGAAAGCCGCCAAGAAATCCGGCCGCACCGCCGCAGAAGGCCTGGTGGCCGTTGTCGTCGAAGGCGGCAAGGGCGTTGCTGTTGAGGTGAACTCCGAAACCGACTTCGTTGCCAAGAACGGCGAATTCCAGGAAATGGTCGGCAAGATCGCCACTGCAGCCCTGGGCGCAGGCGACGTCGAAGCGTTGGCCGCAGCAGATCTGGGCGGCAAATCCGTTGCCGACACCCTGACCGACAAGATCGCCACCATCGGCGAAAACATGTCGCTGCGCCGCATGGAAAAGCTGGAAGGCGAGACCGTCATTTCCTACGTCCACAACGCGGCCACTGGCGGCATGGGCAAGATCGGCGTTCTGGTTGCCATGACCGGCGGCGACGAAGCCATCGGCAAGCAGGTTGCAATGCACATTGCAGCCGTGAACCCGGCCGCTCTGTCCGAAGCTGACCTGGACGCCTCCGTGGTCGAAAAGGAAAAGCAGGTCCAGATGGACATCGCCCGTGAATCCGGCAAGCCGGAGCAGGTGATCGAGAAAATGATCGAAGGCCGCATGAAGAAATTCGTGGCCGAGTCGACCCTGCTGAACCAGCAGTTCGTTGTGAACCCGGACCTGACCGTGGAAGCCGCTGCCAAGGAAGCTGGCGCCACCATCACCGGCTTCGTCCGCGTGGAAGTCGGCGAAGGCATCGAAGTCGAGAAAGAAGACTTCGCGGCCGAAGTGGCAAAGGCTGCTCAGGGCTGATCTGCTCAAACAGCACCAAATTCAAAAGCCGGCAGGGCCACCTGCCGGTTTTTTTGTGCGCTGACAGCCGTCAGAATGGCCCGGGAACGGGGTGCTGAAAACAATAGGCGAATTCTTGAAGAAGAGATGCGAGGGGCCCCGCTGATGGGGATGGGCAGGACCCCTCATGTATCGGGGCAGGACACGGATCTATACGCGCCTGCCCCCGATCAGGTAGGAGAGCCCTGTAATCGCAAGGTTCAATACCCAAAGTTCCTTGGCCAAAGCCACCACTCACGGAACATGTGCAAATTGCAATGAATTATCCTTTAGCGGTAGTACAGAATACCATACTTTTTGACGCTAATTGGCGTCTTTACCACTTTCGGGTTTGAACCAACAGTAATTTAGGGCCGTATTAAGGTTGTAAATACTATCTTATTTTCAGAAGCTTATGCTGGGAGCCTAAGGCTCAGGCTGGAGTGTCCGAGCTTAGAACTCAGGCATCCATCACATACATCTGGTTGTGCAAAGCGGCCTTCAGGACCGCTTGCGCAGTGGTCTCCACCGACAGGGATTCCCTTGCCAGGCGCAGGTGCTTTTCGATCGTCGCAGGTGTCAGGCCCATCAGCAGGGCAATGTCCTGGGTGGTCTTGCCGTCGCCGACCCATTGCAGCACTTCCCGCTGCCGCTTGGTAAGGCTCCGGTTCGGGGCAGTATAGGGCAGGGTGAGGATCTTAAGATGCGCAACGTTGTTCATCAGAACGATATCGTCGCCTTCGTCCTGCCACAGGGCATCCACCTCATCCTGGGTAAGGCCCGGCCGGGCAGCCAGGGAAATCGCCCCTTTGTAGCGCGGCGAGGTGGAGTAAAAGCTGACGGTGTAGCCGGCCGTCATGTCCAGGGCCTGGTTGAACTCATGCACTTTGCGGGCCTCAGGCCCCAGCGTGCCTTTGGCGGCCATCTCCTGCACGATCCGCCAGCTGCCGGCGCCTTCGTTCTCCAGCGCCCAGCGGAGCATCGGCGCATGGGAATAGAGCCCCTTATGCAGGAACCCCTCGAGGTAGGCGCTATCGTGGTTTGACAGGATGAGAAAGTCATCCGGGTCCCCCAGCGACGTTTCCGTTTTGTAGCGTGTGTACCCGTAAATCAGCCGGTCGAAGCCGTACTCCGCCATCTGCTGGACGTGGCCGTGCCACAGCTCTTCCAGGCTTTGCGCTCCGCAGACGAAGTTTATGTATTTTCTGACCTTCATGCTGCGCCGGTCTCATTCAAATGTTCGGCCAATGCATCCAGTGCCAGCAAGTAGCCCTGCGCGCCAAACCCGCAAATCTGACCCAGTGCAGCCTTGGCGATATAGGAGGTATGGCGGAACTGCTCACGCGCGTGAATGTTTGAGAGGTGCACCTCAACTGCCGGAAGTTCCACGGATATCAGCGCATCCATCAAGGCAATCGAGGTGTGGGTATAGGCACCGACATTCAGGATGATGCCCTGATGGCGGCCCTTGGCGTCATGGATAGCGTCAATCAGCGCGCCCTCGTGGTTCGACTGGAGGCAGGCAACCTCCATCCCCAGCTTTTGCGCGTGGGCGGCGCAGGCGTCCTCAACCATCGCCAGAGTAACCGATCCGTAAACTTCCGGCTGGCGCGTGCCAAGCAGGTTCAGATTGGGTCCGTTCAATACCAGAATACTCGCCATAAGATGTATGTCCTTGTCGTCTTTCCCTTTGAACTTCTAAGACAAATTTATTTCGAATGCGAACACACAAACGCATAGGGCAGGAAAAAACTTAGCGTAACCTGCTCAGGTTGAAGAGTGCAGGCGTGGAGATATCTGTTCTCCAAAAAGCAGGCTGCAGTTGACTTGTGCAGCCAGGACACGCGGAATTGGCTCGACCTGACCTGTTTCGCAACGCATTATCCCGAAAACCGCGGTATTGGAATGACCGGGTGCGGACGGGAGGCAGCGATGAACCTTGGGCGGTTGGAAAGGATCAGGTCCTGGCAGCAACGTTATGTTGACGAACGGAAATATTCCGGAAGCGCCTTGCTGATCCATCGCAGCGGCGAGGAAGTCTACTTTCACACTGCAGGCCTGCGCAACATTGAAGAGTGCCTGCCATACACCCGCGATACTCTGGTGCGGCTCTATTCGATGACAAAGCCGGTTACGTCACTGGCGATTATGCAACTTCTGGAGCGCGGCCATTTTCACCTGGATGCACCTGTCAGCGACTTCCTCCCGGAATTCAGCGATATGCGGGCATTGGTTTCCAGTGCTGCGGCCATCAATCAAACCGAGTCATGCCCGCCGCCAACGCTGCATCAGCTGCTGACTCATACCAGCGGGTTGAGCTATCCGTTCAACCCGGGCCTGTTGCCAGCGGCGATGGAAGCGGAAGATCTGCTGTTCAAACCGGACCATGGGCCGCTGTCCGCCATGGTTACGCGGCTGGCAGACCTGCCGCTGGCGTTCCAGCCCGGCACCCGTTGGGAGTATTCTGTGGCAACCGATGTGCTGGGCCGGGTTGTTGAAGTGGTTTCCGGACGGCCGCTGGGAGAATTTCTGGCTGGGGAAATCTTCGAACCCTTGGGTATAACGGAAACCGGGTTCCGGGTGCCGGACGGGGCAGGGAACCGCTTTGCGTCCCTATACACGCCTCTGGAAGGGGACGCGATGGCACTCAACTCTGGAGTAGCTGGCGGCGACAGCCTGCGTCTCACGGATTGCTACGGCAGCTCTCCGTTTGAGATGGCCAGTATGCATTCCGGCGGCGGCGGGCTGGTCGGCACAATTGATGATTACATGAAGTTTGCAGAGATGCTCCGGCGCCGCGGCCGCTATGACGGCGGCTTCATAATCAGTCCGCAAACTGCTGATTTCATGTTGCAAAACCACCTTGACGGCGACATCGCCGCAATGGGACCAAGCAGTTTCGCGGAACAGCCGATGGAGGGTATGGGATTTGGCCTTGGCGGTGCTGTGGTGCTGAACCCGGCGCGCGCGCGCTGTCCGGGCTCGGTTGGCGACTTCAGCTGGGGTGGCATTGCGTCGACCTTTTTCTGGGTGGACCGCCAGCTGGACTTGTCGGTTGTGTTCCTGACCCAGCTGGCGCCGTCCAGTTCCTATCCGTCGCGGCCGGAGCTGAAGGCGCTGGTGCATGGCGCCGTCACGGCATAACGTTCAAAAGCAGGTCAAAGGAAAACACTGAAGATGCCAGACACCGCCAAAATCCTGCTGGATCTGCTGGACCTCGAAACGCTGGATACCAATCTCTACCGTGGTTCCGGTTCCGGCGGCGAAACCCCGACGCGCATCTATGGCGGCCAGGTGATCGCACAAGCGCTAACGGCGGCATATGCCACTGTTTCCGGCAGGTTATGCCATTCTCTTCACGCGTATTTCATTCGTCCGGGCGACCCATCGCGGCCGGTGATATATGAGGTCGATCCGGCACGCGACGGCCGCAGCTTCACCACGCGGCGCGTGGTTGCGATGCAGAACGGCAAGCAGATCCTGAACTTGGCGGCGTCTTTCCATGCTCAAGAAGACGGCTGGGATCATCAGCACGGTATGCCGGGCGTACCGGCGCCGGACAGCTTGGAGCCGCGCCATGAGATCCTCAAACGCAATGCCAGCCGCTTTTCGGCGGAAGAGCAAACTGAACTGCTGCGGCCGCGGCCGTTCGAGATTCGGGAGGTTGAGCCACGCGATCCCTTGGCGCCGGAGAAAACCAGTGATGCCAACCAGATGTGGATTCGAATGGAAGCTGCCAAAGGTGCCGGGCCTGAACTTCAGCACATCCTGCTGGCTTACGTGTCCGACTTCGGGTTGCTAGGATCTTCGATGCGTCCGCACGCGCTGACGTTTCACAATCCGAAAGCGATGACTGCCAGCCTCGACCACGCAATGTGGTTCCATGCGCCGGTGCAGCTGCAGAACTGGCATCTGTATTCCATGGACGCGCCATTCACCGGCAGTGCCCGCGGTTTCAATCGCGGGTCAATTTACACGGAAGACGGAATACTCGTTGCCAGTGTAGCGCAGGAAGGTTTGCTGAGGCCTCTAAGGCGCTGATTTTGATGGAAATAGTTCTCCACTCGAATCTAGGTGATTCCAATATTTACCATAATTCTGATTATAGGATGTCCTGACGGCCACAGCCTGCGACCAGCCCCCGAAAAGAAAATGGCTCCCTCTGAACCAGAGGAAGCCAGTTGTCACCGGTCAGGCTCCTTCATTGACTGCCCGAAAGTTTTTTCTTACCTGGGCCATCCCGGTGTTCAGAACGGGCGCACCCGTTCCTAATTTCGTCACGAGCAGATCTGCGCCTGCTTTCCGTATTAGTTGCGGCGCCGTCGGGGGTTAGCCGGCGCCGCAAGCGAAGGTCCTCAGCTGCAGCCAGAGGTGCCCCCGCAGGTGTTGCATTTCATGCAGGTTCCGTTGCGTACCAGTGTGTAGTTGCCGCATTCGCCGCAGGCTTCGCCCTCGTAGCCTTGCATTTTCGCCTTGGTGCGCGCGTCCATGCTGCCGGTGGTTTGCGCCGGTGCTTCGTTGGTTTCCGGAACCAGGGTTTGCAGCGCCGCCACCGGATCGGTTCCGGTGCCCAGCACGCCCGCGTCCATCTGGCCGCCCTGCAGCACAACCAGGTCCTGCGGCAGGCGTTTGCGCAGGTAGCCGGTCGAGGAGATTTGCTTCAGTACTTCCAGTGACCGGGTCGCCGCGCTTTCGCTCAGTTCGGACAGGTTCGACACGCCTTCTTCCTCGCCTCGTCCCAGATCGTCGAAGGTCGCGCCTTCCGGCTTCACATGCGCCAGATCGGTACGGTCGAGATAGGAAACCGCAAGCTCCCGGAACACATAGTCGAGGATCGAAGTCGCGTTTTTGATCGAGTCGTTGCCTTGAACCATGCCCGCGGGCTCGAACTTGGTGAAGGTGAAGGCGTCGACGAACTCCTCCAGCGGAACGCCGTACTGCAGGCCGACCGATACCGCGATGGCGAAGTTGTTCATCATCGCCCGGAAGCCCGCGCCTTCCTTGTGCATGTCGATGAAGATCTCGCCGAGGTTGCCGTCCTCGTATTCGCCGGTGCGCAGATACACCTTGTGCCCGCCGACGACCGCTTTTTGGGTATAGCCCTTGCGTCGTTGCGGCATCTTGGTGCGGTGCGATTTCAGCACCTCCTTGATGACCACCTTCTCGATGATCTTCTCTGCCAGAACCGCCGCCTTTTCCTGAGGCGCGCCGCTCTCGAGCACCTCTGCCGCATCGTCGTCATCCTCGACCAGCGCAGCCGCCAGCGGCTGGCTCAGCTTGGAGCCGTCGCGGTAGAGCGCGTTCGCCTTGATGCCCAGACTCCAGCTCAACTCATAGGCCTTCTGGCAGTCCTCGATGGTCGCCGAATTCGGCATGTTGATGGTCTTGGAGATAGCACCCGAGATAAAGCTTTGGGCCGCCGCCATCATAAGGATATGGCTGTCAACGCTCAGGAAACGCTTGCCTTTCTTGCCGCACGGGTTGGCGCAGTCAAAGATCGCATAGTGCTCTTCCTGAAGATGCGGCGCGCGCTCCAGAGTCATGGTGCCGCAGACGTGGTCGTTGGCCGCTTCGATGTCTGCCTTGGTGAAACCCAGGTGGCGCAGCAGGTCAAAGGCCGGATCGTTCAGCTTGGTCGCCGGGATACCCAGTACGCCGGTGCAAAAATCCTCGCCCAAGGTCCACTGGTTGAACACAAAGCGGATGTCGAAGGCGGATTCCAGGGCGGCATCGACCTTGGCCAGCTCATTGGGGCCGAAGCCGTGGCCCGCCAGCGAAGTGTGGTTGATGCCCGGCGCGTTGCCGATGGAGCCGTGGCCGACGGCGTAGGACACGATTTCCTCGATCTGCGAGGAGCTGTAGCCCAGCCCCTCCAGCGCCGACGGCACCGAACGGTTGATGATCTTGAAATAGCCGCCGCCGGCCAGCTTCTTGAACTTCACCAGGGCAAAGTCAGGCTCGATGCCTGTGGTATCGCAGTCCATCACCAGGCCAATGGTGCCGGTCGGTGCAATCACCGTGGTCTGGGCATTGCGGTAGCCGTGTTTCTCACCCAGCTCCAGCGCTTCGTCCCAGGCGCTGGCGGCAAGATCGGTCAGCAGCGCATCCGGGCAGCTGGCGATGTCCAGCGCCACCGGTTTGACCGACAGCGCCTCATAGCCGTCAGCATTGCCCTTTGCAGCGTTGCGGTGGTTGCGGATCACCCGCAGCATGTGGTCCGCGTTTTTCGCATACCCCGGGAAGGCACCCAGCTCCGAGGCGATCTCGGCGGAGGTCGCATAGGCCACACCGGTCATCAGCGCGGTCAGCGCACCGCAAAGCGCCCTGCCCTCATCCGAGTCGTAGCTGTAGCCCATGTTCATCAGCAGACCGCCGATATTGGCATAGCCCAGACCCAGGGTGCGGAAGTCGTAGGAGCGCTGTGCGATTTCCTTGGACGGGAACTGCGCCATCATCACCGAGATTTCCAGCGTCAGCGTCCACAGACGGCAGCAATGCATGTAGTCATCTGCCTGAAACTGCCCGTCCTTCAGGAAGCTCAGCAGGTTCAGCGATGCCAGGTTGCAGGCGGTATCGTCCAGGAACATGTATTCCGAACAAGGGTTTGAGCCGCGAATCTCACCGTCTTCCGGGCAGGTGTGCCATTCGTTTACAGTGTCGTGGAACTGGATGCCGGGATCGGCGCAGGCCCAGGCCGCGTGTCCCACTTTCTCCCACAGATCGCGGGCTTTCACCACTTTGGCGACCTTGCCGTCGGTGCGGTTGAAAAGTTCCCAGTCGGCGTCCTTTTCGACCGCGTGCAGGAAAGCGTTGGTCACCCGGATCGAGTTGTTGGAGTTTTGCCCGGAGACAGAGCTGTAGGCCTCCGAATCCCAGTCGGTGTCATAGGTCGGGAATTCGATCGAGGTATGGCCCTGCTTGGCGTAATCCAGCACCCGCTTGATGTAGGTTTCCGGGATCGCCACCTTCTTGGCTTCGCGGATCGCCGATTTTAGCCCGCCGTTGACCGACGGGTCATAGGCATCGGCTTCGCCGCCATCCCAGCTGCGGATCGCCTCGAAGATACCATTCAGCATCTTCTCGTGCATCTTGGAGCCCGCGACGATGGACGCGACCTTTTGCTCCTCGATCACCTTCCACTGGATGAAGTCTTCGATATCCGGGTGATCGGCGTCCACGATCACCATTTTTGCTGCCCGACGGGTTGTGCCGCCTGATTTGATGGCGCCCGCCGCGCGGTCGCCGATTTTGAGGAACCCCATCAGGCCGGAGGACTTGCCGCCGCCGGACAGCGGCTCGCCCTCGGCGCGCAGATGGGAGAAGTTGGTGCCAGTGCCGGAACCGTACTTGAACAGCCGCGCCTCGCGCACCCACAGGTCCATGATGCCGCCGTCCTTGACCAGGTCATCGGAAACGGACTGGATGAAGCAGGCGTGGGGCTGCGGGTGCTCATAGGCGCTGTCCGACTTGGTCAGCTTGCCGGTCTTGTAGTCGACATAATGATGCCCCTGCGCCGGGCCGTCGATGCCATAGGCCCAGTGCAGGCCGGTGTTGAACCACTGGGGCGAGTTCGGCGCCGAGCGCTGGGTCGCCAGCATATAACGCATCTCGTCGTAATAGGCGCGCGCGTCCTCCTCGGAGGAGAAATAGCCGCCCTTCCAGCCCCAATAGGCCCAGGCGCCCGCCAGACGGTCAAACACCTGCTTAGAGGAGGTCTCACCGCCAAGCTCGGCGCCCTTTTCGGGGACAGAGCGCCACAGGAACTCCGGCACATCTTTTTCGCGGACCTTCTTCAGACGGGACGGCACACCCGCCTTGCGGAAATACTTCTGGGCGATGACGTCGCTTGCCACCTGGCTCCAGGATGCGGGGATTTCGATATTGTCGAGCCGGAAAACAATGGTCCCGTCCGGGTTGCGGATCTCCGAGGTGGCGGAGACAAAGGCCAGATCGGCGTAAGCATCCTGCCCGGGTTTGGTGAATTTCCGTTCGATCTTCATGCTCTGCCCCTTCTCAAGCACACATCGGTCAAGTGTCACGGTGCCCCCGCACCAGCCATCCCGGCCGCGCAACACGCAGATACCCGGCGCACGCCGCAAATGGCGCACTCGCGGCCCTCGCCGGCCTTTCTTCACAGGACTGTCTGCTGTTCTTCAGCGTTGTTGCTGCGGCCTCTTAACCCACCAGATTTAGTGCCGTCGCAACCGGTGTCCACAATTTGGCGTATTCACACACAAAGGGTCAACGTTAAATTTACCCGTTGGCAACGATCTTTGCTGTTGACGCTATCTACGGTTTGAAGGGTCTGCTTCAGGGCGTTGATTCATCCACAGGCTGCGGTGGCGTTCACGCCTTCCAGCAGGCGCGCCGGCAACCCGGATTTCTTTCGCCGAGCGAGTGACTTGCTGCTTCGCAGAGGAGCCGGAACGCTGAAACACTTCGGCGGTCGTGCACAGCTAGTTGCCAGTGAGCAGAGACCAGGCCGCCCCCACAGCTTTACGGTGATCTCACGACAGCATCACTCAGCGTTAACGGCGCAATCAATCTCCAAGTTGAGCAACTGATGCTTCTCAGCAGCAGAAGGTTAAGGGTGTGTTAACAGGATCTTAAGAAAGCATTAACACCTAAAGTTGAGCGATGGAAGGAAAACTCAATATTTGCATGAAACGAATCCGAAAGGCGCCTCCGCTGCGGAGAGATTCGCTGACATTTTTGGAGAGAAGTGGTCGGGGCGGCGAGATTCGAACTCACGACCCCCTGTACCCAAAACAGGTGCGCTACCAGACTGCGCCACGCCCCGGACCGTGCGCCTTCCTATATCCGGCGGAATGATTTGAAAACCCCTAACAGGGCCAAACTGCGCTGCTATCTGAAAAAATTTCATGGCGCATCTGGGTGCCGGCAGAGATGCCGTAGCGCCGTGCAAGCCCGCCGTTAACTTCAAGCACCGCAAACACCTGATCGCCGCCCGGGATCGGGGTCAGATCGCCGGGTTCGGCGTTTTCGTGGACAGAGGTCACCTGGCCGCTTTGGTCCAGGAAAATGATGTCCAGCGGGATCAGCGTGTTCTTCATCCAGAACGCCGCCGGCTGCGGCCGGTCATAGACAAACAGCATCCCTGCCCCGCGCGGCATGGTTTCCCGGAACATCAGCCCCTGGGCGCGTTCCTGTTCATCGTCGGCGATTTCAACGGAAAACCCGGTCTGTCCCCAGCTGCCACGCAGGTCGACCCGGGTGCGTTGGCAGTCCCCGGCCAGAACCGGGGCGCCAGTAACGGAACATATGGCGGCGGCGAAACTCCAGCTTAGAAGACGCCGCAGCACCCGTTCAGTCCTGGTTTCCGGCCGCCAGTGCGGCTTCCCAGGCCAGCACTTCAACCGCCATGCGGCCGCGCTTGCCATCAATCACCCGCATTGCAAGCGCTTCGCCCGGCTGCAGGTCCGCAAGGCCGGATTGGCGCAGAACTTCGACATGCAGGAACACGTCTTCACCGCGGCCGAACACATTGGCAAAGCCGAAGCCCTTGCCCTTGTCGAACCATTTGACGCGTGCAGGCTCCAGCGGTTCATTCTGCAGGCTGACCATGTCCAGCTCGGCAAAGTCGCTCAGCACCGGGGTGTCTTCCCGCTCCGGCGGCTGGATCGCGATCACCTCGACAGCCTGAACACCGCGGCCGGTCTGATGCGTGACGATTTCAATGCGGGCGCCGTCCGCGACTGAGCTTTGCCCGAAGTTGCGCAGCACATTCACATGCAGAAGAATGTCCGGGCCGCCGGCGTCAGATACGACAAAGCCATACCCTTTCGCCGGGTCGAACCACTTCACCAGCCCCTGAACCTGCTGCAAGCTGCTGAGATCTTCTGCCACTGGATTTTCCCTACCGCGTTTCTTGTTTTTGCTGGTGCCCTGATGCGCCAAACTGACCTTGGAATTCAAGCTAAAAAGTCTTGAAACTGTCACGAAAGAGGTCTTGACCCTAGGTAAGCTGACGATTCTCGTCAGGGATTAAGGCGATTGATCGTCCATGCTGCAGATGCGACATCGCGGCGCCAGCGGAACCGGTCGTGCAACCGGAATGCGCCATCGGCCCAGAATTCGATCTCGACCGGCACTAGCCGGTAGCCGCCCCAAAACGGTGGCCGCTCCGGGTTCGTCCCCTTCATGGCTGTCACTTTTGCGACCTCCGCCATCAGCGTGCCGCGGCTGTCCAGCGGCTGCGACTGTTTCGACGCCCAGGCGCCCAGCCGGCTCTTGAGCGAGCGTGACTTGTAATACTCATCTGCCAGCGGCCCGTCCTCCCGGGTGATGGTGCCGCGCACCCGGATCTGGCGGCGCAGCGATTTCCAGTGCATGACAAAGGCTGCTTTGCCCGATTGGTCCAATTCCCGCGCCTTGGCGCTTTCATAGTTGGTGTAAAACACAAAGGCGCCGTCCTCGATTTCCTTCAGCAGCACCATACGGCTGTTGGGCAACCCGGTTTCATCCACCGTTGCCAGCGCAATTGCGTTTGGGTCATTGGGTTCGGACTGTTCCGCCTCTGCCAGCCAGGACCTGGCAATGGCAAAAGGATCGTCGCCTGCAAAGATTCCGGAACGGTCGGACATGGGCACCTCTTTTCGGATTTTGATGCAACCTATGCAGCTTCCTGCCACACGACAAGGGCGTGAACCCTTGAAGCGCCCCGCGCGGCATATTAAACACCGCTAAATTATCAGATCACAGGCGGAGAACCTGCATGTCTAGTCAACTGATGGCCGGTAAGCGCGGCCTTATCATGGGCCTGGCCAACGACAAATCCATTGCTTGGGGCATTGCCAAGGCTTGCGCCGATGCCGGCGCCGAGCTTGCCTTTTCCTATCAGGGCGAAGCGCTGAAGAAGCGGGTCGATCCGCTGGCGGCGCAACTGGGCAGCGATATTGTCCTGCCCTGTGAAGTGTCGGACGAAGCGTCCATCGACGCGCTGTTCGCCGAGCTGGAGGCCAAATGGGGCAAGCTGGACTTCGTGGTCCACGCCATCGGCTTCTCCGACAAGAACGAGCTGCGCGGCCGTTATGTCGACACCAGCCGCAGCAACTTCCAGATGACCATGGACATCTCGGTGTTTTCCTTCACCGCCGTGGCCAACCGCGCCGAGAAGATGATGAAGGACGGCGGCTCGCTGCTGACCCTCACCTACTACGGTGCCGAACA
The DNA here is from genome assembly GCF_059694505.1 of Leisingera sp. ANG49. Taxonomy (NCBI): domain Bacteria; kingdom Pseudomonadati; phylum Pseudomonadota; class Alphaproteobacteria; order Rhodobacterales; family Roseobacteraceae; genus Leisingera; species Leisingera sp. ANG49. The sequence goes on from NZ_JCATZN010000001.1 coordinate 508,866, forward strand.
GGTGATGCCGCATTATAATGTGATGGGTGTGGCCAAGGCGGCGCTGGAAGCGTCGGTCAAATACCTGGCCGAGGATCTGGGCAAGGACGGCATCCGCGTCAACGCGATCTCTGCCGGCCCGATCAAGACCCTGGCTGCATCGGGTATCGGCGATTTCCGCTACATCATGAAGTGGAACGAGTATAACTCGCCGCTGCGCCGCAATGTGACCATCGATGATGTGGGCAATTCTGCGCTCTACCTGCTGTCCGACCTCAGCTCCGGCGTCACCGGCGAGAATCTGCATGTGGACGCCGGCTACCACGTTGTCGGCATGAAGGCGGTGGATGCACCGGATATTTCCAAGTAACTGAACGGGTGGAGCCCTGGACAGCGGTCCGGGCTCCGGCAAGCTGACGCGACACCGCGGGGAGCACATAAAATGACCGATCGTCTGCCGCACGAAAAAGGCTTTCACATCAGCTGGGACCAGATCCACCGCGACAGCCGCGCGCTGGCGTGGCGCCTGGACGGGCAAGGCCCCGATGACGGCGCCTGGCGCGCCGTTGTGGCGATCACCCGCGGCGGCATGGCGCCGGCCATGATCGTCAGCCGCGAGCTGGACATCCGCACCGTCGACACCATCTCGGTGCGCTCCTACCACCACCAGGCCCAGGGCGAGGCCGAAGTGCTGAAATCCCCCGACGCTGATCTGATGGGCGACGGCGAGGGCGTGCTGATCATCGACGACCTGGTGGACAGCGGCAAAACCCTTGAGCTGGTGCGCGAGATGTACCCCAAGGCGCATTTCGCGACCGTCTATGCCAAGCCCAAGGGGCGTCCGATGGTGGACACCTTCATCACCGAGGTGAGCCAGGACACCTGGATCTTCTTCCCGTGGGACATGGCGCTGCAGTATGTGGAACCCTACCGCGGCAAGGACTGATCCGGTCCCGGCAGCAATATCGGAAAGGCGCGCGCTGCAGCGCGCCTTTTTCTTTGGCCGCGCCCGCATCAGCTGTTACCGCTTGAGATGCTTTAGGCGCCATGCCAGACATATGCCGGCGCCCAATCCGGCGCACCTCACATTTTCCGCTGCCGCCCGGAGCTTCCCATGCCCGTTTCCCGCACCCAAGCCACCTTCGTTTCTCCCATCGTCGAATCGCGCCGCTGGGTGGCCGGGGCCGCGTTTCCGCCGGACCGCCCGCTGCTGAACGTTAGCCAGGCCGCCCCGGCCGAAGCCCCGCCCGAAGGGCTGCGTCAGGCACTGGCAGAGGCGGCACTGAACGACGTCTCAGCACATCTCTACGGCCCCGTTTTGGGCAATGACCCGCTGCGGCAGGCTTTGGCCCGGCAGGTTTCCGGCCACTACAGGGCCGACGTGAAGCCGGAGCAGATCGGCATCACTTCAGGTTGCAACCAGGCCTTTGCCGCCGCCATCGCCGCTCTCTGCGGTGAAGGGGATGAGGTGATCATCCCGGTCCCTTGGTATTTCAATCACAAAATGTGGCTGGATATGGCCGGCGTCTCCGCCGTGCCGCTGCATGTTGGCGACGGCATGCTGCCGGACCTGGCTGCCGCTGAGGCCCTGATCACCGACCGCACCCGCGCCATCGTGCTGGTCACCCCTAACAACCCCTGCGGCGTGGAATACCCGGCGGCACTGGTTCAGGCCTTCTTCAGCCTCGCCCGCGCGCGCGGCCTGGCCCTGATCGTCGATGAAACCTACCGCGACTTCGACAGCAGAGAAGGCGCAGCGCACGGGCTGTTCCGGATGCCGGACTGGGACACGACCCTGATCCATCTCTATTCCTTCTCCAAGGCCTACAGGCTGACAGGCCACCGGGTCGGCGCCATCGCTGCCTCGGAGGACCGCCTGTTCGAAATGGAGAAGTTCCTCGACACCGTCACAATCTGCCCCTCGCAGCTGGGCCAGGCCGGGGCGCTTTGGGGGATCGAAAACCTGCAGGACTGGCTGGCCGGCGAGCGCCAGCAAATCCTCGACCGGCGCCTTGCCATCGAGGAAGGCTTTCCGGTGCTGGCTGAAAAAGGCTGGAAACTGCTCGGTTGCGGCGCTTACTTCGCCTATGTCGAACACCCCTTCAGCCAGCCGTCCGAACAGATCGCCCGCAAACTGGTTGAAGAAGCCTCCATCCTGATGCTGCCGGGCTCCATGTTCATGCCCGCCGGAAACCCGGACGGTGCCCGCCAGTTCCGGATTGCCTTTGCCAATGTGGACCGCGCGGGCATCCGCACTCTGTTCGACCGGCTGGCAGCCTTTAATCCCTGATCATCCAGCAGTTTGCTCTGCAATCATCTTGCCCCTCTGCGGGCAGCCGCGTATTCAGTCAGCGGCATTTCCCGCTGCAAGGCACCCCCTTGCGCAGCAGAACAATAAAGAGGGCATCATGGCCGCAGGCATGAAACATCTTTCCAAAACCTTTGTCTGGATCCTGATGGGGATGCTGATTGTCGGCCTTGCCGGGTTTGGCGCGGTGAACTTCACCAGTTCGTCCTCGTCGGTCGCAACTGTCGGCGACGAGGAAGTCAGTATCGGCAACTACGTTCGCGAGCTTCAGCGCGAACAGCGGGCCCTGCAGGCGCAGACCGGCCAGGCCATGCCGATGTCTCAAATGACCGCATTCGGCCTCGACCGGGTGGTTCTGGGCCGCCTGATCTCTCTGGCGGCGCTGGATCACGAGGCCAAGAGCCTCGGCCTGTCGCTGGGCGATGAAAACCTGATTGAGGAACTGGCTGCCATCGACGCCTTCCAGGGCGTGAACGGCCAGTTCGACCGCGAGGCCTACAGCTTTGCCCTGCGCAACGCGGGCCTGACGGAAAAGGAGTTTGAGGAAGACCTGCGCCGCGAGGCCGCCCGCACCATCGTTCAAGGCGCAGTGCTGTCCGGCACCAAAATGCCCGAAACCCTGACCGAAACCCTGACCAGCTACATCGGCGCCCGCCGCAGCTTCTCCTATGTGCAACTTAACGCCTCGGACATTGCCCTGGCGACTGAGGTGCCTTCTGACGCCGACCTGAAAGCCTTCTACGAGGCCAATCAGGACCAGTTCATGCTGCCGGAAACGAAGGTCATCACATATGCCGCCCTGCGTCCCTCCATGCTGCTGGACGAGATCGAGGTGGACGAGGCACAGCTGCAACGCCTGTTCGAAGACCGTTCGGATCAGTATCAGGTGCCGGAACGACGCTTGGTTGAACGCCTGGTGTTCGGCAACGATGAGGCCGCCGCCAGCGCCAAGGCGCAGCTGAAAACCGGCGGCGCCACGTTTGAAAGCTTGGTTGAGGGCCGCGGACTGACCCTGCAGGACATCGACATGGGCGACGTCACCATGGGTGATCTCGGCGCGGCAGGCACTGATGTCTTCTCGGCTGAGGTCGGCACCGTCGCCGGCCCCCTGCCCTCCGACCTTGGCCCGGCGCTCTACCGCGTCAACGGCCGCCTGGAGGCGCAGATCACCACTTTTGAGGACGCCAAGCCGGAACTGGTTGAGGAACTCGCCTCCGACCGTGCCCGCCGCTTGGTGGAAACTCAGGCCGAAGACATCGACGACATGCTGGCCGGCGGCGCCACGCTGGAGGAGCTGGCAACCGAAAGCGGGCTGGAGCTGGCCCAGATCAACTGGACCGAGGAGCGCAGCGGCGACATCGCCGCTTATGAGGCCTTCCGCACCGCCGCCGCCGCCGTCACCGCCGACGACTTCCCGGAGGTCGGCTTCCTGGAGGACGGCAGCCTGTTCGCCCTGCGCCTCGATGACACCCTGCCGGAGCGCCCGGAACCCTTTGCCGAAGCCAAGGACAATGTCCTGGCCGCCTGGCAGGCCGACCGGCTTGCCAATGCGCTCACGGAACAGGGCCAAGCGCTGCTGGCGCAGGCAGAAGCCGCAGACGGCTTTGCCGAGGAGGCCGCGGTGAAAACCGAAAGCGGCCTGACCCGCACCGCCTATATCGACACCGTGCCGGCTGATCTGGTCACAGGTGTGTTCGCGATGGAGGTCGGTGATTTCCGTCTGGTGCAGGATGCGGACTCCGCAGTGGTTGTCCGCCTCGACGCCATCCTGCCGCCGGAGCAGAGCGACGACATGACTCTGCTCACCCAGGCGCTGCAGGCGCAGCTGGACCAGGCGCTGGCGCAGGAGCTGTTCCAGGCCTATGCGCAGGACGTCCAGACCCGCGCCGAACCCCGTGTTGACCAGCAGGCGCTGAATGCAGCGCAGGCAAACTTCCAGTAACCAAGGCACCAGACCCATGGCCCTGACCCCCGATTTCGACAGTTTCTCCAAGGCTTACGAGGCCGGCGAAAACCAGGTCGTCTACACCCGCCTTGCCGCCGACCTCGACACCCCGGTGTCGCTGATGCTCAAGCTGACCGGCGCCCAGAAGGACGCCTTCATGCTGGAATCGGTGACCGGCGGCGAGGTGCGCGGGCGCTACTCGATCATCGGAATGAAACCGGATCTGGTCTGGCGCTGCCACGGGGAGCTGTCGGCCCTGAACCGCTCGGCACGGTTTGATGCGGATGACTTCACGGCCCAGGACGGCAACCCGATGGACAACCTGCGGGCGCTGATTGCCGAAAGCAAAATTGACCTGCCCGACGATCTGCCCCAGGCCGCGGCCGGCCTTTTCGGCTACTTGGGTTATGACATGATCCGCCTGGTGGAACACCTGCCGGACGTGAACCCCGACCCGCTCGGCCTGCCCGACGCGCTGATGCTACGTCCTTCGGTCATTGCCGTGCTCGATGGCGTCAAGGGCGAGGTCACCGTGGTGTCGCCTGTCTGGTCCAGCGACGGCCAGACCGCCAAGGCGGCTTACGCCCAGGCCGCCGAACGGGTGATGGACGCGGTGCGCGATCTGGAACGCGCCATGCCCGCCGAAAGCCGCGACCTCGGCGACGCGCACGAAGTCTCCCCGCCAGTCTCGAACTTCACCAAGGACGGCTACATGGCCGCGGTGGAGAAGGCCAAGGACTACATCCGCGCAGGCGACATCTTTCAGGTCGTTCCGGCACAGCGCTGGACCCAGGAATTCCGCCAGCCGCCCTTCGCACTTTACCGCTCGCTGCGCCGCACCAACCCGTCGCCCTTCATGTTCTATTTCAACTTCGGCGGCTTCCAGGTGGTCGGCGCCTCCCCGGAAATCCTGGTTCGCGTCTTCGGGCAGGAAGTCACCATCCGCCCGATCGCAGGTACCCGCCCCCGCGGCGCCACGCCGGAAGAGGACAAGGCGCTAGAAGCGGATCTGCTGGCCGACAAGAAGGAACTGGCAGAGCACCTGATGCTCCTGGATCTGGGCCGCAACGACACCGGCCGGGTCGCCAAGATCGGCACCGTGCGCCCGACCGAGAAGTTCATCATTGAGCGCTACAGCCACGTCATGCACATCGTCTCCAACGTTGTGGGGGAACTGGCAGAGGACAAGGACGCGCTGGATGCCTTCTTTGCCGGCATGCCGGCCGGCACCGTCTCCGGCGCGCCCAAGGTGCGCGCGATGGAAATCATCGACGAACTGGAGCCGGAAAAACGCGGCATCTACGGCGGCGGCGTCGGCTATTTCTCGGCTGGCGGCGACATGGACATGTGCATTGCGCTGCGCACCGCCATCGTCAAGGACCAGAACCTTTATATTCAGGCCGGCGGCGGCGTCGTCTATGACAGCGACCCGGAGGCGGAATACATGGAGACCGTCCACAAATCCAACGCCATCCGCCGTGCTGCTGCAGACGCGGCCCGCTTCACCGGAAGCGGCAACAGCTAAGGGGCCAAGCCATAAGGCTCAGTGTTTCATCTTTCCGAAAATACTCCCGCCGGAGGCAACGGCGCCCGCGCAGGGCGCCGTTTTCATTTGGCAGGCAGCAGCGAATCCAGGCTGGCCGAAACCGGCGCCAATGCCACCCTTTCTGCCCGGTCCTGCAGCCCCCACAACAAGAGCGCCGAAATCGTGTCCGGGCGCAGGCGGCCCAGCATGATCACAGCGCCCTCCTGCCCGGCCCGGAACGCTGCCTGATCCAGGAACCGCCGGATCGCCCGCGGATCCTGGCCTGCTCCGTCAAAGTCGCGGAACACCACCCCGGCCGGCACACCGTCGCGCAGCGCCAGCTTCTGCACGGTGTTTAGGCCGCTGTCCTGTGTCACCAGCCCGTAACCGGCAGAGGCCGCTACCGCCGCCACCTGATCCGCCAGCGGGCGGTTGCCCTGCACGCCGGTCTCAACGCCTTCCAGGATTGCCACCGCCTCGGGCAGTTTTCTGCGCCAAACCTCCAATGCGGTCTCCGCATCCTGCGGCGTAGCTTCGCGCGGCAGGTCTGCCAGCATCAGCACTTCGAATCCAGCCGCCCGGCGCGCAGCCATCTTCTTTGCCGCTTCCGGGTCATCGGGATCGATGGCAAAGCTCAAAGGATAAGGAAACTCCGCCAGCGCTTCCGAGCCAAACGCGCCGGTATCGTCAATCAGCACGATCGACATCAGGGGCCGGTCTTCGGGATTGAAGAACGGCTCTGAATTGACGGTAAACGGTGCGGTTTCCTGCCATCCGGCGGCATCAGCTGAGCTTGGGCCCTGCTTGTCGCGCTCGGTAAGCGGCACCACCGGCGTGCCGATTCCGGGCGTCAAAGGGGCTGGCTCAGCGGCTTCAGCGGTGGTGCCCGGCGCATCGCTTTCCGCTTCGGTCCCGCCAGTGCTGCCGTCCGGCGCGGCCGGAACAGCTGGGGCCGCACCAATCACCGGAAGCGTTGTGGCCTTCGGTGCGCTGCCGATATCAGGGGCCTGGATGGAGCTGGCGGCCGGGGCTTCAACCGCCTTAGGTGTCAATTCCGGCTCCAAAGGGGCAGTTTCAGCGATGTCCTCTTCTGCCGTTTTTTGCTCGGGTTCCGGCGCGGGTTCTGTTGCGGCCACAACCGCGCTTTCGCCGTCCGGCGCTTCTGGCACCGCAGGCAGCACAGCCTGCGGCTGGCGCTCAGACGCAGCTTCCGCAGGATCCGGAGCTTCGGTCAGTGCCAGGCTTTCAGAGCTTTCTGCGGAGGTAGACAGCCCAACCGCCGGCCTTTGGGCCGGTTTGGTATCTGCCCCCGCCAGGGCGCTCAGGTCATCCTCCGCGGCCACGCTTGCAGGCACTTCCGGCTGAACCTCGGCCAGATCCGCATCCCGTCCCTGGCCGTTGCCGGGAACTTCTGTCCCGTCGCTGCCGCCATTGGGCATCTGCGGCGCTGCGCCGGGATCTTGCGCCACCGGTTCAGGCAACCCGCCGGCTGTCTCTTCCGCCGCTTCGGGGGCAGTGCTCGCGGTCTCCCCGGCAGGCTCCGGAACCGGATCCGGTTTGGGCGCCGTCTGCGGCAATGGCACCGACAAAGACAGCATCGCCAGCCCGCCAGCAGCCAGCAATGCCCCGACACTCACGCCGCCCAGAAATCCCCGCATGCCTGTTTTGCCTCTCAATCTTTCTGCCGTGCAGCGCTGTCCTGGCTTGCTTGTGCGCACCTTATACCGGTTCGCCCCTGCATTCGCCGTTCCTGCCCTTGACGCTGCCCCGTATCCCTGAACAAGTATGTTGCAACCACTATACTGCGGCGCGCACCCCGCCCGCCACCCTTAAAAGAGCCCGCAAGATGCTGCTGCTGATCGATAACTACGATTCCTTCACCTACAATCTCGTCCATTACCTCGGCGAGCTTGGCGCTGAAATGGAAGTGCACCGCAACGACGCCATCAACGTGCAGGAAGCAATGGCGATGAAGCCCGCTGGCATCCTGCTGTCGCCCGGCCCCTGCGACCCGGATCAGGCCGGCATCTGCCTGGCGCTGACAGAGGCGGCGGCCGAAACCCGAACGCCGCTAATGGGCGTCTGCCTCGGTCATCAGACCATCGGCCAGGCCTTCGGCGGCAAGGTGGTTCGCTGCCATGAGATCGTGCACGGCAAGATGGGCATGATGCATCACAAGGACACCGGCGTTTTCAAAGGTTTGCCGTCGCCTTTTGAGGCCACCCGCTACCACTCGCTGGTGGTGGAGCGCGAAAGCCTACCGGATTGCCTGGAAATCACTGCTGATCTGGAAGACGGCACCATCATGGGCCTGCAGCACAAGGAGCTGCCGATCCACGGCGTCCAGTTCCACCCGGAATCGATTGCGTCGGAGCACGGCCACGCGCTGCTGAAAAACTTCCTCGACGTGATGCAGGTGCCAGCATGAGCGATCGCCTGAAGCCGCTGATCGGCGCCGCCGCCGAGCGGTCCCTGACCCGCGAAGAAGCCGAAACCGCCTTTACCCTGCTGTTTGAGGGCGAGGCCACGCCGAGCCAGATCGGCGGCCTTCTGATGGCAATGCGGACCCGCGGCGAGAGCGTCGACGAATACGCCGCCGCCGCTGCCGTGATGCGCTCCAAGTGCCACCCGGTGAAGGCCCCCGCCGGTGCGATGGACATCGTCGGCACCGGCGGCGACGGCAAAAACACCCTAAACATTTCCACTGCTACCGCCTTTGTCGCGGCCGGTGCCGGCGTGGTTGTGGCAAAGCACGGCAACCGCAACCTCAGTTCGAAATCCGGCACTGCCGACATGCAGTCCCAGATGGGCATCAACGTGATGGTCGGCCCGCAAGTGGTTGAAAAGGCGATCAATGAGGCCGGCATCGGCTTCATGATGGCGCCGATGCACCACCCGGCGGTGGCGCATGTGATGCCGACCCGGCAAGAGCTGGGCACCCGCACCATCTTCAATATCCTCGGCCCCCTTACCAACCCGGCCGGCGTCAAGCGCCAGCTGACCGGCGCCTTCAGCCGCGAGATGATCCGCCCGATGGCGGAAACCCTCAAGGCCCTTGGCTCCGAGCGCGCCTGGCTGGTGCACGGGTCCGACGGCACCGATGAGCTGACCATCACCGGCGTCAGCTGGGTCTCGGCGCTGGAGGAGGACGGCGAAATCCGCGAGGTGGAGCTGCATCCGGAGGATGCCGGCCTTCCGGTGCATTCCTTCGACAAGATCGTTGGCGGCACGCCCGAGGAAAACGCAATGGCTTTCCGCGTCCTGCTGCAGGGCAGGCCCTCGGCCTACCGCGATGCGGTGCTGCTGAACACCGCCGCCGCGCTGGTGGTTGCAGGCAAGGCTTCGGACCTCAGGGAGGGCGTCGCCCTCGCTGCAGAGTCGATCGACAACGGCGCTGCCAAAGCCAAGGTCGATGCTCTGGCCAGGATCACTTCAGCCGCATGACCGACCTGCCCGCAGGGCTGGGCGCCTGGTCCAGCCTGCCTTTTTTCACCACCCGCTGGCCAGCCATCTCAGCGGCAATCGCAGAAGATGCGCGTGACATCCTGCCGCCCGCCGGCCAGCGGTTTGCGGCGCTGGAGCTGACCCAGCCGCAGGACACCCGCGTGGTTATCCTGGGCCAGGACCCCTATCCGACGCCCGGCCACGCCCACGGGCTTGCCTTCTCGGCGGAACCGCATGTGCGCCCCCTTCCCCGCTCATTGTCGAATATTTACAAAGAGCTGGAGGAGGATCTTGGTGTGCTCCCCCCGAACGCCGACCTGCGCGGCTGGGCGCGCCAGGGGGTGCTTTTGCTGAACACAGCCCTCTCGGTCCCGGCAGGTGAGGCGAACGGCCACAAGCACCTTGGCTGGAACCATCTGGTGCATCAGGTGCTTGAACTGACGTCCGAAACCCCAACGGCCTACATTCTCTGGGGAAATTCGGCGCAGAAGCTTGAAAAACATATCAAACCGGGCGATCACCTGATCCTGAAAACCGCCCATCCCTCGCCCTTGTCGGCGCGGCGCGGCTTCTTCGGGTCCCGGCCCTTTTCAAAAGTGAACAATTGGCTCGCCGCCCGCGGTGAAACTGCCATAGACTGGAATGCAGGAACGGAGGCACCGGTATGACCGAAAACGTGCTCGAAAAAATCAAGGCCTACAAGCTCGAGGAAGTGGCCGCAGACAAGGCCGCCAAACCGCTGGAGGCTGTCGAGGCCGAGGCGAAGAATGCCTCACCGGTGCGCGGCTTTGCGAAAAACCTGATGCAGGCCAACCGCACCGGTTACGGGCTGATCGCCGAAATCAAGAAGGCCAGCCCGTCCAAGGGCCTGATCCGCCCCGATTTCGAGCCGGCGGAACTGGCCAAGGCTTATGAGGACGGCGGCGCCACCTGCCTGTCGGTGCTGACCGACACTCCCAGCTTCCAGGGCGCCAAGGAGTTTCTCACCCAAGCCCGCGACGCCTGCTCCCTGCCTGCGCTGCGCAAGGACTTCATGTATGACACCTACCAGGTGGCCGAAGCCCGCGCGCTGGGGGCTGACTGCATCCTGATCATCCTAGCTTCCGTTTCAGACGCCCAGGCGCAGGAGCTGGAAGAAAGCGCCTTTGAATGGGGTATGGATGTGCTGCTGGAGGTGCATGACGCCGAAGAGCTGGAGCGTGCCTGCAATCTGAAGTCGCCGCTGATGGGCATCAATAACCGCAATCTCAAGACCTTCGAGACGACGCTGGACACCACCCGGACCCTGTCCCGAATGGTGCCCGCTGACCGCACCATCGTCTGCGAAAGCGGTCTGTTCACGTCCGCGGATCTCAGCGACATGGCCCGCTACGGCGCCCGCACCTTCCTCATCGGCGAAAGCCTGATGCGGCAGGACGATGTGGCCGCCGCTACCCGCGCGCTGCTCGCCAACCCGCTGACACCCGGCATGATGTAAGGGAGGACCGGATGAGCCTCACCCATTTCGACACCAAGGGCGACGCCCATATGGTTGATGTCTCGGACAAGGCGGTGACCTCGCGCATTGCCACCGCCGAGGGCCACATCACCATGGCGCAGGAAACCTTTGATATCATTTCCGAAGGCCGTGCCAAGAAGGGTGATGTGCTGTCCGTGGCGCGTCTGGCCGGTATCATGGGCGCCAAGAAGACACCGGAACTGATCCCGCTCTGCCACCCGCTGCCGGTGACCAAGGTCGCGGTGGAGCTCACGCTGGATCCGGACCTTCCCGGCGTTCGGATCGAGGCCACGGTCAAGACCACCGGCCAGACCGGGGTTGAGATGGAGGCGCTCACCGCAGTCTCCACCGCCGCGCTCACCGTCTATGACATGGCTAAGGCCGTGGACAAGGCAATGCAGATCGGCGGCATCCGCGTCACGCTGAAAGATGGCGGAAAATCAGGCAGGTATGAGGCGTAAATGATCCCTGTCAGCGAAGCCCGCGCGCATATTCTGGCGCTTGTCAGCCAACTGGAAACCGAGGAAGTGCCGCTGGACCAGGCCGCAGGCCGGGTGCTCGCCCGCGATGTGCAGGCCCGCCGCGACCAGCCGCCGTTCTCCGCCTCCGCCATGGACGGCTATGCGGTCAACGCCGCCGAGGTCGAGCTGCACGCCATGTTCAAAGTGATTGGCGAGGCCGCTGCCGGCCACGCATTCAGCGGCCGCGTCGGGGCCGGACAGGCGGTTCGGATCTTCACCGGAGCCCCGGTGCCGGAAGGCGCAAGTTTCGTTGTCATTCAAGAGGATGTGACCCGCAACGGCGACCTCATCACCATCACAGATGAGCCCGGCGGCAACCACAATATCCGCCCCCGCAGCGGTGATTTCACCGATGGCCAGACCGTAAGCGCACCCAAGCTGCTGACGCCTGCGGACATCGCACTGCTGGCCGCGATGAACATCCCCTCGGTTCCTGTCACCCGCCGCCCGGAGGTCTCGCTGATCTCCACCGGCGACGAACTGGTGATGCCCGGCGGCACGCCAGGACCGGACCAGATCATCGCCTCCAACACCTTCGGCCTCAAGGCGATGCTGGAGGATCTCGGCGCCCGCGCCCGAATCCTGCCCATCGCCCGCGACACCGAAAGCAGCTTGCGCACCGCATTCGAACTGGCTGAGGGGGCGGATCTTGTGGTCACCATCGGCGGCGCCTCGGTCGGTGATCACGATCTGGTCGGCAAGGTGGCGCAAGACCTCGGGATGGAGCGCAGCTTCTACAAGGTCGCCATGCGCCCCGGAAAGCCGCTGATGGCGGGCCGGATGGGCGGGGCCGCCATGGTTGGCCTGCCCGGTAACCCAGTATCCGCCATGGTCTGCGGCCATGTCTTCCTGGCGCCGGTGATCCGCACCATGCTGGGCCTGCCGGCTGAGGCCGCACAGCTGCGCACGGCAGTCCTGGCGGCTGCCCTGCCGGCAAACAGCCCGCGGGAGCACTATATGCGCGCCAAGGTCGAAAACGGCCGGCTGACGGCTTTTGAAAACCAGGACAGCTCGCTGCTCACCGTCTTGGCAGACGCCAACGCTCTGCTGGTCCGCCCGCCCGCCGACGGCGCCCGCGCCGCAGGTGAAACCGTGCAATACCTCTCCATCTGAAACGGTTTCTTCTTTGCACAAATACTCAAGCCAGCGGCACGCGCCGCTGGCAGGTTCTCTGCTTCTGTGCAACTACATCCATGTTGACACAAAACGTGAACATGCGTAGAACAAAAGAAAACACGAGGCACGGAGGGCGCGGCGATGCTCACAAGGAAGCAACTTCAACTGCTGGAATTCATTCACAAACGCCTGCAGCGCGATGGCGTGCCCCCCAGTTTTGACGAAATGAAGACCGAACTCGACCTCCGGTCGAAATCCGGCATCCACCGGCTGATCACGGCGCTTGAGGAACGCGGCTTCATCCGCCGCCTGCCGCACCGTGCCCGCGCCATCGAAATCATCCGTCTGCCCGAAAGCCTCGGCGGCACCGGCGAACCGCAGGGTTTCGCACCCAAGGTGATCGAGGGCGGCCAGGCGAAGACCACGGCGCCGGCCCCGGCATCAGCAGACCCGCTGCGCCAGGCGGCGGTCGAACTGCCGGTGATGGGCCGCATAGCCGCCGGTGTGCCGATCGAGGCGATCAGCCAGGTTTCGCACCAGGTTGCGGTGCCGGGCGGCATGATCACCCCAACCGGCCAGCACTACGCATTGGAGGTCAAGGGCGACTCGATGATCGAGGCCGGCATCAACGACGGCGACATCGTGGTGATCCGCGAAACCTCTGCCGCGGACAACGGGGATATCGTGGTGGCGCTGGTCGAGGGCCAGGAGGCGACGCTGAAGCGCTATTACCGCGAGGGCTCCATGATCGCCCTGGAAGCCGCCAACCCGGTCTATGAAACCCGCCGCTATCCCGAGGACATGGTCCAGGTGCAGGGCCGCCTGGTCGGGCTGATCCGCACTTACTGACCTCCCGCCCCGTTCAGCAGCAGCCGCAGGCGGCGGATTTCCCGCCCCTCCGGCTGCCAGCCTGTCCAGGGCCGCTCGCCCGCCGCGTCCCGCGCCGTCAGCAGCTTGCCGTCCCGGGTCAGGGCGAGGCTTCCGGTCTGCCGCATCACCTCCGGCGTCAGCAGCAGGCAGCCGCTGGCGCCCGGTACGGTGGAAATGACGATATCCCCGTCTTTGCAATCGCTTGCTGCCGCAAGTTTACGCTTTCCCGGCGCATGCATCAGGCGGAACCCCTCACCCTGCCACACCGGCAGGCTGTCCAGCCCGTCAGCCCAGCGGGAGGCGGCAGCGGGCTGTGATGCCGGATCGCCGTCATTCTCCAACCAGATCTCTGCAGTGAACCCTTGCGCCTTGGCGCGCGACAGCGCGCGGCCCTCGGCCCCCATCACCCCGACCAGCCCGCCGGAATCGGCAATCAGGATGTCCGGGCGCTCCGCCATGGTCCAGATCCCCAGCGCCGCGGCGGCAGGCAGCAGCCCCGCCAGCCGCAACCGGCCCTGCCAGATCACCGCAAAGACCAAGCCGCCGGAGAGCAGCGGCAGCACCCAGGGTCCCGGCGCCGCCACATGCGACACCGCACCGTCAAAGCCGGAGACACTCCGGGCCACCGCCAGGATCCACTCCATCCCCAATTGCATCACCGCCAGCCCGATCCCCTCCAGTTCAAAGGGCGCCAGGCACAAAGCCAGCACGGCGGCGGGGATCACAACCGTGCCCATCACCGGCACCGACAGCAGGTTCGCCAGCAGCCCGTAGTGCGGGACGGTGTTGAAATGCGCCGCCGCAAAGGGGGCTGTGGCAGCCCCGGCCACGGCAGAAGAAATCACCAGCGCCGCCACCGGGCGCAGCCAGCGCGGCCCCAGCGGCACCTGCCCGTCCCGCAGCGCGGCAAACACAGCCACCAGCGCTGCAGTGGCGGCAAAGCTCATCTGGAAACCGGGGCTCAGCAGGCTTTCCGGCCGCCTGAGCAGCACGATCACCGCTGCCACTGCCACCGCGCGCAGGGTGATCGCCCGCCGGTTCAGCAGCACTGCGCCAAACATCACCGCCACCATGACGAAGGCGCGCTCCGTCGCCACATTGCCGCCCGACAGCAGCAGATACCCCGCCCCGGCTGCCAGCGCCACGGCGGCGGCCAGCTTCTTGACCGGCCAGCGCAGCGCGGCCCAGGGAACCAGGCACATCAGGCTGCGCAGCGCGGCAAAGACAAATCCGGTCAGCAGCCCCATGTGCAGGCCGGAGATGGCCAGAAGATGCGCCAGGTTGCTCTGCCGCAGCGCGGTCAGTGTCTCCTCGCCCACGCCGCTGCGGTCACCGGCGGTGACAGCCGCTGCAAAGCCGCCAGCCTCCCCGGGCAGCCGCTTTTGCAGGTTCTGCGCCAGCGATCTGCGCAGCCGTTCAACCGGCTTGTCAGCACCGGGGGCTTCCGCCAGCAGAACCGGCACCCGTGTGTAGCCCAGCCCGCCGAGCTGCTTGAACCAGGCGTGGCGCCGGAAATCGAACCCGCCGGGCTCCACCGGCCCCTGCGGCGGCAGCAGATGCGCGGTGGTCATCACCCGCGCGCCAGGCGGTGGCAGATCCGTCTGCCCCTTCAGCGAAATCCTGACCCGCGCAGGCGTATCCGAGGGCGCAACTCGGTCCAGCCGCACCTGATCCAGCGTCAGCCGCAGCGCATCGGTGGGCGACCGGTCCACCGACACCACCCTCCCCGCGACCGGGCCGTAATAGCGCAAGTCCAGAACCGGGGCGGAGACCCAATGCGCCCGCGCATAGGCCAGGCACAGCCCCGACGCCAGCAGCGCAGGCACCCAGCAAAGAAACGCCAGCGGCCGCCGCAGCAGCGCGCAGACGCCGAATATCAGCGACAGGGCGGCCAAGCTGGCAATCAGCGCGCCGCCTGGTTCGGATTTCAGGCTGAAATAGGTCCCGATCCCGGCGCCCAAAAGCACCGGCACCCAGAGAAACAGGTTGCCGCGCTGTGCGTGCAGAACGTCGCTGATGGCAGTGCCAAGGCGCATGCTTGCCCCCCGCCTTCTGGCCCGGTAGACAGGCGGAAACACTACGCCTCACATGGTTTCCAAAAGGTAAATCCTGCACATGACCCAACCGGTTGTCACCCGCTTCGCGCCCTCTCCCACCGGCTATCTGCACATCGGCGGCGCCCGCACCGCGCTGTTCAACTGGCTGTACGCCCGCGGCCGCGGCGGCAAGTTCCTGTTGCGGATCGAAGACACCGACCGCGAACGCTCCACGCCCGAGGCAACCGCCGCCATCCTGCAGGGCATGGAATGGCTGGGCCTTGATCATGACGGCGAAGTGATCAGCCAGTTCGAGCGCGCCGGCCGCCACGCCGAGGTTGCCAAGCAGCTGCTGGCCGAAGGCAAGGCCTACAAGTGCTTTGCCACCCAGGAGGAAATCGCCGCCTTCCGCGACCAGGCCAAGGCCGAGGGCAAATCGACCCTCTACCGGTCGCCATGGCGCGACGCGGATGAGGCCAGCCACCCGGATGCGCCTTATGTGATCCGCATCAAGGCACCGCAGGACGGCGCCACCGTGATCAAGGACGAGGTCCAGGGCGATGTCACCATCCGCAACGATCAGCTCGATGATATGATCCTGCTGCGCTCCGACGGCACCCCGGTCTACATGCTTGCGGTGGTGGTCGATGACCACGACATGGGAGTGACCCATGTGATCCGCGGCGACGATCACCTGAATAACGCCGCCCGCCAGATGATGATCTATCAGGCGATGGGCTGGGACGTGCCGGTTTGGGCCCATATCCCCCTGATCCACGGCGCCGACGGAAAGAAGCTGTCCAAACGCCACGGCGCGCTCGGCGCCCAGGAGTACCAGGCGATGGGCTACCCGGCCGCGGGCATGCGCAACTACCTGGCACGTCTCGGCTGGTCGCACGGCGATGACGAGTTTTTTACGGACAGCCAGGCCAAAGAGTGGTTTAATCTCGCTGGCATCGGCAAAAGCCCGGCCCGGTTCGACACCAAGAAGCTGGAGAATCTCTGCGGCCAGCACATTGCCATTGGCGATGATGCCGCGCTGCGGCAGGAAATCTGTGACTATCTGGCCGCTGCCGGGGAACCCGCCTTGACTGACGCGCAGTCACAGGGGCTGGAACGTGCGATGTATTGCCTCAAGGATAGGGCGCGCACTTTCCCTGAACTGCTTGAAAAAGCGCATTTTATCCTTGCTTCACGGCCTCTTGAACGGGACGCGAAGGCAGAAAAGGCATTGTCTTCTGTATCCGATGGTATACTGGAAGAATTGACGCCGCAGCTGCAAAATGCTAGCTGGGTCCGTGACGATCTGGAGGCGCTTCTGAACGCATTTGCAGAAGCACATGATACCAAGTTCGGCAAGCTGGCAGGCCCCTTGCGGGCGGTGCTGGCCGGCCGGGCGGTAACGCCTTCGGTGTTCGATATGATGCTGATTCTGGGCCGCGAGGAAACCCTCGCCCGGCTCAAGGACGCAACAGGCTGACCCGGGTCTGAACTGCCGGGCACGCCTGTTTCTGAGACGACAACCCCTGCGCGGAGACGCGCAGGCGCTGCCCCGCATGAAGACGCCCGAACGGGGCAGCTTTCGTGCCCGCAACAGGAAGGGACATCTATGACCGAGACACAGAAATCTGCCACGCTCACGCTGAATGGCGAAAATTACGAGCTGCCCATTTTCTCGCCAACGGCCGGGCCCGATGTTGTCGACATCCGCAAGCTCTATGCGCAGGCAGGTGTGTTCACTTACGACCCGGGCTTCACCTCCACCGCCAGCTGCGACAGCACCATTACCTATATCGACGGCGACAAGGGTGAACTGCTGCACCGCGGCTACCCGATCGACCAGCTGGCGTCCAAATCGCACTATCTCGAGGTCTGCTACCTGCTGCTTTACGGCGAACTGCCGACCGCGGCGCAGCTCGAGGATTTTGAGACCCGTGTGACCCGTCACACCATGGTGCATGAGCAGATGCACAACTTCTTCCGCGGCTTCCGCCGCGACGCGCACCCGATGGCAACCCTGGTGGGTGTTGTCGGCGCAATGTCGGCCTTCTACCACGACTCGCTGGACGTGACCGATCCCTGGCAGCGTGAGGTTGCCGCGGTCCGTCTGATCGCCAAGCTGCCGACCATCGCCGCGATGGCCTACAAGTATTCGATCGGCCAGCCGTTTGTGTACCCGAAGAACGATCTCGATTACGCCGCCAACTTCCTGCACATGTGCTTCTCGGTTCCGGCCGAGGAATACCACGTGAACCCGATCCTCAGCCGGGCCATGGACCGCATCCTGACTCTGCACGCGGATCACGAGCAGAACGCCTCCACTTCCACCGTGCGCCTGGCGTCCTCCTCCGGAGCAAACCCGTTCGCCTGCATCGCGGCCGGCATCGCCTGCCTCTGGGGCCCGGCCCACGGCGGCGCCAACCAGGCCTGCCTGGAAATGCTCAAGGAAATCGGCACCGTCGACCGCATTCCGGAATACATCGCCCGCGCCAAGGACAAGAACGATCCGTTCCGCCTGATGGGCTTTGGCCACCGCGTGTACAAGAACACCGACCCGCGCGCCAAGGTGCTGAAGCAGTCCGCGGACGAGGTGCTGGAATTGCTGGGCGTCGAGGACAACCCGCTCTTGCAGGTTGCCAAGGAACTGGAACAGACCGCCCTCAACGACCCCTACTTCATCGAGAAGAAGCTGTTTCCGAACGTCGACTTCTACTCCGGCATCATCCTGGAGGCGATGGGCTTCCCGACCTCGATGTTCACCCCGATCTTCGCGCTGTCGCGCACCGTCGGCTGGATCTCGCAGTGGAAGGAAATGATCGCCGATCCGCAGAACAAGATCGGCCGCCCGCGCCAGTTGTACCTCGGCGAAACCATGCGTGACTACGTTGACATCGAACAGCGCTAAGCGCCGGTTCAAGCCATCCAGACGCCCCGCATTCTGCGGGGCGTTTTCTTTTGTGCCCCCTGCACGCGGCTGTCCCGAACTCTGCGGGGCAACCCGCGGAAATGGTGGCTGTCCGGGACAATAGCCAGATTCCAGCCGGACTGTTTCTTCTGAAAATTCAATATTTAGGAGTATTTGACTAAACCCACACAACCGCATACTGAACTGGAGAGTTTACTCGATTTGGCAGACCGCCCCGCGCGTGTATTTGCAGAATGCCGTCTGCCAGCTGAATATGGGATTGATAACATGGAATTTTTACTCTTGCTCGGCATCGGCCTCACCATCGGCGGCGTGGCGGTTGCGCTGGATGATGATGAGGAGGAAGCCTTTCAAACGCAAAACGGCACTGATGGTGACGATCTTCTGCTCGGCAACGACGGGAACGACCACATCAGCGGCGGCGAGGGGGCGGACTCCATCGGCGGCTTTGGCGGCAATGACCTGATCCGGGGCGAAGATGGAAGTGATCTTCTGGATGGCGGCAGCGGTGCGGACGAACTGGACGGTGGTGAGGGACAGGATTCACTTTACGGTGACGAGGGCAATGACTACCTGCATGGCGAAGCCGATCCCGACTTTCTCGCCGGAGAGGCGGGGAACGACACATTGAATGGCGGCGACGGTCTCGATTTTCTGCATGGCGGCACCGGCAATGACGTGCTCAAGGGAAGCCTTGGCGCAGACTACCTGCGCGGCGATGATGGCAATGACGGTCTGGAAGGCGGATATGGCGGCGACGCCCTTCAAGGCGGCGATGGCGCCGACACACTTGAAGGCGGCGAAGGAAATGACCTTCTGAACGGCGGCGATGTCCTAGGCCGGGGGCCGAGCTTTGCTGAGGACGTGTTCGATGATCTGGTTCATGGCCTTTCACCGAACTCCATCGGAAGTGAGTCCTATATGATCAGGGATGACGGCACCGGCGACGAGTTGATCGGCGGCAATGGCCAAGACACTCTGATCGGCGGTGGGGATGATACCCTGAACGGCGGGGATGGTGCGGATGAATTCGTGGCAGGCGACTGGCTGAGCGACGGTGAATACGCCACCGTCACCGATTTCAATACCAGCGAAGACATGATTGTCTACCGCTATGATGAAACCGCCGCTGCGCCGAACCTTACTATAGTGAGCATTGCCAACCCGGACGGTACAAATGATGCCGAATTGCGGGCTGATGGTGAAACCGTGCTGCGCATCACAGACGTAAGTGAGGATTTCAATCTCGAAGCCCAGGTTGCCTTGGTGGCATCCCCGATGGCTTAAACGGTTTGCCGCCCCGGCGCTGGATAGCGCCGGGACTCCTGGAACGCCTCAGCGCCCCTCGAATTTCGCGGGGCGCTTTTCCATGAAGGCCGTCACGCCTTCCAGGAAATCCCGGGTTTTGCCGCACTGCCCCTGCAGATGCGCCTCTTCCGACAACTGCTCCGCCAGAGTGCGGCCATAGCTTTCGCGCAGGGCGGATTTGGTGGCGGCAAAGGCCTTGCTGGGGCCGCTGGCCAGATAGACCGCACGTTGGCGCCAATGGGCCTCGAATTCAGCGTCCGGCACCGCTTCCCAGATCATCCCCCAGTCGCTGGCCTGCTGGGCGCTGATGCGGTCGGCAAACAGGGCCGCACCCATTGCCTTGGCCAGACCGATCTGGCGCGGCAGGAACCAGGTGCCGCCGGCATCGGGGATCAGCCCGATCCTGGTGAAGGCCTGCATGAAGAACGCGCTTTCGCAGGCAATCACCACATCGGCGGCCAGCGCCAGATTGGCGCCCGCCCCGGCCGCGGCGCCGTTGACCGCGGCCACCACCGGCACCGGGCAGTCATAGATTGCCTGCAGCATCGGCAGGTATTCGTCGCGCAGCGTGCGTTCCAGGTCGAGCGGGCCGCCGTTGCTGCCCGCATCGCTCAGATCCTGGCCGGAGCAGAACGCATCGCCCGCGCCAATCAGCACCACCGCCCGCGCCTCGCCCGCGGCCAGCCGCATCGCATGGGTGATCTCAGAGCGCATCCGGCTGGTCAGCGCATTTTTGCGCGCCTCCCGGTTCAGCGTGATCACCGCCAGCCCGTCCTGCAGCGAAAACAGGATTTCTTTGTATTCCATCGGAGTGCCCTACCTAACTGAAGTCCTGGACCGCGGGATCTGTCTGCCGCCGCAGCCGGTTGGCAGGCATGGTGAAGCAAAGCGCGCGGCCCGGAAAGCCAGACCCGGCGTCAATCCTCCAGGATTTTCCGCAGCCGTTCCTGCTCTTCTTCGCTTAGCCGCTGTTCAGCCTTCTTGGGCGACCGCGCGCGGCCGCGGATATAGAAGACACCGATCACCAGCGCCGCCAGCAGCATCAGCGGCCCGGCGGCCCACAACAGCCAGTTGGCGCCGCTGGCAGTGGGGCGCAGGAGCACATATTCGCCGTAGCGGTCGACGATGAAATCCATCGCCTCGCGGTCGCTGTCGCCAGCCACCAGCCGCTCGCGCAGCAGCACCCGCAGATCGCGGGCCAGCTCGGCGTTGGATTCATCAATGCTCTCGTTGCGGCAGACCAGGCAGCGCAGGTCCTTGGACAGCTCCCGCGCACGGGACTCCAGCGCCGGATCCTCCAGCACCTCATCCGGCTCCACCGCCAGCACGGGCGCCGGGGCGAAGACCGCAACCGCCATCAGCGCCGCCAGGGCAAGGATCAGAAGACGCATCTGTTTCATTCCGCTGGCACTCCCGCCGATGGTGTCTTGCGCGCACCCGCCGCCACCCGGAAGCGCCGGTCGCTGAGGCTCAGGAGCCCGCCGAGCGACATCAGGATGCAGCCCGCCCAGATCCAGTTGGCAAAGGGCTTGATATAGGTCCGCATGGTCCAGCTTCCGTCCTGCTGCTGATCCCCCAGCACCACATAGAGGTCACGGGTCACGCGGTAATCAATTGCCGCCTCGGTGGTTGGCATCTTGGCCACCGGATAGTCGCGTTTCTCCGGGAACATCACCGCCTCGTGGCGGCCGTTGCGGGTCACCTCGACCCGGCCCTTGGTGGTGAAGTAGTTCGGCCCCTGCTCGCGGCTGACGTCCTGCAGGACCAGGGTAAAGGCGCCCACGTCAAACGGCTCTCCCAGCTGAGCGACGCGGATGTCCTCCTGCTCCCAGGCGGTCAGGCCCGCGATGGCAAAAATGGTTATGCCGAGCCCGCCGTGCGCGACGGCCTTGCCCCAATCCGCCCGCGGCAGCCGCAGCATCCGCTGCAGGCGGTTCGAATTGCCGCTGCGCAGACACAGGTCCGCCATAGCGCCGAACACCATCCAGGAGCCGAGGAACAGCCCCACCGGACCCAGCGCGGAACGGCCGGTCTGCATCGCCCAGGCCAGCACGCCCAGCGACACCGCCAGCAGGAACACATAGCGCAGCTGCCAGGCCACCCGGCCGATGCGCCCGCGCTTCCAGGGCAGCATGGCGCCCACCGGCAGCAGCAGCCCCAGCACCACCATGAACGGGGTGAAGGCAGAGTTGAAGAACGGCGGGCCGACGCTCAGCTTGCGGGCAAAGACCATCTCCGCGACGATCGGCCAGACGGTGCCGAAGAACACCACAAAGCAGCTCACGGCCAGCAGGATATTGTTGGCCACCAGCGCGGTTTCGCGGCTGACCATGCCGAACAGCCCCTTGGCTTCCATCGCCTGGGCGCGGGCTGCAAACAGCGTCAGCGCGCCGCCGGTGAAGAAGGCCAATATGAACAGGATGAACACGCCGCGTTCCGGGTCGTTGGCGAAGGCGTGCACACTGGTGATGATGCCGGAGCGCACGATGAAGGTGCCGATCAGCGAGAAGCCGAACGCCAGAATCGCCAGCAGGATGGTCCAGCTTTTCAGCGCCTCGCGTTTTTCCACCACGATGGCGGAGTGCAGCAGAGCGGCGGCCAGCAGCCAAGGCATGAAGGAGGCGTTTTCAACCGGATCCCAGAACCAGAAGCCGCCCCAGCCAAGCTCGTAATAGGCCCACCAAGACCCCAGCGCGATGCCGATGGTCAGGAATACCCAGGCCGCCAGCGTCCAGGGCCGCACCCAGCGGCCCCAGGCTGCGTCGACGCGGCCTTCGATCAGGGCGGCAACGGCAAAAGAGAACGCCATCGAAAGCCCCACATAGCCGAGGTAGAGGAACGGCGGGTGGAAGGCGAGGCCCGGGTCCTGCAAGAGCGGGTTCAGGTCCTGGCCGTCAAACGGCGGCACCGTCAGCCGCAGGAACGGGTTGGAGGTGAAAAGGATGAAGGCAAAGAAGGCCACGCCGATGGCCGCCTGGACCGACAGCACCCGCGCCTTCAGCGTCGGTGGCAGCCCGCCGCCGAAGACGGATGCCATGGCCCCGAACAGGCTGACGATCAGCACCCACAACAGCATCGAGCCCTCGTGGTTCCCCCAGGTGCCGGAGATCTTGTAGAGCATCGGCTTGGCCGAGTGGCTGTTGAGCGTCACCAGCTTCAGCGAGAAGTCGGAGGTGATGAACCCCCACATCAGCGCGCCGAATGAGAACGCGGTGAACAGGAACTGCGCCTGTGCTGCGGGCTCCGCCACGGCCATCCAGCCGGGCCAGCGTTTATGGGCGCCGATCAACGGGATAACGGCCTGCACGATGGCAATCATGAAGGCGAGAATTAGGGCGAAATGTCCGAGTTCTGTGATCATGTGCCGCTATGTCCATGCGTGGTCTCTAGGGATGGGTTTCCTATACGCCTCTCTGCGGGGAGGGCCAATGGCAAACGCCGCGCCACGCCGCCGCAGAAGGCAAATTGTGATCAGCCGCGGCGGGTTTTCCAGGCCTCCAGCGCCGGGTTCGCCCCGGCTGAGGTGGTCTCCAGCCGGGCGGCTGCATCGGAGCCTGTGCTGGCGGCAGCAGGTGAGTCTGCCCGCAAGCGTTCCAGCGCCGCGATGTTCCGGGCAACTTGCGGCATCTGCGCCACGCTGGCGGCCAGCCCCTGCTGGAATTCCTGGCTTTTGACCTGATGCCGCGCGCCGAAATAGAAGGAGACGATGACCCCCAGCAGCCACCACAACGGTTCCGGCACCAGCGCCAAACCCTGCATCCGGGCGGCGAACCAGACCGGATCGCTGAGGGCGGAGATCAGCAGCGCCATGGTTCCCAGCGCCAGCATCGGCCGCGGCAGCCGGTTGACCCCGTCCATGAACCGGTCGAACCGGCTTTTGCCGCCGTACTGGAATTCGGCGGCCAGCTGGCTGAGTGCCGCGGACTGCATCTGATGCGCCCGCGCCGCACCGGCTTCGGCATTCTCGCGGAACACCTCAGCAGTTTCCCGCAACACATTGCGGCGGCTGCCGAAAATCAGGCCAAGGACATCTGCGATCATCGCCATTCTGCTGTCCTCCGCTGAAACGCCTGACGGCTCAGATGGTACTGGGCGGAGATGAACTCCTCTGCCCGTTTGATCCAGCCGCCCTTGGTTCCGTCGCGGGCGCGGGCAAATTTGCGGCTGGCGGCGCGGCGGTCGGCAAGGCGGAAGTAGTAGTTCCGGCGGGCAATACCGTAGGCGTCGTGCAGGGCATCCGCGTCAACCAATGCCGCCTGCTCTGCTGCTGATGCGGTCTGCGGGCCGATGGCGCCATCTACGGTCACGGCAAAGCCCATTTCTCGCAGCAGCCGCTGAAGAATGCGCACCGCATTGCTGCCTGCATTCACATACATATCGAACACCGTCGCCTGAAGGCAGGCTGGCAGGCTGGCTATCCGGGGGGCTTCGAAATAGTGGCGGATGAAAATCTCCACCGCCTGCACCCGGCTGAGCGCCCGCACGTCGGCGATCGCCACCCGCCCGTCGCCGGTCAGATCCAGACCCAGCCGCCGCATCGTGCCGATGGTCACCCCGTGTTTGGTGGCGCCGCCCGGGTCATCCGGGTCATTCACAAAGCCGCCTTCGCGCGCCACGATCTGTTCTGCAATCTCGTTTACAGTCTGCATGTCACCTCACCACTTCCGGTTCGGAACATGCTGCCGCAAAGGTGCTAACATCCGCTGAGACCACCGTACGCTGCCTGCGCAACACCCCTGGGAAGCGCCGCCGCGCCGCGCAGTGCGCGGCGCCCGGCCCAAAGCAAAACGCCTCCCCGAGGGGAGGCGTAATTGGGGCGGGAAGGCTCTGTCCTGAGCGCTAGCCTCAGGTCTCGGGCTCCTGATAGACCCCCTGCTCCTTCAGCGCGTCCATGACTTCCTTGGGCATGTAGGTTTCGTCGTGTTTTGCCAGGATTTCAGTAGCTTCGAACACGCCGTTCACGTAGCTGCCGGTGCCGACCATGCCCTGGTTCTCCTCAAACAGGTCGGGCAGAACGCCGGTGTAGGCCACCTGAACCGTTGCGCCGCCGTCGGTGACGGCAAAGCGCACGGTCTCCCCCTGGCCGCGCTGCAGCGAGCCTTCGGCCACCAGCCCGCCGATGCGGAACACCTCGGACGGTTTCGGCGGCGCTTCGGCAACCTGGCTGGGCGAACGGAAATAGTTGATCCCGTCCCGCATGGCATAGCCGATCAGGGCGGTTGCAACGATCAGGGCCACCGCGGCAACCGCGATGACCTGGATACGGCGCTGTTTCTTCAGGTTCTTCATGGTGTCCTCATTTCAGGCCCAGGCCAGCGCCGCCCCCGGTTACGGGAACAGCGGCGCCATCATCAGGCCCTCAGTCTCTTCCTCACCTAACATCAGGTTTGCGTTCTGCAAGGCCTGCCCGCTGCTTCCTTTTGTCAGGTTATCCAGTGCCGCAAAGACGATGGCGCGGCCTTCGATCCGGTCCTGCGCAACACCGATATGGCAGAAGTTCGAGCCGCGCACATGATGGGTGCTCGGTGCCTCGCCAAAGGGCAGAAGCTCGATGAAGGGCTCATAGGCATAGGCCTTGGCGAAAGTGTCATGGATTGCCTGCGCATCGCCCTTCACATAGACGGTGGCCAGGATGCCGCGGTTGGCGGGCAGCAGGTGCGGGGTGAACTGCACCTTCACCGGGCGCCCCGCAATCTTGCTGAACTCCTGGTCGAACTCGCCCAGGTGCCGGTGGGTGCCGCCGATGGCATAGGCGTTGTAGCCCTCGCTCAGCTCTGCGTGCAGCAGGTTCTCCTTGAGCGACCGGCCGGCGCCGGAGACGGCGCATTTCAGGTCCAGGATGATTTCGTCCAGATCGATGACGCCTGCCGCGATCAGCGGCCGCAGTGCGAACTGGCCGGTGGCGGCGTTGCACCCTGTGCCCGCAACCAGGCGCGCGGTTTTGATGTCCTCCCGGTAGAACTCGGTGAGGCCGTAAACCGCTTCTTCCTGCTGCTCCAGCGCGGCGTGGGGATTGCCGTACCATTTCTCGTATTCCGCCGGGTCGCGCAGCCGGAAGTCCGCCGACAAGTCGACGATTTTCAGGTCCTTGGGCAGGGCTGCGATCACTTCCTGGCTGGTCTTGTGCGGCAGCGCGCAGAAGCAGAGGTCGATGCCCGCAAAGTCGATCTCATCGATCTTGCACAGCACCGGCAGTTCCATATGGCGCAGGTGCGGGAACACTTCGGCCATGGTCATGCCGGCTTTGCGGTCGGCGGACAGCGCCGCGATGTCGATGTTCGGGTGCTGGGCAATCAGCCGCACCAGTTCGGCGCCGGTGTAGCCGGAAGCGCCAAGGATAGCCACTTTATGGGTCATGTCAGACCTCGTCTTTCGATGTGATATGCCGGTTCCGCAGCCATCTGCGGAGAGGAATAGGGAAAACTGTGCCCGCGCACTTTGACCTGGAACAAGGTTCCGGGGCGTTGGTGCTCAGGCTGCCTGAAAAGTGATTTCCCGTCGGAGGAACTGGGTCGCGCGGTCGCTGACGCGGCCCGGGTTTCCGGTGGTAAAGAAGCCGCCGCCGCCATTGCCGCACATGTTTGGATGCCGCTGCAGGTAATCCGCCAGGCTGTCGGCCACCAGGCTGCCCTGGCTGAACACCTTGACCTCCGGCCCCAGCGCCTCCTGAAAGGTCTGTTCCATCAGCGGGTAATGGGTGCAGCCGAGGATCGCCGCCTGCGGATGCGGCATCTTGCGTTTCAGCGCATCGACGTGGGAGCGCACCAGCGCTTCGGCCAGGATCATGTCGCCGTCCTCGATCGCGTCGACAACGCCGCCGCAGGCCTGCGCCTCGACATCGACGCCGATGGCGCGGAACGCCAGTTCCCGCTGGAAAGCGCGGCTGGCGACGGTGGCCGGAGTGGCAAACAGCGCGACGTGCTTCACTTCCACCTCGCGCGGCGGCGAGTTGTCGCCCCACTGCCGTTCGGTCAGCGCCTCGATGAGCGGCACAAAGACACCCAGCACCCGCTTGCCCTGAGGCAGCCCGCCCTCCTGCATCCGCCGCAGCGCGGCGGCTGAGGCAGTGTTGCAGGCGAGGATCACCAGATCGCAGCCCTTGTCCCACATGTTGGCAACCGCGGATTTGGTCAGCTGATAGACATCCTCCGCGTCGCGCACGCCGTAGGGCGCGCGGGCGTTGTCGCCGTAATAGAGGAAATCCACATCCGGCAGGCGCTTTTGCGCCGCGTCCAGGACGGTCAGCCCGCCCAGGCCTGAATCAAAGATGCCTACAGCCATTTCGCCTTCTCACGCGCGGTGTTTCTCTTCGAACTCAAACCCATACCCGTAGGATTTGAGCGGTACTGGAGAAAGCTCATACGTCGCTTTGCGCAAGAAATCCATAAGTGCTTTTGTATCACCCGCCAGCGGCGCCAGAACGCCGCGGCCAATCGGCGCGCCGATCACCACCCGGACCGGGGTATCGACACGCTTGCGGAACTCCTGGATCAACAGCCCCATGCGCAGGGTTGCGTGCAGGTGGCTGGCGATCTGGAACAGGCGCGAGGTGTGGCCGTCAAAGAACACCGGCACCACCACCGCGTCGGACTTGGCGATCATCCGGGCGGTGAAGCCCCGCCAGCCGGGGTCCATCGGATGCCCCAAGGGACGCGCGGCGGTAGAGACGGTGCCGCCCGGAAAAATGCCGATGGCGCCGCCCTGCCCCAGATAGCTGAGCGCTTCCTTGCGGGTCGCCAGGTTGGTGCGCATGGCTTCCTTCGTCTCCGCGAAATCCACCGGCAGGATCACCTTGTTCAGATCTTCCGCCCGGCGGAACACTTGATGCGCCAGGATCCGGAAATCACCGCGGGCCTCGGACAGGATATGCCCCATCATCAGCCCGTCGAGGATGCCGTAGGGGTGGTTGGCTATCAGGATGACCGGCTTGTCTTGCGGGATGTTCGCCAGCGCGCCGCCAGCGATATCCAGCGTCAGCCCGTAGCGTTCGGCCATGACGGTCCAGAAACTGCGCCCGGCGGCGACCTCCTGCTCGTAGCCGGAAGCACGGCGGATCAGGTTGAGGCGCCCGGTGGTATTCTCCATCAGCCGGATCACCGCGCGGCCTGCGCGGGTGGAGGCCGAATGGGCATAGGAAATGTCACGGGCGATATGGCGCTGCGCCTGCATCTGCGGGAGGTCTCCGTTGGGTGTCTGCGGCCAGATAAAGCCGGAGGCGCATTATGCAACAGGGGCGTAACAGGGGTGTGACGCTTTGCTGCAAGCCCTGGCAGCGGCGCGGCTCCGGACCGCAGAGGAATTGCTGCGGGCAGGACGCCGCGGAACGGCAAGCGCCGCGCGACAGCGCGGCGCTCGGCCCAACGGTCTTGGGCCTTTTCTCGAAAGGAAAAGGGTCAAGGCGGGCGGGAGTGCCCCGCCCTGCCCGATGTTACTCTGCGGCCTGCTTGACCGGCACACCGCCCTGGCGCAGCGCCGCCAGCAGTTCCTCGCGGCGCTTGGCAGCCTTCTGTTCATTGGCCATCTTGACCGGACCGAAGCCGCGGATCTGCAGCGGCAGTTCGGCCAGTGCCACCAGCGGCTCCATGTTTGCCGGCGCAGCCTTGGGCAGCCATTCCTTCATGTCGGCCTCGTACTGCTTGATCAGCGCGCGCTCCATCTTGCGTTCCTCGGTGTAGCCGAAGATGTCGAGCGGAGTGCCGCGCAGGGACTTCAGATTGGCCAGCAGGCGGAACCAGCGCTCCATGCCGGCGCCGAATTTGCGCTTCTTCGGGCGTCCGTTCGGGTCGGTGCCGCCCAGCATCGGCGGCGCCAGATGGTAGGAGAGCTTCAGGTCGCCTTCGAATTCCGCTTCCGCCTTGGCGCGGCTGTCCAGCAGCAGGCGGGCAACCTCGTATTCGTCCTTGTAGGACAGCAGCTTGTGGTAGCCCTTTGCCACCGCCTCCTTCAGCGCGGGATCGCTGATGCCGTCCAGCAGCTTGCCATAGCGTTTCGCCAGGCTCTTGCCCTGGTAGGCCACGAGGTGGTCGGCGCGGAAGGCGATTTTTTCGTCCAGCGACTTCGGCTTCTCAACCACATTGGGCTGGATTAGCTTGGCCGCTTCTTCCGGATGCAGCACGGCCCAGCGGCCTATGTCGAAGGCGCGCTTGTTGCGCTCCACCGCGGCACCGTTCATCTCGATCGCCTGCTCGATGGCTTCATGGCTGACGGGCACCAGCCCCTTCTGCCAGGCGCCGCCGAACACCATCATGTTAGAGAAGATCGAGTCGCCCATCGTGACGCGGGCCAGCTCGGAGGCATCAAACAGGTCAAGCTGGTCGCGCAGGCGCGCCTGCAGAGCCAGTTCCAAACGGTCGGAGGGCACCTTGAACTCGGTGTTCTTGGTGAATTCGCCGGTGATGATCTCATGGCTGTTCACAACCGCGCCGGTCTTGCCGGTGGTGGTCAGGCCCAGGGTCTTGGCGCCGGCGCTGACCACCAGGTCGCCGCCGATCAGCGCATGCGCCTCACCGGTGGCGACGCGGATGGCGGAGATGTCCTCGGGGTTGTTGGCAATCCGGCAGTGGATATGCACCGCGCCGCCCTTCTGGGCGAGACCGGCCATTTCCATCAGGCCCGCGCCCTTGCCGTCGATCTGTGCTGCCTGCGCCAGCACCGCGCCGATGGTCACAACGCCGGTGCCGCCGACGCCGGTGATCACCACGTTATGGGTGCCGTCGATTGCAGGCAGTTCCGGTTTCGGCAGGTCCGGCAGGTCGAGGCCCGCGGTAGCTTCCTTGCGGATCTTGGCACCCTCAACCGTCACGAAGGACGGGCAGAAACCGTTGAGGCAGGAGAAATCCTTGTTACAGGAGGATTGGTCAATGGCTCGCTTGCGCCCCAGCTCGGTGTCCTTGGGCACGATGGAGACGCAGTTCGACTGCACGCCGCAATCACCGCAGCCTTCGCAGACATCACTGTTGATGTACACTCGCTGGTCCGGATCGGGGAACTGTCCCCGCTTGCGGCGGCGGCGTTTCTCGGCGGCGCAGGTCTGGATGTAGATGATGGCAGAGACGCCCTCGACCTGTTCGAACTCGCGCTGGATCTTCATCATCTCGGCGCGTTCATGCATCCGCATGCCGGCCGGGAACAGCGCGGCGTCCACGTCCTCCTTCTCGTCATAGACTACGGCCATGGTCTTGACGCCCATCGCCTTCAGCTCATGCGCGATCTGCTGCGCGGTGAGACCGCCCTCAGCCTGCTGGCCGCCGGTCATCGCTACCGCGTCGTTATACAGGATCTTGTAGGTGATGTTGGTGCCTTCGGCGAGTGCTGCGCGGATCGCCTGCACGCCGGAGTGGTTGTAAGTGCCGTCGCCCAGGTTCTGGAACACATGCTTACGCGTGGAGAACGGCGCCTCGCCGACCCAGTTCACGCCCTCGCCGCCCATATGGGTGAAGCCGGTGGTTTCGCGGTCCATCCACTGCACCATGAAGTGGCAGCCGATGCCGGCATAGGCGCGGGAGCCGTCGGGCAGCTTGGTTGAGCTGTTATGCGGGCAGCCGGAGCAGAAATAGGGCAGACGGGTGGCGATTTCCTCGGCGTTATCCGCGCGGCGCGCCTCTGCCAGCGCTGCCAGCCCGGCCTTGATTGCCTCGGTCTCGCGGCCTTCCTCGATCAGGATGCCGCCCAGTTTCTCGGCAATCATGATCGGGTCGAGCGCATATTTGGTCGGGAACAGCTCCTCGCGGTGCATGCCGCCGGCGCCGCCCTTGTACCAGCCGTAAACGCGGCGGCCGCGGCGGTTGTCAAAGATCGCTTCCTTGATCTGGATCTCGATCAGTTTGCGCTTTTCCTCGACCACGACGATCAGGTCCAGCCCCTCGGCCCAGTCGTTGAATCCCTTCATGTCCATCGGCCAGGTCTGCCCCACCTTATAGGTGGTGATGCCCAGCCGTTCGGCCATGTTCTCGTCGATGTTCAAGAGCTTCAGCGCATGCACCAGGTCGAGCCAGTTCTTGCCCGCGGCGACAAAGCCGATCTTGGCGCCGGGCTTGCCCCACATGCGCTTGTCCATCTTGTTTGCATGGCTGAACGCCTCTGCCGCAAAGCGCTTGTAGTCGATGATGCGGTTTTCCTGGCGGAAGCGGTCGTCATCCAGGCGGATGTTGAGCCCGTCGGCCGGCATGTCGAAGTCCGGGGTGACCAGCTGCATCCGTTCGGGGCGGGCATCGACAACCGAGGTCACCTCGATGGTGTCCTTCATGGTCTTGAGGCCAGTCCACAGGCCGGAGAAGCGGCTGAGCGCATAGCCGTAGATGCCGTAGTCCAGGATTTCCTGCACGCCGGCCGGGCTGACGATCGGCAGGTAGCAGTCCAGAAGCGACCATTCAGACTGGTGCAGCACGGTGGAGCTTTCGCCGGTGTGGTCATCGCCCATCGCCAGCAGCACGCCGCCGTGCTTGGAGGAGCCGGCCATATTGGCGTGGCGGATCGCATCGCCGGAGCGGTCAACGCCCGGGCCCTTGCCGTACCACAGGCCAAAGACGCCGTCATACTTGCCTTCTCCGCGCACCTCTGCCTGCTGGGCGCCCCACAGGGCGGTCACGGCGAGGTCTTCGTTCAAGCCGTACTGGAAGGTGACATCCGCCTCTTTCAGCTGTTTTTCTGCGCGGGACATCTGCAGGTCCACTGCCCCCAAGGGCGACCCGCGGTAGCCGGTGACAAGCCCGGCGGTATTGAGACCCGCCGCCATGTCGCGGTGCTTCTGCATCAGCATCAGCCGCACCAGCGCCTGTGTGCCGTTCAGCAGCACGGGCGATTTGGTCAGATCATACTTGTCGTTCAGAGTGATTTTCGGCGTGCTCATCGTGGCCTCCTCAACCGGGATTAGCTTGCACTTTCTGCCCGCAAGAATAGGTCATAAATACTGACCTGAATAGCCGCATTTTTTTCGATTTTGCTCGCTTGCGCCGTCAAAACTGATACATAACTAAGATTTCATACAGTCGGCCCCGAACGGACAGAAAGTAACACATATGGATTGGGATAAGCTCAGAATATTTCACGCGGTGGCCGATGCGGGCAGCCTGACCCATGCGGGTGACAAGCTGAATCTGTCCCAATCCGCGGTCAGCCGCCAGATCCGCGCACTGGAAGAGAGCCTCAATGCGACGCTTTTCCACCGCCATGCGCGCGGACTGATTCTCACCGAGCAGGGCGAGCTGCTGTTTGACGCCACCCAATCCATGTCCGCGCGGCTGGAGGCGGCCTCTGCCCGTATCCGCGACAGCGAGGAGGAAGTGTTCGGCGAGCTGCGCGTCACCACCACCGTCGGTTTTGGCACCCTGTGGCTGGCACCGCGGCTGACCAAGCTTTATGAGCAGTACCCCAACCTCAAGATCGACCTGATGCTGGAGGAGCGGGTGCTGGACCTGCCGATGCGCGAAGCCGATGTGGCGATCCGCATGAAGGAGCCCAGCCAGGCCGATCTGGTGCGCAAGCGGCTGATGACCGTGCGCATGGGGCTTTATGCAACGCCGGAGTACCTGGAGAAGCACGGCAATCTGGAAACCTCCGAAGATATCACCCAGCACCGGCTGATCTGTCAGAACCAGCGCTCGGCCCAGGTGGGCTCTGCCGCGGTGCTGGGCAAGAAGCTGATGGCGCTGGACCCCGGCTCGCTGCTGACGGTGAACAACTACTTCGGCGTTCTGCAGGGCGTGCTGCATAATCTGGGAATCGGCATTCTGCCGGACTATGTGACGGAGGAATTTCCGCAGCTGGTCGAAGTGCTGCCGGAAGAGGTTCAGAACGAGGTGCCGGTCTATCTCGCCTATCCGGAGGAGCTGCGCCATTCCCAGCGCGTCGGCGCCTTCCGCGACTTTGTGCAAAGCGAAATCATGGCCCACCGCAAGCATATGAAGGAACTCGGCAAGCTCTGAGCGTCCGGTTCCTTTTCTGGCCTGAGCATTCTACGAGTCTGCGGCCGCTAGGAAGGTCCGGAAATCCGCGGCCCGGCACATCCGGTGCCAGCCATGCAAAAACCGCATAGCAGCATTGACGCTGATTTGGCGTTAATCCCCTTGAAGGGTTAACCGCGGCGCCCTAAATGAACCTCATGAAGGCGGCGGCGCTGCCCCCCTTCATACCTCCCTGTTGGACTTCGGCCGAGCTTAGTGCTCGGCCTTTTTTTTGGCCCCAACCGCCGCCTGCAAGGCGCGGAGTGGAATAACGCATTGCGCAATCGTCCCTTTTTTCTTTGACCTGAATACAACTCATCGGTTCAACTGGGCCAGGGTTTTCCCCGCACCCGGCTTGATTTCCTGACCCAGGAGGTTCCGATGACGGCATTCTTTCAGCACTTTGCCCGCATTTTCAGCGTAATTTTGACGGTTCTCGTTCTGGGAGCCGCCTGGCAGACGCCTGCAACGGCGCAAACGGCGGCTGCGCCCGCCCTGCCCGATCCGCTGACTGAAGAGGCCATACATGAGATGGTTGCCCGGATGTCGGACGATCAGGTCCGGGCGCTGCTGCTGGAACGGCTTGATGCGGTGGCCGCCCGCGAGGAGGCTGCGGCCCCGCCGCCGACACTGACCGGGCGGGTGGTGCAGCTGTGGACGGCCTTCACGCTGCCGGTCACGGATGCGGTGCGCAAACTGCCGGTGCTGCCGGAAGGCCAGTCCCGCGCGATCAGCAACTTTGTCCAGAAGCACGGCGGCCTGGGTGGTGTGCTGCAAATGATCGGACTGATTGCCCTGACGCTGGCCATCGGCCTGGCTGCGGAATTTGCCGTGCGCAAGCTGATTGCCCGCTGGCGCAATCTTGAGACTGTCAGCGGTTCGGCGGACACGCTGGCTGGCGCGCTGAGTTTTCTGGGCCGGCGGTTCCTGCGCGAGATGATTGGCCTGGTGGTGTTTTACGTCGTGATCCGGGCAGTGGGCCGGACGCTGCTGGACGCGCAGATGCTGCAGTTTGCGGCACCGATGGTCACCTATCTTATCTGGCTGCCGCGTGTGGGTGCGGCCGTGTCCCGCTTCATTATGGCGCCGGAGCGGCCGGACCGGCGGCTGGTCAACGCCAGCGACCGCTGGGCGGATTTCCTGCACCTGCACACCATCGGCCTGATCTTCCTGGCCGGGCTGACCATCTTCTCGGTCAACTTCAACACCGCCAACGGCATCGCACCGGAATCGATCCGCCTGGCCTACTGGCTGGACAGCCTGGTCTATGTCTACATCATCTGGATTGCCTGGACCGCGCGAGAGGGCCTGACAGACATGATGCGCGGCACCGACCCGGACCGCACCCGGTATGACGAGGTTGCAGCACATTATTATCCCTACTTCGCAATGGCGGTGGCTGCCCTGACCTGGGTGGTGGTGGGGACTCTGGTCGGGCTGGGCAAGGTGGCGCAGCTGATCCACGGCGCCCACTACGTAACCATGTTCTGGCTGCTGGCCGCGCCGGCGCTGGACACCGCCATCCGCGGGCTGGTCAAGCATCTGGTGCCGCCGATGTCCGGCGAGGGCCGGCTGGCGGCCGAAGCCTATAAGTCGACCAAGCGCAGCTATATCCGGATTGGCCGTGTCTTGGTGGCGGGCATCGTGCTGATGATCATCTCCAATGCCTGGGATGTCGACCTGATGGAAATCGCCTCCGGCGCGGAGGGCATCGGCGGCAATATCATCGGCTGCCTCATGACCATCGCGGTGGGCTATGTGGTCTATGAGGGCGTGTCGCTCTGGATCAACCGGCGCCTCGCCAAGGAGCAGACCTCCGGCGAAGAGGCCGAGGCCGGCGGCGAAGGCGGCGGCGCGGGCGGCTCGCGGCTGGCAACGGTGCTGCCGCTGCTGCTGGTCACCGCCCAGATCGCCATTGTGGTGATCTTCGGGCTGCTGGCGATCGGGGCGCTGGGCATCGACATCACGCCGCTGCTGGCCGGGGCCGGGATTCTGGGCCTCGCCATCGGTTTTGGCGCGCAGAAGCTGGTGTCGGACGTGGTTTCCGGCATCTTCTTCCTGATCGACGACGCCTTCCGGGTCGGCGAATATGTTGAGGTCGAAGGCACCCGCGGCACGGTTGAGAAGATCTCGATCCGCTCCATGCAGCTGCGCCACCACCGCGGGCCGATCAACACCATTCCCTACGGCGAGATCCCCAAGCTGACCAACTACAGCCGCGATTGGGTGATCATGAAGCTGCGCTTCACCGTGCCGTTTGACACCGACCCCAACAAGGTGAAGAAGATCTTCAAGAAAATCGGCGCCTCGATGCTGGAGGATGAGCTTTACAAGGGCGACTTCCTGCAGCCGTTCAAAAGCCAGGGTGTCTTCGACTTTGATGACGTCGGAATGATCATCCGCGGCAAGTTCATGGCCAAGCCGGGCACCCAGTTCACCATCCGCAAGGAGATCTTCAACCGGGTCAAGGCGGCCTTTGCCGAGAACGGAATCGACTTTGCCCGCCGCGAGGTCCGGGTGGCGATCCCGGGGCTGGAAGATACCGACCAGTTGAACGACACCGAAAAGGCCGCCATCGCCGCGGCCGCCGGCAGTGCCGCACAGCAGCAGGCGGCGGAAGGGGCCGAAGGCGGTGCCGGGCAGAAAAAGTAGCCGCATGCGGCGTGCCATCCGGTCTGGTGTTCTGGCCGCGGGGCTGGCAGCGTTTGCTTTTCCTGCCCTGGCAGCCGGACCGGAACAAACCGAACGGCACCTCGGCCATATCGAGACGGCGCAGAAATCTGAGGGCTATGGCTTCCGCAACGGCTCCGTCGTGGTTGCGCCGGTGCCGTTTTCCAGCCCGATGATCGGCTCCGGTCTGGCGCTGGGCGCCGGGTATCTGTTCAAGACCAGCCCCGATGCCAATACCTCGGTGATCGGACTGGGCGGGCTCAGGTCCGACAATGGCAGCCAGGCGGCGGCGGGTATGGTCAGCCTCGCCTTGCCCGGCAACCGCTGGCAGATCAAGGCGCTCGCGGCGCGGGCGGATGCCGTCTATGACCTCTATACCGGGCTTGGGGTGCTGCCGGTCAGCCAGGACGGGTCGCTGGTGCGGATCAACGCCGCCTACGGGGTGGCGCCGGATCTGTCGGCTGGGATCGTGCTGCGCTACTTGGAGACAAGCATCACGCCAAACGCGGGCCTGCTGCCGCCGGAGCTGCAACCGGACGCCGATCTGGAGATCAGCACCTTCGGCCTCAGCCTTGACTGGGACCGGCGCGATGACAGCGACTATCCCACCCAGGGCACCCGGCTGACGGCATTTGCCACCCGCTCCCACGCGCTGGGCGGGCTCAGCCGCCGGTATGACAAGGGCTATGCCATCCTAGACGGCTACCGTCCGCTGGGGCGCCGCGGAGTGTTTGTCCTGCGCGGCACCCTGTGTGCCGCCTCCGCCAGCACGCCGTTCTTCGACCAATGCTCAATCGGGGCCACCGACAACATGCGCGGTTTCAACAGCACCCAGTTTATTGGCGCGCGCTCCGCCTCCGTCCAGGCAGAGTACCGCAGACGGTTTTCCAAGCGCTGGGGCGGCGTGGTCTTTGCCGGCGCCGGCTGGACCGGGCCGGAGTTCGGCGATTTGACGCAGGGCGGCAGCCACAGTGCGGCGGGCGCAGGCGTCCGCTACCGGGTGTCCAGGAAATTTCCGGTCGATTTCTCCATTGATGTCAGCCGCAACAACGAGCAGGAAACCCAGCTCTATGTCTATGTCGGGCAGCGGTTCTGACCCTGCGGCCACTCTGCGCGCATCCGTTTGCGCAACCCCTCTTTCCCAATGGCAAAGCTTGCTCTAAAAGGCGCGCAATCGCAGCCATTGGGGACGTTTACGGATGCAGGAACCCGCCATCACGCCTGAACTGATCGCAAACCACGGGCTGAAGCCCGATGAGTACGATCTGATCCTCGAAATCATCGGGCGGGAGCCGACCTTCACTGAGCTGGGTATCTTCTCGGCGATGTGGAACGAGCACTGCTCCTACAAGTCCTCCAAGAAATGGCTGCGCACCCTGCCGACCGACGGCCCGCAGGTGATCTGCGGCCCCGGCGAGAACGCGGGCGTCGTGGACATCGGCGACGGCGATGCCGTTGTTTTCAAGATGGAAAGCCACAACCACCCCTCCTACATCGAGCCCTACCAGGGCGCGGCAACCGGGGTTGGCGGCATCCTGCGCGACGTCTTTACCATGGGTGCGCGGCCCATTGCCTCGATGAACTCGCTGTCATTCGGCGAGCCGTCCCACCACAAGACCCGCCAGCTGGTCAACGGCGTGGTCGAAGGCATCGGCGGCTACGGCAACTGCTTCGGCGTTCCCTGCGCAGGCGGCGAAGTCCGCTTCCACCCGGCCTACAACGGCAACTGCCTGGTGAACGCATTCGCCGCGGGCCTGGCGCGCACCGACTCGATCTTCTACTCCGCCGCGTCGGGCGTTGGCATGCCGGTTGTGTACCTCGGCGCCAAGACCGGCCGTGACGGCGTCGGCGGTGCCACCATGGCGTCTGCCGAATTCGACGACACCATCGAGGAAAAACGCCCCACCGTTCAGGTTGGTGACCCCTTCACCGAAAAGCGCCTGATGGAAGCCACGCTGGAGCTGATGCAGACCGGCGCGGTGATCTCGATCCAGGACATGGGCGCGGCAGGTCTCACCTGCTCTGCCGTGGAAATGGGCGACAAGGGCAAGCTGGGCGTGCGCCTGGACCTGGAAAAGGTGCCCCAGCGCGAAGAGAACATGACCGCCTACGAGATGATGCTGTCGGAATCCCAGGAGCGGATGCTGATGGTGCTGAAGCCCGAGCTGGAAGCCGAGGCGCGCGCGGTGTTCGAGAAATGGGACCTGGACTTTGCCATCGTCGGCGAAACCATTGCAGAAGACCGCTTCCTGATCATGCACAACGGCGAAGTGAAAGCCGATCTGGTGCTGTCGAAACTGTCCTCCACCGCGCCGGAATACGACCGCCCCTGGGTGGAAACCCCGGCCGCCGAACCGCTGACCGACGCGGACGTGCCGACCATCGACCCGATCGACGGGCTGAAGGCGCTGCTCTCCTCGCCGAACTACGCGGGCAAGCAGTGGGTCTATGAGCAGTACGACACCACCGTGATGGGCGATACCCAGCGTCGTCCGGGTGCAGGCTCCGGCATCGTGCGGGTGCATGGCACCGACAAGAAACTGGCCTTCACCTCCGACGTGACTCCGCGCTACGTCAAGGCAAATCCGTTTGAGGGCGGCAAGCAGGCGGTGGCAGAAGCCTACCGCAACCTGACCGCCGTGGGTGCCAAGCCGCTGGCGACCACCGACAACCTGAACTTCGGCAACCCCGAAAAACCCGAAATCATGGGCCAGTTCGTCGGCGCCATCAAGGGCATCGGCGAGGCAGTTGCCGCGCTGGATATGCCGATCGTGTCCGGCAACGTGTCACTCTACAACGAAACCGACGGCAAGGGCATCCTGCCAACCCCGACCATCGGCGCCGTCGGCCTGATTGCCGCTGGCGAAGAGCCGATCATCGGCGAGGCGCGCGACGGCCATGTCGCCCTGCTGGTGGGTGAAACCGTGGGCCACCTGGGCCAGTCGGCGCTGCTGGCAGAGGTCTTCAACCGCGAGGACGGCGACGCCCCGGCGGTGGACCTGGAGGCCGAGAAGCGCAACGGCGAGTTCATCCGCGCCAACCGCGAGCTGATCAAGGCCTGCACCGACCTCGGCGACGGCGGCCTGGCGCTGGCGGCGTTCGAGATGGCGGAAGAGGCCGGCGTAGGCGTGCAGATCGACGCAGGCGACACCCAGACCGTGTTCGGCGAAGACCAGGCGCGCTACTTGATCGCCTGCAATTTCGACCAGGCCGAGGCGCTGATGCTGGCCGCCGGCCAGGCGGGCGTTCCGCTGACCACCGTTGGCAAGTTCGGCGGCGACATGGTGAAGATCGGCGGCTCCGAAGCGCCGCTGGCCGAGCTGAAGGACATCTTCCGCTCCAGCTTCGCCGCTGCCGTGGCCTGATGCCCGGGCGCTGCCCTTGGCGGCGGCGCGCCACATAAACATTCAAGGGCGGGACGGCACAGCCGTCCCGCCTTTTCCTTTGACCCGGGGACCGGCCGATGACCCTTCCTGAGCTGACAGAGGATTGCAGCCGCTGCGCGGGCCTGTGCTGTGTCGCCTATCCGTTTGAGGCGCATGAGGATTTCGGCCTCTTGAAGGAGGCCGACACCCCCTGCCCCAACCTCGCTCCGGATTTCCGCTGCTCCATTCACGCCGATCTGGCCAAATGCGGTTTCGGCGGCTGCGTCGCCTATTCCTGCGCAGGCGCCGGCCAGCGGGTGACGCAACTGCTGTTTGACGGCGAAACCTGGCGCGACGACCCGGACCTCCTGACCCACATGACCCACGCCCTGCGGGTGCTGCGCCCGATCCACGAGGCGCTGCTGGTGCTTCAGGAGGCCGCCGCGCTGCCGCTGCCGCAGGACCTGCGGGACCGCTGCGCGGAGCTGACGCGCGCACTCTGCCCGGTCTCCCCGTCATCCATCTGGGATTTCGAAGAAGACAGCGTTCAGGCGGCTCTGGCTGAACTGCCGGATTTCGTTGAAACTCTCGCCCTTTATACGCAAGACCGCAGCTAATCCGGGTTGCACAGCCTTCAGCGGGCACTTACATTTTTGTCAAATCAGACAAAGGACTCCCCCAGATGCCTATGCAAGCCCATGAAATTGAAGATTTGCTGCGCCAGGCCTTCCCTGACGCCGACATCCAGGTCGGCGGCACCGACGGCGTGCATATGTCCGCCATGGTGGTCGACGAAAGCTTCCGCGGCAAGAACCGCGTCCAGCAGCAGCGCGCCGTTTATGCCGCGCTGAAAGGCAAGATGGACGGCCCAGATGGCGAGTTGCACGCGCTGGCGTTAACGACTAAAGCTCCTGAATGATAGAAGAGCTATGCTCTGGTGCAGTCTCCAAGGCTGCGGAAGCAGTAACAGAATTTGTGTCGTCTCTGCATGACGGCCCTTCGAAGGAAAAGGACTCGGTAATGACCGACGCAAAGACCCGCATCGACGAAACCGTCAAAGCCAATGACGTGGTGCTCTACATGAAAGGCACCAAGGAAATGCCGCAGTGCGGCTTCTCCTCGCGTGTGGCAGCGGTGCTGAACTACATCGGTGTGGATTACACCGACGTGAACGTGCTGGCGGACGAAGAGATCCGTTCGGGCATCAAGGAATATTCCGACTGGCCGACCATCCCGCAGCTCTATGTGAAGGGTGAATTCGTGGGCGGCTGCGACATCATCACCGAGATGGCCCTGTCGTCGGAGCTGGACACCTTGTTCGAGGACAACGGCATCGCCTTCAACAAGGACGCCGCCGACAAGATCCGCGAAGCCAACGCCTGATCCCAGGCGCCATCCTCCGTAACGCAAAAAGGCGCCCATGCGGCGCCTTTTCCTTTTATTGCAATGTCTTGGGGCAACGGCCTCAGCCTGCCGCCTGTTCCTCGATCTCCTGGGCCAGCGCCTCAGTACGGGCAGCCAGTTCAGCCAGGCTTTCGGTCACTTGCGGCGGCACCACCGGGATTTCGATCCGTTCGGGCTCCGGCGGCGGCGCGGCTTTCAGCGCTTCCAGTTCCTGCATGCGCTCGGCCAGTTCGGCCTCGACTTCCTTGATCCGGTCTTCGACGGCGGCGGTCTTGTCGGCCAGCATCAGCCCGGCCATCAAAAGCATCCGCGCCTCTGGCATGCGGCCGATCTGATCCGACAGCACCTGGGCCTCGTCGTCCAGCATCTTGGCGGCAGAGTGCAGATAGCTTTCCTCGCCCTCCTGGCAGGAGACCTCAAAGCCGCGGCCGCCGATATGAATGGTCACTTCGGGCATCAGACTTCCTCTCCCTCAGGCAGGTTGCGGGCGGTGGCCAGCAGCGGCTCCAGCTTGGCCAGGACCGCGTTGACCTGGGCCTGATCGCTGGCCTGGGCGGCGCGCAGCCCTTCGATTTCGGCTTCCATCGCGGAATTGATAAGCCCCGCATCGCCGAGGCTTTGCGCGTTTGCGTCACGCAGGGAGGCATTTGAGGCGCGCAGTTCCTCATTGGCCTGGCGCAGTTGCTGAAGCTCCGTGTCGAGCCGCACCAGCGCTTCGTTCTGGCGTTCAAGCTCGGCGCTCATGTCGGGGGCTGAAGGCTGCTCCGCCGGGGCGCCCTCCCCGGCAGGGGCGGCGTCCAGCTGCGCCTTCAGGCTGTCATTGGCGGCTTTGGCCTCGGTAAGTTGATCTTCCAGCGCTTCCTTATCGCTGGCCGCGGTGTTGGCGGCCGCCTCAAGCTCCCCCTTCAGTCGGGCAACCTCGGCCCGCAGCGCCTGTTTCTCAGCCGGGTCGCCGGCCTCGTTGCGCAAGAGCTCCAGCTCAGCCTGCATGGCAGCCACGTCGTCATCGCTGGCAGACCCGGCGGGCGCGCTGCCCTCAACCTCTTTCAGGCGGGCGTGCAGCACCTTCACCCGCTCTTCCAGCTGGGCGTTGGCGGTCTTTTCCTCGTCCAGCGCCTGCTCAAGCTCGGCATTGGCGGCACCGGCGGCGGCGGCCTCAGCAGCCTGCACGGCTTCGGCAGCCGCTTCCTCGGCCCTGACCTTGTCCGCCGCGCGCGCCTCTTGCAGCGCGGCGGCGCCTGCGCTGATGCGTTCCAGCGCGGCCTGGATGCGGCCTTGCAGTTCTTCAATCTGGTTCATGCCTGTCCCTCACCCGCACCCTGCCGTTCCTTTGTCGTCCCGCGGCCTGCCCGAATCGAGCACGCGCGGCCGGCATGGGCCAGTTCTTCCCTTTCAGGGATAAATCACCCCCCTTTGCGTTTCAACCACTTGCCGCGCCATCTTCGCGCAGAATACCGGCGATCGGCGCAACCACGCTTGATCTTTGGCGCATCGCTGTTATTGAGCGCTGCAAATGCCTGTTAACGCCAAAGGACAATCCAAGTGGACCTGACAGCCCTGCGCACCGCCAATCCCGAACATTGGAACAAGGCCGCCGCCATCCGCGCGCTGGCACTGGACGCCGTCGCCGCCGCCAACTCCGGGCATACCGGCATGCCGATCGGCATGGCCGATGTGGCCACCGTTCTGTTCGAAAAGCACCTCAAATTCGATGCCGGCAACCCGCAGTGGCCGGACCGCGACCGGTTTGTCCTGTCGGCGGGCCACGGCTCGATGCTGATCTACTCGCTGCTGTATCTGACCGGCGACAAGCAGGTCACCCTGGATCAGATCAAGAACTTCCGCCAGACCGGCGCGATCACCGCGGGCCACCCGGAAAACTTTCTGATCGACGCGGTTGAAGTCACCACCGGCCCGCTGGGCCAGGGCATCTCCAACGCCGTCGGCTTTGCCATGGCAGAGGAAATGCAGCGCGCCCATTACGGCAAGAAAGTTGTCGATCACCACACCTATGTGATCGCCGGCGACGGCTGCCTGATGGAGGGCATCAGCCAGGAGGCCATCGGTCTTGCAGGCCGCCACCAACTGGGGAAGCTGATTGTCTTCTGGGACAACAACAACATCACCATCGACGGCACCGTGGACCTCAGCGACCGCACCAACCAGGTGCAGCGCTTCAAGGCGTCGGGCTGGCAGGTGCTGGAAATCGACGGCCACGACCCGATTGCCAT
Organism: Leisingera sp. ANG49; assembly: GCF_059694505.1. Classification (NCBI taxonomy): domain Bacteria; kingdom Pseudomonadati; phylum Pseudomonadota; class Alphaproteobacteria; order Rhodobacterales; family Roseobacteraceae; genus Leisingera; species Leisingera sp. ANG49. The sequence continues at coordinate 550,953 of NZ_JCATZN010000001.1, forward strand.
TGACGAGGCCATTATCGCGGCGAAGAAGTCGAAGAAGCCGTCGATGATCGCCTGCAAGACCCACATCGCCTTGGGCCACGCCGCGCAGGACACCTCCAAGGGCCACGGCGCGCTGACCGATCCTGCGCAGCTGCAGGCCGCCAAGGACGCCTACGGCTGGACCGGCGGCGCGTTCGAGGTGCCGGCAGAGATCAAATCCCAGTGGGAAGAGATCGGAGCCCGCGGCAAGTCCGAGCGTGAAGCCTGGGAAGCCCGCTTTGCCGAGCTGTCGCAGCAGAAGCAGGACCGCTTCACCCGCGCCTACAACCTGGACGCGCCCAAGAAGCTGTCGGCTGCCATCAAGGCACTGAAAAAGCAGGTGAGCGAGGAGCAGCCCAAGGTTGCCACCCGCAAATCCTCGGAAATGGCACTGGCGGTCATCAACCCGCTGATGCCGGAAACCGTGGGCGGCTCGGCCGACCTCACCGGCTCCAACAACACCAAGACCGGCGACCTGGGCGTGTTTGACACCGACAACCGCAAGGGCCGCTATGTCTACTGGGGCATCCGCGAGCACGGCATGGCCGCAGCAATGAACGGCATGGCGCTGCACGGCGGCATGCGCCCCTACGGCGGCACTTTCTTCTGCTTCACCGACTATGCCCGCCCGGCGATGCGCCTGGCCGCGCTGTCGAAGATCCCGACCGTGTTCGTGATGACCCACGACTCGATCGGCGTCGGCGAAGACGGCCCGACCCACCAGCCGGTGGAACATCTGGCGATCTGCCGCGCGACCCCGAACACCTATGTGTTCCGCCCGGCCGACACCGTGGAAACCGCCGAGGCCTGGGAAATCGCCCTCACCTCCAAGGAAACCCCGTCGGTGATGACCCTGACCCGTCAGAACCTGCCGACCGTCCGGACCGAGCACAAGCTGACCAACATGGTCGAAAAAGGCGCCTATGTGCTGGCAGAGGCGGAGAACAAGCGTCAGGTCATCCTGATCGCCACCGGCTCCGAGGTCTCAGTTGCGATGGAAGCCAAGGCCAAGCTGGAAGCTGAAGGCATCGGCACCCGCGTCGTCTCCATGCCCTGCATGGAGCTGTTTGCAGCGCAGGACGAAGCCTACCGCCGCAAGGTCCTGCCCGCAGGCCCGGTCCGTGTCGGCATCGAAGCAGCCGTCCGCGACGGCGGCTGGGACCGCTGGCTGCTGGGCGAGCGCGGCCAGGAGAAGAAAGCCGGCTTCGTCGGCATGGACCGCTTCGGCGCCTCTGCACCGGCAGGCGAGCTGTTCGAACGCTTCGGCATCACCGCCGAGGGCGCTGTTGCGAAGGTGAAAGAGTTGCTGGGCTGAGGCCCGTCAAACACCAGAAACAGAAAAGGGCTCCTGTCGGAGCCCTTTTTTTGTCTGAACCTCCTAGGGCGTTGTCAATTTCGGCCATTTCCTTCAACGCATCATAGGCTTTCTGCGCGTAGTCCAAACGCAATTCATAGCTACCGCTGGCAATGATGAATTCTGGAGGTTGTATCCCCGCAGCAAGGAAAGCTTGCTTGATTTGAGTGCCGGAAAGCGGGACGTAGTCTGAATCCTCGCCGCTGAATTTGTTGAACAACCGGCCTCCGAACCAGCCACTGCGAGCCTGTGCTTGTTTGGCGGAATGCAGTCTAAAATGGAGGAAACCGTACAACTGTTTCGCGTCCATGGGGGCGAGGTCCGCAGCCTTGGTCATTGCCGAGAGCAAAGACGCCGTTCCACCTGTCGTTACCTCACCTGCTGCAATTTGGTTTGGAGTTGGACCGGAAAGTATCTTGATAATTGGCTTCTTCAAATGCGTGTTTCCAAACTTTCTACTGAGTAGCTAACCTCTTTCAGTGCTCTGCCGACTTTCCCGAAACCGCCGCAATCACCGGTCCGATCACCTTGGTTGCCAGCGGGATCAGCAGCAGCCCCAGCGCGACGCCGAACACCCCGTCCATCGCCGCCTTGGCCGTCCACTCGGCAAAGCCCTCCCAAGCAGCAGGCACCGCGTGGCCCACGGCATTGGCCCAATCATGGATCAGATGGCCCAGCCAGCCAAAGCCCAGCACCTCCAGCCCGTGGATGATGATGGAGCCTCCGACCCACAGCATCGCTGCGGTGCCGACCACCGACAGGATCCACATCAGCACCGGCATGAACTTGACCAGCCCGCGCCCCAGCCCGCGCCCCACCGGCGTCGGTGCGTTCTTGGCCAGATACAGGCCGACATCGTCCATCTTCACGATCAGAGCGACAGAGCCGTAGACCGCAAGCGTCACGCCAATTGCCACCACCGCCAGCGTTGCAGCCTGCATCCAGACGTTCGGCGCCTCGATGGCGGCCAGCGCGATGGTCATGATCTCTGCCGACAGGATGAAATCGGTCTTGATCGCGCCCTTGATCTTCTGCTCCTCCAGGTGGCCGGGATCCTTGATGCTCATGTCCTCGTCGATGGCGTGGATCGCGTGGGGGAACAGCACGTGAAAGACCTTCTCGGCGCCCTCGAAACACAAGTACGACCCGCCCAGCATCAGCAAGGGCGTAATTGCCCAAGGCGCAAAATTCGCCAGCAGCATGGCGACCGGCAAGAGCAGGATCAGCTTGTTGAACAAGGAGCCGCGGGTGATGCGCCAGATGATCGGCAGTTCGCGCGCGGGGGCAAAGCCTTGCAGGTACTTCGGCGTCACCGCGGCATCGTCGATGATCACACCGGCGGTCTTGGCCCCGGCCTTGCCCGCCGCTGCCGCCACATCGTCGACCGAGGCCGCCGCCACCTTGGCAATCCCCGCCACATCATCCAGCAGCGCCAGCAATCCGCTCATGCCAAATTCCTCAAATCCTGTCCGCGTTTGAGAGGCAATCTGCCCGCTTCCGCGCCGCAGCACAAGCGTTAGCGCCACCGCCTGCGGGCGGCAAAATTCCGTTACCGCCACCGGCTGAAAACGTTAGCGCCACCGTGCGCATTTTGCGCTAACAGTTTCATTTAATGACGCTTTTACCCCTTTAGACCACATCCGCCCCGGTCTATATGGCGGCCAAAGGTTTTGCTCGCTTGGAGACGTACTCATGACCATCAAAGTCGGGATCAACGGTTTTGGCCGCATCGGCCGCTGCACCCTGTCGCACATCGCCGCCTCGGGCCGCGACGACATCGAAGTGATCAAGGTGAACGCCACCGGCCCGCTGGAGACCGCGGCGCATCTGATCAAATACGACTCCGTGCATGGCCGTTTCCCGGGTGAAGTGACCATCGGCGACAGCACCATGAACCTGGGCCGCGGCGACATGCAGATGTTCTCCACCTACGACATGAACGAGCTGGACTGGTCCGGCTGCGACGTGGTCCTGGAATGCACCGGCAAGTTCAACGACGGCGAGAAGGCCAAGGCGCATCTGGAGCGCGGCGCCAAGAAAGTTCTGCTGTCCGCACCGGGCAAGAACGTCGACAAGACCATCGTGTTCGGCGTCAACGATGACCAGCTGGAAGCCGGCGACACCATGATCTCCAACGGCTCCTGCACCACCAACTGCCTGGCGCCGCTGGCCAAGGTGCTGGACGAGGCGTTCGGTATCGAGCATGGCATCATGACCACCATCCACGCCTACACCGGCGACCAGCCGACCCTGGACCGACGCCACAAGGACCTTTACCGCGCCCGCGCCGCCGCCATGTCGATGATCCCGACCTCGACCGGCGCCGCCAAGGCCCTGGGCGAAGTGCTGCCGAACCTGAAAGGCCGCCTGGACGGCTCCGCCATCCGCGTGCCGACCCCGAATGTCTCTGCCGTGGACCTGACCTTCCGCGCTGGCCGCGACGTCACTGCCGAGCAGATCAACGCCGCCGTCAAAGAAGCCGCCGAAGGCCCGATGAAGGGCGTGCTGGGCTTTGAACCGGCACCGCTGGTCTCCACCGACTTCAACCACACCCCGGAAAGCTCGATCTTCGCGCCCGACCAGACCCGCGTGGTCGAGGACCGCATGGTGCGCGTGCTGGCCTGGTACGACAACGAATGGGGCTTCTCGGTCCGTATGGCTGACGTCGCCGTGGCGATGGGCAAGCTGGGCTGAACCTGCCTCACCCCCTTGAGAATTCACGCCCGCTCAGGTTATCTGGGCGGGCGTTTTCATTTGCGGCGGAGCCTTCATGACCAACCGGATTGCTATTTTTCTGGGCCTGTTCCTGATTGCCGCGGCCATCATCGACATTGCCCTGTTCGGCGACCGCCACATGATCTTTCTCGGCAAGAGGCTGTTTGCGCTGATCGACTGGGTTGCCTTCTGGCGCTGATCACCTTGACGCGGATTCGCTGGGATCCAAGCGCCCTACCCCGAATACCAGCGGCTGCGTCAGCCGCCTGTACGCGCAGCGCGCCGCCGAAAGCACAAAGCCGGGCGTTAGCCCGGCTTTGCCTGTGTCCAATGCTGTGAACCGGGTCAGCCGGTCTTGCCGAGCCGGTCCATCAGCTTGTTCTGGACCAGCGGGGTGACGAATTTCGACACATCGCCATCCAGCCGGGCGATTTCCTTGACCAGTTTCGAGGCAATCGCCTGATGCCGGGCCTCGGCCATCAGGAACACGGTCTCGATCGAGCTGTCGAGTGCCCGGTTCATGCCGACCATCTGGAATTCATACTCGAAATCGGCAACCGCACGCAGGCCGCGCACAATGATCTGGGCGCCGACATCGCGGGCGCAATCGATGAGCAGATTCTCGAACGGATGCGCGATGATCTCGGTGCCGGTCTCATCGCTCAGCTTGGCGCATTCCGCCTCGATCATCGCAACCCGCTCTTCCAGGTTGAACAGCGGCCCCTTGTCGCGGTTGATGGCAACGCCGATCACCAGCTTGTCAACCAGCGCGCTGGCGCGGCGGATGATGTCGATATGCCCGATGGTGATCGGGTCGAAGGTGCCGGGATACAGACCCACGCGCATGGGCGGCCTCCTGCCTTGTCAGAATTTCTGCACACGCAAACATATTTGCCGCCGCCATTGCAAGGGGGCAGAAATACGGATGGGCCCGCCTGCGGCTCAGTGCCCCATGATCATGTCTTGCAACGCGTCCTTTTCCATCGCCACCTGCGACAGCTGCGCCTTGACCGCATCGCCCAGCGTCACGATGCCGATCAGCTTTCCGTCCTCAACCACCGGCATGTGGCGGAACCGTCCGTCGGTCATCTGCTGCAGGATCTCGCCGACGTTGGACTGGCTGGTGCAGGTGACCAGATCCCTTGTCATATAACTGCTGACCGGCCGGTCCAGGCAGCCGGAGCCGACCTTGGCGAGTTCACGGACGATATCCCGTTCCGACAGGATTCCATCCGGCGTCTCCCCGTCACCTGAGACCACAACGGTGCCGAACCGGTTGTCCGACATCACTTTTGCCGCCTCAGCCACGCTGGCGTCCGGCTTGACCGTAACGACCCCAGTGCTGGCTTTCGACTTCAAAATCACTTGGACAAGCATTCAGCAAACCTCCGAAATAATATTGCGTATTTAAGAGGTTTGCCGCAACGCAGCTTTAAGTCAAGGCTTCCAGCCGGGCCACCTCGTCGCGGATACCCTTTGACAACGCCTGGGCAAAGCGGTTCAGACGCTCGCTGCGCTGGTCGCCCTGATGCCGCACCAGATGGAAACTGCGTGTCAGGCTCACCTTGTCAGTCAGGATTTTTCGCAGCATGCGGTGGGCCGGCAGGCTGAAGTCATGCGCCACGCAGACCGCAGTGCCCTGCGCCGCCATCTTGATCTGCACCGAGACCGAGTTGGACGCCAGCGCCACCCGCTCCACGCCGATGTCGTTCAGATAGTCCAGTTCCTTGTCAAAAATCATGTCGGGAATATAGCCGATCATCTTGTGGCCCTTCAGGTCCTCCAGCTTTTCGATCGGCGGATGCTCCTTCAGGTAATGGCGCGAGGCGACCAGGTGCAGCTTATAGTCGCAGATCTTCTGCACCAGCAGCTTGCCTGCGGTCGGTGCGCTGACAGTGACCGCCATGTCGGCCTCGCGGCGGCTGAGGTTGATCACCCGCGGCAGCGCCACGATCTGGATGTCCAGGTCCGGATTCTCTTCGGCGATCTGGGCGCAGACCTGCGGCAGGATATAGTTGGCGCTGCCGTCCGGCGCGCCGATGCGGATCTGTCCGGACATGGTATCGCTGGGGCCGCTCAGCGCTTCGGTGCCTGCCCGCATCGCCTGTTCTGCCGCCTCGGCATGGACCAGCAGACGGTCGCCGACGGCGCTGAGGGCATAGCCCTGCGGCGACTTCACGAACAGCGGCGTTTCCAGCGCCGCCTCGAACCGGGCAATGCGGCGGCCGACGGTGGCGGGATCCATCTTGAGGATACGTCCGGCGCCGGACAGGCTCGCCTCCCGCGCCACCGCCAAAAACACTTTCATATCATCCCACTGCGGATCCATTGGCCCCGGGTCCTCCGTTTTCCTGCTAATGCAGTGTTAACCTTTTGCGTTCCTGCAAAGCCTCTTTGAAATGTTTCCTCTTTTCCGATGTTTTTTGCAAGCCTACGATGGAGGCAAGATGAACAGAGGAGGATCCGATGAAAGAACTCGGCCACTTTATCAACGGCAAACTGGTCTCCGGCACCTCGGGCCGCTTTGACGATGTTTTCAACCCCGCAACCGGTGAGGTGCAGTACCAGTGCCCGATGGCCAGCGCTGCCGAGACCACCGATGCGATCGAAAAGGCCGCCGCGGCGCAGCCCGCATGGGGCGCGACCAACCCGCAGAAGCGCGCCCGCGTGATGATGGCGATGGTTGGCCTGATGAACCGCGACATGGACAAGCTGGCAGAAGCGCTGAGCCGCGAGCACGGCAAGACCATCCCGGACGCCAAGGGCGATCTGCAGCGCGGCCTGGAAGTGATCGAATACTGCGTCGGCGCACCGCAGATGCTGAAGGGTGAATTCACCGACAGCGCAGGCCCCGGCATCGACATGTACTCCATGCGCCAGCCGCTGGGTGTTGTCGGCTCGATCATGCCGTTCAACTTCCCCGCCATGATGCCGCTGTGGCATGTCGGCCCGGCGCTGGCCTGCGGCAACGCCGTGGTGCTGAAGCCCTCCGAGCGCGACCCCTCCGTGCCGCTGATGCTGGCCGAGCTGTTCATCGAAGCCGGCCTGCCCGAAGGCGTGTTCCAGGTCGTGAACGGCGACAAGGAAGCCGTGGACACCATCCTGGACAGCGAAATCATCCAGGGCGTCTCCTTCGTGGGCTCCACCCCGATCGCGCAGTACATCTATTCCCGCGCCACCGCCAACGGCAAGCGCGCCCAGTGCTTCGGCGGCGCCAAGAACCACATGATCATCATGCCCGACGCCGATCTGGACCAGGCCGCTGACGCGCTGGTCGGTGCAGGCTTCGGCGCGGCCGGCGAACGCTGCATGGCAATCTCGGTTGCGGTGCCGGTCGGAGAGGAAACCGCCGACAAGCTGATCGAAAAGCTGATCCCGCGCATCGAAACCCTGAAGGTCGGCCCCTACACCGCCGGCGACGACGTCGACCTGGGCCCGGTTGTGACCGCGGCGTCCAAGGAGCGTATCCTGGGCCTGATCCAGTCCGGCGTCGACCAGGGCGCAAAGCTGGTGGTCGACAACCGCGACTTCAAACTGCAGGGCTACGAGGACGGCTTCTTTGTCGGCGCCCACCTGTTCGACCATGTCACCCCCGACATGGACATCTACAAGCAGGAGATCTTCGGCCCGGTGCTTTCCACCGTCCGTGCAGGCACTTACGAGGAAGCGTTGAAGCTGGCGATGGACCACGAGTACGGCAACGGCACCGCGATCTTCACCCGTGACGGCGACACCGCGCGCGACTTCGCAAGCCGTGTGAACATCGGCATGGTGGGCATCAACGTGCCGATCCCGGTGCCGCTGGCCTACCACACTTTCGGCGGCTGGAAGAAGTCGATGTTCGGCGACCTGAACCAGCACGGCCCGGACAGCTTCAAATTCTACACCCGCACCAAGACCGTGACCTCCCGCTGGCCCTCGGGCATCAAGGAAGGCGGCGAGTTCAACTTCAAGGCAATGGACTAACCTACTGCCCCTTAATAGGAAAAGGCCCCGGATTTTCCGGGGCCTTTTTCTTTGGCGGCAGTCTTGGACAATCTGTGCGCCATGACCCGTGGCGTCTTTCCCGGCACGGCACCAGTTTAAATAAGGTTTCCAGCCAATTTTTGCTTGCTCCCCGCTGCTGGTCGTCTATCCGGTCCTGAATTGAGAGATAAACGGCAGGCGCATGAGCAAGACACAAGACCGGAACCAGCCGCAGGCGGCTGCACGAACCGCCCGTGACTGGGTCAAGATCCTGGCCCAGTACCGCGAACCCAACCCTCTGCGCAGCAGTTTCGAGCTAGCTGTGACGGTGGTGCCCTTCCTGCTGCTTTGGGCGCTGGCCTGGTGGTCGCTGTCGGTAAGCTACTGGCTGACGCTGGCCATTTCCGTACTGATCGCCGCATTCCTGTTGCGCCTGTTCACCATTCAGCACGACTGCGGCCATGGGTCCTTCTTTGCCAACCGGCATGTCAGCGACTGGGTGGGCCGCATCATCGGCGTTCTGACCCTGACACCTTATGACGTCTGGCGCCGCACCCATTCGATCCATCACAGCACCCATGGCAACCTGGACAAGCGCGGTATGGGTGACATCCACACAATGACGGTGGCCGAGTACCGCGCCGCCAGCCGCTGGGACCGCCTGATCTACCGGCTGTACCGCCACCCGGTAACCTTGTTCGGCATCGGCCCCGGCTACCTGTTCTTTTTGCAGAACCGCATCCCTTACGGCCTGACGGGCCAGGCCCGCTACTGGATCAGCGCCATGGGCACCAACGCGTCGATCCTGGCGGCGCTGGGGCTGATCTGGTACTTCGGCGGGCTGATGCCGCTGCTGCTGATTTTCCTGCCGGCCACCCTGATTGCCGCCACTGCGGGCCTGTGGCTGTTCTATGTCCAGCACCAGTTCGAGACCACCCAGTGGGAGCAGGACAGCGACTGGCAGCTGCACGACGCTGCCCTGCACGGCAGCTCCCACTACGTGCTGCCGCCGGTGCTGCAATGGCTCAGCGCCAATATCGGCATCCACCATGTGCACCACCTGTACAGCCGCATCCCCTTCTACCGGCTTCCCGAGGTGCTGCGCGACCATGCCGAACTGGCCGAGGGCAACCGGATGACCATCCGCGAAAGCCTGGCCAATGCCCGGCTGCACCTGTGGGACGAGGACAGCAAGCGCCTCCTGTCCTTTGCCCAGGCCCGCACCCTGCCGGCCTGACCCGCGATTGATGCCCGGGCGGCAATCTTCCGCCGCCCGGCGCAACACAAGCTTGTGAGGCGGGGAATTTCCGCTATGCCGGCCCTAGGAAAACTTGCCGGGATGCTTATCTTGCGGCGGAGTTTTCGAGCAGCACGGTAGAGGCAACATGACCAAACTCCGCATTACCCGCCGCGCAACCCTGATGGGCCTTGGCGCCACGCTGGCAACTCCTGCGCTCCTGCGCGCGCAGTCATCATCTGACGCCTTCCCGCAGAACGAACCCGCCATCCGCGACGAAGTGCCGGTGCAGCGGAACGTCTCCGCTTTCAGCCAGCAGAACTGGCAGGACCATTTCGAAACCCTGGGCGTGGGCTGCCTGCTGGCTGATATCAGTTCCCGCGCGCTGCACTACTGGGGCCCGGACGGCGAGACCTACCGGCTGTTCCCCTCCTCGGTTCCGATGACAGAGGACCTGACCAAGCGCGGCTACAGCGAGATCGTGCGCAAGGCCGAGAACCCCAGCTGGACCCCGACCGCATCGATGCGCGAGCGCGATCCGACCCTGCCGGAACGCATTGCGGGCGGCGAGAAAGGCAACCCGCTGGGCACCCGCGCGATGTATCTGGACTGGCCGGCCTACCTGGTCCACGGCACCCATGACACCCGCAAGATCGGGCGGCAAAGCTCCTCCGGCTGCATCGGCCTTTATAACCAGCATGTCGAAGAGCTGTATGAGCTTGTGCAAGTCGGCACCCAGGTCCGGCTGCTCTGATCTCAGCGGATCAGGCTGGCTCCAAATGAAGCGGGCGCGGGAATTCCCGCGCCCTTCGTTCATTGTTTGCCCAAGTCAGGTCAGGCTGATGTGGTCCGGCTTCAGCCCGGCATTGAAACGCTCCAGGGTCTTTTCCAGCAGCGCCTCAAAGTTGCGGGTGAATTTCCCGGTGTCATAGAGCGGGCCGGTCTCGATCCCCTGTTTCACCCGTGCCTTCACATCCGCCAGGTATGCCTTGTCTCGGGCCAGTTTCAGGGCCAGCGCCTGGTATTGCTGCGGCGTTGCTGCGGTCAACTCATCCAGGCCGACCGAGTGCAGCAGGCTGGCAGCCACCCGTGCGGCGAACTGCTTGCCCGCTTTGGTGACGACAGGGACGCCTGCCCACAACGCGTCACTGGCCGTGGTATGCGCGTTAACAAAGAAAGTATCCAGAAAGATGTCCGCCAGCGGCAGGCGGGCCAGGTGCTCCTCCTGCTTTGCAAACCCGGCAAAAACGATACGCTCGGGGCCTATACCCCGCCGTTTCGCTTCGGCCAGAATGTTTGCCTGGATATTGTCGCGGGCAGCGTAGAACCACAGGACGCTGTCGGGAACCAGCTTCAGCAGCTTCATCCAGATGTCGAATTCATCCGGCGACACCTTGTAGGGGCTGTTGAAGGAACAGAACACCACCGCATCCTCCGGCAGCCCCATGTCCGCACGTGTGGGTTTGAATGCCGCGGCCTTGCGGCCGTCGTCGTTGGACTGGTAGCAGTCCGGCATATACAGGACTTTTTCGGTGTAAAACTTGCGGTACTTCGGCGGCACCACAACGGAATCCGCCACCATATAGTCGATGGCCTCGACACCGGAGGTGCCGGGGTAGCCGAGATAGGAGATCTGGACCGGCGCCATGCGGTGATCGAACAGGTTGATCCGGTTGCCCTTGGTGTGCCCCTTCAGATCGATCGCGATGTCGAGTCCGTCTGCCCGCGCCTGTTCGACAATCGTTTCGCTGTCGACGCCGCCGACGTGACGGTAGACATCCGCGGATTTTTCCGCCCGCAGCCGGCCTGCATTGTCGTTCATCGCGCCATAGTCGTAAATGTAGATCTCGAACTTCTCCCGGTCGTGCAGTTCGAACATCCGGCCGATCAGGAACATGGTCGCATGATCCAGGAAGTCGCAGGAGAAATAGCCGATCCGGATCTTGTCTTTCTTCGCCAGCGGCGAGGTGAAACTGGCGGTCTCGGTCTTGCAGACCTTGGTTGCCTTGGCTGCAAGCACCGAAAACTGCTTTTGCAGGTCCGGATCATCGACCAGGCTCAGGAAGGAAAACGGGTCGATGGCCGACATGCCCTTGGTGTTGTGCTTAATCTTCCGGCGCGCTTTGTCAAAGTCGGACCAGTCGCATTTCTGCCGTTTCAGGTGCATCATGCGGGCAAAGACAACTTCATTGTTCGGCGCGAACTTCAGCGTGTCCTGAAAATAGTTGATGGCCTCCTCATCCTGCCCGATCCGCATCAGGTAGCTGCCGATATAGGCCAGGCATTCAGGGTTTTGCGGCTCAAGCCGCAGCGCTTCAATATGGCACAGGATCGCCTTGTCGCGCTTTTCCATCAGCTCGTAAACCTCACCGAGCGTGGTGTGGAGCTTGCGGTTTTTGCTGTCCAGTTCCAGCGCCTGTTTCAGCAGGTAGATCGCGTCGTCAAAGCCGCGTTCAACGGCCTTGCGCCGCGCGAGTTTCATCAGCTGCGCGGCTTGTTCCTTGGGGCCGCGGTTGTTTGACTTCAGCATCCCATGTTTTACCGACAAGGCAAAATCGGCGCGGGCATTGGCGGTGACGGCGCCGGCAAACCCCTGCTTGGCCTTGTCCGGGTTTTGCGGGGTGGAAGATGCCAGAAAATGCTGAGCCCCAGAATTCGACACTGCGCCTGCTCCTTTTGGAATGCGTTTGGCAGGATTCACCTGCACTTGACCGGTTTGAGACAGAGTTTCGCCGAAGTTTCTTAATTTTCTCCTGATCCCATGCCGGGATGGCGCGGCATTGCTGCACGGCGGCTTTGCATTTGCGCAGCTTGCCTCAGCGTCCGTCGGCGGGTATTAAATAAACAACTGTTCAATTCATCTGATCGACGGGAGGAGCGGCGCATGGATTTCGCACTGACAGAGGAACAGCAGGCCATTTTCGACATGGCCCATGCATTCGGCCAGGAAAACATCGCACCGCATTCCCGCGAATGGGAAAAGGCAGGCACCATCCCCAAATCGCTGTGGCCGCAACTGGCGGAGCTGGGTTTTGGCGGGCTTTATGTGTCCGAGGAATACGGCGGCTCCGGCCTCTCGCGGCTCGACGCCACCCTGGTGTTCGAAGCGCTGGCGATGGCCGACCCCGCCGTCGGCTCCTTCCTGTCGATCCACAACATGTGCGGCGGCATGATCGACAAGTTCGGCTCGGAGGAGACCAAGCAGAAATGGCTGCCGAGCCTGTGCACCATGGAGAAGATCTTCTCCTACTGCCTGACCGAACCCGGCTCCGGCTCCGACGCGGCGGCGCTGAAAACCCGCGCCGAGCGCAGCAATGAGGGCTATGTGCTGAACGGCACCAAGGCGTTCATCTCCGGCGGTTCCTACTCCGACGCCTATGTCGTGATGTGCCGAACCGGCGAGGACGGCCCCAAGGGGATCTCCACGGTGGTGGTCGAGGACGGCAACCCGGGCCTCTCCTTCGGCGCGCTGGAGGACAAGATGGGCTGGAAGGCGCAGCCGACCTCGCAGGTGCAATTCGACGATTGCGCGATCCCTGCCGACAACCTGATCGGCGAGGAAGGCAAGGGTTTCTCCTATGCGATGGCCGGCCTTGACGGCGGCCGCCTGAACATTTCGGCCGGCGCGCTCGGCGGTGCCCAGGCGGCACTGGATCAGACCGTGCAGTATATGTCGGAGCGCAAGGCCTTCGGCAAACCGATCAACCAGTTCCAGGCGCTGCAGTTCCGGCTGGCGGAGTATGAGACCCGCCTGCAGGCTGCCCGCACCTTCCTGCGCCAGGCGGCGTGGAAGCTGGACACCGGCGCCCATGACGCCACCAAGTTCTGCGCCATGGCCAAGCTGATGGTCACCGACACCGCCTTTGACGTCGCCAACGGCTGCCTTCAGCTGCACGGCGGCTACGGCTATCTGGCCGACTACGGCGTCGAGAAGATCGTCCGCGACCTGCGGGTGCACCAGATCCTGGAAGGCACCAACGAGATCATGCGCCTGATTGTCGCGCGCCAGCTGATTGCGGAGTAATCTGCAATCGGCAGACTGTCCGCGGCGCAAACACTGATGGAGCCCGCCTGATGAGTGATATCCATATCCGTAAAGCCGGCCTCGCCGGCCGCATCACCTTCACCCGCCCCAAGGCGCTGAACGCGATGAGCTACGGCATGTGCATGGCGATCGACGCCGCCATGCGCGGCTGGGCCAGTGACGAGGACGTCAAGCTGGTGGTGATCGACGCCGAGGGCGACAAGGCGTTCTGCGCCGGCGGAGACATTGCCGAGCTCTATGACACCGGCACCAAGGGCGACTATTCCTATGGCCGCACCTTCTGGCGCGACGAATACCGGCTGAACGCCCGCATTTTCGAGTACAAGAAGCCGGTGATCAGTTTCATGCAGGGCTTCACCATGGGCGGCGGCGTCGGTATCGGCTGCCACGGCACCCACCGGGTGGTAAGCGAAAGCAGCCAGATCGCTATGCCGGAGGTCGGCATCGGCCTGGTGCCGGATGTGGGCGGCTCCCTGATGCTGGCGCTGGCGCCGGATCACCTGGGCGAATACCTCGGCATGACCGCCGCGCGGATGGGCGCCGACGATGCGATCCTTGCGGGCTTTGCCGACTATTTCATCCCGCAGGACCAATGGCCCGCGCTGATTGCCGCGCTGGCGGAAACCGGCTCCGCCAAGCAGGTGGAGGACGCCGCACGGCCCGCGCCGGAAGGCAAGCTGCGCGCGGTCCGCAAGGACACCGCCACACACTTCGGCAAGGACAGCCTGGAGGACATCCTTGCGGGCCTCGAGGCAGAGGACAGCGAATTCGCCGCTGCCGCTCTGAAGTCGCTGAAGCGCAATTCGCCGCTGTCGATGGCCTGCACGCTGGAGATGCTGCACCGCCTGCGCGCCGACGGCCCCGCCATCCGCCGCGCGCTGGACTTGGAATACCGCTACACCTTCCGCGCCATGGAAAAAAGCGATTTCCTGGAGGGCATCCGGGCGCAGATCATTGACAAGGACCGCAATCCGCAATGGCAATATGCGGGCCAGCCGGTGCCTGCGCAGGCGGTTGACGATATGCTGGCGCCTTTGGGCGCTGATGCGCTGACATTTGAGGAGGACGTGCAATGAAGATCGGATTTATCGGGCTCGGCAACATGGGCGGGCCGATGGCCGCCAACCTAGCCAAGGCCGGCCACGAGGTCACCGGCTTCGACATGGCCGATGTCAGCATCGAGGGCGTGAAAATGGCCGCTTCCGGCCCTGAGGCCGCGGCGGGCGCCGATGCCGTCATCACCATGCTGCCCAACGGCGCCATCCTGCGGCTGGTCGCGGCAGAGGTGATCCCGGCCATGGCCAAGGGCGCGGCCTTCATCGACTGCTCCACCGTCGACGTCGACTCTGCCCGCGCAGTGGCCGAACAGGCCGAAGCCGCAGGGCTGCTTTCCGTCGACGCGCCGGTCTCCGGCGGCATCGGCGGCGCTGCCGGCGGCACGCTCACCTTCATGGCCGGCGGCTCGGCAGAGGCGTTCGCGGCGGCGGAACCGCTATTCGACATCATGGGACAGAAGGCCGTGCATTGCGGTGTGGCCGGCGCCGGCCAGGCCGCCAAGATCTGCAACAACATGATCCTCGGCGTCACCATGATCGCCACTTGCGAGGCCTTTGCGCTGGCCGACAAGCTGGGCCTCGACCGGCAGAAGATGTTCGACGTGGTCTCCACCTCCTCCGGCTACAGCTGGACCATGAACGCCTATTGCCCGGCCCCCGGCGTCGGCCCGCAGTCGCCCGCCGACAACAACTACCAGCCCGGTTTTGCGGCGGAGCTGATGCTCAAGGACCTTGGCCTCAGCCAGCAGGCTGCCGAAAGCGCCGATGCCGACACCCCGATGGGCGAACTGGCGATGGCGCTCTATAAGAAATTCGTCGAGGAAGAAGACGGCAAGGGCTTGGATTTCTCCGCCATGCTGCCCCGGTTCGAAAAGCGCAGCCGCGAGGGCTGACACACCCAGCCGCGCCCGCGCGGCCACCTCCCAAACCGGCACCGCGCCAGGCCGGCCCTCTTTCGGGCCGGCCTAAATTTTGCAGGCTTCCGGCAAATACTCCTAAAATTCGACTAAACTCCCGGATTTCGGCCCCGCCCTGCCACAGTTCCGCCCCAATTCAGCAGCATTCCGGTAAGCGACCGTCAAACCCAGCATCCGGATTGAATCTGCCCGACATGGCCACCGCAACCGAACTGAACATCGACTCCAATGCCACCGCCATCCAGATGGCGGAGGAGATCTTCGGCGACGGCGTCACGGTGACCAGTGCCTCCTACAGCGGCGACACGCTGTCCTCCGGCATCTATTCCGGCGCCGACACCACCACCCCGGGCGTTGCGCCCGCGGATTCAGGGGTCATCCTGTCAACCGGTTACGTGCGTGATTTCACCAACAGCGACGGCTCCGCCAATACCAACGTCCGCACCAACACCAGCACCAATACCTCCGGCACCAATGGGGACGCCGATTTCAATGCGCTGGCCGGGGCCGCCACCTATGACGCCTCGTTCCTTGAAGTGGACTTCGTTCCGGACGGCGATGTTCTGACCATCGACTTCGTGCTATCGTCCGAAGAATACCCGGAATTCGCCAACTCCCAGTACAACGACGTCATTGGTGTCTGGGTGAACGGGGCCGAGGCGGAGGTCTCCATCGGCGACGGCACCGCATCGATCGGCAACATCAATGACGGCACCGAAAACGTCTACGTCGACAACACCGGCGACCAGTACAACACCGAGATGGACGGGTTCACCATCACCCTGACCTTTGTCGCCCCGGTGAATGCAGGCGAAATCAACACCCTCAAGATCGGCGTCGCCGATACCGCCGACAGCAGCTATGACACCAACCTGCTGATTGCCGGCGGGTCGGTCCAGACCGCCGTGGTCGCCCAGGACGATCAGGACGACATCGCCATCAACAAGACCCGGGTGATTGACGTGCTGGAGAACGACAGCACCACCTCCGGCACGCTGACCATCACCCATATCAACGACCAGGCGGTCTCGGCCGGTGACACGGTCACGCTCACCACCGGCCAGCAGATCACCCTGAACGCCGACGGCACCCTGACCGTGGTCACCGACGGCGACCTGGAAACCGTCTATTTCAACTACACTGCGGACAACGGCCTGGGCAATTCGGACACCGGCCTGGTGCAGATCAACCAGACCGTGCCCTGCTTTCTGCGCGGCACCCTGATCCGCACCCCCGGCGGCGATATCCCGGTCGAGGACCTGCGTCCCGGCATGGAGGTTCTGACCTACGACAACGGCTCCCAGGTGCTGCAATGGACCGGCAGCCGCCGCACTTCCTGCACCCCGGACACGGCGCCGATCCGCTTTGCCGCTGGCAGCTGCGGCAACAGCCGCGACCTCTATGTCTCGCCGCAGCACCGGATGCTGATCGACGGCCCGCTGGCGCAGCTGCTGTTCGGCGAGGACGAAGTGCTGGTCAAGGCCAAGGACCTGGTCAATGACAAGACCGTGCGCCCGGCGCTGGACATGCCGCAGGCGGAGTACTTCCACCTGCTGTTCGGCAGCCACCAGATTCTCTGGGCCAACGGCGCCCTCAGCGAAAGCTACCAGCCCGGACCGGAAACGGCCGCTGGCTTTGATGCCGGCACACAGGCGGAAATCCGCGAGTTGTTCCCGGAACTCTGCGCTGAAACCGGCCGCGGCTACGGAAACGCCGCCCGGCTGTCGCTGCGCAGCTTCGAAGCGCGGGTTCTTGCCACCGCCTGAGCGGCAACCGGCAGCCCGCCGCCGCCCCTTTTCAGCTCCCTTGGCTTTGCTGCACAGCTCTTTATGACAAGGGCAGCGAAGAAAGGATCCGCTGTAAATGGTACGCCGTCACCTTGTCCCGATCACCGTTCTTGCCGCGGCTTGCGCGCTGGCGATTCCGCTGGCCGCAGGCAATGGCGGTGTTGAGAAGGCCGCGCTGGATTGCCCGCAGGGCCTGGCGTTGAAGGCCTCGCAATGCACCCCTGCCCGGGTGGCCAAGAAGTTCTACCGGCGCGGCGACCATATCCTGGATGATTACACCTGGATCGGGAACCCCGGCAAATGGGCGCCGGATCCCTATGGCACCTATGTGCAGGCCGGCGGCTATGTCTACCAGGTCAACCGCGAGACACAGAAAGTGCTGCGCCTGATCGGCGCTGCGGACAATCTCTCGCAATAGGGCCGTGCGGCCCGGTCAGGACCGGGCCATCGCCTCCATCGCCGCGCGTGTGGAGTTGTCTGCCGGGAACAGCATTTCGATCCGCAGCTCCGACATCGCCAGATCGCCGGTACCGCCGAACTGCGTGATGGTGGAGAAGAACGCGAGCACCTGCCCTGCCATGCGGTAGCGCGCCGGGATCACCGCCGGCAGCACCACCTCCTGCGGCACCGCATGGGCCGCGGCATTTGCCCGCAGCCGAGCCACCGCCCGCTCCAGAACCGAGTCAGCGCCGAAATGCGCCAATTCTGTCCTCAGCCGCGCCAGGCTGTGCCGCTCAACTTCTTCCAGATTGTCCAGCGCCGCCCGCAGCGCGGCATTGTCCAGCAGCGCTTCGATCAGGCTGCTGCCCCTGCTGATCCCGGCGCCGCCCAGCATCAGCGCCATGGGCCGGTTCAGGTCCAGCAGCCGCCAGTGCCGGTCGATCACCATCGCTGGCAGGGGCTCATGCGCGGCCAGCATCTGCTCCGCCGCCTGCCGCAGCGGAGCCAGTTCCGCGTCATCCAGGTCCCGGCTCGCATAGGCCGGCGCCAACCCCGCCGCCGTCAGCAGCTGGTTCTGCGCCCCGCCCGGCAGCTGCAGCTCCTCGCTCAGGCGCAGCACCATGCCGCGGCTGGGGCGCGAGCGGCCGCTCTCCAGAAACGACAGATGCCTGGCCGAGACACCGGCCTCCAGCGCCAGCTCCATCTGGCTCATCCGCCGAAGCCCGCGCCATTTCTTCAGAACCGCGCCAAATCCCTCTGCCATCTGCTGCCTCCGTTTTCCGCAGCATAGGCAGTAGCGCCCGGAAGTTCACTTACCTCCAAGGTAATTGTTTTGCTTCCGTGCGATCCGCAGTTTGAACGGGACACTACACAGGAGCTTCACATGACCCACGCCGCCGCTATCCGCATGCTCAAGACCGTTTCGATCCTCTCCGCCGCCTTCGGACTCGCCATGGTGCTGGCGCTGGCCACTCCGCTGGGCGCGGTACTTAGCCTGTTCATTGACCTAGCGTTCCTTCCGGTGGACGGTGCGCAAGCGATCACCCCCGGCGCGGCCTCGCTGATGACCGCGATCAGCGGCGGGCTGATGTGCGGTTTCTGCGTGCTCATCTATCTGGTGGCAGACCACGTCTACAGCACAAACCCGGCCCTCGGCCGTCGCCTGCTGATCCCGGCGCTGCTGGCCTGGTACATCCCCGACAGCCTCGGCTCCCTCGCCGCCGGCGCCTGGTTCAACGTGGTAATGAACACTGCCTTTCTGGCCCTGTTCCTGGTGCCGCTGATGCTGGCCCGCCCCGCGACCGCGCAAACCGCGTAAGAAAGGGGGCGTCACCGCCCCCCCCCATTCACCTTTGTGCAAATACTCCGGGGTGAATTGGCCAAAGGCCAAGAGGGGCAGCGCCCCTCCTTTTCATTCCGCCGCCACCTTCCGCGCCGCAAGAATGTCTTTCAGATAGCGCCCGGTGTGACTGCGCGGCTCATCCGCTACCGCTTCAGGCGTGCCCGCCGCCACGATCTCGCCACCGCCGTCGCCGCCCTCCGGGCCGATATCGATGATCCAGTCAGCGGTCTTGACCACATCCAGGTTGTGCTCGATCACCACCACCGAATTGCCCTGCTCCACCAGCTCGTGCAGCACTTCCAGAAGCTTCTTCACATCCTCGAAATGCAAGCCGGTCGTCGGTTCATCCAGAATATACAGCGTCCGCCCGGTGGAGCGCTTCGACAGCTCTTTCGACAGCTTCACCCGCTGCGCCTCGCCGCCCGACAGCGTCGTCGCCTGCTGGCCGACCTTGATATAGCCAAGGCCCACCCGCATCAGCGCGTCCATCTTGTCGCGGATTGAAGGCACCGCCGCAAAGAACTGCTGCGCGTCTTCCACCGTCATATCCAGCACATCAGCAATGCTCTTGCCCTTGAACTTGATCTCCAGCGTCTCGCGGTTGTAACGCGCGCCCTTGCAGGTTTCGCAGGTGACATAGACGTCGGGCAGGAAGTGCATCTCGATCTTGATCACACCATCGCCCTGGCACGCCTCACAGCGGCCGCCCTTGACGTTGAAGGAGAACCGCCCGGGCTTGTAGCCCCGTGCCTTGGCCTCCGGCAGGCCGGCAAACCAGTCGCGGATCGGGGTGAAGGCGCCGGTGTAAGTCGCGGGGTTCGACCGCGGCGTGCGGCCGATCGGGCGCTGGTCGATGTCGATCACCTTGTCCAGATGCTCCAGCCCCTTGATACTCTCGCAAGGCGCTGGTGTCTGGCGCGCACCGTTCAGCCGCATCGAGGCGGTCTTGAACAGCGTCTCGATTGTCAGCGTCGACTTGCCTCCGCCCGACACACCGGTTACGCAGACGAATTTGCCCAGCGGAAACTCCGCCGTCACCTCTTTCAGGTTGTTGCCGGAGGCCTTCACTACCTTGATTTTCTTCTTGTTGCCCTTGCGCCGCTTGGGTGGGACCGCGATCTCCCGCGTGCCCGCCAGATACTGGCCGGTGATCGAATTGGTGTCAGAGGCAATCTGCTGCGGCGTGCCTTGGCTCACCACCTCACCGCCATGCACCCCGGCGCCGGGGCCGATGTCAAAAACATAATCCGCCTGGCGGATCATGTCCTCGTCATGCTCCACCACGATCACCGTGTTGCCCTGGTCGCGCAGGTTCTTCAGCGTGCCGATCAGCCGGTCGTTGTCGCGCTGATGCAGGCCGATCGACGGCTCGTCCAGCACATAAAGCACCCCGGTCAGGCCGGAGCCGATCTGCGACGCCAGCCGGATCCGCTGGCTCTCGCCGCCGGACAACGTGCCGGATGACCGCGACAGCGTCAGGTATTCAAGGCCCACATTGTTCAGGAAGCCCAGCCGCTCGCGGATCTCCTTGACGATGGCCCGCGCAATCTCCTGTTTCTGCTGGCTCAGGTGGTTCGGCACATCCTCGATCCAGGCCAGCGCCTCGCGGATCGACAGCTGCACCACCTGCCCCACATGCACGCCCGCGATCTTGACCGCCAGCGCCTCCTCGCGAAGCCGGTAGCCCTCGCAGTGATGGCAATGGCGGTTGTTCTGATAGCGCTCGAATTCCTCGCGGATCCAGTTGGAATCGGTCTCGCGGTAGCGCCGCTCCATGTTCGGAATGACGCCCTCGAATGTGCGCTCCACCTGGTAGACCCGCCCGCCCTCGTCATAGCGGAACATGATCTCCTCGTCGCCGGAGCCATACAGGAACACCTGCTGCACCTTCTCGGGCAGGTCCTTCCAGACGGTGTTCTTGTCGAACTCATAGTGCCGCGCGATGGCCTCGATGGTCTGCAGGAAATAGGGCGACTTGCCCTTGCGCCAGGGCGCCAGCGCGCCGTCATAGACCTTCAGGCTCTGGTCCGGCACCACCAGCCGCTCGTCAAAGAACAGCTCAACCCCCAGCCCGTCACATTCCGGGCAGGCCCCGAACGGAGCGTTAAAAGAGAACAGCCGCGGCTCGATCTCCGGGATGGTGAAGCCGCTGACCGGGCAGGCAAAGTTTTCGCTGAAGGTGATCCGCTCCGGCTCGCCCTCGCGCGGGGCGGTTTCCAGAATGGCAATACCGTCGGCCAGGTCCAGCGCGGTGCGAAGCGAGTCCGCCAGCCGCGTCTCCATACCCTCGCGCACCACCAGACGGTCGACCACCACGTCGATGTCATGGCGGAACTTCTTGTCCAGCACGGGCGGCTCGTCGAGCTCGTAGAACTCCCCGTCCACCTTCACCCGCTGAAAGCCCTGCTTGCGCAGCTCCAGGAATTCCTTCTTGTACTCGCCCTTACGGTCGCGGACGATCGGCGCCAGTAGGTAGCCGCGGGTTCCCTCCTCCATCTCCATGATCCGGTCGACCATGTCCTGCACCTGCTGCGCCTCGATCGGCAGCCCGGTGGCCGGCGAATAGGGCGTGCCCGCACGGGCAAACAGCAGACGCAGATAGTCATAGATCTCGGTCACCGTGCCAACGGTGGAGCGTGGGTTCTTCGAGGTCGTCTTCTGCTCGATCGAGATCGCCGGGGACAGACCGCTGATGTGGTCCACATCCGGCTTTTCCATCATGTCGAGGAACTGGCGCGCATAGGCGCTCAAGCTTTCCACATAGCGGCGCTGGCCCTCGGCATAGATGGTATCGAACGCCAGAGAGGACTTGCCCGAGCCCGAAAGGCCGGTGATCACCACCAGCTCATCGCGCGGAATATCCACGTCGATGCTCTTCAGATTGTGCTCGCGCGCGCCGCGCACTTCGATGGATTTCAGCTCAGCCATAATGCCCCCGTACCCGCGCCGCCGAACCCTTGGCGGACGCCCGCCCTACAGATAGGGAATGCGGTGGAAAACGCCAAGGGCAAAATGAGAACATTGCGCGAACAGGATGAAGTTTGCTGACAGCAGCTGGCAGCAGCCGGAAAACAGGCGTTTGCCTGCCCGGAATCCGGCGCGATTTACGGCGCGCCGCGCCCCGCGCGGCGCCCGGCCCAACCGAAGACGGTCCCCAAAGGGACCGGTGACGGGCGGGAGCGGCGCCTAGGCCCAGGCCCTCCGCCGCGTGGCCAGCAGCTGATGCACCACAATGCCCGCCAGGAACAGCACGCAGACCACCAGCATCATGCCCCCGTAGCCCGCCACCCCCAGCGACGCCAGCAGCAGCGGCGTGCCGATCACGTTGCCTGCATTGCCGGCCTGCGACATGGCACCGTTCGACTCGGCCTGGTCCGCGGCGGTGGTGTTCAGCTGCGGCACCGCGGCAAAGCTTCCGCTCTGCACCATCCCAAAGGCGGCGGCCAGCGCGAAACAGGCCAGCCAGTCCCCTGGCATCATCCACAGCCACAGGCCCGCTGCGGCACAAAGCGCAAACCCCAGCTGGATCAGCTGCACCGCCCGCATCACCCGCAGCAGCGCCACCCCGATCACCATGGATGACGCGATGGAGATCAGCGGAAACGCCCCCATCACAAAGGCCCGCTGCCCCTCCGGCACATGCGGCGGCAGCACCGTCAGCAGCGCTACGAAACAGGTGGTGTAAAACAGCCAGCCCGCGGCCGGCGCCAGCTTGAACGGCGAGCGGTAAATTTTCAGATGCAACGCCGACAGATTGGCCAGCTGCGGCATGGTCTGGCGCGGCGGCACCGGCAGGTCCCGCATCGCCCGGTGCAGCAGCACCGCCAGCGCCGCCATCAGCACCGCATGGGCGGCAAACAGTGCCAGCAGGCCGTGGGACGCCACCAGCGGCAGCCCCAGCCAATTGAGCAGCGCAAAGGCAACGCCGAAGAACGTGCTCCACACCGTCAGCGCCGTGCCCCGCTGGCGGTCACTGGCCAGCAGCGCCATCAGCGTCGGACCCGCCACCACGATGCCCAGATGCGACAGGCCTTCCGCAACCCGGGTCGCCAGGAACAGCCCGTAGGGCAGATGCAGCACCTGCAGCGCCGACATCGCGGCGCCGGTCCACAGCGCCCAGACCAGCGCGCGCCGGTATCCGAAGGCAGAGACAAACAGCCCGGCCACCGCGCCCATCAGAATGCCCAGCACGCCGGTCATCGACACGCTCAGGCTCAGCGCCGCACCGGCCTCCGGATACAGCGCGCCAAGCTGGTCAAAAACAACGGAAACCTTGCCGTATTGTGCTGCGGCCCCCAGTCCGGCAGCCCAGACCGCCAGAATCGCGCCCCAGCGGGTTTTCCCGGTTGTGCTCATCTACGCTGCCTTTTGTTCTTGATTTGCCTCTGGTTACCCCGGCGCGCAGCCAGTGGCCAGAGGGCCAACCGAAACTGACGCAGCGCCACAACCCCAGCGCGGAACAAGGCCGCAAGGCCGCCCCGCATCGCCGGTGCGCGCCGACGCAGTGCGGATCCACAAAAAAGGCGGCCCGTTACGGACCGCCTTTTAGAACGTCCGCTGCCGTTGGCAGCTTACATATGGATTACCCGGTCATAGGCATCGAGCACGCTCTCGTGCATCATCTCGGACAGCGTCGGGTGCGGGAAGACGGTGTTCATCAGGTCTTCCTCGGTGGTTTCCAGCTGACGGCCCACCACATAGCCCTGGATCATCTCGGTCACCTCGGCGCCGACCATATGGGCGCCCAGCAGCTCGCCGGTCTTGGCGTCGAAGACAGTTTTCACCATGCCCTCGGCCTCACCCAGCGCAATCGCCTTGCCGTTGCCGATGAAGGGGAAGCGGCCAACCTTGATGTCGTAGCCCAGCTCCTTGGCCTTGGCCTCGGTATAACCGACGGAGGCGACCTGCGGCTGGCAGTAGGTGCAGCCGGCAATGCTCTCGGGCTTCACCGGATGCGCGTGCTTGCCCGCGATCAGCTCGGCCACCATGACGCCCTCGTGGGACGCCTTGTGCGCCAGCCAGGGCGCGCCGGCAATGTCGCCGATGGCATAGAGGCCGTCCACGCCGGTGCGGCAGAATTCGTCAGTGATCACATGGGTGCGGTCGACCTTCACCCCCAGCTCTTCCAGCCCCAGGCCCTCGACGTTGCCGACGATCCCCACGGCGGAAATCACGGTGTCGAATTCCTGTTTCTCCACCTTGCCGCCGACCTCGATATGGGCCGTCACCTTGCCCTTTCCGCGGTCCAGCTGCTTGACCATGGCTTTCTCCATGATCTTCATGCCCTGTTTGACAAAGGCTTTCTTGGCAAAGGCGGAGATTTCGGCGTCCTCGACCGGCAGCACCCGGTCCATCACCTCGACCACAGTCGTTTCAGCGCCCAAGGTATTGTAGAAGCTGGCAAATTCGATGCCGATGGCGCCGGAGCCGATCACCAGCAGCTTTTTCGGCATCCGCACCGGCTGCAGTGCGTGCTTGTAGGTCCAGACCAGATCGCCGTCCGCCTCCAGCCCCGGAAGCTCGCGGGCGCGGGCACCGGTGGCCAGCACGATATTCTTGGCAGTCAGCTCCTGCGTGCCCTTGCCGGTCTTGACCGAGACCTTGCCTTTGACCGGAATGGACGCCTCGCCCATCACCACGTCGATCTTGTTCTTCTTCATCAGGTGGCCGATGCCGGAGGACAGCTGTTTAGCCACCCCGCGCGAGCGTTTCACCACCGCGTCCAGGTCATAGCCGATGTTTTCCGCCTTCAGGCCAAAATCCTTGGCGCGCTCCATCAGGTGGAACACTTCGGAGGAGCGCAGCAGTGCCTTGGTCGGGATACAGCCCCAGTTCAGGCAAATGCCGCCCAGATGCTCGCGCTCGACCACGCAGGTCTTCAGACCCAGCTGCGCGGCACGGATGGCCGCAACATAGCCCCCCGGCCCTGCGCCGATTACGATCACGTCATAAGATTGTGCGGCCATGGTGCTCCCTCGCCCTCAAACAGGTTCCAAAACTAGTTTACCGTTAAACTAGTTTTCGCTGCGCTGCAATCACCCTGTGCTGCGGCATAGCGGCCATGCATTTTCCGGCAGGTTTCCGCTTGGCAGCCCAGGCAGCTCCAGGCCACCATAGGCCGTAAGCTTTCTTCAATCCACAACCCCGGACTGGATGTATATGGCCAAAACACTTTACGACCTCGCCAAGGCGCTTTTGAATGCCACCCTGGTCCTGCTCGCGCTCTGCCTGTTCCTGGGATGGAAGCTGATGGACGCGGCCGAGGGCGTCACCGCCAACGCTGCGACCATAGCGGACCGCGTTACGCCGCTGCGCACCTCCGTGACAGGCTTGCAGGCGGAGGTCGCAGCTCTCCGCAACTCGCTAACGGACGGCACGGCGTCTGCCGCCCGGTTCGATAAACTGGAGGAGCGCCTAGTGCAATTACAGGCCAGCGTCTCGGAAATGCGCGCGCTGCCGCTGCAGGCCGCCGCTGAGGCCGCGCGGGCCGGCGCCGCGGAGCTTGCCGACCGTATCATCCGCGCCGCCCCGTTGCTGAAGGACAGCGCTGCCTGCCCCGCGCCCGAAGGCTGATCCGGGTTCACCCCTTAGCAGCGAAGGCCTCCAGCAATTCGCCGAACTCCTCCATCGAGGGGAAGTGCTCAAAGCTGTGTGCAGCCGCAACCCGCACAAACGGATGTCTTGCCGCAGTCCAGGTCTCAATAAACGGGCTGAACCAGCTGCTCTCCTCGAACATCGTCGGACGCACGTTCACAAACGCCTCCACGGCGCTGATCCGGGTGAACATCCATGTCAGGCACTCCGGGCAGCAGTAATGCGCCAGCTCCTCCCCTTTGGCACCGCCAATGACCGGGACGCCCTTCACCACGCTGAACGCCTCCGCCGGAAACATCGCGGTCAGGGAAAACGCGCTGGCGCTCATTTTCTGGCAGCCGGGGCAGTGGCAGGCAGCAGTCAGAACCGGCGGCGCGGAGACTTCAATTGCGGCAGCGCCGCAGCGGCAAGTGCCGGTCATCGGAAATGGTGAAACGGTCGTGGGGGCCTCCAGTGCGTGCCTGAAACCGGGGACCGCTTCCCTGCCGCACGCACCCGTCAGTCACAAGGACCGGGCAAAAGAAAACGCCGCGCCCTGGCACGGGAAGCGGCGTTCAAATTGTCTGCCGGTGCTGACGTCAGCCCGCCGCTTGCATCTGCCGCACGGTCTCGCCGTAACCGCCCGCCTGCACATATGCCCGTTCCGGCGTAGTGCTGGCACGGTGCAGCGCCTCGTTGCGGTAGGGGAAGCGGCCGAACTGGCGGATAACTTCGCGGTGGGCGCGCGCATGCAGCAGGTTGCTGCCGCCGCTCTCCGGCATCCGCTCAATCATCAGCCGGATGCAGCGTTCCTGGTCGCACAGGTTTTCTGAATGCATCAGCGGCAGGTAGAAGAACTGCCGGGCCGGCTCATCGATCTTGAGGTCCCAGTTCTTGTTGATCGCGATCTTCGCCGCCGACAGCGCGGCGCGGTCAGAAGCAAAGGCCCGGGCATCGCCGCGGAACATGTTGCGCGGGAACTGGTCCATCAGGATGATATAGGCCAGCGTGCCGCTCGGGTAGGTGAGCCAGAAGGAGAACCTGCCTTCGCAGGCCGCCTCCCACGTGGTTTGGAACTTTTCGCGGATCTCCTGATCCAGCGCGTCATCCTGCAGATACCATCCCTTCTCCCCGACTTTGTCGAGCCAGAATGCAAGTATCTCTTCGGGACCAGCCATCGGTCGTAACTCCAAGTTTCTCCTGACCTTAACTTCAGGCCAATTTACATACCGTTTACAAGTAACCTTGGGTCACAAGTTGTATCAGACAAGCCCTCTGTGTGAAATAATCCTCACAATTCCGGCTGGTTAGCGCAATCAGACTGTTTCTTGGGCAGTTTCTTGCTCTTCCAGCTCGCTCTCGATGGCGTATTCCTGGGCAAATTCCACCGCCACCGGCGACACCGCCGGCGACATCACCGCGTAGCTGCCGGTCTCGCCCACCGGGGTCGACGCACGCTGGGTTGCACGATAGGCGGCGTAGGCAGCCATCGAGAACATCAGCGCGCCGATGAAGGTAAAGAAGCCGGCCGGCCCGAACACCGCATCCTCCATCAGCCAGCCGGTGATCAGCGGCCCGGCGATGGCACCGAGCCCGTTGATGAACACCAGCCCGCCCGATGCGGCCGCCATGTCGTCATGCTCCAGGTAGTCGTTGGTATAGGCGATCAGCAGCGAATAGAGCGGATTCGACAAACCGCCGATGAAGAAGGCCGCGACCAGGAGCATCTTGAACTCCATTCCGAACAGGAAGCCGATCACCGCGCCGCCACCACCCACCAGGGCGACAAACAGGATCAGCACGCGGCGGTCCATGCGGTCCGACAGCCAGCCCAGCGGGTACTGCAACAGCATCGCGCCGACATAGAAGGAGGAGACGAAGATCGAAAGCTGCGTCAGGGTCAGCCCGGCGGCGGAGCCGTAAACGGCGCTCATGCCGAACTGGGCCGAGAACACGCCGCCCAGCAGGAACATGCCGATACAGCCCAGCGGCGAGGTTTCGAACAGCTGGCGCAGGGTCATCGGCTTGGTGGTGTCAAAGGCCGGGGTCGGCGAAATCGACAGCAGGATCGGCCCGAAGGAGACCGAAACAAGGATCGACGCAATGATGAAGGCCTCATAGCCGGCCGGATCGCCGACCTGGATCAGCCCCTGCGCCGTGATGATGCCAATGGTCTGCACGATCATGTACAGAGAAAGCGCCTTGCCGCGGTTGGTGTTGTCGGCGGCGTTGTTCAGCCAGCTCTCGGCGGTCACATACACGCCGGAGAAGCAAAAACCGATGATCATCCGCCCCAGCGCCCAGGCGACGGTGTTGGGCAGCAGCGGATAGAGGATCATCACCGCCGAGATAAAGGAGGCAAGCGCCGCAAAGACGCGCACATGGCCGACCCGCCGGATCATCTCCGGCGCCAGCCGCGAGCCGCCCAGGAAGCCAACGAAATAGGCTGCCATCACGATCGACATCTGGAAGGTGGAGAAGCCCTCCAGCTCGCCGCGCACCCCCAGCATGGTGCCCTGCAGGCCATTGCCCACCATCAGCAAGCAAACCCCCAATAGCAGCGCCCATGCGCTCGACAGCACCTGCAGCATTTCATGCCTCCTTCGAAAGCAAAGCAGCCCTCCACAACGGGACGGGCTGCCTTCACCTTTGATTGTTATGTCCGGGCGATCAAGCCCGCCGGGCCGGTATCGCCGATTCCGGTTTCAGTTTGATGACCCTGTTCGCGAAATCAGGGCCCGTAGTTGCGGCGCTTGTCTATGATTTTCCGCCGCATTTCTGAGATGTATTCGTCTAAGCCGGGATCAAAAGCGACGCATCGCCGTATGAGAAGAACCGGTAGCGGTTATCAACCGCGTGCGCATAGATGCGCCGGATCTCCTCCTGCCCCATCAGCGCCGAAACCAGCATCAAAAGAGTCGATTTCGGCAGGTGGAAATTGGTCATCAGCGCGTCCGCCACCTGGAATTCGAACCCGGGATAGATGAAGATATCGGTGTCGCCTTCCCAGGGGTGGATCTGCCCGTCCTTGGCGGCGCTCTCGATCAGCCGCAACGCCGTGGTGCCGACCGGAATCACCCGTCCGCCTGCCGCCTTGGTCGCCGCGATCTGTGCCGCGGCATCTTCACTCACCTTGCCCCATTCCGCGTGCATCCGGTGGGTGGTCACATCCTCCACCTTCACTGGCAGGAACGTGCCCGCGCCCACATGCAGCGTGACATAGGAAATCTCAACGCCGCGGTCCTTCAGTGCCGCCAGCAGCGGCGCGTCGAAATGCAGGGAGGCCGTCGGCGCCGCCACCGCGCCGGAGTTCTTGGCCCAGACGGTCTGGTAATCGGTCTTGTCCTGCTCATCCGCTGCGCGCTTGGCGGCGATATACGGCGGCAGCGGCATCGCGCCGGCAGCGGCCAGCGCCGCGTCGAAATCGGTGCCGCTCAGGTTGAAGCGCAGAACGCCTTGGCCGTCCCCGATGGTTTCCAGCTTGGCACTCAGGTCATCGGAGAAGACAATCTCCTCGCCCGCCTTGATTTTCTTCAAAGGCTTCAGCAGCGCCGCCCAGCTGCCATCAGCGCGCGGCTCCAGCAGGGTCGCCTCGATTTTTGCCGCCACCGGGCCTTGCGCGCTGTCGCGGTGGCGCAGCCCGCTCAGGCGTGCCGGGATCACCTTGGTGTCATTCAGCACCAGCCGGTCACCGGGCTGCAGCCAGTTCACCAGATCGGTCACCTGGCCGTCATGCAGATCGCCGCCCTCGGCCACCAGCAGGCGGGCCGAGCTGCGCGGATTGGCAGGCCGGGTGGCAATCAGATGGTCAGGCAGGTCGAAGTCGAAATCGCTGAGTTTCATGGCGCGCGCTATAGGATGTGCTGCAGGGGAAATCTATGGCGATTTTCACCCGCCGCCAAGTTTACTTGTCGCCGCCCCGCGGGGTGCGGACCTGTTCCTCGCCCTCTTCCAGTTCCTGGCCGTCCGCTGAAAACGCCCTGTTGTCCCCCGGCACTTTCGGTGCCGGGCCGCGGAAAATCTCGCGCAGGAACCCAGGCGCCAGACCGGCCAGCGGGTTGACCGAGACCGAGGGGTTATCGGCGGTGCCGCGCAGGGTGAAGGTAAAGCCGAACAGCCCCTCGCCGTCCCTGGGCGACAGCACCCGCCCGATGGCATTCAGCAGGTAAACGGGAGAAATCACCCCGCGCATGTTCAGCCGGCTGCTGTTCAGGTTGTAGTTGCCGTCCAGCGACAGCCCCATCGACGGGCCCACCGCGCTGCTCTGATGCAGGATCAGATGCGAATCCCCCAGCCGAAACCGGCCCTCCATGCTGGTGAACAGAATGCCCTGGCCGGTCATCTCATCCAGCAGGCCCACCAGGCTGATGGCGTTCAGGATCGCTGCCATCGACGGCGCGTTCCGCACCCGGATGTTGCGGACATTGACCTTGCCGTCATATTCGCCTGGCACACCGGCTGCCGGCACCAGTGTCATGTCAAACCGGCCGCCGCGGCCATGCTCGAACACCCCGGCAGACCGGAACACCCCGCCGGCGTCATTGGACCGGATGCGCGAGGCGGTGCCGCCGTTTTGCGGCACAACGGTGCCGGCCACCGGTGTATGGCCGTTGAGCCGTGCAGTGAACTCCCCGTTCATGCCGCCGCGGGTGGAAAACCGCCCCTGAAAATTCCGCAGCCCGATGCTGTCGGTCACCTGCAGGTTCTGCAGCCTGAGCGTGATCGGCACATCGCCGCCGCTGCTGCTGCCGCCGCCACCGCCGCTCGCCGTGTCCGCAAACGGCGAGCGGTTCAGGTCCAGCCGCCCGCCGGTCACCTCAATCGCCGGCGCCGCGGCGCCGCGGCCGCTGAAGGTCACCGCGCCCTGGAACCAATTGCCCGCGCGGGCCGAAGAGAATACCGCCTGATCCAGACCGCCGCTTTTGTGCGTGGTCACCCGTCCCGTGGCAGACAGCCCGGGCGCCTGCAGCTCCAGCCGGTCCACCGTGGCGCTTTCGCCCAGGGTGGCCGTCAGCGACAGCTTGCCACTTGCGGCTTCTGCCTTGCGCCAGCTGATTTCCGGAATCCTGAGGCCCGCGCCCTTCAGGTCCGCCTCCAGCTCCAGCCGCGGCGGCGCGCCCGGTTTCAGGTCCACCGCATAGCGCCCCTGGGTTTTGCCGAAGACCGAGCCGCGCGGCAGGCCTATGTTGAAGGCCTCCACCGCCGCCGCCGACAGTTCGATCGTTCCCTCGACCCGGCTGTCCGGCGCGGCACCCTTGCCGATCTTCTGCTGCCAGCTGGCGCTCAGCGGAACCCCGGACAGGCTGCCGTTGCCGCTGATCCGCACCTTCCCCTGGTCGCCTTCAACCTGCAGCAGCGGTGCTGCTGCAACATGGCCCGGCACCAGCCTGTCCGACTGCACGCTGCGCACCGTGCCGCGGTAGTGGTAGAGAATTTTCTCCACTGGCACCTCTTTCTGCAGCGGGAGCGACAGGGTTCCGGTGGCCTCCACCTGCCCCTCCGCCAGATCCACCGGCAGGCTGGCCTTGTCCATCACCCTGAGCGGTTCCCGGTTCAAAAGCGACAGCGCCGCCGTGGCAGAGCCACGCGCCTTGATCCGGGCAATCCCCGGCGTGCCGTCCTTGGCCGACACATCCGGAATGATGAAGGACGTGCCGGCCACCTCAACCTCACCGCCCTGATCTGCGGTGACGGTCCCGCCGGAGGCGGTGACCACAAACCGGTTGCCATACAGGCTCAGCTGGCCTGAGCCATCCCGCACCGGCGGCATGAATTTCTGAAACAGCACCTCAGCGCCTTCAAAGGCCAGATCCAGGCTGACAAAAGGCTTGCCGCTGCCGCGCCCGCGCATGTGAAAGCCGACGTCGCGCACCAGCCCGGTATAGAGATTCTCTCGAACCCATTCCCGCGGCTTCGGTGCCAGCACCGAGGGCCACAGCTCCTTGACCCGCTCTGCGCGAACCTGATCGACGCTGCCGTTCAGATCGTAGTCCCAGCCCTCCGGCCCGGCGCCGACCGTGCCGTCAAAATGAATGCGGCTGTCCCCGTCGCGTACCAGCATCTCGCCCAGCCGCAGCCGGAACGGTTTCAGCCGAAGGTCGAAGTCCGCATCCACCGCGGGGAACTTCACCGGGGTTTCGAACAGGCGGCGCGGGTTCAGTTCCAGATCGGTGAACCGCAGCTGCCCGACCAGACCGGCCAGCTGGCCGTTCTCGATCCCGGCCAGGCTGGCCTGCCCCTGCATCACCCCGGAGCCCCAGCCGCTTTGCACGGCAAGCTCTGAAAACGCCAGCACCTGACGGGCCGGATCATAGGTGAAATAGCTGCGTGCGCCGGTGATCGGCACCGGGCGGGTCTGTGCCGCCGGCTGAATCACTCCCTCGCCGATGCGCAGGCTGGCCTGCACCGGCTGCACCTTGCCGTCCCCGCCGACACCGCCGCGCAGCGAGCCGGAAATCGGCGCCTGCAGCACCCCCAGCCAGCCAAGCGCAGGGCTTTGAACCGCGATGTCTTCGCTTGCGATATCCGACACCAGCACGCCGAACTCCGCCTCAGGGCTGCCGATCTCTGAGGCGTAGCTGGCCTCAACCGTGCCCACATCGCCGCGTCCGCTGAGGACAGAGAACGCAGCCGACAGCGACACTGAATTGCCTTGCCGCTGCAGCCCGATCCGGCCGCCGTCCAGGGTCCAGCCGCGGCCCAGCCGGTCGTCGGTGTAGGACAGCGTCAGCTCGCTGGTCTCAACCTCCACCAGCGCCGCCAGCACCTGCTTCTGCAGCTGGCTGTCCCATTGCTCGATCAGCTCCACCAGGGTTGCGGCCTGCCGCGACGGCGCGGCGCCGCTGGCAAAACTCAGCGCCAGGCTGCCGTCCTCGTTGCGCCGCAGCGCCGCAAACAGCCCGCTCAGCGCGATCCGCTTGGGCTGGATCCGCCCCTGCAGCAAAGGACGCATCGCCAGGCTCGCCTGAGCATCCGCAAGCTGGGCAAAGACACTGCCGTCCGGGTGCCGCAGCACCACGTCCTGCAGGCTCACCCGCGGCCGCCAGCCCTTGTTCACCACCACATGAATGGCGCCGAATTCGATCTGCAGCCCGTTCAGATGCCGCTCGATCCGGCTTTCCACCCGGCCGCGCACCCAGTCCGGCGCATCCAGCCGTGTGCCGATCCCGAAATAGACCGCGCCGGCGCCCAGGAAGGACAGCAGCGCCAGCACCCAGACCAGCCCGCGCAGCAGCCGCCAGCGGCGCCGGCGCCGCGGCGCCGCCTGCGCTTCCGGTTCCGGCACGGGCCCGGGAACAGGCACCGCTTCGGCGGCGGCGCGGTTATTCTCGCCGGCGGGTTTGATCTCAGCTTTCCCTTCGCTGCTCATGGGTTATGGTCGCCGCGCAGTGATTTGCGCAACAGACAGGAGACAGGCCAATGCTCGACGTTTCAGATCCCGCCCCTTCCTTTACCCTGCCCCGCGGCGGCGGCGGAGAGGTCACTTTGTCCAGCCTTCAGGGCGCGCCCGTGGTGCTGTTCTTCTACCCCCGCGATAATACCCCCGGCTGCACCAAAGAATCCATCGCCTTTTCAGAGGCTTTGCAGGCCTTCGCCGATGCCGGCGCTCACGTTTTCGGGATTTCCAAGGACAGCCTCAAGAAGCATGAGAATTTCACCGCAAAACACGGGCTGACCACGCCGCTTCTGTCGGATGCGGACAGCACCGTCTGCGAGGACTATGGCGTCTGGAAGGAAAAGAGCATGTACGGCAAGAAGCACTGGGGCATCGAGCGCTCCACCTTCCTGATCGGTGCGGACGGCAGGATCGCCCGCGTCTGGCGCAAGGTGAAGGTGGACGGCCACGCCGAGGAAGTGCTGGAAGCGGTCCGCGCTCTCTGAGCCACACCGCCCAGACGCCGCGGGGCGCTCCCGCCGGCTCCGCCCGCGCCCTGCCGGGCGCAGGCTTCCCTGTTGGGCCCGGCGCCGCCCCGCGGGGGGCGGCGCGCAGCGCGCGGAAGGCGCGCTGCCTGGCCCAAGGCTGCCAGGGCGATCAGCCTGCTGATCACCCGCAGGCGCGGGAGCACTCCCTTTTCCGCTCTGGACTCTGCCGCTCAAATCAGATGAACCCGTTGCACCACGCCGTTTCAGGAGACCCGCATGGCCGATCAGCCCCTTTCGCTTGCCGAACGCGCCGCCGAGGTGCTGACCACCCCTGACGGGCGCGCCAAGACCGCCCTGTCGCGCCGCCATGCCGCAGAGTGGTTCGCCTGCCGAAACGGCGAAGGGCCGGAGATCGCCATCGGCACCGCCAGCCCGCCGATGCATCCCGCGCGGCCTGCAAAGCCTGACCTGCTGAACCCGCGCGACGTGCCGAAGCGCAAGCCTGGGTCGGAGGCCGGCCGCATCGCCCTGCTGCACGCGGTGGCCCACATCGAGCTCAACGCCGTCGACCTGCACTGGGACATCATCGCGCGGTTTTCCCATGTGCCGATGCCGCTCGGTTTCTTCGACGACTGGGTTAAGGCTGCAGATGAAGAATCCAAGCATTTCGACCTGATGTGCGACTGTCTTGAGTCGCTCGGCAGCCATTACGGCGCCCTGCCTGCCCATGCCGGCATGTGGCGCGCCGCCGAGGACACCGCAGAGGACCTGATGGGCCGCCTCGCCGTGGTGCCGATGGTGCTGGAGGCCCGCGGCCTCGACGTGACCCCCGGTATGATCGGTATCTTCCGCAAGGCAAACCTGACCCAGGCGGTGGAGGCACTGGAGCTGATCTATGCCGAAGAGGTCAGCCATGTCGCCTATGGCTCCAAATGGTTCAACTTCCTCTGCGGCCGGGACGACCTGGACCCCAAGGAAGAATTCCATGCGCTGGTGCGCAAATACTTCCGCGGCGCCCTGAAACCGCCCTTCAACGAGGAAAAGCGCGCCGATGCCGGCCTGCCACCGGATTTCTACTGGCCGCTGGCGGATCAGGTGAAACCGCTGCCGGGCTGGTGAACCCGGCGGCCTTTCGTCCCGCGCCAGCCTTTACCTGAAGGCCGCGGAGGCGTAGAATGGGAGGCCCGGAAACCGGGTTGAACCCATGTTCGAAAATGACTTTCCATTGCTGAGCACAGCCAGCCTTGTGGCCCTGATCATGCACAAGGCAGGCACCGGACCGGTCACGCTGGAAAGCTGCGAAACCGCCCTTGGCGCCCTGTTCCAGCAGGCCAACGAGGTTCCCGGCCTGCCGCCGGAGGAACTGCGCGAGCGGCTCGCAGGCCATCTGTCCGACCTGGAGACCGCCTGCATTCTGGAACCGGTGCCGGACGGCGGTTGGCAGCTGACCCGCCGCGGCCGCCGGGCGCTGGAGCAGCACCCCGAGGGCCTCGACCAGACCGATCTTGCCCGCTACCCGGAATTTGCCGCCCACCTCCGCGACACCGCCCACCAGCCCTGCGGCATGGATCCGCGCGGAGAGCATTTCGACAAGGGCTACCTTGCCTGCCTGAACGGCCTGCCCTTCACCGCCAACCCTTATGCCTTCGACAACGCCGACCACCAAGCCTGGGAAAACGGCTGGACCGAAGCACAGGAGGAACGGCGGAGAGAACAGCTGCGCTGATCCCGCCTTTTCCTGCCGCATGCGCCTTGCCGGGGGCTTCCGGCAGGCCTGACGTTCGGCAGGTTTCCGCCGATCCCTTCCCCCAGACCGCCGCGGCCCGCACCGATGGGTCAACAGGCTTGCCCAATCGGCCCGCCCTGTCTATTGACTTCGCCCAAGGTCCCGGAACCGCCCTGCGGTGCCGTCGCGGGACCGGACGACGGGACAGACAGGGAAGACACATTGCGCACACGGCTCGCGATCAGAATCCACAGCTTTCTCGAACACCGCTTCCCGGAGCGGCGGGTGTTCCTGAAGTCCGATACCGACACGCGCTTTATCCGTCTGCGCTCGGAAACCCAGCTGATCGCCGTGGCCGGCGTCACCCTGTTTGTGGCCTGGTCGATTGTCGCCACCGCCATCGTGCTGATGGACAGCATCGGCTCCGGCAACTTCCGCGAGCTGGCCAAGCGCGACCAGCAGACCTACCGCGCCCGCCTCAACGCGATTTCCGATGAACGCGACGCCCGCGCCGAAGAGGCGCTGGCCGCGCAGGAGCGCTTCAATGCCGCGCTGGCGCAGATCTCCGTCATGCAGTCGGAATTGCTGGCCTCGGAAACCCGCCGCCGCGAGCTGGAAACCGGCATCGAGGTGATCCAGACCACCCTGCGCGACACCATGAGCCAGCGCGACGGCGCCCGCAAAGCCCTGGCGCAGCTGAAGGAAGAGACCGAGGGCGGCGCCAGCCCGCATGCTGTGATGGCCAGTGCTGAGGCGCAAATGGACCTGCTGGCGGATGTGCTGGCCGATACCGCCAACGAACGCGACCGGATCCAGGCCGACGCCCGGGGCGCATTGGAGCAGCGCGACGAGCTGGAGCTGGAACTGCAGCTGATGAATGAGCGCAACAGCCAGATCTTCCGCCAGCTGGAAGAGGCGGTCGCGGTTTCCGTCACCCCGCTCGACAAGATGTTCCGCAACGCCGGCATGCCGCCCGACCGCATCCTCGAACAGGTGCGCCGCGGCTACAACGGCCAGGGCGGCCCGCTGGAGCCGCTGGCGATGTCCACCCGCGGCGAGGAGCCCAGCCCCGAAGCCCTGCGCGCCAACGCCATTCTGGCCAAGCTGGACCAGCTGAACCTTTACCGGCTGGCCGCCCAGCAGGCGCCCTTCGCCACGCCGGTGAACCTCAGCCACGTGCGCCAGACCTCCGGCTTCGGCTACCGCCGCGACCCAAAAACCGGCGGCCGCCGCCTGCACAAGGGCTCCGATTTCGCCGGCAGCACCGGCACCGATATCTTTGCCACCGCCGACGGCGTCGTCACCCATGCCGGCTGGCAATCCGGCTACGGCAAGATGGTCACCATCCGCCACGCTTTCGGCATCGAAACCAGATATGCCCATAACTCCAGGATCCGCGTGACAAAGGGCCAAAGGGTCTCGCGCGGGGATCACATTGCTGATATGGGTAACACCGGACGGTCCACCGGGACCCACCTCCACTACGAGGTCAGGGTCAACGGGCAAGCTGTTAACCCCATGATCTATATCAAGGCTGCGAGAAATGTTTTCTAAGAGCAAAATCAACGAGCCCGGGCCGAAGCAGGCCGAAGCAACCCCGGCACCCGCGGCAGCACCGGCAGCTGCACCTGCGGCCAGCGACTACACCTCCAGCATGCCCAAGGCCAAGCCCGCCGCATCGCTGCTGAGCTCGGACCTGCACATCACCGGCAACGTCAAGACCACCGGCGACATCCAGGTCGAAGGCACGGTTGAGGGCGACATCCGCGCGCATCTGCTGACCGTTGGCGAAACCGCCACCATCAAGGGTGAAATCACCGCCGATGACGTGGTGATCAACGGCCGTATCGTCGGCCGCGTGCGCGGTCTCAAGGTGCGCCTGACCTCCACCGCGCGGGTCGAGGGCGACATCATCCACAAGACCATCGCGATCGAGAGCGGCGCCCATTTCGAAGGCTCCGTGCAGCGCCAGGACGACCCGCTGAACCCGGGCGGCCGCAAGTCCGCTCCGGCTGCAGCCGCAGCACCGGCCGCAGCCCCCGCTCCGGCGCCGTCGGCCGCGGTACAGGCCGCCACCAAGGCACATAAGGCAGAAAGCTGAGCCGCCATCCGGCAGGCCCTCAGCACGGCCGGGTCTGACAGGGACCACCAGAACGCCGCAGGGAAACCCCTGCGGCGTTTTCTTTTTCTGCACACCGGCTTAATGGCACGTAAAGCGGTCAGAACATTACCATTTTCGCTTAAAGAGTTACCAAACCGACAAAACAACCCCAGCCTGCAAATCCTCCAGGATAAGGACACATTGCGGCGAAAATTGTTGTAACGGACGCGTCCAATACCATCCCTGATTATGAACACTCCAACTTCGACGTCAGCAACGCCTCTATCCATGTCATAACCAGTGCCGCCCTCACGGAGCGTCTCGACGGTATCGCTGGCGTCTTCAAAAGCGCCTTTCTCTGTATTGGCCCGGATTGCCCGCGGCGGCCAGGACAGGGCCAACGGCCGTGACGGCGATGACAAAACGCAGTTCCTTATGGGTTCCACAGGTTCGCTGGCGGATCTGTTCAGTTCACAGAACCGCGGCGGTGCACTCATCACCCCCCCCTTAACCGCTCCCGCTTTCTAGCCATAGACGCCACTTTTGCTAAGGCTAAGAGCGCGGACAACATCCTAATTCCAAAAAATACAGCCAGGAACGCTACGGCTTGACCTGCGGGGTGCGTCAGGTGTGGACTGCGAAAGAGACGTTTAACTTTGGGCAAAGAGCGCCCCATCCTTGAAACTTTAGGTTGCGTACACTTATAAAAAAATTTTGAAACGCTTTCCTATTGCGGGGCAGCCTGACAGGACATTTTGAAATGACCAAGATTACCGTCACACGAGTTGCAGGCACCGTCCCCAGCTATAAACTGTTTGATTTTACGATCGAAGGCGCCACCGTTGTTTCCGCAACAGCATCCAGTCTGAGGGTGCAAAAGGACGGCATCATCTACGAGTTCACGGGAAGTTTTACCTACGGCAATTCCGGAACCGCCTCAGCAGGCAGCACCGTTACAGCTTTCTCGCTCTGGTATGACGGCACTGAGTTTTTGAAGGGCACCGGCCTCACTGCTACATACGCGGACCTTTTCGGAGACGGCTCGAAGCAATTTGGTTATGCGGCTTTTGCCGGCAACGATACATACTCCTCCCTCCTGGACAGCAAGGATACAATTCAGGTTTACACCGGCGATGACAGTGTCGAAGCCGGCGCGGGCAGAGACAAGATCTACGGCGGCGCAGGCGACGACAGGCTTTATGGCCAAAGAGGTTACGATACCCTGTATGGCGGCAATGGCGACGATTTTCTGCATGGCGGAAAGCAGCCTGATAATCTGCGCGGCGAGGCAGGCAATGACGTGCTGGTTGGCGGAGCTGGCGATGACACCCTAAGCGGGTGGTCGGGCAACGACACCCTCAACGGCAATCTCGGCAACGACCTACTGTACGCACATGAGGGCCATGATGTGATTTTCGGCGATTCCGGAGACGACTCCGTCAGTGCGCACTTGGGCAACGACAAGGTGTATGGTGGGACTGGCGATGACTGGATTCGCGGGTGGAGAGGAACTGACACCCTCTATGGCCAGCACGGAAACGACACCCTTTTCGGGGGGCCGGACAGCGACCTGCTCAATGGGGGCGAGGGCAATGACACGGTGAAGGGATATGGCCTTCGGGACCGCGTCAGCGACGACACCCTTTACGGCGGACCGGGCAACGACCGGCTGGAGGCAAACAGCGGCGCAGATCTGCTCTATGGCGGCACCGACGACGACACGCTCTACGGCGGCCCGGGTGATGACCTGCTCTTCGGGCAAACAGGCCACGACACCTTGCAGGGCGGCAAGGGCAACGACACCCTCAAAGCGGGCAGCGGCAACGATTTCATGTCGGGCGGGTACGGCGACGACATTCTTCTGGGCGAAGCGGGCAGTGACACCCTGCACGGGCGTGCTGGCAATGACACGCTGCGGGGCATGGCGGGCGACGACCTGCAGCACGGTGGCACCGGTGCCGATGTCTTCGTCTTCCACAGCGGCTATGGCAATGACACCATCCAGGACTTCACCGCCGACCTGGATCACATCAGGATCGGCACAGGTGCCTCCGGCATGGGCGATCTCAATTTCCAAACCCAGGGGGATGAAGTGCTGGTGTCCTTCTCCGACGTGACAATCCTGGTCGAGGACATCACTCTGGCGCAGCTGCAGGACGCGGACAACTTCCTGTTCTGACAACTTCCGCCGCCGCAGGACGAACCAAGGCGCGCCCTGTCCGGCGCGCCTTTTTCATTTCAGCATCCAGGTGCCGTCCGGCCAGAAGGCGTGAAAGGCAAAGGCGAACATCACGTCATGGGCCACGTCGCGCCCCTGCGCGTCGCGCACCCGGACGCTGCCGATGTCGCGCCCCTGCGCCAGCCTGCGCGTGTCCAGTGCCGAGGCCTGGCCTGCCCGCCAGCTCAGCACCAGACCGGCCTCGCGGATCTCGTCTTCCCGGGCCAGCCGGGCCAGCGGCCAGGCGCGGCTGCCCACCCGCACCACCCGCGCCATCGGCGCCAGCCCGTGCGGCGGCGGGCTGCCGTCATAGAGGAACGGCCATTTCGCGGTGTCATAGCCGCGGTAGGGGTTGCGTCCGTAATCCCGGTTCCAGCCCGGCTCCGCCATCACCAGCCCGTCAGGATTGCGCGCGGTGAATTCCTGCCAGCTCTCGACCCAGCTTGGCAGCGTCTTCAGCCTGGTGCCGGTCATCCGACCCACGATGCCAGTACCGGTTGCCTGTTGCCACCAGCTCTGACTCTCTCGGTCATACATCACCATGTCGGAAAACCGCAGCTTGCCGCTAACCCCGAAGGACAGCACACCCGCAGCGGTGCGCCGGTCGAATGTCATCGCCGAGTTGCACAGCGGACAATAGGTGACCGCAACCGGCACCCCCGCCACCACGTCGTTCACGATCTCATGCCAGGTCAGGTAGCGGAGCGGATAGGCCCGCGGCTTGGCACCCTCCATCTGCAGCGTGATCACCGGCTCCCGCGGCTTGAGCCGCCGCGCATCGGAGGCCGCCACGAACTTCGGCGCGTCCAGCGCCGGAATCCCATCCTTGCGCACCCCGCCGGAGCGGATCTGGCTCCACTCAGGCACAGCGGTGCGGCTGAAATCGGTCTGCGGCCACTCCCGCTTCCAGACCCGCGGATCGGCGTCAGCGCTCCACGGCAGCAGCAGCGCCAGACACACCATCAAACTCTTAAACATGACCAACGCCTCCCTGCCTCATTAGACGGCGGCAGACAGGCCCGGAACAGGGGCCGGCACGCGCTTGTGACCGGTTGTCATCCCCGCAAAAGCAAAGGCCCGCCACCGGATTCCCGGGCGCGGGCCTTCTCCTTCCGGAAATCCGGTATGGCTTATTCGGTGACGCTCACCTTGGTCATAGCGTCGGGCTGGCCGATCACCGACCCGTTCTGCCCGGCGCCGCGCTTGATCGCGTCGACCACGTCCATGCCCTCGGTCACCTTGCCGACAACCGTGTACTGGCCGTTCAGGAAATGGCCCGCATCGAACATGATGAAGAACTGCGAGTTGGCGCTGTTCGGGCTTTGCGAGCGCGCCATGCCCACCACGCCGCGGTCAAACGGCAGATCCGAGAACTCGGCCGGCAGGTCCGGACGGCTGGAACCGCCGCGCCCGGCATAGCTCATGTCGCCGCCTTCCAGCTTGCCGAACTCCACGTCGCCGGTCTGCGCCATGAAGCCCTCGATCACGCGGTGGAACACCACGCCATCGTATTGGCCTTCAGCCGCCAGCGCAGTGATCTGCTCCACATGCTTGGGCGCCACGTCCTCAAAGAGGTCGATCTTGATGGTGCCGTTGGCTTCGCCTTCGACCTGGATTTCCAGGCCGGAGGCAAAGGCAGGCCCCGCCGCCAGCAGGGCCACCAGCGAAAGCGCCTTACGCATCCGCAGCAACCTTGACGGAGATCATCCGGTCCGGGTTCGCAGGCGGCTCGCCGCGGGTGATCGCGTCCACATGCTCCATGCCTTCGATCACACGGCCGTAAACGGTGTACTGGCCGTTCAGGAAGTGGTTGTCCTTGAAGTTGATGAAGAACTGCGAGTTGGCGGAGTTCGGGTTCTGCGACCGCGCCGCGCCCAGGGTGCCGCGGTCGTGCGGCAGCTTGGAGAACTCGGCCGGCAGATCGGGCAGGCTGGATCCGCCGGTGCCCGCCATGCGGATGTTGAAGCCGTCTTCCATGTCGCCGTTGGCCACGTCGCCGGTCTGCGCCATGAAGCCGTCGATCACCCGGTGGAAACAGACGTTGTCATATTCGCCGCCGCGGGCCAGTTCCTTCATCCGCTCGGAATGCTTCGGCGCCACGTCGGGCAGCAGCTCGATCACCACATTGCCGTCTTTCAGCTCGATGATGATGGTGTTTTCGGGATCTTTGATCTCGGCCATGTGGCCCTCCTGTCGTCGAAATTTGCAACGATAGTTAAGGCCAGCGCCCGGAAATGCCAAGGGAGCATTGACTGATGCGCAAAAACCCCCGAAACAGCCCGCGGATTTGACTGCACTTTCACCATAAGGGGTCTCGAAAGATGGGCTGGAAAACACTCGACGACATGGATCTGAACGGCAAGCGCGTGCTGGTGCGCGTGGATATCAACGTGCCGATCGTCGACGGCGTGGTGACCGACTCCACCCGCATCCGCCGCATCGCCCCCACCGTGCGCGATATTCTGGCCGCGGGCGGCAAGCCGATCCTGCTGGCCCACTTCGGCCGCCCCGGCGGCGAGCGCCGCGAGAACCTGTCGCTCAACCAGCTGGTGCCGACGCTGGAGCGCGCGTTCGAAACCAAGGTGCTGTTTGCCGCCGATTGCGTCGGCGCAGGCGCCGAGGCCGCAGCTGACGCGCTGCAGCCGGGCGAGGTTCTGCTGCTGGAGAACACCCGCTTCCACGCCGCGGAAACCAAGAACGATTCCGATCTGGCCGCCGGCATGGCACGCCTGGGCG
Source organism: Leisingera sp. ANG49 (assembly GCF_059694505.1). NCBI lineage: Bacteria > Pseudomonadati > Pseudomonadota > Alphaproteobacteria > Rhodobacterales > Roseobacteraceae > Leisingera > Leisingera sp. ANG49. The sequence goes on from NZ_JCATZN010000001.1 coordinate 593,047, forward strand.
AGGTCTACTGCAACGACGCCTTCTCCGCCGCCCACCGCGCCCACTCCTCGACCGAGGCACTGGCCCGCCTGCTGCCCGCCTGCGCCGGCCGCCTGATGCAAGCCGAACTGGAAGCGCTGGAAAGTGCGCTCGGCCAGCCGCAGCGCCCGGTCACTGCCGTTGTCGGCGGCGCCAAGGTCTCCACCAAGCTGGAACTCTTGGGCAATCTGATCGAGAAGGTCGATCACCTGGTGATCGGCGGCGGCATGGCCAACACCTTCCTGGTCGCCAAGGGCCTGCCGGTTGGCATCTCGCTCGCCGAACGCATCATGAAGGACACCGCCGCCGAAATCCTCGCCAAGGCCGAGGCCGCGGGCTGCGAGATCATCCTGCCCTCCGACATCGTGGTCGCCAAGAAGTTCGAATCCAATGCCGAGCACGAGGTTCTGCCCGCGGACCAGTGCCCCGAGGACGGCATGATCCTGGACGCAGGCCCCGAAAGCGTCGCCCGCATCATCGAGGTCTTTGCAAACAGCAAGACCCTGATCTGGAACGGCCCGCTGGGCGCGTTTGAGCTGGAACCTTTTGATGCCGCCACCAATTCTGCCGCGTTGAAAGCAGCGGCAATGACCCGCTCCGGCCAGCTGATTTCGGTTGCGGGCGGCGGCGACACCGTGGCCGCGCTGAACGCCTCCGGCGCGGCGGGTGACTTCACCTATATCTCCACCGCCGGCGGTGCCTTCCTGGAATGGATGGAAGGCAAAGTATTGCCCGGCGTTGCGGCGCTGGACCAGTAAGGCCCACGCAACCACGCTTCCCGGCGCCCCGGCCTCACCGCCGGGGCGTTTTCTTTGACACGGGACAAAAAATGCTTTGCCCCGGCCCTGCCTGCCCCCTTAGCGTCGCTGCAAGACACCGGCGCAGCAGGGAGGCCCGCCATGTTCCAGGACCGCATGACCCGTCTCAGGCAGAAGATGGCTAAGGACGAAGTTGGCGTTGCCCTGATCACCGACGACGACAGCGTCTATTACCTCACCGGCTATTACGACTACCTGCATATGGAGTTCGGCCGCCCCACCATCCTGGTGGTTCCCTGCGACGGCCCGTCGCTGCTGATCACCCCGGTGATTGACGTGGTGATGGCCGAGGAGGTCGCGCAGGTGGACCGCATCGCCGCCTGGAACGACGGCGACGGGGCCGAATGGCGCGCCGAACTGCCAGCCGCCTTGGCAGGCGCCGCCCGCATCGCGGTTGAGCCGGACCACATGTCGCCAATGGTGCGCGCCTGCGTCGATGAACTGGCGGGCGGAACCGAGATCACCAGCATCACCCCGGCGCTGTCCGGCCTCAGGATGTTCAAATCGGCGGAGGAGCTGCAACTGGCCCGACACGCAGGCCAAGTCGCCGGCGCCATGATGGCCGCGGGCCGCGGCGCCATCGCCGCCGGCGTGCCGGAATACGAGGTCGCCATCGCCACCTCCCAGGCCGGCACCCGCACCGCGGCTGAGCTGCTGCGCACGTATTACAGTGATGCCAACATGTCGCCCAGCACCCATTTCCTGCAGATCATGGCCTCAGGCCGGGACATCACCAAGACCCACCATCGCGCCTCCACCCGCATCATGCAGCGGGGTGATCCGGTATTCCTCTGCTTCTGCGGCATGACCAACTTCCACCGCTTCAAGCTGGGCTTCGACCGCACCTTCTGGATCGGCGAGGCAGACCCGGAACAGGCCCGCATCTACGAGGTGGCGGTGGCCAGCCAGAAGGCCGCGCTGGACCGCCTCGGCCCCGGCGTCGAGGCGCAGGAGGTGCACCGCGCCTATGCCGAAGCGATCCAGGACGCGGGCTTCAGCTACCCGTTCCGCTGCGGCCGCGCCACCGGCTTCAGCTTCCTCGAGCGCCCGCAGCTGGTCACCGGCGACACCACCGTCCTGCAGCCCGGCATGGTGTTCGCCGTCGACGGCTCCGTCTCGACGGACACGTTCCGCGCCCAGGTCGGCGACAGCTTCATCATCACCCAGGATGGCTACGAGCAGATCACTTCCCACCCCAGGGCGCTGGAGGACGTGATCCTCTGACGCCTTCCGTTGCTTAGCATCTTCCGCAAATTTTCCCGGCTTTGGACAGATTTAGGATTCCCAAGAAGATTCGCTTGTGGCATTCTGGATCCAGACGCCGGCAAACGGCGCAAAACACATCAAGAGCAGTAACATACAGGCACCTCCAAAGTGACCCGAAGCACACGGCCGTCTCTCGGCGCCATCGCCTTTTTTGCCATCGCCTTCGCGCTCAGCGCGTATTTTACCTTCGCGGCGGTGCAGGGCGACTTCGGGCTGTTCAGACGGGTTGAGATCCAGGCCGAAGCGGAAGAACTTCAGCAGGATCTCAGCCGCCTCCAGTCCCGCATCGGCGAGATGGAGAATCTGACCCGTCGCCTGTCCGACGATTACCTCGACCTCGACCTCCTCGACGAACAGGCACGCACGGTTCTCGGTCTCGTCCGCGCGGACGAGATCGTGATCCGCTGATCCGCGGCCGCCGGCAGCACAGCCGCCGGCAGCAGGACGTTCAAAGCAGGCGGGCCGAAATCCCGCCATCAACGGAGACCGGAGCGCCGGTCACAAAGCTTGCCCTGTCAGACAGCAGAAACATTGCAGACTGGGCAATCTCCTTGGGCTCTGCCATCCGCTTGAGCGGGTGCAGACCAGCGATGAATTCATGCGTCGCGGGATCGTCGCCAGCCATGTCCGTCTTGGTGCCCCCCGGCAGAATCGTATTCACCCGGATCCCCTCAGCCGCATGGTCTGAGGCCAGCGATTGGGTCAAACCCAGCAACCCGGCCTTTGACGCTGCATAGGCCGCCATGCCCGGCATGCCGCCGTTGCTGACGCCGACAAAGGTTCCGGTAAAGACAATTGATCCGCCGCCCCGTCTTTGCAACGCAGGCATCTGGGCTCTGGCAGAGAGAAATGCGCTGGTCAGGTTGGTTTCCAGGACGGATTGCCAGTTGCCGGGCTCCATGTCCGCAATGGGGCCCACGTCGCCCATCATGCCTGCATTGTTGAACGCGCCGTCAAGGCCGCCAAAGTGTTCTTCCGCCAATGCGACAAGAGCCTCGGCATAAGATCCCTCGCGCACATCCCCGGCCAGGAAAACGGCGTTCCCATTGCTTTGCCCGATCTGCCCGGCAATGGATTTCAGCCGTGCCTCCCTGCGCGCGCCCAGCACCACATTCGCCCCCTCAGAGGCAAAGAGCAGCGCCGCGGCCGCGCCGATCCCGCTGCTCGCCCCGCTGATGATGATTGTCTTGTCCTTCAGTTCCATGGTCATGCCTTTCGCTTTTTTGCACGCCAATCAGCAAAAAAGGAAAACCGGTACGCGGCGACCCGTTTCTTGCGCTTGCCGCGCACCCCGGAAAGGATGGCGCAAGATCCGGGCCGGCGGGCCAGCGCCAAACAGACCTGCCCTGCCCCCTCACCAACCCCGCAAGCGTTGCATTTTTGCGCGTCCGTCGGCGGATCTTTACCCCGCGTCCGCCCCGCGTCAGAATAGCACTATTCAGCCGCGGCAAAACCCGCTATGAATTTGTTTAACACTAAACTATCTAGCCTTCAGGGGGAGCTGACCACCATGGCCGCTAGAAAAAGCGCAAAGAAACCAAACGTTTCTGCCGAAGAACTGACAAAACACTACCGCGAGATGCTGCTGATCCGCCGATTCGAAGAGAAATCCGGCCAGCTCTACGGCATGGGCCTGATCGGGGGCTTCTGCCACCTGTACATCGGCCAGGAAGCCGTTGTCGTCGGTCTTGAGGCGGCAGCAGAGGAAGGCGACAAGCGCGTCACCTCCTACCGCGACCACGGCCATATGCTGGCCTGCGGCATGGACCCGGACGGGGTGATGGCCGAGCTCACCGGCCGCGAGGGCGGCTATTCCAAGGGCAAGGGCGGCTCCATGCACATGTTCTCGAAAGAGAAGCACTTCTACGGCGGCCACGGCATCGTCGGCGCCCAGGTGCCGATCGGCGCCGGCCTCGCCTTTGCCGACAAGTACAAGGGCAACGGCCGCGTGACCTTCGCCTATTTCGGCGACGGCGCCGCCAACCAGGGCCAGGTCTACGAGACCTTCAACATGGCCGCTCTGTGGAAGCTGCCGGTGGTCTTCGTGATCGAGAACAACCAGTACGCCATGGGCACCGCCCAGCAGCGCTCCACTTCCAGCGCCGAGATCTGGGAACGCGGCAAGGCGTTCGGCATCCCGGGCGAAGCGGTCGACGGCATGAACGTCCTCAGCGTCAAGGAAGCCGGCGAGCGCGCCGTGGCCCACTGCCGCAGCGGCGACGGCCCCTACATCCTCGAGGTTAAGACCTACCGCTACCGCGGCCACTCGATGTCGGACCCGGCCAAGTACCGCACCCGCGAAGAGGTCCAGAAGATGCGCGAGGAGCGCGACCCGATCGAGCAGGTCCGCGAGATGCTGCTGACCGGCAAGCACGCCACCGAAGAGGATCTCAAGGCGATCGACAAGGAGATCAAGGAGATCGTCAGCAAATCCGCAGAATTCGCCAAGGAAAGCCCTGAACCGGCCCTGGACGAACTCTGGACCGACATCTACGCCTGAGAGGGAAGACAAAGACATGGCAACTGAAATCCTGATGCCCGCCCTGTCGCCGACCATGGAGGAAGGCACCCTGGCCAAATGGCTGGTCAAGGAAGGCGATACCGTGAATTCCGGCGACATCCTCGCCGAGATCGAAACCGACAAGGCGACGATGGAATTCGAAGCCGTCGACGAGGGCACCGTCGGCAAGATCCTGATCGGCGAAGGTTCTGAGGGCGTGAAGGTCAACACCCCGATCGCGGTGCTGCTGGAAGACGGCGAAAGCTACGACGCCTCTGCCGCCCCTGCCCCCGCGGCTGAAGCCCCGGCCCCCGCCGCCGAAGCGCCTGCAGCCCCCGCCGCTGCGGCCGCCGCGCCTGCACCGGTTGAAAGCCGCGTGCTGGAACCTGACTACCCGGAAGGCACCGAGATGGTGCAGACCACCGTCCGCGAAGCGCTGCGCGACGCCATGGCCGAGGAAATGCGTCGCGACGAGGACGTGTTCCTGATGGGCGAAGAAGTCGCCGAGTACCAGGGCGCCTACAAGGTCTCGCAGGGTTTGCTGGACGAATTCGGCTCCAAGCGGGTGATCGACACCCCGATCACCGAACACGGCTTTGCCGGCATCGCCACCGGCGCCGCCTTCGGCGGCCTGCGCCCGATTGTCGAGTTCATGACCTTCAACTTCGCCATGCAGGCGATTGACCACATCATCAACTCGGCGGCCAAGACGCTCTATATGTCCGGCGGCCAGATGGGCGCCCCGATGGTGTTCCGCGGCCCCAACGGCGCCGCCGCCCGCGTTGCCGCCCAGCACTCGCAGGACTACGCCGCCTGGTACATGCAGATCCCGGGCCTGAAAGTGGCGATGCCCTACTCCGCCGCCGACGCCAAGGGCCTGATGAAAACCGCGATCCGCGACAACAACCCGGTGATCTTCCTGGAGAACGAAATCCTCTACGGCCGCGCCTTCGACGTGCCGAAGCTGGATGATTTCACCATTCCCTTCGGCAAGGCCCGCATCTGGCGCGAAGGCTCTGACGTCACCATCGTCTCCTTCGGCATCGGCATGCAATACGCGCTGGAAGCCGCCGACAAATTGGCCCAGGACGGCATCGCGGCCGAGGTCATCGACCTGCGGACGCTCCGGCCCATGGACCTGCCCACGGTGATCGAATCGGTCAAGAAGACCAACCGCCTGGTCACGGTCGAGGAAGGCTGGCCGCAGGGCTCCGTCGGCAGCTACATCGCCTCCGAGGTGATGCAGCAGGCGTTTGACTACCTGGACGCGCCGGTTGTGACCTGCACCGGCAAGGACGTCCCGATGCCCTATGCCGCAAACCTGGAGCGCCACGCGCTGATCACCACGGATGAGGTGGTCGAGGCGGTGAAGCAAGTCACCTACCGCTAAGGACGAAGATGGAGATCAGGGGCCGCGATCCCGAAACCGAATGCTACCGCGTCACGCTGACCGTCGACGGGCGCACAGTCACTGCACTGGTTCCCGAACGGCTGGCAGCAGACACACGGCTGATCGGCTCGCGGCCCTCCCATCAGGAAGCTTACGTCTGGATGGCGGAAAAGAAAGACAATATCGAAGCCGCGATAACCCAATTGGCCCGCGGCACCAAGCGCCCCAGGGCGCCCTATGACCAAATTGTTCTGATTGAGGAGCGCTGACATGCCCACCGAAATCCTGATGCCCGCGCTTTCTCCCACCATGGAGGAAGGCACCCTTGCCAAATGGCTGGTCAAGGAGGGCGACACTGTCTCCTCCGGCGACCTGATCGCCGAGATCGAAACCGACAAGGCCACCATGGAATTTGAAGCCGTGGACGAAGGCGTGGTCGGAAAGATCCTGATCGCCGAAGGCTCCGAGGGCGTGAAGGTCAACACCCCGATCGCGGTGCTGCTGGAAGACGGCGAAAGCGCCGACGACATCCAGTCCTCCGACGGCGGCGCAGCCGCCCCGGCCAAGGAAGAAGCCCCTGCGGCCAAAGCTGAGGCCCCCGCAGCCGCGCCCAAGGAAGAAGCCAAACCCGCTCCCGCCGCTCCACAAGGTGCCGACGGTAACCGCATCTTCGCCTCCCCGCTGGCCCGCCGCATCGCCGCCGACAAGGGCCTGGACCTGAGCGCCATCAAGGGCACCGGCCCCAAAGGCCGCATCGTCAAGGCCGACGTCATGGATGCCAAGCCGCAGGCAGCCGCCGCCGCTGCCCCGGCAGCTTCCGCTCCGGCCGCCGCGCCTGCTGCTGCTGCTGCCCCTGCCGGCCCCTCCGCCGACATGGTTGCCCGCATGTACGAGGCCCGCGACTACGAGGAAGTCTCGCTCGACGGCATGCGCAAGACCATTGCTGCCCGCCTCAGCGAAGCGAAACAGACCATCCCGCATTTCTACCTTCGCCGCGACATCCAGCTCGACGCGCTGCTGAAATTCCGCGGCGAGCTGAACAAACAGCTTGAGGGCCGCGGTGTGAAACTCTCGGTCAACGATTTCATTATCAAGGCCGTGGCCCTGGCGCTGCAGGCGGTGCCGGACGCCAACGCGGTCTGGGCCGGCGACCGGGTCCTGAAGATGAAAGCTTCCGACGTGGCCGTGGCTGTCGCCATCGAAGGCGGCCTGTTCACCCCCGTGCTTCAGGACAGCGACACCAAATCGCTCTCGGCGCTGTCGGCAGAGATGAAGGACCTGGCCTCCCGCGCCCGCGAGCGCAAGCTGGCCCCGCATGAATACCAGGGCGGCTCTTTCGCAATCTCCAACCTCGGCATGTTCGGCATCGACAACTTCGACGCCATCGTGAACCCGCCGCACGCGGGCATCCTGGCGGTCGGCTCCGGCGTCAAGAAGCCGGTTGTTGGTTCGGACGGCGAGCTGAAGGTCGCCACCGTGATGAGCGTCACCATGTCGGTCGACCACCGCGTCATCGACGGCGCCCTCGGCGCGGACCTGCTGAAAGCAATCGTCGACAACCTGGAAAACCCGATGGTGATGCTGGCCTGAGGGGCCATCGCCATGAGAAACCCAAAAAGCCCCGGTCCACGACCGGGGCTTTTAATTTGTGATGCAGCCGCCCGCCTCAGGGGCCGTCTTCACACCCAGGGCGGTCCCGGCTCAAGACTCTGGCTGCAAAGCCCCCTCCTTATCCGGCGGCACGGCCCGCCGGTACAGATGCCAGGTGGTGTGCCCCAGAACCGGCAGCGTGACGATCAGGCCCAGAAACGCCGGCACCAGCGACACCAGCATGGCGGCCGAGATGATCGCCGCCCAGCCCAGCATGACCACCGGATTCTCCGCAACCGCGCGGATCGACGTCAGCATGGCCGTCACGAAATTGGTTTCCCGGTCCAGCAGCATCGGCATGGCGACGACGGTCACCGTGAACAGAACCGCCGACAGAAACGTGCCGGCACAGGTGCCAACCGCAAGAAAGGCCCAGCCCTGCGGGGTAAAGAAGACCGTGTGCAGGAACCCTTCGAAATCCGAAAAGGACGCATCCTGCAGGATGATCGCCAGCCAAAGCCGAACCTGATACATCCACACCCAGAAGATGAACAGGGTGACAAAGGCCATCCACCCCATTTCGCGGTTGCGCTGTCTGGCCATGACGGTGAGGATTTCAGACCAGCCGAAGTTTTCCCCCGCCTGCATCCGCCGCGACATCTCATAAAGCCCGGCAGCGGCAAAAGGCGCCACCAGCGGAAAGCCCACAGCGGCGGGAATGATCATCCAGATCTTGCCCAGCCAGACCAGGCACCAAACAAACAGAATGCCGAAAACCGCATAGAACAGGCCAAAGAACCCGCTCATGACGGGGCGCGCCAGAAAATCGGAAAACCCGGCCTTCAGCGATGCGCTGATATCGCCCGCAGTCAACGTATTGACGTCAAGAACGCTCCGCGGCCGCGGCTTCAGTTTGTCCGGTGATGGAGACCCTTCAGTATTGGATGTCATGGCACACTCCTCCCAAAGCATGACCCTGCTCTGGCCCCCGTGCAAACGGACCAAGCGGTGAAACAGACATCCCTCCTGTACATGGAAGTGTGCATCAGCCCGGACACAAGGGCAAGGGGCGTGCAATGCAGCAAAGCTCTGCACAGCGATCACGCAGGCACGCGGGGCCCCAACCCACAAGTGCCAAAAACCCGGTCGGAAAAAGGGAGCACCACCGCGCCCCCTTCTTCTTTGTCCAAATACTCGCCTGCGCAACGTACGCCGCAAGCATAACGCCAGCGGCGGCGCGCAGATCAGTACTGATAGCCGGGGGTCGAGGCCGACAGCGCCTGCTCCGCCTCATCCATTTCGGCAGGAATATCCTCAAACAGCGGCGTCGACAGATACCGCTCGCCGGTGTCCGGCAGCACCGCCAGCAGCACCGAGCCTTCCGGCGCGCTCTCGGCCACCTTCATCGCCGCCGCCAGGCTGCCGCCGCTGGAAATCCCGGCAAGGATTCCCTCCTCCGCTGCCAGCCGCCGGGACCACTTGATGCTCTCGTCACCGCTCACCGGTTCCAGCGCGTCAAAGTAACCCTTGTCCAGCGCCTCCTGCAGCACCAGCGGGATGAAATCCGGGGTCCAGCCCTGGATCGGGTGCGGGTTGAACGCCGGATGGGTCGCCGCGGGCTCGCCCTCATCGTTGCGCGCCTGCGCTTCACCGGACTGCACCAGCGCCGCGTTGGACGGCTCGCTGAGGGTGATCTTCAGATCAGGCCGCGCGCCCTTCAGAACCCGCCCCAGGCCCGAAACTGTGCCGCCGGTGCCGTAACCCAGCACCACGTGATCCAGACGCTCACCGTCGAAATCGCCCAGGATTTCCCGCGCGGTGGTGCTCTCGTGGATGTCGGCGTTGTCCTTAGTCTCGAACTGATGCGCCAGGAACCAGCCGTTGGCCTCCGCCAGCTCCTTGGCCTTCACCACCATGCCAACCGCCTTATCCTCCTTACGGGTCAGCACCACCTTGGCGCCCAGCATCCGCATCAGCCGCCGCCGCTCGACCGAGAACCCGTCGTGCATGGTGATGACCAGCGGATAGCCCTTGGCGGCGCAGACCATCGCCAGGCCAATGCCGGTATTGCCGCTGGTCGCTTCTACCACGGTCTGGCCCGGCTTCAGCCGGCCCTCTCGCTCCGCCGCCTCGATGATGTTCAGCGCCAGCCGGTCCTTTACCGATCCCGCCGGATTGAACGCCTCGAACTTCACATACATGGTGACATGCGCTGGCGCGATATTGTTCAGCCGGATCACGGGCGTGTTGCCCACCGTCTCCAGGATCGAGCCAAACAGACGCCCGCGGCCTTCGGTTGTGTAAATCATGCTGTGTCCCCATGTTACAAACTGACTGAATTCTTCGAATTTGCCTTAACATATGCGCCGTGCGGCGCCGTCAATCAAGCCAGCCTGGCCCCCGTCCGCCAGGCGCAAAGACTGCCGTCAGCCGCCCGCTGCCTGTCCCGGAACCCCAGCCGCCCCAGCCGCGGGCGGGCCGGACGGATGGGCTGCAAAGCGCCGCAGGACGGGAGGAAATTCTTTGCCCCGCACCGCCCGATGTAACGCCTGCATGAAGCTTTCATGACAATCCGCCGCCCGCAGGCCGCGGTTTACCACGCGTTTATTTCTGCGGCCATACTGCAACCATAACGATTACTTGCGGACTCAGAAAAATGGCCCTGCCCGATCTCTCCTCCCGCCGCCGCTTCCGCTCACTCAACCTGCGGATTGCGCTGCTTGTCACCCTCTTTTCCCTGCTCACCGCGCTGCCGCTGGCCTACCTGGCCGGACAGCGCCTGCAATCCCAGGCGCTGGACGCGCTGCGGGTGCTCGAGCAGGAGCTCACCGCCATCACCGCCAGGGAAATCGAACAGCCGATGAAGCTCGGTTTCTCCGGCACCGTCGAAAAGCGCATCCAGCATGTGATCGAACGCGCCGGTGCCAGCTTTGCCTACGCCAGGGCGGTGAAATCCGACGGCGTGGTGATGGCGGAGGCCGGCAGCCTGCCCCCGGACCGCCTCGCGGCGCTGGACGAAACCGCGCTGCAGGTCATCGGTACAGCTGAGCCCTGGCAGTCAGCGGACGGCTACACGCTGGTCACCCCGGTGCTGTCGAAAAAGGGCAAGCTGCGCGGCGCCCTGATCATGTCCTGGAACCCGGCCCCGGCACTGGCCGCCGTCAACGCGGGGTTGCGCCGCGACGCCGCCCTCGGCGCGCTGATCCTGGCCGTTTCGATGATCACCTGCCTGATGATCCTGAAACGCCTGCTGGGCCGCCCGATGCAGGAACTGGCCGCGGCGCTGGAACGGATCACCGGCGGCGATTACGGCACCGCGCTGCAGGCCGCCGCCCGCCAGGATGAGCTCGGCCGCATCGCCCGCCGCATCGCCATGCTTCAGGACACCCTGGCAGAGGGCCGCGCCGCTGCTGAAGCCCGCGACGCGGACCGGGCAGAGCAGGCCAAGGCGGTTGAGCAGTTGCGCGCGGGCCTGGGCGCCCTGGCCCGCAGGGATCTCTCCTACCGCATGGACGACCCGCTGGCCGAAACCTATGAACCGCTGCGCCGCGACTTCAACTCCGCGCTGTCCAGCATTGCCGGGCTGCTGGCGCAGGTGCTGGACACCGCCTCCGCGGTGCTCGCCCGCAGCGAGCGGATCGAGGCCGGATCGGCCGGCCTCTCGCGCCGCATCACCAGCCAGTCGCAGAAGCTGGAAGCCCTGTCCCGGGCGCTCAGCACCCTGACCGGCTCGCTCGCCCGCGCTTCGGACGGCGTCCGCGAGGTGAACGGGCTGGCCTCCGGCGCGGTGCAGGAGGCCGGCGCCAGTGGCAGCGTGGTCAAAAACGCCGTCGCCGCGATGACCGGCATCGAGCAAAGCGCGGTGCAGATCGAAACCATCACCGGGGTGATCGACGACATCGCCTTCCAGACCAACCTGCTGGCGCTGAATGCCGGGGTGGAGGCCGCCCGCGCCGGCGAGGCGGGCAAGGGTTTTGCCGTGGTCGCCAGCGAGGTCCGCGCCCTGGCGCAGCGCAGCTCGCACGCGGCAACAGAAATCAAGGAGCTGATCAGCAGCGCCGCCCGCCACATCCAGAAAGGCGTGTCCGAGGTCAACAACACCGGCGCGGTGCTGACCGGAATCATCGCCCGCATGGACGAGATCTCTGCCCGCGTCAGCACCTCAGCCGAGGGGTTCACCCGCGACTCGCAGGACCTGCAGGGGCTGTCGCGCAACCTCAGCGCGCTGGGGGCAACAACGCAGGAAAACACCGGTATTGTTGCGGCAACGGTCCGGTCCGTCGGCGATTTGCGCGGCGATGCGGATCAGCTCAGCACCCTGGCTGCCGCCTTCCAGCTGCCCGGAACCGGCGCGGACACGCCGCCCCAGGCCCCGCCGCGCGCCGCCTGAGGAACCGGGAAAACAGCAAACGGGCAGGCATCAAAAAAGGGGGCGCGGCCGCCCCCTTCTTCTTTGCATAAATACTCAAGGTACCCAGGCCCGCGGCCCGGGCCCTCATTCCGATCCGTTCGGGAACCGCTGGTCCATGCTGACCGAGGGCTGATCGCAGCCCGCCTCGCCGACAATCCTGGCCGGCACGCCGGCCACGGTCTTGCACGGCGGCACCTCTGCCAGCACCACCGACCCGGCGGCAATCCGGCTGCACTGGCCGACCTTGATATTGCCCAGCACCTTGGCGCCGGCGCCGATCAGCACCCCGTCGCCGATCTTCGGATGCCGGTCCTCTTCCTCCTTGCCGGTGCCGCCCAGCGTCACCGAATGCAGCATCGACACATTGTCGCCCACCACCGCGGTTTCGCCGATCACGATGGAATGGGCGTGGTCGATCATGATCCCCTTGCCGATCACCGCCGCCGGATGGATATCGACGCCGAAAATCTCGGAAATCCGCATCTGGAAGAAATACGCCAGGTCCCAGTCGCCCTGCTGCCACAGCCAATGGCCGATCCTATAGGCCTGCACCGCCTGGTACCCTTTGAAGTACAGGATCGGCTGCAGCAGCCGGTGGCAGGCCGGATCGCGCTCAAAGACCGCCATCAGGTCGGCGCGCGAAGCCTCGACGATGCCGGGATCGGCGGCATAGGCCGCATCGACGATCTCCCGCAGGATCGTCATCGACATCTCGTTCGAGCACAGCTTGGCCGAAATCCGGTAGGACAGCGCCTTTTCCAGCGACTTGTGGTGCAGGATACAGGCATGGATCAGCCCGCCCATCAGCGGCTGCGAGTCGACAGCCTCTTGTGCTTCCTTGGTAATCCGGTCCCAGACGGGATCCAGAGAGGCGACGGCTTGCTGCGTTTTGAACATGGCGATGCATCCTTTCTCCGCTCAAGATAGCCATCTAAGGTCTTTTTCGGCAAACGCAAACCCGTGATGGGGTACATTTTCGTTATGAATGACTCGGACCTGGCGCGCCTCAAGGCGCAAATCACCGCCCGGCTGGCAGAGCTTGCGGCAGAGGACGCCCGCGGCGCGGACGCCCAGGGCGTGGTGGAGCTGGACCAGCAGATGGTCGGCCGCCTGTCGCGCATGGACGCCCTGCAGATGCAGGCGATGGCCAAGGCCCAGGCCGCCCGCCGCCAGCTGGAAACCCAGCGCCTGCAGGCTGCGCTGGCCCGCGTGGCGGACGGAGAATACGGCTATTGCGAGGACTGCGGCGAGGACATCGACCTGAAGCGGCTGGAGCTGGACCCGGCGGCCCTCAAATGCATCAGCTGTGCTTCGGGCTAACAACCATTCGCCCGGAACAAGGCGCTCAGCGCCGCCGGGCGAGCGCCAGCCCGCCTAAAACACTGCCGCCAGTTCCCGCAGCACCAGCCGGGTGCAGCTGAGATAAGCGGGATCATCCAGAAACGGCTCCTCTGCCAGGCCGGACTTTCGCGCCGCCGCGCTCAAGCTTCCATCGCCCCAGCGCGGATGCAGAGCGCCGTGCAGCCCGCAATGTGCTGCCGCCTCAGCCGCGCCGCCGAAGATCCTGCGGCACAGGCGCAACCGGTCGCCCTCCGGCACCGCCAGCAAGGCCCGCGCCACCGCAGAGAGATCGCCGGGCAGCACCGGGCGGATCATCCGAGCGGAACCCGTGCCGCAGGCCCGGCGCCGAAACGGGCCGAGCGCTGCGCCACTTCCAGCACATCTCCCGCCTGCACCGCGTCCGCCGCCTGGGCGGCCGCCGGATAGCTCCAGAACGGCATTGCAGAGGTCTCCTCCCGCAGCACTGCGGGGCCGCGCATCACCCGGATGCGGTAGGATTCAAACTCCTCGCCCAGCGGCACCTCCTCCAGCTCCCAGCTGTCGCCTTCGATCCGGGTGCGCCGCACCCAGCCGGCAGTGATGTCCGCGCCCAAAGCCCCCTCCAACTGCAGATGCGCCGGCGCATAGGGGCGCAGGCCAATGCCCTCGAACGCCTCCTGCTGATGCACGTAGGAGGGATCCTCCAGCGCGCGGCGTGCCGGGCCGATCCGGTAGTGCCGCAGGCGGCGGCGCTGTTCCGGCGCCAGGTCCATCTGCACCGGCGTACCGTCCAGCAGCACCATGTAAGAGCCCGCAGGCCAGACATCCGGCATCAGCGCATCGGTGCCCTGCTGGCCGCGCAGGCGGCCCCGCAGCAGATAGGTCTGCGGCGCAATCAGCTCCGCCTCGCGGAACTGGAACAGCTCCCAGTTGCCAGGTGTGCCGTCGCCGATGGCGGCCGCATTGGCACCGTTCAGCACCGCCTCCGCCGTGCGGCTCTCCAGGGAACCGGAGATCAGCTTCACCTGCAGATCCGCCCCCAGGTCCCAGCGTCCGGCACCGGCGGCAAACAGCGGCGTTTCCGTGACCCCGACCACCTGCCGCGCCGCAACCACTTGTTCCAGCGCGTAATTCTCATCCGCCTCGGAGCCGTAGACCGCCACGCTCCCCGGCCAGGCCGCCGCGGTCAGCGCCAGATGCGGCGCGTGCGGCACCTCATCGCCGCGCATCAAGGGCAGGTCCATGAACAGGGGCAGCACCGGCCCCGGCGCGACAAAGGCATTGACCCCCGGCAGCTCCTCCGCCACCGCGGCCAGGTCATAGGTGCCGGGTTCGATCCTGACGGCCTCCAGCATCTGCGCCTCAGCCTGTTCCACCCGGTCGATGCGGTAGAGCTGATCCTTGCCCTCCACCGGCAGGGAGACCACGTCCCCGGCCCCGAGATGCAGCAGCGAGGGCGGCAGCATGAACCGGACTGTGTCGCGCGAAATCCGCGCCTCCGCCAGCCAGCGGCTGACGGTCTGGCGCGCCTCGGCGCGGGTCAGCGCCAGCGGCAGCTCGTTCTGGCTGACGGAATGCGTTGCTTCATCCGGCAGAACCGCCTCCACCGAGGCCGCGGCATGGTCGCCGCCCCATTCGGTGAACCGCAGCCGCACCCGTCCCGCCAGCTCCGCCTCGCTGGCGCGGGACAATTCCAGGCTGCCGTCCATCCCGTCGCTATCAACCAGATGCTCCAGCGCCAGCGCCTCGGCCCCGGTGCCCTTGCGCATCCGGAAGATCAGCAGCCCGTCGCGCTCCAACGCATCAAACCCGTGCCGCAGCATCAGCGGCTGCAGCACCGCGCGGGCGTCCGCGACATCCGGGTTCACAAACCCGTGCACCACGCCGTAAAGCCCGGAAACATCAATGTCAAAAAGCCCCGCACGGTGGCAGACTTCCTCCACCACAGAGGCCAGCGTCCGCTGCCCGGCACGCCCGTTCAGCCAGTGGCCGCGCAGGTAGTTTTCGCCGTCGTTCCAGATTTCCACCCGGCTGGGGAAGGACGGGAACGGTCGCGCGTCCCAAGCCCAGACATAGGCATTGGACATATCCAGCATCGGCCCGCCGTATTCCTCCGACACCGGGTTATTGGCGGTCTCTCCCCAATATCCCAAGAAGGCGCGCAGATAAGCGATCTGCATCAGATCGTCCCGTAGGCCGTTGGAATAACTCGGCAGTTTCGATTCAGAGCTTTTCGGATCCAGGAACTTGTTGGGCTGATTTGTGCCCTTGTCGATCGCCGCGCAGCCCAGTTCGGTGAACCAGACAGGCTTGGACTGCGGCACCCACTCCGTCGGCACCGCCTGCCTGACCCCGCCGATCCGTTCGTGGTGCTCCTGCATCCACCAGCTGCGGATATCCTTGTAGCGCCACACCCAGGGCTCATCATGCGCGCCGTCGGTGATCGGCGTCCTGATCTGCGCCTCCCGCGCTTCAGGCGAATGGTAATACCAGTCAAACCCCTCGCCGCCCTCGACATTGCCGCGCAGGTAATCGAGGTCATAGACCGCAGGCACGCCGGATTGCGCGTCCAGGTGTTCCTCGCCCTCACGCCAGTCGGACAGGGGCATGTAGTTGTCGATGCCGATGAAGTCGATGTTTTCATCCACCCACAGCGGATCGAGGTGGAAATAGCGGTCGCCCTCCGGCGACTGATACCCCCAGTATTCCGACCAGTCGGCGGCATAACCGATTTTGGTCTCCACCCCCAGCAGCGCCCGCACCTCCGCCGCCAGCCCTTTCAATGCCTGCACTGCCGGGAACCCGCCGGCACCGCGGATCTGCGTTAGCGCCCGCATCTCCGAGCTGATGCAGAAAGCCTCCACCCCGCCCGCCGCCGCGCACAGCGCCGCATTGTGCAGGATGAAACGGGAAAGGCTCCACTCGTTCGGGCCAGTATAGGTGACGGAGCCGTCGCCGACGGCGAAATCCGCCGCAGTGACGGTGCCGAAAAACGCCGCCACTTCCGCATCTGCTGCCGCGGTCCCATCCGGCGATCCCGGCTGGCCCGGCGCCACCGACAAGGTGATCCGCCCGCGCCAGGGCAGATGCGGCTGGCTGGCGCCGCCGGTCCAGGGGTCTGGCAGCGCATTGCCTTCGGCCTGATCCATCAGGATGAACGGGTAGAACATCACCCGCAGGCCCCGTCCCTGCATTTCGCGGATCGCTTGGATCACCGAGGCATCCGCCGGGGTGCCGCCATAAAGCGGCTCGCCGTCCGCCTTCAGCACTTCTTCCGCCGCCGCGCGGGTGACGCCGCTGACGGTCCAGGCCATGTTCCCCTCGGCGTCTTTATGCTCCACCTTGGGCTTCAGGACGCAGTCGCCGCAGCGCAGATCATCTCCGAACCAGGACACAATCAACGAGGCCGCGCCGCAGGCCGGCAGCTCCGCCTCCAGCGCGTTCAGCGAGGTCTTGAGGTCGCTGAGGCCTGAGGGTGTATGCTCATTCGCTGCCTTGGCATCGCCGGGCCCGTCGGAATACTGGACCACATCCGCGACAAGGGAGTATTCGCCGGTGCCGGGCATCAGCGCCACCCCCTGCACCAGCTGGCCCAGGTCCTGCGCATAGGTGCTGCTGGCAGGCTGCTCCGGGCGCAGCACATCAAAGGAGAACTGCGGCACCCGGTTGCCGAACCGTCCCAGCTCCAGGTTCTCCATCACCACATAAGCGGTGCCGCGGTAGGCGGGCACCTGCCCCGGCCCTTCGATTGCCTCCATCACCGGGTCCGGCAGCTGATCCGTGGTGCCGCGGTAGACGGTCATGTTCAGATCCTTCGGCGCTACTTCCTCGCCATCGGCCCAAACGCGCGAGACGCTGGCGATCTCGCCCTCGCACAGCGCCACCGCCACTGACACCGAGTAGCTGTAACTGGTCACCTGCGGCTGGCTCGGCCGCCCCTTGCCGCCGCCGCCGCTGGTGGAGGCGGTTTCCAGAAAACGCGAGGACCAGATCACCTGCCCGCCCAGCCGCATCCGGCCATAGACCTGTGCCACCGGCGCGCCCTCGCTGGCCTGGGTCAGGCGGAAGCGGTCGGCCTTGCCGGTCTCCACCGGATCGGCACCGGAACCGAGGAGCCGCTCGTCGATCAGCCGCCCCAGGGTGGCGCCCACTGCGCGGCCGATCACCGCCGAGGACAGTCCCGCCACGGTGCTGCCGATCGTGCTGCCAATCGCCGCGCCGGCGGCAGAGAGAAGAATGGTTGCCATCAGATCAGCTCCTTCGGGAAATGAAACCGCGCCACGAGGCGGCGCTGCCAGGGCGGGCTCAGCGGGCTTTCGACAACCCCGTGGCCGGCGTAGGCGTGGATGAAGGCGGGGCCTTCCCCCTGGCCGACAGGCCGGGCAGTGCCCGTCCGCTCCCCGTCATGCCGGAGGCGTGCTTCCAGCACGACGCGGGCGCTTCGCACCCTCCCCGCCGGGCCGGGCGCTGCCCTCATTTCGATTACGGACTGCACTCCCAGATGCTTGGCCACCGACCCTTCGCGCATCCGGAACAGGATCACATCGCCGGGGGCGGCCTCACCCAGCGGCTTCGCCGCCAGATGCCGCGCCGCGGCCTGCCACAGCGCCTCGGCGCCCTGCGGCTCCGACCAGTCCATCGTATAGGCGGGCGGCACCTCCGGCTCGGCCCCGCACAGCTCGCGCCAGAGCCCGCGGATCAGGCCCAGGCAATCGCAGCCCGCGCCCTTGCAGGACGCCTGGTGCACATAGGGCGTGCCGATCCAGCCCCGCGCGGCCTCGACCACCCGGCTCATCTGCGGCTGCCCCCGGTGTTCATGCCGGACTGCCGCGGCACCGCCATGATCCAATCCTCCCCCGGAATGTCGGGGAAGCCCCGGAAATTCAGAAGGTTGTTGAACTTCAGCCGGCAGGTTTCCATGCGCTTGTCGCAGCCGGCCTCAAGCCGCACCCAATCCCCTGGCTGCACATCAGCGCGGACCGGTTCCCACAAAGTGATCCTGCGCCCATCCGCGCCGCTCTGATCCGCCTTGATGGCCGCCCATAGCCCCTCGGCGCCGCCGCTCAGCACCGTGAGACGGCCGCCGGCGAACCAGCCCGGCTCAAACCCCGGCAGCGCTTCCCAAAGAAACTCCTCGCTGCGGTTCGCGCTTTCCACAACAGTTTGAGTCGCATAGCCCGGCGTGTTCATATCAAAACCGCAAGCCCCGTCGCCCAGAACCGCCGTGCAAGGTTTCTGATAGATCCGCCCAAGCGGCTGGTTCAGCGCTTCGGTCAGCCCGCGCAGCTCTGCCTCAAAGGCGCCGCCCGCGCGGCGGATCTCCCCGATGGAGCCGCGGAACTGCAGCCAGCGCATGGTAACATCCTGCCAGTTGACCAGCCAGCAGCGCACCTCGGCACCGTCAAAGCGGCCCGCCTCGATGTCTGCCTCGCGCACGGCCGCGTCGTTCAGCACCCCCAGCGCCTCGGTGTTGTCGACCGACAGGCCGGTGGCCTGGCTCACCGCCCGCGCGGTGAGGCCGCTGCCGGGCTGGAAATCCACGCCATCGAACGACAGCACGCAGTCATGATCGGTAAACCCCAGCACGGCACCATCGCGGCGGGTCAGCGCCCAGCACCGGCAAACCGTGGTGATACCGGATCGAAGATGTTCGTGCAACTCATTGGAAAAACTGTTCATACCCGCACCTCCACCACTGGCACGGCGGGCGCCTCGCCTGCCTGGAAGGAGGCCACGCTGGTCTGTATGCTGGCGGTGTCGAACCGCACCGGCACATCAAACTCAAACCCCGCATTGATGCTGAGACCCTGCTCCGGCGGATGCGCCAGGGTGATCAGGCCGGTGGCGGTGTCGAGCTCATAATCGACGCCTTCGCGCAGCTCATCCTGCTCGATCCCAACCCGCACCGTCCCGGCCACCGGCTTGGCAATCAGGCGCTGGTAGGTGAAGGCCCCGGAGCGGTAGGTCTTGGCCAGTTGGAAGGTCACGGTGCTGCCGTCACCCGTTGCGATCACCTGATCGTCAAACGCCACCCCGGCGCTGGGCCGGGCGGATTTGTAGTCGCTCCAATCCTTCCAGCGGAAGCCATAGAGCTGCCCCTGGCGGGCCTCGAAAAAGGCAATGAGCACCTCGATATCCTCCAGCGCGCGCAGGCCGAGGCCCGCGTCATAGCGGCGGCGGGAGTGCGCCCAGGGGGTGTTGCGCTCCTCAAACCCGTTGGCCAGCGTCACCACATCGGTGCGCCGCTCCGGGCCGCCGAGGGAACCGAAGCTGAGCGAGGCGGGAAATCGGACTTCGTGGAAATTCATCGGGTTACCCTCCATCCTTAACGGTTGCGCCCGCCGCGGGACAGCGCACGGCTGAGCTGTGCCGCGATCTGGCTGCGGCTGCGTTCAAAGCCTTTGACGTCCGGGGTCGTGACATTCATCACCACGTTGACCGCGCCGCCGCCCTGGCTGCGCACGCCCAGTGAGCCATCGGCGCCGCGGGTCAGCGGAAGGATCGCCTCCGGCCCGGCCTCGCCCATCAGCCCGGTGGCTCCGCGCATCGGAAAGGTCGTGGGGCCGGTGACGATGCCGCCCTTGGCAAAAGGCATCACCTTGCCCTGGCTGAAGGCTGCGCCGTTGGCGAAAGGCAGGATGCTGCCGATGAAGCTGCCGAAACCGTCGGAAATCAGCCCGCCCACATGATTGGTGACCGGTTTCATCGCGGCGTTATAGGTGGTGCGGATCATTGAGCGCGCCAGCGTGTCCATCGCATCCGACAGGTTGGCGCCGTCAAACATCAGATCTTCAAATGCCCGCCGCAACCCTTTGGAAAGACTGCGGTCCAGGATCTGGGCGTCACGTCCGGTTTCGGAGAACCCCTCCTTCACCCGCCCCAGCACTTCTGCAAACGCCGCGGCCATTCCAGAGGCACCGTCCAGCGCTTCGCCCAAAGCTTCGCCCTGCAGTTCCAGTTCTGCCATCGAGGATGAGTCAGTCATCTGTTATCTCCTTGTTCCTTGGCGGCGGGAGGTCCGGGAAGTCCTGCATCAGCGCCGCCAGCCGGTCGCGGGCCATCGGCTGGGGGGCGGCGGCATCGCCCAGCATCAGCCGAAGCTCTGCGGGGGTCAGCTGCCAGAAATCGCGCGGCAGCAGTTTCAGCCCCGCCATCCCGGCGCGCATCAGGGCGGGCCAGTCGAGGGCGGTCATGGGCTGTCCGGCACGGCAAAGCTGCGCACTAAGAGTTCCGCCGCCACCTTTGCCGCCTGCATCGGGCCGCCGCCGATGGCAGCCGCAGCCAGATCCTCGCGGCTGAGCTCATGGCCGCCGCCTTGCAAACCCGCTGCCAAGAGCGCCAGCACGTCGCGGGCGGAAAACCGGCCCTGTTCGAACCGCTGCACCAGGCCGACCAGCGTGCCTTCCTCCAGCGCGGCCTCCAGCCCCGCCAGCGCGCCCAGCGTCAACTTCAGCGCGTAAGGGGTTCCATTCACGAGCAATTCTGCCTCGCCTGCATGCGGGTTCACCATTGTCACACCGCGGCAAAGCTGAGCTGGCCGGCGCTGGCGAGCGACAGCTCATAGGTCGCCTCGCCATTGTGGCTGCCGGCGTATTCAAGTGCTGTGACCTGGAACGGCCCCTGCACGATGCCGAAGTCGGGGATGATGACCTGGAATTCCGGCGTGAGACCGTCAAAGAACAGCTGCCGGGCGCGCTCATCCGTCGCCTCGTCCCGGAAGATGCCGCTGCCGGAAATGCTGGCGGAGCGGACGCCGGCACCGGCCAGAAGCTCGCGCCAGCCGCCCTGGCTTTCGAGGCTGGTCACATCGACGCTTTCGGCGTTGAAACTGATCCGGGTGGCGCGCAGGCCTGCGATGGTCTCAAAAAGGCCTGCGCCATTCATGTCCACTTTGACCAAGAGGTCCTTGCCGTTTTGAACTGTCATGGGGTTTCTCCATGTATTTCAATTGGTTTCGTTAGGTTCCGGCGGTTCAGACATCATCCACACGGGCGCGGAAGCGCAGGGTGATCTGCCTGCCGCCGGTGCTCAGCCGCTCCGCCTTGGCGCGGTCAAACCACAGGCCCGTCAGCTGGCCGCGCGGCAGCGGCACCGCGGCGCCGACCAGCGCGTCGCAGACGGCGGCGGCGGCGGATTTGGCGGTGGCAAAGCCGGCCATGTCGGTGGTGACCGTGACAAAGAACCGGTGTTCCGCCCCGCCTGCGGATTTGTCGGAGCGGTCCAGCACCTCCTCGCTTCCAAGCGCCACATAGGTCTGGGGTAAGGGGCCTGCGGGGATGGCGTCATAGATGGCGCTGCCGACCAGCGCGGTCAGGCCCGCATCACCGGTCAGGTGGGTGTAGACGGCGGATTGCAGCCCGCCTGCGATGGCATAGGTCATGTGCTCACCTCCGCAACCGCGAAACAGGTGAGATAGCGTGCATCCGGTCCATTTTCCGCAACTGCATCAATGCGATAGAGACGGTTTTCATCGCGGAACCGCTGGTCGGGACGCGGGCGGGATGCAAAACCATTAGGGGAAGCACGCAGGGTGATGCGGTATTTCTGCAAAGAAAGGCTGTCGCTGTTGAGACGCCCGCTGAGCGGTTTCACCTCAGCCCAGAGGGTGCCAAGCGCCACCCAGGTCTCAGTATAGCCGCCCGCACCGTCGGCGGTGCGCTGGGGGTCTTCCAGCAGCAGTTTGCGGGTCAGGTTCGGGGGGCGTTTCATGCCAGGCCTCCCAAGGTCAGCCGCAGCGTGCGGTAGCGTTCAATGAGGCTGGTGACGCCAAAGGGCATGCAGCCGCCATGGAGGCCGGTGTCGGCCCGGTATTCATAGTAATGCGCGGCCAGCAGCATCACCGCCTGGCCCAGATCGGCAGGAAGCCCGCCCCAGTCCCCGGCCATGCCAGCCTGCAGGGTGATCCGCGCCAGACCACCGGTGGGAATGGCGGGCAGCAGGCTGCCCGCGGGACACAGCGCGGGGCGCTGGCTGTCGCGTTCCAGATGGTAGGCGGCGGGGTCCAGCACCGTCTCAGCCCCTGCGGCATCGCGGATCATCACCTCTGTCACGGCCTGCACCGGGGCGATGGGAAACACCATCCGGCTGCGGTCGCGCCAGTGGCGGATCTCCAGTTCAAAATCACGGGTTATCAGCGCCTTGCCGGTTCTTGCTTCCACCGCGGCCAGGGCGGCGCGCAGGAAGCCAAACAGCACCTCGTCCTGCAGGCTGCCCTCGCCAAAGCCGGTGCCCAGACGCAGATGCGCCTTGAAGGGGGCCAGCGGCAGGGCGGCCTCGGGCACGGGGGTCACTTCGCTCAGCATCATCATCTCACTCCTGCGGGCCTCCCCCTTGCCGGCCCGGGTCTGCTGTCCGTTTTCTAAGGTTCGGCCGGCACGCACCGTTCCCTGCCGCTCGGACGGAGGGGGAGCAGCTAGACGGCAGGGAAACTTGGGGGTGCGTGCCAGCCGGCGGACCGGGCTGCCGGTCCGCCATCAGCGCTGAGCGGTCAGCTCAGGCCGAATTTCATCAGCTTGATCGCAGCAAAGTCGCTAACGTCGCCGCCGACGCGCTTGGTCGCATAGAACAGCACATGCGGCTTGGCGCTGAAGGGGTCGCGCAGGACGCGCAGGTCCGGGCGTTCGGCGATGGTGTAGCCGGCGCGGAAGTCGCCAAAGGCAATCGGGTAGCTGTTGGCAGCCGGGTCCGGCATGTCCTCGGCGATAAGCACCGGGTAGCCCATCAGGCGCGCAGGCTCACCCGCGGCCAGACCGTCGGACCACAGGAAGCGGCCATCGGCGTCCTTCAATTTCCGCAGCATTCCCGCGGTCTTGGAGTTCAGAATGAAGGTCGCGTTGGCGCGGTATTCCGCCCCCAGCGCATAGACCAGATCAATGATTGCGTCGCCGTTGCCGACCTCGCCATCGACGCCGGTGGCCTTGTAGCCGATGTTGCCCCAGCTCCAGCTGTCGTTGTCCTCGACGTTGTAGTTGAGGAAGCCGGTGGGCTTGTCGTTGCCGTCGCCGTTGATGAAGGCGTCAGCCTCGGAGCGGGCGAATTTGTCGGCGATGCGGCCAGCCAGCCAGCCCTCGATATCAAAGGCGCTGTCATCGAGCAGCCGCTGCGAGGCCTTTGGGCAAGGCGCTCAGCTCATGCAGCGGGATCGAGATACGGTCGATGCTGCCGGTGGAGGTTTCCGCCGCGGGGCCGGTTTCATTGGCCCAGCCCGCGCCCATCTCGCTGTGGTCGATCAGCACGTCATAGCTTGAGGCCTCCACGTGCACCACGGAGGCCACGGCGCGGATTGAGGCGGAGGCGTTCAGCACCGCCTTGACGGTGTCAGAGGTCTGCGGGTCGACCAGATAGCCGCCGTCGCTGCCCACCGCGGTGGACATGGATTTGCCGTCCAGTTCGAGGCCGCGCAGGCCGTCGTCATCGCCGCTCCGCAGGTAGGCGTTGAACGCCTTCTGATGCGGGGCGCCCGCGTCCTGGCTGGCTGCCAGATGGGGGCGGTTCTGAGAGATTGTCTTACGGTCCAGCATGGTCACTCGCTCTTCTGCCTGTTTCAGCCTTGATTGCACGTCGTCCTGAAACCCCTTGAATTCATGAAGAAAGCCTGTAACGGCCTGTTTCACTTCATGCGCCAGGGGCGCTGCATCCCCGGTTTGGGCCGGGAGGTCTTGATTGCTCATGATGGGTGTCCTGTTTTGAGGTCACGGGTGATCTGGCGCAGGCCGTCGGCCAAGGCGCGCAGCGCTTGCGCTTCCGCCTGCACGGCGGAGGATTTCGCCGCCACCCGGGCGGCCGGCAGCATCGGGAAGGTGACCAGCGACACCTCCCACAGCTCCACCTGGGTCAGGTGGCGGGTGCCGTCGGGGGCGCGGGTGGCTTTCTGGGTGCGGTAGCCGATCGACAGGCCGTCTATGGCGCCGGCCCCGATCAGCGCAGCGGCCTCGGCTCCTTTGGGTGTGGCGGTGAGGATGCGGCCCTTCACATACAGTCCGCGCTTGTCTTCGCGCACCTCGTCCCAGACTCCGATGGGCTGGTGCGGGTCGTGCTGCCACAGCATCTTGACGCTGCGGCCCTGATCGCGGAGCGTCTTGAGCGAGGCGGCATAGGCGCCGCTCATCACCACGTCACCGCCCTGGTCGGTCTGGCCGAACAGGCTGGCATAGCCCTCAATTCCGGTTGCGTCCTTCAGCGAGAGATCCTCGCCGAAGCGTGCGAATTTATGTTCCAGCTGGGGTATTCCCTGCATCATCTGAGCCTCGCAAGTCGTTGGAGTTACGGCAATTGCACCGTCAGGAAGGATTGGAAGGCCTGCGCCAGGATCACCGCGGCGACGCCGTAGACGGTGAGCCAAAGGCGTTTTTCCAGCCGCTCCATCATCTGTTCGATCCGGTCGAGGCGGCGGTTCACGGCGTCGTTCTGGATCTGGGCCACCCGCTCATGGGCGGACAGGCGCAATCCCGGTGAACAATCGAATGGGTGCATCGGGTGCTCAGTCATCCTGTCCGCCCTCCGTCTGCGCGCCCTCAGTGTGGTCTGTGGGCAGGGTTTCTGTGGGCAACCCCAGCAGACGCCGCTTTTCCTCATGGGTGAGGAAATCTGCGGACGTGACGCGCCGCCACTGCGCCTCGCGCTCTGCCGCGAGCGCAGGCAGTTGGTCGAGGTCGGGCTTCAGCGCCAGCGCTTCGCCGGTCCAGGCGGTGAGCCAGCCGGACAGTGCGGCGGTGACTTTGGACACCAGCGGCAGCACGGTCAGCCGGTAGAAGGCGCGGTTGGCCTCCTGATAGTTGGCATAGGTCGCGTCGCCGGGGATGCCGATCAGCATCGGCGGCACCCCGAAAGCCAGCGCAATCTCGCGGGCGGCGGTGTCCTTGGTTTTCTGGAATTCCATGTCGGATGGGGAGAAGCCCATCGGCTTCCAGTCCAGCCCGCCCTCCAG
Organism: Leisingera sp. ANG49; assembly: GCF_059694505.1. NCBI lineage: Bacteria > Pseudomonadati > Pseudomonadota > Alphaproteobacteria > Rhodobacterales > Roseobacteraceae > Leisingera > Leisingera sp. ANG49. Next base: position 618,286 of record NZ_JCATZN010000001.1, read on the forward strand.
CACCATCGGGCGGCCCGCGTTATTGGCGCCCTGGAAATTCGTTTGAATTTCTTCGCTTAGATGGCGGAATTGATCGTCGGACATCTGCCCCTGGCCGTCGGAGCCGGTCCAGACCAGAGCGCCGGAGGGGCGGGCTGCGTTATCAAGCAGCGCCTTGGACCAGCGCGAGGCGGCGTTGTGCACGTCAATCGCCATCGCCGCCGATTGCAGGGCCGAGAGGCCGTAGTGATCGTCCTGCGGGTGGAAGCTCTTGATATGGCAGACCGGGGAGTTGCCGGGCTCGTTGGCAAAGCGGTGCTTGCGCCCGCCGACCACATAGTCAAAGCCTGCGGGCCAGCCGTCCGGCCCCGGCACCACGTTCATCCGGTCGGAGCGCAGCACATGCAGTTCCGCGGGGGTTGCGTCCTCTGCCGTGACCATCTCGATGTAGGCGTTGCCGGAGAGCAGCAGGTGGCCGTAGAGCGCCTCCAGCATCTCAGCCTGGGTCTGGGCCGGGTTGGGGCGTGCCAGCAGCGCCAGCCAAGGGTGGCTGTCAAAGCGCTGGCGGCTGTCCTGCAGGACCAGCGGCACGGCGGCGGCGGCCTCGGCAATCAGGCGGATCACCCGGTGGGCAACCGGGTTGCCGGCAAAGCCGCTGCGGGTCAGCGAAACGGTGTCGCGCGGGCTCCAGGCGATGCGGCCGGCGCCGTGCCAGGAAACCACGCGGGCGGTCTGGCTGGCCTTCTGTTCCAGGCCCGGATTTTCAGGGCCCGGTTTCTGGGGGTCCGGCGTTTTGCGCCGCAGCAGGTCAAAGACCATGGTCCGCTCCTCAGCTTGTTCGTGTACGGCGCCTTGAGCCTTGGGGCTGATGCGCCTTTGCTGGGGATCTTTAGGGACAGAAAGGCCTGAAGATTTGGCAAGCGGTGCGTACGGTGGGTGCGCAACACCTTGATCTAAACATTTGTAATTATGGGTTTTTGGTGGCGCGTGACCGGTGTTGCAGGGCGCTGAGGGCGGCGCCCGGCCCGGCGGGGCGGAAAGCGTAGCGCCCGCCCCATCGTGCTGGAAGCACGCCTCCGGCATGACGGAGGGCGGGACGGGCGCTGCCCGGCGTGACGCCGGGCGGTTGTTTGCTGGTGGGTTACAACACCCGCACCTGCGGACGGCGCAGGTTGGCAGCTGGCTGGATGATCAGCTCATGCAGCGCCCAGACCAGCGCATCGACCCGGTCGGGCGAGCCGCTGCCGCGGTAGCCCTGCGGGGTCATCTGGCACATCTGGTCCTCCAGCTCTCCCAGGCCGGGCAGGTGAAACACCCGGCCCTGCTCATAGAGCGCCGCGACCGGTTCGGCGCGGGCGGATTTGCCCTTTTGCGCGTGCAAGGCTCGGAACGGTACCAGCGGCTCGGCCTGGCGCAGCACGGTTTCGACCAGGGCGCCGCCCTGGTTGACCTCTGCCACCACCCGCTCGGCGCCATGTGCATCGCGGGCAGCAACCACCGCCTGCGCCCAGGCGAGCGGGCCAACCCCCTGCACGGTGCAATCGGCCAACACATAGGCCTGCCAGTCCTGCGGCGGGCCGTGGGTGACGGCGCCGGCCACCACGATGCCGCAAGCGTCGGAATCCTTGCCTGCGCTGACCGCCGGGTCGACGGCCACCACCACCCTGTCGAGCGGCGGCGCCTCTGCCACCTGGGCCTCAACCAGCGCCGCGGTGGTCCACAGCGCGCCCTGGATGTCCGAGAGCATCACACCGTCGAGCTCCTGCCGCCCCAGCCGAGTGCCCGCGTAGCGCGCCCGCACCTCCGCCAGAAACGACGGTGCGAGGTTGGCGCGGTTGGCCTCGGTCGGCGCGTGGGTGGTGACGGTGCTGGGCGAGGCCAGCAGCCGTTTCAGGACCGGCGCATTGCGCGGGGTGGTGGTGACGCAGACGCGGGGGTCCTGCCCCAGCCGCAAGGCGAACTGGAGCATGTCCCAGCTCTCCTGCCCCTTCCTCCACTTGGCCAGCTCATCCGCCCAGGCGGCATCGAACTGGGGGCCGCGCAGGGCCTCGGTGTCATGCGCGGAGAACGCCTGCGCCTCTGCCCCGTTTGGCCAGATCAGCTTGCGCTCCGAGGCTTTCCACTTCGGCCGCCGGTCCGGCGGCGAGCAGGCCAGGATGCCGCTGTCGCCATGGATCATCACGTCGCGCACCTGGTCATAGGTTTCTGCCACCAGCGCGATGCGGCGGGCGGTGCCGGGGTCATAGGGGCTGGCCCCTTCGGCCAGCGAGCGGATCCATTCGGCCCCTGCCCGCGTCTTGCCTGCGCCGCGGCCGCCCAGGATCACCCAGGCGCGCCAGTTCCCGTCCGGCGGGCGCTGGTGATCCAGCGCCCAGATGTGAAAAAGATGCGGCAGCGCGCAGAGCGTCTTGCGGTCCAGCTCATTCAAAAAGCAGTTCAGGAGCCAGGGCGGCACGCAGGCGAGAAAGTCCGCGCTCGACAGCTGCGCGCGCCGCGACGAGATCGAGCTCGTGTTCGGATTTGAGCATGCGGGCGAAATCGGTGCTTTGTTCTGCAAGGAGTCTCTCCACTTTCTGGCATTCGCGGATCAGCTGTTCCAGACGGCTGATCTGCCCCTTGGCGCCGGTTGTTTCATCGGCGCCGGTAGTTTCGAGCTGCTCCCTTAGCTCCTCCGCCTCGTGTCGCAGGCGGTGTATGCTCTCCTGCAGGGATTGCAGGAGATCGGCGGTATAATGCACCTGCCGCTTCAGGAGGGCGCCGCCGTCCTGTTCCGGTGTCTGGCCCGGTTCCGGGCCGTTGGTATGATCTGTCATGACTTGCTCTGCCTCATGCGTTTTTGTCCGCACGAGAGAAAGACAGGACGGCCGCCGGCGGAGGGGTCCGGGGCCGTCCATGTTTCTTCCAGCTGCACCACAACTTATACCCGATTTCGCAAGAAAAGTCAAGGGTTACGGGAGGGGCAGCGTACGGTGGGTACGCAACGGGGGTGCAGTAAACAGCATTGCCGCCCCGGTTGGCGCCGGCCTTGTGCCTGGTCCGTTCGGCGATTGCAGAGGAGGCCTGATTTGACGCAAGCACAGCGCTCAGGCAGAGTTTGAACATGGCACAAACCGTTCTGCTCGATGTGTCCGGAGTCCTCTATCAAGGCAGCCGGGCTATCCCCGGGGCCGTGCAAGCCCTGTCGCGGCTGCGGGCCGCTGGGCGGCAGGTGCGCTGCCTCACCAATTCCACCCGGCAGCCGAAGCGGCGCATCATGGGCAAGCTCCGGGACCTTGGCTTCGGCATCCAGCCGGAGGAGGTGTTCACGCCCGTTGCTGCCGCGCTGGCGTGGCTGGAGCGCACGGGCCACAGCCCGCATTTGCTGGTCCACCCGGCGCTGGAGGAAGAGTTTCAGTACTGCAAGGGCGGTGGCCCGCCCGCGGTTGTGGTGGGCGATGCCGGACCGGCCTTCAGCTATGAGAACATGAACCGCGCCTTCCGGGTTCTGCTGGAGGGTGCGCCGCTGCTTGCCCTGGCCGACAACCGTGTTTTCCTGGACGAGGACGGGCGGCTGAGCCTGGATGCCGGGCCTTTCATCAAGGCGCTGGAATTCGCCAGTGCCGCCAAGCCCAGGCTGTTCGGCAAGCCGGACCCGGAGTTTTTCCGTGCTGCCGTGGCCAGCACCGGCTGCTCGCCGCAGCAGGCGGCGATGATCGGCGATGATGCGGAAAGCGATGTGGCGGGCGCCTTGGCGGCCGGGCTGGCAGCCGGCTATCTGGTGCGCACCGGCAAGTACCGCGACGGCGACGAGACGCGTTTTGACCCGCAGCCGACCGCCACAGCGGCGGATGTGCTGGAGGCTGTGGACCGCCTGCTGGCGCAGGACGGCGCGTGACCAGCTGGCTTGAGGGCGCGGGTTTGCGCCCGCCTCTGACAGTAAAAAAGGGCGCCCCGGGGCGCCCTTTTCCGTTTTCCAAGCCGCAGCTTCAGTTGTTCTGCTGCTGGGCTTCGATCTCGCGCCATTTGGCGACGTTGCGGTTGTGCTCGTCCAGCGTCTCGGCAAAGGCGTGGCCGCCGGTGCCGTCAGCGACGAAGAACACGTAATTGGTGGTCTCCGGGTTAACCGCCGCCTCCAGGCTTGCAAGCCCCGGGTTGGCGATGGGCGTCGGCGGCAGGCCCTCGATCACATAGGTGTTCCAGGGGGTGGCCTTGCGCAGCTCGCTCTGGCGCAACCCGCGGCCCAGCACGCCCTCGCCCTTGGTGACGCCATAGATCACCGTCGGGTCGGTCTGCAGGCGCATGCCGCGGTTGAGGCGGTTGGTGAAGACGGAGGCGACCAGGCCGCGCTCCTCGGCAACGCCGGTTTCCTTCTCGATGATCGAGGCGAGGATCAGCATTTCCTCGGGGGTTTTGACCACGGCGTCCGCCGAGCGGCCTTCCCAGGCGGCGCTGATGCGCAGCTCCTGGCGCTTCTGCATCTCAGCCAGCACGGCGGCGCGGCCGGTGCCCGGTGTGACCTCGTAGCTGTCCGGCGCCAGGAGGCCCTCAGCCGGGCGGTCGCCGGTCTCGCCTGCCAGCACGTCCATCGCCTTCAGCGCCTCGACCACCTGCCAGCTGGTCACGCCCTCGGCCAGCGCAATGCGGTAGCGGGTGTCGGCGTCCTGGCGGGTTTCGGTGTATTCCGCGGGCACCTCATCCTCGCCGAGGATGAATTCCGCCTTTTCCGCGAATTTATTGGTCGCTGGATCCAGCTCGCGCACCTCAGCCTGGGTGCGGGTCACGCCGATGCGGTAGACGATCTCGGTGCCGCAGGTGGAGGCGCCGGAATGGGTGATCTCGTCAACGATGCGCTCCATCGAGGCGCCCGGCTCCACCAGGAAACTGCCGGCCTTCAGCTGGCCGGTCTTCTCGCTGTACTTGGCGCCGAGGCGGAAGATGGTGCCGGAGGTGACCGCACCCTGCGCTTCCAGATCGCGGCTGACGCGGGCCATGTTGGAGCCCCGCTCCACCCGCAGGCAGATGGCGGTGTCCAGCGGACCCTGGGCCGTGTACTGCGACTGGCCCCACAGGATGAGGCCGCCCAGCAGGAACAGGGCGGCGATCAGGACCGTCAGCATATTGGAGGCGAGGCTGCGCCACATCAGCTGGTTTTCCCGAAGATCACCGATGCGTTGGTGCCGCCGAAGCCGAAGGAGTTCGACAGGGCCACGTCGATCTTGCGCTCGCGCTTGGCGTTGGGCGCCAGGTCGACCGGGGTTTCGACGGCGGGGTTGTCGAGGTTGATGGTCGGCGGCGCCACCTGGTCGCGGATCGCCAGAATCGAGAAGATCGCCTCAATCGCGCCGGCGGCGCCCAGCAGGTGGCCGGTGGCGGATTTGGTCGAGGACATGGTGACATTGGCGGCGTGGTTGCCCAACAGCCGTTCGACGGCGCCCAGCTCGATAGTGTCGGCCATGGTCGAGGTGCCATGCGCGTTGATGTAGTCGATGGCGGAGGGGTCCAGGCCTGCGTTGGCCAGGGCCGCCTTCATCGAGCGCTCGCCGCCTTCGCCGTCCTCGGACGGGGCGGTGATGTGGTAGGCGTCGCCCGACAGGCCGTAGCCCAGCACCTCGGCATAAATTTTGGCGCCGCGGGCCTTGGCGTGCTCGTAGTCCTCCAGCACCACGATGCCGGCGCCCTCGCCCATGACAAAGCCGTCACGGTCGGCGTCATAGGGGCGCGAGGCCGCCTTGGGGTCGTCGCCGCGCTTGGTGGACAGCGCTTTGCAGGCGTTGAAGCCGGCAATCCCGATTTCGCAGATCGCCGCCTCGGCGCCGCCTGCAATCATCACGTCGGCGTCGCCGGATTTGATCAGACGGGCCGCGTCGCCGATAGCGTGGGCACCGGTCGAGCAGGCGGTCACGACGGAGTGGTTCGGGCCCTTGAAGCCGAAACGGATCGAAACCTGGCCGGAGATCAGGTTGATCAGCGCGCCGGGGATGAAGAACGGAGAAACCCGGCGGGGGCCTTTTTCCTTGATCATCACCGCGGTATCCGCGATCGACGACAACCCGCCGATGCCGGAGCCGATCATCACGCCGGTGCGCAGGCGGCTTTCCTCGTCCTCGGGCGTCCAGCCGGCGTCGCGCACGGCCATGTCGGCGGCTGCGATGCCGTAGAGGATGAAGTCGTCGATCTTCTTCTGCTCTTTCTTGATCACCCAGTCATCCGGGTTGAAAGTGCCCTCGGAGCCGTCGCCGCGCGGAACTTCGCAGGCATAGGTCGTGGCGACGCCGCTTGCCTCGGCATCAAACAGGGTGATGGGGCCGGCACCCGACTGTCCATCCAGCAACCGGGACCAGGTTTCTTCGACTCCGCTGGCCAGCGGGGTGACCAGGCCCAGTCCGGTGACTACTACTCGGCGCATTCCTTGCTCTCCTATGCCTCGGCAATCCGTTTGTCCAAATAGCTTGGAATGGCAACCGGGTGCAAGAGCGGGCTGGCCGCCGGGATGACGTGGCGGAAAACAGGCCGTGGCGGCACTTTTTGCGAAACGGGAACCTTTGATTAACAATTCTCATTCAGGTTGAATTTATCAAAACGCGTAACTCGGCATCCGTCCTCGTGGATTGCCAAAGCGGGCTGGAGCTCTGGGCCATTTTGTCTCCAGCCCGCATTTTTTTTCAGAGCTGTGCTGACTGTCCGGTTTCCTTACCGGTGCGCCTTGGGCCTGTGCCGCTTCTTCCGCGCCACAGCAGGCAAGACCGGGCAGCGCATCTTTTCCCGCAGCCAGCCGTCCGCGTTAACCTCAAATTCGTATCTTTGCGCCAATATCTCCTGTGGAGATACGTGAGGAACACCTTGCCATGCGTAAATGGCTGCCGACAGCTGCGGTTCTGCTGACCTTGTCCCTGCTTCCCGGGCGCGCGGAGGCTGCATGCCCTGTGCATCAGGATCTCTCCGACCTGAACCGGGCGTCGGCCGGGTTCCTTAGCTATCTGGAGACCGGCCAGGGCGCCTATTACGCGCAGCAGCTGAACAGCTGGATCGGCGCGAATCCGCCCGCCCCGCTGACGCAGCGGATGCGGGCCGTCGGCATCCAGCAGGTTGAGCCCGGAACGCTGAAGCTGATGCAGCAGAACACCGTTTTGCTGCAGATGCTGTCCAGCCAGGGCCGCCAGGCAGCGCTGGAAGGGGCGCGGCATCTGGGGATCTTTGAGCTGCAGTCCGAATACGGCACCCTGGTCGAGGCGCTGCCCTGCGATCAGATCAAGGAAGACGGTTTCGGCAGCAAGCTGGTGGCGATCAACGCCAATGATGCGCGGCAGCGCCAGCAGATCATCAATGCCGCCATTGCCTGGGTCTCGTTCCTGGTACTGGGCGGCAGCGTTCTGTATTTCCTGGACCGGATCGGCATCCGCAAGATCCGCCGCACCAAACGCTACCCCTGCGCCGTTCCCTGCGTTCTGCAGGCCGGCGGGCGGACCGTGCGGGCGCAGCTGGTGGATCTCAGCCGGGCCGGCGCCAAGGTGCATCCGGACGCGCAATGCGACGCAAGCGGCCGGGTGACCCTCAGCTTTGGCGGCTACACCATGCAGGCGCAGGTCCGCTGGAAGACAGCGGACTACATCGGGGTGCAATTCACCAAGGAATTCAACTTCATGCAGCTGCATCGGCTGCTGGAGGAATTCCCGATGGAGGAAGGCGGCATGCGCGAGGAAGCCCGGCTGGGTCTGTAAGCGGACCAGCCTTCCCCTTCAGAATCAGGCTCATATGGTTGCGGAAATGCGGGCCGCCCCGGTGCGGCGCAGGCTGGCCGGTGCCGCACCGGGGCGGCCCGGCCATTAAGCGTCCTGTCCCGCCGGTTTGCACCCCCTCCTGCGCCCGCCGCCAAAGCCGCGCCCTGAGCGGCTTTCGCTTTTGCGGCGAATTAACTCTCGCGAGGGGCATCGTTAATTTCCAATACCACCGCTTCAAGTAGAATGCTCCGGTGACTGGCAATCCATAGTTGCGACCCGAGCTGCAAAGCGAGCCCTGAATGAAACACTGGCCAATGATCCTGGCGGCGCTTGCCGCGCCTGTTGCGGTCTGGACCATGGCGGACCGGGCTGCGGCGTCGCAGGCCACCTGCATGCTTCAGTCCGATCTGGTGATTTTCCAGCACGAGGCACGCGGGTTTCTGGAGCATCTGCGCTCCGGCAATGATCCGGGTAAGGCCACGCGGCTGCAGCACTGGCTGGAGGATCATCCGGTGGTGACGCTGCGGATGCAAATGCGGCGGGACGGCATGGCATTGTACGAGCCGCTGGCCATGCGGCTGCTCACCCAGCAGAAAGGGCTGCTGCAGGTGTACAGCCGGCACGGGGCCGCCAAGGCGCAAACCAGTGCGGCGCGGCTTGGCACCGCCGCGCTGCTGGAAGAGTTTGCCGCGCGGATCATTTCCCTGCCCTGCAAGTTCGACCCGGAACCGGAACAGGTTGCGGACCGGGCGGCCGGCATCGGGCGGATCAAGGGGATTTCGCAGGAAGCCGCCCTCGCCAGTTCGCTGTCGGCGCTGGTTCTGGGCTGCGGCGGCCTGGTCCTGGCAGAGCGGGTTGCCCGCAGGCACCGGCGCAGGCGCAGACGCTACCCTTGCCCGCTGCCCTGCAGCCTGCAAGCAAACCGCCAGATGCTGCGCGCAGAACTGGTCGATATCAGCCGCATGGGCGCCAAGATACGGGTCTGGCAACTGCCCGGCACCCCATTGCCGCCGCCCAGGAGCGAGGTCATGGCCATCCTCCCCGGGGTGGAGGAGGTCCGCGCCCAGGTGACCTGGCAAAGCGCCGATTGCGTCGGTGTGAAATTCAGCGAACCGTTGACCGGCGAAGATCTGCAGACCCTGCTCAACCGGTCGAAACAGGCCGCAACCGCCGCACCGGCCGCGGCGGTCAAACCGGCCTGACGGCGGGAATTGCACCTGGCGTTCGCAGGGGCGGCTGCCCATTCGCGCCGAACTGCCGGCCTATGCAAAAGGGACGCCTGCAAGCAGGCGCCCCTGGTATTTCAGTTTCCGGCTCTGACCGTTGCCCGGTCCGGCGGTTATTGGAATTCAGCCACCGGTTCCGGTTCCGGACGGGCCACCGTCAGCGCCTCCTCGACCGAGAGGGTCTTGCGGAACAGGGCGCGGCCCACGAGGGCGCCGGAAATGTTGTGGATGTACTTCAGCCGGGAAATGTCATCGGCGTTGCGCACCACGCCGCTGGCGATCACCGGCAGCTTCACTTCGGACGCCAGATGCGAGATCAGCCCCATCTGCGCTTCGGTGTCGGCCACATCGGCGTCGATGTCGGTGATGATGATGCCCGCAAAGGGGGTGTCCTTGAACGCCTCCAGATAGGCTTCCGGAGTGAAGGCGCCGGATTGGCGCCAGCCGTCGGTCATTACCTGGCCCTGCCAGATGTCCACCGCCAGCACGATCTGGTCCGGGTGGTGTTCGGCCAGTTCGCGCACCAGATGCGGGTCGCGCGCGGCCAAGGTGCCGATGACGATGCGGCCTGCCCCCTTGTCGATCCAGCTCTCGACCTGCTCGCGCGAGCGCATGCCGCCGCCCAGCTGCACCGGAATGCCGGCGCCGCGGATGATATTCAGCACCAGCTCCTCGTTTCTGGTGTCGCCCTCGATCGCGCTGAAGTCGGTCAGGTGCATCCATTCCGCCCCTGCCGCAGCAAAACCCTTGGCGGTCTCCACCGGGTCCACGTGCCAGATCTGCGGCTCATCCAGGCGGCCTTTTTCGAGGGTCACGCAACGGCCGTTCTGAATTTCCATCGTGGGGTAGATCATCATAGTGCCAGTCTCCTCATGTTATGCCTCTGGAGGTGAGAGTAGCACGGATCCTGCCCGGCGATACGGCGTTTCCTGACCATTTATCGAACAATTGCGGCGCGGCTATCCGGCCTGTCTGCTAGCGCAAACACGCAAGGAGACGGATCGCCGCAGGAGCAGATTCGGGGCCCCTGGCGGGCAAAAGAAAACGGCGCCCTCCGTGCAGGAGAGCGCCGTTAAATCCGGTCATCCGGAAGCGTGGCTTAGGACGCTTCGGAGATGAACTTGACCGCGTCGCCGAAGGTCTGGATGGTTTCGGCTGCGTCGTCCGGGATCTCGATGCCGAACTCTTCTTCAAACGCCATCACCAGTTCCACGGTGTCCAGGCTGTCTGCGCCCAGATCGTCGATGAAGGAGGCGTTTTCGGTGACCTTGTCCTCTTCAACACCCAGGTGCTCAACAACGATCTTTTTAACGCGATCTGCGACGTCGCTCATGTCTCTTCCTCGTTTTACAGGGCACTCTGCCCGGTTCTGCCCTGCCCGGTCGGGCGGCGTGGTTATTGCCCGGAGCGGGCGGTGTGATCCCCGCGGGACGGGGACAGTGCGGCGTTTCCCAAAGGAAATGCCTGCGGATACGGGCCGCCTATAGCATAGACCGCAGCCAAGGCAAACGGTTTCGCGCGGTCATCAAGCGGCAGCGCGGCTTGCCTGTGGCCGCTATGAAGCGTGCAGATGGCCTTGTAATCAAGAGCTTGCAAGGGCTGCACCGCATCTTTTTTGCTTTTTTACAGGATTTCAACCATTTGGCGGCCCAAGCTGGCGCGGGCTGCCGGTCCGGTTTCATGCCCCAGGCGCAAAAAAGCCCCGCAGGCAGGCTGCGGGGCTTTTGGAAAATGCGCGGCGGCAGTGCGCTCAGATCATTGCCATGCCGCCGTTCACATGCAGGGTGGTGCCGGTGACATAGCCCGCTTCCTGGCTGGCCAGATACAGCACGGCAGAGGCGATTTCCTTCGAATCTCCCATCCGGCCGGCCGGAATCTGGGTCAGGATCGCGTCTTTCTGGTTGTCGTTCAGCTTGTCGGTCATTGCGGTGGCAATGAAGCCCGGCGCCACGGCGTTGACGGTGATGCCGCGGTTGGCGACCTCATAGGCCAGCGACTTGGACATGCCGACCATGCCGGCCTTGGAGGCGGCATAGTTGCCCTGGCCCGGGTTGCCGGTGGCGCCGACAACGGAAGAGATGTTGATGATGCGGCCCCAGCGCGCCTTCATCATGCCGCGCAGCACGCCGCGGCACAGCCGCATGGTGGAGGTGAGGTTCACGTCCAGAACGCTCTGCCATTCCTCGTCCTTCATCCGCATGAACAGGTTGTCGCGGGTGATGCCTGCGTTGTTCACCAGGATATCGACGGAGCCCATCGCCTCGGCCGCCTGTTTCGGCAGCGCCTCGACCGCCTCGGCGTCGGAGAGGTTGCAGGGCAGCACATAGGCGCGCTCGCCCAGCTCATCCGCCAGCGCCTTGAGCGGCTCCTCGCGGGTGCCGGACAGCGCGACGGTGGCGCCGGCCGCGTGCAGGGCGCGGGCGATGTCGCCGCCGATGCCGCCCGAGGCGCCAGTCACCAGCGCATTTTTTCCTGTAAGATCAAACATGTTTCTTGCCCTCTTGGCTTCTTAGTCCCGCAGGACCGGTTTTGTCAGAAGACCGTAGCTTTCTATTTCCGCCTCGGTCATTACATGCATTCCGCTGGCAGGCGCGGCGTGAACGGTGAACCAGTAGAACTCCGCGCTGCCCAGCATCCGGGTTGTGTAGGCCACATAAGGGGCGTGCTCCGGATGCCAGCGCGGGTATTCGTCCGCGGTTCCGTCGCCCTCCCAGGCGTGCACGCCCAGAACCGCCCCTGCCTCCATGGTGCGCTCGGAGCCGGCCAGGAACAGCTCCACCGCGCCGGAGAATATCTCGCTGCGGGCGGTGACATGGGTGTCCAGGCCCAGATCGCGCACCAGATGGCCGATTTTCAGGTTGATCTCGTCGTCGTCGGATCCGGGCATGTCCATCAGCACCAGCCGTTGCGCGTCCGGGTGCTTTGCCATGAAGGTCCGGAACCGGCGCAGCGATTTGCCGTTCACGGTTCCGTTGACCAGAATGTCCTGCCCCCGGAGTTCGAAGCTGGCCGCCTGCGCCTGCCTGAGCATCAGCCCACCTGCCACTGCCGCGGCAAGGGCAAGGCTGAAACCCAGGAACGCGAGGCGGCGCTGCATGGATCAGGCCCCGGCGGCAGCCACGGCGTCTTCGGGGGTGCCGACCTGGCGGCACGTGAGGCTGCGGTCGATCTTGCGGATCATGCCCGACAGCGCCTTGCCCGCGCCGATTTCCCAGAACTCGGTGACGCCCTTGGCCGCCATCGCCTGCACGCTTTCGCGCCAGCGCACGGAGCCGGTCACCTGCTCAACCAGCAAGGCGCGGATTTCGTCCGGGCTGGTCACGGCATCGGCGCGCACATTGGCGATCAGCGGCACCGCGGGGGATTTGATATCAACACCAGCCAGCGCCTCAGCCATGGCGTCGGCGGCGGGCTGCATCAGGGCGCAGTGGAAGGGGGCGGACACCGGCAGCATCACCGCGCGCTTGGCGCCTTTCTCCTTGGCGATTTCGGCAGCGCGTTCCACCGCGGCCTTGGCGCCGGAGACCACCACCTGGGTGGGGTCGTTGTCGTTGGCGGCCTGGCAGACCTCGCCCTGCGCGGCTTCTTCAGCCACTGCGCGCACGGCGTCGAGATCGAGGCCCAGGATCGCGGCCATGGCACCCTCGCCCACCGGCACGGCGCTTTGCATTGCCAGGCCGCGGGTGCGCAGCAGGCGGGCGGTGTCGGCAACCGAAATGGCGCTGGCGGCAGCCAGTGCGGAGTATTCGCCCAAGGAGTGGCCGGCCACGAAGGACGCCTTGCCGATGGTGACCCCTTCGGCCTCCAGCGCACGCATTGCAGCGATGGAGGTGGCCATCAGGGCGGGCTGAGCGTTCTGGGTCAGGGTCAGGGTTTCAATATCGCCCTCCCAGATCAGCTGGCTCAGGCTTTCCCCCAGCGCGTCGTCGACCTCGTCAAAGATGGCCTTGGCGGCGGGATAGGCCTCGGCCAGCGCCTTGCCCATGCCGATGGTCTGGGCGCCCTGCCCGGGGAACACAAATGCGATCGTCATTGATGACCTCGTCTGTTTCAGCGTTTTGCCTGATGTACCCGCCCTTTCCCCTGCGTACAAGCAAAGCTGCACCTGACGCACGAAACCTGTGCGCCGGTGGACAGCACTCGTGCGTTGCAACAGGGGAAGGCGTGGTTAGGTTATGGGAAACCGGACCCTGACCAGGAAATGCGCCCAATGTCCCGCACCAACACGTTTTCTTCTTATGGCAGCGTCGCCAAAGGCTTCCACTGGCTGACCGCGCTGCTGATCTTCTCAGCCTTTCCGCTGGGCTATTTCGCCAACGGTCTGGCGCATGAGATCCAGAGCCCCGGATTTGACGGCAGCCAGGCGGTGATCGAGCGCGCCACGCTCTTGTTCTCCATGCACAAGACCATCGGGGTGGCGGTGTTCTTTACTGCGCTGCTGCGGATCCTGTGGGCGCTGAGCCAGCCGAAGCCGGGCCTGCTGCACCCCGGCCGCAAGGCGGAGGCGCTGGCGGCGGAGGTGGTGCATTGGCTGCTCTATGGCTCGCTGGTGGCGGTGCCGCTGACCGGCTGGATCCATCACGCGGCCACAACCGGGTTCGCGCCGATCTGGTGGCCATTCGGCCAGAGCCTGCCGTTTGTGCCGAAGTCCGATCATGTGGCGGGTTTCTTTGGCAGCCTACACTGGCTGCTGGTCTGGACGCTGGCGGCGGCGCTGGGGCTGCATATTGCCGGCGCACTGAAGCATCATGCGGTCGACCGCGATGCCACCCTGCGCCGGATGCTGCCGGGCCGCAGCGATCTGCCCGAGCCGCCTGCGCAGGCGCACAGCGTGGCGCCGCTGCTGGCGGCGCTGGCGGTCTGGGGCGGTGTGCTGAGCGGCGGCGCTGCGCTGGGCATTCTTGGCGGCCATGACCACAGCCACGGCAGCGAAGGCACCGTTGCCCCTGTGGTGGCCGCGGCGCCTGAAGGAACAGGCAGCTGGGCGGTGCAGTCGGGCACGCTGGGGATTTCCGTCACCCAGATGGGCAGCGCCGTTGATGGCAGCTTTGGCGAGTGGGCCGCAGCGATCAATTTCGAAGAGCCGGCCGCACCCGGCCCGGCTGGCGATGTGGAGGTGACCATCGCAATCCCGTCACTGGAGCTGGGCTCGGTTGCGGGCCAGGCGATGGGCGCGGATTACTTCGACAGCGCAAGCTTCCCCACCGCGCTGTTCAAGGCGGAAATCGAGAAACTGGCGGAGGGCTATCAGGCGGTTGGCACGCTGACCATTAAGGGGGAAACTGTGCCGGCCACCCTGCCCTTTGACCTGGTGCTGGAGGGGGACACTGCCAGGATGACCGGCGGTCTGACGCTGAACCGGCTGGATTTCGGGGTCGGGAAAAGCCTGCCGGATGAAAGCTCGCTCGCCTTTGCCGTTGATGTGGCGGTGGAGCTGGAGGCGAAACGCACAGACTGACTGAGGGGACCTGGGGGAACCCGGGGGAGCGCTCCCGCGCCTGCGGAGGCGCCGGCCGGGCCGGCACCCCCTGGCAGCCTTGGGCCTGGCGCCGCGCTAACGCGCGGCGCTGCAAGGTTCTGCCCCTAGGCGGTTCTGTCGCTAACCGGTGTTCAGAACTCCTTTTCCAGGATCACGACACCAATTTCGGGCAATGCTGCATCGCGCCCGGAAAACACACTGCGGCCGGTTTCGGCAAACCCCCATTTCGCATAGAAGGGAACCGCGTTCAAAGTCGCCTCGATGCGCACATGCCCGGAGCCGCCCGTCAGGGCATCCTCCAGCGCGCGCTGCATCAGACCCGCACCGGCCCCGAGGCCGGTGTGGCCCGCGGCGACGAACAGGCGCTTGATCTCGCCCGGAACGCCGTGGGCAAAACCCACCGGTTTCCGTTCCGCCTCGGCAATCCAGATGCCTCCGGCGGCGCAATCGCGCAGATAATCTTCGGGCACCCGGCCCGCCATCCAGCTGTCGACCACGTCTTGCGGGTAGGGGTCCGGGGCAAGACGGCTGACCGATGCGCCAACCAGATCAAAGACAGCCTGCGCGTCGCCGCGTTGCGACCGCCGGTAGCGGAGGGTGCCCGTCTGTGTCCTGCTTGCTGCCACTGTCTGCTCCTGTCCGCCGGTCCGTATGCCGGCAGGCCAAATTCTGGCACAGGCAGGTTGCGGCAGGCAACACCATAAAGCTGAATTCACGCAACCAAACTCTACCTTGGCAGCATGGTCAGTGCCGGTGGTAGTAGTATCCGCCGTGGCGCGAGCGGTGGCGGTGGCCGCCGTGGCGGCGGAAATGGTGCCGGTCGCGGCCCGCGTGGTGGTGACGGCGGGCGCCGTGGTGGCCGTAGTACTGTCTGGGCTGGTGGTAATAGACGCGGCCGCGGTGGCGGTCCCGGTCGTTGTCCAGGCTCTTGACGATGATGCCAAGCGCAATCAGCCCGGCAATGGCGCGGGCGGCGTCACTGCCAGAATCATGGGCTGCGGCGGGAGCTGTAAAGGCCAGGTTGGCAGCAAGGGCCAAAGCCGCGCAGGCTGAAGTGAGAAAGCCGAAGCGGAACATGGTGCCTCCTTTCCGAAGTGGCCGGAGGGGCCGTCTTCAGTCTGCGCCTGCCGCGACGGAAACGCCAGTGAACCCCGGTCACAGTTTGGGGAGCTGATTGCAGGCCGGGCAATGGAAAACCGCCGGCCCATCGGGAGCCGGCGGCTGGAAACAGGATCAGGCAGTTGCGGAATCAGCTGTCGGCCTTCATCGCCTCGATCGAGATTCTGATGCTGATCTCGTCGCCGACAAAGGGAACGGCGGCACCCACACCGAAATCAGAACGCAGCAGGCTGGCGGTGGCATCGAACCCGGCCCAGGGCTTGTTGGCCATCGGATGCTCGCCGGTCTGGTTCAGCTTGGCGTCCAGCACCACCGGTTTGGTCACGCCGTTCAGGGTCAGATCACCAGTGATATTGGCAGTGGTGCCGCCCGTCACCTCGATGCTGGTGGACTGAAATGTGATTGTCTCGTCCCCGGAAGCCTTGAAGAAATTTTCGGACATCAGATCTTTGAACCGGGGTTCCCATCCGGTCATCATCGACGCCAGCGGGATGGTCACCGACACGCTCGAGGCGGCGGGATCCTCCTGGTTGAACATGATTTCCCCCTCGAAACCGGCGAACATGCTGGTCGTGGTTGAATAGCCCAGGTGATTATACGTGAACACGACCTGGCTGTGGGAAGGGTCCAGAAGGTATTTCTCAGGCGCAGCGGCGGCAGCGGACGCGGCAGCGGCGATGAAAGCAGCGAGAAGACAGGATCTCATTGGCCAAACTCCGTGTAACTATTCAACTGACAGCGGAACAGCGCCGACGACGGGCACCCGCCCGCCCACATCTACCCTCGCGCGCAAAAACAAAACACCCGGCCAGGACCTGACCGGGTGTGAAGTCGCGCAGATGTGATGCGGGGTTACTCCGCTTTCATCGCCTCGATCGAGATCTGGATCTGCACCTCGTCGCTGACGAAGGGGGCAAACTGGCCGAGATTGAAATCGGAGCGCAGCACGGTTGCGGTGGCATCGAAACCGGCCCAGGGCTTTTTGGCCATCGGATGCTCGCCCACCTGGTTCAGCTTGGCGTCCAGCACCACCGGCTTGGTCACGCCGTTCAGGGTCAGGTCGCCGGTGATCTTGGCGGTGCTGTCGCCGGTCACCTCGATGCCGGTGGAGGTGAAGCTGACGGTTTCATCCTCGGTTGCGTCGAAGAAGTCCTTGGTCATGAAGTGGTCGAACCGGGCCTGCCAGCCGGTGAACATCGAGTTGAGCGGCATCGAGACCGAAACGCTGGAGGCCGCCGGGTTTTCCTGGTCGAACTGGATCTCGCCCTCGAACCCCGAGAACATGCCCCATGTGGTCGAATAGCCA
The DNA here is from genome assembly GCF_059694505.1 of Leisingera sp. ANG49. NCBI lineage: Bacteria > Pseudomonadati > Pseudomonadota > Alphaproteobacteria > Rhodobacterales > Roseobacteraceae > Leisingera > Leisingera sp. ANG49. The sequence goes on from NZ_JCATZN010000001.1 coordinate 635,092, forward strand.
AGGTGGTTGTAGCTGAACAGGATCTGGCTGTGGCTGGCGTCCAGCACGTATTTCTCAGGTGCTTGAACGGCAAAGGCGCTGGTGGCAGCCGCGCTGATCAGGGCGGCGGCAAGCAGGGTCTTTTTCATGGGGAAGGCTCCGTCTGAATGAATGTTGTGGCAAAAGATGTGGCATTTGGCCTGCGGATTGGAAGCCCGCAAAAACCAACACTATCTGTGAGCGCGCGAACACAAAACCCGGCTGCAGGCAGCCGGGTCCGGTCTCGCGGGAATGTGATCGCGGCTCAGGTCAGGATCCGCACCGCACCGCTGAGCTGGTCGCGCAGCCGGCTGCGGATGGCGGCCGATCCCAGCGGCAGTTCGATCAGCAGGCTGCCGTCGCCCTCAAACAGCTGCACAGAGGCGGCCGTCAGCCGCGCCGCACCCAGAGTGTCATAGCTGCGGCGCAGCACGGTGCGCGGACGGCCCTGGGCGTCGCGCTTCAGCACCCGCAGCTCGCGGCGCACCGGGTCGAAGCAGGCCTCGGGACGGCCTGCGGGCTCATGCGCAGTTATCAGGACCAGGCCGGCCAGCAGGAAGGCGACGGAGATGCCGAAGCGGATCAGGTTCATTTCCGGATCGGCGCCGGCGCCCTGCACCAGCCACAAGCCGGACGCGCTGAGGATCAACGCCCCGCCCAGGAGCCGCAGCGCCACAATGCGCACTTTCCAGTTCGCCTCAAACCGCAGCCGCAACGGCGATGCGCCGGCGATGGCGCCAAGCGCCCGGGCGCCTGACATTCTGGAAACCTGCGGCGGGGTGTGGTCTGTCACTGCCATGATATTTCCCTTCTGCTGCTGCCGTTGTGCTGCTGCCTTGCCGCGGCGCCTGGCCGTGTTAAGACTTCATTAACGATTGAAGGCCGGTTTTGCGGCAGCAATTGGGCGGGCTTGCGGTTTTGCAGCGGCGGGGTTTTGCAGCCAGCGCAAAATGCCCTTTTGCCTTGCTCTTTCGGCCGCAGCCTGTATAGGAGGCCCTGCTTCCGCGACATCTTCGATCCGCGCAGCCTCTCGTGACCGGGCAGCGGAAGTGTGACATGCCCCGTCTATGAAATGCGCCTAGACACAAACAGGAGTTCGCATGCCACTCTATGAGCATGTCATGATTGCGCGTCAGGACCTGTCCAACTCGCAAGCTGAAGGCCTCATCGAACATTTCGGTGCTGTTCTGTCCGACAACGGCGGCAAGCTGGTCGAGCAGGAGTACTGGGGCGTCAAGACCATGGCCTACAAGATCAACAAGAACCGCAAGGGCCACTATGCCTTCCTGAAGACCGACGCACCGTCGGCCGCTGTTCAGGAAATGGAGCGCCTGATGCGTCTGCATGATGACGTGATGCGCGTCCTGACCATCAAGGTCGACGAGCACGCCGAGGGCCCTTCGGTCCAGATGCAGAAGCGCGACGAACGCGGCGATCGCCGTGAGCGCCGCTGATCAACGCTTGAGAAAAGGACGCTAAATCATGGCAGCCAAACCGTTTTTCCGCCGCCGCAAGGTTTGCCCGTTCTCGGGTGAAAATGCGCCGAAGATCGACTACAAAGACACCCGTCTGCTGCAGCGCTACATCTCTGAGCGCGGCAAGATCGTACCTTCGCGCATCACCGCCGTTTCGGCAAAGAAGCAGCGTGAGCTGGCCCGTGCTATCAAGCGCGCCCGCTTCCTCGCCCTGCTGCCCTACGCCGTGAAGTAAGGAGATAAGCAGATGCAAGTTATCCTTCTTGAGCGCGTTGCAAAGCTGGGCCAGATGGGCGACGTCGTTGACGTGAAGCCCGGGTTCGCCCGCAACTTCCTGCTGCCGCAGGGCAAGGCAAAAACCGCCTCCGAGTCCAACATCGCCGCCTTCGAGGCCCAGAAAGCGCAGCTGGAAGCGCGCAACCTGGAGACCAAGAAAGAGGCCGAGGCTCTGGCAGAGAAGCTGGACGGCCAGCAGTTCATCGTGATTCGCTCCGCATCGGACGCGGGCGCGCTGTACGGCTCCGTCACCCCGCGCGACGCGGCCGACGCTGCAACCGCGGACGGCTTCTCGGTCGACAAGAAACAGGTCGCCCTGATCCACCCGATCAAGGAACTGGGCCTGCATTCGGTCGCCGTCAAGCTGCACCCGGAAGTGGAAGTCGAAATCAAGCTGAACGTGGCCCGCTCCCAAGAGGAAGCCGAGCTGCAGGCATCGGGCAAATCGATCCAGGAGCTGGCCGCCGAAGAGGAAGCCGCTGCTGAGTTCGAGATCTCCGAGCTGTTCGATGACATCGGCTCCGCCGCGTCTGACGACGACGAAGCACCGGTTGCCGACGCCGCTGGCGAAGAAACCAACTGATCCCGTTCGGGGCAGTGAGACATGGGAAAGGCCGCCTGACGGGCGGCCTTTTTCGTTGCCTACTGACGTTCTGAAAAGCTGAGGCAAATTGCGCGCAAATCCCCTGCCCCGGAATAACCATCTGTTTGCCGCATTCGGCCAGAATAATCCGGGAGTGGAGTGAAAAAGGGGGATGCGCCATGCAGGACGCATTGGAGAGTGAGGAGCTGGCCCTGCGCCGGCGGCTGTTGTTCCGGCTGCTGCGCGGCAGCGGGCCAGGCCGGACGGCCGCCCGCGCTGAGACCATTTCGGAGCTGGTGCCGAAGGGGCTGATTGCGCCGGGCGAAAGCCTGTTCCAGCGGCCGCAGGCGGCGGAGTAGAAGCCGGCCTGATCCAGCGCCCGGGGCTGCTGCAAGGGCTGCACCGCTGTAGGCTGCAACCTGTTTTTCTGAACCCGGCGGATGTCCGCGCCGATGCCTGTTGAGTGCCTGCTGCCGGTTGTTATAGGGACCGCGAAATTTGGGAAACAGCCGCGGTCCCTTCTGCCCGACTTGGTCAGCTGCCCCACAGGCGTGAGGGGCTAACTGCCCTGAGGGTTGTTTCTGCCTCAATGCGCGACCCCAATATGTAGTGGAGAACCATATTTAACAAATGTCTAATGATTAAAGTTTGAACCACCTGCCGCCGCCCGCGGAACAGGCGCGGCAACAGGCGGTTTCCCCCGCCGTGATGGCGGTTCCCCGCCGTCCGTCAGCGCTGGTGCGCGGGCAGCATTGCAGCCCGCGGCGATGCGACTAATCTGACCGTCGTGAGAAACCGCTTTCGGAGGCCGCATGACGCGCCGGACCACTTTGATCTTATTTTTAGCTGCCGCAGTGCTCTCTGCCTGCGCCAGCACCGCCTCCCCCCCGGAGGTGTCCCGAGCCGGCCCGCCGCTCTACCCCAATGAGACGCCGGAACTTCGCCAGAAGATCAACTACTGGGCAGACCACTACGAGGTCCCGCGCAGCCTGGTGCACCGGCTGGCGGTCCGCGAAAGCACCCACAGGCCCAAGGCGGTGAACCGCCCCTACTACGGGCTGCTGCAGATCCTTCCCGCGACGGCGCGGTCGATGGGCTTCCGAGGCGAGCCCCAGGATCTGCTCGATGCCGATACCAACCTTCAGTTCTCCGTGAAGTACCTGCGCGGCGCCTGGCTACTGGCTGACGGCAGCCAGGACATGGCGGTGAAGCACTACTCGCGCGGCTATTATTACGAGGCCAAGCGCCGCGGCATGCTGGTTGAAACCGGCCTGCGCCCGGCCCCCTCTGACGGCTGATGCCTCCCCCTCTACAGCGCCCCGGCAGGGGCGCTGCCCGGCTTGGGCGGGCCGCGGCGCGGTCCGCAGGACCGCGCCAAGAACGGGCGGGAGCGCCTGTTTCCCTGATCCGGCACCGCCTGCCTGCAAGCCTGAACGTTTCGCCCCGCAGCGAACCGTCAATTCCCGCAGCCTCGCCTGCATGGGTTATCCAGACAGAAAGAAACTGGAGACCCTTTGATGCTGCCCGACCTAAACAACGACAGGTTTGTTCCCGACGACGGCTTGCGGATCGCGGTCCAGGTGCCTGAGACGCACCTGCAGAAAATCGTCGATGCGGTTCTGTCGGTCACCCCCCTGACATACGGTGATTACGACCGTGTCACCTTCACGACGGCGGCGGGCATCCAGCGCTTCAGATCTCTGGGGAGCGGCCGCAACCGGGCGACCCGCAATGCGGTTGAAGTGCCTTGCGTGGAACTGTCCTTCTTTTTGAGCCGCGATGAGGCCGTGCAGGTTCTCAGGCGAATCTACGCGTCACACCCTTACGAGGAGCCGGTGATCTTTGTGAGCCCCTGTCTGCGGACGCTCCATATCCGGGGCTTGGACGAGGACAATCCCAACAGGTTCTGGAACAGCGCGGCGGAGGATTGGGTGCCGGCGGAGCACCGCTAGCAGCGGCGCCGCTGTCCAGCACGCGCCGCGGCCTTCACGGCCGGGGTTTCCGCCGGTGCAGGAGCCTGCCCCGCACGCTGACCCCAACGAAAAAGGCCGCCCAACGGGCGGCCTTTCCGTAAGTCATGCAGGCAAGAGGTTTATTCCTCTTCCAGCTCCTCAACAGCTTTCTGCAGCTCGTCCTTGGAGATCTCTTTCTCGGTGACTTTGGCCTGCTCGACGATGTGGTCGACAACCTTGTCTTCAAAGATCGGCGCGCGCAGCTGCTGCTGCATCTGGGCGTTCTGCTGGATGAACTCGAAGAACTGACGCTCCTGACCCGGGTACTGGCGGGCTTGCGCCATGATCGCCTGGGTCATTTCGGCGTCAGTCACTTCGACCTCAGCCTTCTGGCCCAGCTCGGCCAGCAGCAGGCCCAGGCGGACGCGGCGCTCGGCCAGTTTGGTGTGCTCCTCAGTGGTTTCGATCTCACCGTGGTCGTGGCCCTGCACTTCCGGGTTGTCCTCGTGCCACAGCTGGTGCGCGATCTGCTTGGCTTCGGCGTCGACCAGCGACGGCGGCAGGTCGAAGGAGACCAGGGTGTCCAGCTTGTCCAACAGCGCGCGCTTCATCACCGCGCGGGCGGCGCCGGCGTATTCGGCTTCCAGGCGCTCGGAGATCTGGCCCTTCAGCGCGTCCAGGTCGTCGGCGCCGAATTTTTTGGCCAGCTCGTCGTCGATCTCAGCCGCTTTCGGGGCTTTGACTTCCTTGACGGTGCAGGAGAACACGGCCTCTTTGCCGGCCAGGTGCTCTGCGCCGTATTCCTCGGGGAAGGACACGGTCACGTCTTTTTCTTCACCGGCTTTGCTGCCGACCAGCTGCTCTTCGAAGCCGGGGATGAAGGAGTTGGAGCCAAGCACCAGCGGGTAGTCGTCGCCTGCGCCGCCGTCAAAGGCTTCGCCGTCGATTTTGCCGACGAAGTCGATCACGACCTGGTCGCCGTCTTCGGCTGCAGCGCCGTCTTCGCGGGCTTCGAATTCCTTGGCGGTTTCGGCCAGGTTGTTCAGCGCCTCGGTGACGGCTTCGTCTTCAGCCTTCACCACCAGCTTTTCCAGCTCGACGCCGGAGAAATCGACTTCGGGGATTTCCGGCAGTGCCTCGTAGGACATCTCGACGTTGACGTCGTCGCCTTCTTTCCAGTCTTCGTTGGTCATCTTGACGTCGGGCTGCAGCGCCGGACGGTCGCCGCTGTCCTCGAAATGCTTGTTCATGGCGCCGTCGACGGCTTCCTGCATTGCTTCGCCCATCAGGCGCTGGCCGAACTGCTTTTTCAGCAGTGCCATCGGCACCTTGCCTTTGCGGAAACCTTTCATTTCGATTTCCGGCTGGGCTTCGACCAGCTTTTCGTTGACCTTCTCGTCCAGCTCGGCGGCGGTGACGGTGATGGCGTAGCCGCGTTTCAGACCTTCGTTCAGCGTCTCGGTGACCTGCATCCTATTCCCCATAGAGATTCGGGGCCCCTGTGCGAGGTGCCCCCAGACAATTTGCGGTCTTCTATTTCCCCCGGCGCCGCGGCGCAAGGGGCATTGCCCCATTCCCTGCCGTTCCTGCGGATTTCCGAGGGCCCGCAACGAAAAACACGCCCGCAATGGGGCGTGTTTCCGTTCCGAAAACCGAGGGAGTTGCGGTTCAGAACTTCCAGCGGGCACCGGCCAGGATGACGTTGGCGTCCTGGTAGGTGGTGGCGCTGGTATCCGCGTAGGAATAGTCGCGGTAGGCCAGGTAGGTCTCGACGTTGTAGGCGTCGATTTTCTGGACCGCGGCAACGCCCCAGGATTCGGCGCTGTCGCCGTTGCTGACCATGTCGGAGCCGTCATAGTAGTCCACCGAGAAGGAGGTGGAGCCGGCCGAGATCAGGTCTGCCGAGTAGCCCAGCTTGGCATAGGCGTAGGTGCCCGAGATGTCGCGCTCGCCCGCGGCAATGTTCAGCGACAGGCCGGTGGCCTTGTGCAGCACCGCAAAGGAGCCGGAGATGTCGCGGTAGTCTTCCTCGCCGGTTTCCTCGGTCCAGGAGGCGCCGATGCCGGTGTCGATGGCAAAGCCCGCGGCGTCGTCATTGGCCCAGCGGACGGCCACGTCATAGCTTTCGCGGTCATTGGCGTCCTTCAGGACATCGGTGCCCCAGGAGGTCGACAGGGTGAAACCAGCGAAGTCCGGCGAATCGTACCGGACGCGGCCCAGACGGCTGCCGTCCAGATCGGTGAAGGCATCGCCGATATCGATGCTGCTGAGCGCGCCTGCGCCGGTGCGGAAAGCATAACCGCCCGCGGAATCAGCAACCGAGTTGGAGGCGCCGAGGCCGGTGCCGGAGAAATCAGCGCCGGTGATGCCGTCGGTTGCCATCGAGCCCTGACCTGCGGAGAAACGGCCGTACCGCGCGGTGTCGAACTGGAAGTCGACGTGGCGGATATTGGTGCGGTCCCAGCTGAGGTTGTCGCCCTTGGACAGCTGGCTGACCCCGTCCGAGGAGCGGAAGCCGAAGGCGGTTTCAAAGCGGAACCGCAGGGTGTTTTCACCATAGGCCTGCTCCAGCCAGAAGCCGATGCGCGAATTGGAGGCGGCGTTGTCGGTCAGCCGGTTGTAGTCCTGCACACCGTCGTCGAAGGACTGGTAGGCAGGGTTGAACTGGCCGTACCAGCGGAAGCTGCCGCCGGTGTCATTGGTATAGGTGGGGCCTGCAAATGCCGGGGCCGCAACTGCGGCTGCGAGGGTGGCTGCGCCGGCGCGGGCTGCAAACTTGGTTTTCATGTCCTGTCTCCTGTTCCGCCGCTTACGGCCGCTGTCCGGTACAGGCCAGCGCAGGAGCCGAGGGAGCCTCCGGGCGCATGGCATGAATTCCGGGTCAGATGACCGATGCGGCAATTGTGAAAATCTGCCCGTGGCAAAAAATCACCTGCACCGTAGCGCCGCCACGGGACCGGAGATGTGAAGACGATTACGTTTACGGCCCGCCTCACGCAAAGCAGCTATGCCGCACGTGCAACCCTGAGGTGGGAATCAGCTGGGCGGGCGGATCCGGAAAACTGCCCGGTCCAGCCCTCAACAAAGGAACGCTCCGGCTGACCGGAGCGTTCCTTTGTGTTCCAGATATCTGCCGCTCGTCAGAACCGCCAGCGCGCACCCAGCACCCAGGTTGTCAGATCCTGGTAGGTCGCAGCGGAATCCTCATACTCGTATTCCTGATAGGTCAGGTAGATGTCGGTATTGATGCTGTCGACCTTCTGGGCCACGCCGATGCCCCAGCCCTTGGTGCTGGAGCCGGTGACGTTGAAGTCCTCGCCGTCATAATAATGCACCCCGAAACCGGTCTTGCCCCAGGCCAGCCAGTCATTCTCATAGCCGATCTTGGCGTAGTAGTAGCTGGGATCGCTGGCACCGGCCGCGTCATTGTCGCGGCTGCCGCCCGCCATGGTGAAACTCAGGCCGTTGTCCAGCAGCACGGAGGCGGAGCCGATCACGTCCGAGCGCTCTGCGCCGGCGTCGTCACGCACCTGATAGGCCAGCGACGCGGCAAAGTTGGTGGTGCCGAATTCCTGCCCGTAGCGTAGGCCGATGTCGTAGTAATCGGCATCGTCCCCGGTCGACAGGATGTTCTGCCCCCAGGCAATGCCGGCGGAGAAGCCGTTCAGATCCGGGGTGTCATAGCGGATCCTGCCGCGGCGGGAGCCGTCGAGGTTGTCAAAAGCAGAGGCAACAGCCGGCCCGCTCAGCGCGCCGGTGGTATCCCGGAACAGGAAGGCGGCGTTGGCATCCGCGGTGTAGGAATAAAGCGCCGTGCCGACATAGGAGAGGTCGGTCTCAGCCGCACCGTCGGCCACCATGCTGCCCTGCCCGGCTGAAAACCTGCCCCAGCTGCCCTCCAGCCAGAAGTCCACATGGCGCAGGTCGGCGCGGGTCCAGCCGCTGTAGTCGGAACCGAACTGGTTCACTTCGGTCGAGTTGGGGAACCCCAGCCCGGCCTCGAACCGGAACCCGAAGGTATTGGCCCCGATCGGCTGCATCAGCCGCAACCCGATGCGGGACCGGGACAAGTCGTAGTCCAGCAGATTGGTTTCGGTCTGCTGCCCGTCGTCAACCGAGATGATGGCCGGATTGAACTGGCCATAGATTTCGACATAGCCGCCGGAATCGTTGTCATACCGCAGTTCAGCCGAGGCCGGCACCGCGACGGCGCATAGCCCCGCGGCGGCAGTGGAGATTTTCAGAAGACGTGTCACAGCCATCCCCCTTTTTTTAACATTATACTGATGAACACTTGGGCCGGCCGCTGTTCGCTGCCGGCCGGTGACAAGTATAGCACATTCAGGCCCGGTCCAGTGAAATTACTGGCAGGCAAGGTTAAACCGGCCCGCAACCGCTGCTGCCTGCGCGCTGTTTGCCGCTGATACCGTCTGGAAGGATGGTGCGGGTGAAGGGACTTGAACCCCCACGCCTTGCGGCGCCAGAACCTAAATCTGGTGCGTCTACCAATTCCGCCACACCCGCACTGCGCGCCGGGACGAACCCGCCGCGTGACGCGCTGAATAGCAAAGCTTGGCCGGGGATGCGAGGGGAAATCGTGCCCGAAATGCCGATGTGCAAAACGGCAACAATCCGTCCGGAATATCGCAACAATCGGCGGGTTTTCGCGCAAAAGGGCTGGGCCTGGAATCCGGTTGTGCCGTAGTTTGGTAAAAAAGTCTGAGGCAGACAAAGCGAGCAACAATATGAAACCGTTTGGAAATGCGGCCCTGCGCGCGCAAATGGCGATGCGCGGCCAGGCACAGCCCCGGCGGCTGTTTCAAGGCAGCCAGAACATCAGCCTCTTGCGCGGCACCATCGTGCTGACCCGCGAGGGCGAGCGCGCCGCCGAGGAAATCAGATCCGGCGACAGCCTGATCACCCGCACCCTGGGCATGGCCCAGGTGGAGGCCGTGCGGACCCGCCGCGCGATGCTGCAGGCGGTGTGCATTGCCGCCGGCTCTCTGGGCGACACCCGTGGCGAGGGCGACCTGACCGTGCCCTGGGACCAGCGCATCCTGGTGCGCGACTGGCGCGCCAAGGCGATGTTCGGCCAGCCGCAGGCGGTGGTGCCGGCCTATGAGCTGGTGGACGGCGAGTTTATCCGCGACCTGGGCCTGCAGATGATGGATCTGACGGTGCTGGAGTTTTCCCGCCCGCATGTGATCTATGCAGGCGGGTTGGAGCTGGCAGCCGCCGCCGCGCCGCAAGAGGACCTGCGACCGGCGGCCTGAAGCGGCTTACATTCCCAGCTTGCGGAACACCGCGGGGATCTGCTCCGGCAGGTCCTCGGCGATCAGGCCGGGGCCAAACTCCAGCGCGCATTCGACGTGGATATAGGCGGCGGTTTCAGCTGCCTGCATCGGATCGAAACCGCGTGCCATCAAACCGGTGATGAAGCCCGCCAAAACGTCCCCCGACCCGGCGGTGGCCAGCCAGGGCGCGGACCGCTCGTAATGAGCAGAGTTCACAGAGCAGCGCCCGTCCGGCGCGGCGATCACCGTGTCCGGCCCCTTGAACAGCACAACGCAGCCTGCGCGTTTGGCCGCCTCACGGGTGGCGTCGACCTTGGAATAGGCGGGGCCTGTGGTTGCGGGTGCGTTCAGTTTCTCCGCCAGATCCGGGAACAGCTTGGCAAATTCGCCGCCATGCGGGGTGAGGACGCAGTTTTCGTGCAGCAGCTCGAACAGCGCCTCCGGCTTCAGCTCAAACCGTGTCAGCGCGTCGGCGTCCAGAACAGTGGCGCGGTTTTCCTTCAGAACCGCCATCACCACCGCCTGCGTGTCCGCACCGCGCCCCAGGCCGGGGCCGAGGCAGACCGCGTTGAAGCGTGTGTCCTCCAGCAGTTCGCTGACCCCATGTGCGCCATCGATCTGGCGCAGCATGATGGCGGTCAGATTGGCAGCGTTTTCAAACATCGCCGAGCGCGGCGAGCCGACGGTGACCAGCCCTGCACCGATCCGCAGGGCGCCGCGGGCGGCCAGCCGGGCGGCGCCGGTCTTGCCATGTCCGCCTGAGAGGACAAGGGCGTGGCCGTGGGAGTATTTGTGGCCGCCGCCTTTGAAGATGTTGCTAGAAACATGGCAAGCGTCCGCACGAAAAACCACTGACTCATCATGCAGCAAGAACGGTTCCAGGCCGATGTCCACTTCCACCAGCTTCTTCGTTACTTGGGTCAAGCGCCCAAGAAAATGGCCATGTTTGGCGCGCTGGAAGGTCACCACCAAACCGATCTCATCCAGCTTCAAGTTGCTTTCATTTTCGCCGTCCAAAAATTCTCCGCTGTCTGTGCAAAAGCCCGAGGGCAAATCAACTGCAACCGCGAAGTCTTCCCAGTGGTAGATTTCTTCGATGATCTTTCGCAGGCCAGAATCTAGTGGCCTCACTAGGCCTGTTCCAAACAGCGCATCGATCGCGAAGTCTGCGTCCAATGATGATTGCTGCTCTAGCGGAAGATCAGTCCGCAGAGGCTTTGTTCCTCCAATCTCGCTCCATCGCTTTAAGTTCACCCGTGCATCCGGCGGAAGCTTCTCAGGATCGCCAAGCAGGAAAACTTCAATTTCCCAGCCTCGCTCATGGAGCAACCGCGCCACCACAAACCCGTCACCGCCATTGTTACCCGGACCGCACAAGACTATGGCCTTCAATCCACTATCTTCTTGTCGCAGCTTAACCAGCTCCGGCCATTCCTCGAAGATGGCCTCGACCACCCCCTGCCCGGCCCGCTCCATCAGCTCCAGCCCGGTCACCTCACCGGATGCGATGGCGGCCTGCTCAATCGCCCGCATCTGGGCTGCGGTCAGCAGTTCGGTCATGTTTCGCCCTTCCCCGATTCAATTCTGCGCATTTTCCGGGCGCAGTGCTTAATTTTTAGGCAGACACGCTCAATTTCTGCCCACAATTGCCGCAGCCGCAAACCCATGCATTGCTGCCTTCATTTAGAAGTGAAATGACACCCCCAACAAGCTTGCGAGGAGCCAAAGCCGATGAAAAAGATCGAAGCCATCATCAAGCCTTTTAAACTGGATGAGGTGAAGGAAGCGTTGCAGGACGTCGGCGTCCAGGGGCTTTCTGTCATCGAGGTCAAGGGTTTTGGCCGCCAGAAGGGCCACACCGAGCTGTACCGCGGCGCCGAATACGTTGTCGACTTCCTGCCCAAGGTGAAGGTCGAGGTTGTGCTGGACGACGATCAGGTCGACCAGGCGATCGAGGCCATTGTCGATGCCGCCAAGACCGACAAGATCGGCGACGGCAAGATCTTTGTCTCGCCTGTCGAGCAAGCGATCCGCATCCGTACCGGCGAGACCGGCCCGGACGCGCTGTAACAAATTCAACAAACATCCTGACATATAAATCAGAAGGACCGAGGGAATGAGCGCAGACGCAGTTCTCAAGACACTCAAAGACGAAGATGTCGCATACGTCGACATCCGCTTCACCGACGTGCGCGGCAAGCTGCAGCACGTGACCGTGGACGTGGACCTGGTCGACGAAGACTTCCTGGAAGAAGGCTTCATGTTCGACGGCTCCTCGATCGCCGGCTGGAAGTCGATCGAAAACTCCGACATGAAACTGATGCCGGACACCACCTCGGCCTATATGGATCCGTTCTACGCCGAGAAGACCCTCTGCATCCACTGCTCCATCGTTGAGCCCGACACCGGCGAGAGCTACGAGCGCGACCCGCGCGGCACCGCCCAGAAGGCCGAGGCCTACCTGAAGTCCTCCGGCATCGGCGACGTGGCCTACATGGGCCCGGAAGCGGAATTCTTCCTGTTCGACGACGTGCGTTACTCCAACACCATCAACAAGGTGTCCTACGAGGTTGACGCGACCGACGGCTCCTGGAACACCGACGCTGAATTCGAAATGGGCAACATGGGCCACCGCCCGGGCCTGAAGGGCGGCTACTTCCCGGTGAACCCGACCGACGAAGCGCAGGACCTGCGTTCGGAAATGCTGTCCACCATGAAGCGTCTGGGCATGAAGGTCGACAAGCACCACCACGAGGTTGCGTCCTGCCAGCACGAGCTGGGCCTGATCTTCGACAGCCTGACCAAACAGGCGGACGAGCTGCAGAAGTACAAATACGTGATCCACAACGTGGCCCACGCCTATGGCAAGTCGGCAACCTTCATGCCGAAGCCGATCTATGGCGACAACGGTTCCGGCATGCACGTCAACATGTCGATCTGGAAAGACGGCAAGCCGCTGTTTGCAGGCGATAAATACGCTGACCTGTCCCAGGAAGCGCTGTACTTCATCGGCGGCATCCTGAAGCATTCCAAGACCCTGAATGCCTTCACCAACCCGTCCACCAACTCCTACAAGCGCCTGATCCCCGGCTTTGAGGCCCCGGTTCTGCGCGCCTACTCCGCCCGCAACCGCTCCGGCTGTGTGCGTATTCCGTGGACCGAAAGCCCGAAAGCCAAGCGCGTCGAGGCCCGCTTCCCCGATCCGGCGGCAAACCCCTACCTGTGCTTTGCAGCCCTGCTGATGGCCGGCCTGGACGGCATCAAGAACAAGATCGATCCGGGCGAAGCCATGGACAAGAACCTCTACGATCTGCCGGCCGAGGAGCTGGAAGGCATCCCGACCGTTTGCGGCTCCCTGCGTGAAGCCATGGACGCGCTGGCCGCCGACCACGACTTCCTGCTGCAGGGCGACGTGTTCACCAAGGACCAGATCGACGGCTACATCGAGCTGAAGATGGAAGAGGTCCACAAGTACGAGCACACCCCGCACCCGGTTGAGTTCGGCATGTACTACAGCTGCTAAGCTGACAGACCAGACACGGAAAGGGCGCCCCAGCGGGCGCCCTTTTCATTTGCAGGACTTGCTCTTGGGGCCGGCATTCCATATCCAGCGCGGCTCAGCCCGGAAGACAGGAGCTTTCCCATGACCGCCCCCAACACCCTTGGCATTGACTTCGGCACCTCCAACTCGGCGGCCGGGATTGCGGTTGCGGGCCGTCCCTGGCTGGTGGAGATGGAGCCGGGCGAGCAGACCCTGCCCACCGCGGTGTTCTTTGAGGACGGCAGCCGCACCATGCGGATCGGCCACAGCGCCACGCGGGCGCTGATCAATGGCGACGAGGGGCGGTTCATGCGGGCGCTGAAAAGCCTGCTGGGAACCCCGCTGCTGCAGGACGAGCGGCGGCTGGGCGGCGAGCGCCTGAGCTTTGCCACCCTCATCACGCGGTTCCTGGCAGAGATGAAACGCCGCGCTGAAGCGGCGACGCATATGGAATTCACTCATGCGCTGTCGGGGCGCCCGGTGCAGTTTCATTCCAAGGATGAAGACCGCAACGTGCAGGCAGAAAAGGATCTGCGCGCCTGCTACTTGGAGGCGGGGTTTCAGGACGTTCTGTTCATGTATGAGCCGGAAGCCGCGCTGCGCGCCGCCGCGCCTGCGCCGGGCCTTGGGCTGATTGTCGATATCGGCGGCGGCACCTCCGACTTCACCGCCTTTGAGCAAGGTGCAGATGGGGCAACCCGCATCCTGGCCTCGCACGGCGTCCGGCTGGGCGGCACAGATTTCGACCGGCAGCTGAGCATTCGCCGTGTAATGCCGCTGCTGGGCCGGGGCAGCCGGATCCGCAATGCCTTTGGCGGCGGCACCCTGCCTGCGCCGAACCGGCTGTTCAACGATCTGGCCACCTGGCAGATGATCCCCTTCCTCTATGCGCCCGAAAGCCGCCGGGCGGCGCAGGATCTGGCCGCCAACGCGGTGGAGCCCGAGAAACTGGCGCGGCTGGTGGCGGTGCTGGAGGATGAGCTGGGCCATGAGCTCGCCTTTGCCGTGGAGCACGGCAAGATCCGCGCCAATGGTACGGATGCTCAGGCCCTCATCGATCTGAAACTGCTGGAGCGCGGACTGTCGGTGCCGCTGGACGCCGCGGGAATGACGCAGACGCTTGGCGAGCAGACCGCTGCAATCGGCGCCTGCGCGGCAGAGACGCTGGCGCAGGCCGGGATAGCGGCCGAAAAGGTGGAGCGGATCGTTCTGGTCGGCGGCTCTTCGCTGCTGGCAGCGGTGCAGGCGGAAATGCGCGCGCTGTGCCCAAATGCCCGGCTGGAAACGGGAAATGCCATGACCGCGGTTGCAGACGGGCTGGCACTGGCCGCGGGCAGCGCCTTTGCCTAGGCAAATGGGAAGCAATGGCGGCTTTTCCCGTTAGACAAGGGGCGCCAGCACGTTAGGCTGAAAGCCACGAGTCACATTTTGAGAGTTTTCTTCATGCGCCGCCTTCTGGCCCCAGCCCTGATTTCCGCCCTGCTTGCCTCCCCTGCCCTTGCCGCCAATTGCGGCAACAGCTCTGCCGGGTTCGACGCCTGGAAGCAGGCGTTCGGCGCCGAGGCCAAGCGCGCGGGCGTGCGCAAGGCGGGGCTGCAGGCACTGGCCAATGCGCAGTATGCCCGCCGCACCATTTCCGCCGACCGCAACCAGAAGAGCTTCAAATACTCGCTGGAGAAATTCATGCAGATCCGCGGCTCCGCCACCATCGTGGCGCAAGGCCGCAAGCGCAAGGCGCGCAACCCGGACTTCTATGCAGCACTTGAGCGCCAGTACGGCGTGCCTGCGGGTGTGCTGATTGCCATCCACGGGATGGAGACCGCCTTTGGCAACTACATGGGCGACAGCCAAGTGGTGTCGGCCATCGTGACGCTGACCTATGACTGCCGCCGCTCCGACTTCTTCCGCCCGCATGCGCTGGGGGCGCTGAAACTGGTCGATCAGGGCGCCATCACTCCGGCCACCCTGGGCGCCAAGCATGGCGAGCTGGGCCATACCCAGTTCCTGCCCGGCAATGCGCTGCAATACGGCGTCGATTGGGACGGCAACGGACGGGTGGATTTCTACAACATGGGCGATGCGCTCGCCTCCACCGCCAACTACCTGCGCCGGAAGGGCTGGAAACCCGGCAAGGGCTACCAGCAGGGCGAGCCCAACTACCGTGTGCTGAAGGAGTGGAATGCGGCCACCGTGTACCAGCAGTCGCTGGCGATCATGGGGCGCCAGATCGACGGTTGAGCACCGTTTGTCCGCAACGGATCGCAGTGAATGCGCCCGCCGCCCGGCGGGCGCAAAGCGTTTGCAGCCTGCTGTGAAAAACAGTGCACGCGATTCCGGCGCCATTGTAGGGCTTGGGGCATCAATGTGTCCGCCAGCCGTCACAGTTGAGCCGCATTCCGGCCCTTAAGAACCGATGATTTTCCTCAAATCCGTTTAATTTCAGAATATTGGACAATGCCGCATTTCACGGCTGCGCGGCACCACCGTTGCTTCGAAATCAGTCCGGCCCGCCCCACTTTTAACTATTTCGAATTTTATTGTTTCTCTATCGGCACCCTGAATGGAGGATCCGGACAGTGGCAGAGAACGTGCAATATACAGGACGGCTGGGACTGGAAAGCCGCGACAGCGGAACGCTTTCCGCTGCGTTGACGGCGGTTGTGGACACGCTTGAGGACTTCGGCCACCCGGCAGAGCAGGTTCAGGCGCGGGCGGAAAACACTGCCCGTCTGCAATGCGATCATTACCTGGTGACTGTGCGCCTGCGCCGGGTGCCGCTGCGCCGAACCAGCAGGCTACCCGGCAGCGTGATGCAACCCTCAGCACTGCTGGAACTGGTGCTGTCTCCGGTCTATCCGGGCTACTGCAATCAGGAAATCTCCGAACTGCTTCTGGCCGAAACGCTGCGCCGCCTGCTGGAAACGGTGGAGGCAACCTCTGTCGAATGGCTCGACAACGAGGTTGCGCTGACATGCGAACAGTTTCTGAGTGCCTTTGCCCCCAAGTCCAGCAGCCGGAAACAACCCGTTGCCGCCGCCCTCCCTGCGGCAGCCCGCAAAACTGTCCCGGCAGTACAATCACGCCCGCGCGGCCGGGACTGCTTTACACCGGTGGACCAGACCGCGCTGGAACTGGACGCCCACTGCGACCGCGCCTTCCGCGAGGCGAAGATGCGCAAAGCAGCAAGTGCGGCCGCCGCGGCCTCCGGCAGGTCCTGGGCAGGGCTTCGGACATCCGTTTCCTCAGCAGGTCTGCGCGGCGGCTGGGGCCGCCACCTGCATGCCTCGGCTCTCGCTGCGCTGTCCCTGACTGGCGCCCGCCGGCTTCGCTTCATCAGCCATCTGCTGCTGCTGACGGCCCTGGTGCTGTACCTTGAAAGCGCCGGCATGGTGCAGGCGGCCCGGCCGCTGGTGCCATAGGTCCAAAGCAGCAGCTGCTGCAATGCCTCCCGCGGTCTGACAACACGGCTTAGGTCAGAAACGACGATAGAATCCGTCGCTTTCAGCGGCGAATCCGCCTCGCCCCTTGCTGCACATTGTACAGGACTGTGCAGCAAGGACCTCCCAGCATGAACGAGCATTACCGCGACATCCGCAAGATCGACCCGACCCGCGGCGCCAAACTGGGCGACAACACCCCGAACGACAACAACCGGGTCGAGATCGGCCCGACCCAGCTGGCCTTTGCCGAATGGGCAGAGGCCGGGCTGCAGCTGCCGGATCTGCAGGCGCTGCGCAAGTTCCGCTGGGAGCGGCTGGTCAAGCACATCAACGACCGCGGCTATGGCGGCCTGCTGGTGTTCGATCCGCTGAACATCCGCTATGCGACCGATTCCACCAACATGCAGTTGTGGAACACCCACAACCCGTTCCGGGCGCTGCTGGTCTGCGCCGATGGCTACATGGTGCTGTGGGATTACAAGCAGTCGCCGTTCCTCAGCGAGTTCAACCCGCTGGTGCGCGAGCAGCGCGCAGGCGCCGACCTGTTCTATTTCGACCGCGGCGACAAGATCGACGTGGCCGCGGACAAGTTCTCCAACGAGGTGCGCATCCTGCTGGAAGAGCACAGCGGCAGCAACAAGCGGCTGGCGGTGGACAAAGTGATGCTGCACGGGCTGCGGGCTTTGGAGGCGCAGGGGCTGGAGATTTTCCCCGGCGAGGAGCTGACTGAGAAATGCCGCGCGGTGAAAGGCCCGGATGAGATCCTGGCGATGCGCTGTGCCCATCACGCCTGCGAAACCGCGGTGGCGGCAATGGAAAGATTCGCCCGCGAGCAGGTCCCGGGCGGCAATATCTCCGAGGACGACGTCTGGGCGGTGCTGCACGCGGAAAACATCCGCCGCGGCGGCGAATGGATCGAGACCCGCCTCTTGGCCTCCGGCCCCCGCACCAACCCCTGGTTCCAGGAATGCGGGCCCCGCATCATCCAGAACAACGAGATGATCAGTTTCGACACCGACCTGGTCGGCTCCTACGGCATTTGCATCGACATCTCGCGCAGCTGGTGGATCGGCGATGAAAAGCCGCGGCCCGATATGGTCTATGCCATGCAGCACGGGCTGGAGCACATCCGCCACAACATGGAAATGCTGAAGCCGGGCGTGAATATCCAGGAGCTGTCGCGGGGCTGCCATGTTCTGGACGACCAGTTCCAGAAGCAGAAATACGGCTGCATGATGCACGGCGTGGGCCTCTGCGATGAATGGCCGCTGGTGGCCTATCCCGACGCCATGGTCGAGGGCGCCTTCGATTACGAACTGGAGCCGGGCATGGTGCTGTGCGTCGAGGCGCTGGTGTCGCCTGAGGGCGGCGATTTCTCGATCAAGCTGGAAGACCAGGTGTTGATCACCGAAGACGGCCATGAAAACCTGACCAGCTACCCCTTCGACAAGGCGCTGCTGGGCGAAGCCTGATTCCATCCTGCCGGTCCTTCCTGCACGGAGGGACCGGGACAGCCTGCGGCGCCGTCAGGCGCCACCGCTTAACAATAGCTATTCAGGAACAGCTCCAGCTTTTCGCTCAGCACCAGCACGCCGGGCGAGTCTGTCACCTCTTCAAGCTGCTTCAGCGGCACCCAGGCCAAGGCGTGGGACTCGCCGCTGGGGGCAATCTGCCCCACCTCTGCCTGAAACAGGTAGCGCACATCGTAGTGCAGATGCGCGCAATCGCGGGTATTTGCCGGAATTTCGTGGATATCCACGTCGAACACCTGCGCCGACAGCGGCCTGATCCGTTGGAGCCCGCTTTCCTCATAGGCCTCCTTCAGCGCCACAAAGTGCACGTCGGCTATGCCGTCGCAATGGCCGCCCAGCTGGAACCAGCGGTTGAGCTTCTTGTGATGGGTCAAGAGCACGCTTCGCATGTCCGAGGACATCACAAAGGCGGAGCCGGTCACATGGCCGGTTTCCGGATTGCGGCCGAAGGCCTGGGGCTCGCTGGCGCAAAACTCCGTCAGGCGCTGCCACATTCCGCGGTCCCGCGCAGTCTGCGGGCTGTAACATCCGATGCCTCTCAGGGTGCTGCTGCTCATCTGCCTTCACCTTCCCGTGACGTTCCGGCCCGATGCCTTGTTCGAGGCCATTGAAGCGCTCAATCTATGCGGAACACCCAACAAAGGCCACGCCCATGCCCACGGAACGGATTTCCTTCACCGGCCACGCCGGAAACACCCTCGCTGCCCGCCTCGACCTACCCGAGGGACCGGTGCTGGCCACCGCGCTGTTTGCCCATTGCTTCACCTGCTCCAAGGACATCCCGGCGGCGCGGCGGATTGCCGGACGGCTGGCCGCGATGGGGATTGCGGTCCTGCGGTTCGATTTCACCGGGCTGGGGCATTCGGAGGGCGAGTTCGAGAACACCACCTTCAGCTCCAACGTGGCGGATCTGATCAAGGCGGCGCAATATCTCGCGGCACGCAACATGGCACCTGCGCTGCTGATCGGCCATTCGCTGGGCGGCGCCGCGGTGCTGCGCGCCCGCGTCGGCATTCCCTCGGTCAAGGGGGTGGTCACGCTGGGGGCGCCGTTTGATCCGGGCCATGTCTCACACCACTTCGATGCCGCCCTGCCGGAGATCGAGGCCAAGGGCCGCGCCGAGGTCTGCCTGGGCGGACGGCCGTTTGTGATCGGCAAGGAGTTTGTCGAGGATATCAATGCGGAGGCGCTGGCGCCTGCGATTGCGGAGCTGAAGGCGGCGCTGCTGGTGCTGCATGCGCCGCGCGATGAGACCGTGAGCATCGACAATGCCGCGTCGATCTTCACCGCTGCCAAGCACCCCAAGAGCTTTATCACCCTGGACGACGCGGACCACCTGATTTCCCGCGCGGCGGACGCCGAATACGCGGCGGAAGTCATCGCCGCCTGGGCCGGGCGCTATGTCAAAATGGCGCCGCCCGCGCCGCCGCCCGGCGCGCCGGAGGGCATCCTGCGGGTGACAGAGGCGGACCCCTCGGGCTTCCTGCAGGACGTGCAGTCCGGCCCCTACCACCATGCTTTTGCCGATGAACCGCTGGCCTATGGCGGCACCAACCGCGGCATGTCGCCTTACGGGTTCGTGGCTGCGGGGCTGGGCGCTTGCACCTCGATGACGCTCAGGATGTATGCGCGCCGCAAGGGCTGGCCGCTGGAGGGGATCAGCGTCGACGTGAGCCACGACAAGGTGCACGCCCAGGACGCCCTGCCTTCGGGGCCTGCCAAGATCGACCAGTTCACCCGGGTGGTGCGGATGTGCGGTCCGCTGACTGATGAACAGCGCGTCAAACTGATGGAAATAGCCGACAAATGCCCGGTGCACCGGACCCTGGAAAGCGGTGCCAAGGTGGTGACCCGGCTGGAGGCCATGGAACAGTCCGCAATCTGACACACCAGAACTCCAGCGGTGCTCCCGCGCCCGGGCGGTGCAGGAGACCTGCACCGCCAGCGGCCTTGGGGGGGGGGGGGGGGGGGGGGGGGGGGGGGTCCTACTGCGCTCAGGTCCTCGCAAGAAGACCGAAGCGCAGGCGGGAGGACCTGACTGCCGCGGAATTTGCGCCACATCAAAGTGCCGGGAAACATTCCCGCCCATTCTGTCTGCACTTCCGGCGGCGGCCGGGCATGGGAGGAGACACATGGGACTTTTTGCAAAACTCGGGCGCAGCAGCGATCTGGTGCAGGGGATGGCCAGCCGTCTGGGCATCGATTATGGCGAAATGGTTGCTGGCGATCCGCAGGCGCAAGGCCGTAAATACATGCGCGCGGTCCTGCGCTGCAGCACCTGCCGCAATCAGGACGGCTGCAGTGATTTGCAGCAGGAGATGACGGAACTGGCCGAGGCGCCATCTTACTGCCGCAACGCGCAGCTGCTGGCGCAATTACGGGGCAGCTGATCCCTCCTGCCCGGCGGCTCACTCCCGCTGCAGATCAACCCGGTGTCCGGAGCGCGGGTGCGCGCGTCAGCTCACTCCTCAGGCCCGGCGTAGCGCCCCGTGGTGATGTCACCGCCCTCCCCGACAAACCGCAGGGCTTCTCCATCGCTTTCCAGCGCATAACAGGCCCACAGGTCCGAGGGCGGCCAGGTGGAACAGTATTTGCCATCCCGCACGCCCCAGTAGCCCCAGCTGTCATGGCCTGCATTGTAGAGCGTCCGGCCCGAGGCATTGAACTCCTGCCAGGCGCCGCTGCCGTAGACCAGCCGCTGCCCCTCCAGCGCAGCCTGCACTTCTTCGCCGCTCAAGCTGCGCCATTCGCCGCCCCAAACCGGCGCAACCGTGCATGATAACGCAATCATCAGGGCAAACTGCCTCATGACCCTCTCCCAGCCTTGCTGTCCTGCTTCTGCTGATCTAAGAGGCCGGGCATCTGCTGCGCAATCACATAAAGGTGCCTTCGCCCATGATCCCCCGCTATTCCCGCCCCGAGATGGTCGCAATCTGGTCGCCCGAGACCAAATTCAAGATCTGGTACGAGATCGAGGCCCACGCCTGCGAAGCCATGGCCAACCTGGGGGTGATCCCGCGTGAGAACGCCGACGCGGTGTGGAAAGCCAAGGATGTGGAGTTCGACGTTGCCCGTATCGACGAGATTGAGGCCGTCACCAAGCATGACGTCATCGCCTTCCTGACCCACCTGGCCGAGCATGTCGGTTCCGAGGAAGCCCGCTTCGTGCACCAGGGCATGACCTCCTCGGACGTCCTGGACACCTGCCTGAACGTGCAGCTGGTGCGCGCCGCCGACATTCTTCTCGATGGCATGGACAAGGTGCTGGCCGCGCTGAAGAAACGCGCGCTGGAGCATAAGAACACCGTGCGCGTCGGCCGCAGCCACGGCATCCACGCCGAGCCGACCACCATGGGCCTGACCTTTGCCCGCTTCTATGCGGAAATGGACCGCAACAAGAACCGGCTGGAGAAGGCCCGCTGGGAAGTCGCCACCGGCGCGATCTCCGGTGCGGTCGGCACCTTCGCCAACATCGACCCGGCGGTTGAGGAGCACGTCTGCGAGCAGCTGGGCCTGCGCCCCGAGCCGATCTCCACCCAGGTGATCCCGCGCGACCGCCACGCGATGTTCTTTGCCACCCTGGGCGTCATCGCGTCGTCGATTGAGAACGTTGCTGTTGAAATCCGCCACATGCAGCGTACCGAGGTGCTGGAAGGCGCGGAATTCTTCTCGATGGGCCAAAAGGGCTCCTCGGCGATGCCGCACAAGAAGAACCCGGTGCTGACCGAGAACCTGACCGGCCTCGCGCGTCTGGTCCGCATGGCGGTGATCCCGGCGATGGAGAACGTGGCGCTGTGGCATGAGCGCGACATCTCGCACTCCTCCGTCGAGCGCGGCATCGGCCCGGATGCGACCATCACCCTGGACTTCGCCCTGCACCGTCTGGCCGGCGTGGTCGACAAGATGCTGGTGTTCCCGGAGAACATGCTGGACAACATGAACAAATTCCCCGGCCTGGTGATGTCGCAGCGGGTGCTGCTGGCGCTGACCCAGGCAGGCGTCAGCCGCGAGGACGCCTATGCCATGGTGCAGCGCAACGCCCTGAAGGTCTGGGAAGAGCGCGTCGACTTCCGCGAGCTGCTGCTGGCGGATGCCGATGTGGTTGCCGCCCTCGGTGAAGAGGCGATCAACGAGAAGTTCGACATGGGCTACCACACCAAGCATGTCGACACGATCTTCAAGCGCGTCTTCGGCGAATAAGCCGGCCTTTGGATGAAGCACTTGACGCCCCGCCTCTCCGGCGGGGCGTTTTTTTTCGTGCCACCGGTGCAAACGCCTTTGTGAACAAAAATACAGATCCAAGCCATGGTTCTGAGGATAGACTGGGCCAGACATTGCACTTGGAGTTCTTGAGATGCGTATTTTGACCTTGGCCGCTGTCCTGACCCTGCCCGTTGCTGCCCTTGCCGCCAGCGGCAACGACTGGAACCCGCCCAAACCCACCGAGACCACCAAGATCTGCAAGGGCAAGCGGGTCTGGGACGAGGATAAGAAACGCTGCGTGCGGCCCCGCAAGTCGTCGCTGAACCAGGACGGCCTGCTGGGCGCAGCGCGGGAGCTGGCCTATGCGGGACGCCAGGAAGATGCCCAGGCAGTGCTGAGCGCGATGGCTGACCAGAAAGATACCATGGTGCTGACCTACTGGGGTTTCACCCACCGCAAGCTGGGCAATCTGGAGCTGGCACAGGCCTATTACGACCAGGCACTGGCGCAGGATCCCGACAACATCCTGGCCCGTTCGTACATGGGCCAAGGCCTTGTGGCGCAGGGAAAATACGACGCAGCCCGGGCGCAGTGGAAGGAAATCCGGACGCGCGGCGGCGACGGCACCTGGGCGGAGGCTTCGCTGCGCAACGCCTTGGAAACGGGCACCTCCTACGACTACTAGGCTTCAGCCTTTCTTTACGGCTTGCGGCCTATCCTGCCCTCCACGATTGAGAAGAATCTTTTGCTAGGGTGCGAGAATGCCTCAAGACGATATGCTGGCGCTTCCGATGGACTTGGGCGGGGGCGACATGGGCGGAATGGACATGGGCGATTTCGCCGCTCCCGCGCCGATGGGCGGCCTGGATGCGGGCGGCCTCGGCGGCGGTGCAATGGGCGGCGGCGCGGTAGCGAATCCGGCTGCGGCCGCGGGCCTCAGCGGCAAGGCCAAAGCCGCCATCATCGTCCGGCTCCTGCTGAATGAAGGCGCCGAGATCCCGCTGGAAGAACTGCCTGACGACCTGCAGCTGGAGTTGACCCAGCAGATGGGCCGGATGCGGATTGTCGACCGCGACACTCTGAATGCCGTGGCGGGCGAATTTGCCGACCTGCTGGACAATGTCGGCCTGCATTTTCCCAACGGCCTGGCCGGCGCGCTGAGCGCGATGGAAGGCAAGATCAGCCGCCACACCCACAGCCGCCTGCGCCGCGAGGCCGGGGTGCGCCAGTTCGGCGACCCGTGGGAGCGGCTGAAGCAGCTGCCGCCCGAAGATCTGGCCGAACTGGCCGAGGCCGAAAGCACCGAAGTTGCCGCCGTTCTTCTGTCCAAACTCGACACAGCCAAGGCCGCCCAGATGCTGATCCATCTGCCTGGCCCGGTTGCCCGCCGCATCACCTATGCGGTCAGCCAGACTGCCAATGTGACACCGGACACTGTGGACCGCATCGGCCTGTCGCTGGCTGCCCAGGTAGAGGCGCGGCCCGATCTTGCCTTCGAGCAGACCCCCGGCCAGCGCCTGGGCGGCATCCTCACCGAGGCCGCTGCTGCCAAGCGCGACGAGGTGCTGACCGCGCTGGACGAGGAGGACGAGGAATTCGCAATCACTGTGCGCAAGGCGATCTTCACCTACGCGCTGATTGCCGAACGGATGCAGCCGCTGGATGTGCCCAAGCTGATCCGGGTGCTGTCGCAGCCCGACCTGGTGACCGCCATCGCCTTTGCCACCGACGAGGAAGACGTGGCGACTTCGGAGTTCCTGCTCAAGAACATGTCGAGCCGGATGGCCGACAACATCCGCGAGGAAGTGGCCGAACGCGGCCGGGTCAAGCGCAGCGACGGCGAGGCCGCCTTCAGCCTGATCATCGCCGCCATGCGCGATCTGGTTGCAACGGGCGAGATCGATCTGAAAGCCGCGGAAGAAGAAGATGAGGAAGGCGGCAGCTGACCACTGGCGGGGCTGAAAGCCCTCTCAAGCCCGCGAAGGGCGGCGGCCCGCGGTCCGCTGCCCCGCCTCTGCCCGCCTCCCTGCTTGAGCTGCTTGTACCCTCAGCCGCAGCTGCGTATGATGCAGGCTTCCGGGCGCAGTTCAGCGCCGCAAACATCCAGACGCCATGCCCGCAGATCCTTCCGAGCTCTCCACCTGGAGCCATGTCAAATATTTTGGCAGCAACCTGTTCCTGCGCGGGCTGCTGCTGGGTGCCGGGCTGATCCCCTACCGGTTGCGGGTGCCGATGATGGGCCGGCTGGTCACCGCCATGGGCCGCGCCGCGGGTTTTCACAAGAGGGTGCGCGACAATCTGAAACTGGTCAGCCCGGAACTCTCGGAGCTTGATGCAGACCAGCTGTACCGCGATGTCAGCAACAATGCCGGCCGGATGATTGCTGAGCTTTATGCGGGCAAGGCGTTCTTTGAGCGCGCCCGCAAGGCGCCCATCACCGGGCCGGGCCTCAAGGCCCTTGAAGATGCCCGCGCAGCAGGCCGCC
Source organism: Leisingera sp. ANG49 (assembly GCF_059694505.1). NCBI lineage: Bacteria > Pseudomonadati > Pseudomonadota > Alphaproteobacteria > Rhodobacterales > Roseobacteraceae > Leisingera > Leisingera sp. ANG49. The sequence continues at coordinate 659,891 of NZ_JCATZN010000001.1, forward strand.
CGGTGCTTCTGGCGACCGCTCATTTCGGCAATTACGACGCCGCCCGCGCCGCTCTGGTTGCCCGCGGCCACGAAATGGGTTCGCTTTACCGGCGCATGGCCAACCCCTATTTCAACGCGCATTATGTCGCTGCCATGAAGGCCAATCACGACCTGATGTTCGAACAGGGCAAGCGCGGCATGGTGGAGCTGGTGCGGCATCTGAAGAAGGGCGGCATCGCCGCCATCGTCACCGACCTGCATGCCCAAGGCGGCGAGCTGATCGACTTTTTCGGCAAGCCGGCAGTCACCTCCACCGTACCCGCGGAACTGGCGCTGAAATTCAACGCCGCGCTGATCCCGGTCTATGCGGTGCGCCAGGAGAACGGTCTGGACTTCGAGATCGTGATGAACGCCGAGGTACCGCACACCGACGCGCTGACCATGACCAAGGCGCTGAGCGCGGACCTGGAAGCTATCGTGCGCAAGCACACCGGGCAGTGGTTCTGGATTCACCGCCGCTGGAAACCCTACGTGCCGGTTGGAAAAGCCGCCAGGCAGGCCGGCACTGCCGCTGACTGATCCGGCAGCGCAGTCTAATCGACGCGCGCCGCAGCAATGATCGGCCCGAACCGGCCGGCCTGCAACAGAACCGCGGCTGGCTGTCCGCCAGGCGCCGGAACCGCGACCTCCAGATCGCCTGTCCCGTCCCACTCCGCCGCGATCTGCCAGTCTTCAACCACATTGGCATAGCTGAGCGTCCGCCCGGCCAGCTCACCGCGTGTGATGCTGACGGTGCGCTTGGGCGTATACCGCACCAGCTGAACCAGAAGGCGGCCCTCAGGCATCTGTGCTCTTGCCTCAACACGGATGACCACCTCTTCGCCGCGGCGGGCTGCCGCCAGCGACACGGGCCGCGGCCGTTCCTGGTGGCGTGCGATGGCATCATCCACCTTCATCGCATCGGCCCCAACCACATCGTCCTGCCCCATGATGACCATCTGCGGCGTATAGATCATCCGGCGGCCGCCCTCGCGGGCATAGCCTTTTTGCCGCTTGGTATGGGAGGGTTTCGCAAACTGGTCCTTCCAGCCGATGTAGTCCCAGTAGTCCACATGCAGCGCCAGCGGCAGCACGTCCGGGCGCGTGGCAAGGTCATGCAGCAGCGCATCGGCCGGCGGACAGGACGAACATCCCTGCGAGGTGAACAGCTCAACCACCACCGGTTCCGCTTCAGATTGCCCGTAAACCGGCAGGGCCAGTCCCAGAACCATTGCAGCAGTGGCCAGAAGTCTCATGAATCGCCGTCTCCGTTTCCTAGGCTTCCGGTCTAAAGATGTGCCGGGGAATAAGCCAATCAATCATTTTTGAGGCGGGTTCTGGCAGGCTGCGGGGGCAAGGGATGCAAAAAATGTGTACAATCGCATACAAAAGTGCCGCCTGCGGCGTTTGGGCTATTGAATGCTTCATCTTCCTCATGCAATTAGCAGGCAGCGAATTCCCGGATTTCAAATTCTTGAGGGAGGCCAACCATGCCTATCACCGTCGGACAGGACAATGCCAAGGCGCGCAAAACGCTCAGCGTCAACGGCAAGTCGATCTCCTACTACTCCATTCCCGCCGCCACCGAAGCCGGCTTTGGCGACTTCTCCAAGCTGCCCGCCGCGCTCAAAGTGGTGCTGGAAAATATGCTGCGGTTTGAGGATGGCGGCTTTTCCGTCTCCACTGACGACATCAAGGCCTTTGCCGAATGGGGTGCCAACGGCGGCAAGAACCCGCGTGAGATCGCCTACCGCCCTGCCCGTGTGCTGATGCAGGACTTCACCGGCGTTCCCGCGGTTGTCGACCTGGCCGCCATGCGCGACGGCATTGTCGGCCTGAAGGGCTCCGCCGCCAAGATCAACCCGCTGGTTCCCGTCGACCTGGTCATCGACCACTCCGTGATGATCGACGAATTCGGAAACCCGCGCGCGTTCCAGATGAACGTGGACCGCGAGTACGAGCGCAACATGGAGCGCTACCAGTTCCTGAAGTGGGGCCAGAACGCGTTCAACAACTTCCGCGTTGTACCGCCGGGCACCGGCATCTGCCACCAGGTGAACCTGGAATACCTGGCCCAGACCGTCTGGACCGACACCGACCAGAACGGCGAGGAAGTTGCCTACCCGGACACGTTGGTCGGCACCGACTCCCACACCACCATGGTCAACGGCGCCGCGGTGCTGGGCTGGGGCGTTGGCGGCATTGAGGCCGAAGCCGCAATGCTGGGCCAGCCGATCTCCATGCTGATCCCCGAGGTCATCGGCTTTGAGCTGACCGGCGAAATGGTCGAAGGGACCACCGGCACCGACCTGGTTCTGAAAGTGGTGGAAATGCTGCGCGCCAAGGGCGTTGTGGGCAAGTTCGTGGAATTCTACGGCGAAGGCCTGGACCGCCTGCCGCTGGCAGACCGTGCGACCATCGCCAACATGGCCCCGGAATACGGCGCCACCTGCGGCTTCTTCCCGATCGACGACGAGACCCTGCGCTACCTGCGCAACACCGGCCGCGACGAGGACCGCATCGCCCTGGTCGAAGCCTACGCCAAGGAAAACGGCTTCTGGCGCGGCGCGGATTATGCGCCGGTCTACACCGACACCCTGTCGCTGGACATGAGCAGCATCGTTCCGGCCATCTCCGGACCGAAACGCCCGCAGGACTATGTGCCGCTGACCAACGCCAAGGCCGCCTTCCGCCAGGAGATGGAAGAGACCTTCAAGCGTCCGATGGGCAAGGAAGTCGCCGTCAAAGGCGAAGACTACACCATGGAATCGGGCAAGGTCGTAATCGCCTCGATCACCTCCTGCACCAACACCTCCAACCCCTATGTGATGATCGGCGCCGGTCTGGTCGCGCGCAAGGCGGCCGCCCTGGGGCTCGATCGCAAGCCCTGGGTCAAAACTTCACTGGCACCGGGTTCGCAGGTGGTGTCCGCCTATCTGGAGGCCGCGGGCCTGCAGGAGGATCTGGACAAGATCGGCTTTAACCTGGTGGGCTACGGCTGCACCACCTGCATCGGCAACTCCGGTCCGATCCAGCAGGAGATTTCCGAGGCAATTGCCGAAGGTGATCTGGTGGCAACCTCCGTCCTGTCGGGCAACCGCAACTTCGAAGGCCGCATCAGCCCCGATGTGCGCGCCAACTACCTGGCCTCGCCGCCGCTGGTTGTAGCCTATGCGCTGGCCGGCACCATAGATATCAACCTGGCGTCTGACCCGATTGCGCAGGACAAGGACGGCAACGACGTCTACCTGAAGGACATCTGGCCCTCGACCCAGGAAGTTGCGGAGCTGGTTGAACAGACCGTCACCCGCGAAGCGTTCCAGTCGAAATACGCCGACGTCTTCAAGGGCGACGAGAAGTGGCAGGCGGTCGAGACCACCGATGCGGAAACCTATGACTGGCCCGCGGCCTCGACCTACATCCAGAACCCGCCCTACTTCCAGGGCATGGGCCATGAGCCGGGCACCATCTCGAACATCGAGAACGCGAAGGTTCTGGCCGTTCTGGGCGACATGGTCACCACCGACCACATCTCCCCCGCCGGCTCCTTTGCCACCACCACCCCGGCCGGCAAATACCTGCTGGAGCGCCAGGTTCAGCCGCGCGAGTTCAACTCCTACGGCTCCCGCCGCGGCAACCACGAGATCATGATGCGCGGCACCTTTGCCAACATCCGCATCAAGAACGAGATGCTGGACGGCGTCGAGGGCGGCTACACCAAAGGCCCCGATGGTGAGCAGACCTCGATCTATGAGGCCTCGATGGAGCATCAGGCCAACGGCACTCCGTTGGTGGTGTTCGGCGGTGAGCAATACGGCGCCGGCTCCTCGCGCGACTGGGCGGCCAAAGGCACTGCGCTGCTGGGTGTTAAGGCGGTGATCGCCGAGTCGTTTGAGCGTATCCACCGCTCCAACCTGGTTGGCATGGGCGTAATCCCGTTCGAGTTCACTGCAGGCGATACCCGCAAGTCGCTGGGCCTGACCGGCGAGGAAACTGTCTCGATCAGCGGCCTGGACACCATCCAGCCGCTGCAGGAAGTGCCCTGCTCGATCACCTTTGCCGACGGTTCGGTGAAAGAGATCACCCTGAAGTGCCGCATCGATACCGCGCCGGAAATCGAATACATCGAACATGGCGGCGTTCTGCACTACGTGCTGCGTAACCTGGCCAAGTCGTAAGGCCTGCCAGACCTAAGCTTTTGAACATGCACCCTGCCGGGTGCATGTTTTTTTTGCCACCGGTACAGGCGGGTAGAAGTTCCGGACCTGCGGCGCGGATTTTGCCCCGGCCTTGCATCTTGAACACAATCTATATGTGCAGCTCACAGCACCTTTACCGGCTGTACGGCCCAGCCCTCTTGTGCAAATGTCACTCTTGGATGAATCTTAAGAAACACTGCGCAGACTATTGAAAGGCTGGATGCCAAAGCATGAAAGAGGCCGTTTTTGCAGTCGTTTACCCGGACATCGGCACGTTCGAGGCGCATGCCGAGGCGGTCCTGACGATGCTGCCAGACACGCGGGCCTTTCCTGGCTGCATCGAGGCGCATGTGGGCCTCAACCGGGAGCGCTGGGAAATAGCAGTGTTCCACCTTTGGGAGACACCGGAACACTTGAACCGCTACCTGGACTGGCGGGCTGAACGCGGCGACCTTGACGCCCGCAGTGCAACCATGCGGCGGGAACAGGAATTCCGCACCTATTCTGTGCCCTGACCGGGCCTATCAGCCGTTGCTGCACAGGGCCTGTTCGCATTCACCGCATTGCCTGCGGCGCCCAGCCGTAACAGACTGCAGCTATGAAACAGACAGACAGCATCACCGGCTACCACGCCCATATCTATTTCGACGCCGCCAGTGTGGACCAGGCCCGCGCACTCTGTCAGCAGGCCGCGGAGCGGTTCTCGCTGGAGATGGGCCGGGTTCATGAAAAGAACGTCGGCCCGCACCCGATGTGGTCCTGCCAGCTGGCGGCCACACCGGAACAGTTCGCACTGCTGCTGCCCTGGCTGGCGCTGAACCGGGACGGGCTGGTTGTCTTTGCCCATCCGGAAACCGGCAACGCCCTGGCAGATCACCGCGATCACGGGATCTGGCTGGGCACCGGGCTGGAGCTGGATCTCAGCATTTTCGGCTGATCCGAACCGCAAATTTACCGGAAATTTCCGGGTTGCTGTGACCATCCCAGCACTCACAAATCCCGGAGACTTCAATGACGGAAGCGGTGATAATAGATCTGCACCCCCGGCCCGGAAAATTCAGCGAGCTGACGGTGCTTGTCAAACAGATGGTGGAAGAGGTCCGCCGGCACGCCGGATGCTTGCAGGCTGAAATCCTGCTGGCCCCCGAAGGGGATAAAATATCCGTATTCCAGAAATGGCAGGATCCGGAGGCGTTCAGCGAGTATCTGATTTGGCGGTCCAAACAGGAACATCTGGACCGCGTCTATGCGCTGTCGGAGGCGGAGCCAGATCTGAGCAGCTACACCCTGTGTGAACCGGGCTGACACAGCAGGGCCGGCTACTGCCCCGCCGCCTTTCCCATCGCCGGGCGCAGGGTGGTTTCGACCACCCGCTGGGTGATCGGGCCGGCGAAGCGCAGGATAATCTTGCCGTCGCCGTCCACCACATAGGTTTCCGGCACGCCGTACAGGCCCCAATCAATCGCCATCCGGCCCTTCTCGTCCCGGCCAATGGCCTTGTAGGGGTCGCCCAGCTCGTTCAGGAAGGACTCGGCATTGGCCAGCTGATCCTTGTAGTTGATGCCGTAGACAGGGATGCCTTCCTTGGACAGCGCCTCCAGGTTCGGATGCTCAGCGCGGCAGGGCGCGCACCAGCTGGCCCAGTAGTTCACCAGTTTCACGGTGCCGTCGCGCAGGGTGGCGTCGCTGAACATTTCCTTGCCCGGAAACTCATCAAGGACGACCGGCGGCGCAGGCTGGCCTTCGCGTGCCGACGGCAGGCTGTTCGGGTCCTCGCGGAACATCCCCACCAGTGCCAGGCCCACAAAACCCGCAAACACCACACCGGGGACCGCCATCAGGGGGGAGATCTTAGCCATTGCGCTTCATCCGGGTTTCCAGCGATTCCATCTCCCGGCGCACCTTGCGGCCGCGCAGGATCGTCACCACCACCAGCGCCACCAGCAGCACCAGCGAGGCGCCGTAGGCCGACAGCACCGTGTCGGCGTATTTTCCAAGATCGGGCATCACGCCTCCAGCCGTTCGCGCGCCATCAATGCCTTGATGCGGCGGGCGCGGATTTCAGTTCCGGTGCGGTAGAACACCAATGCGATGAACAGCAGCACAAAGCCTGCCATGCAGACATAAAGCGGGTTGGAAAACGCATCAGCCACGTTTTCCTTTTCGTCCAGGCTCAGCGATGCGCCCTGGTGCAGCCCCTGGTTCCAGAAGTTCACCGCATAGCGGCTGAGCACGGCAAAGACCGAGCCCACCAGGCACAGGATCGAGGTGAGGTCCGCGGCGGTGTCCGGATTGTCTATCGCCTCCCACAGGGCGATGTAGCCGAGGTAGAACAGAAACAGCACCAGGAAGGATGTCAGCCGCGGGTCCCAGGCCCACCAGGTGCCCCACATCGGCTGGCCCCAGATTGCCCCGGTCACCAGCGCGATCACGGTCATAACCACGCCTACAGGCGCCGCGGCCCTGGCGGCCAATGCGCTCACATGGTGGCGGCGGATCACCCAGACCAGCGACGTCACCAGCATCATGAACCAGGCGTTGATTGCCATCAGCGCCGAGGGCACATGCAGGAAGATAATCTTGACGGTGGAACCCTGCCGGTAATCGTCAGGCGTGAAGAAGAAGCCCCAGACCAGGCCCACGGAAATCAGCACCGCTGAGCTGACCCACAGGGCCGGCATCACCTTTTCGGTGGTGGCCAGGAACTTCTTCGGATTGGCGTATTCCCAGATCGACATGGTGGCTATTTAGCTCTTGTTCTCGGGTTTCTCAATTCTTGGGCCTGCCGATTTTCCTAGCGCAAATTGACGCGCAGGACGGCGGCGCTGGCAAAGGGCAGCAGGGCGATGGAGGCGGCGGAGATCCCGGCCAGCAGCAACAGCGGCGTCTGCACCGCCATGCCCTCCGCACCGCGGCGGGCCACCTCGGATCCAAAGATCAGCGTCGGCACGTAAAGCGGCATCACCAGGAGCGACATCAGCAGGCCGCCGCGCTTCAGCCCCACGGTCAGGGCGGCGCCGAAGGTGCCGATAACGGACAGCGCAGGTGTGCCCAGCAGCAGGGAGACCACCAGCCACTGAAAGCCCTGTACCGGCAGGTTCAGCAGCACCCCCAGCACCGGCGCCGCCATCACAAGCGGCAGGCCGGTGGTGATCCAATGGGCCAGCGCCTTGATGGTCACGGTGCTTTCCAGCGGCAGCGGTGCGGTGGCTAGGAGGTCGAGCGAGCCGTCCTCCCAATCCAGCGCCAACAGCCGATCAAGCGACAGCAGGCAGGCAAGCAGCGCGCCCAGCCACAGCACACCCGGGGCGATCCGGGCCAGCAGCTCCGACTGCGGGCCAACGGAGAACGGCACCATCACGGTCACGATCAGGAAGAACGCAAGGCCCAGGCCGAAGCCCCCGCCCGCGCGGAAGGCGAGCTTCAGATCCCGCAGAAGAAGCGCAATCACAGGAAGCCTCCGTCAAAATCGTCGATCTCCGGCGGCTTGGCCTTGTAGGGGCCGACATCCAGCACCTCCGCCTCCAGCCCCAGGTCGATGTGGGTGGCGATCAGCGCCGAGCCGCCCTGCCCCAAATGCGCCCGCACCGCGCTTGCAAACATCGCCACGGAGGTCTTGTCCAGGCTCACCGTCGGTTCATCCATGATCCAGATCGGGCGGCCGGTCACCAGCATCCGGCTGAGGCCCAGGCGGCGTTTCTGACCCGCGGACAGCGCACCGGCCTGCCGGTCGCGCAGGGTTTGCAGGTCAAAACCGTCCAGCGCCTGTTCAATGCCATTGCGGCCAAAGACACTGGCCCAGAACGTCAGGTTCTCTGCCACTGTCAGCGTCGGCTTCAGCCCGTCGGAATGGGCGGCATAGGCGATCTGATCCTCAGCCCCATCAACCTGCCCTTTCAGCGGCGGTTGCAGGCCTGCGACGGTCCGCAACAGCGTGGTCTTGCCAATGCCATTGGGGCCGCGCAGGATCAGCGCCTTGCCGGGCTCCAGCGCAAAGCTCAAGCCCTCCAGCACCGGGATGCCGCCACGGGCCACGCCCAGATCCGTCACAGTCAATGTCATGAAGTTCGCTTATCCCATTGTGCCTGCGCATGAAAAGACCATTCAGCGGCGGCGCGCTTTGCGGCAGGTCAAATGAATCTTCAGAAAATCAGACCGGCAGCGCCGCCAGGGCAATCCGGCGCCCTTCCGACAAGAGCACGTTGTAGGTGCGGCACGCGGCGGGCGAGTTCATTGTCTCCACCCCCAGCCCGGCCTCTTCCAGTGGCTTGCGCAGTTCTGCGGGGATATGGGCGATCTCTGACCCGGTGCCGATGAACAGAACGTCAATTTCCCCGGCCAGCGCCAGCAGCGGCTCCGCATCGGCCAAGCCGCCCCAGTCAGCGGTGCCAGCAGCCGAGGTCAGCACCGCGCCCTGATGCACCTTCCCGCCGATGCGGAAGAACCCTTCGCCATAGCCGTCCACCGGCTGCGCGTCGGAATAGCTCACTTCGTTCAGGCGCATGGGCGGTCCTTTCAGTCAAATACCGGGAGGCTGGATACCACGGCCAGCGCGATCACGGAATAGGAGGCAAAGCGGTAGAGCTTCTCCAGCTTGGGATCAAACAGCGCCTTGCCGGTGAGCGTGGTGATTATGTAGGGGATGCCCAGAAGCCCAGCCAGGATCACCGCCTTGAGGCTGGCCATGCCGCCAAAGATCAGGTTGGCGGCGATCACAACATCCAGCGCCGCCAGGAACACGATGGTGTTGGCCCGGACCCGGGCCACGTCGCGCACGTTGGCAAGGTAGAAGACGATGATCACCGGCCCGGTCAGCCCGGTCATGCCGCCGACGATGCCAGCTGCGCCGCCGATGGCAAAGCGCCCCGGCCACCCCAAGCGGCCCTGCCAGCGCCAGCCGGAAATCACCGCGGCCAGTGTCACACCGATCACTCCCGCAGCAACCCAGCGCAGGGTCAGCGGGTCCATCTTCGACATGAGCCACAACCCCGCAGGCACGGTGACCGCGGCGGCCATCGACAACGCCCCGACTTCTGCCCTGTCCGCCTTGCTCCAGGCCTGCGGGAACAGGGTGATGGTGGAGAACACCCCCATCAGCACCATCAGGAACACCACATCCGCCGAGGGCAGGAACTGGGCGCCGACGGGCACAAAAATCATCGCGGTGCCAAAACCAGTGAAGCCGCGGACAAGGCCCGCGGCTCCAATGGTCAGGAAAAGCCAGAACAGCCCCGGCGTTTGCAGGGCTGCCTGAAACGCCTCAAGCATCGATGTTCGAGAACTGGTTGCCGGTGGTGTTGGCCTGCTTCGACCAGTCGCGCTTGACCCCCAGTTTCAGCAGGATGGTGGAGGCAACGAAGACCGACGAATAGGTCCCGACCACAACGCCCCAGATCATCGCAAAGACAAACCCGCGGATCACGTCCCCGCCCAGCACATACAGCGAGATCAGCGCCAGAAGCGTGGTGACAGAGGTCATCATTGTCCGGCTGAGGGTTTCGTTGATCGAGATGTTCAGAACCTCTGCCAGATCCTTTTTCTTGTAGCGGCGCAGGTTCTCGCGCACCCGGTCGAACACAACCACGGTGTCGTTCAGCGAGTAGCCGACGATGGTCAGCAGCGCCGCTATGATCGCCAGGTCGAACTTGATCTGCAGCTCAGAGAACACGCCGATGGTCAGCACCACGTCATGCACCAGCGCTGCCACCGCACCAAGCGCAAACTGCCACTCGAACCGCAGCCAGATGTAGACCAGCACCGCGGCGATGGCGAGCATAACGGCAATCACCGCGGTCTGGATCAGCTCGCCCGAGACCTTGGGGCCGACGGATTCGACCGAGACGAATTTGATGCCCGGAGCCACGGCATCCAGCGAGGCCTTCAGCGTTTCGATCATCTCGCCCGAAATCGCCTCGCCATCCTCCTGCGCCTGAATGCGGATCATGGCAACGTGCTGGTCCTCCTCGAAGGCCGGGTCAAACACCTCGGTGATCGACACATCGCCCAGCTCGTGCACAGCCAGGGCATCGCGGTAGGCGCCTACGTCCACGGATTCGGTGGCTTCGGTCCGGATGGTGGTGCCGCCGCGGAAGTCGATGCCGAAGTTCAGCCCCTGGAACAGGAAGGAGGCAATGCCCACCACCATCATCAGCGCCGAAATGCCCAGCCACAGCTTGGCGCGCTTGAAGAAATCGAATGAGGTTTCCTTGGGAACAAGTCTCAGCCGCATATCACACCTCAATCGTTTTCGGACGGCGCCGTTCAAACCACATGACGATCATCAGGCGGGTCACAAAGATCGCGGTAAAGACCGAGGTCATGATGCCCAGCCCCAGGGTGATCGCAAAGCCGCGCACCGGGCCGGAACCCATTGCGAACAGGATCACCGCGGTGATGAAGGTGGTGATGTTGGCGTCAAGAATGGCGCTCAGCGCCTTGGAGTAGCCCTCGTCGATGGCCTTGGCCGGGCCGCGGCCCGCCTTCAGCTCCTCGCGGATACGTTCGAAGACCAACACGTTGGCGTCCACCGCCATACCAACCGTCAGAACGATACCGGCAATACCCGGCAGGGTCAGGGTGCCGCCAATGAGGCTCAGCATGCCGAAGATCAGCGCGATGTTCAGCACCAGCGCCACGTTGGCAAACATGCCGAACATGCCGTAGCTGAGGCCCATGAACGCCAGCACCGCGACAAAGGCGACGGCAGTCGCCACCTTGCCCGCATCGATGCTGTCCTGGCCCAGTTCCGGGCCGATGGTGCGCTCTTCCAGGAACTCCAGCCCGGCGGGCAGCGCGCCTGCGCGCAGCAGGACGGCGAGATTGGTGCTTTCCTCGATGGTGAAATTGCCGGTGATGATGCCGGAGCCACCCGGGATGTGCGACTGGATCACCGGGGCGGAGACCACCTCGTCATCCAGCACGATGGCAAAGGGAGAGCCGATGTTCTCGGCGGTATAGTCCCCGAACCGGCGCGCACCGGATGTGTTGAACCGGAAAGTCACCGCAGGGCGGCCGTTCTGGTCGAATGACGGCTGCGCATCCACCAGGTCCTCGCCGGTGACTACCGCGGCGGCCTCAATGGTGTAGTAGGTGCCCTCTTCGTCCAGCGAGGGCACAACCTTGTTGCCGATGCCGGGCGCCGCATCCGCGTCGCTGCCGCGGCCCACAACCGGGTTGAAAGTCAGTTGCGCGGTGGTGCCGATAATCGCCTTCAGTTCAGAGGCGGAACCGATGCCCGGCACCTGGATCAGGATCCGGTCGGCGCCCTGGCGCTGGATTGTCGGTTCGCGGGTGCCGACTTCGTCGATCCGGCGGCGCACGATTTCCAGCGACTGGCGCACGGTGCGGTCGTCCGAAGCCAGCTTTTCCGCTTCGCTCAGCTGCACCACCAGAATGTCGCCTTCGGCGGAAACCTCAATGTCGGTTGCGCCGGCGCCAGTCAGGCTGGTCACCGGGTTGGCGAGGCCGCGCACCACTTCCAGCGCACGGGACATGCCGTCCGGTTTGGAAATCTTCAAGCGAATCTGGTCCGCAGGCCCCGGCTGGCGACGGAAGGTGCCGACAGTGGAGCGTTCGGGCCGCAGCGCATCGCGCACCTCCGGCCACAGCGCATCCATCCGCGCCTCATAGACGTCTTCGACCTGCACCTCAGCCAAGAGATGCGCGCCGCCCCGCAGGTCAAGGCCCAGATTCACCAGGCCCGACGGCAGGAAAGACGGCCACTGGCCCGCGGTTTCCAGCCGTTCCGGCGTTTCGCCCTTGGCGATGATATCGACGGCCGCGTCGTTGGCCTGTTCGACGCGGGTGTAAAATCCGTTTGGCAGGGCAAGCAGCAGGCCGGCCGCACAAACCAGCCAGATCAGCACCCTCTTCCAGAGATCGATTTGCAGCATTGCCCTGCCTTTTCAGATGGTTGCGTAGGGCGCTTACGCTGCCGGCTCGGTCTTGTTCAGAACCTGGGCAATGGTCGCCTTGACCACGCGCACCTTGACGCCGTCAGCGATCTCGACTTCGATCTCGCCATCTTCCTTGACCTTGGCCACCTTGCCGATCACCCCGCCCTGGGTCACCACCTGGTCACCGCGGCGCAGGCCGTCCACCATCGCCTGATGCTGTTTCATCTTCTTCTGCTGCGGGCGGATCAGCAGGAAGTACATGATCGCGAAGATCAGGATAAGCGGGAGAAATTGGGCGACTGCGCCACCGTCCATGGGATATTCCTTCTGTAAAAGCGGCACTGGGTTAGCGCCGGAATTTTGCAGCGGAACCTATGCGCTGGACCGGGGGTTTGCAAGGGAACGCTGCAGTCCCCGCGGGGTGGATTGCAGGCCGCGGCGGCTGGCCGTGCGGCAGGTGGCTGAAGAAAGCACAGACGCGCCCTGCCGCCGTGCAGAATTAGATTGCAAAACAGCGCGATTCGGCGCTTTGCTTTACCTTGCGCAAGCCGCCAGGCGCGGGGCTTCTGCCCCCTCTTTCCGGTCCGGATGGCGGCCCGGCCATTCCTGAAAGAAGGAACAGGCGCATGATGATGGTGCGCTGCTATCTCGCCCCCTCGGCCATCGAAGGGCTGGGCGTTTTTTGCCATGACAACATCACCAAGGGAGACATCGTCTGGCGGCATGACAGAATGCTCGACACCTCTTTTCCGGAGAGCAAGCTGGACAATGTCGAACCCCACATGAAGGAGTTTCTGGAACGCTACAGTTTCCCGGATCCCTGCCGCCCCGGCTACCTGATCCTGCAATGCGACGAAGGCCGCTTCCTGAACCACTCGATGTATCCGAACCTCGATTTCTCGGACGGGGTCTGGGGCCGGGCTCTGGCCAATGTCCCGGCCGGCACGGAGCTGACCTTCGACTATGCCGATTTCCTGACCGGCGAGATCCGGATGCAGCCGCCCCGGCATCACGTGCACATGCTGCCAATGGCAGCGGAATGATCGAAAGCAGGCCGGGCGCAACACCCGGCCTTTTTCTTTCCGCCATGAGGCGGGGAGGCGCCCGCCCCCTTCCCCTTTGTTCACCCTTGCGTCATAGGATGGGCCTACTGATTCAAACCATCTTCCAACGCTAGGAGAGACTCTCATGCATGACATCCGCGCTATCCGCGAAAATCCTGCCGCATTCGACGCCGCTGTGGCGCGGCGCGGGGATGCGGGCGTGTCGTCAGAGATCCTGGCGCTGGATGAGGCGCGCCGCGCCAAGATCCTGACCGCCGAGACCGCCCAGGCGGAGCAGAACAAGGCCTCCAAGGAAGTCGGCGCTGCCAAGGGCCGCGGCGACGAGGCCGAGTTCGAGCGCCTGCGCGCGCTGGTGGCAGAGAAAAAGGCCGAAGTGGCGGCCGTGAATACCGAGGCCAAGGCGCTGGACCAGCAGTTGAACGACATGCTGGCCACCATCCCGAACCTGGCGTTCGAGGATGTGCCGCTGGGCGAGGACGAGGACGACAACGTCGAAATCCGCCGCTGGGGCGAGCCGAAGGCGCTCGATTTCGAGCCCAAGGAGCATTTCGAAATCGAAGGTGTGAAGCCGGGCATGGATTTCGAGGTTGCGGCCAAGCTCTCGGGCAGCCGCTTTGTGGTGCTGTCGGGCGCAGTGGCCCGCATCCACCGTGCCTTGGCGCAGTTCATGATCAACACCCATGTGGACGAGAACGGCCTGACGGAAACCTGGACCCCGGTGCTGGTGCGCGAAGAGATGATGTACGGCACCGGCCAGCTGCCCAAGTTCGGCGAGGACAGCTACAAGACCACCAACGGCTGGTGGCTTGTGCCGACCGCTGAGGTCACGCTGACCAACATCGTCAACAATATGGTTGTCGAGGAAAGCTACCTGCCGCGCCGCTATGTTGCCCACACCCAGTGCTTCCGCTCCGAGGCAGGCTCGGCCGGCAAGGACACTGCCGGCATGCTGCGCCAGCACCAGTTCGAAAAGGTCGAGATGGTCTCGGTCACTCATCCGGACAACAGCCTGGAAGAGCACGAGCGCATGACCAGCTGCGCCGAGGACATTCTGGAGCGCCTGGGCCTGCCCTATCGAACCATTGTGCTCTGCACCGGCGACATGGGCTTTGGCGCCCGCAAAACCCACGACATCGAGGTCTGGGTGCCCGGCCAGAACACCTACCGCGAGATCTCCTCGGTCTCGGTCTGCGGTGATTTCCAGGCCCGCCGCATGAACGCGCGCTTCAAGCCTGCCGACGGCGGCAAGCCGCAGTTCGTGCACACGCTGAACGGTTCGGGCCTGGCGGTCGGCCGCTGCCTGATCGCAGTGCTGGAAAACGGCCAGCAAGCGGATGGCTCGGTCAAGCTGCCGGAGGTTCTGGCACCGTATTTGGGCGGCAAGCTGGCCCTGACGGCAGAGGGAGAACTGGTCTGATCCAAGGCCTCCCCCAGAAACACAAACCGGCGCCACTGGCGCCGGTTTTCTTTTGTCAGAAATGAGTTGAAGCTATTTCTTCGACTTCTTCACTTTCTTCTCTGTTCCTTTGCCTTCCAGAATGGCCTTGGCCTTGGCCTTTTCCTTCTCAATGGCTTTCTTGGCCTTGGCCTTCACTTTCTTGGCCTTCTTCTTGGCCTTGACCTTTGCCTCGGCAAATTCTTCCATCAGTTGCGCGGCCTGGCGTTTGGCCTTCTTTGCCTTGGCCTGTGCCTTGGCGGCCTTCTCCTCCGCCGCCTGAAGCGCAGCTTCCGCGGCGGCCAGCCGCGCGCTCAGATCCTCCCCGTCTTGTTCTGCGGCCCCATTGTGCGCCCGGGCGGCATCCTGCAGCAGGCCGGCCCGGCTGGTGCCAATCCCGGGAATACTGCGCAGCTGCTGCTCCTCCATCCCGGCCAGCGCCTCGACGGAATTTACCCCGTTTTCCTGAAGGATCCGTTCCAGTGCCGGACCCACACCTTTTAATTCAGAAATCGACGTCATGCCGCTGTCAGCCTCCCCCTTTAATCCACCTGACTCCCCGGCAACCTTCGCAGGAAATGCTCATCCAGGAAAGGGCACCAGGCATTTCTTCTCTTCATCCCAAAGCTTTAGCGCCAGTGCGCGGACCGCTTCCGGGAACTTGATCCGGCGCAGTCCCAGCTCCGGCGGCAGGCTGTAATGGCACTGGCGCAGCCGGTAGGACGGAATACGGGCGTTGTAGTGGTGGATGTCATGCAGGGTGATATTGGCCACCACCATGTCGAAGAACCAGCCGAAATCCAGGCAGGACGATCCCTGCAGCGCCGCCACTTGCGGGTTCAGGCCCGGGCGGCGGTCCCAGTAGGTGTCCTCGAAGTTATGCTGCAAGTAGACCAGGAACACCCCGATCATGCCGCCAAGGAAGGAAAACACCAGCCAGATCCAGAGGCCGGTCATCCCCGCCGCCCAATAGAGCAGGCCCAGCATGGCGACGATCACCAAGTTGTGCAGGATCACCCCGGACACACCGAACCGCACCGTGTTCTTGGGCCAGCGGTAGCGGATGAAATAGGTGAAGGCTGACCCTAGCGGCACCAGCACAAACGGGTTGCGGTAGAGCCGGTAGCCCAGCCGCTCCCAGAACCCGGCAGCCTTCCATTCCCGCAGCGTCATGGTGTGGATCTCGCCGGTCTCGCGGTGCTCCAGGTTGCCGATGTTGGAATGATGCAGGTTGTGGTTCTGCTTCATCACCTCAAACGGGGCAAAGGTGAAGGGCGACAGCACATGGCCCGCGATCTCGTTCTGCAGGCGGGTCTCGAACAGAGAGTGATGGCCGGTGTCGTGCTGCAGCACGTAAAGCCTCACCGCGGCAAAGGCAAAAACCACCCCCGCGGGCAGCATCACATACCAGCGGTCAGCATGGGCGATTGCAAGGTAGAGAGACAGGAAATAGACCGCAAATGTCCCGAAATAGCTGAGCGATGCCAGCTGGTTGTCCTTTTCCGTGTACTTGCGCGTGTGTGCCCTCAGATCCATGAATTCTTCCATAAATACGCGATGTGACAGGCATGCGAAAAACGGCGCAGCCCGCCCAAGATAAAAATGAGATAATCCCGGCCCGGCCAAAGGCAAGCCGGCTGAGGCCGAACACCTCAACCCTAGGGGTATCACCCTGCCACTTTTGATGGAATAGCTCCTTTGGGGGCAGCAACGCACGGCAAAAGCCCGCCGAAGGTTCGGCTGCCCGGCTGGGCCCAGTACGGAAAGCGCCGCCCGTCAGGGCGGCGCCGGGCCCAACGGGCCCAGGTATTCTTTGAATGCCGCGGGCCGGGCGGGAGCGCCCGCCCCTTGCCGGTCAGCTGCCGCGCTTTTTCAAGTGTTTTTCCAGCGCGCCTGCGTTCTTGGCCCGCTTGCCCTTGTAAGGGTTTTTGTCGCCCTGCCCGCGCATGTACAGCCGGATCGGGGTGCCCGGCATATCGAAATCCTCGCGCAACCCGTTGACCAGATAGCGGGTATAGCTTTCCGGCAGCTTGTCGGGATGCGAGCACATCACCACGAACCCCGGCGGGCGGCTCTTGGCCTGGGTCATGTAGCGCAGCTTGATGCGCTTGCCCTGGGGGGCTGGCGGCGGGTGCTGTTCCAGCATGCCAACCAGCCAGCGGTTCAGCGCCGCGGTCGGCACCCGGCGGTTCCAGGTGCCATAGGCGCGCATGATCGCCTCATGCAGCCGGTCCAGACCCTTGCCGGTCTTGGCGGACACAGTGACCAGCGGCGCGCCGCGCAGCTGCGGCAGCAGGCGGCCGAAGGCTTCCTTCAGGTCGCGCAGCTTTTCCTGCTTGTGCTCTTCGGCGTCCCATTTGTTGACCGCCACCACAACCGCGCGCCCCTCGCGCTCGGCCAGATCGGCAATCCGCAGATCCTGCTGCTCGAACGGGATGCTGGCGTCCAAGAGAACCACCACAACCTCGGCAAACTTCACCGCGCGCAGACCGTCGGAGACGGAAAGCTTCTCCAGCTTTTCCTGCACCTTGGCCTTCTTGCGCATGCCGGCGGTGTCGAACACGCGCATCGGCGTGTCTTTCCAGTTGATCTTGAGCGAGATTGCATCGCGTGTGATCCCGGCTTCGGGCCCGGTCAGCAGCCGCTCCTCGCCCAGGATCTTGTTGATCAGGGTGGATTTGCCCGCGTTCGGGCGGCCAACCACGGCGACCTGAAGGGGCTTGGCATCGGTCGGGACCGGAATGATCTCTTCCTCGTCCTCGCCGATCTCTTCATAGAGCTCGACATCGGTGACTGGCGCATGGTCTTCGGCAGCGGCTTCGAATTTCTCGGCCAGCGGCTGCAGGATGCCATAGAGGTCGGGCATCCCCTCGCCGTGCTCGCCCGACAGCCGCAGCGGCTCGCCCAGGCCGAGACCGTAGGCTTCCAGCACACCGGCCTCGGCGGCGTTGCCCTCCGCCTTGTTGGCGGCCAGGATCACATGCGCGGACTTGCGGCGCAGGATGTCGGCAAAAATTTCGTCCGTCGGCGTCACGCCGGTGCGGGCGTCGATCATGAACAGACAGATGTCGGCCATATCCACCGCCCGCTCGGTCAAGCGGCGCATGCGGCCCTCCAGCGAGTTGTCGGTGGCATCTTCCAGACCCGCGGTGTCAATCACCGTAAAGCGCAGGTCGCCCAGCCGCGCCGCGCCTTCGCGCAGGTCGCGCGTCACGCCCGGCTGGTCGTCGACCAGGGCCAGCTTCTTGCCCACAAGGCGGTTGAACAGGGTGGACTTGCCCACATTGGGACGGCCCACGATGGCGAGGGTAAAGGACATCAGACCAGCTTTCTGCGATTCAGAGGCGGCTCATAGCGCATCCGCGCGGCATGTGCCACCCGGAAACACTGATCAGCGGTATGCCTGCAATTCACCGTTGGTTGAAACCAAATACAGCGTGCGCCCGGCGACCACCGGCGCCGTGGTGGCACCGCCGGGCACCTCCAGGGTGCGGGCCAGGCTGCCGTCGACAGGGTTGAAGAAGCGCAGCAGCCCGTCATTGGAGGCAACGACCACCTGCCCTCCGGCCACAACAGGGCCGTGGTGCACATGGATCCGGCCGCGCTTGCGCGGCTTGTCTTTCAGATAACCGGGCAGGTCCACGGCCCAGATCACCTCACCGCTGCCTGCATCCAGCCGCAGCAGCTGATTGAGGTCGCTGACCTGGAACAGGCTGCCGCCAGCGGGCCAGGCGGTTCCGGATGCGCCTTCACGCGCGGTCCACAGACGGTCTCCGGTTTCAAGGTCGATGGCAACCGTGCGGCCGGAGTTGTTGCCGGCAAAAAGACGGTTCCCGGACACCACCGGCGCACCCGTGACGTCGCTGATCCGCGACAGGGTCTGCCCGGTGCGCTTGCCCGCGACAGAGGCGCTCCAGCGGCGCAGGCCGCCGCGGCGGAAGGTGGCAATCAGATCGCCGGAACCAAAGGCAAAGACCGCAAGGTCGCTTGTCACCACCGGTGCCGGTGCGCCCAGGACATTGGCCGGAGAGGGGGCGGCGTCGATCTGCCAGGCGATGCGGCCATCCTTGGTATTCACTGCCCAGCCGGTGTCGTCACCAGCGACCAGGTAAACCAGCCCGCCGCTGACCCGCGGCTGGCCGGAACCTGTGGCATCCAGCTCCTGCCGCCAGATCGGATTGCCATCCGCAGCATTCAGCGCCGTCAGAACACCGAAACCGGAGGAGATATAAAGAACCCCGTCGGCAAAGGCCAATCCGCCGCCGGTGGCCTGGCCTTCATCATCAGCGGCCGGGGTCAGTTCGCTTTGCCACAGGATCTGGCCCTGCGGTGAAACCGCGGAGACCCGTGCAGCGCTGTCCAGGGTGTAGATTCGCCCGCCGCCCACGACAGGGGTTGCGGTAATGCGCTGGCGGCGGCTGTCGCCGGCACCGATCGAAGCGGACCAGATGCGCTGCGGGGCGGCCGCCAGTGCCGGATGCGCGGTGCGCACGGCCTCGGCCCCATGGCCCTGCTCCCAGCTGGCGTTGGCAACCTGCTGCGGCAGGGAAATCACGCGGGACTGATTGACAATCTCCACAGCGGCGTCCGGCCGGATGTCCTCGCGCTCGCCGCGCAGGATGACCTCTTCCTCTGCGCAGGCCGCCAGAAGGGCCGCAGCCGCAGTTGTGCAAAGAAGAACCCGTGCCCGGGAGAAAGATTTGCTTATTGTCATTGCCCTGCCCTGTCTGCCGTTCTTGTTCCGCAAATTCCAGTCCGCGGAGCGCCTTACCCCTCAGGCGCAGCGTCCCCGTTAACGGAGCCGCCAAGCGCCACAATCACCTGAGACGCGCGGTCTTTCAAGTCTGCAGTGACCGTTGCATCCGCAACGATGTCCCGCAGCCGGGCAATGGCCGCCTCGGCGTTGCCTTCTTCCACATCCAGCAGTGCCAGCTGTTCGGCAGCCAGCAGCGCCAGCGGCGCGCCGGGCTGGGCCAGCGCCTCATACTGCACGCGGCGGTCTGCAACGCTCAGGCTCTCTGCCTGCAGCGCCAGCGCCTTGAAACTTGCGATGTGCCGGTAGATCAGCGGCAGCTCGCCATCAACTGCAACCGCCTCCAGCTGGGCAACCGCTTCAGCGGTCTTGCCGGCCTCTGCCAGCGCACCTGCTTCGAGCATGTTCAGGATGGCCGCGCCGCCGGCGCTCTTTGCCGGGACGGCTGCAAGCGCTGCTGCCTGTTGTTCGCTGCCTTCGATTTCCAGCGCCGCGGTGATATCATCCCCGAGCGTTTCCGCCGCGGCCTGATCCTTGGCCTTGTTGTATTCCCGGAACGCCGCGCCGCCGACGATCAGCACTACAACAGCGCCGCCGATCCAGCCATAACGTTTCAGCATCAGGAAAAGCCGGTCACGGCGGACCTCTTCGGTCACTTCGTCGATAAAGCTGTCGGTATCGCTCATGAAAAGCCCCTGATATGCGCGGCCCGGGCTACCGCCCGCACCGGTATTGAATGCGTCGCGCCCCTCTTACCCCGGCTCAAAGGCCAAGCCAAGTGGCCCGTTTGCACCAGAAACCCCGTCAATTAGGCCTGAAAAGCAAGAAATGTGAACTAAACCACTTAGTTTAGAATGGACATCTCCTATATCAGGCCTATCACATACGCGCGACTCCCGCTGTGAACAGGCCCGGCCGTCGGACGGACAAGGGTCATGTGCCCGTGGAAGAGATAAAAAACAGGAAAGGCCCGACATGCGCATTGTACCGATACTGACCGCAGTTGTGGTGACAGCCAGCCTTTATGCGCTGGTCTTCGAGCGTGAAGATCTGATGGCCTTTGCCCGAGGAGAGGATGCGCAGGAGGCCGCCGAGGCCGAACCCGCCGCAGAAGGCCAGCAACTGGCCGAGGCCGGAGAATCGCGCGTCGGCGTCGTGGCCATTCAAAGCAAGGCGCGCACCATCGGCAACGCGGTGATCCTGCGCGGCCAGACCCAGGCCATCCGCCAGGTGGAGGTGCGGGCCGAAACCACCTCAACCGTGATTTCAGAGCCGCTGCGCAAGGGCGCGCACGTCCAGAGGGGCGACCTGCTGTGCGAACTGGACCCCGGCACCCGCCCCGCATCGCTGCTTCAGGCGCAAGCGCAACTGAAGGAAGCCAAGATCAATCTGACCGCCGCAGCCAAGCTGTCGGAGGGCGGCTACGCCTCCGAAACCCGGCTGGCGTCGGCCGAAGCAGAAGAGCGTTCCGCACAGGCCGCAGTGGCCGCGGCGGAGCGGGAGATCGGCCATCTGACCATCACCGCGCCGTTTGACGGCCTTCTGGAAAGCGACACCGCTGAACTGGGCAGCCTGCTGCAGCCCGGCAGCCTGTGCGGCACGGTTATCCAGCTCGATACCATCAAGCTGGTCGGCTATGTGCCGGAGGCAGAGGTTAACAAGGTCAAACTGGGCGCAACTGCAGGCGCAGAATTGTCCACCGGCCAGCAGGTCCAGGGTGAGGTCACCTTCCTCAGCCGGTCTGCCGATCCCACCACCCGCACCTTCGAGGTCGAGATCACGGTTCCCAATCCGGACCTGAGCATACGCGACGGCCAGACCGCCGACATCGCGATTTCCTCGGCCGGCGCGCTGGCGCACAAGCTGCCGCAATCGGCGCTGACGCTGAACAACGAGGGCCAGTTGGGCGTGCGCGTTGTCGGATCCGACAGCACCGTGGTATTCTACCCCGTGCAGCTTCTGCGGGATGATGTGGATGGCGTCTGGCTGGGCGGTCTTCCTGAAAACGCGGATGTGATCGTGGTGGGACAGGATTTCGTAACCGAAGGCGTCGCCGTGGCGGCCACCTACCGGGAGACTGAACAGTGATTGGCATCGTCGATTGGGCCGCCGGCCGCGCCCGGATGGTCCTTGCGTTCATAGCAATCTCTCTGCTTGTCGGCGGCTTCGCCTATTCGATGCTGCCCAAGGAAGGCGAGCCTGACATCGAAATCCCGGCCCTGTTCATCTCGGTCCCCTTCCCCGGCATTTCCGCCGAGGACGCCGAATCCCTGATGGTCAAGGTGATGGAGACCGAGCTTGCCGACCTCGACGGGCTCGACAAGATGACCTCCACCGCCGCCGAGGGCTATGCCGGGGTGGCGCTGGAGTTCGAATTCGGCTGGGACAAGACCGCCATCATGGCCGACGTGCGCGACGCCATGGACAAGGCGGAGGCGGAATTCCCGGAAGGCGCCGAGAAATACTCGATCACCGAGATCAACTTCTCCGAATTCCCGATCGTCATCGTGAACCTGACCGGCGCCGTGCCGGAACGGACGATGGCGCGCATCGCCAAGGACTTGCAGGACGATCTTGAGGCGCTGGATGCGGTGCTGGAGGCCGGGATCGCCGGCAACAGGGACGAGATGGTCGAGGTGCTGATCGACCCGCTGCGGCTGGAGGCCTATAACGTTACCGCGCTCGAGCTGATCAATGTCGTGCAAAACAACAACCAGCTGATTGCGGCCGGTGAGGTAGAAACCAGCCAGGGCGCATTTTCGGTCAAGATCCCCTCCTCCTTTGATGATGTGAAGGACATCTACCAGCTGCCGGTCAAGACCAACGGCGACCGGGTGGTTAAGCTGGGCGAGCTGGCACAGATCAACTTCACCTTCGAAGACCGCGAAGGCACCGCCCGTTTCAACGGTGAGGACACGGTTGCCCTGCAGGTGGTGAAGCGCAAGGGCTACAACCTGATCGACACCGTCAATCTGGTGAAGGAAACCATCGAGGTCTCCAAGTCCAAATGGCCGCCGGAACTGCAGACCGCAGTTGAGGTCGGGACCTCCAACGACCAGAGCCGCGTGGTCGGCTCCATGGTCAGCCAGCTGGAAGGCTCGGTGCTGACCGCCATCGCGCTGGTGATGATCGTGGTGCTGTCTGCGCTTGGCAGCCGCGCCGCGCTGCTGGTGGGTTTTGCGATCCCGACCTCTTTCCTTCTGTGCTTCGCCCTGCTGGCGCTGATGGGCATCTCGATCTCCAACATCGTGATGTTCGGCCTGATCCTTGCGGTCGGGATGCTGGTGGACGGTGCCATCGTGGTGGTGGAATACGCCGACAAGCGGATCAAGGAAGGCACCGGCCCGATGCACGCCTATGTCGAGGCGGCGCAGCGGATGTTCTGGCCGATCGTCTCTTCCACCGCGACCACGCTCTGCGCCTTCCTGCCGATGCTGTTCTGGCCCGGTGTGCCGGGTGAGTTCATGGGCATGCTGCCCGTGACCCTCATCTTCGTGCTGTCTGCCTCGCTGGTGGTAGCGCTGATCTACCTGCCCGTCATGGGCGGCGTCACCGGCCGCATCAGCCGCACCTTCGAGGGCACCTCGCGCGCACTGCGCATGATTGCGCCCTGGTGGCTGCGCGCGCTGCTGGTGCCGGTCTCCATGTGGGGCATGTTTGCGGGCGCCATGCAGATTCTGAACCCCTCCTACCTGCTGGGTGAGGGCACGGGCCCGATGGCCGGTGTACTGTTCGGCGGGCTGGTGTTTACGCTGGCATCCTTTGCCGCCTCGATCACCCTCAGCTCGGTCAAAGTGGAGCGCGAGGAGAAGGAGGTCGCCCCCGGCTACCACCACACCCCGTTTGGCTACGTGATCAAGTTCATCGCCGGCAACCCGGTGATGCCGATTGTGACCATCGCCGCCGTGGGCTTTGCCATCATGACCGTGTTCTCAACCTTCAGCGAGAACAACTACGGTGTTGAATTCTTCGTCGACTCCGAGCCGGAACAGGCCACTGCCTACATCCGCGCCCGCGGCAACATCTCCCTGCACGAAAAGGACGAGATGGTCCGCGCTGCCGAGGAGGTCATTCTCGACCATCACGCAGTGATCAACGTGTTCTCCTTTGCCGGTGACGGCGGCCTCAACACCGACAGCTCCGGCGCGCAGCTGCCGCCGGACACCATCGGCCAGGTCCAGTTCGAGATCATCCCCTGGGAGGAGCGCCCCACCGAGAGCGAGCCGCTGGACGGCTGGTTCGGCGGGCTGCTAAGCAAATACCTGGGCTTTAAGAAGAAAGTGATCGCCGAGGAATACGACGGCAACACCGTGATCGATGAGCTGAACGCAATTCTCGGCAAGCTGCCCGGCTTTGAGGTCGAGGTCCGCGCACTGGCGCAGGGCCCCGCCTCCGGCAAGCCGGTGCATCTGCGCCTGCGCGGCGACGGCTGGGAAGACCTGACCACGGCAACCCTGACTGCACGGGAGCATTTCGAGAACACCCCCGGCCTGATCCTGATCGAGGACAGCCTGCCCCTGCCCGGCATCGACTGGCAGATCAACGTGGATGTCGAAAAGGCCGGCCGCTACGGCGCCGATGTGGCGACCGTGGGCGCGATGGTGCAGCTGGTCACCCGCGGCATCCTGTTGGACACCATGCGGGTCGACAGCTCCGACGAGGAGATCGAGATCCGCGTCCGTCTGCCGGAACAGGACCGGGTGCTGTCGACACTCGACAACCTCAAGGTCCGCACCGCGGACGGGCTTGTTCCGCTGTCGAACTTCGTGACCCGCCAGCCGGTGCCGAAACTGGCGCAGATCAACCGCATCGGCCAGGAACGCTTCTATGACGTCAAGGCGGATGTGGAGCCGGGCCTGAACAAGGTGGTGATCGAGGATGCGGACAGCGGTGAAATGACCCGCCTGGCGGTCCTGAAAGAGCTGCCGGAAGGCGCTGCTGCGGCCGGCGACACCCTGGTTGCCCCCAACGGCAAGACCATGCAATTGCTGCAGCTGACGGGCGCCGAGAGCTTTGATGCGGTGCTGGCGGCGCTGGACAACGGTGCCAAGATCAGCCCGGTGAACCCGAACGAGCGGATTGCCGTGATCACTGAGTGGCTGGACACCGAACCGCTGCCGCGCAGCATCGGCTGGGAATGGACTGGCGACCAGGAGGAGCAGGAGGAATCCGGCGCCTTCCTGTCCAAGGCCTTCGCCGGCGCGCTGGCGCTGATGTTCGTGATCCTGCTGGCCCAGTTCAACAGCTTCTACAACTCGGTGCTGGTGCTGCTGGCGGTGGTGCTGTCCACCACCGGCGTGCTGATCGGTATGATGGTGATGCAGCAGCCGTTCTCGATCATCATGACCGGCACCGGTATCGTGGCGCTAGCAGGCATCGTTGTGAACAACAACATCGTGCTGATCGACACCTATCAGGAGTTCAGCCAGCAGATGCCGCGGATCGAGGCGATCATTCGCACCGCCGAGGCGCGTATCCGTCCGGTGCTGCTGACCACCATCACCACGATGGCGGGCCTCACCCCGATGATGTTCGGCGTCAGCCTGGACTTCATCAACGGCGGCTACTCCATCGACAGCCCCACTGCACTGTGGTGGAAACAGCTGGCAACCGCCGTGGTGTTCGGCTTGGGCATTGCCACCGTGCTGACCCTGGTGGTCACGCCCTCGCTGCTGTCGATCCGGGTGTGGTTCTCCACCTATATGCGCGCCCTCGGCCGGATGCTGTCGCGGATCACCCGCGGCCGCTCCAGCCGCATCGCGCAGGACTCCAAGCTGTTCAAAAAGGCGCGCCAGCTGCCCAGCACGGAAATCCAGTGGGTTGAGGATGCTGCCTCTGAGACAAGCGAAGGGGAAGCTGAACCCGAAGAGGACGAGCCGCAGCCGCCTGCCCCGCGCGGCCGCCTGCGCGCAGCGGAATAACCAGGCAAACAAAAAGCCCCGCTCCGGCGGGGCTTTTCATTACAGCAGGCCGGGGGCTTCCCGGCGCGCGGCGAATTCAGTCGGTAACGACGTACTCGCCCAGATCACACAGATCGAGGCCATAATCCTCAGCCTCGGACCCATCGGCAAAGCTGCCGCGGACGTCGTAGACGCAGGTGGTTGCACCATCGGCAATCAGGACGCCGATCTCATAGCCGGGCGCCAGGTAGCCACCCTCCATCAGATTGCCTTCCCAATTGTCCGAGGACGCGGGCGATACGTTGAATTCAACCAGATCGGCGCTGCTGTCGTTTACCAGCAGGAACTCGAGGTCTTCGGCATAGGCAGGCGCCTGAAAGGCAAGCAGGGCAGCTGCGGAGGCTGCAGTCAGAAGGGTCTTCATCCATTTGTCCTTGTCTGCGGGCCAGCCGGCACAGATGCCGCTGTTTCCCGGAATGGGGGCACTTTAAAAACAGCAGCCACCCGGTCAATGGGGAAAGCCAATGATGGTTTCCCCGCCGCAAGGCTGTGCCGGACTGTCAGGCTGCGTCCTGATCCGCCTGCTGGCGCTGCCACAGCCGGGCGTAGCGGCCATCCTTGGCAAGCAATTCGTCATGGGTGCCGGTCTCGGCAATCTCGCCCTTTTCCAGCACCACGATCCGGTCGGCCTCGGCAATGGTCGACAGCCGGTGCGCAATGGTGATCACCGTGCGCCCCTGCCCGGCCCGCGCCAGCGCCTCCTTGATCTCCTGCTCGGTATCGGTGTCCAGCGCCGAAGTCGCCTCGTCCAAGAGCAGAACCGGCGGGTTCTTCAACAGCGTCCGGGCAATCCCCACCCGCTGCTTCTCGCCGCCCGAAAGCTTCAGGCCGCGCTCGCCCACCTGGGTGTCATAGCCTTCCGGCAGCGCCATGATGAAATCGTGGATCTGCGCATCGCGGGCCGCCTGCTCCACATCTTCCTGCGTGGCCCCGTCGCGGCCATAGGCGATGTTGTAGCGGATCGTGTCGTTAAACAGCACAGTGTCCTGCGGCACCACGCCGATGGCCTGATGCAGGCTTTGCTGGGTTACCTCGCGCACATCCTGGCCGTCGATCTTCAGCGCGCCCCCAGTGACGTCGTAGAACCGGAACAGCAACCGCCCGATGGTCGATTTGCCCGACCCCGTGGAGCCGACGATGGCCACGGTCTGGCCCGGCTCCGCCTCCAGCGAGATGCCCTTCAGGATCTCACGTCCCGCATCATAGGAGAACCGCACATCCTCCAGCGTGATGCGGCCGCCGTTGACCTGCAACTCCCCTGCACCCGGCCTGTCGCTCACATCGGCGGGCTGTTCCAGCAGATCGAACATCTCTCCCATATCCACCAGGCTTTGGCGGATCTCGCGGTAGACCGTGCCGAGAAAGTTCAGCGGCACGGTGATCTGAATCATGTAGGCGTTGACCATGACAAAATCGCCGACAGTCAGGTTGCCCTGCTCCACCCCGATGGCCGCCATCACCATCACCCCGACCAGACCCGCGGTGATGATCACGCTCTGGCCAAAATTCAGCGCCGCCAGCGAATAGGCAGTCTTGAGCGCCGCCTGGGCATAGCCCCGCATCGCGCCGTCATAGCGGGCCGCCTCGCGCTTTTCGGCGACGAAGTATTTCACCGTCTCAAAGTTCAGCAGGCTGTCGATGGCCTTCTGGTTTGCATCGGTGTCCTGTTTGTTCATCTCCCGGCGCAGCTTCACCCGCCATTCGGTGACCGCGAAGGTGAACCAGACATAAAACCCGATGGTCACTGCCACGACCACCAGATACCAGGCGTCGAACAGCACCGTCAGGATCACCGCCACCAGCGTCAGCTCCAGGATCAGCGGCCCGATGGAGAACAGCATGAAACGCAGCAGGAATTCGACACCTTTCACCCCGCGCTCGATGATCCGGCTGAGGCCGCCGGTCTTGCGGGTGATGTGATAGCGCATCGACAGGCGGTGGATATGGGTGAAAGTTTCGAGCGCCAGCCGCCGCAGGGCGCGCTGCCCCACAGGGGCAAAGACCGCATCGCGCAGCTGCTGGAAACCGGTGGTCAGGATCCGTGCCATGCCATAGGCAACCGTCAGGCCCACGGCACCAAGCGCCAGCGGCGGCACGCCTTCGCCCGCCAGGCTGTCCACCGCGCCCTTGTAGAGCATCGGCGTATAGACCGCGATCAGCTTGGCCAGAACCAGCACCGCCAGCGCCAGCACCACCCGGACTTTCACCGCGCGGTTGCCCTCGGGCCACAGGTAGGGCCCCACCTTGCGCAAAGTACGCAGGCCGGAGCGGCGTTCGTCCTGGGCGATGTCGGCTTGGCTTGGCGCGGCGGCCTGATCAGTCTGGGTCATGGCTGTTCCTGGCTAGACACCTCCAGATATTCACCTGTTCACGGTTTTGCGAGGGGCGGCAGAAAAAAACGCGCCGCAAGGGCGCGTTTTCCGTGGATTATTCGGGGATCGTAAAGACCTGCCCAGGATAAATCAGGTCCGGATCGCGGATCGCGCCCCGGTTGGCCTCGAACACCCGCACATACAGGAAGCCGCTGCCGTATTTTTCCTGCGAGATGGCCCAGAGCGTATCGCCCTTCTGCACCGTCACTGCCCGGACCAGCGGCGCGGGCTGATCCGGGACCGCATCACGTTCAGGTTTCGGAAGCACCTCCGGCGCTTCGCGTTTGAACGGGGTTTCCAGGCGGCTCACCACTTTGCCGGTGGCTGTTTCGATCTCATCCAGGCGCAGAGTGTAGACGCCGGGGGCCACATCAGCCAGTTCTCCGGTCCAGCGGCCGTCCTGGGCTGCATCCAGCTCTGCCACCACCTGGTTGTCCACATAGACCCGCACCCGCGACTGCGGCCGCGCCCGGCCCGTCAGTTCCACCCCGCCAGTGCCGTTGTAGCTGATCGCGTCAAGCGCCACTTCCTTATTCAGTTCAGGATCGGCGGGGACGGCAGGCTGAACCACCTCTACCCCGTCCTGATCGGCGCGCAGTACCGCCACGGCTTGGCCTTGGGGCTGCTGCGCATCAGGTTCTGCCGCAAGCTCCGGGTCTTCCTGCGAAGATCCGGCTGAAGCAGACTCAACAGCCTCCTGGACGTCTTCGGCGGGTGCTGCGGTGCCTTCAGCGTCTTGCACGCCCTTGGCTGCTTCGGCGGTTTCCTCCGGCGGTTCAACCGCATCGGGCTCAGGCACAGAAACCGTTTCGCCCGCCTGGGCAGTTTCCTGCTGTTCCGCAGCCGGCGTTTCTTCAGCCAGCGTTGCCACCTGTTCTTCCGCTGGTTCCTCATCGCCCCCTGCAGCAGCAACCGGGCTGACCGGTGCCAGGATGAAGGATGCGCCGGACGCGGTCTGTTTGCCGTCATGTTCGGCCAGCAGCGACACCACCCGCGCATCCGCACTGGGGGCAATCGTGGTCAGCGAAACAAACTCGCCGCCCGCCGGCACCTCCAGCTGTTCCAGCACCTCGCCATCCAGCAGCACAGAAACCTGCACGCCCTCCTGCGCCCGGCCGGCAATCACCGCAGCACCGTCGCTGTCCACCCGCACCAGATCCAGCTCCGGCACCTGCAGCACAAAGATATCCTCTTTTGCAGCTTCGGTGTCCGGGTCCGGCTGGGGATCCGCTGCGGCGTCCGCTGGCTCGGTCAAGGCCGCCAGTTCGGTACCTTGATCCGCTGCTTCCGCTCCGGCTTCTTCCGTACCGGTCTCTGCCGCAGCATTATCCTCAACGGCAATTTCCGCGTCGGGTTCGCCAGGCGCAGGCTCAGCGCGATCTTCAGCCGCGATGTCCGCGCCGGCGCCTTCCTCCGCTGCGCCGGTCTGCTGCTGCTGGCCGTTTTCAACCGCTTCAACCTGATTGCTTGCGGCTTCCTGAACGGCACGGTTTTGCAGCGGCTGGCCGGATTCCCCGCCGTTTCCGGAAAACGCGCCGTTGCCGTTCGCCGCCTGCCCGGCGGTCTCTTCGCTCACTACCGTGCCGTCAGGCGCAACCTTGCCAAACACCCCGAACTGGTACAGCACCACGCCGCCCACGACTACAGCCACGCCGGCAATACCGCCAAGTGTGAGGGCCCCAAGACCCCCGCTTCCAGATGCATCCGCCATTTCTTTCCCTTCGGCATTTGCGGAATGTGACCTTCCGCTTAGTTGAGGGAACCTAACAACCCCGCTATCACGGGTCAAAACACCAATTGGTTTTCACCTTGATATTCCACGGAAAGGCTGGCCGATGAGCATCAAATCCGTCTGTGTCTACTGCGGATCCCGCGCCGGCGCATTGCCTGCCTATGCCGAAGCCGCCCGCAAACTCGGCGCTGCGCTGGCCGAAAACGGGATGCGGCTGGTCTATGGCGCCGGCGATGTCGGGCTGATGGGCGAGGTCGCCCGCGCGGCGCAGCAGGCCGGCGGGGAGACCTTCGGGGTGATCCCCAGCCACTTGGAGCGGCGTGAAGTGGGGAAATCCGACCTCACCACCTATGTGGTCACCGAGACCATGCATGAGCGCAAGAAGGTGATGCTGTGGAATGCCGATGCAGTAATCGTGCTGCCGGGCGGCGCCGGCTCACTGGACGAATTGTTCGAGGCCCTCACCTGGCGCCAACTGGGACTGCATTCCAAGCCGATCGTGATCCTGAACACCGAAGGCTACTGGGACAAGCTGCGCGACCTGCTGGGCCATGTGGTCAGCCAGGGCTTTGCCGGCCGGGAAACGTCGGACTACCTGATCTGGGCCGACACGCCGGTGGCCGCCATCGCCGCCCTGCGCGACGCCCGCTCCTGACGCAGCGCTGAATAGGAGAACACCGCAACCGCGCTCCAGATCAGCGCAAAGGCAGTGCCGTGCCAGGGAGTAAAGGGCTCGGCAAAAACCAGCACCGCCACCAGGAACTGCAGTGTCGGGTTCAAATACTGCAGAACCCCCACGGTCCCCAGGCGAACCCTCCGGGCGGCATAGGCAAACAGGATCAGCGGCAATCCGGTCAGGATGCCGGCAAACATCAGCATTGCCGCATCCCCGATACCGCCCAGGAAACCGGCCCCGCCGGTTATCCAAATGATGGCCAGCGCAACCGGCAGAAGCAGCGCAACCTCCGCCGTCACCGACACCACCGGCCCCAGGGGCAACTGTTTCTTAACAACACCATACAGGGCAAAGCTGAAGCTGAGCGCCAAGGGGATCCAAGGCGCGGCACCGAGCCCGAAAGACAGGACCGCCACCGCCAGACCTGCCAGAAGAACCGCGGCCCCCTGCGCCCGTGTCAGCCGCTCGCCAAAAGCCAGCCGCCCCAGAAGCACGCTCAGCAGCGGGAAAATGTAGTACCCGAGGCTCGCCTCGGTGGCATAGCCCAGCTGCACGGCTGAAATGAAGATGAACCAATTGAGGGAAATCATCGCTGACGCGAACGCCAGCAGCAGCGCACTGCGGCGGGTAGAGAGCGCTGCGCCAAGCGCGCTGATGCGGCCCTGACACAGCAGAACAATGGCGAAAAAAACAAACGACCAAAGCGCCCGGTGCGACAGAACCTGCTCCGGCGGCACATGCGACAATGCCTTGTAGTAAATGCCCGACAGCCCCCAGACGGTGCAGGAGGCACAGAGTGCAAGAACGCCTTTTTGTGCCTCGCCCATAAACAGCTCCTGCCCGGCTTTTGTCTCACAGACACCGGGCAGGCGCGCGGGTCAAGTCCGGTCAGCTGTGACGCAGCGCGTCTTTGACCATTTCCTCGATCTTGCTGATCTCATGGCCAGTCAGGTTCTTGCTGATTTCTCCGATCACGCAATCGCTGACTTCCTTGTGCAGATTCTTGCGCAGTTCCCCTAGAACCTCAGGGGCGGCGACCAGAACCAGCTTCTCGAACTCGCCGCGGTGGGCCATTTCGTACAGTTTATCCGACAGGTCCTTGGCGAACCGCTCCTTGGCCAGTTCGTGCCAGTCAGTGTCGGCAACCGCTGACCGGTGCACACTTGGTCCGTCGTTGAACCGTCCCGGACGGTTGGCCGACTGCTCACGGTCGGACGGGTTGTACTGCTCATCCTTGCGGCGCACCTGCAGATACGGGTCGTCTCCGTCCACGGTGTTTTCCAGGAACAGCGCCTTTTCGCTGTCTGCGACCAGAACGAAAGTGCCGTGTGAGAGCCGCGTCATCATTTTTCCTCCTGTTCGTCGGACTTGCGTACCCTGGTCGCCCCCGCCGGGCGTTCCCTGGAACGTTTTTCCTCGTCCTTGCTGCCGATTTCCCGGGCCAGCCGGCCGCCGGTACGTCCGCCGTGGGAAACGCTGCCCTCCTCGCCCAGGATGTCCTTGGTTTCACGGTGTCCGTCCTTGGACCTCTTGCGTTCGGCCATGGTGGTCCTCCTTTCGTACATCGAACCAACGTTCGAAACCCGGCCCGCGTTCCGGAGGAACCACCGAAAGGTGGCGGAAACTCAGCACGAAAAAGCCCGCCGGAAACCTCCGGCGGGCCTGAAAAGCCAGTATGCGGCACGTGCCTTACATCCGCGAGGCGACGTTTTCCCAGTTCACCAGGTTGTCGAGGAAGTTCGACAGGTAGGCCGGGCGCTTGTTGCGGAAGTCGATGTAGTAGGAGTGCTCCCAAACGTCGCAGCCCAGCAGAGCGGTCTGGCCGAAGCACACCGGGTTGACGCCGTTTTCGGTCTTGGTCACTGCCAGCGAGCCGTCAGCGTTCTTGACGAGCCATGCCCAGCCTGAGCCGAACTGGCCCGCGCCTGCGGCAGAGAACTGCGATTTGAACTCGTCGACCGAGCCAAAGGACTCAACCAGGGCTTTCTCCAGCTCACCCGGCATCTTGCTTTCGCCCGGGCCCATCATTTCCCAGAACTGGTTGTGGTTCCACAGCTGGGAGATGTTGTTGAAGATACCGTTCTGGGCAACCGCGTTCGCGTCATAGGTGCCCTTGATGATCTCTTCCAGCGACTTGCCGTCCCACTCGGTGCCGGCGACCAGCTTGTTGCCGTTGTCGACATAGGCCTTGTGGTGCAGGTCATGGTGGTATTCCAGGGTTTCCGCCGACATGCCTTTGGCGGCCAGGGCGTCGTGTGCATAAGGAAGATCGGGAAGTTCAAAAGCCATTTGGGCCCCCTGTGAAATAAGTTTGCGTTCCTGCGCAGATACATGCGGTGCGGGCGCTAGCAGGTCAAGAGCTTAGGCACGCAAACAGCGCAAGGTCTATGTGCATTTTTCTGCACAGGCATAGCCATTGCAGGTTCAAGCCAGATTAACCGCTGCACTCAAACTCAGAACTGCAACTGATCCGGTTCAGGTATGTCGCTTCTTTTGATCTGGTCACAGGTCAGTTCTCCTCGGATCCTTGAATGGTACCCAAGCGAAACTTTTGCCCGCAAAAACCCAGTTTTGGATTGAGGGTCGAGTTCGGCCCGATAACCCACTGGCGTCCAGATATCCAAAGATGTTGGCCGACTAACCCTCCATTTGAACTTAAAGCTCCCATCCTTCGCCTGTTTCACTTTGGCATAGACCGTCCCTTCGCGGGACGTAGTTACGCGTGTATCAATCACCTGAACCTTCTGCCAGTTGTCGGAAAACTCAAAAAATGTCTGAGGGGAAAGCCATCCGCCGCCGCCTTCAGAAACTGGTTTCCCTCCGCCGAACCGCTCAACCTCACAGCGAAACACGGCATCCACGCCCGACGCACCCACGGTCCCGGGAACACCTGCCCACAGAACAGCTACGGCACCGGCAACGGCGCAAAGTATCTTATTCATTTTTTTCCTACTCAAACTTCGGGTCTTCAAAAGGCTTCAGTCACCCCTGTTTCATCTTGCATTTGCCCCGCCCGCGGGCGCCTGTTCTCACGTTCCGAACTGACAACGTGTTCTTCTGAACATTGAGAACCGCAGCATACAGTCCATCCATTGTCATCCGGGCGTTGCTCACCGGAATATCCTTCACCCGCCAATCCAGATCGTATGACACCTCGTTTCGCTGCTCGACCTTGACTTGAAGCGGCTCGCCCACCTGCCTGTGAATATACCGATCATACACGCGCGCGCTTTTTTCTTCGTTGTCCCACATGACGAGGACCCGCGGCGCAATCCAGCCGTTGTTAGTGAACACCTTAATCTCACAATCATAGACTGTTTCGGCAGAAGCCATCTGGCTTGAAATGCTAACGGCGGCTGCAATCGCAGAAAGTGCAATACGTTTCATCAGTTACTTCTCCGAATTCATCCCGGAGTTGATTGCAACCGATGCGGGGAAACGCAAGCGTTTTCCGGCGTCATCAGGACACATTTGATGTAGACGAGGTCCCGGTGCGGCACAATCCCGGCAAGTCCAGAGGCCGGAAAGCTTTCAGTTCAGCCGCCGTTCTGCGCCAGCAGCGACAGGCCTTGATCCAGTTGGCAACGGCCGCTGCCGCGCGGCAGCTTTCCGTCCAGGTCTTTCCAGACCGCCTGGATGCTCATCTTTAGATTGGAGGTGTTCAGAATGGCCCGGAACCGCGGCCAGGGCCGTCCGGGATCACCGGACACGGCGAGGCCCGGCATGGTCCAGCTCAGCGCGTAGGAGGTGCCGCTGTGCTGTGCCACCCTGGCCTTGACCGGGACGCCAAAGGCGGCTTCGCTGACCTCGGCATGGCTGAAATCATCAGTGAATTTCAAACTCACCAGGCTGGGGATCCAGGCCGTTCCGGAAATTGGCTTCAGGCTGCAATTAAAGCTGGGGCCCGCCACCGCGCCCGCCCCGCCGAGCGTTAAAATCAGTGCAAAGACCCCGCATAGCCGCAGACCCATGGGCAGCTCCCTGTAACATCGTCACGAAGCCACCTCCCCCCAAGGAACCAGCTCAAATTAAACCGCTTGCAGTTATTGCAAAAGGGATCTGCCTGGAACCGGCACCACAAAAAACAGTGCCCCGGAAGATCTCCAGGGCACCGTAAATGACGCGCAAAGGCGTCACAAGCAGAAAGCGAGTGAAAATTTTAGTAAACACCCACTTTACTTTGCGGATGCGCCGCCGTGCTCAGCAGTTTGAACACATATTCACCCACCGAGCGGAAGCAGATGATGTAAAAGCTGCCGTCCTCGTTCAACCAGAAGGCGCCGGCCACCTGTGCCAGGCGCGAGCGGCGGAACTGACCGGGCTTGAAGGCCGCGGCGTCGAAATCCACCGGGCTTACCTTGCCCAGCACTTCGCGCGCGCCTTCGCCTGTCAGGCGGAAGAATGCGCGGGCGTCGGAGACGTTCGCCGCGAGCGCGTGCTCGCCCTTCAGCGCTTCCGCCACTTCAGCGGTTTTGGCAACCGCATCCTCATAGGGGACCAGCAGCAGCAGTTCGTCCGGGGACATCCAGGCAGCGGCGCCGTTTTCGGCAACGGTGATGGTGCCCTGGGCCGGAACCTCGGCGCCGGTGGCGGCTTTGACAGCCGCCTTCAGCGCTTTGGAGCCCTGATCGCCGCGCAGGGTGATCATGCCCTGCAGACCGGCATCCTCGACGGTGGCCAGACCCGAGAAACGGGCGCCGTTCAGTACGGAAACAGCCTTAGACATTCTGCTTCTCTCCATCCTTATCGTAGAAGACCGGATCAACGATCTTGGCTTTGTAGGTCTTGCCGTCAGTGCCCGGGAACTCGATCACTTCGCCCATCCGCTTGGGACCGTGCTTGACCAGGCCCATTGCGATGCCGCGGCCTAGGGTCGCGGAGTGATAGGTCGAGGTCACCCGGCCGATCATGTTGCGCTGGCCGTTGGCGTTGACGCCTTCACCCACCGCATAGGCGCCGTCCGGCAGAACCGAACCGTCGACGGTTTCCAGGCCAACCAGCTGCCAGCGCTCAGGATCGACCATGTGCGAACGCTGCTGCGCGCGCTTGCCCAGATAGTCTTCCTTCTTCTTCGACAGCGCCCAGTGCAGCCCCAGATCCTGCGGGATCACGGTGCCATCGGTCTCGTCGCCGATCATGATGAAGCCCTTCTCGGCCCGCAGGATGTGCAGGGTCTCGGTGCCGTAAGGCATGACGCCGAATTCCTTGCCCGCTTCCATCAGCGCATCCCAGAACGCCTGGCCCTCGGAGGCCGCAACCGCGATCTCGTAGGACAGCTCGCCCGAGAACGAGATCCGGTAAGCCCGGGCGTCAAACTCGCCGATCTTGCCGTCACGCCATTCCATGAAGGGCAGCGCCTCTTTGCTGACATCCATGCCGCCGCCTGCTGCCGCGTTCAGCTTCTCCAGCACCTTGCGGGCGTTCGGGCCGACCACTGCGATCTGGGCATACTGCTCAGTCAC
This sequence comes from Leisingera sp. ANG49, assembly GCF_059694505.1. Classification (NCBI taxonomy): domain Bacteria; kingdom Pseudomonadati; phylum Pseudomonadota; class Alphaproteobacteria; order Rhodobacterales; family Roseobacteraceae; genus Leisingera; species Leisingera sp. ANG49. The sequence continues at coordinate 695,459 of NZ_JCATZN010000001.1, forward strand.
GTTGGCGACGTAGACCTTCATGTCCCACCATTCGGTCTGCAGCCACTCTTCCATCCAGCCGTGGATGCGCTCGGCACCGCCGGTGGTGGTGTGGCACAGGAAGGTGTCCTCGTCGATGCGGGCAACCACGCCGTCGTCCATCAGGAAGCCGTTCTCGGTGCACATCAGGCCATAGCGGCATTTGCCCGGCTTCAGCGTGGACATCATGTTGGTGTACAGCATGTCCAGGAACTTGCCTGCGTCAGGACCTTTGACCACCAGCTTGCCGAGGGTCGAGGCATCCAGCAGGCCGAGGTTCTCGCGGGTGTTTTTCACCTCGCGGTTCACCGCGGCATGACGGTCCTCGCCCGGCTTGTTGATGGAAAACGGACGGCGCCACTGGCCAACCGGTTCCCAATCCGCACCGTTCTTGTCGAACCAGTCGTAGATCGGCGTCTTGCGCACAGGCTGGAAGATCTCGGCCCGTGCCTCACCGGCGATCGCGCCCAGCGAGATCGGGTGGTACGGCGGACGGAAGGTGGTGGTGCCAACCTGCGGGATTTCCGAGTTCAGGCTGTCGGCCAGAATGGCCAGGCCGTTGATGTTCGAGAGTTTGCCCTGGTCGGTGGCCATACCCAGCGTGGTGTAACGCTTGGTGTGCTCGACGCTCTCGTAGCCTTCGCGTGCAGCCAGCTGCACGTCCGACACTTTCACGTCGTTCTGATAGTCCAGCCAGGACTTCATGCGCAGCTTGATGTCTGCCTTGGCGGGCATCAGCCAAACCGCTTCCATACGGGCTTCATCCTCGGATTCACCCTTGGCAGCCGCCACGGACTTCGCCGGGAAGCCAGCTGCTTCGGCCGCCTTGGCGCCAGCCGCGGCTGCGTCTTCCAGCAGCGCACCCAAGCCGAACTCGCCGTTTGCGGCACCGGTCGGAACCACAAAGCCTTCGCCATTGTCGCCCAGCGGCGGACGGGAGGCATCGGGGCGGAAGTTGGCGTTCACCTCGTCCCAGATCAGCTTGCCGCCGCAATGGGACCACAGGTGGACCACCGGCGACCAGCCGCCGGACATGGCAACCGCGTCAGCCTGCACGGTCTCGCGCGCACCGCCTTCGCCGTTCTGGGCGCAGATGGAGACCTCGGTCACGCATTTGCCGTCCTTCACCTTGGCGATGGCACGGCCCAGCTCAACCCGGATACCCTTTTCGCGAACCGCTTCCATCAGCGCGCCGCCGCCGGTTTCGCGGGTGTCGACCACGCGGACCACTTCGACGCCTGCGTCATGCAGCACCAGCGCGGTGCGGTAGGCGTCGTCGTTGTTGGTGGCAATCACGACCTTCTGGCCGGGGTTGATGCCCCAGTTCACCACATAGTCGCGCATCGAGGCCGCCAGCATCACGCCGGGAACATCGTTGCCAGCAAAGGAGAGCGGTCGTTCGATCGCACCGGTTGCGGTGACGATCTGGCTCGCGCGGATCCGCCACAGACGGTGGCGCGGGCCACCCTGGCCCGGTGCGTGGTCGGTCAGGCGCTCATAGCCCAGGGCATAGCCGTGGTCATAGACCCCGGAACCCATGCAGCGGTCGCGCAGGGTAACATTGTCCATCGCCTTCAGCTCGGCCAGGGTCTTCTCGATCCAGACCTCGGGCGCCTCGCCGTCGATGGTGCCGCCGTCGACCGGCGCGCGGCCGCCCCAGTGGCTGTTCTGCTCCATCACCAGGACCTTGGCGCCGGAGGCCGCAGCCGCCTTGGCTGCCTGCAGGCCGGCAACGCCGCCGCCGATGACCAGCACATCTGCAAAGAAGTAGAAGTGCTCGTAGGTGTCAGCGTCCTTCAGCTCCTTGTCAGGGGCAGCGCCCAGACCGGCGGACTTCCGGATGATCGGCTCATAGACGTGCTTCCACAGCGGGCGCGGGTGGATGAACATCTTGTAGTAGAAGCCGGCAGTCAGAAAGCGCGACAGCTTGTTGTTCACCGCCAGAACGTCGAACTCCAGGCTCGGCCAGTGGTTCTGCGACTGTGCGGTCAGGCCCGAGAACAGCTCAGTGGTGGTGGCGCGCTGGTTCGGCTCGTAACGGTCGCCCACACCCAGCTGCATCAGCGCATTGGGCTCTTCCGAACCGGATGCGACAACGCCGCGCGGGCGGTGGTATTTGAACGAGCGGCCCATCATCACCTGGCCGTTGGCCAGCAGAGCGGACGCCAGGGTATCGCCGGCAAAACCCTGCATGGATTTGCCGTTGAAGGTGAAGGCGATCTGTTTGGAGCGGTCGATCAGCCGGCCGTGTTTGGCAAGACGCGTGCTCATGGGCGCAGACCTTTCAAGAGAAAAGCGGGTGTTTCAGTCAGGCGGAGGTTCATTTCTTCCCGTCCGCAAATTCGCGCCAGGTCCAGCCCGGGCGTTTGGCAGCGATCTTGTCCAGGATCTCCTGCGTCGGCACAGAGGTCTGTGCGGTGTAGGTACCGAACACCTCCAGCGTCATCGTGCAGCGGGCGGCGTGGAACCACTTGCCGCAGCCGTTGGCATGGCGCCAGCGTTCAAAGTGAACGCCTTTGGGGTTTTCGCGCATGAACAGGTAGTCATGGAACTCATCATCCGAGGAGCCGGGGCCAAAGCGCTTCAGATGCGCTTCGCCGCCCGCGGCCAGTTCGGTTTCTTCGGCTTTGACGCCGCAATAGGGGCATTCAAGGATCAGCATGGTGCTTGCTCCACAGTATTGAATTTTGCGGCGTTAGTGCGCCACACCGGCGGCGACGCTCTCGTCGATGAACTTGCCTTCTTTGAAGCGGTTGATCGAGAACTCCTCGGTCAGCGGCGAGTGGCCGGTGGCCATCAGCTCTGCCATCGCCCAGCCCGAACCCGGGATGGATTTAAAGCCGCCGGTGCCCCAGCCGCAGTTGATGAAGCAGTTCTGAACCGGGGTCTTGGAGATGATCGGCGAACGGTCGCCGGTCACATCCACGATACCGCCCCACTGGCGCAGCATCTTCAGACGGCTGACCATCGGGAAGGTTTCAACCAGGGCGCGCACGGTTTCCTCGATATGGTGGAAGCTGCCGCGCTGGGTATAGTTGTTGAACCCGTCGGTGCCGCCACCAATGACCATCTCGCCCTTGTCGGACTGGGACATGTAGCCGTGCACGGTGTTGGCCATCACAACCACATCCATGCAGGGTTTGATCGGCTCGGACACCATCGCCTGCAGGGCAACCGATTCCATCGGCAGACGGAAGCCCGCCATTTCCGACAGAACGGATGCGTTGCCCGCAACGATCATGCCGATCTTGTCGCAGTCGATCGGGCCTTTGGTGGTGTCGACACCCACGGTGCGGCCGTTCTCGGTGCGCACACCGGTGACTTCGCATTTCTGGATGATGTCCATGCCCATGTCGGAGCACGCACGGGCATAGCCCCAAGCTACGGCGTCGTGACGGGCGGTGCCGCCGCGTTCCTGCCACAGGCCGCCCAGCACGGGGTAGCGGGGACCGTGCAGGTTGATGATCGGCACGATCTCCTTGACCCGCTCCGGGGTGATCCACTCGGTCTGCACACCCTGCTGCTGGTTGGCATGCGCGGTGCGCTTGTAGCCGCGGATCTCATGCTCGGTCTGGGCCAGCATGATCACGCCGCGCGGGCTGAACATCACGTTGTAGTTCAGGTCCTGCGACATGGTCTCATACAGGCTGCGCGCCTTTTCATAGATCGCAGCCGAGGGATCCTGCAGGTAGTTCGAGCGGATGATGGTGGTGTTCCGGCCGGTGTTGCCGCCGCCAAGCCAGCCTTTCTCGATAATTGCGACATTGGTAATGCCGAAGTTCTTACCCAGGTAGTAGGCAGTGGCAAGGCCATGCCCGCCCGCACCCACGATGACGACATCGTAGTGGCGTTTGGGTTCCGGCGAGCGCCAGGCGCGCTCCCATCCGGTGTGATAGCGCAGGGCTTCCCGTGCGACAGCAAAGACTGAATAGCGTTTCATGAGCGAATCCGATGGTTCGTGTCTGTTAGCGGGTATGCCCGAAACGCATGGCTGACCAGTGCCGTTTATCGCCCTGTTTCTGCGTTATTGCGACATATCCAAATGACGCATTGCAGCATCCCGCGGCAGATTGGCCCTTTTGTTCGGCCCGCCCCGCATATAGATGAAAACCAAACTTCGGAGACGGCATGGTTTTCTGGACAGTCACCGCCCTTATCGCATTTGCGGCAGCGCTGCTGCTGGCAATGATCATCATCCGCGCCCGCGAGCAAGGCGAACCTGCCGCGGCTTACGACCTGCGCGTCTACCGCCAGCAATTGCGCGAAGTCGACAAGGATCTGGCCCGCGGCGTGATCAATCAGGCCGACGCCGAGCGCATCCGCACCGAAATCTCGCGCCGCATCCTGGCCGCTGATGCGCAGCTGCAAAAGCGCAAGTCCGGCCCCGCCCAGCCCCGCGCCCTGTCGCTGGGATTCGCGATCGCCACCGCGCTGCTGATCACCGGCGGCACCCTGGGCCTTTACTGGCAGCTGGGCGCGCCGGGCTATGGTGATCTGGGCCTGCAGGACCGTATCCGGATGGCCGGTGAGCGCGCCGAAAACCGCCCCTCGCAGGCAGAGGCCGAGGCCGAGGTTCCGGCAATCGGGAACCCGCAGGTGGAAGAAAGCTACGTCAAACTGGTCGAACAGCTGCGCAAGACCGCAGGCGAGCGCGAAGACGACGCCCAGGGCCAGGCCCTGCTGGCCCAGCACGAGGCCAACCTCGGCAACTTCAAGGCCGCCTATGAGGCCAAGACCAACTACATCCGGCTGGCCGGGGGCCAAGTGAACGCCCGCGACTTCACCGAACTGGCCGAATTGAAGATCATGGCGGCCGGCGGCTATGTCTCCCCCGAGGCGCAGACCGATCTCCAAAAAGCCCGCGCGATCGACCCCAGCCACGGCCCGGCCCGATACTACTGGGGCCTGATGCTGGGTCAGATCGGCCGCCCCGACCTCGCCTACCGCGAATGGGCCGCCACCCTGCGCGACGGCCCGGCGGACGCACCCTGGGTCAAGGGCATTCAGGGCCAGATCGAGGAGATGGCCTTCCGGGCCGGTGTCGAATACCGCCCGATCACCCCCGGCGGCGGCACCGCCCCCGCCCTGCCCGGCCCAAGCGCCGAGGAGATGTCCTCTGCCAGTGAACTGAGTGCCGAGGAGCAGCAGGAGATGATCCGCGGCATGGTCACCCGCCTGTCGGACCGCCTGGCGACCGAGGGCGGCAGCGCCGAGGAATGGGCCCGCCTGATCGGCGCCCTTTCCGTGCTGGGCGAAACCGAACGCGCCCGCACCGTCTACGACGAGGCCAGCGGCGCCTTTGCCGGTAACACCGGCGCACTGGAACTGCTGGACACAATCGCCGCCCAATCCGGAATTGCCGAATGATCCACGACGCTTTCGAAGACTTCGCCGCCGCCCTGCCGCCGATGAACGCGCTGATGGGGCTGGACCTAGGCACCAAGACCATCGGCGTCGCCGTTTCCGACCGCATCGGCGCGGTGGCGACGCCTCTGGAAACCGTGAAGCGCAAGAAATTCTCGCTGGACGCCGCACGCCTGCTGGAAATTGTCCAGCAGCGCGACATCAGCGGCATCCTTTTGGGCCTGCCCCGCAACATGGACGGCACTGAGGGCCCCCGCTGCCAGTCCACCCGCGCCTTTGCCCGCAATCTGGCGCAGCTCACCGATCTGCCGATCTCTTTCTGGGACGAGCGTCTCAGCACCGTGGCGGCAGAAAAAGCGCTTCTTGAGGCGGATACGACACGCAAACGCCGCGCGGAGGTTATCGACCACGTCGCGGCCTCCTATATCTTGCAAGGCGCATTGGACCGGATGCGGCATTTGAAGAACGGGTGAGAGATGACTGACGACGTTTGGAAACGGGACGAGATCCAATCCCCCTGCATCAAGATCTGCGTCGTCCATCCCGAGGCCCGCATCTGCACCGGCTGCTACCGCTCCATCGACGAGATCCGCGACTGGTCGAAGATGACTAACGAGGAGCGCGCCGGCATCATGAACGACCTGCCGGAGCGCGCCAGCAAACTGGTCAAACGCCGCGGCGGCCGCGGCGCGAGGCTCAAACGCAGTTAACGCGGCGCGCGGCGGCGTAAGCTTTTGTCAATCATGCGGAATAAGCACTGACCCAATGTTTCGCGCGCGAAACATTTAGGCAGGGGTACTGACCTATCATGAGAAAGCCTACGCCAGCCTGGCTGGAAGGGCAGACTATAGCCGTTTGCCTACGGCGTGTACTAGGCTAGAGACAAGCCGGGTGGCTCTGATCACTTAAGTTCGAAAAATTCAGCGCATAGGTCATATGTTTTGACCCTGCGCTCTAGATCGCTAACCCCTAACTGTAGTTCTTCATAGCGCAGAAGAGAGGCTTCAACGACAAGCTCAACATCTGTTGAGATTCGAACTTTTGTCAGCTCCTCAATTTGGGCCAAAGTAGCCTCTTCTCTCTGCAAGAGCGGACCAAACTTGTACATAAGTTCTGCAGCCTGCTGACATTTTTGTTCACTTGCAGACGCGACAGATGAAGTTATTGCAAGAACAATCGGTACGAAAACTCTCTTCCTAAAAACCTCAGAAGCCCTGTTGGTAAGTAAAAAACAGAAAGACGGCCTACCCCTCCGCCAGCCACCCTTTAGTCCAATCCGCCAGTTCCGGGCGGAAATAGGCGATCATCCTACCCTCTTCCGGCGCGGACGCCCCTTCGCCCCAGGGCGCAACCCCGTGCAGGCATAGCCGGTGCATCAGATAGGACTCACCGGGTTTGGCGGGCACCGTGATCCGCGGGCAGGTTTCAAACACCTCGGCGCGTGCGGCGGTATAGGCATCCGTCACATCCACATCCGTCCAGTCGGCCTGCGGCACCCCCTCAAAGGCGGCGGCAAAGGCGCGGCGCATGATATGGTGGCTGCCCTCCCAGATCACCAGGGGCGAAGAGCCGGGGCTGCTTTCATTGAGCGGTACCCCAAGCACCCAGGCATGCGGCTCCTCCACCTTGCGGCGGCGGTGCTCGCCGTACATCTTGACCCCGTCCACATGAGCCGCGTCGCGTTTGACACGGTAGCGGAAGGCGGCCTCGCCCTCGCCCGGGCGCGGGCGCGGATAGCCGGGAAAGACCGAGGACACCTGCGCCCGGTGCAAGTCCGGAATGGGCCCGAGATGATGCGTGATGAAATCGACAGGCGCGCCGGCCAGCGGCGGCCCATCAGGCAAACGCCCTGTGGCATCATTCGGCAGCGCATCAACACCGATGAACCAGGTCCGCTCGCATTGGAACCACTCGGCGCAGGCCGGGTCGTCCAGCGACCGGATACCGTGGCGCAAAGCATCCGCCGCCCAGGCGGCCACTTGCGGGTCATGGGCAAAGCGCACCCAGCCCCTGTCCTGAAACTGTTCGATCTGTTCCAGCATGACGTCCTCTTAGTATCCAAAGGCCTTGCGCAGCATGTTCAGCGCCACCAGCACCAGGAAGGCCCCAAACACGCGTTTCAGCGGTTTCGGGTCCATCGCATGGGCCAGCTTCACGCCCCAGGGCGCGGTGATCAGCGTCATCGCAATCACGATGAAGAACGCCACCAGATTGACTGCGCCGATGGTGAAGGGAGGCCGCGCCGACGGGTCTATCTCCAGCAGCAGAAAGCCGGCTACCGAGGGCACCGCAATGATCACGCCGAACCCGGCGGCCGTCGCCACCGCCCGGTGCACCGCGACCCCGTGCAGGGTCATCAGCGGCACCCCGAAGCTGCCGCCGCCAATCCCCATCAGCACCGACAGGAACCCGACCGCAGGCGACAGCGCCATCCGCTTGGCGCCCTTGGGCATGGCTTCGGCCAGCCGCCACTCGGACCGGCCCAGCCCCAGGTAGCAGCCAATGACCAGCGCCAGTCCGCCAAACACCCCCTGAAGCACGGTGGAGCGCAGGGTGGAGGCCGCCAGCACGCCGACAATGGCGCCAAGTGCAATGCCAATGCCCCAGCCGCGCAGGATATCCCAATCCACCGCGCCCTTCTTGTTGTGGCTCATGACAGAGCGCACCGAGGTCACGATGATCGTCGCCAGCGAGGTCGCCAGGCAGATCTGCATCAGCTGATCGCCGCCATAGCCCAGCGTCTGGAAGGCATAGAAGAAGGCCGGCACCAGCACGATGCCGCCGCCAACCCCCAGAAGCCCAGCCAGCACACCTGCAAAGGCGCCGATCACCACCAGAAGCCCCGCCATCTGCATCAGAAGTGCAGGCTCCGCCAGCAGGGCCGCGGTCACGGCAGGATCGGTCATCAGGGGTACCTCCGGCTTTGGTTCACCGGCAAAGGGTTAGCGGCGGTTCCCCGCCTGCACAAGGCACTAGCGTGTGAGGCGCCGCGTCACGCCGCCGCGCGGCTCTCCACCTGCGCCAGCGCATCCAGCACCAGCCCCGGGCCTGCGCCGGCCCGGCAGGCGCCCTCGGACAGCATCCGCCGCCACTGCCGCGCACCCGGCTTGCCCGCAAACAGCCCCAGCATGTGGCGGGTGATCTGGTTGAGCTTGGCGCCATCGCTCAGCCGCGCCTCGATATAAGGCAGCATCTGCCGCACTGCATCGCCCGCGTCACTCACTGCGCCGGTGCCGTAAATCTCAGGATCCGCTGCACAGAGCACATCGGCAGGCTGGTGATAGGCCGCCCGCCCCACCATCACCCCGTCCAGGCCGCGCTCCAGATGCGCCTTGGCCTCAGCCAATGTGGCGATGCCGCCGTTGATCGAGATATGCAGGTCCGGAAACGCCGCCTTCATCCGGTGCACCAGATCATAATCCAGCGGCGGGATGTCCCGGTTCTCCTTGGGCGACAGCCCCTGCAGCCAGGCCTTGCGCGCGTGGGTCGTCACCCGCCGACAGCCCGCGGCGCGAACCTTTTCCAGGAAGTCCGGAAGCACTTCTTCCGGTTCCTGCTCATCCACCCCGATGCGGCATTTGACGGTCACCTCAACGTCCACCGCCTCGCGCATCGCTGCCACGCAGTCCGCGACCAGCTCCGGCGTCTGCATCAGCACCGCCCCGAAGGCGCCGGATTGCACCCGGTCGCTGGGGCAGCCGCAGTTGAGGTTGATCTCATCATAGCCGGCCTCCGCCCCCAGCCGCGCCGCCTCTGCCAGCTCCTCCGGGTCCGAGCCGCCCAGCTGCAGCGCCACCGGGTGTTCGCCGACATTGAACTCCAGCAAATGCAGCGCCCCGCCCCGCACCAGCGCCGGCGCGGTCACCATCTCGGTGTACAGCAGCGCCTCGCGGCTCAGCAGCCGGTGCAGATAGCGGCAGTGCCGGTCGGTCCAGTCCATCATCGGTGCAATGGATAGGCGTGCCGCCCGCCTCACCTCCGAAAACCCTGATTTTTCTTGGTTTTTCGAATCCACCATCTTCACCGTTTTCCTCGTTTTGGCCCGATTCAGCCCCGTTTTCGGATGCGGTGCTACAGAATGTAGCACCGACGGCGCCGTGTAGCACTTTTTTCGCCCCAAGTTCCAGCACTCCGGTTCGAGCACTGCTGGGCTGCCATCCTCCTCTATCAGTTCTGCTCTATTCGGCTCGATCACCCCCGATTTGGGTTTCAAACCTAGTCCAACCCGCTTCCGAAAAATTCAAACGATCAGATGTCCCGGCCATGGAAAACCCGTGACTGAAAGGAAATCCCATGGGAACTATCACAGAACGCCTCAAGACCAATGGCAAACCGAGCTTCACCGCCCAGATCCGCAAGAAGAAAAACGGCAAGGTCATCCTCAACCTGGTCGATACATTCGCCTCAAGACGGGCCGCGGAAAACTGGATGAAGCGTCGTGAAGACGCATTGGAAAAGCCCGGAGGCTTGGAGAGCGCCGTGAATGCGAAGGTGTTGAGAAGGATAGGACACCATCACCGGCTTCACTGAAAACTCGCAATTCTTCAAGCTTGTCTTCAGGCACACACGCCATCAACATATGAAGGTTCTCACGGCCTGCCCCGTGTGGATCATGTTCGTGTCTATTTGCGACAACTACATTGTGCTCAACCCCCTTTCCCACGGGCTCAAGCATACTGCGCAAAAGGGCCGGCAAGAGGTTATCGGGGATTGGAAAATCGTTCAGATAGTTATTAGGCAAAGATCTGTTTCCTTTGAGCAGGCAATGCTACACATACAGAGACTGTATACCTCTAAACTTCTACAGTGCTACAAGCGGTGCTACATATTCCCCCCAAGCCTCAAAAGCTCAACAAAACAAGGCGTTTCAGAAAGCGTCGCTCCCATCCATCATCGGCGCAATGGAGAGACGCGCGGCCCGATGCAGGTTTTTCAGTGATTTTCCAGACACTTAAACGTTACTCCGAGAGAGGCAATCCCTGACTTAGCACATAAAACCAAGATTTATTAGCCACTATATCTGGTAGGGACAACTGAAGCCGTCCCGAAATGTTCGGAGTTGTTCCGCCTGTCAGTCCAATAGGGAATGGGACGGACATGGAGCACCTAAGTCTTGATCAAGCATCGCCGCCCAAACCCTACTCTCGCAAAAGGCCATCGCCCAGGCTCAGGACACGGTCCTTTTCATAGCCAGAACATGACAGTTGCAGCGAGCGCGATGGCCGAGAGAACGTTTTTTGGGCATCTGTCATGGCGAGTGGCGACGCGCCGCCAGTCATTGAGCCTTCCTAACATGATCCCGATCCGGTTGCGACGCTTGTATCGAAGCCTGTCGTGCCACACAGTGGTATTGTTCTGATTCCGCCTCGGGGGCAGGCTCGTATCTCCTTGTCTTTCAGAGCTTCTCAGAACCAGTCGGCGTCGTAGCCACGGTCTCCGAGCAACCAGCTGACCTTTGGCAGGCTGTTCAGCAAAGCCTTTGCGCCAATGTAATCGCTAGCCTGTCCGGCAGTGACGAAGAGCCTGATCAGGCGGCCAGCACTGTCACGGACAGCATGCAGTTTTGTGTTCATGCCACCCTTGGCGCGTCCAATCAGACGCCCACGCCCACCTTTTTGACGCCCATGCTGATCACGGTGCCCGTGTGCTTTGAGGTAAGTTGCTTCAATCCTAACGGTCTTTTCTTCACCTTGTTCCACAGCCAAGCCCGCCATCATCAGCGTTAAGATGCCCTTGTCGTTCCATCGTTTACAGCAATTACAGAGCGTTCACCGGGCTTTCACCGCCCCGCAGGGGCGACGTTCCCGCTTCGCTGTGGGGACCATATTTTCTTGGCGCGTCCCGCCAGCGCCGCCCATTGCAATTAGTGAGGATAATCCCACTGAAGACTCGCCGGTCATCGACGCAGCGATTGCCATAGGGCTGCGGCGAACAGGGTTCGAGATGCACCTTCTGCGCATCGGCCAGACATATAGCAGCTCGTTTTCCGATCGATGAGTAACGCCGCCGACCGGAAATCAATGGGTCCTTCTCTATTCGGCGTTCTTTGGTCAAGCGCCATCGAGCAGTCATTCGCGGCAGGACTTCAGGTCTTTCGCGGGCCCTTGCTTCTCTTCGGGATCGGCACGCTGGCCCTCCCATCATGGGATTAGAAGAGTGAAGCGGTCCAATCTGACTCGCGGCCTGGCAGCCATGATGCTGCCGGAACTGGACCCATTGCGAACTCGCCTCACCCATCGTCCCGCGAAGGACGTCTTCCCACCTGCGGTGGAACTCTAACTCCTTTCCGGGTCGATCACATTGCGATGGCTCCCTCCCGCGACCAGCGGAACTCGCTGCCATCGACCCACATCCTGTGCATGATCACCGAAAGGCGCCGCGCCAAAGCCACGACGGCCTTCTTGAAGCCACTACGCTTCGCGACGCCCACGGCCCAAGCTTTTAGCCATGACCACTTCTTCACCCTGGTCAGCATGGATTGCGCGGCCTCGTACAGCAAGGCTCGCATCATTCCGTCGCCACACAAGGACACCCGGCCGACGCGCTGACTTTCTCCGGACTGTTTTAGGACCGGTGTCAGCCCTAACACCGGCCCAACCGCTCGCGACCTTCGAAAGCGCGCCGGGATATCAATGGTGCTGACGAAGGCAAGCGAAGTCACCGCGCCAACACCTGGGACCGTCATCAGGCGCATGCAAACGGCGTCTCCCGTCGCGATTTCCACAACCTCGCGGTGCAGTTTGGCGAAGCCCTCACGGAGCTTGCGCCTTGCCGCGAGTAAGACGCTGATCACCTTCTCCAGTTCTGGCAGTTCCGCGATGAGTTCCAAGGCGCGGGCTTCGAACTTCCCTCTGCCAACGATGCCGACCTTGAGCCCGAAGTTGCGCAGCAAGCCGCGAATATCATTCTCGACAGCAATCGCCTTCTCTTGCAGGAGCTTCCGGGCTCGCAGCAGGGCTCGGCGCTGCTGGCTTTCCCGGGTCTTCACATGCACCGGACGGTATAGGTTGACCCGCATCATCTGCGCGATCCCACGCGCATCATTGCGGTCGGTCTTGTTCACCTGCGCCTTGAGGAAGGCCTTCGCGTGGCGTGTCTCGATACAAATCACCGGAAGCCCCGTGCGCGCCAGCCCTTCGAACAGCCATTGCGACAGCGGACCGGCTTCCAACCCAACCCGCTCGAAATGGACCCCGATGCCGCTCAAGGCCAGAGAGAGCTCCTCGGGGTGGCTCGCAATCTTCATTTCTGAGCAGACTTGGCCGTCGTCGTCGACAACACAAATGGCGGTTTCTTTTACTGATACATCCAATCCGGCATAATGCTTCATGCTGCGTCTCCTTCCCTGATGCTTGTGGCTGCTTCACACAGACCACGTATTATCATCAGCTCGAGACGCAGCACCTACCGGAGACCGAGGCTGGAAGTGGGGCGCAAGCCGAATACCCCATCTGACCCTAGCCATGATCGCCGCCGAACCACACAGGCGTGTTGTGTTGAGATCATTGCGCATCAAGAAAAAAGTGCGGTCCGCACCTGCCGTCCTCTGACAAGTCACCCAACCCGCAGCGGTTTCCGTTTGCGCCCCCAGTCGCCGGGCGGCCCTTCAAATACGCCGGGTAAAACGGTGCCGCAGTTCCGGCACTGCCCCTCATCCGTCAGGTTCCATTGCAAAAGCTGATACCAGTCGCGGCCGATCACCAGTCCGCCGCAACCCGAGCAATAGCTCGACTGCCCCTCCTCGTGGTGGGTGTTGCCGACATAGACGTGCCGCACGCCGGCTGCCCTGGCGATTTCTTGCGCCCGCAACAGGGTCGCCTGCGGCGTCGGCGGCACGTCCGACATCCGGTAGTCCGGATGAAAGGCCGAAAAGTGCAACGGCACGTCCGGCCCGAGCTTATCAACCACCCATTCGGACATCTCCGCCAGTTCCGCGTCGCTGTCATTGCAGCCGGGGATCAGCAGCGTCGTCAATTCCACCCAGCAGCCGGTTTCCTTCACGGCATATTCGATGGTCTCCAGCACGGGCGCGAGGTGCGAGGCGGTGAGTTTCCAATAAAATTCTTCGGTGAAAGCCTTCAGGTCGATGTTCGCCGCATCCATGTTCGCAAAGAACTCTTCGCGCGGTTCGGGCGTTATGTAGCCGGCCGTGACCGCCACGCTGCGGATGCCTTTTTCGTGACAAGCCTGCGCGATGTCGACGGCGTATTCGTGAAAGATCACCGGATCGTTGTAGGTATAGGCGACCGAGGCCGCACCGGCCCTGTCTGCCGCATCGGCAATCATTTCCGGCGTGGCATAGTCCGACAGGCTTGCGACCTCGCGGCTCTTCGATATGTCGTGGTTCTGGCAAAACTTGCAGGCGAGGTTGCATCCCGCCGTGCCAAAACTCAGTACCGGCGTCCCCGGCAGGAAATGGTTCAGCGGTTTTTTCTCGATCGGGTCGATGCAGAAGCCCGAGGAGCGGTTGTAGGTATCCAGCACAATACGCTGGCCCTCGCGTTTTCGCACAAAGCACAAGCCGCGCTGCCCCGGCTTAAGAGCGCAAAAGCGCGGGCACAGCTCGCAAACGAGCCTGTCATCCTCGGGTCGGCCAGACCAATAACGCGCGGTTTTCACGGGCGGCCTCTCCGTTTTCTGGTGGATATTTCCTATATAGTAACAAATCACAGGCGTAGGAGGGGCACCGCAAAAGGGGCGGGACAATGTCTGAACGCAGTTGCCGTTTCGCCGGCACGTTCTTTACCGCTGACGGTGACCAGCTCTCAGCGGAGGTCGGGGCATTCCTCGAGGCAGCGGCGCAGACTGGCCAGGCTGGGGAGGCCGCGGCGCGGGCCATTGTTGCCCCGCATGCCGGTTACCGGTTTTCCGGCAGCCTGGCCGGGCTGTCCTATGGTGCAGTGACCTGGTCCCCGAAGCGTGTCGTGGTGTTAGGGCCGTCGCACCGGCACTGGTTTCACGGCCTCGCTTTCCCGTCTCAGGACAGATTCTCAACCCCGCTTGGCGTGCTCGCAATCGACCGGCCCGCCTGTGAGGAGCTGGCGGTGGCCGGGTTGGCGCATGACGAAGATGCGGCGCATGACAACGAACACGCAATCGAAACCCAATTGCCTTTTGTCCGGACACTCTGGCCGGATGCGCAGATCGTCCCGCTGGTCTGCGGCGATGTGCCGGCCGGGCAGGCCGCCGCGGCAATTGATGTGCTTGCCGGGCCTGAGACACTATTTGTCCTTTCCTCTGATCTCAGCCATTTCCTGAGCCGGAGCGCGGCACGGGAAAGAGACGCCGAAACCGCGCGTCTGCTGGAGAACGGCTTAGCGGAGGAATTGACACCTTACCATGCTTGCGGCGCCAAGTGCCTGCAGGGCTGGCTCCTGTCCCATGCGGGCCAAGGAACCAAGACGCTGCGGCTTGGCATGGGGGACAGCGCATCGGAGACAGGCGATACGTCCAGCGTCGTCGGTTATGGCGCCTGGGCCTTTTATCCGATGGACGTGGCAATGCTGAGCGGCAAATCCCGGGCCGAGTTGCTGGACGTGGCGCGCGGCGCCATTTCCAAGCGCCTGGGAACGCAGCACGAAGCGGAGGCCCTGCCGGACGCAGCGTCAGCCCCGTTGCAGACGTTTGCTGCCAGTTTTGTGACACTCACCTGCGGCGGCGAGTTGCGCGGCTGCGTCGGCACGCTGGAAGCGCGCCGGTCCCTGGCGGAGGACGTGGCGGAGAATGCGCTTGGTGCAGGATTCCGGGATCCGCGGTTCTCGCCTGTAACGGCCGGAGAACTGCGCGAGATCAGGATCGAGATTACAGTGCTGAGCAGAGCCCAGGAGATAGAGTTCTCCAGCGA
The DNA here is from genome assembly GCF_059694505.1 of Leisingera sp. ANG49. Lineage (NCBI taxonomy): Bacteria > Pseudomonadati > Pseudomonadota > Alphaproteobacteria > Rhodobacterales > Roseobacteraceae > Leisingera > Leisingera sp. ANG49. The sequence continues at coordinate 710,685 of NZ_JCATZN010000001.1, forward strand.
GGAAGAGGCAATCTCCCGGATTGATCCGGGACGGGACGGATTGATCCTTTCCGTTGGCAGGCACCGGGCAACCTTCCTGCCCAAAGTCTGGGAGGGCCTCAGCGAGCCGCACGCCTTTGTTGAGGGTTTGAAGCGCAAGGCGGGTTTGCCCCGAGACTACTGGGCCGGGAACATCTCCCTGCAACGGTTCCAGGTGGAGAATTTCGCGGAAACCCTGGCGGGTTCCTGAGAGTCCATTCGCAATGAGCCGCAACAGTTTGGATGTCAGATGAGCATTCCTGTCCAACCCCGGCTGATCAATGATCCCACTGGTGATCCCGGCTTGTACCTCGATTTCCGTTTCGGGCGCCGCGCGATGCTGTTCGATCTCGGGGACACGGCGCCGCTTTCCCCGCGCGAACTTCTGCGGGTATCCCATGTTTTCATTAGCCACGCCCACATGGACCATATCGCCGGCCTCGACCGGTTGCTGCGCCTTCGCCTGCATCGTCCGCGCCCGTTGCTGATGCTCGGGCCTCCGGGGTTCGTGAGGCAAATGCAAAGCCGCCTCAACTCCTTCACCTGGAATCTCCTGGACGAGACCGCCGTGGACTTTCGCCTGACGGTTCAGTCCTTTGACGGCGAACGCGTCACCAAGATGGCTGAGTTCCGGGCCCGGGAGCGTTTCGCCCGGCGGGAATTGCCGCTGCCGGACATGGCGCCGGGCCGGGTTCTGTCTGAACCGGCGTTCGAGATCCGTGCGGCCGCCCTGGATCATGGCATACCGTCGCTGGCATTTGCCTTTCTCGAACGCGACCGCGTCAACGTCTGGCGCAACGGGCTTGCGGAACTGGGGCTGCCGGTTGGCCCCTGGATCAATGCCGCCAAGCAGGCCATTCGCGACAATCTGCCGGACCACACCGTCATCTTAGTGCCAGGTGCCGGGACGGTCACCCTTGGCGCGCTGCGGTCCCGCGCGTTCCGAACAGGCAAAGGCCAGCATATCGCCTATGTGACCGACGCCGCCGATACCGGACCGAACCGGTCCCGCATCATCGGGCTCGCCCGCGCAGCCGACCAGCTGTTCATTGAGGCTGCCTTCTTCGAAGCCGACCGCCCGGTTGCCGCGGCGACTAGCCACCTTACAGCGCGGGCCGCAGGCGAGATCGCCAGAGAAGCTGGCGCCAAACGCGCAATCCCATTTCATTTCTCGGCGCGGTATGGAGCAGACTCCGCAAGCCTCGCCACCGAATTTCACGCTGCATTCGCCGCGCCCTGATCCATGCCGGCGCAAAGAACGCAAATTCTTCAGTTTCTTCTCAACGCACGCCTTCCGCATTGTCATCAGTTAGTCCACACACCTTTCCATCGAAGTCTTTCGCAACCTGTGAACGTGGCATTGGATTGGGGCTCTGAGCAGAGAACAGGCAATTCTGCATCTGTAAACCGCGTGAATTCGGGTGCGAACACGTCGGGTTCAAAGTCGACCCTTGCTGCAACAACCGTGAACCTCGGCTCCGGGCCGTTCGAGCTCCTCTTAAACCAAGAGCGGAAGGCGGCCGTCCGCTGCAGGTGCCTTTCAAGCAAATCTCTTGAGATCTGCGGGCATCGACTGGTGTCTCCGAGTCATGATGTGGCAGGCGGTATTACTGGCAATTTGCTGGACGCTTTCATCTCTTTCAGAGAAAGGTTCGAACGAATGCTGGTCACTCCCGGCAGGCGGCGCAGGGTGCTGTCGACGAAGGTGCTGTAATCGTCCAGATCCCGGGCCACGACGATCAGCAGGAAATCGTCCGCGCCTGTCGTGTTGTGACAGGCAAGAATGTTCGGGGTCGTCTCAACGATCCGCTGGAATTCTGCCGTGGCAGCCTGATCGTGTTCCGAACAGCGGAGCTGCACAAATGCCATGACACCCAGTCCCAGCTTGCGGCGGTTCAGGTTCGCTTGGTAGCCCTCTATGATGCCGCTTTCCTCCAGCCGTTTCAGGCGGCGCCAGCAGGGCGTTTCGCTCATGCCCAGGTTCTCGGACAGCTTCGCATTGGTCATACGGCCGTCGTTTTGCAGCAGGGACAGGATCTGGGCATTTACGGCATCAACGTCAGGCAAGGGCAGAAACCTTTCGAGAACTGCAGGTCGGGAGGGGTTCCCACTCAAAATTATGATATTTTGTGCACGATTGGCAAAGTTGTTTCCACGCTGAACGCTATGATCTTCTCAGATCAAAACCGAAACGGAAAGACACTGCCATGAAAGCTGTCCTGTTTGAAAAGTTCCAAGAAGCACCCAAGCTGGTCACGGTTGAAGACCCGAGCCCCCAAGCGCATGGTGTCGTGTTGAAGGTCGCAGCTACAGGTGTCTGCCGCAGCGACTGGCATGGATGGATGGGGCACGACAGCGACATCGACCTGCCGCATGTTCCGGGACATGAACTGGCGGGCGTGGTCGAGGCGGTGGGCAAGGATGTTACCAACTGGAAGGTTGGGGACAAGGTCACGGTGCCCTTTATCTGCGGCTGCGGAAGCTGTTCCGAATGCCACGCCGGCCACCAGCAGGTGTGTCTGCACCAGGAGCAACCCGGCTTCACCCACTGGGGCTCGTTTGCAGAGTATGTCGGCATTCACCAGGCCGATCTGAACCTCGTGGCGCTGCCTGAGAGCATGGACTTTGCGACCGCCGCCAGCCTCGGGTGCCGGTTCGCGACATCCTTCCGTGCGGTGATCGATCAGGGCAAGGTGCGCGCGGGCCAGTGGGTGGCCGTGCATGGCTGCGGCGGTGTAGGGCTGTCGGCCGTCATGATCGCGGCAGCTGCCGGGGCCAATGTGATCGGCGTGGATCTCGATCCGGCCAAACTGAACCTCGCGAAAGACCTCGGTGCTGACGTTGTCATCAACGGGGGCGAGGCCGATGTTCCCGCGGCGATCAAGGAGATCACGCGGGGCGGCGCGCACGTCTCGCTCGATGCGCTTGGCCATCCGGTGACCATGACCAACTCCATCCTTTGCCTGCGGCCGCGGGGAAAACATATCCAGGTCGGGCTGATGCTCGGCGAACACGCCGCGCCCTCCGTGCCGATGCCCAAGATCGTGGGGCAGGAGATTGAGCTGCTCGGCTCGCACGGCATGCAGGCGCACCGCTATGGCGCGATGCTGGACATGGTCGCCAGCGGCAAGCTCGATCCGGCGCGGCTGGTGGGCGACCAAATTAGCCTTGCGGATGCGCCCGAGGCCCTGATGAGCATGGACAAATTCCAGTCCGTCGGCGCCACAGTGATCACCCGGTTCTGAGCTATGGGCGGGATTGCTTTCATCTGAAGTTGAAACATGGCTGCCGCGATTGATGGCAGGCTTACTGCCAATGGCGCGCGCCCTGAAGAGATTACTGTCGTTTTTGCCAATGCAGACAAGCGCGCGAGCTGCAGTCGAGCTATAGTGTGGCGGTTTCCGACGACCGGGTCAGCGGCTACGACTCTGGCGGCACCATTGTTCTGGCCGTAAAGCCACAGGTCGTGCCCGCTTTGGGAACGTAGATCGACAGGCCTTAGGGAGAATCTGGTCATTAGCATTGCCGCGGGTGTTACTATTGCAACGCTCGAAGACCTATTCGGCCCCGCCGCCATCGCGCGCGCGATGGCTAACACGCCGGCCCTTCTGGGTCTTGGGACGACTTGGCTCTATATAAATGCTCGGACCACTCCTGTACAAAAGGCCGTGGCCAAATCCATCATCGAGACCTTCGGCATCTGCGTCGAAGAGGAGAGGGAAGAGCTCTTGGACGCCATCACGGCGGTTTCGGAAAGCGGTCCGGCCTATTACTTTCTGATGATCGAAGAGATGATTAGCCCCGGGACCTCTCTTGGCCTCCTACCCGATGTTACGAAAGCCCCGACCTTGCAGACCGCTCTTGGCGCCCCCAATAGACAGCAAAATGCGATGCAGCCCCAGAAGTTCTGCACGCGTGCGAATTCCCTGCATGGCACACCGCTACCGCAATCGTTTTGTTGCAGGACAGAGGCTTGCTCGCAGAAGGATGGCTCGAAGGAATTCTGGTTACAAAAGGATCGACCCGGCAGATCATCCTGGAAGCCTTACGGGCTCTCCGGGAGCGTGAGGGCCTCGTGGGCATCGACCACGATCTGATCGAGCTCATGGGAGAGCAAATCCGCAAAACGCTGAATGAAATCCGCAACGGCAAAGGCGATGCCGCGATTTCGCAAAATGTGGATACGGATTGGGAACAAGAACAAAAGGTCATCGAGTACGTGAACCTGGCTTGCCGCTGGAAACTATTCAAAGCCGCCAAGATCGCACTGTATGACAAACTGGCCGCCATCCGCGACGCAGATGCCCTTCTGGCCAAAGTCCTGTGAGATGTTAACGGAATGGCCGGGACTTTTCGCACGGTCCCGGCACATTCATTTGGAGACCAAACAGAAGTTTTGCAATCTCGAACAAGCGTGGCCTGGCTTTCCAATCAGGTAAGGACGGCTACTGTGCGTGTGCTGCACGAACAATTTGAACCCGAAAAATTTCGCAAAATCAAGGCAATACACTTAGTCGCACAAGTCCATCATCGGTGCGGCGCTCAAACGCGCGGCCTGGTGCAAGGGGCCAAAATCTCTCATGCCGCGCCATATAGGCCCTGCGCCGCCATCCGCCAAGCCGATCTGCTTCGGAGCCGCCTTCTTGTGAGCACAGGCAGCCGGGGACCGACGGCGGGATCAGGCAAAACCGCCGAGGGGCCCCGCCCGAAGGCGGGGATGCGGCTGTTTTGCTTGGGGCCGGCGGCTGGCGCTGGCAGCCAGGGATCATGCGGGAGCGGCTCCGGCGCGTGTATCTGCTTTGGTGAGCCCTGAGCGCCCTATCCGGCCAAGGACGGCAGGTAGAGCACAATCCCCGGGAAGGCGACCAACAGGGCAATCGTCACCGCATCTGCAACGAAGAACGGTGTCACCCCGCGGAACACATCCTGCACGCTGAGGTCAGGGCGCACGCCTGCCACCACGAAACAGTTGAGCCCGATCGGCGGGGTGATCAGGCAGAACTCGGCCATCTTCACCACCAGGATGCCGAACCAGATCGCGCACATGGTGCCGCTCATGCCAAAGGCGCTGTCGGCTGCGGCAACGCTCTCGCCGCCGTTCAGCGCCATCACCGCCGGATAGACCACCGGCAGGGTCAGCAGCAGCATGCCGATGGCGTCCATGAACATCCCCAGCACCGCATAGGCCAGCAGGATGCAGATCAGGATCAGCATCGGCGACATCTCCAGCGAGGTGATCCAATCCGAGAACGCGCCCGGCAGATCCGCAAAGCCGAGGAAGCGCACGTAGATCAGCACCCCCCAGATGATGGTGAAGATCATCACCGTCAGCTTGGCGGTCTCCAAGAGCGCCGACTTCAGCTCCGCCCATTTCATCCCCTCCTTCAGCGCATAAAGGAAGACGATGAAGGCGCCGATGGCGCCGCCTTCGGTAGGGGTGCCCCAGGCGTCGCCGCCAAAGGGGTTGTAGACAAAGCAGATGATGATCAGCACCACCAGAACGATCGGCAGCGCCCCCGGCAGCGCCGCAAACCGCTGGCCCCAGGTGAAGCCCTTGACCGGCGGACCGACGGTTTTGAAGATCACCGCGATGCCGACGATCAGCAGCCCGTAGACCACCGCCGAGAAGGCGCCCGGGATGAAACCCGCCAGCAGCAGCTTGCCCACATCCTGTTCGACGATGATCGCGTAAATGACCAGGATGGCAGAGGGCGGGATCAGCGACGCCAGGGTGCCGCCCGCCGCGACCACCCCTGCGGCAAAGCGCTTGTCATAACCGATCTCCAGCATCTCCGGGATGGCGATGCGGGCAAAGACAGCTGAGGTGGCCACGGACGCGCCCGACACCGCGGCAAAACCCGCGGTGGCAAACACGGTGGAGACAGCCAGCCCGCCCGGCAGCCAGGCGATCCAGCGTTTGGCGGCCACAAAAAGCGCCCGCGTGAGCCCTGCATAATACGCGAGATAACCGATCAGGATGAAGGTGGGGATCAGGCTGAGCGCCTGGCTGGAGACCTTGGAATGCGGCACCTGGCCCGCGGTCTTGACCGCGATGGTCAGCGCCTTGCCGAACCGCCCCGGATCATAGCCGAACTTGGCCCAGAAGATCCAGATCAGGCCCGCAAGCCCCGCAAGACCGGCGGCAAAGGCCACCCGCATCCCCAGCACCACCATCGCCAGCAGGCCGCCCGTGACCCACAGGCCGATTTCAATCGGTTCCATCCGCCTTACCCCTGCCCGCTGCCGTTTGTGTCATGGCCGGCCAGCTGGTCCGCCTCAGCTGCCGCCTGCTCTGCCGCGCTCTGGATCAGCGGCACCGCTACCGGCGCTTCCAGCCCCAGCACCAGCGCCCGCCCGTAGCCCCAGACCTGCAGCATCAGCCGCAGGGCCAGCACCGCAAAGGCCACCGGCGCCAGCAGCTTGGCGGGCCAGATCGGCAGGCCGATGTCGATGGAGCTGTCGCGGCTCCACAGCGGCGCAGCGAAGTCGAAGGAGCGCAGGAAATGCGACCAGCTGCCCCAGACCAGCGCCAGGATCAGCAACAGGATAAGCACCACCGAGACCAGCTCAAACAGCCACAGCGCGCGGCCCCTCAGGGCGCCGATGAAGATGTCCATGCGGATGTGGCCGCCCTGACGCTGCACATAGGCAATGCCCATGAAGGCGATCAGCGGCATGATCTGCTCGATCCAGTCGACATAGCCGGGCAAGGGCGCATTGGCCGCGTTACGCCCGCCAACCGAAACCACCGCCAGGATCATCAGCGAGAACACCGCCAAACCGCTCAGCAGTGCCAGCAATTGCTCCGCTTTCAGCAATCTTCGGTCCAGCCTGCTGATCAGGCTGCCATCCTCCAGCACCGCCGCGCTGCCTGCCATGCCCTGCCCCCGTCATTTCCGTATCGCCAAAGACAGAAAGGGCCGGTGCTGTCCTGCCCGGCCCCTTCCAGTTCTATCAGCCTCAGCTGCCCGAGCGCACGTCGCTCAGGGTTTTCTGCACCAGGTCATAGAGCTCCTGCGCGGGCAGGCCTTGCGCGCTCATGTCCTCGATCCACTTGGCGCGGATCGGATCGGCGGCCACCTTGCGGAACTCGGCCAGCTGCTCGTCGGAAATCATCACCTTCTCGACGCCCTTCTCTTCCAGAACGCCATCCCACTTGGTCAGCAGTGCGCTGTAGTTCTCCAGATAATGGGCAATCGCTTCCTCCACCGAGCTGTCCAGCGCCTCGCGCTCGGCATCGCTCAGGGCATCATAGGCATCGGTGTTGACCACCACCGGGCAGTTCACGGTGCCGGGGTTCAGGTTCGCGGTCCACCAGTCGGCCTTGTTGATGGTGCCGAAGCTGAGATGCGCGTGCTGGGCAAAGGCGACTGTGTCGACGACGCCGGATTCCATCGCATTGTAGGCCTCGGTGGCGGTCACCGAGGTCGGCACTGCGCCCACGGCGGAGAACGCCTGGCCGATGCCGCCGGTGGCGCGCACCCGCATGTCCTTGAACTCGGCCAGCTCGTCGCGCGGCTCGCCGGTGCCGACGATATTGTACTGCGGCATCGGCGAGGTCATCAGCAGCTTGGCGTTCCAGCGCGCCAGATCCGCCTGCACCGCCGGATGGGCATAGACCGCATGGGACACTGCCACCTCTTCTTCCAGCGTGTTCACGCCCAGGAACGGCAGCTCCAGCACGGTGATGGTCGGGTTCTTGTCGCGGTGGTAGCCGGCGCAGAACTGCGCCATCTCAAAAGCGCCGATGGAGATGCCGTCGAGGTTTTCCTTGTTCTTCGACAGCCCGCCATAGCTGATGTTCAGGGTGAACTCGCCGCCGGTTTTCTCGGAAACCAGCTCCGCCAGTTTCTCCACATGTTCGGTAAAGGCCCGGCGCTTGCCCCACAGGGACACGTTCCACTCGGTGGCCGCGGCCTCCCCGGCGATGGCAAAACCCGCAGCAGCCGCCACGGCGGCAGTCAGAAATCTGTTCATGATGTAACTCTCCCGAATTGCGCCCTTGTGACTGCCGGCAAACGGAAATCCGGCCTGGACGCTTGCCAGTCAGGCTAGCGGCAGGGATGCGCCCTGCCAAGCCCCCCGGCTGCAAAGATGACGCAGCGACTCGCGCGGCGCGGCTGGCGCCTTCTCCGCCCCTGGGCACAATATGCCGCAGGCGGCTGGCCGCCCCGCCCTGCGGCAGGACGCCGCCCCCGGGCCAATATCAGGCCGGCAGGCGGCAATTGCACCGCACTGGAATTTACAGAAAAGCCCTTGAAAACAAGCGCCGGTATGCGTCCGCATGCAAATTTGTTTTCAGACCGCGCCGGACTTCCGAAATTCGTTTACAGATAAATCCTTTGATACCGGCATTTTATTCACAAATTTTCAGACTGCGGTATTATCTGGTCTCAGGAGGAAACGGTTTGACAGCCACGGCACAGCGTTGTCGTTTGTCTTGCCAATGAAATTCTGGGAGGAAACCGAATGAACGCGCTGCACGCAGACGCTGTCTATCCGCCGTCCGACGAAACCGTTGCCCGGGCGCATGTGAATGCCGCCAAGTATCAGGAGATGTACGAGGCCTCGCTGTCCGATCCCGAAGGCTTCTGGGGCGAACAGGGCAAGCGCATCGACTGGATCAAGCCCTTCACCCAGGTGAAGGACGTGAACTACAACTTCGGCAATGTCTCGATCAACTGGTACGCCGACGGCACCCTGAACGTTTCCGCCAACTGCATCGACCGCCACCTGGACACCCGCGGCGACCAGACCGCGATCATCTGGGAGCCGGACAGCCCGGAAGAAGACGCGCAGCACATCACCTACAAGGAGCTGCACCGCCGCACCTGCCGGATGGCCAACATCCTGGAATCGATGGGCGTTCGCAAGGGCGACCGGGTTGTCATCTATCTGCCGATGATCCCGGAAGCGGCCTATGCCATGCTGGCCTGCGCCCGCATCGGCGCCATTCATTCGATCGTCTTCGCCGGCTTCTCCCCCGACGCGCTGGCGGCCCGCATCAACGGCTGCGACGCCAAGGTCATCATCACCGCGGACGAGGCGCCGCGCGGCGGCCGCAAGACCCCGCTGAAGTCGAACGCCGACGCGGCCCTGCTGCACACCAAGGACACGGTGAAATGCCTGGTGGTCAAGCGCACCGGCGGCCAGACCACCTGGGTGGACGGGCGCGACTATGACTACAACGAGATGGCGCTGGAGGCGGACGACTACTGCAAGCCGGCCGAGATGAACGCCGAGGATCCGCTGTTCATCCTCTACACCTCCGGCTCCACCGGCCAGCCCAAGGGCGTGGTTCACACCTCCGGCGGCTACCTGACCTATGCCGCGATGACCCATGAGGTCACCTTTGATTACCACGACGGCGACATCTACTGGTGCACCGCTGACGTGGGCTGGGTGACCGGCCACAGCTACATCGTCTACGGCCCGCTGGCCAATGGCGCCACCACCCTGATGTTCGAGGGCGTGCCGACCTACCCCGATGCCTCCCGCTTCTGGCAGGTCTGCGAAAAGCACAAGGTGAACCAGTTCTACACCGCCCCCACCGCGCTGCGCGCGCTGATGGGCCAGGGCGACAAATGGGTCGAGAGCTGCGACCTGAGCGCTCTCAAGGTGCTGGGCACCGTGGGTGAACCGATCAACCCGGAAGCCTGGGAGTGGTATCACAACGTGATCGGCAAAGGCACCGTGCCGATCGTCGACACCTGGTGGCAGACCGAGACCGGCGGCCACCTGATGACTCCGCTGCCGGGCGCGCATACGCTGAAGCCGGGCGCGGCGATGAAACCCTTCTTCGGCATCCAGCCGGTTGTTCTGGACCCGCAGTCCGGTGTCGAGATCGAGGGCAACGGCGTCGAGGGCGTGCTGTGCATCAAGGACAGCTGGCCGGGCCAGATGCGCACCGTCTGGGGCGACCATGAGCGGTTCGAGAAGACCTATTTCTCGGACTACAAGGGCTACTACTTCACCGGCGACGGCTGCCGCCGCGACGAGGACGGCGACTACTGGATCACCGGCCGCGTCGACGATGTGATCAACGTCTCCGGCCACCGCATGGGCACCGCCGAGGTCGAAAGCGCGCTGGTTGCCCACGCCGCCGTGGCCGAGGCCGCCGTGGTCGGCTACCCGCATGAGATCAAGGGCCAGGGCATCTACTGCTATGTGACCCTTATGAACGACAGAGAGCCGTCGGATGATCTGCTGAAGGAGCTGCGCACCTGGGTCCGCACCGAGATCGGCCCGATTGCCTCCCCCGACGTGATCCAATGGGCCCCTGGCCTGCCCAAGACCCGCTCCGGCAAGATCATGCGCCGCATCCTGCGCAAGATCGCCGAGAACGACTTCGGTTCCCTGGGCGACACCTCGACCCTCGCCGATCCGTCGGTGGTCGAGGACCTGATCGAAAACCGCGCGAACAAGGGGTGATTGAACGATGACCACGGAAGTAATGACCCGTCCCGCCGTTCTGATCCTGCTGGGCCCCCCGGGCGCCGGCAAGGGCACCCAGGCGCGGATGCTGGAGGAAAAATTCGGCTATGTGCAGCTGTCGACCGGCGACCTGCTGCGCGAAGCGGTTGCCGCGGGCACCCCGGCCGGCCTCGCCGCCAAGGCGGTGATGGAGGCAGGCCAGCTGGTCAGTGACGAGATCGTGATCAACATCCTGCGCGACCGTCTGACAGAGCCGGACTGCGCCAAGGGCGTGATCCTCGACGGCTTTCCCCGCACCACGGTGCAGGCCGAGGCGCTGGACGGTCTGCTGGCGGAAACCGGCCAGAAGATCAACGCCGCGATCAGCCTGGAAGTGGACGACGCCGCGATGGTCGAGCGAATTTCCGGCCGCTACACCTGCGCAGGCTGCGGCGAGGGCTATCACGACAGCTTCAAGCAGCCCGCCGAGGCCGGCAAATGCGACAAATGCGGCGGCACCGAGATGAAGCGCCGCGCCGATGACAATGCGGAAACCGTTGCCAGCCGGCTGGAGGCCTATCACGCGCAGACCGCGCCGCTGATTGCCTACTACGGCGGCAAGGAAGTTCTGAAGACCACAGATGCCATGGGCGGTATCGACGACATCGCCCGGGACATGGCGGCCATCGTGACCGAGGCCACCAGCTAACCAACAAGAAACGGGGCCTGCGCTGAACCCGCAGGACCCCGTCCCCCGGACATTGGAATACCCGAAGGCACCGCCTTGGCGGACCAGCGGAGTCATGCCTGCACGCCCGTGAACCCGGCAGCAGGCAAACAGAGGAGGTTTGCCCTGCGCTCCCGCACGGCAGGCATGGAGGAAGAAGGAGGAGCCGCCATGGCGGATCAAACCACAAACGCCGCAAAGGCCGCCGAAGCCGACAAGGGCTATTGGGCGGCCAATGTGCGCATCATTATCGTCAGCCTGATTATCTGGGCTGTTGTTTCATTCGGCTTCGGCATTCTGCTGCGCCCGCTGCTGTCGGGCATCAAGATCGGCGGCAGCGATCTGGGCTTCTGGTTCGCCCAGCAAGGCTCGATCCTGGTGTTCCTGGGGCTGATCTTTTTCTACGCGTTCCGGATGAACAAGCTGGACCGCGAATACGGCGTGGAGGAAGAATAAGATGGACCAGTTTACCATCAACCTGCTGTTTGTGGGCGCGTCCTTTGCGCTCTACATCGGCATCGCGATCTGGGCCCGCGCGGGCTCCACATCTGAATTCTATGCCGCGGGCCGGGGCGTTCACCCTGTCACCAACGGCATGGCAACCGCGGCCGACTGGATGTCGGCGGCCTCCTTCATCTCGATGGCGGGCCTCATTGCCTTCACCGGCTATGACAACTCCACCTTCCTGATGGGCTGGACCGGCGGCTACGTTCTGCTGGCACTGCTGCTGGCCCCCTACCTGCGCAAGTTCGGCAAGTACACCGTGTCCGAGTTCATCGGCGACCGGTTCTATTCCCCGACCGCGCGTGTGGTGGCTGTGATCTGCCTGATCGTCGCCTCGACCACCTATGTGATCGGCCAGATGACCGGCGTCGGCGTTGCCTTCGGCCGCTTCCTGGAGGTCTCCAACACCGCGGGCCTGCTGATCGGCGCCTGTGTGGTCTTCGCCTACGCCGTGTTCGGCGGCATGAAGGGCGTGACCTACACCCAGGTGGCTCAGTACTGCGTGCTGATCACCGCCTACACCATCCCGGCGATCTTCATCTCGTTGCAGCTGACCGGCAACCCGATCCCGGCCCTGGGCCTGTTCGGCGACCACGCCGCCTCCGGCGAGCCGCTGCTGGCCAAGCTGGACGCGATCGTGACCGAGCTGGGCTTCAAGGAGTACACTCTGCACCATGCCGACACCTTCAACATGGTGCTGTTCACCCTGTCGCTGATGATCGGCACCGCGGGCCTGCCCCACGTGATCATGCGTTTCTTCACCGTGCCGCGCGTGGCTGACGCCCGCTGGTCGGCCGGCTGGACCCTGGTGTTCATCGCGCTGCTGTATCTGACCGCTCCGGCTGTTGGCGCCATGGCGCGCCTGAACATCACCGAAATGATGTGGCCGAACGGCGGCATCGAAGGCGGTGCCGTGACCGTGCAGCAGATCGAGAACGATCCGCAGTACGACTGGATGGCCACCTGGCAGAAAACCGGCCTGCTGGCTTGGGAAGACAAGAACGGCGACGGTGCAATCCAGTACTACAACGACCAGTCCGAAGAGCTGCAGGCAACTGCTGCGGCAAACGGCTGGGCCGGCAATGAGCTGACCAAGTTCAACCGCGACATCCTGGTTCTGGCCAACCCGGAAATCGCCAACCTGCCCAGCTGGGTGATCGGTCTGGTGGCGGCTGGCGGCCTGGCGGCTGCACTGTCCACCGCTGCGGGCCTCTTGCTGGCGATCTCGTCCGCCGTGTCGCACGACCTGATCAAGGGCTCGATCAACCCGAACATCTCGGAAAAAGGCGAGCTGCTGTCGGCCCGTATCGCCATGGCCGTGGCCATCGGTGTGGCGACCTACCTGGGTCTGAACCCGCCGGGCTTTGCTGCGCAGACCGTGGCACTGGCCTTCGGCCTGGCCGCAGCCTCGATCTTCCCGGCGCTGATGATGGGCATCTTCACCAAGGTGAACAACAAGGGCGCCGTGGCCGGCATGCTGGCAGGCCTGATCGTGACCCTGGTCTACATCTTCCTGCACAAGGGCTGGCTGTTCATCCCGGGCACCAACTCCTTCACCGATGCGGACCCGCTGCTGGGCACCATAAAATCCACCTCCTTCGGTGCGATTGGCGCAATGGTGAACTTCGCGGTGGCCTACTTCGTGTCGAAGTCGAGCGAGGCGATCCCCGCCGAGATCGAAGAGCTGGTGGAAAGCGTCCGCATCCCGCGCGGCGCAGGTGCCGCACAGGACCACTGACCTCCCCTGGGCGGGCTGCTCCCAGCGGCCCGCCTCTTCCCTCATGGTCCCGTCCGGTGTTTCACTGGCGGGGCCATTTTTTTCCTGATCCCATGCAGGTACAACCATGCCCCTATCTGACGCCGCCCTGCTCCGCTTCCTGTCCTCGGTTCACCCCTATGACAGCCTCGACCCGGCGCGGCTGCAGGATCTGGCGCCGAAGTTCCGCCTGATCCAGGCCGCCGCAGGCGATCCCGTCTATGCCCTGAACGAGGAGCTGAACGGCCTCTACCTGGTCCACACCGGCGAGGTGGAAGTGACCGATGAGAACGGCATCCCTGTCTCCATCCTCGGCCCCCGCAATTCATTTGGCGAGCGCGGGCTGACCCGCGGCGGCCGCGCGGTGACATCGGCCCGGGCCACGGCAGAGACGCTCCTGCTGCTGCTGCCCAAGACAGACTTCCACGCCCTGATGGCAAGCCAGCCGAAGGTGGCCAGGTTCTTCGACCGCCGCCGCCCCGGCAGCCGGAACTCCGGCAGCCTTGCGACCACCCGCGTGGCGACTATCATGGCCCGCGACCCGGTCACCTGTTCCGGCGGCCTCACCTGCCAGGGTGCGGCGCAGCTGATGCGGGACCGCCGGATTTCATCCATCTGCGTGACCGACGGGGACACGCTGCACGGCATTCTCACCACCCGCGACCTCACCGGCAAAATCCTCGCTGCGGGCAAACCGATCTCCACCCCGGTCAGCATGGTAATGACCCCGGACCCGCTGACCCTGGCGCCCTCTGCCATCGGCTCCGACGTGCTGCACATGATGATGGAGCACGGCATCGGCCACATCCCGGTGGTTGAGGCTGGCAAACTTGCAGGCATTGTCACCCAGACCGACCTCACCCGCTTCCAGGCCGTCAGCTCGGGCGAGATGGTCGCTGCCATCGCCCGCGCCGGGTCAGCTGAGGAGATGGCCAAGGTCACCGCCGAAATCCCCCGCCTGCTGGTGCAGCTAGTGGCAGGCGGCAACCGGCACGAGGTGGTCACCCGCCTGATCACCGACATCGCCGACACCGTGACCCGCCGCCTGCTGGCGCTGGCCGAGGAACACCTCGGCGCCCCGCCCGTTCCCTACCTGTGGCTCGCCTGCGGCTCGCAAGGGCGGCGCGAGCAGACCGGCGTCTCCGATCAGGACAACTGCCTGATCCTGTCCGATGATCTGGCCCCCGGAGATGAGCCCTATTTCGAGCAACTCGCTAGGTTCGTCTGCGACGGGCTCAATACCTGCGGCTATGTCTATTGCCCCGGCGACATGATGGCCTCCAACCCTCGCTGGCGGCAGCCGCTGCGAGTCTGGCGCGACTATTTCCGCGGCTGGATCGCCAAGCCCAGCCCCGAGGCGCAGATGCTGGCCTCGGTGATGTTCGACCTGCGCCCGATCGGCGGCGACGCCGCGCTGTTTGCGGACCTGCAGCAGGAAACCCTGAAGGCCGCCAGCGCCAACTCGATCTTCACCGCGCACATGATCGCCAACTCGCTGAAGCACACGCCGCCGCTGGGCCTCTTGCGCGGGCTGGCCACCATCCGCTCGGGAGAGCACCGCAACACGCTGGACATGAAGCACAACGGCGTTGTGCCGGTGGTGGACCTGGGCCGCATCTATGCGCTGCAGGGGCAGCTGGCAGAGGTCAACACCCGCGCCCGGCTGGAGGCAGCGGAGGCCGCGGGCGTGCTCAGCCCCTCCGGCGCGCGCGACCTCATGGACGCCTACGACTTGATCTCCCAAACCCGGCTGGAGCATCAGGCCGGGCAGATCCGCAGCGCCCAGGCGCCGGACAACTATCTGGCGCCCTCGGATCTGTCGGATTTTGAGAGAAGCCATCTGCGCGACGCCTTTGTTGTGGTAAAAACAATGCAATCGGCGGTTGGCCACGGTAAGGGGATGCTGAGCTGACGGCTGCGCCTGCGGAGAATGCGGGAGCCTGAGGCGCGAGTATTTTGAGAAAGATGAAAAGGCCGGAGGCCTGCGGGGAGAGCATATGTTTCTGGAACTGATTGCGGTGGTTTTTGCGGGCATTGCCGCGGCGGGCGTGGTGATGCTGCTGAACCGGACGCTGAAGGGGCGGCTGCCGCGCTGGATGGCGCCGGTGGCGGCGGGCCTGGCGATGATCGGCGTCACCATCGCCTCCGAATACGGCTGGTACAGCCGCACCAAGGCCGCCCTGCCCGAAGGGCTGGCCGTGGCCGAAACCATCGAGAACCGCAGCCTCTACCGCCCCTGGACGCAGGTGGTGCCTTATGTGGACCGCTTCGCCGCGGTGGATACCGCCACGATGAAAAGCCACCCGGCGCACCCGCAGGTTTTCCTGGCTGATCTCTATTTCTTCGGCCGCTGGGCGCCGGTCAGCAAACAGGCCGCGGTGCTGGACTGCGGCAAGTGGCGGCGAGCGCTGGCCGGAGGCACAGCCGCGTTTTCCGGCGACGGGCTGCCCAAGGGGCTGGACTGGGTGGCAGCAGCGGCCGATGATGCCATTTTGACCACTGCCTGCGGAGGATAGCCATGCACACACGCTTGTCACTGCGGCTGCGGATCTTCCTGTTCTTCTGCCTGCTGGCGCTTGGCGGCACCGCGGTCACTGCCGGCGCGCTCTGGGCCGGCTACAACCGCGCGGGCCAGCCCGAGCTGATGGATGCCTTCATCTTCTCCGGCCTGCTCAGCGCTTTCGCCATTCTCGGCCTCTGCGCCGCGGTCTGGCTGCTGTTCGACGAAAACGTCGCCAAGCCGATCGAGCGGCTGGCCGCCGGCATGCGCGCCCGCGCGCATGCCGGTGTCAGCAAGGAACTGGACACCCACGGCGCCCGCTACCTGGGCGATCTGGCCGCTGCCGCGGAAGGGCTGGCCGGAAAGCTGGGCGCCTCGGCGCTGGACGCGGCAGAAGCGATCGCCCGCGAGACGGAGCAGCTTGAGGCGGAGAAAACCCGGCTGGCGGCGCTGCTGACCGACATTCCGGTTGCCACCGTGATGGCCAGCCCCGCGCATCAGATCGTGCTTTATGACGGCCAGGCCGCCGCGGTGCTGGCGGAGGAGGCGCCGCCGCGGCTGAATGCGCCGCTGTCGGATTATCTGGACCAGACCGGGCTGGAGGCGGCCTACGGCCGTCTGGTGCGTGGCGGCAAGGAGATTGAGGCGGAAGTCAAAAGCGCCAGCAGCAGCCAGGTGTTCGAACTGCGCCTGAAACCCCTTGGCGGCGCGCCGGGCTATATCATCCTGTTCGAAGGCGCCCATGCCGACCTCGCCCCGGAGCAAGACCGCCCGCTGGTCTATGACTTTGCGCTGCTGGAAACCGAACACGCAGAGCTGAACGGCCGCAGGCTCTCCAGCCTCAGCTATGTGGTGTTCGACACCGAGACAACCGGCCTGCTGCCGCACAAGGACGAGATCGTGCAGATCGGCGCCCTGCGGGTGGTGCGCGGGCGGATCATCGAAAGCGAAGCCTTTGAGACCCTGGTGAACCCGGGCCGCCCCATTCCGGCTGCCTCGACCAAGGTGCACGGCATCACCGATACCATGGTGCGGGGACGTCCGGGCATTGCCAATGCCGCCCGCGATTTCCACCGCTTTGCCTCCGACGCAGTGATCGTGGCCCATAACGCCCCCTTCGACATGGCGTTTCTGCACCGCCACGCCAAGCGCACCGGCGTCACCTGGGACCAGCCGGTGCTGGACACGGTGCTGCTGAGCGCGGTGCTGTTCGGCGCCTCCCAGAGCCACACGCTGGATGCGCTTTGCGACCGGCTGGATGTCACCATCCCGCCTGCCCTGCGCCACACCGCGATGGGGGATGCCCGCGCCACCGCAGAGGTGTTCTGCAGGATGCTGCCGATGCTGGAGGCCCGCGGGCTCACGACTTTCGGCGCGGTGCTGGAACAGACCCGTAAGCATGGCCGCCTCATTGAGGACATGAATCAGGAGCAGAACCGAGGCTAGACAATCGGGGCCATGCGTGGCAGGTCACGGCCCGGAACGAACAAAAGGCGCGCGAAATGGCCGACACCAGCTTTATTCCCGGGCCGGACACCGCCCGGGCCTACCGCGATGCGCTCGGCTGCTTTGGCACCGGGGTGACCGTTGTCACCACCCGGACAGAACGCGGCCCGCTGGCCATTACCGTCAACAGCTTCACCTCGGTCTCGCTGGACCCGCCCCTGATGCTGTGGTGCCCGGCCAAGGCCTCGCTGCGCCATGACGCCTTTGTCGCGGCTGAAAATTTCGCGATTCATGTGATGGCGGAGGACCAGCTGGGCTTGTCCAAGCATTTTGCCGCCTTCGGCGAGGATTTCAGCGCCGCGGCCTGGCAGCCCAACGAACTGGGGGCGCCGGCGCTGGAGGGGGTGATTGCCCGTTTCGACTGCCGCCGCTATGCCGCCCATCCTGCGGGCGACCACACCATCGTCATCGGAGAAGTGGCGCGTGTCACCACCCGGCCGGGCAAGGGGCTGATCTTCAAACGCGGCCAGTATGGCGGCTTTCTAGAACAGGGCTGACCGCCTCCTCCGCAAAGGGCAAGCCATCTTCGGGGGCAGGATGCGGCCCGGCCGGCGCCTCGTCCCCGGCAATGCCGACGGCGGACGGGCCGGCCAAGTGCCCGTCTTCCCCGGACAGCTGATGCGGCAGCACCGCATAAGCGGTCAGATCCATGCCGGGCGTCATGCTCAGCGCCCGCTGCGGGCAGACCGAAACGCACAGCCCGCACTGCGTGCATAGCGACTCTACAAAGGTCAGCGCGCCGCCGTTCTCAGTCAGGCTCAGCGCGTCCGAGGGGCAGACCCAGACACAGCTGCTGCAATTGTTGCACAGGGTCTCATCCAGACTGACAGACCCGTAAGGCGCCTGCTCCGGCAGGGCGGCATGACCGGTGCTGGCAGGCAGCAGCGCCGCCGCACTGGCCCGCGCGGTGTCCCGTCGGTTGCCTACCGCCAGCACCTCCGGCGCAACCGCGGGAAACGGCAGCAACCGCGCCGCCAGACGCCGGTCCACCCCGGCGGCACCGTTGAACAGCAGGATCCGGCCCAAGCCCCCCAGGGCCCGTACCAGGTCCACTTCCAGCCGCTGCGCCTCCTGCCCCTGCGGCGCGGTGCAGGCCTGCAGGTAGACAACGTCGAAACCGCAGGCCAGAGCATGCAGCAGGTCGGCATGGGTGATCTTGTCCAGGCGGCAGACCGCTGCCGGAACCACATCGCTGTGCGCAGTGCAGGACTCTGCCAGCCCCGGCGGCTCGAGCTCATACAGCACCAGAATCTGCGCCCGGCCTGTTTCCAGCTTGCGTCTGTGCGCGGCCTGACACAGCGCCATCAGCGGCAGGGCACTGCTCCGGCTGGCCACATCCAGCAAGGCGGACCGCCCCTTGACCGCATACCTGGACCGGCATTCGGCGGCCTCCGGCCGAGCGCAAAGGCACAGATGCTGCGGTGCGCAGCCAGCAGGCCCTTGCCGTTCAGAGATATGTCCGCACACCTCTCCCATAAAGGAAGGTTAACACAAAACAGAACAACCTTAGGGAGTATTTTCTCCGCACAGCCTTTTTGTTGCAGTTTTAACAGAACCGCAGGCCTGCCACGCAAAACCCCGCCGGACCGGATCCGGCGGGGCTGTAAGGCTTTCGGCAGGCGCGTTGCCTTACTTCAGCGCCGCATCGGTGATGGCATGG
Organism: Leisingera sp. ANG49; assembly: GCF_059694505.1. Classification (NCBI taxonomy): domain Bacteria; kingdom Pseudomonadati; phylum Pseudomonadota; class Alphaproteobacteria; order Rhodobacterales; family Roseobacteraceae; genus Leisingera; species Leisingera sp. ANG49. The sequence continues at coordinate 729,769 of NZ_JCATZN010000001.1, forward strand.
GTCCAGGCGCCTTCCGGCTGCTTGGTGATCACCGGATCAGAGCCGCCGCCCATCAGGGTCGACACGGTGCGCTCATAGTCTGCCGGGTCCAGCGCGCCGTTGCTGCCTGCGGTCAGCTTGGCGATCTCGCCCATCATCCGCTTCTGGTGGGTCTCGGTCTGGGCGCCGGAGGCATCGTTGTCCAGCACGATCTCTGCCGCCTCGTCCGGGTTCTCCTCGGCGTATTTCCAGCCTTTCATCGACGCCCGGACAAAGCGCTCCATCTTGCCGGTGAACGCCTCATCGCTCAGCTTTTCCTCCAGCACGTACAGACCGTCTTCCAGCGTCGCCACGCCCTGGTCCTCATACTTGAAGGTGATCAGCTCATCCGGGGACACGCCCGCATCAATCACCTGCCAGTATTCGTTATAGGTCATGGTCGAAATGCAGTCCGCCTGGCGCTGCAGCAGCGGGTCGACGTTGAAACCCTGTTTCAGCACTTCCACACCGCTTTCGCCCTTGCCTTCGGTGGAGATGCCCAGCTGGCTCATCCAGCTCATGAAGGGGAACTCGTTGCCGAAGAACCAGACGCCCAGGGTGCGGTTGGCCAGATCGGCAGGCTCGGCGATGCCGGTGTCCTTCCAGCAGGTCAGCATCATGCCGGAGGATTTGAACGGCTGGGCGATATTGACCAGCGGCAGGCCCTTTTCGCGCGCTGCCAGCGCCGCGGGCATCCATTCCACAGTCACGTCAGCGCCGCCGCCGGCAATCACCTGGGTCGGCGCGATGTCGGGGCCGCCCGGCAGGATGGTGACGTTCAGGTCCTCTTCCTCATAGAACCCCTTGTCCAGCGCCACATAGTAGCCTGCGAACTGCGCCTGGGTCACCCATTTCAGCTGCAGCGTCACGTCATCCGCCGCCTGCGCCGCCCCCGCGGTGCCCAGTGCCAGCGCTGCCGCCGTCATCAGATGTTTCATGTCTCGTTCTCCCTATTGATTATGGTGTGAAGCTTGCCCGGGTTTGACCATTCGTTCAAAGTTTTTTCTTTATAAGGCCGGCCTTTGCCGGCACCCCGCGCAAGATTCCCGCAAAAAACCGCCCCGCAATCAGCGGGACGGTTCAACTTTCAGCCCCGCTGCGACGGGTGCCAGAAGGTAAAGCTCTTCTCGATCAGCGCCACCAGCCCGTAGAAGGCCGAACCGGCCAGCGCCGCCACCACGATTTCCGCCCAGACCATGTCCAGCGCCAGCTGGCCGACACTGGTGGAAATGCGGAAACCCATGCCAACGGTGGGCGAGCCGAAAAACTCCGCCACGATCGCCCCGATCAGCGCCAGCGTGGTTGAGATCTTGAGCCCGTTGAACACAAACGGCAGCGCTGCCGGCAGCCGCAGCTTGAAGAAGCTCTGCCAGTAGGTCGCCGCATAAGTCTGCATCAGATCCCGCTGCATGGCCGAGGTCTCGCGCAGGCCCGCCACCGTGTTCACCAGCATCGGGAAGAACACCATGACCACCACGACAGCGGCCTTGGAGTGCCAGTCGAATCCGAACCACATCACCAGGATCGGCGCGGTGCCGACAATCGGCAGCGCCGCCACGAAGTTCCCGACCGGCAGCAGCCCGCGGCGCAGGAAATCGCTGCGGTCCACCAGGATCGCGGTCAGGAAGGCCGCGCCGCAGCCGATCACATAGCCGCCAAGCGCGCCTTTCAGGATGGTCTGGGCAAAATCCTCCCACAGGATCGGCAGGCTGGAGGCAAAGCGCGCTGCAATCACCGTGGGCGCCGGCAGGATCACCAGCGACACCGCCAGTCCGCGAACCAGAAGCTCCCAGACCACCAGCACGGTGATGCCAAAGATGGCCGGCACCAACAGCTGCACCGCGCGGGTTTTCGAGGCCGGGCTGTTTGCCAGGCGGCTGTTCAGCCACCAGCCCAAACACCAGACAAGGATTGCAAGGATCACCAGTATCATGCCCGCACCCCCATCCGGTTCAGCACCAGTTTCTCAATCAGCCCCAACAGCGCCACCAGCGCCGCCGCCAGAATCGCCGCGGCAAACAGCGCCGACCAGATCTGCACGGTCTGCCCATAGTAGCTGCCCGCCAAAAGCCGCGCGCCAAGGCCCGCAACCGCCCCGGTCGGCAGCTCACCCACGATGGCCCCTACTAGCGAGGCGGCAATGCCGATCTTCAGCGAGGCAAACAGGTAGGGCATCGAGGACGGCAGCCGCAGCTTCCAGAACCCCTGGTTCGTGTTGGCATTGTAGGTTTTGAGCAGGTCCAGCTGCATCGCATCCGGCGCCCGAAGCCCCTTCACCATGCCGACAACCACCGGGAAGAAGCTGAGGTAGGCTGAGATCACCGCCTTGGGGATGATCCCCTGCACCCCGATGGAGTACAAAACCACGATAATCATCGGCGCCAGCGCGATGATCGGGATGGTCTGGCTGACAATCGCCCAGGGCATCACCGACATGTCCATGACGCGGGAATGCACGATCCCCACCGCCAGCAGGATGCCAAGCCCGGTGCCGATGGCAAAGCCCAGAAGCGTGGCCGACAGCGTCACCTGCCCGTGATAGATCAAGCTGCGCTTGGAGGTGATCTTCTTCTCCACCGTGGTCTCCCACAGCTCCACCGCCACCTGATGCGGCGCGGGCAGCCGCGGGCGCTCCTGCACCCAAGTGTCATTGATGGCAAAGCTGTTCTTCGCCACCAGCCCGATCTCGCTCATGCCCCGGCGTTCCTTGGCGGTCGCAGGGGTGACCTCAACCCCTGCCCGCTCCGCCTGATCCAGCACCCCCTTGATGTTCATCGGCACGCAGGCCGCGTACCAGAAGGCGATGATGGCGGCGAGCACGGTGAGGACGGCAACAAGGCTTTTCATGACCCCGCCCTCCCTGACCGGCAGCCGCCCGGTGCACAGGGGGTGCACAGGGGGTGCACAGATGTCACCCCCCAATTCCGGCGGGTCCTTCTGGCAAATTCAGTCATCGCCATGCCCCGCCCGCAGGCCCTCGCGCACCCGGTGGGCGATCTCGATGAACTCCGGGCTGTCGCGGATATCCAGCGGCCTCTCCTTGGGAAGCGTGCTGTCGATCACGTCGTGGATACGGCCCGGCCGCGGCGACATCACCACGATCTTGGTGGACAGATACACCGCCTCAGGGATCGAGTGGGTGACAAAGCCGATGGTCTTGTCAGTCCGCGCCCACAGCTTCAACAGCTGCTCATTCAGGTGGTCGCGCACGATCTCATCCAGCGCCCCGAAAGGTTCGTCCATCAGCAGGATATCGGCATCAAATGCCAGCGCCCGCGCGATACTCGCCCGCTGCTGCATACCGCCCGACAGCTGCCAGGGGAACTTACCGTCAAAGCCTGACAATTCAACAAGTTCCAGGACTTGGTTAACGCGCTTTTCCTGCTCCGCCTTGGAGTATCCCATGATCTCCAGCGGCAGCTTGATGTTCTTGGAGATGGTGCGCCAGGGGTACAGCCCCGCCGCCTGGAACACATAGCCGTAGGCGCGGTTGCGCCGCGCCTCATCCGGGGTCATGCCGTTGACGCTCAGGCTGCCGCCGGTTGGTGTTTCCAGCGCCGCGATACAGCGCAGAAAGGTGGTCTTGCCGCAGCCCGACGGGCCGATGAAGGAGACAAAATCGCCCTTGTTGATCTCCAGGCTCACATCCTTCAGCGCGTGCACCGGGCCATCGTTGGTCTGGAAGGTCAGGTCCAGGTTCCGGGCCTCAATCACGCAATCTGCGGGGGCTGGTGCGGAAGCGGCGGCCTCGGGTCGGATTGCCTGGGTGGTCGGTTCCATATTCATATCTTCGCCTTGATTTCACACAGGAAAACGGGCCGCCGTTACCGGCAGCCCGCTCCTGATTTACACGCCTGTTGCCGGGATGCCGGTGCGTTCCACCGGACGCGGCGCGGTCAGCTCTTTCCAGGTCGACAGCGCCTTGTTCACCGTGGTGTTGGGCTCCCGCGACACGAACTTGCCGTGGCCCTCCTGGCAGCGGATCTCGCCGTCATGCACCGCCACATGGCCTCGGGTCAGGGTAAAGCGCGGCAGGCCCTTCACCTCATGCCCCTCGAACACGTTGTAGTCGATCGAGGACTGCTGGGTGCCTGCAGAAATCGTTTTGCGCTTTTCCGGGTCCCAGACCACCAGGTCGGCGTCGGCGCCAACCAGAACCGCGCCCTTTTTCGGATAGCAATTCAGGATCTTGGCGATGTTTGTTGACGTAACCGCAACAAACTCGTTCGGGGTCAGGCGGCCGGTTTCCACGCCGTGGGTCCACAGCATCGGCATCCGGTCCTCCAGCCCGCCGGTGCCGTTCGGGATCTTGGTGAAATCGCCAACGCCAGTGCGCTTCTGCTCCGTTGTAAAGGCGCAGTGGTCGGTCGCCACGACAGACAAGGAGCCTGACTGCAGTCCGGCCCAAAGGCTGTCCTGATGCTGCTTGTTGCGGAACGGCGGCGACATCACCCGCCGGGCGGCGTGGTCCCAGTCCTTGTTGAAATACTCGCTTTCATCAAGGGTCAGATGCTGGATCAGCGGCTCGCCCCAGACCCGCTTGCCCTGCATCCGGGCGCGGCGGATGGCCTCGTGGCTGTCCTCGCAGGAGGTATGCACGACATAAAGCGGCACGCCAGCCATATCGGCGATCATGATCGCGCGGTTGGTCGCCTCGCCCTCCACCTGCGGCGGGCGGGAATAGGCATGCGCTTCCGGTCCGGTGTTGCCCTCCGCCATCAGCTTGGCCTGCAGCTCCGCCACCACATCGCCGTTTTCGGCATGCACAAGCGCGATGCCGCCCAGTTCCGAAAGGCGTTTGAACGACGCATAAAGCTCATCATCATTCACCATCAGCGCGCCCTTGTAGGCCATGAAGTGCTTGAAGGTGTTGATGCCGCGCTCCTGGATCACGGTCTTGATGTCGTCAAAGACCTGCTCGCCCCACCAGGTGACCGCCATGTGGAAGGAATAATCGCAGTTGGCGCGGGTCGACTTGTTGTCCCAGCGCTTCAGCGCGTCCAGCAGGCTTTCGCCCGGGTTCGGCAGCGCGAAATCCACCACCATGGTGGTGCCGCCGGCCAGCCCGGCGCGGGTGCCGCTCTCAAAATCATCGGAACTGTAGGTGCCCATGAAGGGCATCTCCAGGTGGGTGTGCGGGTCGATCCCGCCCGGCATCACATAGCAGCCGGTGGCGTCCAGCTCCTCGTCGCCTTTCAGGTTCGGGCCGATTTGGGTGATGACTCCGTTTTCAATCAGCACATCGGCCTTGTAGGTCAGATCGGCGGTCACGATGGTGCCGCCTCGGATGACTTTACTCATGGTTATAACTCCCTGAATCGGGGCGCATTTTGGCGCCTCCACTTATCTCTTCCGCTGTCTGGCGCAGCTTGTTTCACCTTTCCCGAAGCACTCCGGGGGAGCGGCCCAAGGGGCCGCGGGGGCGGCGCCCCCTATTCAACGATCTCCGCTGTTTCGACCACCGCGTGGAACAGCACATTGGCGCCGGCCTCGGCCCATTCCTTGCTGATCTCCTCGGCCTCGTTGTGGCTGAGGCCGTCGACGCAGGGGCACATTACCATCGCGGTCGGCGCCACCCGGTTGATCCAGCAGGCGTCATGGCCGGCGCCGGAGATGATATCGAGATGCGAGTAGCCCAGCCGGTCCGCCGCATTGCGCACCGCGCTGACGCAGCCCTCGTCAAAGGCCACCGGGTCGAAGCCGCCCACCTTCTCGAACTCGATCCCGACCCCCATCGCCTCTGCAATCCGGGTGCCCTTCTCGCGCAGCCGGCTTTCCATGTCGGTGATCACGTCCAGATCCGGGCTGCGGAAATCGACGGTGAAGACCACCTTGCCCGGGATCACGTTGCGCGAGTTCGGGTAGACGTCGATATGGCCCGCGGCGCCGACCGCATGGGGCGCGTGGCTCCAGGCGATTGCGTCCACCTCCTCCAGGATCCGCGCCATCGCAAGGCCCGCATTGCGGCGCATCGGCATCGGGGTGGAACCGGTATGGGCGTCCTTGCCGGTGATGGTCACCTGCGTCCAGCTCAGTCCCTGGCCGTGGGTCACGACGCCGATGTCCTTGCCCTCGGCCTCCAGGATCGGTCCCTGCTCGATGTGCAGCTCAAAGAAGGCGTGCATCTTGCGGGCACCGGTTTCCTCCTCGCCGCGCCAGCCGATGCGCTTCAGCTCATCGCCGAACTTCTTGCCCTCGGCATCTTCCCGGTCGTAGGCCCAGTCCTGGGTATGCACGCCGGCGAACACGCCCGACGACAGCATGGCCGGCGCATAGCGGGTGCCTTCCTCGTTGGTGAAGTTGGTGGCCACAATCGGGTGCTTGGTCTTGATGTTCATGTCGTTGAGCGAGCGGATCAGTTCCAGCCCCGCCAGCACGCCCAGCACCCCGTCATATTTGCCGCCGGTCGGCTGGGTATCGAGGTGAGAGCCGACATAGACCGGCAGCGCGTCCGGATCGGTGCCTGCACGCATCGCAAACATGTTGCCCATCTGGTCCAGCCCCATGGTGCAGCCTGCCGCCACGCACCATTTCTGAAACAGCGCACGGCCCTCGCCGTCCTCGTCGGTGAGCGTCTGGCGGTTGTTGCCGCCTGCCACGCCGGGGCCGATCCTGGCCATCTCCATCAGGCTGTCCCACAGCCTGTCACCATCGATTTTCAGATTCTGTCCAAGCGACGTCATCAACAGCTTCCTTCCCTGTGCGCCCGTCTTTGCAGGCTGTCCGGCTTGGCGCCGTGTTAGGTGGCTTTGAGTGCCGGTCTCATCAAAGCTGTGGTCTTTGCGCGCCCGCCTTTGATTTGACCAACTGGTCAAACTCACGCTATCACGGGTTCACCACCAGTCAAGAAATTGCCGCGTGGCTCTTGAAAAAATCGGCTGTTTTGCCGGAAATAGGTGAAATTCCGCGCTTCCGCTGGCGGGTGCGGCAGAAACAGACAGGACGGACATGCCCGCAGACCGCGCGCCCACCCGCATTCAAAAGAAGAATCGCGCCGCCATTCTGGAGGCCGCGCTGGACGTTTTCTCCAGCCACGGCTTCCGCGGCTCCACCGTGGACCAGATCGCCAAGGCGGCGGGGCTCAGCAAACCGAACCTGCTTTACTACTTCCCGTCCAAGGAGGCGATCTTCAACGAGCTGATGGCCGGGCTGCTGGATACGTGGCTGGACCCGCTGCGGGCTTTGAACCCGGAGGGTGAGCCGCTGGAAGAAATCCTCGCCTATGTGCAGCGCAAGCTGCAGATGAGCCGGGATTTCCCGCGCGAAAGCCGGCTGTATGCCAATGAAATCGTGCAGGGCGCGCCGCGGCTGCATGATGTGATCGCTTCGGATCTGTACGTGCTGGTCGAGGAAAAGGCGCAGCTCTTGCAAGGCTGGATGGATGCAGGCCGGATCAACCGCGCCCATCCCAAGCACCTGCTGTTTTCGATCTGGTCGCTGACCCAGCACTACGCCGATTTCGACGCTCAGGTGCGCACGCTGATGGGCGACGAAGACCCGTTCGACGCCGCACCGCAATACCTGGAAACCCTTTACCGGCGGATGCTTACACCAAAAACCTGACGTAGCACTCCGGTGTGCTCACACTGCGGCAAGGACTGCGCCGCCCTGCCTATTTCCAAAACAAGCCGGATGAAAAAAGCCCCGGCCAGACAGCCGGGGCGTAAAGTCAACGGGGAGACAGCGCGCCCGCCCGGGCGCGTTTCAGTTACTCCGCGGCTGTTGCCGACGGATTGTTCGGATGCGTGGTCCAGTTGGCGTAGTCGGCCGAGACCACCTCGCCGGTGCGCTCGTCGATCTGGCCTGCCGGCACCTCTTCCATGGTGATGCAGCCCTCCACCGGGCAGACGTTCACACAAAGGTTGCAGGCGACGCATTCGTCGTCCTTCACCGTGAACACCCGGTCCTCGCTCATCGCGATTGCCTGGTGCGAGGTGTCCTCGCAGGCCGCATAGCAGCGGCCGCATTTGATGCAGTCGTCCTGGCTGATCTTCGCCTTGGTGACATAATTCAGGTCCAGATACTGCCAGTCGGTCACATTCGGCACCGCCATGCCGATGAAATCCTGGGTGGAGCTATAGCCCTTCTCGTCCATCCAGTTGGACAAGCCCGAGATCATCTCCTTCACCACGTTGAAGCCATAGGTCATGGCTGCGGTGCAGACCTGCACGTTGCCCGCGCCCAACGCCATGAACTCCGCCGCGTCGCGCCAGGTGGTGACACCGCCGATGGCAGAGATCGGCAGGCCGCGGGTTTGCGGGTCACGGGCGATTTCCGCCACCATGTTCAGCGCAATCGGCTTCACCGCCGGTCCGCAATAGCCGCCGTGGGTGCCCTTGCCGCCGATGGTCGGCTCCGGCGCCATGCTGTCGAGGTCCACCGAAGTGATCGAGTTGATGGTGTTGATCAGGCTGACCGCATCAGCATTGCCCGCATTTGCCGCGCGGGCCGGGTTGCGGATGTCGGTGATGTTCGGGGTCAGCTTCACGATCACCGGCTTGGAGTAGTATTTCTTACACCACTCGGTGACCATCTGGATGTATTCCGGCACCTGCCCCACCGCGGAGCCCATGCCGCGCTCGGCCATGCCGTGCGGGCAGCCGAAGTTCAGCTCGATCCCATCGGCGCCGGTGGCCTCGACCTGCGGCAGGATATCCTTCCAGGCCTGCTCCTCGCAGGGCACCATGATCGACACGATCACGGCACGGTCCGGGTAGTCCTTCTTGACCCGGGTGATTTCCTCCAGGTTGGTCTGCAGGGGGCGGTCGGTGATCAGCTCGATGTTGTTGAGGCCCAGCAGGCGGCGGTCGGCGCCCCAGATCGCGCCGTAACGCGGGCCGTTCACGTTCACCACAGGCGGGCCTTCGGCGCCCAGGGTCTTCCAGACCACGCCGCCCCAGCCGGCCTCGAATGCGCGGCGGACATTGTATTCCTTGTCGGTCGGCGGCGCAGAGGCCAGCCAGAACGGGTTGGGGGATTTGATACCCAGAAATTCTGTTGTCAGATCAGCCATTTGATCTCTCCTCTTAAGGCTAGCTTGGGTGCAGTGGAACCGCACCCGAACTGGCTCAGCCCATCAGGCTGGAGTGAATGTCCATTGCAGCGTCGCGGCCCTCGGCCACAGCGGTCACGGTGAGGTCCTCGCCGCCCGAGGCGCAGTCGCCCCCGGCCCAGACCCCGGCCACCGAGGTGCGCCCGCTGGCGTCCACCTTGATCTTGCGGCCCTCCAGCGCCAGCGCATCGGGCTGGCCTTCCAGCGTCTGCCCGATCGCCTTGAACACCTGATCGGCCGCCAGCCGCACGGTCTCGCCGGTGCCGGAGACCTTGCCGTCCGCGACCTCAGTATACTCCAATTCGATCTCGGCTGCCGCACCGTTGCCAAGCACCGCCTTGGGCATGACGTTGAACATCAGCTTGACGCCCTTGGAGGCCGCCAGATCCTGTTCAAAGCGGCTCGCGCCCATCTCCTCGCGGCTGCGGCGGTAGGCGATGGTGACATTTTCGGCGCCCAGGAGCTTGGACTGCACCGCCGCATCCACCGCGGTCATGCCGCCGCCGATCACCACCACGTTGCGGCCCACCGGCAGCGCGGTCAAATCCTCGGCCTGCCGCAGTTCCGCGATGAACTCCACCGCATCCCGCACGCCGTCCTTGTCCTCGCCCGGCGCCCTCAGGGCGTTGACCCCGGCAAGGCCGATGGACAGGAACACCGCGTCATAAGCCGACGTCAGCCCGTCCAGCGACAGCTCCGCGCCCAGCTTCTTGCCGTAATCCATGATGATGCCGCCGATTTGCAGCAGCCAGTCAACCTCGCGCGCGGCGAAGTCATTGGTGGTCTTGTAGGCGGCAATGCCGAATTCGTTGAGCCCGCCGGCCTTGGACTTGGTGTCATAGACGACCACGTCATGGCCCAGCATCGCCAGCCGGTGCGCCGCAGCCAGGCCCGCGGGGCCGGCACCAACCACAGCGACCTTCTTGCCGGTGGCAGCGGCGCGGGTGAAGGGATGCACGCCCTTCTCCATCAGCGTGTCGGTGGCATAGCGCTGCAGGCGGCCGATCTCGACCGGCTTGCCTTCGGCGGTTTCGCGCACACAAGCCTCTTCGCACAGCGTTTCCGTCGGGCAGACCCGGGCGCACATGCCGCCCAGGATGTTCTGTTCCAGAATGGTCCTGGCCGCGCTTTCGGGGTGGCCTGCCTGAATCTCCCGGATGAACTGGGGGATGTCGATGGTGGTCGGACAGGCGGTCATGCAGGGCGCGTCATAGCAGAAATAGCAGCGGTCCGCCGCCACGGCAGCCTCATGCGCGTCATAAGCTGGGTGCAGGTCCGAGAAATTCTCAGCGATCCCGGCAGCGTCAAGCCGCGCTGCCTGAATGCCGGATGCCTGATGGCTGGTCGCCATTGGGTGTCTCCCTGATTTTCTGTTGTTCTGATATCAGAGTGCCACAGTCTCGTTTTTTATCAACTGGTAAAATTTTTTCGCGGGGTAAAAAAATGCCGCCCCAGAAGGAGCGGCTTGCAAAGGCTTGAAATCAGACACTTATGCCGGAACGCCTTTCGGCCAATTCCGGCCTGACGTGCTAAAAACAGGGGCTCACCAGCAGCCGGAGACCGCTCAGGGCGCGTTTTCCGCCCTTTTGCCGGGCAATCCGGCGCCTTCAAACGAGGTCCCAGCGCTCTTTCTGCAAGGTCAGGACGGCATAACTGCGGTGGCCTCAATTTCGACTTTGGCCTCATCCTCGACCAGGGCGGAAACAACCACCATGGTCATCGCCGGGAAGTGATAGCCCATCACCGCGCGGTATGCTTTTCCGACTTCCGCCTGACGGGCCAGGTATTCCGCCTTGTCCGTCACATACCAGGTCAGCCGGGTGATATCCTGAGCAGAGCCGCCTGCCGTCTCGACGACCTCCAGAATGTTGCGCAGCGCCTGGCTCATCTGGCCGATGAAGTCCTGCGCTTCGAACACCTGATCCGCGGTCCAGCCGATCTGGCCGCCGACAAACAGCTGCCTGCCTTCCGCCACCATGCCGTTGGCATAGCCTTTTGCGGGCTTCCACCCTTCGGGATGCACGCTGATGGCCGGCATGGCGGAACTCCTTTGCTGATTACTGCCTGGGCTGACCTTAGCGCCGCTGCAGCATTTATTTCAAGCTTAAAATTTCTTACAGGCGGAGCCTCAAAAACAAAGCCGCGCAGGTGCGGGACCTGCGCGGCTGTTCAATTCAACTGGAAAACGCGGCTTACATGCCGAGCGCTTCCTTGTACATTTCAAGCACCGCCTCTTCTTCGGCGATGTCGTTTTCGTCACGCTTGCGCAGGGCGATGATCTTGCGCATCACCTTGGTGTCATAGCCGCGGCCCTTGGCTTCGGCCATCACCTCTTTCTGCTGTTCGGCGATGGTTTTCTTTTCTTCATCCAGCCGCTCGAACCGTTCGATGAACTGGCGCAGCTCGCCAGCGGTCACGCGGTAGTTTTCGCTTTTCTCGTCTTCTGTGATGTCCATCTGCGGCTCCGTCGAACATGCTGTCAGTTGCTGTCGGAGCAAGGGGATAGCGCCCTGCCCGCCGCGCTGCAAGAAGGGAAAGCGGCAGAGGCGATCAAAGCGGCAAAATCCGGCGCCGCTCTGGCGCAAGCGAAGCCCGCGCGCTTGCACGCGCAGACCGGATCGGCTAGGCGCATCGCAGCACGAAACCCCGCAGGAGCCTAACCATGTTCGATCTCATCGTCTGGACCGGAGCCGCCGTGTCCGTAGCCGGCCTGCTGGGACTGGTCTGGTGCATCATCAAGGTCGCCCGCGCCCGCCGCCAGCAACTGGACGACGAGGCGCTACGCGCCGTCGTGCAATCGGTGCTGCCCTACAATCTGGGCGCCCTGCTGCTGTCGGTTCTGGGGCTGATGCTGGTGATGGTGGGCATTTTCCTGGGCTGACGCCCGGGCCGCCCCATAGCGGCCTTGCCCCCGGTCAGACCGGCACGTTGTCGAACATCTCCTCAACGGCTTCTTCGCACAGCGCAGCCTCCAGGCGGCGCAGCCGGCCAGGAACCTCGGCACCGGTCTTGCGCATGTAATCCAGCAGACGGATGAACTCCGGCCGCATGGCCAGCCGTTCGGCGCCGCTTTCCTTTCGGATCCGGGTTTCCAGGCTTTCCACGGTGCTGAGCAGATCTTCTCGAGTCATGTGCAGTCCTCCCTGTGACGATCAGGTTATGACGGTATTTCACAACAGCTGCATGAATACCTGCGCAATTTGGGCATGCCGCTGCTTTTTTACGCAGAATTATCGGCCGGCTGATGGTTTTCAGGCAACTTGGCAGCCTGCGAAGGCTACCGCAGTGCAGCATCCCGATACCTTGACTTAAATCAGTTGCAGGTGATGATTCAACTGCCCATCAGCCCCGCCTGCCGGCAGGCTTGAAACATATTCTCAAATCGTTATATGAATTGCGAACCCAAGGGAGAGCACCTTATGACCCCCGCCGTCAAAGCCTTTTTCGACGAAGCCACCAACACTGTCTCCTATGTGGTGCGCGAACCGGAAGGTTCCGCCTGCGCCATCATTGATTCGGTTCTGGACTACGACCAGGCAGCGGGGCGCACCTGCACCGCATCCGCGGATGCGATCATCGCCTGGACCCGGGACGAAGGCCTGCGCGTTGAATGGATCCTGGAGAGCCATGTGCACGCCGACCATCTGTCCGCAGCGCCGTATCTGCAGAACCAGCTGGGCGGCAAGATCGGCATCGGCGACCAGATCACTGTGGTTCAGGATACCTTCGGCAAGGTGTTCAACGAAGGCACCGAATTCCAGCGCGACGGCAGCCAGTTCGACCGGCTGTTCCGCGAGGGCGACAGCTTCATGATCGGCCAGATGCGCGGTGAGGTCCTGCACACGCCCGGCCACACGCCCGCCTGCCTCACCTATGTGATCGGCGATGCGGCCTTTGTCGGCGATACCCTGTTCATGCCCGACTTCGGCACCGCCCGCTGCGATTTTCCCGGCGGATCTTCTGCGGATCTCTACAACTCGATCCAGAAGATCCTGTCCCTGCCGGATGATACCCGCATCTTTGTCGGCCACGATTACAAGGCGCCGGGGCGTGATGATTATGCGTGGGAAACCACCGTGGGCGAACAGAAGGCGCTGAACGTGCATGTCGGCTCCGGCCGCAGCATCGAGGAGTTTGTGGAAATGCGCGACGCCCGCGACGCGACGCTGGGCATGCCGCGGCTGATCCTGCCCTCGCTGCAAGTCAACATGCGCGCGGGCCAGATGCCGGAGCCGGACGAACAGGGCGATGTGTTCCTGAAGATCCCGGTCAACAAGCTCTGACCGCCAAAAACGGAGACCACACATGGAAGCGGATTGGATCTGGGGCTTGGGCGGCGGTTTGCTGATCGGGCTCGGCGGCGCGGTCTACCTGCTAGGCAACGGCCGCATCATGGGGGCCAGCGGCATACTCGGCGGGCTGCTGGATGGCAGCGGCCGCAACACCGCGGCAGAACGGACCGCCTTCATTGCCGGGGTGATCGGCATGCCGCTGTTGATCGGGCTGCTGACAGGCGGCACGCCCGACACCAATGTCACCGGCAATGCTGCGGTTCTGGTGCTGGCCGGCCTGCTGGTGGGCATCGGCACCCGGGTTGCCAATGGCTGCACGTCCGGCCACGGGGTCTGCGGCATTTCCCGCCTGTCCCTGCGCGGGATTGCGGCAGCAGCGGTCTTCATGCTGGCAGGCATCCTAACGCTCGCGGTGCTGCGCCAGATGCTGGGGGTGATCTGATGCTGCGGATTGTGCTGGCATTGCTTGCAGGCAGCCTGTTCGGGATCGGACTGATGCTGTCGGGAATGACCGACACCGCCAAGGTGCAGGGGTTCTTGGTTATCCTTGGCGATTGGGATCCCACCCTGGCCTTCGTGATGGGCGGCGCGCTGCTGCCGATGGCGCTGGCCTGGCGGCTGGCTGAAGGGCGCAAACCCGCGGCTGGCGGCAGCTTCCCCGCCCCGCCTTCTGCCGAGCTGGACAGGCGGCTTGTCCTTGGGTCGGTGCTGTTCGGCGCCGGCTGGGGGCTTGCGGGCCTCTGCCCCGGCCCGGCGATGGCTTCGCTCAGCTACAACAGCTGGCAAGGTGTCTTGTTCATGGCGGCGATGGCCTGCGGCATGATGGCCGCGCCAAGGCTCAGCCGGCATCTGGACCGGGCCGCTGCAAACGCGTAAAGACTCGGGCCATGGATGCACGCGTAATCACCCCCCGCTATTCGGTCTCGCCGCAGATCTCGGCCGAGGACCTGCCCGCCATTGCCGATGCCGGCTACAAGACGGTGATCTGCAACCGCCCGGACGAGGAAGTGCCGCCCAGCCACCAGGCTGAGGCGATCCGCGCTGCCGCCGAGGCCGCGGGCCTGCGGTTCGAGGTGCTGCCGCTGACCCATCAGACGATGACACCGGAAAACGTGGCCCTGCAGCGCGAACTGTATGAAGCCTGCGAAGGCCCGGTGCTGGCCTATTGCGCCTCCGGCACCCGCTGTTCGGTGGTCTGGGCGCTGAGCCAGGCCTGCGATATGGCTGCCGACGACATTCTGCAGAAAACCCAGGCTGCGGGCTATCAGCTGGACGGGCTGCGCCCGGCGCTGGAGTCGCTGGCGAGCAGGTGATCGCAGCACGCCCTGTGTTGCGCTAACAGGTTGTTTGGCCCGTGCACGCCGGGCAACCCGTCAGGAAAAATCCTAAGATAATAGGGCTTATGCTGCGCCTTTAAGGTGAACCTTGAGGAGGCGCAGAAGTTTTCCGCCAGTGTTCAGGCGCTTCCGTCTGCACCGCGGGCTAGGCAAGGCTGGAAGCCGTCCGGGGTCGTTTGCGCCTGACCCGCTGCCGCCGCGGCCCTGGTTTCCAGCGCACGGCCGGCCTTCCCCTTCGGGATCTCAGCTTTCAGGCAGCGCGCTGTCCAACCCGGCCAGCTGGGAGATTTCATCCGCATCCCCGGCAGCAAAATCGCCAAGGTCACCGGCCGGGAAATCCGGCAGGTCGGGAAGATCCGGCAAATCGGGCAAGCCGCCGTCCAGCCCGTCCATGCTCAGCGCGCCGTCGCCTTCGAGCACAGGCATGCCCATGGCGTCCATTCCGCCGTCGGGAGCACCGTCCAAACTACCGCCCGGGTCACCGCCGAGGCCCGCGTCAAAGCCGTCTCCGCCAAGCGCGGGCAAACCGTCGCCGCCGCCCGCGTCCAAAACAGCGGCATCCAGGTCCGGCCCTGCGTCCAGCGCGGGCAGACCCATATTATCCATCGGGTCCTGAAGCCCCTGGGCAGCAATTCCCATGTCCAGATCCATCGCCGGTGTTGCGTCCGGCAGCGGCGGCATGCCGCCGCTTTCGGAAAACGCTGCGGCCTCCGCACTGCCGTCTGCAGGGCGGCCGTTTCTGGGCGGGTGCAGGCGCACGGCCCGCGATCCGTTCATCTGGCCAAGGCGCCCCTGCGCCACCGGCGTGCCGCCGATGGTCAGCAGGTCCGTTTCATAAAGAAACGCCGCATCCAGCGGGATCGTGTCGCCGATCTGCAGGCTGGCGAATTTCTGCACCGGCACCCGCATCCTGCACAGGACCGCCGTCAGCTCTGCCCGGATCGAATCGAGGTTGGCCCCAAGAGACGGGCCATTGGCGCTGCCGCTGCCGTCCTGCAATTCCGCTGCCGTGGGTTCCGGCAGGATCAGCTTCATCACGCCCTGCATGGCACCGCTGGCAAGGTCCAGGGTCAGCTCAATCACCCGGTAGTCATCAGCCTCCATCCCCAGCACCAGGCTGCGCACGTTTTCGACCTGGGCGCCAAAGCGGTAACCGGAAAAAAGGGATTGGTCCGCCTGGCCGTCCAGCATCGCCACAACCTTGGCAAAGCTGCGCTCCAGGAAGTCCGCGGTCATTGCTGCATCGGTGGGGGTGTAGTGGCGCTCGGACGGCGCCTTGCCGATCACCGCCCCGATGGTCTGCTGCTGAATCAGCGCCGTCACCGTGGCGGCGTCCATGCTGGCCGCCCCCAGCCGCCCCTGCGGGCAATCCAGCACCACCAGGAGATCCTTGTCCGACAGCTGCTCGGCCAGGTCTTCGGACAACCGGTTGGACTGGCGCGCCGCCAGCACCGCCATCGGCAGATTGCACAGGTCCGCGGCCGCGCGCGCGACCGACCGGCGCAACGCCTTCAGCGTCAGGGAACTGGTCAGCCCCCCGGCGCCTTCCTTGGTCGCCGCCAGCTTGCGTGCAAGCACACTTTGCCTGCCGCTGCCTGCCTCTGCTGCTTCTGTCTCAGACATAGGCTGTTCAACCTGCCCCTTGCGCGTCCCGTTTCCCCGGTTTTAACCGAAAAGGGGTTAACAACTTCTGTATTCCCAAAGCCGTTTACGCCGCCTTTTCGCCCGCGGCGGGAAGGGAAACCCGGAAGGCGCCGCCGCCGCGTCCCGGCAAATAGGACACATCGCCGCCCAGCCGTTGCATGACCTCGCGGCAGATCGCCAAACCAAGGCCGGCGCCGCCCGCGCGTTCCGGGCTGACCCGCGCAAATTTCTCGAAAATCATCTGCTGGGCACCTGCTGGCACGCCGCTGCCGTTGTCGGTGAAATCAACATGCAGACGCCCCCCGGAGACCGAGGCGGAGACCGTCAGTTCCGGCTGCTCTGCGTCGCAGTATTTCTGGGCGTTGGCGATCAGGTTGATGAACACCTGAGCCAGCCGGTCCAGATCAGAGGAAATGCGGAAACCTTCCGCTTCCGGGCTGCGCCGGACCGTCAGCGGCTGCTCCGATCCTGCCAGCGCGGCAGCGACGGCATGATCCAGCACCTCGGACAGCGTGCCCGCCGTGATGTTGAGGCTGACCTGGCCGCTTTCCAGCACGCTGAGGTCCAGCAAATCATTCAGCAGCCGGGTCAGCCGCAGGGTTTCGTCGTGAATGATTCCGGCATAGCGGCGCTGCTCTTGCGTGTCGAGCTGCCCGGCATCGCGCAGGATCTCGGAAAACGCCCGGATCGACGTCATCGGGGTCCGCAACTCATGGCTGACCTGGCTCAGGAAAGCGTCCTTCTGCTCGGAAAGTTGAGTGAGTTTCTCATTTGTTTCCCGCAGCTTGCGCGCCGTTGCTGACAGCTCCGCCGATTGCGCCTCAAGGCGGCTGGAATATTCCAGCATCTGCGCCGTTTCGTCCGCCACGGCCAGTAGATCGGCTACCGAAACTGAGGATCCGCCAGCGATCTGACCGATCATCGCATGCGCCGCCGCCGCCCCGATGGAGGCGCTGAGCTCCCGTTCCAGCCGCTCCAGAAAGACGGGCGTCGGCTCCGGCAAGGGACCGCGGCCGCCCTGGCGCATCCGCTCGCGCTGGAAGAACGCCTGCGCCTCTGTGGCGCCCAGGATCCGCTGAGACATGATCATCAGATCCTCGCATTGCGCCACCGATCCGGTCCAGCCGCGCGGCCCCGCCGAATGGTCGAACACATTGACGAATTGGGCGCCCTGCAGCCGCTCCAGCGGGCTGGGGAAGCTCATCAGCGAGACCAGGCAGAACACCAGCGCATTGAGGCTCATCGACCACATCACCGCATGGACCGTGGGGTCCAGGCCTTCGATCCCGAACAGCGCCTCAGGCCGCAGCCAGCTGAGCCCGAACAACCCATAGCGCAGGATGTGCTCCGGCAGCAGCCCGCCGCCCAGGGCCGGCAGCAGCATGGTGTAAAGCCAGATCCCGAAGCCGACAGTGAGCCCCGCCAAGGCGCCGCTGCGGGTGGCGCCGCGCCAGAACAGGCCGCCCACAAGCGCAGGCAGCAGCTGCGCCACCCCGGCAAAGGAGATCAGGCCGATGGCTGCCAGCGCCGCGGCGCCCCCGGAGAGGTGGTAATAGAAATACCCCAGCGCCATGATCGCCGCGATCGACACCCGCCGCGACAGCAGCACCACGTCGCGCACGTCGCCCGAAACCGAGGCTCGGCGGTTCTGCAGCCGCAGCCAGACCGGCATCACGATGTGGTTCGACACCATCGTCGACAGCGCCATGGCTGCCACGATCACCATCGAGGTGGCCGAGGAAAACCCGCCCAGAAAAGAGAACATCGCCAGCCCCTGCTGCCCTTGCTGCAGCGGCACCGTCAGCACGAACATGTCGGGGTTGGAGCCGGCCGGCAGCAGATCCAGGCCGACCACGGCAATCGGCACCACGAACATGGAAATCAGCAGCAGGTACAGCGGAAACGCCCAGGAGGCGATGCGCAGGTGGCGTTCGTCCTCGTTCTCCACCACCATCACCTGGAACATCCGCGGCAGGCAGATGAAAGCCGCGGCGGCCAGAAAAGTGATCGTCGCCCAGCGGCTGCCATCGACATTCCACTGCCCGATCTGAGAGGCGTCGATACGCGCCAGCGTTTCGCCGACGCCGCCGGCAATGCCCCAGACAACAAAGATCCCGACCGCCAGCAAGGCCGCCAGTTTGACAATCGCCTCCAGCGCAACGGCGGTTACCACCCCATGGTGGCGCTCATTGGCGTTGAGGTTGCGGGTGCCGAACAGAATGGCAAACACCGCCAGCCCCGCAGCAACCCAGAACACGATGGAGGTTTCGTTGTATCCCCGCAGCGGGTCGGCCTCGGCGAAGATTGCAAAGGACAGAGTAACAGATTGCAATTGCAGGGAAATATACGGGGTGACGCCAATCACCGCCAGAATGGTCACCCCGGCGGCCAGCAGGTTCGACTTGCCATAGCGCGAGGACAGGAGGTCAGCGATGGAGGTGATCCGCTGGCTGCGCCCGATCCGGACCAGCTTGCGCAGACCCCACCACCAGCAGATCATCACCAGCGACGGGCCGAGGTAAATGGTCACGAACTCCAGCCCCGACCGCGCCGCATAGCCGACGGCGCCGTAAAAGGTCCAGGCTGTACAATAGATCGACAGCGACAGCGTGTAGATCAGCGGCGAGCGCATCCAGGCGGCACTGCGGCCGCGGCTTGCCATGCGGTCGGCCCAGAAGGCGATGAAGAACAGAAAGGCCACATAGGCCAGGCAGACAAAGGCAAGGACGTTGAGAGAGGCCATCAGCTGTCCTCCGTTCCGTCCGGGTCCAGGCTTGGGCTGCCGGCCCCGTCCGGCCCGCCACCGGTCCAGTGGTCGGCCCACCGCTGCACCGCCAGGCTGAACACGAAACAGGCGGCGATCAGGCCGATCCAGACGGCAAAGACATAGATGATGGCAACCGACATGCTGACCCCGCCGCGCGCCGCCGGATGGGCCGAGGCCTCGGGCCACAAAAGCGGCAGCGCCAGCAGCAGCGCCCCCAGCACCGGCAGCAGCCTGGAAATGTCCATCAGCCGGCGGCGGCGGTAGGTCTGGCGCTCGGTGCGGGTGCCCGCCTGTTCTTCGCCGCTTCCCAGCGCCATGGCGCCGTTATCCCTGCCCGGCCTGGGCGTGCAGGTCGCGTACCGCGGTCAGCACCTCGGCGTTGGAGAACGGTTTGGTCATGAACCGGGTCACACCTGCCTTCTCCGCCATTTCGCGGTCCCGCATCTGGCCGCGGGCTGTCAGCATCAGCACCGGCAGGGACTGCATGCCCTCCACCGTGCGCAGCTCCCGCACGATTTCCAGGCCGCTCTTGCCGGGCAGCATCAGGTCAAGAATCACCAGGTCCGGCCCCGCGTCCCGGATCACCTCAACCGCAGTTGCACCGTCGGTATGTGCGTCCACGCTCCAGCCGTCGCGCATCAGCAGAAACCGGATCGCCTCGGTAATGTTCGGCTCATCTTCAATCAGAACAACATGCCTGCCCATCAGCAGAATTTCCTCCCGGCGCGGCCCTGCGGCCTGGACAGCCCGGACACGCGGTTATTTTTGCGCAGGTTAGCCGCCTGCCCGCCTGAGTGTCAAAACTCTTCCTTCAGGATCGACGGCTCGCGTCGCGCCGGACAGCCCTGGCGCGGGCAGATCCGGCAACTAGCGCCGACCGGCTGGGGATCCTGCGCGTCCTTCGCCCCTGGCAGGATCAGCATCACCGCGCGGTACAGTGGATCTTCGCCGAAATCCGGCTGATTCTGCATCCAGGCCGTGGCCATGCAATCAAAGGCCGCGGCATTGCGCCCGTGCTGGACCACGTTGCGCCTGACCGGCATATTCGGCTGCACCAAGGCAGTATAGAGCGGCCACAGCGGGCAGGAGGCGCCAAAGCGTGGCATCGCGAATCCTGTCACGGGCTTGCGGAACAGCAGCGTGCCGGAAGCATCGCAGATCGCCAGCCCTGACTCCTGGCCCAGCACCTCCTCCGGCAGCGCCGCCAGACGGCGCAGCACCGCAGGCAGCGCGCAGTTGAACCGGCGGGCCAGGGCAACCGGATCAATCCCGCTAGCGGCGATCTCCTGCTCCAGCGCCCGCAGCGGCATTGCCCGGGCATCGGAGCGGTATTGCTCCAGCGCTGCTACCGCCAGGCTGCGCACCGCCTCACCGGTCAGGTCAGGCTCATCCAGCACCAGATCCTCTGGCGTGGCAGAGCCGTCTTCGAGGGCCGGGAAATGAAAGCCGTTGCTCAGGAAAAACGCCTCCGCTTCCTCCTGCGGCATGCCGCGGCGGTCTGCACCTGTGCCCTCCTCATCCAGAAAGCTCACCAGCGCCCGGCTGCTTTCGGACAAACGCAGCGAATCCTCGTTGAGGTTCTTGTGGAAACGGTCGCGCCATTCCGGCTCCAGCTCGCCGGTTTCCGCAAGGATCGACGCGGTGGAGCGGATCGCGGCGGCGGTTGACAGCACCTCATGCACCGAAGCTGCAAGGTTGGGGTCATGGGTCAGCCGGTCCGACAGGGTTTCCACCGTCCGTTCCAGGGTGGCGATGCGGCGGTGGCCCGCCGCCAGAACTTCTGCCCAGCCTGGAAAGCGGCCGGCGAATTCATCGACCCGGTCCAGTTCCGCAATCGGCACACCGCTGTCCGCCGCGGCCTCCCGCAAGGTCGAGATCAGCGCCGCCTCTGCCCCCTCGCTGAGCATCGACGGTTCCACTCCCAGCACCCCGGCTAGCCCGACCAGCAGCTTGCCGCCGATTCTGCGGCGGTTGTGCTCGATCAGGTTGAGATAGGAGGGTGAAATCCCCGCCTCCCGCGCCAGTTCGGCCTGGCGCATGCCAAGGATCAGCCTGCGTTCGCGGATCCGGCTGCCGGTCAGGGTGTCGCGTGCCATGCTGGGGGGCCTCCCAAAACACTTCCATTTCAACGGCTTTCTGCAACGCAAAATAACTTTGTTTACAGATCACCCCGAAATACTGTTCAGTTCTTTACAGAATTTTCAAGCTGGAAAAGGGTTTTATTGCCTGAGTTTACATGAGCCTCTCATACTGATTTTGCACGCAATGTGCTGGTACCGCGCAGAAGTGAGGAGCTGCAAGGCACCAATCATATCAGGGAGGAATACATGTCTGAATTTGACGTTTCGCGCCGCAGAGTCTTGAAGACCGGCGCAATTGCAGGCGCCGGCGTGGCGCTGCCGACCATCTTTACAGCCTCTTCCGCCGCGGCCTTTACCAATGAGCCGACCGGCGGCACCGTCACCCTGGGCTTCAACGTGCCCCAGACCGGCCCCTACGCTGACGAAGGCGCCGACGAGCTGCGCGCCTATGAGCTGGCGGTCGAGCACCTGAACGGCGGCGGCGACGGCGGCATGATGAACACCTTCAGCTCCAAGGCGCTGCAAGGGAGCGGCATCCTGGGCAAGAAGGTCGAGTACGTGACCGGCGACACCCAAACCAAATCGGATGCTGCCCGCGCTTCTGCCAAGTCGATGATCGAGAAGGACGGCGCGGTGATGATCACCGGCGGCTCCTCTTCCGGCGTTGCCATCGCAGTGCAGGGTCTCTGCCAGGAGGCAGGCGTGATTTTCATGGCCGGCCTGACCCACTCCAACGACACCACCGGCAAGGACAAGAAGGCCAATGGCTTCCGCCATTTCTTCAACGGCTACATGTCGGGTGCGGCGCTGGCGCCGGTGCTGAAGAACCTCTATGGCACCGACCGGGTCGCCTATCACCTGACCGCCGACTACACTTGGGGCTGGACCCAGGAGGAATCGATCGCCGCCGCAACCGAGGCGCTGGGATGGCAGACCGTGAACAAGGTCCGCACCCCGCTGGCCGCAACTGACTTCTCCTCCTACATCGCCCCGGTGCTGAACTCCGGCGCCGACGTGCTGGTGCTGAACCACTACGGCGGCAACATGGTCAACTCGCTGACCAACGCGGTGCAGTTCGGCCTGCGCGAGAAAGTGGTGAATGGCAAGAACTTCGAAATCGTCGTGCCGCTCTACTCCCGCCTGATGGCCAAGGGCGCAGGCGAGAACGTGAAGGGCATCCACGGTTCCACCAACTGGCACTGGACGCTGCAGGATGAAGGCTCCAAGGCCTTCGTGAAATCCTTCGGCACCAAATACGGCTTCCCGCCGAGCCAGGCGGCGCACACCTGCTATGTGCAGACCCTGCTCTATGCGGATGCCGTGGAGCGGGCCGGCAGCTTCAACCCCTGCGCCGTCGTGGAAGCGTTGGAAGGCTTCGAGTTCGACGGCATGGGCAACGGCCCGACCCTCTACCGCGCCGAAGACCACCAGTGCTTCAAGGATGTTCTTGTGGTGCGCGGCAAGGAAAACCCGACCTCCGAATTCGACCTTCTGGAAGTGGTCGAGGTCACCCCGCGGGCGCAAGTGGAATACGCACCGGACCACCCGATGTTCGCCGGCGGCAACTTGGGCGCCTGCAACCCGGGCGCATAAGCCAGCCACAGGGCACCGGAATATTGCGAAAATTCCGGGCCGGAGTCCGCACCGGACTCCGGCTGCCCCAACCGGCCCGTCCGCTCCCCCGCCGGACGGGCCCTCCCCAACCTGACGCACGGTGGGACCCATGGACGCCATTCTCCTGCAAATCCTGAACGGGCTTGACAAAGGCTCGGCCTATGCGCTGATCGCGCTGGGTTTGACACTCATCTTCGGCACGCTGGGCGTGGTGAACTTTGCCCATGGGGCACTGTTCATGATCGGCGCCTTCTGCGCCGTCACCCTGCAGCGCATCCTGAATCTCAGCTTTGAGCTCGTGGACGAAACCCAGACGGACTTCCTGGGCAATCCGCTCAAGGTCAAGACACCCTATGTGGAGGCCTGGTTCGGCCCCGATATCGGCGGCAGTATCATCGACTGGGCGGTTCCGCTGGCGATTCTCTTTGCCATCCCGATCATGATCGGCGTCGGCTATGTAATGGAACGCGGGCTGATCAAGCATTTCTACAAGCGCCCCCATGCGGACCAGATCCTGGTGACCTTCGGCCTCGCCATCGTGCTGCAGGAAGTGGTCAAATACTTCTACGGGGCCAACCCGATCCAGACCCCGGCGCCGGACGCGCTGAACGGCGTGGTAAACCTGGGCGCGGCCATCGGCATGGACATCATCTATCCGGTCTGGCGCGTGGTCTACTTCTTCTTTGCTGTGCTGATCATCGGCGGCATCTTCAGCTTCCTGCAGTTCACCACCTTCGGCATGGTGGTGCGGGCCGGCATGGCAGACCGCGAGACGGTGGGCCTTTTGGGCATCAACATCGACCGCCGCTTCACCATCATGTTCGGCATCGCCGCCGCCGTCGCGGGCCTGGCCGGTGTCATGTACACGCCGATCAACTCGCCCAACTACCACATGGGCATGGACTTCCTGGTCCTCAGCTTCGTGGTAGTGGTTGTCGGCGGCATGGGCTCCCTGCCCGGCGCGGTACTGGCAGGCTTCCTGCTGGGCGTGCTCGAAAGCTTTGCCTCGATGAACGAGATCAAATCTCTGATCCCCGGCATCGACCAGATCATCATCTATGTGGTCGCAATCATCATTCTGCTGACCCGTCCGCGGGGCCTGATGGGCCGCAAAGGCGTGATGGAGGACTAAGACATGTTCGGACTGGATAAAAAAGACACTTCTTTGCTGATCATCGTCGCCTGCCTGACGCTGTTCGCCCCGTTCATCCTGAACCCCTTCCCGACCGGCAGCGCCATGGCGCAGTTCAACGCGGGCTATCCGGACCTGATGCAGCGTTTCGTGATCTTCGGGATCTTCGCCATCGGTTTCAACATCCTGTTCGGCCTCACCGGCTACCTGTCGTTCGGCCACGCGGCCTTCCTCGGCGCCGGCTCCTACTCCGCCGTCTGGATGTTCAAGCTCATTGGCATGAACGTGATCCCGGCTATTGTGCTGTCGGTCATCGTCGCGGGCCTGTTCGCCCTGCTCATTGGCTTTATCAGCCTGCGCCGCTCGGGCATCTACTTCTCGATCCTGACGCTGGCCTTCGCGCAGATGTCCTTTAACCTGGCCTATTCGGTGCTGACCCCGATCACCAACGGTGAGACCGGCCTGCAGCTGACGCTGGAAGATCCCCGGATCCTGGGTGTCTCCGCCACCGCGGACGGCTCGATTCCGGTGACCAACCTGTTCGGGCTGGAAATGCGCTCCACCTTCGAATTGGCTGTCGGCCCCTGGGCCTTCCAGTTCAATGCCGGCTACTACCTGTGCGCGCTGATCATGCTGGCTGCCTTCTATCTGGCGATCCGCATCTTCCGCTCGCCTTTCGGCATGATGCTGCGGGCAGTGAAATCGAACCAGCAGCGGATGAACTACACCGG
The DNA here is from genome assembly GCF_059694505.1 of Leisingera sp. ANG49. Lineage (NCBI taxonomy): Bacteria > Pseudomonadati > Pseudomonadota > Alphaproteobacteria > Rhodobacterales > Roseobacteraceae > Leisingera > Leisingera sp. ANG49. Next base: position 754,437 of record NZ_JCATZN010000001.1, read on the forward strand.
TCTCAACACCCGTCCCTATACCTTGGCGGCCTTTGTGATCTCCGGCATGTACGCGGGTCTTGCAGGCGGGCTGATGGCCTCGATGGACCCGCTGGCGGGCGCTGAGCGGATGCAGTGGACCGCCTCCGGCGAGGTGGTGCTGATGACCATCCTGGGCGGAGCCGGCACGCTGATCGGCCCGGTGCTGGGCGCAGGCTTCATCAAGTACTTCGAGAACATCTTCTCCAAGATCAACGACAACGTGCTGCACACCTGGTTCAGCTTCCTGCCGGACGGGATGGAGGACGCAGTAGTCTTCATCATCCACCCCTTCATCGGCAAGGGCTGGCACCTGACCCTGGGCATTCTGTTCATGCTGGTGGTGATCTTCCTGCCCGGCGGCCTGGTCGAAGGCGGACAGCGGATCAAGGGCTGGCTCAGCCGCCGCAAGGCCAAAGACGGCGGCAAGGCCGCTGGCGAAACCAACCCCGCGGAATAAGGAGACAGAACAATGGGTATCCTTGAAGTCAAAGACGTGGGGAAACGGTTCGGCGGCCTGCAGGCGCTGTCCAACGTGAACCTCAGCGTCAAGGAAAACTCGGTCCATGCGATCATCGGGCCGAACGGCGCGGGCAAGTCCACCCTCTTGAACTGCCTGGTGGGCAAGCTGATCCCCGACACCGGTTCCGTCATGTTCGACGGCCGGTCGGTGCTGGGCCGCGCGCCTTACGAGATCAACCAGATGGGCATTTCACGCGTGTTTCAGACGCCGGAGATTTTCGGCGACCTGACGGTGCTGGAAAACATGATGATCCCCTGCTTTGCCAAGCGGGACGGCGCGTTTGAGCTGAACGCCCTGTCCGCGGTGCTGCGCCAGAAGGACATCCTGCAGAAGGCCGAGCACATGCTGGAAGAGATGAACATGGCGGATAAGCGGCACATGCACGCCGCCGCCATGTCCCGCGGCGACAAGCGGCGGCTGGAGATCGGCATGTGCCTGTCGCAAGAACCGCGCCTCTTGCTGCTGGACGAACCCACCGCCGGCATGGCGCGGGCCGATACCAACAACACCATCGACCTGCTGAAACAGATCAGCGAGGAGCGCGACATCACCATCGCCATCATCGAACACGACATGCATGTGGTGTTCAGCCTCGCCAACCGGATCACCGTGCTGGCACAGGGCACCCCGCTGGTCGAGGACGATCCGCAGAACATCCGCGGCAACCCGAAGGTGCGCGAAGCCTATCTGGGCGAGTCGGCGTAAGGAGGAACCAAGATGAACGTCAAACCCGATTTCTCCAAGAACGCCAACGTGGCCTCAACTGCCCCGGCCTTCCTGTCGGTCTGGGATGTGCACGCCTACTACGGCGAGAGCTACATCGTGCAGGGCATCAACTTCAACGTCCACGAGGGCGAGATCCTGGCACTGCTGGGCCGCAACGGCGCGGGCAAAACCTCGACCCTGCGCTCGATCGCCCGCACCGGCTCGCCGATGGTGACCCGCGGCGAGATCTGGCTGGATCACAAGCCGCTGCACAAGATGACGTCCTATGAAGCCGCTGCCGAGGGCCTGGGCCTGGTGCCCGAAGACCGCCGCATCATCCCCGGCCTGACGGTGGAGGAAAACCTGCAACTGGCGCAGATCGCCCCGCCCATCGGCTGGTCGCTGGAGCGCCTTTATGACCTGTTCCCGCGCCTCGGCGAACGCCGCAAGCAGGAGGGCGTGACCCTGTCCGGCGGCGAACAGCAGATGCTAGCGATTGCCCGCGCGCTGGCCCGCGACATCAAGGTGCTGCTGCTGGACGAACCTTACGAGGGCCTCGCGCCGGTGATCGTCGACGAAATCGAAAAGACCCTCATCCATATCAAGGAACAGGGCATGACAACCATCATTGTCGAGCAGAACGCGGTCCGCGCCCTGGAACTGGCGGACCGTGCGGTGATCCTCGATACCGGCGGCATTGTCTTTGACGGTACCGCCGCCGAGGTCCTGGCGAACGAAGAACTGCGCGCCGAATACCTGGCGATTTGAGGCGCGCACCAAGAATTCATCTCCGTCTTGCCGGCCACCCGCGTGCCGGCAGTGGCAGACTGAGGCCGGCTCCATTCAGGGCTGGCCTCTTTTTTTTGCGCGGCCTGCGAAACTGACTTCGCAGCCGGAATTTGCTAAAGTGAATGGGAAGGCTCGCAGCGGCGCGGCGCAGCCTCGCCGCCAATCGCTCCACTTCCCGGCACTCTGTGCCCCGGACCCGCTGCGCAAATTGCCGTCAACGGGGGCTGACCATGAGACCACAGACACAATATGCCAAGAGCGGCGATGTCCATATCGCTTATCAGACCTTTGGCAGCGGGCCGCGCAACCTGGTGTTCGTGCCGGGTTTCATCTCGCAGATCGAAACCTATTGGGACGAGCCGGGCTTTGCCCGCTGGCTGGAGAGGATCGGCCATTTCGCCCGGGTCGCGGTGTTCGACAAGCGCGGCACCGGCCTGTCGGACCGCGGCGTGGCGACCCCGGACATGGACAAGAGGATGGATGACATCCGCGCGGTGATGGATGCTGTCGGCTTTGACACCGCATCGGTCATGGGCATTTCCGAGGGCGGCTCCCTTGCCGCTGTGTTCGCGGCCTACCATGCCCGGCGCTGCGAGCATCTGATCCTTTACGGGGCCTTTGCCAGCTTCACCTCCTGGTTCCCGACGCAGGAGGCACTGCAGGAGCTGTTCGACTACGCCGAAACCGCGTGGGGAAGCGGCACCAGCCTGCCGCTGTTCTGCCCGTCGACGGCCGGGGATCTCCAGGTCCAGGAGTGGTGGGGCAAATACGAGCGCACCGGCGCATCGCCCCGCGATGTGATCGAGATCATGAAGGTCAACAGCCAAATTGACATCACCGCTATCCTGCCGGCAATCAAGTCGCCCGCGCTGGTGCTGCACAAGACTGAGGATGCTCTGATTGATATCGAAGGCGGGCGCACCCTGGCGGCCCGCATCCCGAACGCCCGGCTGGTTGAGCTGCCGGGGGTGGATCATTTCCCCTTCCTCGGGCCGGAGGCCTGGCAGATCGTGGCGGAGATCGAAGAGTTTGTCACCGGCGCCAAGCCCGAACCGGTGGTTGACCGGGTACTGGCCGCCATCGTGTTCACTGACATCGCGGGCTCCACCGCCCGCGCTGAGGCCATGGGCGACGGCGCCTGGCGCAGCCTGAAAGACGCCCATGACAGCCGGGTGCGGCAGGAACTGCAAATCTATGACGGGCGGGAAATTAAATCGCTGGGCGACGGGTTTCTTGCCACCTTTGACGGCCCCGGCCGGGCCATCCAATGCGCGGGCGCCATCCGCGACGCCATCGCCCAGCTCGGGCTTGATATCCGGGTGTCGGTGCATACCGGCGAGGTTGAGATCACCGAGGACGATGTGCGCGGGCTGGCAGTGCACATCGCCTCACGGATCGCGGACCTGGCGCAGCCGGGCGATATCGTTGTCTCGCGCACGGTCAAGGATCTGGTAGCCGGGTCCGGCTTCTGCTTCGAATCCCTGGGCTCGCACGAACTGAAGGGGCTGCCGGACAGGTGGCAAGTCTACAAAACCGCCGCCTGACTCCGGCTGCCTTTACCGGTCCTCGGCCAGCCGCTTGCGCAGCTCGGTTTTCAGCACCTTGCCATAGTTGTTCTTGGGCAGGGCTTCGATGCGCAAATACGCCTTGGGCCGCTTGAACCGGGCGATCTCGCTGTTGCACAGTTCATCCAGCTCCGCGTCCGGCGCATCGCCAACGACAAAGGCCACCACTTCTTCGCCCCAGTCCGCATGGGGACGGCCCACCACGGACACCTCGCGCACCTGCGGATGCATCAGCAGCACCTCCTCCACCTCGCGCGGGTAAACATTGGAGCCGCCGGTGATGATCATATCCTTGGAGCGGTCCTGCAGGGTCAGGTAGCCATCCTCGTCCAGCACCCCCATATCGCCTGTCATCAGCCAGCCGTTGACTAGCGTCTTGGCCGTCGCTTCGGGGTTCTGCCAGTATCCGGGCATCACCGCATCGCCGCGCACCATGATCTCGCCATGGCTCCCGGCAGGCAGGAACTCCCCCTCCGGCGTGCCAATCCGCACCTCCACCACGCTCTGAGACCTGCCGACGCTGGCCAGCCGCTCCTTCCAGCGGGGATGCGCGCGGTCCTGCACATCCTGGCGCGGCAGCGCGGTGATCGCCATCGGGCATTCGCCCTGGCCGTAGACCTGCACAAAGACCGGGCCGAAATGCGCCACCGCCTCCATGATGTCGGCGACATACATCGGCCCGCCGGCATAGACGACGGTGCGCAGCCCCTCGCCGGTGCGGCCCAGCCGTTTGGCCTCCGAGGTCATCCGCGTGACCATGGTGGGCGCCGCAAACATGTGCACCCGCCCGAAATGCGCGGCCAGATCGAAAATCTCCGCCTCGTCAAACCCGCCGGACACCGGGCAGACATGGCGCGCGCCGGCCAGCACATGCTGGATCGCATAGATCCCCGCGCCGTGGCTCATCGGTGCCGCATACAGCGCGTGGTCCTCTGCGCTCACCTGATCCACGTCAGCGAAATAGGCGATGGCCATGTTCATCAGCATCCGGTGGGTGATCATTACCCCCTTGGGCCGCCCGGTGGTTCCGGAGGTGTAAAACAGCCAGGCCAGATCCCCAGGCAGGCGCGACGCGGGTTCCGCCACCGGATCAGCCTGCAAGGCATCCGCATACTCCGTGCCGGTGATGTCCACGCAGCGCACTGCGGCCTCAGTCTCCTGAACCGCCTGTGTCAGCCCTGGCGAGGTGAACAGCATCCCGGCGCCGGAGTTCTGCAGGATGAACTCCGCCTCCTTGCCGTGCAGCTTGGCATTGATCGGCACCGCCGCCGCCCCGGCGTACCAGATGCCATAGAGCGCGATCAGATAGTCCGGGCAGTTCTTCATGAAGATGCCAACCCGATCGCCGGGCGCGATGCCCTGCACCCGCAGCCAGCCCGCCACCGAGGCCGCGCGTGCATGGAACCCGGCGTAATCCGCAACCAGCTCCTGCCCCAGATACAGCGCCGGCCGCGCCCCCTCCGCTGCGGCCATCCGCTCCAGCCACACTGCTATGTTCATTTGCTCCTCCCGATGCCCGATTGCCCGCCAAAAGGCGCGTCGCGGCAACCCCTTCAATTTCCCGGAATAACCGGGCTAAGAATACCATATGAGCGATCTTGCCTTTGACCATGCCCCCGTGGGCCTCGCCGTGCTGGAACGCCGCGTCATCACGCGGTGCAATCTGCAGTTTGCCGCAACCTTCGGCGGCGCCCCCGCGGACTACACCGGAATGCTGGTGGCGGAACTCTACCCCAGCCAGGAAGATTTCAACCGCATCGGCGCGCTGCTGCAGCAGCCTGAGGCGCAAAGCGGCAGCTACAGCGACGAGCGTATCATGCGCCGCCGCTCCGGCGCCTTGTTCTGGTGCCGGGTGCGCGGGCGGTCGGTCACGCCGCAGGCGCCGTTTCAGACCGGCATCTGGTCCTTTGCCGACATTTCCGACGACCGTCCTGTCGTCTCCCTCACCCCGCGCGAGCGCGAGGTGGCGATCCTCACCTGCAAGGGCCTGTCGGCCAAGGAAATCGGCAAGCAGCTGGACCTGTCCTACCGCACCGTGGAAAGCCACCGCGCGCATCTGCTGCAGAAATTCGGCGCCCGCAAACTGCCGGAACTGGTGGCAAAACTGACCGGAATGCCGCTTTAGGCAGGAATTTCCCGCCGGCAATTGCGAATCCGCGCCATAGACCTCATGTTACGGCGCAGTTCAGGAGTGCTTTCCTTGCGGTAATCCTTGCCCTATAAGCGCCCTAATTTCCTGCCTGCCTTAACCGGCGGGCGTGTCGGAATTGGCTGAGGACAATATGACAAACAAAACTCACGAAGCTGACGTGGCATTCATCAAGGCGCTGGCGGAACTGCTGCGCGAAAACGATCTGACTGAACTGCAGGTCAAACGCGACTACGGCGATGATGACAGCCTGAACGTGCGCGTGTCGCGCCAGACCGCGATGGCGGCCGCCCCGATGCAGGTACAGGTTCCTGCCGCTGCTGCCCCCGCGCCGGTTGCCGCCGCCGCAGCCGCGCCTGCCGCTGCTGCCGCCCCCGCAGCCGCAAACGATGATCCGGCCAGCCACCCCGGCGCCGTGACCTCGCCGATGGTCGGCACCGTCTACCTGCAGCCGGAACCGGGCTCACCCTCGTTCATTTCCGTTGGCCAGCAGGTCAGCGAAGGCGACACCCTGCTGATCGTCGAAGCCATGAAGACCATGAACCACATTCCGGCGCCCAAAGCAGGTACCGTGAAGCGCATCCTGGTCGAAGACGGCGCCGCCGTTGAATTCGGGTCCCCCCTGGTCATCATCGAATAAGGGTCTGCCATGTTTGACAAGATCCTGATTGCCAACCGCGGCGAGATCGCCCTGCGCGTGATCCGCGCCTGCCGCGAGATGGGCATCAAGTCCGTCGCGGTGCACTCCACCGCTGATGCCGACGCGATGCACGTCCGCATGGCCGATGAATCGGTCTGCATCGGCCCGCCGTCGGGCGCCCAAAGCTACCTGTCGATCCCGGCCATCATCTCCGCCTGCGAGATCACCGGTGCCCAGGCGATCCACCCGGGCTACGGCTTCCTGTCCGAAAACGCCAACTTCGTGCAGATCATCGAAGACCACGGCCTGACTTTCATCGGCCCATCGGCGGCGCATATCCGCATCATGGGCGACAAGATCACCGCCAAGGAAACCGCCAAGAACCTCGGCATCCCGGTGGTGCCCGGCTCCGACGGCGGCGTGCCCGACATCGCGGCAGCCAAGAAGGCCGCTGCGGACATGGGCTACCCGGTGATCATCAAAGCCACCGCCGGCGGCGGCGGCCGCGGCATGAAGGTGGCCAAGGACGAGAAAGAGCTGGTCTCGGCCTTCTCCACCGCCCGCTCCGAGGCCAAGGCCGCCTTCGGCAATGACGAAGTCTACATGGAGAAATACCTCCAGAAGCCGCGTCACATCGAAGTTCAGGTCTTTGGCGACGGCAAGGGCACCGGCATCCACCTGGCCGAGCGCGACTGCTCCCTGCAGCGCCGCCACCAGAAGGTGTTCGAGGAAGCCCCCGGCCCCTGCATCACCCCGGAAGAGCGCGCGCGCATCGGCAAGATCTGCGCCGACGCTGTCGGCAAGATGGGCTATGCCGGCGCCGGCACCGTCGAGTTCCTCTATGAAGACGGCGAGTTCTACTTCATCGAGATGAACACCCGCCTGCAGGTGGAGCACCCGGTGACCGAGGCCATCTTCGGCGTCGACCTGGTGCGCGAGCAGATCCGGGTGGCCGAAGGCCTGCCGATGTCGTTCACCCAGGAAGACCTGGAGATCAACGGCCACGCCATCGAGGTGCGGATCAACGCCGAGAAACTGCCGAACTTCTCGCCCTGCCCAGGCAAGATCACCCAGTACCACGCCCCCGGCGGCCTGGGTGTCCGGATGGATTCGGCGCTCTATGACGGCTACTCGATCCCGCCCTACTACGACTCGCTGATCGGCAAGCTGATCGTGCACGGCCGCGACCGGACCGAAGCGCTGGCGCGCCTGAACCGCGCCTTGGGCGAGCTGATCATCGACGGCATCGACACCACCGTGCCGCTGTTCCACGCGCTGCTGCAGGAACAGGACATCCACACCGGTGACTACGGCATCCACTGGCTGGAACGCTGGCTGGAAGAAAACACACCGGGATAAAATCCTGCGGGGCGCACCATCCGGTTGCGCCCCGTTTTACTTTTCCCTGCATTTTCCCTTTATACTGGCGGCACCATGAGCCTGACTGCCGATCTTTTGCTGCACGCCTATTCCGCCGGTGTTTTCCCGATGGCCGAACACCGCGACGACCCCGAAGTGTTCTGGGTAGACCCCAAGCGGCGCGGGATTCTGCCGCTCGACGGCTTCCGCATCTCCCGGTCCCTGGCCAAGCGCATCCGCAACGGCGGCTTCGGGATCACCGTGGACCGGGATTTCGCGGGCGTGGTGGATGGCTGTGCGGACCGGGCCGAAACCTGGATCAACAGCGAAATCCGCGACCGCTACCTGGATTTGCATATGATGGGCAACGCCCACTCGCTGGAAGTCTGGCATCAGGGCGAGCTGGCAGGCGGCACCTATGGCGTTACACTGGGCGGCGCTTTCTTTGGCGAAAGCATGTTCTCCCGCCGCCGCGACGCCTCCAAGGTGGCTCTGGCCTACCTGACCGACCGGCTGGTGCAGGCGGGCTTCACCCTGTGCGACACGCAGTTCCTGACCCCGCACCTGGCGTCCCTCGGCGGGGTCGAGGTCACCCGCGCGCGCTACCGCGCGCTCTTGCGCGAGGCCTTGGACAAGGATGCGGAATTCTCAGCGCCGGCCGTCCCTGCGCCTCAGCTGCTTTTGCAGCGGATGACCCAGACGTCGTAACGGTTGTGGTCCAACGCATTCAGCGCCGGGCTGGAGGCAATCATCCAGCCCTGGAAATGCTCCGCCCCGTTCTTGGGGTCCTGCACTGACAGATAGGCAAAGGCGTCACCGGTCGGGTTGTCCGCCGGATAGCGGCAGTCCCGCACGGTCACCAGCAGGCCGAACATCTCTGCGCTGCCGCCAATTGCGATCTCGGCGTCCAGGGAATGCCCGTTGACCTTGTCCAACGCCCGCAGCACCGCTGCCGTCCCCTGGGTGGCCTGCTCTTGCGCCGAGGCGGGCAGCGCCAGCAAGGCGGCCGTCAGTGCCGCCGCCAGCCGCTTCACGATTCTTCCTCGCCGCCGCCGGCCACGAATTTCACCAGCAGCGAAATCAGGCTGACCGCGCCCTGGGTGTCTTCGATCTCATCGCCGGCCTCAAAGGCAAAGGGCGAACCGCCCGGCATGATCTCGACGAAATTGCCGCCCAGCAGACCCTCGGAAGAAATGATCACCGCGCTGTCGTCGGGAATCTCTATGCCTTCCTTGACCGAGAACACGGTATCGGCGCGGAAGGTTTCCGGGTTCAGCCCCACGCCTGTGACGGTGCCGATCTTCACACCCGCCAGCCGCACGTCGGTGCCGACGCTGACGCCTTCCAGCGAGCGGAAAGAAGCATTCAGATCATAGGTGGAGCCGGCACGCGACAGGCCGGCCGCCTGCCCCGCATAAACGGCAAAGCCGATGGCCGCCGCCAGCACGATGCCGCCAGCAAAAACTTCAGTAGGATTATGAGACATGAAATCAGCCTTTTGGCAGATGTGTTTACTCGGGCACCCAGGCCTCGTAATCGCGGCGCTCTTTCGGCTCGCCGCCCGCGCGGATCGAGCCCGCCGGCGCATAGGCCATCATGGTGCCGGTCAGGTTTTCCTGATGCGGCTTCTCCCAGGCCTTGTGCTTCAGCGGCTTCTCGCTTGGCACCTCGTCAAAGGTGCGGTGCAGCCAGCCGTGCCAGTCCGGGCTCACGCGGGAGGCTTCCGCCTCGCCGTTGAACATCACCCAGCGCTTGCTGTCATCCGCGTTGCGGTAGAAGACATTCCCCTGATCATCCTCGCCCACCTTGATCCCCTTGCGGGCGGTGAAAATCGCGGTGTTCAGGGTGGAGCCGTTCCACCAGGTCACAGCGCGCAGAAGAGTGTTCAGGATTCCCATGGGTGCCTCCGGATTTTTCCGACTTCGATATGGCCCAATTTCCCGCCAAGGTCCAGTGGCTTGCACCCAGGACGGCCTGTGACTTGGCGGGATTTGGCAGATTTGCCTCAGCGGCTGATGTGCCGCCCGCCGGATCAGCTATCAGCCGGCGCCAGTGCGGTCAGTTCGATCTCGATCCGGAACTTGGGATCGATCAGATTGCACTCCACCATGGTGGCCGCCGGCGGGTTGGCGCCGAAGGTTTCGGCCAGAACCGGCCAGCAGGGTTCGAACTCGGTGGCGTCCGGCAGGTAGTAGTTCACCCGCACCGCATCGGCAAAGCTGGCGCCCGCCTTCTCCAGCGCCGCACCGATGGTCTCCAGCGCCGATTTGCACTGGGCGACCACGTCGTCACCCTGGCCGACGGTGCCCGCCACATGCACGAACCCGCCCGCAACCACGGCGCGGCAGTAGCCGATCTTGGCCTCGAACTCTCCGCCCGAAGAAATCCGCTTGATCATGTTTCTCTCCTCAACATGAAAGCGGCGCGGAAAATTCCGCGCCGCATGATACTGGCTTTTTGCCGTTCAGCCTGCTGACGCCGGCTCCTTCTCGGCATCCGCGTGGATCATCAGCGGCTGCGCGTCAGAGGTCACCGCCTCCTCATTGACGACCACCTTGGTCACGCTGTCCATTCCCGGCAGGTCGAACATGGTATCCAGCAGGATATCCTCCATGATCGAGCGCAGGCCGCGGGCGCCGGTCTTGCGTTCGATCGCCTTCTTGGCAATCGCGCTCAGCGCCTCCTCGGTGAAGTCCAGCTCGGTGTCTTCCAGCTCGAACAGGCGCTGGTACTGCTTGACCAGGGCGTTCTTCGGCATGGTCAGGATGGTGACCAGCGCGTCCTCATCCAGATCTTCCAGCGTCGCCAGAACCGGCAGACGGCCGACGAATTCCGGGATCAGGCCGAACTTCAGCAGGTCTTCCGGCTCAAGGTCCTTGAAGATCTCGCCGACGCCGCGCTCGTCATTGTCGCGCACATCGGCGCCAAAGCCCATCGCCGAGCCCTTGCCGCGCTGCGCGATGATCTTGTCGAGGCCGGCAAAGGCGCCGCCGCAGATGAACAGGATGTTGGTGGTGTCCACCTGCAGGAATTCCTGCTGCGGATGCTTGCGCCCGCCCTGCGGCGGCACGCTCGCCACAGTGCCTTCCATCAGCTTCAGCAGTGCCTGCTGCACGCCCTCGCCCGACACGTCGCGGGTGATTGAGGGGTTTTCCGACTTGCGGGTGATCTTGTCGACCTCGTCGATATAGACGATGCCGCGCTGCGCGCGTTCGACGTTGTATTCGGACGCCTGCAGCAGCTTCAGGATGATGTTCTCGACATCCTCGCCCACGTAACCGGCCTCAGTGAGGGTGGTCGCGTCGGCCATGGTGAAGGGCACATCCAGGATCCGCGCCAGCGTCTGCGCCAGCAGCGTCTTGCCGCAGCCGGTGGGGCCGATCAGCAGGATGTTGGATTTCGCCAGTTCGATGTCCGATCCCGCCTTCTGGGCGTGGTTCAGACGCTTGTAGTGGTTATGCACCGCAACCGACAGCACACGCTTGGCGGTGGCTTGGCCGATCACATAGTCATCCAGCACCTGGCAGATGTCCTTAGGCGTCGGCACGCCGTCGGTGGCCTTCAGCCCGGAGGCCTTGGTCTCTTCACGGATGATATCCATGCACAGTTCAACGCATTCATCGCAAATGAATACGGTGGGGCCTGCGATCAGCTTGCGCACTTCATGCTGGCTCTTGCCGCAGAAACTGCAATAGAGGGTGTTCTTGCTGTCGCCGCCTGAATTCGTCGCCATGGTCTACCTTTCAGTCCGCCCGGTCCGCTGCGCCCGCGCCGCGGGGCAATTCATCTTTTGGTCAGCTTAAGCCAGTGCTTAGGCCGCCACAATGTGAAAGTGCGCCCCATCTGAAACGCCGGGGCACACGGCTGTTCACAAGCGCAGGCGTCAGGCCTGCTCGTCGTCGCCCTTGGCGCGGTTCTCGACGATCTCGTCGATCAGGCCGAAGTCCTTGGCCTCTTCCGGCGACATGAAGTTGTCGCGCTCCAGTGCGTTGACGATGTTGTCATAGTCCTGGCCGGTGTGCTTGACGTAGATCTCGTTCAGGCGCTTCTTCAGCTTCAGGGTTTCCTCGGCGTGGATCATGATGTCGGTCGCCTGGCCCTGGAAGCCGCCGGAGGGCTGGTGCACCATCACGCGGCTGTTCGGCAGCGAGAAGCGCATGCCCTTTTCACCCGCGGTCAGCAGCAGCGAGCCCATCGAGGCCGCCTGGCCGATCACCAGGGTCGAGACTTTGGGCTTGATGTACTGCATGGTGTCATAGATCGACAGGCCGGAGGTCACCACGCCGCCGGGGCTGTTGATGTACATCGAGATTTCCTTGGACGGGTTATCCGCCTCAAGATGCAGCAGCTGGGCCACGATCAGCGAGCTCATGCCGTCGTGAACGGGGCCGTTCACAAAGATGATCCGCTCCTTCAGAAGGCGGGAAAAGATGTCATAGGCCCGCTCGCCCCGGCTGGTCTGCTCAACCACCATCGGGACCAGGGTGTTCATGTATGTTTCTCTGGGATCAATCATTTCGACCTGCCTGCGTTGTTTATGTCCGGCACCATACCCGACAGTGTGTTACCTGAGTCTTAGTATCGCCCCTTTTGACCTGCAAGAGGCGGCAGGCATTTTCGCGATGACGCAAACCTGTATCCGGTGTCGCAATCCGCTGGAACGCTGTCGCTATTCTCGGGCTGAAGGCCGCACCAGCGCCTTAGGAAGCGAAATCAAGTCCGAATTCCGCCCGGTGGTGTTTCCCGGGCGCTGCGCTGGGGTCCCGTCATGTCCGACGACAGCTTCGTTCAGAAAGGCGCCGCCGCCAATCTCGCCATCCCGTTCGAGGGCGAGCCGCAGGATTTCTATTTCCTGCTGCTGCCCAAGGCGACGATGCTGCCGGTGGCTGCCGCCATCGAGCCTCTGCGCATCGCCAACCAGGTGACCGGCACCCGGCTCTACCGCTGGTACATCATGACAGAGGACGGGCAGCCGGTGCGCTGCTCCAACGGCATGGTGGTGACCCCGGACACCCAATTGCAGCCGCTGCCCTCGGATTCGCTGGGTTTTGTCTGCGCCGGGGTGGAACCGCATGCCGCCGCCAGCGAAATCACTCTGAACTGGCTGCGCCGCGAAAGCCGCTTTGGCCGTTCCATCGGCGGCATCTGCACCGGCGCCTTTGCCTTGGCCCAGGCCGGCCTCATCAAGAACCACAAGTTCACCCTGCACTGGGAAAACCAGCCGGGCTTCCTGGAGAGCTATCCGAATCTGGAGCCCTCTCCCAACATCTTTGAAATTTCGGGGCCCTTGATGACCTGCGGCGGCGGCAATGCCGCAACCGACATGATGCTGCATCTGATCGAGGAGCGCCACGGCAAGCAGCTGGCGATCATTGTCGCCGACATGTGTCTGCACGTGCGCTCCGGCGGTCAGGCGGCGCCGCAGAAATCGAACTATGCGGTGGCCATCGGCAGCCGCAACCAGCGCCTGCTGAATGCGCTGCAGCTGATGCAGGAATCGATTGAGGAACCGCTGTCGATCGGCGACCTCTGCGACCGGCTCGACATCTCCCGCCGCCAGCTGGAGCGGCTGTTCTCGCGCTACTTGAACCAGAGCCCGATGCACGTCTATTTCGACATGCGGCTGAGCCATGCATTCGCGCTGATGAACGAAACCTCGATGAGCGTCACCGAAATCGCGCTGGCCTCCGGCTTCAACTCGGCCACCCACTTCTCGCGCCAGTTCAAGCGCAAGTTCGGCGCCAGCCCGCATTTCTTCCGCAAGGGCTGGAGCTGACGGCCTGCCGTCAGCGGCGGGGCGCAACCTGGAAATGCTCCGCAGCACGTTCTGGCCTATCAGGGCCTGAACGCAAAGAGCGCCCGCCCCAACGGCCGTAAACGAACTTTTGCTTTGGCCGTTCCGCTCAGTTCTGCTAAGCGCTCATACATATTATGTTGATAATACGCACGGATTACGCAAAATCACTGCCTGCTCGGATTTCAAAGAAGGAGTAAGGCGCCCCGGTGCCGCCTGGAGACGTAAGATGCCACTACCCGAATTTTCAGCTGACATGGATCCTGAAGAGAAGGACAAGATGGTTGCCAACGCGACCAAAGCCTCCAACTTCCTCAAGGCCATCAGCCATCAGGGGAGGCTGATGATCCTGTGCCATCTGGTCTCAGGCGAGAAATCCGTGACGGAACTGGAAGAACTGCTGTCAGCCCGCCAGGCCGCCGTTTCCCAGCAGCTGTCGCGCCTGCGCCTGGAAGGGCTGGTCATTCCGCGCCGCGACGGCAAGGCGATCTACTACCGCCTGGCGGATGACAAGCCCCGCCGGGTGCTGGAAGTGGTTTACGAGCTTTTCTGCAACGACGGCGATTGATGTCCCGGAGCTGCGGAAAACCCGGCCTTCCGGAAAAACCGCCTTTTCCGCATCAAGGCTGCGGACCTATGGGAGAGCAGCAATGAACCGCAGGCAGATCATCAACGCTGCGCAGACCGGCAACAAGGCAGAGGCCTTTGAAGCCGCTGACGATTTTCCGGCCAACCCGGACCTTCACCGCACCATCGGCGACGTGATTTCCGCCCGCTATGGCCGCCGCGAGGTGCTGACGGGAATGCTTGGCACCTCCGCCACCGCTGCCCTGTTCGGCGCCCTCGCCGTGCCGCCCCCGGCAAATGCGGCGGTCTCCGGTTCCCAGAGCCGCTATGCCTTTGACGAGCTGGCCTGGGGAATTGACGAAACCCACCATGTCGCCGCGGGCTATGACGCGGACATCCTGCTGCGCTGGGGCGACCCGATCACTGCAGATGCGCCGGAGTTCGACGTGATGAACCAGAGCGCCGAAGCCCAGCTTCAGCAATTCGGCTACAACAACGACTATATCGGCTTCCTGCCGCTGAACGCCGAAGGCACCCGCGGCCTGCTGTGCGTCAGCCACGAATACACCAACGAAGAGGTGATGTTCCCCGGCCTCGGCCGCCAGGACAAGGCGGAGTTTACCGGCATGACCAGGGAGCTGGCCGAGATCGAAATGGCTGCCCACGGCGGCTCGGTGGTGGAGATCACCCGCGGCGCAGACGGCAAATGGATGGCGGTGCGGGATGGCGCGATGAACCGCCGCATCTCGCCGCTGAACACGGTGATGACGATCGGCGGCCCCGCCGTCGGCCATCCGCGGATGCAGACGGGCGCCGATCCAACCGGGCGCGAGGTCATCGGCACCCTGAACAACTGCGCCGGCGGCATGACCCCCTGGGGCACCTGGCTGATGGCAGAGGAAAACTTCCACGGCTACTTCTGGACCGACCAGCTGGACGCCGAAGGCGAGCCGGATCTCTCAGCCCAGCCGGAGGCCGCGCAGATGGCCCGCTACAACGTGCCTGCCATGTGGTACGCTTGGGGCAGATACCACGACCGCTTTGATATCAGCAAAGACCCCAATGAAGTGAACCGCTTCGGCTGGGTTGTTGAGGTTGATCCGCTGGACCCGCAGTCCACCCCGGTGAAGCACACCGCCCTCGGCCGATTTGCGCATGAGGGGGCAGAAACCACCGTGTCCCCGGACGGCCGCCTCGTGATTTACATGGGCGACGATTCCCGGTTCGAATATCTCTACAAATACGTCTCCGAAGGCGTGGTGTCTCAGGACCGCGCTGCCAACTCCCGCCTGCTGAGCGACGGCACCCTCTACGCCGCCCGCTTTGACCCGGACGGTTCGCTGCACTGGCTGCCGCTGGTGCATGGCCACGGTCCGCTGACGGCTGAGAATGGCTTTACCAGCCAGGCAGACGTGCTGATTGACGCCCGCCTCGCCGCGGACGCGCTGGGGGCCACGCCAATGGACCGCCCCGAAGACGTCTCGCCCCGCGGCGACGGCACCGCCTTTGTGATGCTCACCAGCAACTCCAAACGCAAACCTGGCCAGACCGATGCTGCCAACCCGCGCCCGGAGTCTGATTTCGGCCATATCATCGAGATTATGGAAGACGGCGGCGACCACGCCGCAACCCGCGGCAGCTGGTCTATCCTGGTGCAATGCGGAAACCCCGCAATTGCCGCCGTGGGCGCCCAGTGGAACCCGGAGACTTCGGAAAACGGCTGGTTCGGCTCCCCGGACAACTGCACTATTGACGCCGAGGGCCGCCTCTGGGTCGCCACCGACCAGGGCCGCAAGTGGGACAAAACAGGCAAGTCGGACGGGCTCTACGGGCTGGAGACCGAAGGCAGCCTTCGCGGCCACTCTAAGCTCTTCTTCCGCTGCCCGGTCGGGGCAGAGCTCTGCGGCCCGTATTTCACCCCGGACACTGAAACGCTGTTCCTGGCGGTACAGCACCCAGGGACCGACGGCACCAGAAGCCTCAAAGGGTTCGAACGCGAGTCCACCTTCGAGGATCCGGCGACACGCTGGCCGGATTTCGACCCAGCCATGCCGCCGCGTCCCTCGGTGGTCGTTGTGACCAAAAAGGGCGGCGGCAGGATTGCGGTCTGAGCCGCAGCGGCACTCCGCACGCAATTGTGAGCCCCGCAAGCCCTGCAACGCTTTTAGTTTTAGTGTTGGCACTGACGCCCTGGAGAGCTTCATGTTTTTAAAACGCCTGACCGCCGCCTTAGTCCTGACTGCTGCAACAGCCTCCGCAGGCAGTGTCGCTCCGCGCGACGGCTGGGCCGTGCATGAGACCGCCAAGTCCTTCGAGCAGCTGACTGCAGACGTCAAAACCGCCGCCAAGGATCAAGGCCTGGGCGTCGTCACCCAGGCAGGCCCCACCGGCGCTGCCGCCGCCCGCGGCATCACCATCCCCGGCAACCGCGTTATCGGCCTCTTCAACAACGACTTCGCAGTCAAGATCCTCGCCCTGTCGACCGCAGCGATGATCGAAGCCCCAGTGCGCATGTATGTGACTGAGGAGGCAGACGGCACCGCCACACTGTCCTACAAGCTGCCCACTCATGTCTTTGCCCCTTACTCGGATAAGGGCGGCGCCGGCCTGGCGGCTCTGGCCGGCCAGCTTGACCGCCGCTTCGCGCTGATTGCAGAACAGGCACAGAAATAACCTTCTGCGCCCTTCGGGTTTCAAATACCCGCCCCCCCGTTTGCGCCAATAACCGCCGCAGCATTTCTCACACTGGCGTGAGAGGGCTTGCGCATACACGCAACCTCGGCATTCTGGCGGCAAATCAACGGACTGGACGGACAAGATGACAGAATCCTCACGCGCAGCCGATGTTCTGGCCCGGCGGCTCTACGAGGCGGGCTGCCGCCACGCCTTCGGCATGCCCGGCGGTGAGGTGCTGACCCTGGTCGATGCGCTCACCAAGGCCGGCATCGCCTTCCACCTGGCCAAGCATGAAAATTGCGCCGGTTTCATCGGCGAAGGCGTGCATCACGCCGACGGCGCGGCGGTCATCCTGGTCGCCACCCTCGGCCCTGGCGCGCTGAACGGCATCAATGTGGTCGCCAACGCCCATCAGGACCGGGTGCCGATGCTGGTGCTCACCGGCTGTGTCGATGCGGCAGAGGAGCAGAGCTACACCCACCAGGTGCTTGACCACCGCGCGGTCTTCACCCCGATCACCAAGGCAACCTTCCGGCTGGACGCAGACGCCGCGGATCTGATCACCGACAAGGCGGTTGCCATTGCCACCGCGCCGCGCAACGGGCCGGTGCATATTGACGTGCCGATCTCCACCGCAGACGCGCCGGCCAGGGACCGCGGCATCCGCCGCGCGCCTGCAAGTGACAGCGCACCAAGCGGCGAAGCGCTGGCGCAGGCGCGTTCCTGGCTGGCGGCAGCCGAACGCCCGGTGGCGGTCATTGGCCTCGATGCGCTGCAGGAAAACGCCGGCGCGGCAATCCGTCCATTCGTCGAGAAGCACCAGATCCCCTTCATCACCAGCTATAAGGCCAAGGGGATCATCCCGGAGGATCACCCCCTCTGCCTTGGCGGCGCAGGCCTGTCGCCGCTGGCGGACAAGCACCTGCTGCCGCTGGTGCGGGATGCCGATCTGGTGCTCTGCATCGGCTATGACCCGATTGAAATGCGCCCCGGCTGGCGCAATGTCTGGGAGGTGGAAACCCAGAACGTCATAGACATCGCGCCCGAAGCGAATACCCATTACATGCATCAGGCGGGCCTGAACTTCCTGACCGCAATTGCCCCCACACTGGAGGCGCTTTCCCAGGGCACCGCCCCGCGGGAAACTTGGAGCAACGGGCAGCCAGCGTCGGTCAAAAGCGCGCTGGCAAAGGCCTTCCCGCAGGATGAGGACTGGGGCCCTGCCGGCGTCATCGCCGAATGCCGTGCTGTCCTGCCGCCGGAGACGCTCACCACCGCCGACAGCGGTGCCCACCGTATCCTGCTCAGCCAGATGTGGGGCTGTTCCGAGCCGCGCGGGCTGATCCAGTCCTCGGCGCTGTGCACCATGGGCTGCGCGGTGCCGATGGCAATCGGCCGCAAGCTGGCCCAGCCGGAGCGTCCGGTGGTCAGCTTTTCAGGTGATGCCGGTTTCCTGATGGTCGCCGGTGAACTCTCCACCGCTGCGGAACTGGGCGTTGCACCGGTCTTCGTGGTATTTGCCGATGCCAGCCTGGCGCTGATCGAGCTGAAGCAGCGCCAGCGCCAGCTCGCCAACGGCGGGGTGGATTTCGCCGAACACGACTTTGCCGCGATGGGCCGCGCGTTCGGCGGCAACGGCGTGACAGTCACCAACCGCACCGAACTGCGCACTGCCCTGCAGGACGCGCTGACAGCAGACACATTCACTGTCATCTCGGCCGTGATAGACCGCGGAGGCTACGATGGCCGGATCTGATCTTCTCCCCCACGGCGCCCTCAAGGGCGTCAAGGTTCTCGACCTTTCCCGCATCCTGGCAGGCCCGACCTGCACCCAGCTCTTGGGCGATCTCGGCGCCACGGTGATCAAGGTGGAAAACCCCAAGACCGGCGGCGACGACACCCGCCAGTGGGGGCCGCCCTATGTGACCGATGCGGACGGCAACCGCTCTGATCTGTCGGCCTATTTCATGGCCGCCAACCGCAACAAGCGCTCCGTCGCCATCGACATCGCATCCGAGGAAGGCCAGCAGGCCATCCGCCGCCTGGCGGCTGAGGCCGATATCCTGATCGAGAACTTCAAACCCGGCGGGCTGGCGAAATACGGGCTCGACTATGCCAGCCTCAAGGACGATCTGCCCGGCCTGATCTACTGCTCGATCTCCGGATACGGCCAGACCGGCCCCAATAGCCACAAACCCGGCTATGACATCATGGCACAGGGGTTCGGCGGCATCATGTCCCTGACCGGGGAGCCCGAGGGCCTGCCGATGAAGGCGGGCGTCGGCATCGCCGATGTGATGTGCGGCATGTACGCGTGTATCGGCATCCTCTCGGCGCTGCACCACCGCGAGCGAACCGGCGAGGGTCAGCAGATCGACCTAGCGCTGGTCGACGCCCAGATCGCCTGGCTGATCAACGAAGGCGTCGCCTATCTGAACACCGGCCGGATCCCCAAGCGCCGCGGCAACGAGCATCCCAGCATCATGCCCTACGGGGTCTATGAAACCTCGGACGGCCATGTGATCCTGGCAGTGGGCAATGACAGCCAGTTCCGCCGCTTTATGGAGTTCCTGAAACTCGAGGGCCTGGCCGAAGATCCCCGTTTTGCCACCAATCCTGCCCGCTTGCAGAACCGCGACTCACTGAATGCGATCCTGATCCCTTCGGTGCAGCGGTTCGCCACGGAGGAGGTGCTGGCCGCCATGGAGGCCCGCAAGGTCCCTGCCGGCCCGGTGCAGAACCTGGAATCCCTGTTTTCCACCGATCAGGTCGAAGCACGGAAAATGGCCATCGGCATGGAGACCGCGGCAGGTCCGGTGAAACTCCTGGGCAACCCGCTGAATTTCTCGCGCACGCCAGTCACCTACCGGCATGCCCCACCACGATGCGGTGAGGGAACGGAGGAGATTCTGGGCTCCGGCACTCCCTTCGGACAGCCCTGACCGCCGCAATCCGCGGCAGCATTCCGCCAAGTGTTACAGTTTCCGGCAAAACACCGCCAAACCGGCGATGTTTTTGCAATCAATTGCTGCGGCCTCTTGCAGGATTTTCCCGGGAAATCCTACACATCCCGCGAATTCCGCATCTGAAGGCACACAGCCCATCACCAAACCGCGAGCAGGGTTCGCCCGGGTCAATCCGATGATCTACTCTACATTACTGGAACACGGAAACCGCGCACAGTTCAGAAAAGAGATTGGAATCCCATGACGCATGACATTTTCGGCCAAGACAGCAGCCTGACTGACGCAGCCGCGCTGCAGGATTGGAACGCCGTGCAACTGGGAGTTCTGGCCCACGCCGCCGCAACCGCCGACCACCTCGGCGCGGTGCTGAAAGCGGCACCGGAGTTCGCCCTGGCGCATGCGATCAAGGGGCTGTCGCTGCTGATGCTTGGCCGCTCCGAGCTGCTGCCCACCGCCCGCGAAGCACTGCGCGACGCCAAGGCGGTATCTGAAGGTGCTCTGCCCCGCGAACGCAAATATGTCGATGCACTGGAAAACTGGCTGGCCGGCCGTCCCAGCTTGGCGATCCAGCGGATGGAAGAGGTGCTGGACGTCTTCCCGCAGGACACCCTGGCAATGAAGCTCAGCCACGGCATCCGTTTCATCATGGGCGACCCCGCTGGCATGCGCGCCTCGATCGAGCGGGTGCTGCCGTCCTACGATCCGGACCACGCGGGCCGCGGCTACCTCTTGGGCTGCCACTCCTTCTCGCTGGAGGAAACCGGCGAATACGAACGCGCCGCCAATGCCGGCCGCCAGGCGCTGTGGATGGCCCCGGACGATGCCTGGGGGCTGCACGCGGTTGCCCACGTCCACGACATGACCGGCAATGCAGCGGCAGGGCTGGAATGGCTGGAAGGCCGCGAGAACGCCTGGTCCCACTGCAACAACTTCCGTTACCACGTCTGGTGGCACAAGGCGCTGATGCACCTCGATCTGGGCCAGATAGAGGAGGCGGTTGCGCTCTATGACACCGAGGTCCGCAAGGACAAGACCGACGACTACCGCGACATCTCAAACGCCACCTCGCTGCTGATGCGGCTGGAGCTGGAAGGCGTCAACGTGGGCTCCCGCTGGGAGGAACTGGCGAATCTCTGCGCCAACCGGACCGAGGATGGAAGCCTGATTTTCGCCGATTTGCACTACCTCCTGGCCCTCACCGGCCACCGCAAGGAGGAAGCGCACAAGCTGGTACAGCGGATTCACGCCGATGCCAGCGCCGGCGGCAGCGAGGCCAAGGAGCGGATGGCGGCCCCCGGCTGCGCCGCTGCCGACGGGCTGGAGGCCTTCGGAGACGGTAATTACAAGGTCGCATTCGCTAATTTATCCACAGCCCGCGCCACGATGCAGCTCGTCGGCGGCAGCCACGCGCAACGCGATGTTTTCGAACGGATAACCATAGACGCCGGCCTGCGTGCAGGACAGCTTGACGAAGTCGAAGCAATACTGGATGACCGCTGCGTCAAGCGCGGCGGCACAGAGGACAATTACGCCCTGGCCCGCCGCGCTCTGATCGCCGAAGGCCGGAACTCCCCCGACGCCGCAAGCGTTCCCGCCGAATAAGACCCTTCAAGGACCAAAACCACCAATGTCCAGCGTTGCGCCCTTCCCCGGGCCTCAGAAAGATCCCAGTGCTGCCAACCGCGCAGCTCCGCCGCCGCAGACGGCACAGCCGCGTGTGCGCGACCCGCGGCTCGACTTCTACCGCGGCATCGCGATGTTCATCATTCTGGTGGCGCATATCCCCGGCAACCGCTGGGCCAGCTGGATCCCGGCCCGGTTCGGCTTTTCGGACGCAACCGAAATCTTCGTCTTCTGCTCCGGCATGGCCTCGGCCATCGCCTTTGGCAGCTCCTATGCCCGCCAGGGCTGGTGGCTCGGCACCGCCCGCGTGGTGTTCCGCTGTTGGCAGGTCTACTGGGCCCACATCGGCCTATTCTTCTTCCTCGCCGCCTCGATGGCGCTGCTCGACCTCTACGGCGGCTTCGACAAGAGCTACATCGGCTCATTGAACCTGCACTGGTTCTTCACCAACACGGTGCAGCAGCTGACCGGGCTGTTCACCCTCACCTATGTGCCGAACTACTTTGACATCCTGCCGATGTACTTGGTCGTTCTGCTGCTGATGCCGCTGATGATGGGGCTGGAAAAGGCGGGTCTGTGGACCGTGGCCGCCGCCAGCATCCTAATCTGGCTCACCGCCAACCCCTACATGATCGGCCTCGGCCCGGACGGCATCTCCTTCATGGCGGAACCTTGGTCAGACCGCGAATGGTTCTTCAACCCGCTCGGCTGGCAGCTGTTGTTTTTCACCGGTTTTGCCTTCATGAAAGGCTGGCTGCCTGCACCGCCGGTTTCCAAGGCTCTGGTGGTTCTGGCAGCCGCCTTCGTGATCCTGTCGGCCCCATTCGGCTCCTGGAAGGTGTTCCTGTGGGTGGAAGCTGCGAACAAGGACCTTGCCAGCCTGATCCGCCCCACCTGGGAGATCACTGCCGAATGGCGCGAGAAGACCGACTTCGGCCTGCTCCGCTATGCTCACTTCCTGTCGCTGGCCTATCTGGGCTGGGTGGCGGCAGGCGAAGGCGGCAAGCGGCTCATCGCCTCCGGCCATTCGCTGGCGGCGCGCACTTGGTCGGTGCTGTTGAAACTCATCACCAAGGTCGGACAGCAGTCGCTTGCGGTGTTTGTTTTCTCGATGGCGCTGGCCCGGTTCATCGGCTTTGCGCTTGACCAGACCGACCGCGCGGTTATGACCACGGCATTCGCCAACCTGGTTGGCTTTTTCCTAATCATTGTCTGCGCTTACACCGCAGCCTGGTTCAAGTCGCAACCTTGGAGAGCCAAGCGATGAGCACTTTGACCCGCCGTTCCTTCATGGCTGCCGCATTGGGCAGCACCGCTCTGGCGGCCCTGCCTGGCTGGGCCAGCGAGGCCATGCCCTTCACCCGCGACGTGGTGGTCGAAAAGGCCCGCGCCCTGGCAGCCGAGGATTATGCCGAACGCCCGACGGTGCCGCAGGACTGGCTCGACCAGTCCTACGACGACTACAAGGCGCGCTGGTTCCGCACCAAGGACGCGCTGTGGTCCGGCACCGGCCGCAGCTACAACGTCGATTTCTTCCTGCCGGGCCTCTATTTCCCGCGCGCCATCCAGATCAATACCGTGACGGACGGACTAGCGAACCGAGTTCCCTTCGATCTGTCGCTGTTCGACAAGAACGAAAAGGCGCCGGACCTGACCACCGAAGGTCATCTGGGCTATTCCGGCTTGCGTTTGCGCACCGATCTGGACGACCCAACCAAAAAGACCGAGTTCTGCGTCTTCCAGGGCGCTAGCTATTTCCGCGCCATCGGCATCGGCAACGCCTACGGCCTGTCGGCCCGCGGCTTGGCGCTGAAAACCGCCGACCCCGAAGGCGAGGAATTCCCCGAGTTCATCGAATTCTGGCTGGAGGCCCCGGCCCCCGGCCAGCGCCATATGGTGGTGCATGCTCTGATGGATTCCCCCTCTGTCACCGGCGCCTACCGGTTCACCGTTACCCCTGGCAGCAGCGCGGTGATGGATGTGGAGGCAACCCTGTTTGCCCGCGAGGAGCTGAGCCACGCAGGCCTTGCGCCGCTCACTTCGATGTTCCTGTTCGACGCCACCAACCGCAACCGCTTCGACGACTTCCGCCCGGCGGTGCACGACAGCGATGGCCTCCTGGTGCTGAACGGCAATGGTGAAACCCTGTGGCGGCCGCTGGCCAACCCCACGCGGCTGCAGGTTTCGTCCTTCCTGGATGAAAACCCCCGCGGTTTCGGCCTGATGCAGCGGTCGCGTAAATTGTCGGATTTCAACGACCTCGAGGCCTTCTACCACAGCCGCCCCTGCCTGTGGGTCGAACCCAAGGAGGACTGGGGCAAGGGCGCCGTGACCCTGGTGGAAATCCCCGCCGACAAGGAAATCTACGACAACATCGTCGCCTACTGGCGCCCGCGCGAGCCATACGCCGCCGGAGCTGAGATCAGCCTCAACTACCGCCTCACCTGGGGCGAGGAGCCGGTGCTACCGATGCCGCGGGTGATCGACACCGCCGAGGGCGCCCGGATCTTCGGTGGGCCGGGCCGGATCGTCACCATCGACTTTGACGCCCACCCCCTGTTCGAAGACGGGCCGGAGGCCCTTGACGTGCACATCCACTCTCCCCATGTGGCGACCAGCGAGGGCGTGCTGCAGCGCAACCCTGAAACCGGCGGCCTGCGGCTCGCCTTTTACTTCGATCCTGGCGAGCAGGATCACGTTGAACTTCGCGCCCAGCTCAGGAAAGACGGCAGCCCCGCCTCCGAAGTCTGGCTTTACAGGTGGACCGCATGAACGCATGTGATCTGATGCCCCCGGAACAGCCCCTGGCGATGCCGGAACAGGATTTCAGCAAGGACTTCAGGGACGCAGCCGCCCCCGGCGACGCCGCGCCCCGCCAAGTGGCGCTGTGGCGCCTGCTGGCTTTTTCACCGGCGATGGCTGCCACCGGCGTCCTCACCTGGGTGATGGGCGGCTGGTTCACCGACGGCGGTTTCTCGGTGCTGGAAATGATCTTGCTGGCGCTGATTGCCTTCAACTTCTTCTGGATCGCCTTCACCGTCTCCACCGTGCTCCTGGGCCTTTACGGCCTGTCGCGCCGCGAAAAGACCCTAGGCCGCGGCGCTGCCCGCCCGATGAAGGTGGCGCTCCTGATGCCGGTCTACAACGAGGTACCCTGGTATGTGCTGGGCAACGCCCAGACCATGCTGCAGGAGCTTCACGGCCGCGGCGGCCTGCATGAATACGCGATGTTCATCCTGTCGGACACCCGCGACGATGCGATTGCCGAACAGGAACGCGCCAGCGTCGAGGCGCTGCGCACCATGCTGCCGGAGGGCACTGAGCTCTACTACCGCCGCCGCGCCGACAACGAGGGCCGCAAGGTCGGCAATATCTCCGACTGGGTGCGCCGCTGGGGTGCGGACTACGAGGCGATGCTGGTGCTGGACGCCGACAGCCTGATGACCGGCCGCGCCATTGCCCGCCTCGCCGATGCGCTGTCACGCGACCCAGGCGCCGGCCTGATCCAGAGCTACCCGCAATTGATCGGTGCCCAGTCGGTCTTTGGCCGCATGCAGCAGTTTGCCAACGGCGTCTACGGTCTGGCGCTGGCAGAGGGACTGGCCCGCTGGGCCGGGCACGAGGGCAACTACTGGGGCCACAACGCCATCATCCGCACCCGCGCTTTTGCCGCCTGCGCCGGCCTGCCGCTGCTGCGCTCGCGCTTCGGCGGCGGCGAGAAGCTGATCATGAGCCATGATTTCGTCGAGGCAGGCCTGTTGCGCCGGGCCGGCTGGTCGGTGCGCTTCCTGCCCCGCATCCGCGGCTCCTACGAGGAAACGCCCGCCACCCTGATCGACCACATCCTGCGCGACCGCCGCTGGTGCCAGGGCAACCTGCAGCACCTCAACCTGCTGCACGCCAAGGGCTTCCGCGCAATCTCCCGCTTTCACCTGTTTGCAGGCGCGATCGGCTACCTGATGGCGCCGGTCTGGTTTGCGCTTCTGGTCCTCTGGGCCGTGATCGGCCGCAGCGAGGAAGCCTCGGTGATCAGCTACTTCAGCGAAGCAAACCCCTTCCGCCCCAGCTGGCCGGACATGTCCGAGCCCAAGCACGTGCTGGTGATCATCCTGATCTACGCCATGCTGCTGGCGCCCAAGATGCTGGCCGCCTCGGCGCTGCCGCTGACCGGCAGCCGCTTCTCCGAATACGGCGGCCCGGTGCATTTCGCTCTGTCCTTCGTCTCTGAGGTGGTGCTGGCCATCCTCTATGCGCCGATCCTGATGGTGCAGCAGATGATCGCTGTGTTCCGCACCGCCCTCGGCCTGCAGCGCGGCTGGGCGCCCCAGGCGCGTGACGGCGGCAGCTATTCCCTGCGCACGCTGATCACCTGCCACGCGCTGGAAACTGTCAGCGGCGTTGCCCTGTGGGCTGGCATCCTGACCGGCACCGTGTCGCTGTGGCTGGCGCCCATCGCTCTGTCGCTGATACTGGCGGTACCGCTGTCGGCGCTGTCCGGCGTCAAGACGGTGAACCGCATCCGCCACTGGATGGCCACGCGGGAGGAGTTCACCGAACCCCAGATCACCCGCGCTGCCCGCGCCGCCCGCGCCGAGCTGAAGGCGCTGCTGGACGGCAGCTCCGCCCGCGGCACCCCGGCGGAATAAACCCGGAACCGGAGAGGAACACTCCCGCGCCCGCAGGATGCCCCGGCTGCGCCGGACCACCCCTGGCGGCCTTGGGCCCGGCGCCGCGCTGACGTGCAGCGCGGCCCGCGGCAAAGACAACCGCAGCGCGCCCACCAAGGGCGCGCTGCCCGGCCCAACGTTTTGCCGGAAATCTTTGATTCACGGTCCAAAGGGGCGGGAGCCAGCCGCCCGGATCTGACGCAGCGGCTGCGTCAGCGCACCGCCGGCTGATCCTCGAACCAATCTGCCATCAGCCCGGCCCAGCCCTTGGGCACCTTATGGCCGCCGTCAAACAGCACCAGCTCAATATCTGCATCCGGCCCGCAGTCCCAGCGGCGGCGCAGCAGACCATTGGTGCTCGACGCCCTGTCCGGCGCATGGGAGGCACAGCCGTTGGCCTCCCGCCAGGCCTCCAGCGCGGCAAAGACATCGCCCTGCTCAAACCGGCCGCCGCTCAGGACGCGCCCCTCCAGCGGCACCACCTCATCGCGCCAGCCATGCACTTGCAACAGCCGCACCGGCCCGGCGCAGCGCTCCGGCTGCGGCCGCCAGAAAGCGCCCGAGACCGGCGCGTAAGCCGCAAAGCCTGCCGGATCGCGGCAGGCCAGATAATGCACCATGAAGGCGCCGGCCGAGAACCCGGCCAGCACCGTTTGCGACCTCGAGGTACCGAACCGCTCCGCCGCATCCGCCAGCACTTCTGAAAAGAAGGCGCCTTCATCGCGGCCTCCCGTGAACGGGCCGAAGCCCCAGGACTGCGGGCCGCTGCCGTCCCGCCGCAACCCCTCAGGCGCGATCACCGCATAGCCGCGCTGCGTCAGCCCCTCCACCAGGGACCGGTTGGCCAGCACGCTGCTGCCGCTGCCGCCGTAGCCGTGCAGGAACATCACCACCGGTACGGCGGTTTCAGCCTCTGAGGGTTCCGGCAAGACAATTCGATACGCGCCATCCTCCACTCTGCAGATGCCCTCCGCCCCGCCGCAGCCCGCAACGGCTGCCGTGCCCCAGGCCGAAGCCAGAACGGCGGCAGCGGCCGCGCTTCTCAGCCGCCGCGTCATCCCTTCCACCGGGCCACCGGCAGGTTACCCGCGATCCAGCCGGGGCCTGCAGCAGAGCCCAGCATCCCCTCCGGCACGTCGATAACATTGGTATATCCCGCCTCTGCCAGCGCCAGCGTCATCCGCGCAGACCGCACGCCGCGGGCGCAGATCAGCGCTACCGGCGCCGAGGGGTCCGGCCCGGCCGCCGCCTGCAGTGCCTCGATGAAATCCGCGCGCCGCATATCGATCTGATGGCTGCCCACGGGAACGCCCGACGCGCGCCATTCCTGCGGCGTGCGGATATCCACCAGGGTGATCTCGCCGGCCCGCGCTTGGGCATAGGCTTCTGCCGCCGTCAGCCGCGGGTGTTCGTGGTCCGGCGGCTGGCGGCGCTGCCACCAGTAGCCAAAGCCCGCCGCCGCCGCAGCGCCGCCCAGCAGCATCAGACGCCGCGTGAGCTTCGGGTTTCCTGCTTCTGCCCCAGCCATCATTCCTCCGCCGCCGCTTTTGCCCCTCCGGTCTAGCAGGCCCGGGCCTGCCAATCACCAGAAACAGGCCGAATCCGCTGGTCAAGTTCTTGTTATTGCGCGTCTGCTGCCCAATTATGCCCGTAACGAGCGTATTCACTCTGCCATTGGCTGCGGCATTACCGCCGCAATCAGGGCGGCGGGGGTGGTTCTGCGCAGGAATTTTGCGTAGCACTGGCCTAAAAACGACGCGCCAACCCGACAGGAGACTTGCACGTGTCCCTTTTCCTGATTGCGGCCCTGCCTTTTCTCGGAGCCGTCTTTCCCGCGTTATTGATCCGCGCCGGACGCAACGCAGCAGCCTCTGCTGCCGGGCTGACCACGCTGCTCGCCTTCATCGGGCTGATGCTGCACATCCCTGCCGTGTTCCACGGCAAAACCGTCTATGCCGCCGTCGACTGGCTGCCCGCGCTCGGCCTCAACGCGCATTTCTTCCTTGACGGTTTGGGCTTCCTGTTTGCGGCAATGATCCTCGGCATCGGCCTCCTGATTATCCTCTACGCCCGCTACTACCTGTCACGCGAAGACCCGATGGGCCAGTTCTTCAGCTACCTGCTGCTGTTCCAGGGGGCGATGGTCGGGATCGTTCTTTCGGACAACATCCTGCTTCTGCTGGTGTTCTGGGAGCTCACCTCGCTCAGCTCCTTCCTGCTGATCGGCTATTGGAAGCATCTGCCCGAGGGCCGCCAGGGCGCGCGGATGGCACTGACCGTGACCGGCTCCGGCGGGCTGGCGATGATTGCCGGCATGCTGCTGCTGGGCCATATCGCGGGCTCCTATGACCTCAGCGTGATCCTGCAGAACAAGGACGCGATTCAGGCTTCGCCGCTCTACCTGCCCGCGCTGATCCTGATCCTGCTTGGCGCCTTCACCAAGTCGGCGCAGTTTCCCTTCCACTTCTGGCTGCCGCACGCGATGGCGGCGCCGACGCCGGTTTCGGCCTACCTGCACTCCGCCACGATGGTGAAGGCCGGGCTGTTCCTGATGGCGAGGCTGTGGCCGGTGCTGGCCGGCACGCCGGAGTGGTTCTATATCGTCGCCACCACCGGCCTGGTGACCATGCTGGTCGGCGCGGTGATTGCGCTGTTCAAGGATGACCTCAAGGCGCTTCTGGCCTTCTCCACTGTCAGCCACCTGGGCCTAATCACCATGCTTTTGGGCTTCGGCACCAAATTCGCCGCGGTGGCGGCGGTCTTCCACATCATCAACCATGCGACCTTCAAGGCGGCGCTGTTCATGTCTGCAGGCATTATCGACCACGAGGCCGGCAGCCGCGACATCAAGCGCCTGGGCGGCTTGCGCCACCTGATGCCCGTTACCTTCACCATCGGCACGATGGCGGCGCTGTCGATGGCCGGCATCCCGCCCCTAAACGGTTTCCTGTCCAAGGAAATGATGCTGGAGGAAACCACCCACACGATCTGGAACGGCTCGCATCTGATCGTGCCCGCGCTGGTCACAGCAGCGGCGGTATTCTCGGCGGCCTATTCTTTCCGCTTCATCGCCCATGTCTTCCTCGGCCCCAAGCGCGAGGACTACCCCGGCCACCCGCATGACCCCAATACCGGCATGTGGATCGGCCCCGCCTTCCTGGTTGTGCTGGTGGTGCTGATCGGCCTCGCCTCGGCCAAGATTGCCGGCCCGCTGGTCGCCACCGCCGCAAGCGCGGTGATCGGCGGCGGGGAACTGCCCTATCACTCGCTCAAGCTCTGGCACGGGCTGACCCCGGCGCTCTACATGTCGGTGTTTGCCACCATCGGCGGTCTGGCCCTGCTGGCGCTGCATAGGCCCCTGCAGCGGGCCTGGAACGCAATGCCGCGGCCAGAAGCCAAGACCATCTTCGAGGGCCTGATCGGCGCCTTCACCCGCCTCAGCCAGTTGGTGACCGACGGGCTGCACAACGGCGTCCTGACGCGTTACGCGGCGATCATGGTCACCTTCACCGTGGCAATCGGCTACTTCGCCTACCGGGGCGGCACCTTGGGCGCCGAAACCCGCCAGATGCAGGACCCGGGTGCGCTGCCCATTGTCGGCTGGTTCGCCCTGGTGGTGGCAACCCTGTTCATTGTCGCCAAGCACCGCAACCGTTTGGTGTCGCTGGTGCTGATCGGCGTGGTCGGCCTGGTGGTCTCGATGTCGTTCAACTATCTCTCGGCCCCCGACCTGGCGCTGACCCAGATCTCGGTCGAGGTGGTGACCATCATCCTGCTGCTGCTGGCGCTGAATTTCATGCCCAAGGAAACCCCGGTCGAAACCCCGGCCCTCACCCGCCTGCGCGACGGCGCGATCTCGGTGGTGGCGGGCCTGGGCGCGGGCGGGCTGATCTATGCGCTGCTGATGCGCGACTTCGCCTTCCCGACGATTTCGGACTTCCACCTCGCCAATTCCTACAAGGGCGGCGGCGGCACCAATGTGGTGAACGTGATCCTGGTCGACTTCCGCGGCTATGACACCTTCGGCGAGATCATCGTTCTGGGCATCGCCGCCATGGTGATCTTTGCCCTGACTGAGGCAGTTCTGGGCTCCAAGGTCCGTGCCTACCTGCTGAACCGCGAGCCGGACCTGCCGCAGGCAGGCGACGCCCACCCGCTGATGATGGTGGTGGCGACACGGGTGATGATGCCGCTGGCGCTGATGGTCGCGGCCTATATCTTCTTCCGCGGCCACAACCTGCCGGGCGGCGGCTTCATCGCCGGGCTGGTCGCGGCCATCGCCATCATCATGCAGTACATGGCCTCCGGCTTTGCCTGGGCAACCGAGCGGCAGCGCTACCCGTATCATGCCATCATCGGCTCCGGCGTGCTGATTGCCGCTGCCACCGGCATGGGCGCCTGGTTCAACGGGATGCCGTTCCTGACCAGCGACTTCGGCTACATCCACTGGCCGCCGCTGGAGGAGTTCGAATGGGCCACCGCCGCGCTCTTTGACCTCGGCGTCTTCCTGGCCGTCGTCGGCGCCGTGCTGCTGGCGCTGGAAAGCCTGTCGCGCTTTGCCTGGCAGCCGGGGATAAGCACGGAACACGCAATGGACATCAACCCGGCACGCGACGAAGCGGCCAAGACCGGGACGGAGGGATAAGCATGGAACTTCTCGTTGCCTCGGCCGTGGGCATTCTGACGGCGGCCGGCGTTTATCTGATCCTGCGCCGCCGCAGCTTTCCGGTGATCCTGGGCCTGTCACTGCTGACCTACGCGGTCAACGTGTTCCTGTTCGCCACCGGCAGGCTGGTCACCGGCGCGCCGCCTATCCTCAATAAGTACGAGGAGGTCGCCTATACCGACCCGCTGCCGCAGGCGCTGGTGCTGACCGCCATCGTGATCTCCTTCGGCATGACCGCTGTGGTGGTGATGATCGCGCTGGGGGCTTACCTTTCGTCCCGCGATGACAGCACCGCCATGCCGGCTGAGCCCGAAGGCGCCGGGGAGGACGCATGATGGAGCATATTCTGATCGCGCCGGTGGTGCTGCCGGCCCTTGTTGCACCCTTCATCATCATGGTGCTGCGCCACCATCTGGACCTGCAGCGGATCTTCTCGCTGGCCAGCGCCGTGCTGCTGGCCGGAGTTACCCTGGCGCTGGCGGCACAGGCCGCCGATGGCACCGTCAAGGTCTATGAACTGGGCGACTGGCCCGCACCCTTCGGCATCGTGCTGGTGCTGGACCGGCTGTCGGCGATGATGATCGTGCTGACCTCGCTCTTGGCGCTGCCGGTGCTGCTCTATGCCATCGGCTCCGGCTGGGACACCCGCGGCAGCAACTTCCACGCGCTGTTCCAGTTCCAGCTGATGGGCATCATGGGCGCTTTCCTGACCGGCGACGCCTTCAACCTGTTCGTCTTCTTCGAGGTGCTGCTGATCGCCTCCTATGGCTTGATGATCCACTCCGGCGGCACCCGGCGGTTCCAGGCCGGCGTGCAGTATGTGGTGTTCAACCTCCTCGGCTCCACCCTGTTCCTGTTTGCCCTCGGCACGCTCTATGCGGTGACCGGCACCCTCAACATGGCCGACCTCGCCGTGAAGGTTGCCCAGATCCCGGCAGAGGACACCGCCCTGCTGCGCGTCGGCGCGGTGATGCTCTTGCTGGTCTTTGCCATCAAGGCGTCGCTGCTGCCGCTGCACTTCTGGCTGCCTTCGGCCTATGCCAACGCGCCGATGCCGGTGGCGGCGCTTTTTGCCATCATGACCAAGGTCGGCGCCTATTCGATCCTGCGCATCTACACGCTGGTCTTCGGCCCCGAGGTCGAGGCCACCGCAGGTCTCACCGAAAGCTGGCTGCTGCCCGCCGCTCTCGTGACCCTTGGCGCCGGCGCCATCGGCGTGCTGGGCTCCAAGAAGCTGGGCCGCCTGGCCGCCTTCGGCGCCATCGCCTCCATGGGCACGCTGCTGATCGCGATTTCCCTGTTCACCCAGACCGCCGCTGCCGCCGCCCTTTACTACCTGGTGCATTCCACCCTCGCGGCGGCGCTGCTGTTCCTGGTCGCCGACCTGGTGATGGAGCGTCAGGGCCAGTGGATCCTGCCGCAGCTGCCGATGCCGCAGACCGGGCTGATCTCGGCGCTGTTCTTCGCCGCCGCCATCGCGCTGGCGGGCATGCCGCCGCTGTCGGGTTTCCTGGGCAAGCTCCTGGTGCTGGACGCCACCCGCGGCGCCGATCTGGCGCCCTGGATCTGGGGCGTGATCCTGCTGGGTTCGCTGATCACCATCATCGGCATGGCCCGTGCAGGTTCGCTGCTGTTCTGGAAGGGCCACGGCCTGCCGCCGGAGGACACTGACACCAGCGCAGAACCGCCCGTTGGCACCCTGCCCGCCAGACCGGCGCAGCTGCCCTTCGTGGCCTGCTTCGGCCTCCTTGGCGGTCTGGTGGCGCTCACCGTCTTTGCGGGCCCCGCCACCCGCTATGCCGAGGCAACGGCGGCGCAGCTCTATGCGCCTGCGGCCTATATCGACACCGTGCTTGGGAGGACCGCAGAATGAAACTGATCCGGCGGCTGTTTCCGCACCCCCTTCTGACGCTTCTGCTGACCCTCACCTGGCTCCTGATGGTGAACCGCTGGTCGCTCAACTCGCTGGTCTTCGGCTTCATGCTGGGGGTGGTGATCCCCTTCGTGACGCAGCCCTTCTGGCCCAACCGCCCCAACCTGCGCCGCCCGCTGAAGATCGCGGAGTACATTCTGGTGGTGCTGATGGACATCATCCAGGCCAACATCATCGTCGCCCGCATCGTCCTGTTCAAACCCAACGCCGACCGCCGCCCCAACTGGATCACCATCCCGCTGGAGCTGAAAACGCCGGAAGCGATCACCGCCCTTGCAGGCACCATCACCATGACCCCCGGCACCCTGTCGGCGGACGTCTCGGACGAGGGCCACGCCCTGCTGGTTCACTGCCTGGATGCCCCCAACCCCGACGCGGTGCGGGATGAGATCAAACAGCGCTACGAGCGCCGGCTGATGGAGATTTTCGAATGATCGAAAGCGCTGCAACCTTCGCCTTTGCCTGCTTTGCGCTCGCCATGCTGATGAACCTCTGGAAGGTCGTCACCGCCCCCGATGTGGCCGACCGCATCCTGGCGCTCGACACCATGTTCATCAACGCCATCGCGCTGATGGTGCTCTACGGCATGGCGCTGGGAACCGAGATCTTCTTCGAGGCCGCGATGATCATCGCCATGCTCGGCTTTGTCTCCACCGTGGCCTACGCGCGCTTCATCCTGCGCGGCAACATCATCGAGTGAGGGAGAGCCATGGAAAACCTGTTTGAACTCCTCGTTGCCGCCTTCCTGGTAACCGCCGGGATCTTCGGCATTGTCGGCTCCTTCGGGCTGATCAAGCTGAACGACCCGATGTCGCGGCTGCATGCGCCGACCAAGGCCACCACCCTCGGCGTCGGCGGCGTACTGCTGGCCTCGATGCTTCACGCCGCAGCGTTTGAGAAGTATTTCTCCTACCACGAGCTGATGATCACCCTGTTCCTGTTCCTCACCGCGCCGATCACCGCGAATTTCATTGCCAAGGTGCACATCCACCGGCAGGAGACCCGCGACACCATGCCAGAGGCCGGCGGCGACGATCACTGGGCCACCCATGACACGCCCGAGGACGAGGAACGCCGCCACGCGTCCCACACCCCGCCCGCCAAAGAGTAAGCGCGCCCCAGCCAGGAAGGCCTGACCCGTGATCGACACCTCCCGCTTGCCGCTGACCCGCGATCTGGTGCTGGTGGGCGGCGGTCACACCCACGCGCTGGTGCTGCGCAAATGGGGGATGAAGCCCCTGCCCGGCGCCCGGCTGACGGTGATCAACCCCGGACCCTCTGCACCCTATTCCGGCATGCTGCCGGGTTTCGTGGCCGGCCACTACGCGCGCGAGGAACTGGACATCGACCTGGTCCGCCTCGCCCGTTTTGCCGGCGCCCGCGTGGTGCTGGGCGCGGCAGAGCATATCGACACCGCGGCCCGGCTGGTGCATGTGCCGGGCCGCCCGCCGGTTGCTTATGACGTGGCTTCCATCGACATCGGCATCACCTCCGCCATGCCGGACCTGCCGGGCTTTGCCCGCCACGGCATCCCGGCCAAGCCGCTGGGCCGTTTCGCCGCCCGATGGGCCGCCTTCCGCGAAGGGGACGGCCCCGCCCATGTCGCCGTGATCGGCGGCGGCGTCGCCGGGGTGGAGCTGATCCTCGCCATGGCCTATGCCCTCAGATCCCTCGGCCGCCTGGCCCAGGCCACGCTGATCGACAGCGACGAAGCCCTGCGCGCCATCGGCCAAACAGCCCGGCACAAACTGCGCCGCGCCCTGGTTGAACAAGGCGTGCGGCTGGAGGAAAACGCCGGGATCGAACGCATCGAGGACGGCTACATTGTGCTGCAGGAGGGGCGCGAGATCCTGTCGGATTTCACCACCGGCGCCGCCGGCGCCCGCCCCTACGGCTGGCTCTCGGACAGCGGCCTGGACCTGAACGACGGGTTCATCGGGGTCAGCGAAACCCTGCAAAGCTCTGATCTGCAGGTCTTTGCCGCAGGCGACTGCGCCCATATGGACTTCGCCCCGCGCCCCAAGGCCGGCGTCTACGCCGTCCGCCAGGCACCAGTGCTCTACCACAACCTGCGCGCCTTGATGACCGGCGATCCCTTGCGCAAGTACCGTCCGCAGAAGGATTACCTGAAGCTGATCTCCATGGGCTCCAAGGAGGCCCTCGGCGAACGCTTCGGCACCACCCTTGCAGGCCCGCTGATGTGGAGCTGGAAGGACCGCATCGACCAGGCCTTCATGGAGAAATTCCGCGACCTGCCCGCGTTGGAGGCCCCGCCGCTGCCGGCCGAACACACGCTGGAGATGGAGAAGGCGCTGGGCGACAAGCCCATGTGCGGCGGTTGCGGCGCCAAGGTGGGGCGCGATGCGCTGTTCGGAACGCTTGCCGGTCTTGGGACTACGAACCGGGACGACATCGCCCCGCTGCCCGGCGACGATGCCGCGCTGCTGACCACCGGCGGCGTCAAGCAGGTGATCAGCACCGACCACCTGCGCAGCTTCACCAACGACCCGGTTGTTATGACCCGCATCGCCGCCGTGCACGCGCTCGGCGACATCTGGGCGATGGGGGCAGAGCCGCAGGCGGCCACCGCAAACCTGATCCTGCCGCGCATGTCGCCCGCGCTGCAGACCCGCACCTTGCAGGAAATCATGGGCGCCGCCTCGGACGTCATGCAAGAAGCCGGCGCCGCCATCATCGGCGGCCACACCTCGCTCGGCGATGAACTGACGGTGGGCTTCACCGTCACCGGGCTCTGTCCCCGCCCCGCAATCACCGTTGCGGGTGCCAAACCGGGCGATGCGCTGATCCTGACCAAGCCTCTCGGCTCCGGCGTGCTGATGGCCGCCGAGATGGCCGGCGAAGCCAAAGGCGAATGGGTCGCGGCGGCGCTAGAGCAAATGAGCCAGCCTCAAGGTGCTGCCGCCCGTATCCTGCAGGACGCCCATGCAATGACCGACGTGACCGGCTTCGGCCTTCTCGGCCATCTTCTGGGCATCTGCGAGGCATCCCGCGCGGGCGCAGAGCTGTTCACCGGCCAGATCCCCCTGATGCAGGGCGCCGCCGAGCTGGCAGACCGCGGCATCCGCTCCTCGCTGTTCCCCGCCAACCAGGCTGCGCTGCCGGAACTGAAAACCTCCGGCTGGCAGGACCTGCTGTTCGATCCGCAAACCGCGGGCGGCCTCTTGGCAGCCGTCGCCGCTGATCAGGCCGACGAGTTGCTGGATCAGCTGCGCGCTGCCGGGTATCCGGCGGCCCTTGTCGGCAAAGTTACAGAAAGTTCCGGGGCGATCACCCTCAGCGCCTGACCCGCTGCGCGCCAGCGCAGCGCCGCGCCCAACGGGAGCGGGGCATCACTGATGCCCCGGCGACGGGCGGGAGAGCCCCAGTCAGAGACCGGACATGACCGCCGCCACCTGCGCGGCGGTGGCATCCAGTCCCGCTTCATCCAGCGCTTCAGCCTCGACCGTGGCGGCGACCTCGGCCCCGATCGCGGCCCGCGACTTGCGGTAGGCGGGGTCGTAATGGTCCACCATCAGCGCTTCGGTCAGAGCAGCCTTGTCCCCCGCCTCGATGCTTGCGAACCAGCCGTCAACCACCGCGCCGGAGCGGTGGGCGCGCAAGGGGCCCAGCTTCTCCCGCAGCCGCTCCGCGTCCGACAGGATATCGTCGTAGGCCTCCACCAGATAGCGGCAGCGCGCCGCCACCGGCACCTGCAATTCGATCCGGGGGGCGTGCTTCATTGCATCCCAGACCGAAGGCGGAATGATCCGCTGGCCGATCTTGCTGGACTCCGCCTCCACCAGCACCGGGCGGGCCGGATCCAGCCGCATCAGCGCACCGGCCACAGCGGATTCGAACCCCTTCTGCGAGGGCTGCGGCGTCGGCATGTCCCCCAGCAGCGAGCCGCGGTGATTGGCCAGCCCTTCCAGATCCAGCACCTGCACGCCCAGCTTTCCTGCGCGTTTCAGCACCTCAGTCTTGGCTGACCCGGTATAGCCGTCCAGCGCCACCAGATGGTGCGGCAGCGCGGACTGATACAGCGCCGCGTTGACCAGGCGGCGGTAGGTCTGGTAGCCGCCCTCGACCACCTCGGCGCGCCAGCCGATCTGCTGCAGCATCCAGGTGAAGGACCCGGACCGCTGGCCGCCGCGCCAGCAGTAGACCAGCGGTTTCCAGCCGCCTTCATGGTGGCTCAGGCTCTGCTCGATGTGGTTGGCGGCGTTGCGGAACACCAGCGCCGCGCCCAGCTTGCGCGCCTTGAAGGGGCTGTCCTGCACATAAATGGTGCCGACCTCAGCCCGCTCCTCGTTGTCCAGCACCGGCAGGCTGATCGCGCCCGGCACATGGTCTTCGGCATATTCCGCCGGGCTGCGCACGTCGATCACGGTGTCGAACCCGTGCGCGTAGAACTCTTGCAAGGAGGTGAATTTCAGCGCCATGCGCCAGACTTACCGCGCCCCATGCGCAAGGAAAAGCTGCAATTGCCGCGGCCGCGGCGATAAGTCTTGCGCGTACTGCGCACGGGGCGGTATGGCAATCCTTGCAATCAGACCTGCCCGGATGAAGCACCGGGGCGCCCGACCGCCAAGGACCAGTAGGCCATGAAAACCGACCCGTTGGACATTCACTCCCTGCCCGGCCACCTGATCCGGCGGCTGCACCAGATTTCCGTGGCCCAGTTCATGGACCGCATGGCGGCAGAAGGCGTCGACCTCACCCCGGTGCAGTTTTCCGCCATGGCCGCCATCCACCGCCATCCCGGCATCGACCAGGCCTCGGTTGCGGGCCTCATCGCCTATGACCGCGCCACCCTGGGCAAGGTGGTGGACCGGCTGGTGGACAAGGGGCTGGTAGAGCGCCGCGTGTCCAAGGCCGACCGCCGCGCCCGTGAGGTCAGCCTGACACGGGATGGCGAAGCACTGCTTGACCGCATCCTGCCCATTGTGCACGCCTCTCAGCCCGGCATCCTCACAGGGCTTACCAAGGCAGAGCAGGAGACCTTCGTGGCGCTGCTGAAAAAGGCGACGCTTGCCGGCAACGACCTCAGCCGCGCGCCGCAGCGCGACCTGCCCGCCCGCCACGCCGCCGAGTGACCCTCAGATCAGCTGCCCCGCGCGGGGTATCCTCTTCCCCGAAAGGCTCGATCAGCTCCGGCCCCTCTGCGCGGTTGGAGTTCACCGCCGGATCAACCCGGTGGAAGTCCAGTACACCCTCCGCCCCCGGCTGCATCAGCCTGGCGGCACCATGGCCTTCCTCGCCCAACCATTTGCCCCAGTCCTCCGGCTCCAGGATCAGCGGCATCCGGTGGTGGATGGCCGAGAGCCCCTCGTTGGCGGCAGTGGTGACAATGGCGCAGGTCTTGACCGGATCGTCCACGCCCCAGCTTCGCCAGACGGCAGCAAAGGCAATGGGAGCGCCGTCGCTGCGGCGGATGTACCAGGGCAGCCGGGCGCCGTCCTCCGACTTGGTCCATTCATAGAACCCGCTGGCCGGGATCAGGCAGCGCCGCTCGCGGCAGGATTTGGCAAAGGCGGGCTTCTCCGCAATCGTCTCCGCCCGCGCGTTGATCAACAGCGGCCCGGCGGTTTCGCTCTTGTACCAATGCGGCAGGAAGCCCCAGCGCATCGGCACCAGCTGACGCCCCGCCTCCCCCGCCTGCACAACATGCACCGGATTGGTCGGGCAGACGTTGAAGTTCGGCACCGCCGGAAGATCGTTCGCGGGCTGCGCTGCAAACAGCTGTGCCATTGCATCACTGGGCAGGGTTATGGCAAATCGTCCGCACATGCTGATTTCTAACCCGGGCCGCGGCGCACATGCAAAGCCTCCCTGGCCCACTGCTTTTCAGCCGCCCTGACAGGATGATAGATAGGCCTCATGACTCTTCAGAATGATCTCCAGTCCGCCTTGGGCTTTCTCAACCAGGGCAAGTTCAAACAGGCGTTGAAACAGTCCAAGGGCGGCATGAAGCGGCACAAGAGCCACCCGGATTTCCCCAATATCGCCGGCATCTCCCTGTCGGGACTGGGCAAGCACCGCGATGCCGTGCCCTATTTCAAGAAGGCGCTGGCGCTGGCGCCCGGCTTTCACGATGCCCGCAAGAACCTGGCGCAGACGCTGTTGTTCATGCAGCAGGGCGAACCGGCGATGAAGCTGCTGGAACGGGTGCTGAAGGACCAGCCAGGCGATCAGGCCGCGCTCTACCTGCAGGCGCAGGCCCATCTGGTGATGAACGCGCCCGAGGCCGCGATCGAAACCGCCACCGCGGCACTGGCCCGCGATCCGCGCCAGCCGCGGATGCTGCGGCTGCGCGCCACCGCCTGGAACACGCTCGGCGATGAGAAGGCGACGCTGGCGGATTACCAGGCCGCACTCAAGGTGAACCCCAATGACGCCGACGCACTGCAGAACGCCAGCCTGCTGCTGGCCCGCCTTATGCGGCAAGAGGAAGCCACCGAGGCCGCGCAGAAGGCCGTCGCCGTGGCCCCCCAGAACGTGGAGGCCCGCCGCCGCCTGGCCAGCCAGCTGATCTCCAACGGCGAAAGCGGCGCCGCCCGCGAGCAGTGCCTGGCGCTGCTGGAGCTGGATCCCAAGGACACCCAGGTGCTGGAGATGCTGGCCCGCATCAGCAGCCGCGACCAGAACGCAGAGCTGCTGCCCATCGCGCAGAAGGCGCTGAAGAACGCCGCCCCCCGCTCGCTGGACCGCGCTAACGTCAGCTTTGCCCTTGCCCGGATCGCTGATCAGGCGGGCGACAAGGACGCCTTCGCTGCCCTCAATGACGAGGCGAACGCCTGTATGGCCGCGCAGACCCCCTATGACTACGAGGGCAGCGAGCGCCAGTTCAGCCGCATCATGGCCGCCTTCCCGGATCAGATCGCCCCGGCAGAAACCGCACCCGAAGGCCCGCGCCCTATCTATGTGGTTGGGATGCCGCGCTCCGGCACCACCCTGACCGAAACCGTGATCGGCCTGCACCCGGATGTGTTCCCGCTGGGCGAGCGCGGCGTGCCGGCCTTCCTGCTGCATCCCTATCTGGACACGGATCAGGGTTTCACGCCCGCGGCCGCCCGCGATTTCACGGTGGAGGACATCAGCCGCCTGCCGGACATGCCCGAGGGAACCGCGGCCTATGTCGACAAAATGCCCGACAACTACCGCCTCTTGGGCCACCTTGCGACTGCCTACCCGGATGCACGCTTTGTTCATCTTTGCCGCGACCCGCGCGACGTGGCGCTGTCGATCTGGCGCGGCTATTTCTCGGGCAGCTCGCTCACATATGCCTACGACCTCAAGGCGATGGCGCACCGTTTCAACCTTTATGGCCGGCTGATGCAGCACTGGCGTCAGGTGATGCCGGGCCGGATCTATGACCTGCGCTATGAAAGCTTCGTTGCCGATATCGAGGGCGAAAGCCGCAAGCTGGCGGAGTTCTGCGGCCTTACTTGGGTCGAGGACATGGCCCACCCGGAACGCCACAAAGGCCAGGTCCTGACGCTGTCGAACACGCAAGTCAGGCAGACGGCGCACACGCGCTCAATCGGCAAATGGGAGAAATACGCCGACGTTCTGGCGCCGTTCATCGACGGCCTGGACCCGGAAATCTGGCCAGAAATCAAGGGATAACAGGGCCTATTTCGTGTAGGCCTTGCGTGCGATCTCGATCCGCGCATCCATCATCGACATCTCTTTCAGGATCTCCTGCCGGCGGCTGCGGTCGCCGGCCTCGCGCAGCTCCGCCCGCAGGCGCTGCAGTTCCCGCGACAGGCTGACGAACTCCGGCACCCCGCCGCTCTCGCGCACCAGCCGGTTGACCAGCGCGTTCTCCGGGTCGTCGCAGTCCGGCAGCGGCTTGCCTGCGCCCGCCAGATTATCAAAGGCACCGTCCTTTTCGGCGGCTTCGATGCGGGCATTGATGAGGTCGATCAGCGGGTGGCCCATGTCCGTATTCTGCCACGCGCGCCGGCCGTGGGAAAGCCCCCGCCAGCCCGTTAACGAACAGCCGGCGAAGGTTAAGGATGGCTAAAGATAATGCGGCAGCCCTCCTGCCCGAATGTTTCGCGCGCGAAACATTGGGTCCGGTCCGGACCTATATGCTGCTGCCTATTTCACCTGCGAAATCCGCCCGTCGGTGTAGGGCGTATAGGGGCCCTGCGCCGCCAGATACTCCGCCAGCACATCGGCCAGGTCGGGGCCGAAATCATAAGCGTTCTTGTCGTCACCCTCGAACATCGCATAACCGTCGCCGCCGTTGCGGACATAGTCATTGGTGACCACCGCATAGGTCTTGGCCGGATCAATCGGCACAAACCCATCGCCCTCTGCCACCAGCACCTCGGTGACACGGCCCGCATTCGGCGCAGCTGAACTGTCCCAGCTGAATTTCAGCCCCGCCACCTGCGGGAAGCGGCCCTTGACGTCCTCCACCTGGCTGACGCCGTTCTCCAGCGCTGCGATCAGCGTCTTGCCGTCAATCTGGAATGTCGACAGCGTGTTCTGGAACGGCAGGATTGTCAGCACCTCGCCCATGGTGACCGCGCCCGCGTCCAGGCTGGCGCGGATACCGCCGGAATTGGCAATGGCAATGGTCACGCCCTGATCCTTCACCCGGTCCAGCATTGCATCAGCCACCAGGTTGCCCATCGGACACTCCTGTACCCGGCAGACATCACGGCTGCCTTCGATGGGTTCTGCCGCCTCTGCCACGACCTTGTTGCGGATCTCATCCAGCGTCAGCGCCAGTTCCGCGATCCGGTCCAGCGTCGCCGCGTCCTCGCTGACAGCCGCATCCATGATCAGCGGCTCGCCGGTGGCGCTGACAACATTGCCCGCCTCGTCAAAGGTCACGGTCAGCTCGCCCAGGAACTTGCCATAGGCATAGGCCTGCACGATCTGCACCCCGTTCACCACCGTCGGATACGGCCCGGCAGCCTTCTCAGAGGTGTTGGAAAGATAGGTGTTGGAATGCCCGCCGACGATCACGTCCACGCCGGAGGTCTCTGCCGCCACCCGCTGGTCGACGCCGTAGCCGGAGTGGCTGAGCACCACGATCTTGTTCACGCCCTCGGCGGTCAGCCAGTCGACCTCTGCCTGCACCGCCGCCACGGGATCGGAGAAATGCACGTTCTTGCCGGGGCTTGCCAGCTCATGCGTATCCTCCGGCGTCAGGCCGATGAGGCCGATCTTTTCGCCGCCGCGCTCGATCACCGTGGATTTCTTCAGCACATCCGCCAGTGCCGGTTCCGCCGACACATCCGCATTGGACATCAGCACCGGAAAGCCCACCGCATCCATGAACCCGCGCAGAACCTCCGGCCCGTCGTCGAATTCATGATTGCCGACGGTCATCCCGTCATAGCCCAGCTGGTTCATGAACTCCGCCGCGGCCTTGCCCTTGTAATAGGAATAGAACAGCGAACCCTGGAACTGGTCGCCGCCATCCACCAGGATCGAGTTCTCCGCCCGTCCGTGAGCGTCCGCTATTGCCGTCACCAGCCGCGCGGTGCCGCCGAAACATTTGCCCTCAGCCTGATCTTCGGCGTCGCAGCTGCTGTCGTATTTGTTGATCGGCTCGAACCGCGAGTGGAAGTCGTTAGTATGCAGGATCGTCAGCCTGTACTCCGCCGCTGCGGCACCGGCGGCCAGGGCCAGGGCTGCAACCGAAGAAAGAAACTGTGCAATCATGAGGAGCGCTCCCGTGTTCTGTTTCGGGCAAGCCTGCGCCCAAAGCCCGCGCCGGTCAAAGGGGAAAAGCCGCAGCGCCGCCTCCCCTTGCGTCAGCTTTGCGCGCCCCGCCTGCCAATCCCCCTTGATTCATTTGGCGGTGCAGGGCATCAGGCGCTCATGCTGATTTACAAGATTTTCCGGGCGGACGAATGGACCGCACTGCAGGCCGCGGGCGAGACGCCGGGCGCGCCGATTGATGTTGCGGACGGCTATGTCCATTTCTCCACCGCAACCCAGGCGGCAGAGACCGCGGCCAAGCATTTTGCAGGCGCCGAGGGGCTGACCCTGCTGGCCTGCGATGCCGGTGCAATGGGCGATGACCTGAAGTGGGAAGTGTCCCGCGGCGGCGCCGAGTTCCCGCATCTCTACCGCAACATCCGGATGAGCGACGTGGTCTGGGCCAAGCCGCTGCCGCTGGTGGAGGGCACGCATCAGTTCCCGGAGGAAATGGCATGAAGCTGACCGAAAAGCTTGCCCTTGCCGCTATGCACCGGATCGACCCGGAGGCGGCGCACGGGCTGTCGGTGAAGGCACTGACGATGGGACTGGCCCCGGCCCCCGGCCCGGTCACCTCTACCCGGCTCAGGACCACGCTGGCCGGCATTGATCTGCCGAACCCGGTGGGGCTTGCCGCAGGTTATGACAAGAACGCCGAGGCGCTGGCGCCGCTGGCGAAATCCGGCTTTGGCTTCATCGAGGTGGGCGCGGCCACCCCGCGCCCGCAGCCCGGCAACCCCAAGCCGCGCCTGTTTCGCCTGACCGAGGACAAGGCGGCGATCAACCGCTTCGGCTTCAACAACGAGGGCATGGAGGCCATCGGCGCGCGTCTGGCGCAGCGGCCGCGCGATGCGGTCATCGGCCTGAACCTCGGCGCCAACAAGGACAGCGCGGACCGCGCCGCGGATTTCGCCAAGGTGCTGGCTTTTTGCGGCGCGCATCTGGATTTTGCCACCGTCAACGTCTCCTCCCCCAACACCGAGAAGCTGCGCGACCTGCAGGGCAAGGCGGCGCTGTCGGCGCTGCTGGCGGGTGTGATCGAAACCCGCGAGAGCCTCAGCCGCCGGGTGCCAGTGTTCCTGAAAATCGCGCCGGACCTGGACCGCGCAGGGATCGAGGACATTGCCGCCGTCGCGCTGGAGACCGGCATCGACGCGGTGATTGCCACCAACACCACCCTGTCGCGCGACGGGCTGCGCAGCGCCCACAAGAGCGAGGCCGGCGGGCTGTCCGGCGCGCCGCTGTTTGAGAAATCCACCCGGGTGCTGGCACAGCTGTCGGAGCTTCTGGATGGCAAGGTGCCGCTGGTCGGCGTCGGCGGCATCAGCACCGCAGAGCAGGCCTATGCCAAGATCTGCGCCGGTGCCAGCGCCGTACAGTTCTATACCGCGATGGTCTATGGCGGGCTGTCGCTGGCGGGCGACATTGCCCGCGGGCTGGACGCGCTGCTGGCACGCGACGGCTTTGACAACGCCGCGCAAGCGGTTGGAAGCAAACGGAAGAATTGGCTGTGATCACCTATTGGCATAACCCGCACTGCTCGAAATCCCGCGCAGGCCTGGCGCTGCTGGAAGAGCGCGGCGCGGAAGTTCAGCAGCGGCTGTACCTGCAGGACGCGCCCTCGCTTGAGGAAATCAAGGCGGTGCAGGCGACGCTTGGCCTTTCCGCGGTTGCGATGATGCGGACCGGCGAGAAGGTCTTCAAGGAGCTGGGCCTGAGCAAAGACAGCGCCGAGGAAGAGCTGCTGGCGGCAATGGCCGCGCATCCGATCCTGATCGAGCGCCCGATTGCCATCAAGGACGGCAAGGCGGTGATCGGCCGCCCGACCGAGACACTCGAAACGCTGCTGTAAGCCGCCGGGCGGGCGTTGCAGCCCGCCCGCCCCCTGTTTACGCGCCCACCTGCGCTTCCAGCCGCGGGTAGCGCAGGCCCAGCGTTACACCGCGGGCGATGTTCAGGACAATCAGCGCGGCCCACAGGCCATGATTGCCGAAGACCGGCACCAGAACCAGCAGCGCCGCAACATAGATGGCCACCGATTGCAGCATCGCCCATCGCATGTCGCGGGTCCAGGTGGCGCCGATGTAGATACCGTCGAACATGTAGCTGGCGACGCTCAGCACCGGCAATACCGCCGCCCAGACCAGGAACACTCGCCCGGCCTCGCGCACCTCGGGAGAGGTGGACATCAGGTCTATGAGCCAGGGGCCGCCCGCGGCAAAGGCGACGCCAAGCAGGACCGCACCGCCCACGCCCCATTGCGACGTGACCACCGACGCCCGGCGCACGCGGTCCCGCGCCTTGGCACCGACGGCACCGCCCACCAGTGCTTCGGCGGAAAACGCAAAGCCATCCAAAGCAAAGGCGGTGATCTCGACGAATTGCAGCAGGATCTGATTGGCGGCCAGGTTCACGTCGCCGATGCCGGATCCGATGAACAGG
Source organism: Leisingera sp. ANG49 (assembly GCF_059694505.1). Taxonomy (NCBI): domain Bacteria; kingdom Pseudomonadati; phylum Pseudomonadota; class Alphaproteobacteria; order Rhodobacterales; family Roseobacteraceae; genus Leisingera; species Leisingera sp. ANG49. The sequence continues at coordinate 799,242 of NZ_JCATZN010000001.1, forward strand.
AAGGTGGTGAAGGAGCCCGTGAGCAGCACAGAGCGCACCATGATATCGCCGTTCACCTGCATCATCCGTTTGAGCCGCGCCGGATCAAACACCCGCGCCCAGTCGCGCCATTGATCGCCGGCAAAGGCATCGCGGCACAGGTAGAGCCCCAATGCCAGACCGGTCCATTCGGCAATCAGCGTGGCGATGGCGACGCCCTCCACGCCCCAGCCGAGGCCCAGCACGAACCACAAGTCCAGCACGATGTTAAGCCCGTTCATCCAGACCTGCAGCAGGAACACGCCGCGGGTGCGCTCCACCGCGATCAGCCAGCCGGTGACCGCATACAGCGCGATGGTGGCCGGTGCCCCCCAGATGCGGATTTCCAGGTAATCGCGGGCCAGGCTTTCGACCTCAGCACTGGCCGGCGCCAGCGCAAAGGCGCCCCAAAACACGGCACCCTGCGCAAGGATGAACACGACTCCCGCAGCAAAGGCCAGCAGCAGACCGCGCATCAGCAGGGCGCCGGTTTCGGCCCAATCCCCCGCCCCGCGGGCCTGTGCCGCTAGCCCGGTGGTGCCCATGCGCAGGAACCCGAAGATCCAGTAGATCGTCGCCAGGATGACCGCACCGATACCCACTGCGCCGATCGGCGCAGCCTCGCCCATCTGGCCGACCACACCGGTGTCCACGGCGCCCAGGATCGGCACCGTGGCGTTCGACAGCACAATCGGAAAAGCGATCCTGAGCACCCGGGCATGGGTGATTTCGGTGTCCGCGCTCGTCATGGGTGTTCAGCCTTCGCCGTTCTTGTCCTGCGGCATCAGGAAATGGCCGGTGGCCTGGGCAAACAGCTTGTCCTTATGGTCCTGCCAGGCCTCCACATGCACCGAGGCATAGCGGCGGCCGGAGCGGTTCACCCGCGCCCGCGCATAGGCATCGCGCGGCAGGCCGGAGCGCAGGTAATCGACCGTGAAGTCGATGGTCTTGGGCTGGCGCGGCAGGTTGCCCTTGGCCATTTCCGCCGGGTCCAGATCGCCGGATTCGATGCGCTGCCACAGGTGCGACCAATTGAGCGTGATCATCGCGGTGATTTCCAGGAAGGCCGCCGTCACCCCGCCATGGATCGCAGGCAGGAACGGGTTGCCGATCAGCTTGTCGTCGAAATTCAGCACCGCCGTCAGCTCATCGCCTCGGCGCTCGAAGGTGACATTCAGGAAGCGGATATAGGGCACCGAGTCGACCAGCGCCGACAGGGCTGCATCACGGCGCTGCTTGACCACCTGGATCGGTTCGGGACGGGGGCGGCTCAAAACTTCTTCTCCACGGTAAAGGCGCCTGAGGCGGTGGCGACGGGGCGGTCCTCATCCTCATCCATCGCGACGGCACGGACAAAGGCAACGGTACGGGTGATCTGATGGCAGGTGGCGCGGGTGGTGATCGCCTGCCCAGGGGTCGCAGGGCGCATATAGTCGATGCGCAGGTCGATGGTGGCGGTGCCGCCGGGAGCGGAGGGGTGGCTCATCACCGCTGCACCGCAGCATGTATCCATCAGCGCCGACACCGCGCCGCCATGAATGACGCCGGTGGCCGGGTCCCCGACCAGCTTTTTGTCATAGGCCATGCGGATCTCGGCGGTGCCGTCGCCGATCTCTGTCAGCTTCATTCCCAATTGCTTGGCGTGCGGGATCGCTTCGATGAACTGACGCGCGAGCTCGGTCTTGTCGGCCATGGGACTGTCCTTTGAAATCTCTGCCCCATCTTTGGCCCTGCCCCGGTGAAAGCGCAAGTGTGCCGCCACGGAGGTTGCACTGTTCGCTGCAAGTGCATAGGTTCCCGGCAAGGGAGACGACGGATGACCGACAACAGATTGTCATTCAAAGAAATGTGCGCCGAGTTCGAGGTCACGCCGCGGACGCTGCGCTACTATGAATACATCGAGCTTTTGCAGCCGGACCGCGAAGGCCGGTCGCGGTTTTACGGGGCGCGGGAGCGTGCCCGGATGAAGCTGATCCTGCGCGGGCGCAAGTTCGGCTTTCAGCTGGAAGAGATCCGCCAGTGGCTCTTGATCTATGAAAAAGAGGGCAACGACGCCCAGAACCATGCCTTCATGGAAATGGCCGACCGCCAGCTGGTTGAGCTTGAAAAGCAGCGCGAGCAGATCAATGAGGCGATTGAAGAGCTGAGCGAGTTGCGCGAAAGCACCCGGGCGCTGCTGAAGTAGGTCGAACGCATCTTTCCGGAATTCTGAACCCCGCCCTTGAGGCGGGGTTTTCCTTTTGTAGCGGCCGCACTGGATTCGCCTGTTTCCGGGTCAGAACCGTTGCAGAAACAGCCAGCGGCCCCTCAGCCAGACCGTAACGTTACGTCACTTTATGTGCGTTTTGCGAACCAGTAACGTCCCGCAAAGTGACGTAACGTACAACTTACGTAAACGTAAAGTCAGTCTTGATCGAAAAGCCAACTCCGCACAGCTTGGTCCTGCACCAAGCCGTAAGAGTGACGACGATGACCGAAGAAACCATGACCATCCGCGAGATGTGCGAGGCCTTTGACGTGACGCCCCGCACGCTCCGGTTCTACGAAGCCAAGGAACTGCTGTTCCCGATCCGCGACGGCCAGAAGCGGCTGTTCACCAAACGCGACCGCGCCCGGCTGAAGCTGATCCTGCGCGGCAAGCGGTTCGGGTTCAGCCTGGAGGAAATCCGCCAGCTGCTGGAACTGTACCATGTCGGCGACCAGCAGGTGACCCAGCTCACCAAGACCTATGAGGTCGCGCGTGAACGGCTCGCCGATATGGAGCGCCAGCGCGAGGAGCTGACCGAGGCAATCGAGGACCTGAAGGACCAGCTGGCCTGGGGCGAGAAGATGATCGCCTCGATGAAGGCCAAGCAGGAGGCTGCCCAATAGGCAGCCGCCCCGCCCTTTCCCGCCGGCCCGCCCGGCACTGACTTGAGCCACAAGACCCTGAAGAGGACCGCAATGCCTTCCTATCGAGCCCCCGCCAAAGACGCCCAGTTTATCCTGCACGATGTGCTGAAGGTCTCCGGCCAGGACATCCCCGGATACCATGAGCTGGAACCGGATTTCACCGGCGCCGTGCTGGAAGAGGCAGGCAAGATCGCCAGCGAAGTGCTGCACCCGCTGAATGTGGTGGGCGACCAGGAGGGCTGCCGCCTGGAAAACGGCGTGGTCTACACGCCTGCGGGGTTCAAGGAAGCCTTCGAGCAGATGAAGGAAGGCGGCTGGACCGGGCTGGACATGCCGGAAGAATTCGGCGGCCAGAACATGCCCTATGTGATGGGTACCGCGGTGGGCGAGTTCTTCTCGGCCGCCAACCAGGCCTTCACCATGTACCAGGGCCTGACCCATGGCGCCGCCTCCGCCATTCTGGCGCATGGCACCGAGGAGCAGAAGGCCACCTATCTGCCCAATATGATCAGCTGCCAGTGGACCGGCACCATGAACCTAACCGAGCCGCATTGCGGCACCGACCTGGGCCTGATGCGCACCAAGGCGGAACCGCAGGGTGACGGCAGCTTCAAGATTTCCGGGCAGAAGATCTTCATCTCCTCCGGCGATCACGACTTGGCGGATAACATCGTGCATCTGGTGCTGGCCAAGATCCCCGGCGGCCCCGAAGGCATCAAGGGTGTCAGCCTGTTCATCGTGCCCAAGTTCCTGGTGAACGAAGACGGCAGCCTGGGTGAGCGCAACGGTGTCTCGGTCGGCAAGATCGAGGAGAAGATGGGCATCCACGGCAACTCCACTTGCGTGATGAACTATGACGGCGCAACCGGCTGGCTGCTGGGCGAGGAGCACAAGGGCATGCGCGCCATGTTCACCATGATGAACGAGGCCCGTCTGGGTGTCGGCATGCAGGGCCTGGCGCAGGCCGAGGCCGCCTATCAGAACGCGGTGGACTACGCCAAGGACCGGCTGCAGGGCCGCGACGTGACCGGCGCCAAGAACCCCGATGGACCGGCAGACCCGCTGATCGTACACCCGGACATCCGCCGCTCGCTGATGGACCAGAAAAGCTTTGCCGAGGGCGCGCGCGCCTTCCTTCTGTGGGGCGCCACCCTGATCGATCAGGCGCACCGCGCCGGCGACAAGGATGCGGACGGTCTGATCTCGCTGATGACGCCGGTGATCAAGGGCTTTCTGACCGACCAGGGCTATGACATGACCGTGCTGGCGCAGCAGGTCTATGGCGGCCACGGCTACATCGAGGAATGGGGCATGTCGCAATACACCCGCGACGCCCGCATCGCGATGATCTACGAGGGCGCCAACGGCGTGCAGGCGCTAGATCTGGTGGGCCGCAAGCTGGGCCAGCACGGCGGTAAATACGTCCTGGCCTTCTTTGACATGGTGAAGAGTTTCTGCCAGGAAAACAAAGATATTTCAGAAGCTTTCACCAAGGACTTCATCAAGCCTTTGCAAGCGGCTTCCAAGGATCTGCAGGCGGCCGGCATGTTCTTCATGCAAAGCGGCATGAAGAACCCGAACCATGCGCTGGCGGGGTCTTATGACTTCATGCACCTGTTCGGCCAGGTCTGCCTGGGCCTGATGTGGGCGCGGATGGGCAAGGCGGCGCAGGAAGCGCTTGACGCCGGGACGCAAGACGCGGCGTTCTATGAGACGAAACTCGCAACCGGCCGGTATTACATGGCACGGCGGCTGCCCGCGACCAAGCTGCATCTGGCCCGCATCGAAAGCGGTGCGGACACGGTGATGGCACTGGACGCGGACGCCTTCTGATGCCTTCGGGCGCCCTGTCACGGGGCGCCCTGCCCAAGCCCCGGCCGGTGCTTTGACACGCAAAGGACCACAAGATGCCGAAACGTTTCCGCCTGACCCGCCGCCTGCCGATCGCCATGACGGAGGACGGTTACCGCAGGCTGAAGAAGTTCGCCCAGGAGGCGGGGCTGGACGAGGGAGAAGCGCTGTCATTCCTGTTCGAAAATTTCGACAGCGTGACGGACTACGAGAACCTGAGCCACCGGCTGCGGCTGTTCAACGCCGAGCTGGAGGCGCGAAAGCGCTAGAAAAGCGCAGCAAAGGGAGAAAGATGACCGAGACGCACTCCGCATGGATGACGGAAGAGCACCGGATGCTTGGGGAGATGACAGCCCAGTTCATCAGCAATGAATGGGCCCCCAAGTTCGAGACCTGGCGCAAGCAGGGCCTGATGGACCGGGAGACCTGGACCCAGGCCGGCGAACTGGGGCTTCTCCTCCCCTCGATCCCCGAGGAATACGGCGGCGCCGGCGGCGATTTCGGCCATGAGGCGGTGATCCTGATGGAAGGCAGCCGGGCCAACCTGGCCAGCTGGGGCCATGGCATCCATTCCGGCATCGTCGGCCATTACATCCTGGCCTATGGCACCGAGGAGCAAAAGCAGCGCTGGCTGCCGAAGATGGTGACGGGCGAGCTGGTCGGCGCGCTGGCGATGACCGAGCCCTCCACCGGGTCTGACGTGCAGGCGATCAAGACCAAGGCTGTGAAGGACGGCAACGCCTACCGGCTGTCGGGACAGAAGACCTTCATCACCAACGGCCAGCACGCCAACCTGATCCTGGTGGCAGCCAAGACCGATCCCTCGCAGGGCGCCAAGGGCGTGTCGCTGGTGGCGGTGGAAACCGAAGGCGCCGAGGGCTTCAGCCGCGGCCGCAACCTCGACAAGATCGGCTGCCACGCGGCGGACACCTCCGAGCTATTCTTCAGCGATGTGGAGATCCCGCCGGAAAACATCCTGGGCGGCGCCGAGGGCCAGGGGTTCTACCAGATGATGCAGCAGCTGCCGCAGGAGCGGCTGATCATAACCTGCGGCGCGGTCGGCGCGATGGAAGGCGCGGTTGAGCGCACGGTGGAATACTGCAAGGAGCGCGAAGCCTTTGGCGGGCCGCTGACGCAATTCCAGAACACCCGCTTCAAGCTGGCCGAGTGCCTGACCAAGACCACGGTCGCGCGCGCTTTCCTGGACGAATGCATCGCCGAACACCTGCAGGGCAAGCTGACAGTCGAAAAGGCTGCAATGGCGAAATACTGGATCACCGACACGCAAGGAGAAGTGCTGGACGAATGCCTGCAGCTGCATGGCGGCTATGGCTACATGCAGGAATACGCCGTGGGCGAGATGTGGGCCGACGCCCGGGTGCAGCGGATCTACGGCGGCACCAATGAGATCATGAAGGAGCTGATTGCGCGATCGCTGTAGGCGCAGGGGCCGCGGCGGCATCGCAGAAGGCAAATGGTGGATTTGGGTATTTGGGCAAAGAAGAAGCACAACGTCCACCCTGCCCCCGGTCCCGGCGGCGCCAGGCCAGGAGGCAGAGCTTCTCCTTTGGCGGTCATCGGCTCTCCAGCCTGTACCGCAGGACGAGTGCAACGGAACATGGTTAAGGAAGAATGAACCCTCATCTTCTTCTTTGCTGAAAATACTCCACGGGGGTGCGGGGGTGTGAAACCCCTGCTCCGCCATCCGAAACAGGGAGAAACAGATGACAACGAAACTGCATTGCTTTGGCGAAAGCGGTAACTCCTACAAAGCCGCGCTGGCGCTGGAGCTGGCCGGGCTGGACTGGGAACCGGTCTTTGTCGATTTCTTCGGCGGCGCTGCACGCACGCCGGAGTTCCGGGAATTTTCCGCCATGGCAGAAGCGCCGGTTCTTGTAGACGGGGATGTAACGCTCAGCCAGTCGGGCGCGATCCAGCAGTACATCACCGACAAGACCGGCAAGTTCGGCGGACGCCCTGAGGACAAATACGAGGTGCTGCGCTGGGTGCTGTGGGACAATCACAAGATGTCCAGCCAGGCCGGCATGACCCGGTTTCTGATCAACTTCCTGCCGGAACATCACCGGTCGCAAGAGGTGATCAATTTCATGCAAGGCCGCCTCAAGGCTGCCTATACCACGCTGGACACCCACCTGCAGGGCCGCGAGTGGATTGTTGGCGACAGCCTCACCAATGCCGACTTCAGCTGCTGCAGCTACCTCTACTACCCGGAACCCTTCGGCTTTGACCGGGCCGAGTGGCCCAATATCGACGCCTGGCTGACCCGCATCAGCGAGCAGCCCGGCTGGAAACACCCCTATGACTTGATGCCCGGCAACCCGTCGGACCGGGCCTGAGGAGAGCTCAATGACAGACGCATACATTTATGACGCGCTGCGCACCCCGCGCGGCAAAGGACGCAAGGACGGTAGCTTGCATGAGGTGACCTCGGTCCGCCTCTCTGCCCTGACGCTGAACGCGATCAAGGAGCGCAACAACCTGGAGGGACACGCGGTCGAGGACGTGATCTGGGGCAACGTCACCCAGGTGATGGAACAAGGCGGCTGCCTGGCGCGCTCCGCTGTCCTCGCCTCTGACCTGGATGAGCGCATCCCAGGGCTGGCGATCAACCGTTTCTGCGCCTCCGGCATGGAAGCGGTGAACCTGGCCGCGAACCAGGTGAAAGGCGGCGCAGGCGATGCCTATATCGCGGGCGGCGTGGAGATGATGGGCCGGGTGGCCATGGGGTCGGACGGCGCGGCGATTGCAGTTGATCCGAGCCTTGCGATGGAAACCTATTTCGTGCCGCAGGGCATCTCGGCCGATATCATTGCGACCGAGTACGGCTTTACCCGCGATCAGGCCGATGCGCTGGCGATGGAGAGCCAGCGCCGGGCTGCCAAGGCGTGGGAAGAGAAGCGGTTCGACAAATCGGTGATCACCGTCACCGACCAGAACGGCCTGCCGATCCTCGCCCATGATGAATACATGCGTCCCGGCACTGACATGCAGGCGCTGGGGTCGCTGAACCCGGCGTTCCAGATGATGGGCGAGCAGATGCCGGGCTTCGACAAGGTGGCGATGCTGAAATACCCGCATCTGGAGCGGATCAACCACATCCACCACGCGGGCAATTCCTCCGGCATCGTGGACGGCGCCGCAGCGCTGCTGATCGGCAACAAGGAGTTCGGCGAGCGGCATGGCCTGAAGCCGCGCGCGCGGATCAAGGCAACCGCCAAGATCGGCACCGATCCCACTATCATGCTGACCGGCCCGGTGCCGGTGACCGAGAAGATCCTGGCCGACAACGGCATGAAGATCGGCGACATCGACCTGTTCGAGGTGAACGAGGCCTTTGCATCCGTCGTGCTGCGTTTCCAGCAGGCGTTCGACGTCGACCCGGAATTGGTCAACGTCAACGGCGGCTCCATCGCCATGGGCCACCCGCTGGGCGCCACCGGGGCAATCATCATCGGAACCCTGCTGGATGAGCTGGAGCGTCAGGACAAGGAAACGGGCCTCGCCACCCTGTGCATCGCATCGGGCATGGGCGCCGCAACCATCATCGAGCGCGTCTGATGCCGAAGCTGGACCTATCCCAACTGCCCTGGCGGACCGGATCGGGCTACCCCGGCAAGCTGGCCGAGGCCTGCGCAGGCCGCAGCGTGCAGCCGCTGGGCGACCCCGGCGGGCTCAGCCAGTTCGGCGTCAACATCGTGCGGCTGGAGCCCGGCGCGGCCTCCTCCCTGCGCCATTACCACATGGAACAGGACGAGTTCGTGATGGTGACCGAAGGCATCTGCACCCTGATCGACGATCAGGGCGCGCACGAGATGATGCCGGGCGACTGCGCTGCCTTTCCGGCGGGCGAGGAGAACGGCCACCACCTGGTGAACCGCTCGGACAAGCCCGCGGCGTTTCTGGTGGTCGGCACCCGCACCGAAACCGAGACCGGCTATTACAGCGATTTGGACATGATGGTGAAATTCGCAAGGAGCGAGTTCACCTTTACCCGCAAGGACGGCAGCCCGCTGATGGCTGACCAGACCGGAGAAGACACATGAGCGATTTCAAATACGACGTGGGCGCAGACGGCGTCGCAATCATCACCTGGGACGCGATCGGCAAGTCCATGAACGTCCTCACCCGCGAGGCCTTTGGCCTGGTGGAGGAATACGTGGACCGGGCGCTGGAGGACGAGGGTGTCAAAGGCATCGTGATCACCAGCGGCAAGAAAGACTTTGCCGGCGGCATGGACCTCAATGTGCTGGCCACCATCCGCGAGGAGTCAGGCGAGAACCCGGCCCAGGGGTTGTTCGACTTCACCATGGGCGGCCACCGCATCCTGCGCAAGCTGGAGCTGGCAGGCATGGACCCCAAGACCAAGAAGGGCGGCAAACCGGTGGCCTGTGCGATCAACGGCACCTGCGCCGGCATCGGCACTGAGATTGCGCTGGCCTGCCATCACCGGGTGATGACCTCCAACCCCAAGGCGAAAATCGGCCTGCCCGAGATCATGATCGGCATCTTCCCCGGCGGCGGCGGCACCACACGGTATTCGCGCATGGTGGGCGCAATGGCAGCGGCCCCGGTCCTGCTGGAAGGCAAGATGATGGACCCGAAAAAGGCCAAGGGCGCGCAGCTGATCGACGCGGTGGCCGACGACGCGCTGGCCGCGGCCAAGGAGTGGGTGCTGAACGCCAAAGACGCCGATCTGGTGAAGCCCTGGGATGCCAAGGGCTACAAGATGCCGGGCGGCGCGCCGTATCATCCGGCGGGCTTCATGACCTTTGTCGGCGCCTCGGCGATGGTGCATGGCAAGACACAAGGCGCCTTCCCGGCAACCAAGGCGCTGCTGTCGTCGATTTATGAGGGCGCGCTGGTCGATTTCGACACCGCGCTGAAGATCGAGGCGCGCTGGTTCACCAATGTGCTGATGAACCCCTCTTCCTCCGCGATGATCCGCAGCCTGTTCCTGAATAAGCAGGCGCTGGAAAAAGGCGCGGTGCGGCCCAAGGACGTGCCGGATCAGTCGGTCAAGAAGGTCGGCGTGCTGGGTGCCGGCATGATGGGCGCGGGCATTGCGCTGGTTTCGGCTCAGGCAGGCATGGAAGTGGTCCTGATCGACCGCGACCAGGACGCCGCCGACAAGGGTAAGGCCTATTCCGCCGCCTATATGGACAAGGGCATCAAGCGCGGCAAGGCGACCGAGGAGAAGAAAGAGGCGCTGCTGGCGCAGATCACCGCGACCCCGGACCTGGACGCGCTGAAGGGCTGCGACCTGATCATCGAAGCCGTGTTCGAGGATCCGGGCGTCAAGGCCGAGATGACCAAAAAGGTCGAGGCGATCATTCCCGAGGACTGCATCTTTGCCTCCAACACCTCCACCCTGCCGATCACCGAGCTGGCCAAGGCCTCCAGCCGGCCGGAGCAGTTCATCGGCATCCACTTCTTCTCACCGGTTGAGAAGATGTTCCTGGTGGAGATCATCAAGGGCAAGGAAACCGGCGACCGGGCGGTGGCCAAGGCGCTGGACTACGTGCGCCAGATCCGCAAGACCCCGATCGTGGTGAACGATGCGCGCTTCTTCTATGCCAACCGCTGCATCATCCCCTACATCAACGAAGGGATGCGGATGATCACCGAGGGCGTCAGCCCGGTACTGATCGACAACGCGGCACGGCAGCTGGGCTTCCCGGTGGGGCCGGTGCAGCTGACCGACGAGACCTCGATTGACCTCGGCGCCAAGATTGCCCGTGCCACCAAGGCGGCGATGGGCGATGCTTACCCGGAAAGCCCGGCGGACGACCTGATTTTCTGGATGGAGGAACAGGGCCGTCTGGGGCGCAAGGCCAATGCCGGCTTCTTCGAGTATGACGACAAGGGCAAACGCGCCGGATACTGGAAAGGCCTGCAGGAGAAGTACCCGCTGGCCGCCGAGCAGCCCGATCTGATCGAGGTGCAGGAACGGCTGATGTTCGCGCAGGTACTGGAAGCGGTGCGGGCGCTGGAGGAAGGCGTGCTGATGGACATCCGCGAGGGTGACGTCGGCGCCATCCTGGCCTGGGGCTTTGCGCCGTGGTCCGGCGGCCCGCTCAGCTGGCTGGACATCCTGGGCACGCCCTATGCGGCGGAGCGCTGCGACAGCCTGACGGAGCAGTTCGGCGAGCGTTTCGCCTGCCCGGAACTGCTGCGGGAGATGGCGGAGAAAGGCCAGAGCTTTTACGGGCGCTTTGCCCCGGAGAAATCCGCAGCCGCCTGACCGGCAGCACAAGACAGAAAAGGCCAGCGCCCCAGCGCTGGCCTTTTTTCATTACTTTCAACTGGCTGCACGCCGTAACTGATCTTACATCCGAACCTCGGACTGCGCCGCACCAGCGGCAGCGCCTGCGGGCCAGTATTCTTCCTCAGCCATCATCGACAGAACCAGGCCGCGCGCCTCATCCGGGTCCAGCACGCGGTAGGCGCCTTGTTCGGAGAACACCCGGCCGCACATCAGGTTCGCCGGTGCCGCCGAATAGCCCAGCATCCCGGCCTCCAGATAAATCACCTGATCCTCGGCAAAGCGGGGCGTCACCAGTTCCAGCTGGGCGCCGGGGTGCATCCGGCGGATACCGCGGTAGCCCTCCAGCGTGCAGGCGGGAACAATGGCAAAGGGATCGCCCTGGCCGTCCTCCACCAGCTCGCTTTCCAACAGCACGCCCTGGTCCGGCATCAGCCACATCGGCACCCGGTTCATCAGCGCATCGCGCGGCACGAACAGCGGGCAGCGGGCCGGTTCCAGGTCGCCCTCTGCCGGGATCATGATCTCGCGCTGCAGTTCCACCACAGTCTGCATGCCATGATCGAAGGTCAGAACCTTGTCGCCCGGGGTCAGCGCCTCCACCGGGCGCCAGCCCAGATTGGAGGCCACATGGGTGCCCGCCAGGAACCCGCCCCGGCCCACGCAGACCAGGGGAAAGCCGCTGTTCATGACCCCGCCAGCCGGGGAGTTGGTGCGTTTCAGAAGCCAGTCCAGCATCCGCTTTCCTTTCCTCAGGCCAAGGCGCAGCACCTTTCGGCCGATCCGATCTTTTCTTTTGGTCCGTGCCGCTTATGGGACGGAACTAAGGCAAAAACCGGGCATTGTTCACGTTGTTGCGCCAATCCGCCTGCCCGCTGCCGGATAAGGCCCCGGTCAGGCACGTTCAGCGCTCTTCACGCTATCTGGATAGGAAAGAACCGTTAAAAGAGTATTCAAATTGCGCGATATCCTGCGCGCAGGCGCTGGCAATCGCCTCAGCCGCGGCATCGTCGTAGTAGACCCGCCAATCGCGCTGCCGGCCGCTTTCGTTGACCACCGGCAGCTCCAGGGAAAACCCGAGATGATCAAACAGCGGCTGCGCGTCGGATTGAAAATGCTCCAGCCGGATATAGAGCTGGCACTGCTCCGTCCCGTCGGCATGGCACATGTAGGAAGACGCCGGGGTGCCGCGGAAGGCCGCGATGATCTCCGGGTGCTTCGCGAAGGCGCGGAACTCCAGGCCTTGCGCCAGGCCGATGGCCGGATGATCAAAGCTCTGATCCCGCAACCAGTGGTAATAGCTGACCGCCCGGTCCCAGGGGTTGCGCACCAGGGTGAAGGCGAACAGGCCCCTTAAGGCGTCATCCTGCACCAGCCCTTCGATGTCGGCCAAGGTGGAATGCTTCCAAAGCCGCCCGCGTGCCTCAGTGTCCTTCAGGCGGCGGCGGCGCTTCAGCGCCTTCGGCGTGTCGCCCAGCATCAAGTCGTCAGCCATCGCGCGCGCCTCCAGCGCCAGCGCCAGCGCGGTGCCGCCGGTCTTGGGGATATGAATGAAAACGTACCGGCGGCCTTGAGACAGGATCATGCGCCGACCCTAGGATATTGATCCGCACAAGGAAATGCAGATCTGCACCTCGCGGCGCAGGCCTCCGGCAGATGTATTTGCGGACAGGTAATTGCGCAATGCGGCCCGCCTCTTCACCTTTGCGCAAATACTCCGGGGTGAATTGGCCCCGTGGGGCCAAGAGGGGCAGCGCCCCTTCCCTTCACTTCGAACGCAGCGCGATGGTGGTGCCGGCCAAAATGATCAGACCAATGCCCAGCATCTGCCAGAGGTTCAGCGCCTGCCCCCAATAGGCCCAGGCGACGCCCGGCCCGACGATCATCACCGAGTATTCGAACACGGCAACATAAGACGCCTCGCCCAGCTGGTAGGCCTTGGTGATCAGGAACACGCCGCCCACCGCTGCGCAGCCCTGCAGCAGGATCAGGTGCGAGATCTCCCACAGCGGCCAGACCCAGCCGCGGGTGACAAAACCGTCCGCGCCCGCCGGCACCGCTTGCGGCCAGACCTCCAGCCCCGCCAGCAGCATGGCGCCCAAAACGCCCTGCACCAGCAGATAGACGAACAGCATCGCCACCGTGCTTTCACCCTGGCAGTAAAGGCCGGTCGCCAGCGAGCCGAGCGCATAGAACAGCCCGCCTGCCACCGGAACCAGGATCAGCCAATTGAAAGCTGCTGGATCCGGCTGCAGCACCATCAGCACGCCGGCAAACCCGCCGAGCACCGCGGCAACCCTTATCCAGCCGATCCGCATCCTGAGGAACAGGACCGAGATCACCACGATCAGGATCGGCGAGGTGAACAGCCCGGCCAGCGCCTGAGCGATTGGCATCAGTGCCACGGCAGAGAAGTAGAACACCATCGACACCGCCACCAGCACCGCCCGCAGGAGCACCGCGCCGAAGTTGCGGCAGCGGAGCCCGCCCAGCCCGGCACGCGCCATCAGCCACAGAAACGGCAGTGCGACAAATGTGCGCAACAGGTAGAACTGGCCCAGCCCGATCGTCTCGGCCATCAGCGGCACGGCGTTGTCGGTGATGCCTATTATCAGCATGGCAGCGAGCATGGACTGAGCTGCCGCCGTCTGGCTGGTCCCCGGCGCGGAGAGTGTGGCTGTTTGTTTCATACCCTTCCCATTGCCCGCAACTTTCCGCAATATCTGTTCTCTAAGCGACACCAAAGTGATTCAGGGGAGGAAACTGATGGGGTGGATGGCGGATGAAACCGGTCTGGAGAAGACTGCCGCGAATTATGTGCCGCTGTCGCCGCTCAGCCATCTGCAGCGCGCGGCACAGGTGTTTCCGGACCGCCTGGCGGTCAGTTATGGCAAGCACCGCAAGACCTATGCGGAGTACCACGAGCGCTGCAGCCGCCTGGCCTCCGGCCTGGCAAAGCTGGGGGTGAAGCCCGGCGATGTGGTGGCCACCCTGCTGCCGAACATTCCGGCCCAGGCAGAGGCGCATTTCGGCGTGCCCGCCTGCGGTGCGGTGCTGAACACCATCAACACCCGTCTGGATGTGGGCACGGTCGCCTATATCTTTGGCCATGGCGAAGCCAGGGCGGTTCTGGTCGACCCGCAATTCCTGGAGCTGGCCGAAGCCGCGGTGGAAGAGATGGATGGCCCCGCCCCCATCCTGATCGAGGTGGCCGATGATCAGGCCGGCTGGCACGCCACCGGCCGCCACACGGACTACGAGGCGCTGCTGGCCAGCGGCGACCCTGAATTTCAGTGGATCATGCCCGAGGACGAATGGGAAAGCCTGGCGCTGAACTATACCTCCGGCACTACCGGGCGGCCCAAGGGCGTGGTTTATCACCACCGCGGCGCTTACCTGATGACAATGGGCACGGTGGTGTCCTGGCGGATGGTGCTGCATCCGGTTTACCTGACCATCGTGCCGCTGTTCCACTGCAACGGCTGGAACCACACCTGGATGATGCCGCTGGTGGGCGGCACCGTGGTCTGCTGCCGCGATATCACCGCGCAGAACATCTACAACGCCATCCACTACGAGGGCGTCACCCATTTCGGCGGCGCGCCGATCGTCCTGAACATGATCGTCAACGCGCTGGACGAAGAGCGCCGCACCTTCGATCACACGGTGGAGGTTTTCACCGCCGGCGCTCCGCCCGCGCCCGCGACGCTGTCGAAGATCGAAAACCTCGGCTTCAACATCACCCATGTCTACGGGCTGACCGAAACCTTCGGCCATGTCACCGAATGCTACTGGAAAAGCGAGTGGGACGGTCTGGACAAGGCCGGCATCGCCGCCAAGAAATCGCGCCAGGGTGTTGCCATGCCGATGCTGGAGCCGGTGGTGGTGCGCGACAGCGAGCACAACGTGCTGCCGATGGACGGCCAAAGCCAGGGCGAGATCGGCCTGCGCGGCAATGTGGTGATGAAGGGCTACCTGAAGAACCCGGAGGCCACCGCCGAAGCCTTCAAGGACGGTTATTTCAACTCCGGCGACCTCGCCGTGCAGCACCCCGACGGCTATATCCAGATCGCCGACCGGGCCAAGGACATCATCATCTCCGGCGGCGAGAACATCTCCTCTGTCGAGGTGGAGGGCGTGCTGATGGCGCACCCGGATGTGCTGCTGGCCGCGGTTGCGGCGATGCCGGATGAGAAATGGGGCGAAGTTCCTTGCGCCTTTGTTGAACTGAAGGCCGGCGCCAAAGAGGACGCGGCGGCGCTGATCGCCTTCACCCGCGAAACGCTGGCGGGCTTCAAAGCACCCAAGAAGGTGGTGTTCCAGGAACTGCCCAAGACCTCCACCGGCAAGATCCAGAAGTTCGAGCTGAGGAAAATTGCCAAGAACCTGTAATTTTTGCGGCGAAACAGCATCCGGGGCGGCAAAGCAAATTGCCGCCCCTGTTTTATGCGACTAGTCTGGCGCCAGGGATACGGATGGGGACCGGGCAGGCTGCATGACGGCATTGAAGGAATTCGAGCGGCTGGAGGCTGCGGGCCTGTGGCGCGCAGATCCTGAGGCGCAGCGGCGGGATGTGATCATCTCTCTGGGCGATGCGACGCTGACCATTGCCAGCATGAACGATCTGCCGCTGGCGCATTGGTCGCTGGCCGCAGTGGAGCGCGCCAACCCCGGCGAGTTCCCCGCCCTGTTCCACCCCGACGGCGACCCCGGCGAAACGCTGGAGCTGGCAGAGGACGAAACCGCCATGCTGGAGGCCATCGCCCGGGTTCAGAACGCCATCGGGCGCTCCCGCGCGCGGCCCGGGCGGCTGCGGGCGGTCAGTATCCTGGGCACCCTGGCACTGGTGCTGGCGCTGCTGATGCTGTGGCTGCCGGGCGCGGTGACCCGGCATGCGGTCAGCGTAGTGCCGGATATCAAGCGCAAGGCCATCGGCCAGGCGCTGCTGGGGCGGATCGAGCGGGTCTCCGGCCCTGCCTGCGCCACCCCGGAGGCCGCTCCGATCCTGAAAAACCTGGCGCAGCGCACCGGTGTGCGGCAGCTGGCGGTCCTGCGCTCCGGCATTCCCGGCAGCCTGCATCTTCCCGGCGGCATCGTCCTGCTGAACCGCTCCTTCGTGGAGGACTTCGAGGATCCGGCGGTCGCCGCCGGGGCGGTCCTTGCTGAACGCGCCCGGGCCAAGGCCAGCGACCCGATGCTCGAGCTGCTGGAGGCCGGCGGCTTTCTCGCCACTTTCAAGCTGCTGACCACCGGCGAGCTGGACCGCGCGGCATTGGATGCCTATTCCGAGGCCACCCTGGCCAGCCCGCGGCCGCAGCTGCCGGACGAAGTGCTGCTGGCGGAGTTTGCCCGCGCCGCCCTGCCCTCCTCCCCCTATGCCTATGCGCTGGACATCACCGGCGAGACCGTGCTGGGGCTGATCGAGGCCGACCCGATGGCCGGCCGCGAGCTGGAGCCGGTGCTGAACGACCGCGACTGGGTGCAGCTGCAGAACATCTGCGGCTGATCCTGCTGAGCCACCCCCGCCCCCTGCCAATCGCGAAAATGCGCCGGATCTGCTAAGATCGCCAAATCTGCGCTGACGCACGTTCAGGGGGAATGAGCCATGCCGGAAAATTCGGCCAGTTTCACCGGGGATATTCCCAGCCATTATGACAGCGGCCTGGGGCCGGTGATCTTTTACAACTATGCGGATGATCTGGCCGCACGCTGCCGTGCCCATGCGCCGCAAGACGTCCTGGAACTGGCGGCGGGAACCGGGATCGTCTCGCAGCGGCTGCGGCGCAAGCTGCCGCCCGGCTGCAAACTGACGGTCACGGATTTGAACGAGCCGATGCTGGAGCTGGCAAAGAAAAAACTGCCCGACACCACCAATGTCACCTTCCAGCCCGCCGACGCGATGGCACTGCCCTTTTCCGGTGGCAGCTTTGACCTGATTGCCTGCCAGTTCGGGGTGATGTTTTTTCCAGACAAACCCGCCGCTTTCACGGAGGCCGCACGGGTGCTTAAGTCCGGCGGGCATTATGTCTTCAACGTCTGGGCGCCGATGGCAAGGAACCCGTTTGCCGAAGTTGCCGACACCGTCGCGGCGCAGTTCTTCCCGGAGAATCCGCCGGGGTTTTACAAGGTGCCGTTCCACTACGGCGACCCGGAAGCGGTGAAAGCCGACCTGAGCCGTGAAGACTGGTCGCAAGTCAGCCACGAGACCGTCACGCAGAACAAGACCATCGAAGACCCGGAAAAATTTGCCGAGGCGCTGGTCTATGGCAATCCGCTGGTCGATGAGGTCCGGTCCCGCGGAGGTGTTGATCCCGATGAGATCGCCAGCGCCATTCTGGATGCACTGCGGGACCGGTTTGGGCCGCCGCCGCTGCGGATGCCGCTGGAGGCTGTCTTCTTCACCTGCCGCCGCCAGTAAACCGCCATCTCCGGAGCCGCCGCATTTGCACGGCGGCAACAAAAAAGGCCAGGCAGATACCCGGCCAAAGCAGCTGATGGTTCTTAGGGTTACTTGCTGAGACGGGCACCGCTGAAACCGGCGCGCCGCACCTTGGCCAAGGCTTCGGCGGCCTGAGATTTGTCCCGGTAGGGGCCTGCCAGCACCACTTTGTAGGGCTGCCCCTTGCGGCTGAGGGAGCCAAGCCGCACCGTCAGGCCCGAGGCGGCCAGTTTGCGGGCCGCTGCCTTGGCCTCGGCCGGATCGGCATAGGTCGCAGCCCGGACATAGCGGCGGGGCGTTGCCAGCTGCTCCGGTGCCGCGGCGCCGGGAGCTGAGCGGGTGGACAGGCGCAGGCCCTTGGGCTGCGCCTCAGCCGGGCTGACACGGGCATCGCGCGGCAGGATGACCGTGGGGCGGTCAAGCGGCGGCGTAACCAGCTTGCGCGGAACGCCATTTGTCCAGATCTGCGCCATCTGCGCATCGCCTTCCGGGGTGCGCAGACCGCGCCTCGGGTTCATCCGCCCGTCTTCGCGCTCCACCACTTCATACCCCGCCGGGGCCTGGGCAAAGCCGGTGATCACCGCCGGGCGCATCGTGCGCTCCGCCCGGTGCGGGTTCAGCCGCCCGTCGGTCCAGACCGGGCGGTAGCCCTTGGGCACCGTGAAACTGTTGCTGAGACGGCGGTCCTGATAGATGTGTGTCTGCACCACGCGGGTGTTCGGGGTTAGCCGCAGCGAGCTTTGCGGCCCGATCTCCTGGCCACCGTAAGTCACCGGCGCCGAGTCCTGCGGACCGCAGCGCACACCAGGGGAATTGCTGTACTGGCGGCTGATATCGGACAGGCCTTCACAGGCCGCATTGCCTGCTGGCTGCTGCGCAGCGGGCGCCGGTTCGGGCTTTACCCGGACAACTTTCTTGGCTGCAGGCTTGGGGGCGGCAGGCACCGCCGCAACGGCAGCCGGCTGGGTGCCGGCAGCTTGCGGTGTGCGGCGCGGCTTGGCGGTTGTGACCGTCTGCGGCGGCGTGCTGGCGGCGGCCGGTTCAGCCGGGGCAGCGACAGCGGGTTTGGCCGGTGCCGGCTTGGCAGTGGCGGTTTGCGCCGGCTGCTGGCTGGGTTCCAGGGTGATCACTTCCGGCCCGGCGTCCCGCTGCTGCTGCTTCGTGGTCCCGGTGACCTGGGTGGGCGCATAGCCGCAGATCTGCCTGCGCGAGCGAGTGACCCGCGGAACCCAGGTGACATTGCCGTCAATGCCTGCCCGGATGTAGATGCAGCCGCGGCTGTCCACATACTGTTTGCCCTTGTATGACGCGGGCGGATACTCGGCGGGCGGCCGGGTTTCACGCAGAGTTTGTGCCTGTATCCCTGCGGCGCCTGTTGTCCCCGCGATGATGGCCAGTGCAATAATTCTAGTTATTTTCATTCCTGAGCCCCACAAAATATGGCTGCAGGATGCCCGAAACTGGCCTGTGAGTAAAGATTCTGCGGCAACAATAAGGCCGGATACCGGCAATTTTTGCGCGAATTGAAATGAATTCGCGCCCTTCCCCAAACAGGCAGCCAAGGCGGATTTACTCCGCCTTGGCGCAGAAAGATCACTTGGTGCCGAACATCCGGTCACCTGCGTCGCCAAGGCCGGGCAGGATATAGCCCTTCTTGTTGATCTCGCGGTCCAGCGAGGCGGTGACGATTGGCACATCCGGGTGCGCCTGTTTCATGCGCTCGACGCCCTCGGGCGAGGCCAGCAGGCACAGGAAGCGGATGTTGTTGGCGCCGGCATCTTTCAGCAGGTCAATGGCAGCGGCAGAGCTGTTGCCGGTGGCCAGCATCGGATCCACGGCAATCACCAGCCGGTCCTTCAGCCCTTCCGGCGCCTTGAAATAGTATTGCACCGGCTCCAGGGTTTCCTCGTCGCGGTAAAGACCGACAAAGCCGACCCGGGCGGAGGGGATCAGCTCCAGCACGCCGTCCAGCATGCCGTTGCCCGCGCGCAGAATCGACACCAGCGCCAGCTTCTTGCCCGCCAGGATGGGCGCTTCCATCTCCTCCATCGGGGTTTCGATGCTGGTGGTGGTCAGCGGCATCTCGCGGGTGATCTCATAGGCCAGCAGCTGGGTGATCTCGCGCAGCAGGCGGCGGAACCCCGCGGTAGAGGTGCCCTTGTCCCGCATCAGGGTCAGCTTGTGCTGCACAAGCGGGTGATCAACAACGGTCAGGTGGTCGGTCATGGGGCACTCCTCAAATTTGGTCTTGCGCGCTTTTACGGGCTTGGCCGCAGCAGGCAAGCGTGTTTTGACCATAGGGTCAAAGAAAACTCTTGCCGGGGCCTTGGGCCGGGACGTTCAAATGGGCCGCAATGGAGGTGCCCACATCGGCGAATTTGACCTGCCCGACGGGGCCCGCGTCAAGCCCTGCGATGAGTACAGGCACTTGCTCGCGGGTGTGGTCGGAGCCGGGCCAGCTGGGATCATTGCCGTGATCGGCGGTCAGCAGCAGCAGGTCGCCCTTTCGCAGCTTGGGCAGCAGGCGGCCGATCTCACCATCGAACCACTCCAGCGCCCGGGCATAGCCGGAGATGTCGCGAGTGTGGCCGTACATGCTGTCGAACTCGACGAAATTGGCAAAGGTCAGGCTGCCGTCCCCGGCCGTCTCCACCGCATCAAACAGATGCTCCATCAGCTTGGCATCAGCGCCCTTTTTCAGAGTGTCGATACCGGACATGGAGAAGATGTCGCCGATTTTGCCGATGGCGTGGACCTTGCCGCCCGCCTCCTGCACCCAGTTCGTCAGCACCGGCGCCGGCGGGGTGATGGCATAGTCGCGGCGGTTGGTTGTGCGGGTGAAACCTTCTTCTGCCGACCCCAGGAAGGGACGCGCGATGACCCTGCCCACTTTCATGGCATGCAGCCGCGGGGCAATGGCCTCGCAAAGCGCCAGCAGGCGGTCGAGGCCGAATGTCTCCTCGTGCGCGGCGATCTGGAAAACGCTGTCGGCGGAGGTGTAGCAGATCGGCCGGCCCGTGCGCATGTGTTCGGCGCCCAGATCGTCGAGGATCACCGTGCCGGAGGTGTGGCAGTTGCCCAGGATGCCATCGGTGCCTGCCTGCTCCGCGACGAAGGCGGAGAGATCCTCGGGGAAGGACGGCGCCTGATCGGGGAAGTAATGCCAGTCCCAGGGCACCGGCAGGCCTGCCAGCTCCCAATGGCCTGAAGGCGTGTCCTTGCCGCGGCTGAGCTCGCTGGCGCAGCCCCACATCCCCTGCGGTTTCGCGTCCAGACCCGGAAACGGCACCGAGGACGCCAGCCGCATTGCTGCGCCCAGGCCAAGGCGCTCCATGTTCGGCACCTGCAACGGGCCGCTGCGGCCCTCCTCCGCCTGCCCGGCCGCGCAGGCCTGGGCGATATGCGCAAGCGTGTTGGCGCCAAGGTCCGGCAGATCGCCGTTGAAGAAGGTTCCGGCATCCGGCGCGCCTCCGATGCCAACGGAATCCATCACCACAAGGAAGGCACGGGGCATCAGGAGATCCTTTCGTGAACCAGCGGCAGGCTGTCCGGCGCATCGCCGATGGCGATGGCAGCGAGAAACGCAGCCTCTGCCATCTCTGCCGCATCATCGCTGGCCGCGTGGATGCGGGCAAGGGTGTCGCCTGCCCCGACCTGCCGGCCCAGGCGGACAAGGTCCGAGATGCCGACGCCCGGATGGATCTTGTCGCTCTCCACCATGCGGCCGCCGCCAAGGGCGACAACCGCCAGCCCGAGCGCTTCGCCGTTCATGGCAGAGACATGCCCCTCTGAGGGCGCCTTGACCTCGCGCACGACTTCCGCGCCGGGCAGATGGTCCTGCCAGTTCGCGGCAAAATCCACGGGCCCGCCCATGGCTGCGATCATCCGGGCAAACCTCTCTGCCGCACGGCCATCGGTGAGGGCCGCGGCAATCATTGCCGCGCCGTCATCCGCATCCACTGCGAGGCCTGCGTGGGCCAGCAGCTCTCCGCCCAGCACCGCCGAAATCTCTGCCAGCGGACCGGAGGTGCCGCCGGTCAGCACCCGCATCACCTCTGCCACTTCCAGCGCGTTGCCCAAGGCCGGCGCCAGCGGCTGGTTCATGTCGGTGATCAGCGCCGAGGTTTTGCATCCGGCCGCATTGGCCGTATCGCACAGCGATTGCGCCAGCGCGCGGGCGTCATCGGCGGTCTTCATAAACGCGCCGGAGCCGATCTTGACGTCCAGCACCAGAGCGTCCGGCGAGGCGGCCAGTTTCTTGGACAGGATTGAGGCGGTGATCAGGTCGAGGCTTTCCACCGTCGCGGTCACGTCGCGGATCGCATAAAGCCGCTTGTCCGCAGGCGCGATCTGCGCAGTGGCGCCGACGATGGCGCAGCCCATGTCCCGCATCATGCGGCGCAGGTGGTCCTCGCTGACGCTGGTGGAGACGCCGGGGATCGCTTCCAGCTTGTCCAGCGTGCCGCCGGTATGGCCCAGCCCGCGGCCGGAAATCATCGGCACATAGGCGCCGCAGGCCGCCAGCGCGGGCGCCAGCAGCAAGGAGACGCAATCGCCGACGCCGCCGGTCGAGTGCTTGTCCAGCACCGGACCGTCCAGATCCCAGGCCAGAACATCGCCGGTGTCGCGCATCGCCAGCGTCAGGGCGCGGCGGCCCTCGACGCTGAGCCCCTGCAGGCAGACCGCCATGGCAAAGGCGCCGGCCTGAGCGTCCGAGACCGCACCGCTGGCCAGCCCTTCGGCAAACCAGCGCAGCGCGTCCTCACCCGGTGTCTCACCGCGGCGCAGGCTGGCGTTGATGGCGCGGGCGTCCATCAGCTGCGCTCCATATGGTCCGCGTCGAAGGCCCCGGGCAGCAGGGCGCCGATGGTGGTTTCCTGCTCGTCGCCGTCGGTGGTGGCCATGATGACCTTCACATCGCCCTTGGCGAATTCCTTGATCTTCTGGCGGCAGCCGCCGCAGGGCGTGATCGGGGTCGGGCAATCGGCGATCACATAGACCTCAGCCAGTTCTTTCTCCCCCGCCGCCACCATCGCGGCGATGGCACCTGCTTCGGCGCAAGTGCCCTCGGGATAGGCGACGTTTTCAACATTGCAGCCCACATAGATCTGGCCGGAGTCGGAACGGACAGCGGCGCCGACCTTGAAGTTGGAATACGGCGCGTGTGCGTTCTCGCGGACAGCGGCGGCGGCGGCTTTGAGGCTCATGGCGATTCCCCGTTTTTTGATCATTTGGTCAAGATGCCGCAGGATAGCTGAATTGCTCCGGGAAGCGGAAGCCCCCGGAGGCAGTTCTTTGCGCCGCTCTGATTTCAGGCCAGTGTGGTCTCGAACACGCCCGGCAGAGTCACCTCCAGCAGTTCAACATCATCCGACGGCGCACTGAGGCGGGTCTTCATCCCCGGCGGAATGACAAAAGCGTCGCCCAGCTCCAGCTGATACGGCTCGCGGCCCTCGCCCTCCAGCGTCACCGCGCCGTTCATCACAAAGGTGAAGTGGATGTCGGTGTCATGCGCGGCCCATTGCGGCTCACCCTCGCCCCGGCGCACCACCTGCACACCCGCGACGCCCTTGGTGTTCTCGGCAATGGTGGTGTCGCGGCAGATATAGCCCGGCAGCCGGAACGGCACCCACGCGGCGCCCTCCGCCTTGTTGTACACGAACCGCTGCCCCTGCCATTCCTGTTCGGGACGGTAGTGCGGCGTCGGCAGGGTCATCTCGTGGTCGATCTCGGTCACATGTTCGGCCGGCACGCCGATTTCGATCACCTGCACATTGTCGCTGGCCTCCAGCACCCGGTGGCGGATCTCCGGAGGCTGGATGAAGCAGTCGCCCGCGGTCAGGCGCATCTTCTCGCCCTGATCCTCGTAAACCACATCAACCCAGCCATGGATGCAGAAGATCAGCTGGAAGCCGACCCGGTGGAAATGCACCATGTCCGGCACCGGGCCGCCGTCGGGGATGCGGATATGGCTGGCGATGATCGAGCCGCCCAGCCGGTCCGGCACCAGGTCACGGTAGTGCATGCCTGCGCGGCCGATGATCCAGGGCGCCTGGTCCTTAAGGCGGCGGACCACGAAGCTGTGCACCGTCTGCGGCATCACCATCGGCGGGTGGCGCTCCTCGATTTCGACCTTGGTGCCGTTGGGCGCGGTCAGGCGGCGCTGGCCTTCGGCAAATCCATCAGGATCTTCAGTCAGAATGCGGATTGTGCCCGGAGATTCCTGCGCCCCTTTTTCAACCCGCAGCCGCAGCCCGTGGCCGGAAAACACCGCGATGCGCGGATCATCCGCCGGATAGATCATGTCCATCTTCATACCCAAAACCTTGGTATAAAACGGAATATCATTGCGCAACTCATCCGTCGGCAGGCGGATCTCGGCGATTGTTTCGCTCACGTTTTCACTCCCTGTTCTGTTGGCAGGAGAGTGACCTTGCGGCAGGGTTTATGCAAGAACCCGCCGCCCGGTCTGCCGCCGCGTCCGTTTGCGTCAGTTTGGACTATGTTTCCGGCAGAAAAAATGGTTTAACGCTAAACAATACCCTTTCCGAGGAGCGCCAGATGTCCGATTCACAGAACCTGCGCCAAGCCGCACTCAACTATCACGAGTTTCCCCGCCCCGGTAAGCTGGAGATCCGCGCGACCAAGCCGATGGCCAACGGGCGCGACCTGGCCCGCGCCTATTCGCCCGGCGTGGCGGAGGCCTGCGTCGAGATCAAGGCGGATGAGGCCAATGCCGCCCGCTACACCTCGCGCGGCAATCTGGTTGCGGTTGTGTCGAATGGCTCCGCAGTGCTGGGGCTGGGCAACATCGGCGCGCTGGCTTCCAAGCCGGTGATGGAGGGCAAGGCGGTCCTGTTCAAGAATTTCGCGGGCATCGACTGCTTCGACCTGGAAATCAACGAAAGCGATCCCGAGAAGCTGGCCGAGATCGTCTGCTCGCTGGAGCCGACATTCGGGGCGATCAACCTCGAGGACATCAAGGCGCCGGACTGCTTTGTGGTCGAGAAACTGTGCCGCGAGCGGATGAACATCCCGGTCTTCCACGACGACCAGCACGGCACCGCAATTGTGGTGGGCGCCGCGGCCAAGAACGCGCTGCATGTGGCGGGCAAATCGTTCGAGGACATCAAGATCGTCTCCACCGGCGGCGGCGCGGCGGGGATCGCCTGCCTCAACATGCTGCTGAAGCTGGGCGTGAAGCGCGAGAACATCTGGCTCTGCGACATTCACGGGCTGGTCTATGAGGGCCGCGAAGAGGACATGAACCCGCAGAAGGCGGCCTTTGCCCAGGCCTCGGACCTGCGCACGCTGGACGAGGTGATGGACGGCGCCGACATGTTCCTGGGCCTGTCCGGCCCCAATGTGCTGAAGCCGGAAATGGTCAGCAAGATGACCGCCCGCCCGATCATTTTTGCGCTGGCGAACCCGACGCCGGAGATCATGCCCGACCAGGCGCGCAAGGTGGCGCCGGATGCGATCATCGCCACGGGCCGCAGCGACTTCCCCAACCAGGTCAACAACGTGCTGTGCTTCCCCTTCATCTTCCGCGGGGCGCTGGACGTGGGCGCGACAGAGATCAACGACGAGATGCAGATTGCCTGCGTCGACGGCATCGCGGAACTGGCCCGCGCCACGACCTCTGCCGAAGCCGCGGCAGCCTACAAGGGCGAGCAGCTGACCTTCGGCGCCGATTACCTGATCCCGAAACCGTTCGATCCGCGGCTGGTGGCGGTTGTCTCCTCCGCGGTGGCCAAGGCAGCGATGGAAAGCGGCGTTGCGACCCGGCCGATCGAGAA
The DNA here is from genome assembly GCF_059694505.1 of Leisingera sp. ANG49. NCBI lineage: Bacteria > Pseudomonadati > Pseudomonadota > Alphaproteobacteria > Rhodobacterales > Roseobacteraceae > Leisingera > Leisingera sp. ANG49. Next base: position 824,524 of record NZ_JCATZN010000001.1, read on the forward strand.
TATCGCCGCCTATAAGCAGAAGCTGAACCAGACCGTGTTCAAGTCCGCCCTGCTGATGCGCCCGGTGTTCGAGGCCGCGCGCGCCGCCGCCCGCCGCATCGTGTTCAGCGAAGGCGAGGATGAGCGGGTGCTGCGCGCCGCCCAGGCGATCCTGGAGGAAACCACCGAGACGCCGATCCTGATCGGCCGTCCGGAGGTGATCGAACGCCGTTGCGAGAAGCTGGGCCTGGATGTGCGCCCGGGCCGGGATTTCCAGCTGGTCAACCCGGAGAACGACCCGCGCTATTACGATTACTGGAACAGCTATCACAAGCTGATGCAGCGCCAGGGGGTGACGCCGGATCTGGCCAAGGCGATCATGCGCACCAACACCACCGCGATCGGCGCCATCATGGTGCACCGGGGCGAGGCGGACAGCCTGCTTTGCGGCACCTTCGGCGAATACCGCTGGCACCTGAACTACGTGCAGCAGGTGCTGGGCGGCGGCACCTATTCGCCGCACGGCGCGCTGTCGATGATGATCCTGGAGGACGGCCCGCTGTTCATTGCCGACACCCATGTGCATGTGGAGCCGACGCCGGAGCAGATCGCCGAAACCGTGATGGGCGCGGCCCGCCATGTGCGCCGCTTCGGGCTGGAGCCGAAGATCGCGCTGTGCTCGCAGTCGCAGTTCGGCAATATCTCCTGCGACACCGGCAGCCGGCTGCGCGCCGCCATTGAAATCCTCGACGATAAGCGCCGCGACTTCGTCTATGAGGGCGAGATGAACATCGACACCGCATTGGACCCGGAGCTGCGCGAGCGGATCTTCCCCAATTCGCGGCTGGACGGCGCCGCCAATGTGCTGATCTTCGCCCATGCCGATGCGGCCTCCGGCGTGCGCAACATCCTCAAGATGCGGGCCAGCGGGCTGGAAGTGGGGCCAATCCTGATGGGCATGGGCAACCGCGCCCATATCGTCTCCCCCTCGATCACCGCGCGCGGGCTCTTGAACATGGCCGCCATTGCCGGCACCCCGGTCGCGCACTACGGTTAACTTCGCGGCCCCGTCAGCCGGCCGCCCAGTCAGGGAGGCCGGATATGAGAGGCCATTGCCACTGCGGCGCAGTGCATTGGGAGAGCCGGGCCGAGGCGGCCTGGAGCTGCTACTGCCACTGCGCCGACTGCCGCCGCAACTGCGCGGCGCCTGTCACCGCATTCTTCGGGCTGCCGCATGAAGCGGTGGATTGGTCCGGCGCGGAGCTGAAGGTCTACAATTCGTCCGAAGGGGTGGACCGGCTGTTCTGCGGCACCTGCGGCACCCAGATGGCCTATCGCACCGCGCGCGATCCGGTGAACATCCACCTCTACACCGCGACGCTGGAAAGCCCCAGCCAGATGCCGCCCAAGTTCCATGTGTTCCATTCCGACCATGTCCGTTGGCTGGAGCTGAAGGACAGCCTGCCCCGCTTTGCCAAATCCTCAAACGGGTGATTCCCGGCGGCGGGTTCGGGCGCATGGCAGCCGGTTTTGCAAGTTTGCAATTCGGCAGCGGGTTTCCGGAATATTCTACAGCAAACACCAGTTTGCAAAGTTGACGGCGGGCAAGCCGGCCATCGCTTGTAAATCCGGTAAATCACCGGCGCAAATCCGGGCAGAATCTGTAAATTCCTTGACCAACCTTGCATGAAGACGCAGCAAAACTTGCCCGGCTGCCGGTTTCTCGCCTACGCAAATGGCAGGAGGAGATGAACACCATGGGATATCAGGACATTTACGCGGCCTGGAAACAGGATCCGGAAGGCTTCTGGATGGAAGCCGCACAGGGCATCAGCTGGGATGAAGCCCCGAAGCAGGCGCTGCTTGACAAGGGCGAAGGGCTTTACGAATGGTTTGCCGATGCCAAGGTGAACACCTGCTACAACGCCGTCGACCGCCATGTCGAGGAAGGCCGCGGCGAGCAGACCGCGATCATCTATGACAGCCCGGTCACCCATACCAAGCGTGAAATCTCCTATGTCGAGCTGCGCAACCGCGTGGCCACCCTGGCCGGCGCGCTGCGCGCCAAGGGGGTGGAGAAAGGCGACCGTGTCATCATCTACATGCCGATGATCCCCGAGGCGCTGGAGGCGATGCTGGCCTGCGCCCGGATCGGCGCGGTGCATTCGGTGGTGTTCGGCGGCTTTGCCTCCAACGAACTCGCCGTGCGGATCGACGACGCCAAGCCCAAGGCGATCATCGCCGCCTCCTGCGGCATCGAGCCGGGCCGCATCGTGCATTACAAGCCGCTGCTGGACGGCGCCATCGACCTGGCAGAGCACAAGCCGGATTTCTGCGTGATCTTCCAGCGCGAGCAGGAAGTGGCAGAGCTGATCCCGGGCCGCGACGTGAACTGGCATGGCTTCCAGTACGGCGTGGAACCGGCCGAATGCGTGCCGGTCGAGGGCAACCACCCCTCCTATATCCTCTACACCTCCGGCACCACCGGCCAGCCCAAGGGGGTGATCCGCCACACCGCGGGCCAGCTGGTGGCGCTGAACTGGACCATGAAGAACATCTACAACGTCGATCCCGGCGACGTGTTCTGGGCGGCGTCGGATGTGGGCTGGGTCGTCGGCCACAGCTACATCTGCTACGCGCCGCTGATCCACGGCAACACCACCATCGTGTTCGAGGGCAAGCCGGTCGGCACCCCGGATGCGGGCACCTTCTGGCGGGTGATTTCCGAGCATAAGGTCAAGAGCTTCTTCACCGCCCCCACCGCCTTCCGCGCGGTGAAGCGGGAGGACCCCAAGGGCGAGTTCGTTAAGAAATACGACCTCAGCGGCCTCAAGCAGGTCTACCTGGCCGGTGAGCGTGCGGACCCCGACACCATCACTTGGGCGCAGGGGCAGCTGAAGGTGCCGGTGGTCGACCACTGGTGGCAGACCGAAACCGGCTGGTCGATTGCCGCCAACCCGCTGGGGATCGAGGAGCTGCCGACCAAGCTCGGCTCGCCTGCGGTGCCGATGCCGGGTTACGAGGTGGATATTCTTGACGAGGGCGGCAACCCTGTTGCGGCGGGCGAGCTGGGCGCGATTGCGGTGAAACTGCCGCTGCCGCCGGGCACCCTGCCGACGCTGTGGAACGCGGAAGAGCGGTTCAAGAAGAGCTACCTGAATACTTTCCCCGGCTACTACGAGACCGGCGATGCCGGCATGAAGGACGAGGACGGCTACCTCTACATCATGGCGCGCACCGATGACGTGATCAACGTGGCGGGCCACCGGCTGTCGACCGGCGGCATGGAGGAGGTGCTGGCGGGCCACCCGGATGTCGCCGAATGCGCCGTTATCGGCGTGGCGGACAGCCTCAAGGGCCAGATGCCGGTGGGCTTCCTTTGTCTGAACTCGGGTGCGGACCGCGATCACGGTGAAGTGGTGTCCGAGGTCGTGAAACTGGTGCGCGAGAAGATCGGTCCTGTCGCCGCCTTCAAACTGGCGGTGGTGGTCGACCGGCTGCCCAAGACCCGCTCCGGCAAGATCCTGCGCGGCACCATGGTGAACATCGCCGACGGCACGCCTTGGAAGATGCCTGCCACCATCGACGATCCCGCGATCCTGGACGAAATCACCACGGCGCTGCAGACCATCGGCTACGCCAAGTAACCTCCCTCGTTTCCCGGCTCGGGAAACGGCCAAAAACTCTGCGAGGGTTTTTGAAGGCTCCGCCACAGCAGGCGGAGCCTGTTTTCCGTCCGGTTTTGCTTGCAACTCCGCCCTGCCCGCCTAGGCTGCGGCCAGGGAGGCCTGAGCATGACAAAACCGGACATATGGCAACTGAGCGCCACCGAACTGACCGCACTGACCCGCGCCGGGGATCTGAGCGCCGAGGCCGCAGTCCAGGCCTCGATCGGCCGGATGAACGCGGTGAACCCGGGCCTGAACGCGGTTGTCGAGGACCTGAGCGCCGAGGCGCTGGAACGGGCGCGCGCGCTGGACAAGGCGCGCAGCGGCGGTGCGGAGCCCGGCCCGCTGCACGGGGTGCCGGTCACCATCAAGATCAATATTGATCAGAAGGGCCACGCCACCTCCAACGGGGTGACGGCGCTGAAGGACCTGATCGCCCCGGCCGACGCACCCGTCGTTGAGAACCTGTACAAGGCGGGCGCAGTGGTGATCGGCCGCACCAACACGCCGGAATTTTCCTTCCGCGCTGACACCGAAAACCCGCTGCACGGGCGCACCCATAACCCCTGGGGGCGGCATATCTCTCCGGGCGGCTCCTCCGGCGGCGCGGGGGCTGCGGTGATGGCCGGGATCGGCGCGCTGGCGCATGGCAATGATATCGGCGGCTCCTTGCGGTTTCCAGCCGCGGCCAACGGCGCGGTCACCGTGAAGCCGGGCCTGGGCCGGGTGCCCGCTTGGAACCCCAGCCAGACGGCGGAACGCGGGCTGCTGGCGCAGCTGATGTCTGTGCAGGGGCTGATCACCCGCACTGCTGAAGATCTGCATCTGTCGATGCCCGCCCTGATCGCCGCAGATCCGCGCGACCCCTTTCATGTGCCAATGCCCTGGCGCGGCGCGGCGCCGGACGGCCCCATCAAGGTCGCCTTTACGAAAAACACCCACGGCTATGAGCTGCACCCCGAGGTCGAGGCGGCGCTGAATTTCGCCCGCGATGCGCTGGCTGATGCGGGCTATAAGGTCGAAGAGGCAGAGCCGCCCAATGTGTTTGACGCCGGGCGCACCGGCTACCGGGCGCTGATGGGCGAGATCTACGCGCTGATGAAGGGAGATGTGGACGCCGCAGGGTCGCAGACCGTGCGCGACATATTTGCGGTCTATTTTCAGGAATTCCCGCCCTTTGCCGGAGATGAGCTGCTGCAGATGATGGCCAAGCGGACCCATTACGCACGCCAGTGGTCGCTGTTCATGGAGGACTACCCGCTGGTGCTGTCGCCCTTCCTGCCGCAACCCTTCTTCAAGCCGGACCGCGACTCCGAGGGCGCGGCAGGCGTGCATGAGGTGCTGGGCTGCGCGGTCTATTCCTATGCGATGAACTTCCTCGGCCTGCCCGCGGCCTCGGTCCCGGCCCGGCTGGCCGAACTGCCCAAGGGCCCGCAGCCGGTCAATGTGCAGATCGCCGCCCGCCGCTGGCGCGAGGATCTGGCGGTGGATGCCTGCGCCGCCATCGAGGCCCGCGCCGGCCGCATGTGCCTGCCGCTGTGGGAGAAGATGGCCGCAAGCGGCGGGTAGCCCCCGCTGCGCAACCTTACCATTGCTGCATCCGCCCGCGCGCTAGGCTGTTCTTGCCGGTTACAGAGAACATCTGCCCGAACTTGAAAAGCCGGCGTGAGAGCCCGGTTCGGCGGGGCCGTATGAAAATTGAAAGGAATGCCGCACCATTCTGCCTCCGGACAGCCCGTCCCGGCCAGGAACTGCATTCGCCAGACCTCCCGCTGCAGCCCGCTTTGCAGCGCCCCGGGGACGGGGTGAGCCGCCCCCGGGATCCTTCCACACCCAAGTTACTCAATACCATTACCGCACCCGCGGCCCGAACGCCTGAACGCGGACCGGCCGGGTGCCACCGGCGGGAAACACAAAACTGGAACGCATTAAATCCGCCGGTCCGGCACATCGGCTTTGCAGCCTCAGGCAAATGCGCCAGCATCTGCCTGTGGATAAATCCTCGCACGGAATGGTTACCGGGTCGTTCACAGCCTCGTGAACGATGCGTTAAACGCTCAGGTGAACTGTTCCGAAATCAACCGTTCCTCCAGCCCGTGGCCGGGGTCGAACAGGATTTTATGACGGATTTGCGTATCGGTGCGGATCTCCACCCAGTCGATATCGGCAACCGAAATCGAGTCGGCATCGGCCATCACCGGGCGCTTGTCCGCCTCCAGCACATCAAAGCGCACCATTGCATTGCTGGGCAGCAGCGCCCCGCGCCAGCGCCGCGGGCGGAAGGCGGCAATGGCGGTCAGCGCCAGAACATCGGCCCCGATTGGCAGGATCGGACCATGGGCGGAGTAGTTATAGGCGGTGGATCCTGCCGGGGTAGAGACCAGCGCGCCGTCGCAGACCAGCTCCTCCATCCGCATCCGCCCGTCCACCGAAATCCGGAGCCGTGCCGCCTGCGGGCCCGCCCGCAGCAGCGAGACCTCGTTGATCGCCAGCGCCTTGTGCACCTCGCCGCGGCGGTCCATTGCGGTCATCGACAGCGGATTGATGATCTCCTGCACCGCTTCCTCGAGCCGCTCAATCAGCCCGTCCTCGCGGTACTCGTTCATCAGGAAGCCGACAGTGCCGCGGTTCATGCCATAGACCGGCGCCGGGTGATCGACCATGGTATGAAGGGTCCGCAGCATGAAGCCATCACCGCCTAACGCCACGATCACCTGGGCCTGGTCCGGCGGCACATGGCCGTAGCGGCGGCTCAGTTCAGCCAGCGCATCCTGTGCCACGTCAACGTCACTGGCCAGAAAGGCGATTCTCAAACTCATGAAATCTGTTTCCGGTATTAGGCATCTGGTTCCGAAACAATCACAGCTTTCCGCCGATGGCCATAGTTGCCGTTCTGTCGCAGGGATATGTCGCTTTACAGGCTTCCTGCGCAAGGAAGTTTCCGATAGGAAATCCCTCAATTCTGATCCCAACTCCAACGGAGCCACCATGACTGAAGCGACCCGTGACACCGGCTTTTTCACCCAAGCGCTGTCTGAGCGCGATCCTGAACTGTTTGCCTCGATCACGGCCGAGCTGGGCCGCCAGCGCGACGAGATCGAGCTGATCGCCTCCGAGAACATCGTCTCCGCCGCGGTGATGGAAGCGCAGGGCTCCGTGCTGACCAACAAATACGCCGAAGGCTACCCGGGGCGCCGCTACTACGGCGGCTGCCAGTATGTCGACGTCGCCGAGAACCTGGCGATCGACCGCGCCAAGCAGCTGTTCGGCTGCGAATACGCCAACGTGCAGCCGAACTCCGGCTCGCAGGCCAACCAGGGCGTGTTCCAGGCGCTGTTGAAGCCCGGCGACACCATCCTCGGCATGGACCTGGCTTCCGGCGGCCACCTGACCCACGGCGCCGCGCCGAACCAGTCGGGCAAGTGGTTCAACGCGGTGCACTACGGCGTGCGCCAAAGCGACAACCGGATCGACTACGACCAGATCCAGGCGCTGGCCAGCGAGCACCAGCCGAAGCTGATCATCGCCGGCGGCTCCGCCATCCCGCGCCAGATCGACTTTGCCAGGTTCCGTGAAATCGCCGACAGCGTCGGCGCCTTCTTCATGGTCGACATGGCCCATATCGCAGGCCTGATCGCGGCCGGCGAGCACCCCTCGCCGTTCCCGCATGCGCATGTCGCCACCACCACCACCCACAAGACCCTGCGCGGCCCCCGCGGCGGCATGATCGTGACCAATGACGAGGCGATCGCCAAGAAAGTGAACTCGGCGATCTTCCCGGGCATCCAGGGCGGCCCGCTGATGCATGTGATCGCCGGCAAGGCGGCGGCCTTCGGCGAGGCGCTGAAGCCGGAGTTCAAGACCTACCAGAAGCAGGTGCGCGCCAATGCGGCGGCGCTGGCCGACCAGCTGATCCAGGGCGGCCTGGACATCGTCACCGGCGGCACCGACACCCATGTGATGCTGGTCGACCTGCGCCCCAAGGGCGTCACCGGCAACATCGCCGACAAGGCGCTGGGCCGCGCCCATATCACCACCAACAAGAACGGCATCCCGTTCGACCCGGAAAAGCCGACCGTGACCTCCGGCCTGCGCCTGGGCACCCCGGCGGGCACCACCCGCGGCTTCGGCGAGGCGGAGTTCCGCCAGATCGCCGACCTGATCATCGAGGTGATCGACGGGCTGGCGGCCAACGGTGAAGAGGGCAACGCCGGCGTGGAAGCCTCGGTGCGCGCCAAGGTCGCGGACCTCTGCGCCCGGTTCCCGCTCTACCCGAACCTGTAAGCCCGGGCTTCCCCCAAGACTTGAAACCGCCGCGGCCGCCAGCCGCGGCGGTTTTGCTTTGGCAGGCGCAAAGCGCGCAGCGGCCCGCGGGAACACGCGTCACAGAAAAGGGGTTTCGCTGCGAAACCTTGTTTATTAACAGTGAATTACACGAGCGTCTGCAGCGTTAACAATCCCGGCCCGGCACCCTGCCCGACGCTTGAGGGCCTGCCGCAGCCAGGCCGGAAAGGGGCGGGAGCGGCCGGCTGCTGGACCAGAGGCATCTAAACGCGGATAGCGGCGGCGGCGTAAAGCGGGAAATCAGATCAGGCCGCGCCAGCGCAGCACCACCACCAAGAAGATCAGCACGCAAAGGATGGAAAACGCCATGCTGCCCAGCACGCCCAGCCAGAAGCCCTTGCGGCGGTCGGCAAGATCGATTTTCTGCAGATGCGCCTTCACCTCGCGGGCCGCGCCCTGCAGCGGTTTTTCGTCCACCGTCATCCGGAGCCTGGGGTGTTCCAGCAGCGGCAGCGCGGCGGCCAGTTTCATGCCCTGCTTGTAGATCCGGCGGGGGATGCGGCGGCGGACCCGTTTCAGCGCGGCGGCAAGATCGCCGGATGCGTGCTCGCGCTCCTTCAGGAGGGTGCGGATGTCTTCGATATCCTGGTCCAGGCTGGCGGCCATTGCGGCACTCTCCCCATGCTGCGCTGCGAGGCCACCCTAGCCTGCCCCTGCGGCTGCCTCAATGGGGGTGGCAAGCCTCCGCCTGCGCGGCTATCAAGGCGGCATGCTGAACACGATCACTCATGGCGCTGCCACCGGAAAAACCCCGCTTCTGATTGCCCACGGGCTTTATGGCTCGGCCCGCAACTGGGGCGTCATCGCCAAACGCCTGTCGGATGAGCGGCAGGTGGTTGCGGTGGACATGCGCAACCACGGCGACAGCCCGCGCGAGGACAGCCATACCTATCCGGAGCTGGCCGGGGACCTGGAGGAAGTGATCGGCGCCCATGGCGGCCGGATGGATGTGATCGGCCATTCGATGGGCGGCAAGGCGGCGATGATGCTGGCGCTGAACCATCCCGAGGCGGTGAGAAAGCTGGTGGTTGCCGACATCGCGCCGGTCGCCTACGGCCATACCCAGATCCAGTATATCCACGCCATGAAGTCGCTGGACCTGGAGACCATCGAGCGCCGCCCTGAGGCCGCCGCAAAACTGGGTGAGGCCGGGGTGGAGCCTGCGCTGCAGAGCTTCTTCACCCAGTCGCTGGACCTGCCGAACAAGCGCTGGAAGCTGAACCTGGACACGCTGGCGGATCAGATGCCGAACATCATGTCCTTCCCGCAGACGGACCCCGCCTGGGACGGCCCTGCCCTGTTCCTGTCAGGCTCCGAGTCGGATTACGTGCTGCCGGAGCACCGCGAGGAGATCCGCGCGCGGTTCCCCAATGCCCGGTTTGCCAAGCTGCCTGGCGCGGGCCATTGGCTGCACGCGGAGAAGCCGCGGGAGTTCGAGGCCGCCGCGCGGGTGTTCCTGAACGCCTGAGCCGGGTCAGGCGCCGCGGGCATAGAGCTGTTTCGCCACCAGCCAGGCCACCGGCAGTGCCAGCACCGCGCCCGCGGCGGCGGCACCGATGATGGCTTGTGTGGTGACCAGCCCGGCCGCCAGCACCGCAATCACCCCGGCCCCTGCCAGGCTGCTGCCGATCAGCGAATACAGGATGGATGCAAGGCGCAACATGGGCTTTCTCCTATAGCTGCCGAGTCTCTCTGGATTCATGCATAGGGAGACCGGGCAGTCGCTGCCTTGATCAGGATCAGATGGCAACCCGATCAATAACAGCGGCCCCGAGGGGCCGCCAGCCGCTGGCTATCCGGATTGGAACGCGTCAGCCGGTATTCACAAAAACCCTTCCGCCCTCAGCCCTTGCCGGGTAGGTCTTGAGGTCCTGATGCACCGGAGCGGACAGCGCCTTGCCGGTGCAGATGTCGAAGCGGCCGCCGTGCAGCGGGCATTCGATGACGCAGTCGATCACCAGACCGTCCTCCAGGCTCTGCTCCTCATGCGTGCACATGAGATCGGAGGCAAAGAAGCCCTTTGCGGTGTTGTAGATCGCATAGGACTTGCCGTCATGCTCCCAGGCAATCAGGTCTTCCTCGTCGATGTCATCGGTGGCGCAGGCGTCAATCCATTGGCTCATTCTTGCGGCTCCTGGTGTTGGGATCGGGCGGGAATTACATGGTCCGTTGCGCAACGCGCTGCACCGGACCACCGTCGGTGATCATATGCGGCGCCTGCCGGATGGTGGCGGCCCGGGTCGGGCGGCCCAGGGAGCGGCGCAGCACCACGGACAGCACTTCTAGGTTGGTTTTGAAGAAACCGGGATCGGGCTGCGGCAGCTGGTCCTGCACCGCTTCCGCCAGTTTTGGCAGCGCGTGGAACGGCACCTGCGGATACAGATGGTGTTCGACGTGGTTGTTCATCTTCATATAGAGGAACTCAGCCAGCCAGTTGCTGCGGAACGAGCGGGTGCTTTCCAGGATCGAGGGCGAGTTTTCCTGCAGCTCGACATGCTGGATCAGGGTGAACAGCAGCATGACAGGCGCGCCCAGCACTCGCGGGATGACAACCAGCCAGACCGGCCACCAGATGCCCTGGAACGGCGCCGCGGCGATCAGCGCATAGATCATCAGCATGATGCGCGCGTTGCGGCTCATCTTGGCGAACTCGCCCTCGGGCGTGACCATCCTCATCGTGTCGGTGTAGTGGCCCGCCGCCAGATGCACGAAGACCTGCATGTGGAAGCGCAAGAGCGCAAAGCCGGTGATCTCGGCCAGCCAGCCGCCAAAGCCCATCGGTGTGTCGAACGGCATCTGGCTGTCCTTGCCGACCCACCAGGTATGGGTGTGGTGGTTGGTGTGAGTGTAACGGCGGTGCAGCGGCTCTTCCATGTAGAGGAGCGAGGTGACCCACAGCACCGTCTCGTTCAGCCAGCGGGTGCGGAAGGCGGTGCCGTGCGCGGTCTCATGGCTGAAGGAATAGGCCGGAACGGTCAGGAAGATGCCGTGCAGCAGCATCGCGGGCCACATCCAGATGGTGCCGAGCGCGGCCCACACCAGGGTGCCGGTGGCGGTCAGGAAAGCTAGCCATTGCGCCAGGTAGATCAGCCCGGGCCTGTCGCTGCGGGCGGCGATGGATTTCAGCGTCTTCTTGTCTAGCTTCACACCCGAGGACGCAGCATTGGTGGGGACGTAACCAGGCATCTGGAACCTTCTGGATGGCTGAAGTGATGTTACGATTGGATGCAGCAAGCCGCCGGGCAGATGAATCAACTGCCCGTGGCGTCACTGCCTGGATTGAAAGCCTATTCAGCTGGCGTAATTGGAGCCTTCGTCGTCGAGGATCGCCTTCAGCTCGGCCAGGTGGCGCTCCGCCTGGTCCGGGTAATCCTCCAGCTCCTGCGCGGTCTTCTCGGCGATCTCATCGCTCAGCACCCGCAGTTTCCGGCCGGTTTGCAGCGCGCGGATATAGGTCTCTGCGGCGCGCTCGAAATAGTAGAGGCGGTTGAAAGTGTCCGCGACGCTGTCGCCGATCACCAGCACCCCGTGGTTGCCCATGATCATGGTCTTGACCTTGGGATCGGTCAGCATCGACGCGCAGCGGGCGCCCTCGTCCTCAAACGCCAGACCGCCGAAATCGCCGTCGACCACATAGCGGTTGTAGAAGGTGGCTGTGTTCTGGTCGATCGGCGGCAGGGTGCTGTCGGCCAGGCAGGCCAGCACGGTGGCGTGGATCGAATGCACATGCATCACGCAGCGGGCGTGCGGGCACAGCCGGTGGATGAAGCCGTGCAGGCCCCAGGCAGTCGGGTCCGGCGCGTCGGGGCGGTCCATCGTCTTGGGGTCGTTGGCGTCCAGCAGCAGGAGATCGGAGGCCTTGATGCGCCGGAAATGCGCCTGGTTGGGGTTCATCAGGAACTGGCTGCCGTCCTCGTTCACCGCCAGGCTGAAGTGGTTGGCGACGCCCTCATGCATGTCCAGGCGTTCGGTCCAGCGGAAGGCGGCGGCCATGTCGACGCGCTCCTGCCAGTGGGTGAGGTTCGGGCTCAGGTCCGTTTGCTTGTTCATTGTGACGCCTCCAAATTCGGTTGCCATAGTGGTGCCAGCCGTATTCGCTGCTGACAAACGATTGATTCAGCCGCTATGCATTAATTGTACTAATGCATAGGTGATACATCCATGCCGTCCCCCGGATCGCCCTCTTCCTCCCTGCCCCCCCTCACCTGGCTGCGCGCCTTTGAGGCCAGTGCCAGGCACCTCTCGTTCACCCGCGCCGCCGCGGAGCTAAACCTGACCCAATCGGCAATCAGCCAGCATGTGCGCAGCCTGGAGAACTTTTTGGGCCGCGAGCTGTTCATCCGCAAAACCCGTGCGCTGGAGCTATCAGAGGCCGGGGCCAACTACATGCCGATCGTGCGCGAGGCCTTTGACCTGATTGCCGCAGGCACCCAGGCCTTTACCGGCGGCGATCAGGGGCGGCATCTGGTGCTGCAGTGCAATATGGCGTTCTCAGTCTTCTGGCTGTCGCCGCGCCTGCCGCGCCTCTATGAAAAATTCCCCTGGCTGGTGCTGAACATCGTGACCCCGATCTGGGATCCGGAGCGCCATGCCAGCTCTGCCGGGACCGAGATCCGCTTTGGCCGTCCAAATGACATGTCGGCGGCCGCGGTCCGGCTGACGCGGGACCGGTTCTACCCGGTCTGCGCACCGGGCTATCAGGGCGGCGCGGTGGATTTCAGCACCGCGCACCTGCTGGATTGTGCTGGGGTGACAGGATCTTGGGGCGCATGGTTCAAGTCGCAGGAGCGGCCGTTTGAGCGCAACCACGAGATCAACCTGGCCTCCACTTACGTGATTGCCATGACCGCGGCGGTGAATGGCGCCGGGATCTCCATGTCGCATGACACGCTGGCGGGCGGGCTGCTGCAAAGCGGCCAGCTGGTCAGGGCCGGCGATCACTCGGCGGAGCTTTTGGAGAACTACTTCCTGATGCCGCCGCCAAGCCATGCCAGCACCCCGGCATCGCGGGCGTTTCTGGAGTGGCTGGAGGCGGAGCTGCCGCCCGTGTAGCGCGGGCTGGGCCTTTGGCCCGACCCATAAGGCATTTTCAAATTTCCCCAGCAAGTCCTGCCGGATGTTCGCAATACGCCCGCGGCTTGCGCCATTTGCCGCTTGCTGCTAAACGCGCGGAACCGGTCGCAGCCTACCCGGTCACCAAAACAAGGGTTCAAACATGAAGACTATCGTTATCTGCTCGGGCGGGCTGGATTCCGTTTCGCTTGCCCATATGGTCGCTGAGGAGCATCAGCTGACCCGTCTTGTCTCCTTCGACTACGGCCAGCGCCACAAGAAGGAACTCGACTATGCCGCCGCCGCTGCCGAACGGCTGGGCGTGCCGCATGACATCATCGACATGAGGGGTATCGGCGCCGCGCTTTCCGGCTCGGCCCTGACCGATGACATCGACGTGCCGGACGGCCACTACGAGGAAGAGACCATGAAGGTCACCGTGGTGCCGAACCGCAATGCCATCATGTTGACCATCGCCTATGGCATTGCCGCTGCAAACGGCGACGACGCCGTGGCAACGGCGGTGCATGGCGGCGACCATTTCATCTATCCGGACTGCCGCCCGGCCTTCACCGAGGCGTTTGATGCGATGCAGCGGGCGGCGCTGGACGGCTATGCCGACGTGCGGCTGTATACGCCGTTTGTGCACCGCACCAAGGGCGACATCGTCACCGCGGGCGCCAAGCACAACACCCCCTTTGCCGAGACCTGGTCCTGCTACAAGGGCGGCGAGAAACACTGCGGCCGCTGCGGCACCTGCGTGGAGCGGCGCGAGGCCTTCCATCTGGCAGGTGTCGAAGACCCGACAGACTATGCCGACCCGGACTTCTGGAAAGCCGCCATTGCAAGCAAGGACGGCGCCTGATGTTCCGGATCACCAAGGAGTTCCACTTCTCCGCCTCGCATCAGCTGACCCATCTGCCATCCGACCACCAATGCGCCCGGATGCATGGGCACAACTACATCGTTGTGGTGGAGCTGGCAGCCAAAGAGCTGAACGCGGACGGCTTTGTGCGCGACTATCACGAGCTGAAGCCACTGAAGGAGTACATCGACGGCACCTTCGACCACCGGCATCTGAACGATGTGCTGGAGGGGCATTCGACGGCGGAAAACATGGCCAGGCATTTTTATGACTGGTGCCATGCGCGCTGGCCGGAAGTCACCGCCGTGAAGGTTTCGGAGACGCCCAAAACCTGGGCGGAATACCGGCCATGAGCTTGCGCATTGCAGAAATCTTCGGCCCCACGATCCAGGGTGAAGGCGCCCTGATCGGGGAGCCCACGGTGTTTGTGCGCGCCGGCGGCTGCGATTACCGCTGCTCCTGGTGCGACAGCATGCACGCGGTCGACAGCGCCTACCGCCACGACTGGGCGGTGATGGCGCCCGAAGACGTGATGGCAGAGGTCCGCCGCCTGTCCGGCGGCAAGCCGCTGACGGTGTCGATTTCCGGCGGCAACCCGGCGATCCAGGACTTCGCCCCGGTGATTGCCTACGGCAAGGCCGAGGGCTACCGATTCGCCTGCGAGACCCAAGGATCGGTCAGCAAGCCCTGGTTTGCGGATCTCGACACGCTGGTGCTGAGCCCCAAGCCGCCCTCCAGCGGCGAAACGGTGGACTGGAAAGCCTTTGACCAATGCCTTGAAGCCGCCAAGGGCTGCGGCCAGGCGGTGATGAAGATCGTGATCTTCGACGACAAGGATTACGCCTGGGCCAAGGCCGCTGCCGAACGCCACCCGGAGCTGCCGCTTTACCTGCAGCCCGGCAACCCCGAGGTGGACCCCGACCTGCCGGTCGATTTGAACCAGGCCACCGAGCGCCTCTTGTGGCTCATCGGAAAAGTGACCGGCGATGGCTGGTTCACCCCCCGCGTGCTGCCCCAGCTGCATGTGCTGGTCTGGGGCAACAAGCGCGGCGTCTGACAACAAGGAACCCTGACATGTCCGACAGCATCTACAGCAACCTGAAACAGCTGGGCGGCGACACCATCGTGCCGCAAAGCCCGGAACAGGCGGAACTGGAGCGGGTGCAGAACCCGCAGGCCGATGTGGCCTACAACGTGCGCTTCACCGCGCCGGAGTTCACCTCGCTCTGCCCGATGACCGGGCAGCCGGATTTTGCCCATCTGGTGATCGACTATGTGCCGGGCGAATGGCTGGTGGAGAGCAAATCGCTGAAGCTGTTCCTCACTTCCTTCCGCAACCACGGCGCCTTCCACGAAGACTGCACTGTCTCCATCGCCCGCCGCCTGGCGGATTTCCTGGAGCCCAAATGGCTGCGCATCGGCGGCTACTGGTATCCGCGCGGCGGCATCCCGATCGACGTGTTCTGGCAGACCGGCCCGATGCCCGAAGGCGTCTGGATCCCGGATCAGGGCGTGCCGCCCTACCGCGGCCGCGGCTGATACAACCCTGAGACACCATGACGTGTTTCAGCCCGGCAGCGCAGCTGCCGGGCTTTTTCTTTGTAAAACAACCCCTACCGCCACCGGCCTGCGGCACTTTGCGGAACAAAACCGCCTGAGGGAAATAGAAAATTTACCGTAAAAGTGGTTAAGATTTTAGTCATTCCGCACTCTGTGGCGGCGTCAGCAGGCAATCCGGGCTATCCCGGAATGAAGAATTTGTGACGGGGGACCTTAATGAACTCATTGGACTTGGGGAAAACGCTTTCGGGGTATTTAAGTGCGCTTGCGGAGACCGGGCTGCAGGTCGAAATGTTCACCGATTTCGAGAAAGTGCCCGAAACCGCCGCCGCCACCGGACGCCTGTTCCAGATGCCCGGATTCGCGATCGAGCGGGCGGACCACACCGAAAACTCCGCCTTCTGGCTGTTCCTCAAGGAGGGCGATGCCTACATCGGCGGTGCGGCCTCGATGCTGCAGGACCTGGGCCGGGAAACGCTGGCGGACTACCTTCTGCGCACCTCTCGCCACCAGTTTCCCAACGGCGCCGGCGGCGGGGTCGAAAGCGTCGCCGCACCGCTGGCCCGCGAGGTCCGCGGGCGGCTGGCCTATGTCGGCGAACTGACTTTCCTGCCCGGCCACCGCGGCCGCCGGGCGGAGCGGCTGGCGCCCTTCATGCGGATTCTGCATATCCTGGCGATCCAGAAATGGGATGTGGACTGGATTTATGCCTTCATCCCGGACCGCCACATGCAGGCCCGGCTGGATCTGGTCTATGGCTTCACCCGCGCCATCCCGAGAGCGCAAAAGTGGCGGGCCCCGGAACCGGAGGTGCGCAGCAGCACCGAATGGTTCGTCGGCGCCTCGCGGCTGGAGATGGAGCATATGCTGCAGAGCGACTTAGCCGGTTTTGATGTCCTGTGAAAAGTTGACCACCAGCAGCTTGCCATCGGGCAGATAGACCGGTGCCAGCACCCGGCGGTACTGGCGGGTGAAGCGGCGCCCGTTCAGCAGCTTCACGTCGATGGAGGGATGCGTGATCACCGGCTCGCCCCGGCTGATCGCCTCGCTGTGGGCCATCACCAGATCCGCGTTCAGCTTGTCGCTGAACCCGTTCAGCGTGCCGCGCAGCTGGTCGCTGTCCGAGATCTCGAAACAGATCGACGCCAGGCTGGCCGGGCCGGAGCGGATCGGCTGGATGCGGTTCTGTTCAGCATCCGGCGGATCGAACATGTCGACCGCGTGCTGCAGCCGGTCGAAACTTTCCAGCCGGCCGCTGTTGGCAAACCACCAGTCCAGGAAGTCCTGCAACGACACATCGCAGCCGCTGTATTGGCGGGACCGCGCGGCGGCCTGCATGCGGGCATTGAGAATATCAAAGGCCCTGGCGGCATCCGCATCGGCACGGGCTTCCGGCAGCAGCTCCAGCCCCGCGGTGTCAGATGAGAAATACTGGAACGACACCCCCAGCCCCCGCGCCAGCGCATCCAGCGTGCTCCAGCCGATTTCGCGCTGATGTTTCAGCGCGCTGTTGAAGGTGCCATAGGGGATGCCGCATTTCAGAGCCGCCTGCCGGTTGGACAGGTTCATGTCTTCCAAGAGGGCCGAAATTTTCTCGTGGATTAGCGCCATATGTGCAGGATCTTTCACATTTCGCGCAACATGTTGCACAAATTTACCGTCACAGCAACGCAATCTCTGCGCGATCCGGCAAAACACTTCCCGACATTGGGGTCTCTCGGACCAGTGTTCAAAGCAAAGGTTACCGCGGCGGGCTGCGGTCGCGACAGAAGTCAAACTGAATTGAGAAAATTGGTGCGGACGGCGGGACTCGAACCCGCACGGCCATTAGGCCAGGAGATTTTAAGTCTCCGGTGTCTACCATTCCACCACGTCCGCGCCGGGCATTGCCTAGCATTGCCCTTGCCGCAGGTCTAACCTCCCGGTTTTGCGCCGGCAATCGGTTTTCGGAATTTGCAGGCAGTTTTTCCCGCGATGCGGGCGCTACAGCTCCACATCCCCTGCGCCCGGCGGTGCCAGCGGTCCGCCCGGGTCCGCCAGGTAGCGCTCCGGCAGCCACGGGTTCAGCGCCAGCGCCTCTGCCAGCGCGGTGCGGGCTTCCTCCAGCCGGGACAGGCCGTAAAGCGACAGCGCCCGCCCGCTCATCGCGGCGATATGGCGGGGCGACAGCTCCAAAGCGCGATCCAAGTCCGTCAGGGCAGACGCGAAATCCCGGCGCAGGTAATGCACGAAAGCGCGCTGGTTGTAGCCCTCGGCATAGTCCGGGCAATAGGCGATCAGCTGGTCGAAGTCCGCCAGCGCGCCGAGGAAATCGAAGGCGGAGCGTTTGGTCATGCCGCGGTCGAGAATGGCCTGCGCCTGTGCATTGGGCGCATCGGCCCAGTATTCCCACATGCGGTTGGCGATTTCCAGTGCCTGGAATTCGGTTTCGGCCTCCTGCACCTCGGTCAGCAGCGCCTCCAAAGGTGTGCTGTGGTCGGGGGCGTCAGGGCATTCCGACGCCTGCACCGGGAAAGAAGCAGCAGCAAGAACCGCAGCACAGGCGGCGAAGGAAAACGGGGCGCGAAGAAAGGCAAACAACATGCCCCATGCTCGCACAATTCCGGTTTCAATCAAGTCAACTGCGCGTGCGCAGCGTTAAAGCGGCCCCAGGGCGCCGTCTTCTTTCACCGCCTGCATCGCCACATAGGTGGAGGTGGAGGCGACATGCGGCAGCGAGGAGATCTTCTCGCCCAGCACCGCCCGGTAGTCGGTCATCGACCTTGTGCGCACTTTCAGCAGGTAGTCGAAATGCGAGGCCATCATATGGGCCTGTTCGATCTCCGGCAGTTTCGCCACCGCGGCGTTGAACTTGGCCAGCGCGGCCTCGCGGGTGTCGTTCAGCTTCACCTCGACAAAGGCCACGTGATCGAGCCCCAGCCGGATCGGATCCACCAGCGCCCGGTAGCCGGTAATGATGCCCTCCGCCTCCAGCCGCCGCAGCCGGGTCTGGGTGGGGGTCTTGGACAGGCCGATCCTGCGGGCGAGGTCGGCAATGGAGATCCGGCCGTCCTCGGCCAGGACATTCAGAATCGCACGGTCGGACCGGTCAAGATCTGCAGAGTTCATTTGGACTGCCAGTTGCTGGAATTTTTACGGGTTCGAACTACGTATAGCGCACCTTTAGGCAATTGTCCCGCCAGAAAGGGTGTATCCTAAGCAAAAGCCCTGCACATCTTCTGTGGAGTACCCTGCATGACCACCAAAGCCAAACTGCGCCACCGGATCGATGCCGGAACCTATGCCGACCAGACCGCAATCCGCGACCTGCTGATTGCCCAGGCGGCCTTGTCCGAGGCCGACCGCAGCCGCATCTGTTCCAACGCCGCCGCAATGGTGCGCGACATCCGCGGCCATTCGGCGCCGGGGCTGATGGAGGTGTTCCTGGCCGAATACGGATTGTCGACCGATGAGGGCGTGGCTCTGATGTGCCTGGCCGAGGCGCTCTTGCGGGTGCCGGATGCGGACACCATCGACGCGCTGATCGAAGACAAGATCGCGCCTTCCGACTGGGGCAAGCACCTGGGCAAATCGACTTCCTCGCTGGTCAATGCCTCGACCTGGGCCTTGATGCTGACCGGCAAGGTGCTGGACGAGGAGCGCAGCCCGATCGGCGCCCTGCGCGGCGCCATCAAGCGCTTGGGCGAGCCGGTGATCCGTACCGCCGTCAGCCGCGCGATGAAGGAAATGGGCCGCCAGTTCGTGCTGGGCGAAACCATCGAAAGCGCCATGAACCGCGCCGCCGGCATGGAGGCCAAGGGCTACACCTATTCCTACGACATGCTGGGCGAGGCCGCCCGGACCGAGGCCGACGCCTCGCGCTATCACCTGGCCTATTCCAAGGCGATTTCCGCCATTGCTGCCGCATGCAACAGCGACGACATCCGCAAGAACCCCGGCATTTCGGTGAAACTGTCGGCGCTGCATCCGCGTTATGAGCTGGCGCATGAGCACAGCGTGATGGAAGCGCTGGTGCCGCGCCTGAAGGCGCTGGTGCTGCTCGCCAAGGCGGCCAAGATGGGCCTGAATGTCGATGCTGAGGAAGCCGACCGCCTGTCGCTGTCGCTGGAAGTGATCGAGGCCGTGGTCTCTGACCCGGCGCTGGCGGGCTGGGACGGCTTTGGCGTGGTGGTGCAGGCCTATGGGCCGCGCACCGGGCTGGCGATTGATGCGCTGCACGAAATGGCAGAGAAATACGACCGCCGCTTTATGGTGCGGCTGGTCAAAGGCGCCTATTGGGACACCGAGATCAAGCGCGCCCAGGTCGAGGGCGTCGATGGCTTTCCGGTCTTCACCTCCAAGCCGCTGACCGATGTTTCCTACATCTCCAACGCCCGCAAGCTGCTGGGCATGACGAACCGGATCTATCCGCAGTTCGCCACCCACAACGCCCACACCGTTGCCGCCATCCTGCACATGGCCGAAGGCGTCGGCAGTGAGCGCTATGAATTCCAGCGCCTGCACGGCATGGGCGAAACCCTGCACCAGATGGTGCTGGAGCAGAACAAGACCAACTGCCGGATCTACGCGCCCGTCGGCGCCCACCGCGACCTGTTGGCCTATCTGGTGCGCCGCCTGCTGGAAAACGGCGCCAACTCCTCCTTCGTGAACCAGATCGTTGATGAAAACGTGCCGCCGGAAGTGGTCGCCGCGGACCCGTTTGCTGCCATCACGGATGTGACCCGCAAGATCCCGGCCGGGCCGGAGCTGTACGCGCCGGAGCGCCCGAACTCCAAGGGCTTCGACCTGGGCCACGCGCCGACCCTGGCAAAGATCGAAGAGGCCCGCGCTCCCTGGCGCAATCAGCAGTGGCAGGCCGCGCCGCTGCTGGCAGGCGATGCCCAGCCGGAAGACGCCAAGGATGTGACCAGCCCCACCGACCAGAGCGTCGTTGGCACCGTCGCCCAGTGCAGCCCGGAGGATATCGAACTGGCGCTGGCGCTGGCAGATCCCTGGGACGCCCCTGCAGCGGAGCGCGCCGCGGTCCTGAACAAGGCAGCCGACCTCTATGAGGAAAACTTCGGCGAGCTGTTCGCCATCCTCGCCCGCGAGGCCGGCAAGACCATTCCCGATGCAGTGGCCGAACTGCGCGAGGCGGTGGATTTCCTGCGCTATTATGCGGCCCGCATTCCCGATGCGCCGCCCGCAGGCATCTTCTCCTGCATCTCGCCCTGGAACTTCCCGCTGGCGATCTTCACCGGCCAGGTCTCGGCCGCATTGGCCGCGGGCAACGCCGTGCTGGCGAAACCCGCCGACCAGACGCCACTGATTGCCCACCGCGCCGTGCAGCTGTTGCATGAGGCCGGTGTGCCGCGCAGCGCCCTGCAGCTGGTGCCGGGCCGCGGCAGCGTGGTCGGGGCCGCCATCACTTCAGATCCGCGCGTCAATGGCGTCGCCTTCACCGGCTCCACCGCCACCGCCAAGCGCATCCGCAAGGCGATGGCCGAAAACCTGCAGCCAGGTGCGCCGCTGATTGCGGAAACCGGCGGGCTGAACGCGATGATCGTCGACTCCACCGCGCTGCCGGAACAGGCGGTGCAGGCGGTGATCGAAAGCGCCTTCCAGTCGGCCGGCCAGCGCTGCTCGGCGCTGCGCTGCCTCTACCTGCAGGACGACGTTGCCGACAACGTGCTGAGAATGCTGAAGGGCGCGATGGACTGCCTGCAGCTGGACGACCCCTGGCACCTGTCCACCGACAGCGGCCCGGTGATCGACGAGGGCGCCCGCGCAGGCATCCTCGCGCATATCGACAAGGCCCGCGCCGAGGGCCGGGTGCTGAAGGAAATGCGCGCGCCGCAGGGCGGCACCTTCGTGGCGCCCACGATGATCGAGGTGCCCGGTATCGCGGCACTGGAAGAGGAAATCTTCGGCCCGGTCCTGCATGTCGCGCGGTTCAAGTCGCAGCAGCTGGATCAAGTGATTTCCGACATCAATGCAACCGGCTATGGCCTCACCTTCGGCCTGCACACCCGGATTGATGACCGGGTGCAGCATGTCTGCGACCGGGTGCATGCGGGCAACATCTATGTGAACCGTAACCAGATCGGCGCGATTGTCGGCAGCCAGCCGTTCGGCGGCGAGGGATTGTCGGGCACCGGCCCCAAGGCAGGCGGTCCGCTCTACCTCAGCCGGTTCTGCGCGCCCGACCGCCGGTCCAGCGCCAGCGGCTGGGAGCAGAATATCACTGAGCTGAAAGCACCCAGCGGCGTGCCCAGCCAGCCGGTCACCACCTCCCTGCCCGGCCCGACCGGCGAGTCGAACCGCCTGACCGTCTCTGCCCGCCCGCCGCTGCTGTGCATGGGTCCGGGGGCCGAGGCCGCTGCTGCGCAGGCCAAGGAGGTGATCAGTCTTGGCGGCACCGCAATTGAGGCGCATGGCCTGCTGGACCTAAGCCAGCTGGAGAGCATCCACGGCATCGCAGGCGTCCTGTGGTGGGGTGACGAAGCCACCGGCCGCGAGATCGAACAGAGCCTGGCCAAGCGCGACGGCGCAATTGTGCCGCTGATCCCGGGCAAGCCGGACCGCGCCCGGGTGCTGGCCGAGCGCCATGTCTGCGTCGACACCACCGCCTCCGGCGGCAACGCGCAATTGCTGGGCGGCATGGCCTGAGCTTTCCGCGCTAAGCACTTGACGCTGGGCTATTTCCGGCCCAGCGTTCCCCCATGTTTCCGATCCGCGACCACAACCCGTCCGGCCGCCGGCCCTATGTCGTCTACGCGCTGATTGCCGCGAATGTCCTAGCCTATATCTATTACACGGCCAGCTACGCCTCCCCCCGGGCGCTGGCCTATTTCTATGACGTCTATGCGGTGGTGCCGGCCGAGATCAGCCACGGCTACGGGTACGGGACGCTGTTTACCTCCCTGTTCATCCACGGCGGGCTGATGCATCTGGGCGGCAACATGCTGTTCCTGTGGATTTTCGGCGACAACCTGGAGGAGGAGATGGGCCACCTGCCCTTCCTGCTGTTCTACCTCCTCAGCGGGTTAGGCGCCGGGCTGATCCATGTTATGTCGGCGCCGGGTTCGATGGTGCCCACCGTCGGTGCCTCCGGTGCCATCGCCGGTGTGATGGGCGGCTACCTGCTGATGTACCCCAAGGCGCGGGTCGATATCCTGCTGGTGCTGATCATCTACTTCCGCATCTTCACCATCCCCGCCTTTGTCATGCTGGGCGTGTGGCTGGCGATGCAGTTCTTCGGCGGGCTTGGCTCTGACCCAAACCAGGGCGGCGTCGCCTATTGGGCCCATGCTGGCGGCTTTGCGGTTGGGCTGGTCCTGTGCCTGCCCCTGTGGCTGCGCCGCGGCGGCCCGGCGTTCTGGGACCGGACGCATGGGGCGCCTCCGCATCCGGAGAACGAGTATGAGTATTCCACCAGCCGCATTCCGAAGCTGCCGCGCAAGAAGCGCGATCCGGGGCCGTGGGGGAAGTAGTGTTAAAACTGGAAGTCGATAAATGAAGAAAGACACCGCCCAGGAGGGGCATCAAAAACCTTTTCTCAGTAGGTTTTGGGCCGAGATTAAGAACGATTTTCTACTTGCGACGAGCTTGTGGGCAGTATTTTTTACGGGGTGAGTTACGTTCCCCTAAGCTCACCTGACTCCGGATACCGTCTACCGGTATTATTCTACATTTATTACGGATTTCCGATCGTTTTGATTCAAGTTGTTATTCAAGGAATTAGGAAAACTCGACGCCGGTAGAATCAGGAAGTCCTGCAGACAACTTAGAAAAGCCAAAGATTGGTTAGAGTCCCATGCCTCACTTCAAAGCCACCTGCCACTGCGGCGCCGTAGAAATCGAGGCGGAGTTTCCGGAAGGCCTCGCCTCTGCCGCGCGCTGCGACTGTTCCTTCTGCCGCCGCCGCGGGGCGGCTGCTGTAACCGCCATCACCGCCAGCCTCAAGGTGCTGAAAGGGGCGGAGAACCTCAGCCTCTACACCTGGGGCAGCCACACGGCGAAACACTATTTCTGCAAGACCTGCGGCATCTACACCCACCACCAGCGCCGCTCCGATCCGAAGGAATGCGGCGTCAATCTGGGCTGCATCGAGGGCGCCAATCCGCGGACTCATCCGGAGACCTATGGCGAGATTCCCTGGAACGACGGGGTGAACCATCCGTCGGATCAGTGACCCTGCAGACAGCCCTCACTCTGCAACAGCTTCCATAAAATCAAAAAACGCGGCTCAATGGCCGCGTTTCCGATACTCAAAGTTCCGGGTGAATTCACCCGCGGATCACCTTGGCGAAGTTCTCGAAGATCGGCTCGTTGGAGCAAACCACCGACCCGCTGTCGATGATGCCCGCTTCGGGGTCGATTGCCTCGGCCAACCCGCCGGCCTCTTTCACGATGATGATGCCTGCGGCCAGATCCCATGCGTTCAGGCGGCGTTCCCAGAAGCCCTCGTAGCGGCCTGCGGCCACATAGGCCATGTCCAGCGCGGCGGAGCCCCAGCGGCGCACGCCGGCACAGGCGGGCATCAGGCGGGCCAGGTCCTGCAGCGTCAGCGGCAGGTCGGCGCGGCCGCCGAACGGCACGCCGGTGGCAAAGATCGACTCGATCATCCGGTGACGGCCGGAGACGCGGATGCGGGTGTCGTTCATCCAGGCGCCCGCGCCCTTCTCGGCAAAAAACATCTCGTCCTTGGCGGCGTCATAGACCACGCCCGCAACGATCTTGCCCTTGTGCTCCAGCGCGATGGAGATCGCCCAGTGCGGCAGCCCGTGCAGGAAGTTGGTGGTGCCGTCCAGCGGGTCGACGATCCAGCGGCGGGTGGGGTCTTCGCCCTCGATCTCGCCGCCCTCTTCCGCGATCCAGCCATAGGTCGGGCGGGCGTTGCGCAGCTCTTCCTTGATGATCTTCTCGGCGGCGATGTCGGCCTTGGAGACGAAGTCGCCTGCACCTTTCATCGAGACCTGCAGGTTTTCCACCTCGCGGAAGTCCTTCACCAGGGAACGGCCTGCCTTGCGGGCGGCCTTGATCATCACATTGAGGTTTGCGCTGCCAATCATGTCTGCAGAATCCTGTCAGGTCGGGGAGATGCCGGGTCAATGCGTGCCTATACGCGCCCTGCCCCCGAATGCCAAGGGGTTATGCCGTAAACTGCTGATCCGGGCTGACGCCGCGGCGCCGGGCGCGCAAGCGGTTGAAATCCGCCGCCGCCGCGCCCAGTGTTTGCTGCAAATAGATCAAGGAGTGCCCCATGCCCGACCAGATGCAGCGTATCGTGCTGGCCAGCCGCCCCGAAGGCCAGGCCAGCGAGCAAAACTTCCGCCTTGAAGCTGTAGACCTGCCCCAGCCCGGCGACGGAGAAGTGGTTGTAAAAGTTCACTATATGTCGCTGGACCCCTATATGCGCGGGCGCATGAACGCAGGCAAATCCTATGCACCGCCGGTGGAAATCGGCGAGACCATGACCGCAGGCGGGGTTGGTGAGGTGATCGCCTCCGGCAGCCCGGAGTACCAGCCCGGCGACTTCGCCCTGGGTATGTTCGGCTGGGCCAGCCATGCCTGCGCCAAGGCCTCCGAGATCCGCAAGCTGGACCCGGATATGGCACCGCTCACCACCGCGCTTGGCGTTCTCGGCATGCCGGGGTTTACCGCATGGCATGGCTTGGACGCCTATGGCCGCCCGCAGGCGGGCGAAACCCTGGTGGTTGCCGCGGCCACCGGCCCGGTCGGGTCCATGGTGGGGCAACTTGCCAAGCAGAAGGGCCTGCGCGTCGTCGGCATCGCGGGCGGTGCGGACAAGTGCAAGCTGGCCGTGGAGACCTTCGGCTTTGACGCCTGCCTCGACCACCGCGCCTACGCCAGCGCCGACGCGCTGAGCGAGGCCCTGGCCGCAGAATGCCCTGACGGCATCGACATCTACTACGAAAATGTCGGCGGCAAGGTGCTGGAGGCGGTGCTGCCGCTGATGAACAATTTCGGCCGCATCCCGGTCTGCGGCATGATTGCCTGGTACAACAGCGCCGAAACCGGGCTGACGGCTCCGGCGATCTGGCGCTCGGTGCTGACCAAATTCCTGTCGGTCAATGGCTTCATCATCTTCAACCACTACGACCGCTATGGCGACTTCCTGCAGGAGGTCGCGCCCAAGATCGCCAGCGGGGACATCAACTACCTGGAAGACATCGCCGAGGGGCTTGAAAACGCCCCCAAGACCTTCCTGTCGATGATGCAGGGCGGCAATACCGGCAAGCAGATCGTCAAGCTGGTCTGAGCCGCGCGCCGACCCCGCCGGATCACGCAACCGCGCGGAGCGGGCACAGGCGCCGGAACGGCGCAGGCCGCTCCGCGCCCTTTCAGGCGGCGGTATCTATTGATGCTGCAGCTTGCGCGCCTCGACCTTGGCCAGCCGGATCAGCTCCTGCATGAAGGGCTTCTCGCGGTCCTCCGTCCGGATTGCCGCATAGAGGCTGCGGGTGATGCCGGATTTGGTCAGCGGCCGGGTCACATAGTCGGAGGAATATTTCACCTCCCGCACCACCCAGTCCGGCAGCACCGACACACCGCGGTTGGAGGCCACCAGCAGCAGGATCACCGCTGTCAGCTCCACCTGCCGGATCGAGGCTGGCTCCACCCCCGCAGGAATCAGCAGCTGGCTGAACACATCCAGCCGGACCTTGTCCACCGGGTAGGTGATCAGGTTCTGGCCGATGAAATCCTCTGCCTCCACAAAGGGTTTTTCTGCCAGGGGATGCTGTGCCGAAGCAACGAAGACGGCGTTGTAGTCAAACAGCTCGATGAAATCGACGCCGTTGATGTCTTCCGGATCGGAGGACACCACCAGATCCACCTCTTCCTTCAGCAGCGCGGGCAGCGCGTCAAAGGCCAGGCCCGGACGGATATCCACATCCACATCGCCCCAGTTCTTGCGGAACCCCTCCAGCACCGGGAACAACCATTCAAAACAGGCGTGGCATTCGATGGCAATGTGCATCCGGCCCGTGTTGCCATCGCGCAGAGAGGAAAACTCCGCTTGCGCGGCTTCGACTTGCGGCAACACCTGTTCCGCCAGACGAAGCAGCCGCAGACCTGCGGGCGACAGCTTCATTGGTTTGGACCGGCGGATGAACAGCTCCACGCCTGCCTGATCCTCCAGCCCCTTCACCTGATGGCTCAACGCGCTTTGCGTGATGTTCAGCTGCTCGGCAGCGCGGGCCAGACCGCCGGCCTCATGGATGGCCTTGATGGTGCGGAGATGGCGGAATTCGATATGCATCTTATCAGATCGCTCATGTTAATCTTGAGTATTATGAAATTGTCTCACATTGCTGCGCATGCAACAAGAGCTGACATCAACCTAGCGAGAGACCTGAGATGACGACGCCCAAGATTTCCTTCGAATTCTTCCCGCCGCAAAATCTCGAAGCCTCCTTCCGGCTTTGGGACACCGTGCAGGTCCTCGCCCCGATGGACCCGCGCTTTGTTTCGGTGACCTATGGTGCCGGCGGCACCACCCGCACCCTGACCCGCGACGCAGTGTCGACGCTGCACAAGTCTTCCGGCCTGAACGTGGCCGCGCATCTGACCTGCGTGAACGCCTCCAAGGCGGAAACACTGGAGATCGCAGACCAGTTCGCCGAGGCTGGCGTCACCGAAATCGTCGCCCTGCGCGGCGACCCGCCCAAAGGTGAAGGCAAGTTCACGCCGCACCCGGACGGCTTTGCCAACTCCGTCGAGCTGATCAAGGGGCTGTCGGCGCGCGGCAACTTCAACATCAAGGTCGGCGCCTATCCGGACCGCCACCCGGATGCTGCCGATCAGGCTGCGGATGTGGAGTGGCTGAAGCGCAAGCTGGATGCCGGTGCCAATGAGGCGCTGACCCAGTTCTTCTTCGAGGCTGAGACCTTCTTCCGCTTCCGCGACGCCTGCGAGAAGGCCGGGATCGACGGCAGCAAGCTGACCCCCGGCATCCTGCCGATCGAAAACTGGAAAGGCGCCCGCAATTTCGCCAAGCGCTGCGGCACCATCATTCCGGACTGGGTCGAGGACGCCTTTGACAAGGCGCTGCGGGACGGCCGCGAGGAACTGCTGGCGACCGCGCTGTGCACCGAATTGTGCTCAGACCTGCTGGAGGGCGGCGTGGACAAGCTGCACTTCTACACGCTGAACCGGCCGGAACTGACCCGCGACGTCTGCTTTGCCCTGGGTGTCACCCCCAAGGTGTCGCTGCAGAACGTGGCGTAAGCATTGCGCAAAACGGCGTGCGGTTTCTAATGGCCGGGACTTCCCGCCAAGGACCCGCGCGCCATGTTCTATGCCAAACAGCCCTCTGATCTGCTGACAATCGATCAGATATCCCAGGTTTCCGGCCTCGATTTCATGCAGGGCATTCTCGACGGCCGCCTGCCCGGCCCGCCGATTGCCGAGACACTGGGCTATCACCTGCACAGTGTCGAAGACGGCCAAGTGGTGTTCCGCGGCACGCCGGACTTCCATGTCTGCAACCCGATGGGCACCGTGCATGGCGGCTGGTACGGCACGCTCCTGGACAGCGCGATGGCCTGCGCGGTGATGACCAAGGTGCCGCTGGGTGCGGTCTACACAACGCTGGAATACAAGATCAACATCCTGCGGCCGATCCCGCTGGGCACCACGATCGACTGCACCGGCAGCATCGACCATGTCGGCCGCTCCACCGGTGTGGCCCATGGCGAGATCCGCGGGCTGGAGGACGGAAAGCTCTACGCCACCGGCTCCACCACCTGTATCGTGATGCAGATCGCACGGGGCTGAGCACGAGGCCGCCGGGTGCGGCCTTGTCTGCTGCGGCTTTCCGCCTAAGTATGTGCAAGCATATGAAAAACAGCAGAAAGGCTGATCATGCCGCCAAACAGCCTCGCCCGGGCCGCAACCGCCCGCATCCAGGTTCTGGCGCCTGTCAGCGAGCTGGACTTTCTGGACACCCAATCACTGGTTCTGCCGGTTCAGGTCACGCCGCTGGAGGCCTGGAACATCATGCATTCCCAGCCCCTGCCCGGCCTGAAGCTGGCCTTCCGTCTGCGCGACGCCATCTCCGCCCTGTTCGGGGTCAAGCGGATCGGCGGCTTCTCCGGCCGCCGGCACGAGGATGTGGCGGTTGGCAGCAAGCTCGACTTTTTTCTGGTGGAGGCCGTATCGGACGAGGTTCTGACCCTGACGGTCCGGGACCGGCATCTGGATGTGATGACCTGCGTCACCAGCAGCAGCGGGGTGCTGAGCATCACCTCGTCCGTGAAAACCCGTAACCTGTTCGGCCGCCTCTACATGCTGCCGGTCCGCCCGGCGCACAAGCTGATCGTGTCGCGGTCGCTGAAACGGCTGCAGAAAGAACTGCAGCAGCGCATAGCGGCCGGTCAGTAACGCCGCCGCATCCCGAAACTGAAAACCGGATCGGAGGTCTCCGGACTGCCAGCGTCAGTCCCCGTCAGGTTTTTGAGAATCTGGCCAGCCAGCCGCCAGCCGCCGGCGTCCCCTGGAGGCCGCTATCGACACTGCTGTGCAGCCGTTCGCTGGCATCCAGCCCGACCCGGCGGCGGCTGCGCAGCAGGAAAATCTTGGCCCACCCCTGCCAGGTGCCGACCGAGGGCGCCTTGGGGTCCACCGGAAAACGCATGCGCCAGTCGCTGGGCAGCGGCAGGCCGCGCTCCTCTGCCTTCTCCAGCATCCAGATCAGCGAGACATTGGCCAACGGCCGCGCGTCTTCAAACCCGCCAAGCTGACCACCCACATCGCCATGCGCGCCGCGGAACCAGACCTGTTCGACATGGCCGCTCCAGCCCTTGGGGCAGTCCCACAGCACCGGTCTGAAGACATCGCGCGTCTCATCCAGCGCCAAGGCGTGGTAGCCGCTCTTGATATGCGGACCCAGCGTATGGTTGTGGAAATTATGCTGCCGTTCCGCCCAGCGCCACAGCAGCGGCAGGCGCAGGCCCAGCGCCTTCACAGTATCCCAGACGCCGACCATCTCGATTTCCACCTCATCATGGCAGTGAGCGGCGGTAAAGGCCGCCCCGGATTTGGAGCGCCCGTTCAGACGGTAGTGCCGGTAGGCGGTGCGGATATGGCGGACGGTGGCATGTTCGGGCTTCAGCAATCCGACCCGGTCGATCACCCCTGCCAGCGAGCGCACCGCATAGGCGCCGCGGGAGTATCCGAACAGGTAGATCCTGTCGCCTGGCCGGTAGCGCGACGCCAGATAGCCATAGGCGCGGCGGATCTGCCGATTGATGCCGCGCCCCATCATCACGTCCGGCGCACTGCCCCAGCCTTTCCACTGCACCCCGGATTCATAGAAGACCGAAACCTGCCCGCTCATTTCCCGGCACAGGCGGTACAGCTGGCCGGGATGGGTTTCGCGGCCGGCTTCCAGCGTCGACATGGTTCCGTCCAGGATGATCACATGGGCCTGCGGCCCGCGCAGCTTGGTTTCCCCGGAATGCTCCGAGCGCAGCGGCCGTCCAAGCCAGCCTAAAACCCTCTTACTCAGCTGCTTCAGAAACATCCCTAAGCACTTCCCAAATCCTCAGCGGGGTGAACGGCATGTCCACCTGCCGCACGCCGCGGTCCCAGACCGCGTCCTGCACCGCGTTTGCCACTGCTGCCAGCGCACCGACGGTGCCCGCCTCGCCGCAGCCCTTCATCCCCATCGGGTTCTGTGTCGAAGGCACCGGCTCGGAGGTAAACCCAATCATGGGGACGCCGCTGGCCCGCGGCAAGGCATAGTCCATGAACGAAGCCGTGAGCAGCTGTCCGTCCTCATCGTAGACAACGCGCTCCAGCATGGCCTGTCCCAGCCCCTGCGCCACCCCGCCATGCACTTGGCCTTCGGCCAGCATCGGGTTGATCAGATTACCGAAATCGTCAACTACAGTGTAGCGCTCCACATCGGCTTGCCCAGTCTCCGGGTCGATAACAATTTCGGCAATATGTGCACCGTTCGGAAACGAACGCCCCGGCAGCCGGGCCCGCGCCGCGTGGCGCTGCAGGTCAGCGCGGCCTTTCGCGCGGGCCATCTCTGCCGCTTCCAGCATGGTGGGAGTCAGGTTCGATCCCGGTGCCCGGAAGGTCTCTCCGTCAAACTCCACGGCGTCTTCTTCCGCCCCCATCTCGTCCGCCAGGAAGGGGGTAAAGGCGGCAATCATGGTCTCCACCGCGGCCAGCGTCGCGTTGGCCTGGGTGGTGACAGAGCGCGAGCCGCCGGTGCCGCCGCCCTGGGCAATGCGGTCGCTGTCGCCCTGGATCACCTGGATGTTTTCGGACGGAATGCCGCTCTGGTCGGCCAGGAACTGGGCATAGACGGTTTCGTGCCCCTGCCCGTTGCTTTGCGTGCCGACATAGATGTTCACCCGGCCATCCTCCAGAAACTCCACTGCTGCGCCTTCTGAAGGATCTCCCAAAATGCTTTCGATATAGTAACAGACCCCGACGCCCCGGTACTTGCCGCGGTTACCATTTTCCGCGCGGCGGGCGGCGAATCCCTTCAGATCCGCCTCCTCGGCAGCCCGGCTCAGCACTTTATCGAAGTCGCCCACGTCATAGGTCTCCCCGGTCACGGTGCCATAGGGAAACGCCGCAGGCTTGATGAAATTCCGCCGGCGCAGCTCCAGCGGATCAACCCCCAGCTCCCGCGCAGCGCGGTCCATCACCCGTTCCAGCACATAGATCGCTTCGGGCCGCCCGGCGCCCCGGTATGCATCGACCTGGGTGGTGTTGGTATAGATCCCCTCCACCTGCAGCCAGGCGGTCCGGATGTCATAGACACCGGCCAGCACCCGGCTGAACAGCTGGGTCTGGATCGGCTGCCCGAAATGCGCGTTGTAAGCGCCAAGGTTGCATCGGGTGCTGACGCGGTAGGCGGTGATCTTCAAGTCCGCATCAAAGGCCAGCTCCGCCAGCGAGGTCAGATCGCGCCCGCCATTATCGCTCAGCATTGCCTCGCTGCGGTCCGACATCCAGAACACCGGGCGGCTCAGCACGGTGGCAGCATGGGCAACCGCAAAATACTCCGGATAGGCAAAGGCCTTCATTCCGAAGCCGCCGCCGACATCCGGCGTGGTGACCCTGATGTCCTCCTCGTTCAGCCGCAGCTTGGCGGCCAGCTGGCTTTTCATGCCCCAGACCCCTTGGCCGCCAAAGGTGAAATGCAGCCGCCCCTCCTGCCATTCGGCAAAGCAGCCGCGCGGCTCCATGGTGCTGACCATGATCCGGTTGTCCTCAACCTGCAGCGCCACCGTATGGGCAGCGGCACTGAAGGCCTCGGCCGTGGCGGCCTCATCCCCCATGCCCCAGTCGAAGGCCTTGTTGTCCGGCACGCTGCCGTGCAGCGGCTCGCCGCCGGGCATCAGGTCCAGCTTGACCGGCAGGTCGTCAATTTCCAGCTCGATCAGCTCACCCGCGTCGCGGGCCTGCTCCAGCGTTTCGGCGACAACAACGGCCACGGGTTCGCCGACATAGCGCACCCGGTCGCGCGCCAGCATCGGCCGTTCCGGCGACGCCCCGTCTGAGCCGTCGCGGTTCTTCACCGTGGTGCTGTCCATTGAGACGTCGATACCCGCCGCCTCCAGCTCTGCCAGTGTGATCACCGCATGGACGCCGTCGGCTTCCAGCGCGTCTTCGGTGTGCAGCGCTGTGATCACCCCATGCGCAACCGGGCTGCGCAGCACCCAGGCGCGCAGGGCGCCTGCCGGGGCAGCGTCTTCGATGTAGTTGCCCTGCCCGGTCAGGAACCTGACGTCCTCGACCCGTTTTACCGGCTGGCTTTTCCCGAACTTGTCCATGCTCGCCCCCTGTCCGTGCTGACTGATCTCAAGGGGGCGAGAGTACCTTTAGCTGGCCGGTTGTCCAGCCAGCTCGATCACCGTCGCCACGTCAGACAGGCCGTAGCCGTTGAACTGCGTGCTCATGGCGGAGGAATAGGCGCCCAGCCCCGGGAACAGAACATAGTCGCCTGTCGCCGCATCACAAGGCAGCGGCAGCCCGTCCGGCAGCCGGTCGAGACTGTCGCAAGTTGGGCCGAACACCACCCGCGGCTTGCGCTTGCCTCCGCGATGCTTGCCGTCGTAGCCGACAACCTCGACCCGGCCCGGCAGGCCCATGTCGCGGATGTCGACCAGCCCGCCATAGATACCGTCGTTGAGGAACACCACCTCGCCTTCCTTGCGCATCCCTTTGATGCGGGCGGCCAGGGTAAAGCTCTCAGAGACCATGGCCCGCCCCGGCTCGCAGATCAGCCTGGGCTTGTCTGCACCAAAGGCCGCATCCGCCGCCTGTCCGATAGCGGCAAAAACCCTTTCCAGATCCGGCGCCACGCCGTCGCGGTTGGCAGCAAAGCCGCCGCCGACGTTCAGCCGGGCAACCTTCACACCGGCCTGATCAATGATCCGCTTGGCCGCATGGACATATTCGACCCAGGCGCTTTCGTCCTCGCACTGGGTGCCGGGGTGGAAGCACAGTGCCGGGGTCCAGCCGCGGGCGGCCACCTGCTTCAGCAGGTCTACTGCCTCCTCCGGTGCAGCGCCGAACTTGCTGCCGAAATCATAGGCCGCGCCCGCCACCGGCAGGGCAAAGCGCACCGCGATCTCGCAGTCGCGCGGCACCGCGTCCAGCTTCTCAAGCTCGCTCAGCTCATCCACCGACCAGCTGGCGACGCCGTGTTCGATGCCGGCTTCTATCTCTGCCTCGGAGCGCATTGGGTTGTTGTAATGCATCACCGCATCAGGGCTGGCGGCGCGCACCGCCTCCATTTCCGCGGGCGAGGCCACGTCAAACGCCGTGATTCCCGCGGCCACAAGATTGGACAGAACCGCCGGATGCGGGTTTGCCTTCACCGCGTAGGTCACCAGCCCCGGAAACCCCTCGCGGAACCGCCGCGCCACCTCGTGCAGGACCCGCGGCGAGAAATACAGGATCGGATGATCCGGCGTGCTGCGGGCCAGGTGGGACTCAGGCGAAAGCCATAGCGGGGGAATCTGCTGCATCGGGTAATCCTCATTCGTTTTGCATATTTTCCGCGCATTCTTCGTCGATTCCGGTTGGCACTTTGCCTATAGTGACGAAAACAACCGTCACATCGTAGGCCATTCATGCAAACCGACGACACAGATCAGCGCCTTGTCACCCTGCTGCGGGAAAACGCCCGCCGCCCGGTGGCTGAGCTTGCCCGCCATCTGGGCCTCGCCCGCACCACCGTGCAGGCCCGGATAGAGCGGCTCGAAACCTCCGGCGTCATTACCGGCTACACGCTCAAGTCCTCCGCCGCTGCCCGCCCGCCGCTGCAGGCCACGGTGCTGATGTCGATTGAACCGCGGTCAGGGCCTGAGGTGCTGGCCCGCCTGCGCAGCCTGCCGGGGGTGGAGGTGGTGCACACGACCTCCGGCCGGTTCGATCTGCTGGCGCAGGTGGTTGCGCAAAGCACGGCGGAACTGGACGACACCATCGACAGGATCGCAGAGGCCCGCGGCGTGCGATCTTCCGAGAGCCTGATCCACCTGGCCACCAAGCTGGACCGGACCGGGCAATAAGGGTCAGACAGTTTTCACGTAATCCAGCAGCCAGTCCCGGAACAGTTTTGCTGCGGGACGCATGGCGCCGCGGTCAGGATAGATCAGGTGATAAGCCTCCTGCCCCGGCACGTCGACGTCCGGCAGGCAGCGCACCAGTCCGCTGGCCCTGACCACCGCATCCGACGCAGGCGCCCGCGCCAATGCAATCCCCATGCCCTGCGCCGACAGTTCCGCCGCCATCAGCGAGTTGTCGGCAAAGAAATAGCGCGCTTGCCCATGGGACAGGCGCAGGTTCTCAAACAGCTGCACCCAGCTGGCCCGGTGGGTCGAGACTTCGATCAGGGGAAAGCGGAAGAGGTCATGCGGAGACTGGATTTGTGCAGCAATCTCCGGCGGGGCCGCCGGATAGAGCACCTCCCGCAGCAGCTCGTCGCCTTCGGTCCCGAACAGCGACGGGTTGCCAAAGACGATCTGCAAGTCGGTGAACTGGTTGGCGAAGTCCGCCGCCATATTGCCGGTGCTGAGCGCCAGGCTGACCTGCGGATGCGCGGCTTGGAACTGCGGCAGCCCCCGCGCCAGCACCCCGTGGGCAAACAGCAATACTGACTGCACAAACAGCCGTTGCTCCCGGCTTTCGCCGAACAGGCCGGTGGTGGCGGTTTCCAGCATCAGAAGCGACTGCTGCACAGAGGGCAGATAGGCCCGCCCGGCCTCTGTCAGCGTCACCGCATGGGCGTGGCGATGAAACAGCGGTGTTCCGAGCTGCGTTTCCAGCGCCTTCACCTGTTGACTGACGGCTGCCGCCGACATGTTCAGCTGCGCCGCTGCACGGGCAAAGCTTTCGGTGCGTGCCGCGGCCTCAAACACTCGCAGCCAGTTCAGGGAGGGGATCCGGGTCGCCATGGAAGGAGGCTAAGCAGAACTTAGCCTAACCGGCAAGACATACCGTGCTGGGAATAACCGCCCCTCACATAGGGTTCTCTGCAGCGAACACCCGCTGCTTCGGCGGCAAATTCACCAGCAATATGAGACACGAGACATGACAAGTCCCGCCAACGCCCCGCGCCCCAAGCGGAAGATTTGGAACTTCACCCCCCAGCTTCCAATCCAGACCTCCCCCTATTGGGATTGGCCGATGAAACCGCTGGCCTCGATCAGATACCTGCTGCAAAGCTGGAACCCGCTCGCACTCAGGGCGCTGCTCCTGGTGTTTGCGATCATCACCTGGACCTTCTTCACCCCTTCGCTGGACCGCATCGCCACCTTCAGCTGGGACTGGGTGTTCGAGATCTGGTTCCGCAACTTCTGCATCCTGATGGTGGTGGCAGGCGGGCTGCATCTGGCGCTTTGGAGGTTCCGGACGCAAGCGGATGAGTATCGCTATGACATGCGCCCGATGATGAAGGGCGCCAAGGTCTTCACCTTCAAGAATCAGGTCTGGGACAACATGTTCTGGACGCTAGGCCCCGCACTCACCTTCTGGACCTTCTGGGAGAGCTTCATCCTTTATGCCTATGCCAACGGCTGGGTGACGATGATCACGCTGGAGAGCAACCCGGTCTGGTTCACGGTGATGACCGTCATCATCCCGATCTGGGCGGGCTTCCACTTTTACTGGCTGCACCGGCTGCTGCATGTGGGCGTGCTCTATACTAAGGTGCACGCGTGGCATCACCGCAACATCAACACCGGCCCCTGGTCCGGCCTGGCGATGCACCCGGTGGAGAGCTTCTTTCTGATGTTCGACACGATGATTTTCTTCCTGCTGCCCTCGCACCCGGTGCACGCGATCTTCCTGCTGTTCCACCACGGCATCGGCGCCCCGACCTCGCACGCGGGGTTCGAGCATCTGAAGTTCGGCAACAAGGCCAAGTTCCTGGTCGGGGATTTCTTCCACCAGCTGCACCACCGGTTCTTCGACTGCAACTACGGCACCTGGGAGACCCCCTGGGACGAGTGGTTCAACACCTTCCACGATGGCACCGACGAAGGCAACGAGATGGTCAAGGAACGCCGCCGCAAAATCTGGGCAGCCGAGTAACCAGAAATCAAAACAAACCGCCGGGCCCGCAGCGGCCCGGCTTTCCCATTTGAACGACAGGGGAAACCCATGAAGAACATCTACACCTTCGGCCGCCGCCCGGCGCAGCGCAACTACACGGTCAAGGATCTGATCGACCTGAAGAAAACCGGCGAGCGCCTGACCATGTGCAACCCGGCCAACGAGGCCGAGATCCGGGCCTGCGTTGACGCGGGCATCGACCTGCTGACGCTGTGGGACGTGCATCTGGAGATGGCGCGCGAAATCGCCCCCACCCATTTCGCAGGCACCGCGATGAACTGGGGCCAGTTCGCCACCAATGACGAGATCATGCGCCACGCCATCCAGTGCATGGAAAACGGCGCCGACATGTATTTCACCAACCGCTCCTGCGACGTGGTGGAAATGCTGGCCAAGGAAGGCATCCCGGTGCAGGTGCACATGGGGCTGGTGCCCTCGCTCAGCCACTGGTGCGGCGGCCTGCGCGCATTCGGGCGCACCGCGGACGAGGCGATGCAGATCCACGATACCTTCAAACGCTACGAGAATGCCGGCGCCTTTGCCTGCGAGATTGAATGCGTGGCCGAGGACACCCTGCGGCTCTTGAACGGCCGCACATCCATCGTGACCATATCCCTGGGCTCCGGCAATGCAGGCGACGTGATCTTCCTGTTCATGGCCGATATCTGCGGCGAAGCGGAAAGCCCGCCGCGCCACGCCCATGCCTTCGGCGACCTCGGGCGCCTGCACAGGCAGATGTACCAGGAACGGGTCGAGGCGCTGCAAATGTTCCAGTCGGAAGTGCGCGCCAGGAACTTCCCCTACAAGGCGCAGGCGATCTCCATGCATGAGGGCGAACTGGAAAAACTGCACGAGGCACTGGACAAGCTTTAACCGCCGCTGCGCGAACAGCGCCGGGCAACCCTTTGCCCAGCCGGAAAAATCGTGCGCCCGGCCCGTACCGCGGAATGCGCGTCAGCAGGGGCCGGGCGTCTTTGTCTGCGGCGCCGCAGCGGGACGCCTGAAAGCCTGATGCGCCCCGCGGTGCCGCGCGGCGCATGGTGACGGTAAAACGCATCCGCCCGCCCCAGGTTCCGGGAAAATTCGCTTTGGCACGCAGCCTGCCTGCAGCTGCACGGCTGGGACTTTCCCTTTGCCGCCCCTTTCGGTAAGGGATAGCGCGACCCGAAATAACACGCACGCAGGATCGAGCGCATGGCGATGGAAAAGACATTCAACGCGGCCGAAGCCGAGAGCCGCCTTTACAAGGCCTGGGAAGAAGCAGGCTGTTTCAAGGCAGGCGCAAATGCCAAGCCGGAGGCCTCCACTTACTGCATCATGATCCCGCCGCCGAACGTCACCGGCGTGCTGCACATGGGCCATGCCTTCAACAACACCCTGCAGGACATCCTGATCCGCTGGAAGCGGATGCAGGGCTACGACACCCTGTGGCAGCCGGGCACCGACCACGCAGGCATCGCGACGCAGATGGTGGTGGAGCGTGAGCTGGCCAAATCCCAGCAGCCGTCGCGCCGCGAGCTGGGCCGCGAGAAATTCCTGGAGAAGGTCTGGGAGTGGAAGGAGAAATCCGGCGGCACCATCGTCGAGCAGCTGAAGCGCCTTGGCGCCTCCTGCGACTTCTCGCGCACCGCCTTCACCATGGCGGGCGCCCATGGCGACACCCGCGTGGGCCACGAGAA
Organism: Leisingera sp. ANG49; assembly: GCF_059694505.1. Taxonomy (NCBI): domain Bacteria; kingdom Pseudomonadati; phylum Pseudomonadota; class Alphaproteobacteria; order Rhodobacterales; family Roseobacteraceae; genus Leisingera; species Leisingera sp. ANG49. Next base: position 862,263 of record NZ_JCATZN010000001.1, read on the forward strand.
CTCCCCCAACTTCCACGATGCCGTGATCAAGGTGTTTGTGGAGATGTACAACAAGGGGCTGATCTACCGCGGCAAGCGGCTGGTCAACTGGGACCCGCATTTCGAGACCGCGATCTCTGACCTCGAAGTCGAGAACATCGAGGTCGCGGGCCACATGTGGCACTTCAAATACCCGCTCGCGAACGGCGCCACCTACACCTATGTGGAGAAGGACGCGGACGGCAACGTGATCCTCGAGGAAGAGCGCGACTATATCTCCATCGCCACCACCCGGCCCGAGACCATGCTGGGCGACGGCGCTGTGGCCGTGCACCCCTCGGATGAGCGTTACGCCCCCATCGTCGGCAAGCTGTGTGAAATCCCGGTGGGCCCCAAGGAGCACCGCCGCCTGATCCCGATCATCACCGATGAATACCCGGACAAGGACTTCGGCTCCGGTGCGGTGAAGATCACCGGCGCGCATGATTTCAACGACTACCAGGTCGCCAAGCGCGGCGGCATTCCGATGTACCGCCTGATGGACACCAAGGGCCAGATGCGGGCCGACGGCGCGCCTTATGACGAGGGCGCAGGCATTGCCATGGCGGTGGCCAAGGGCGAGCAGACCCTGAGTGAGAACGAGGCCGATGCCGTCAACCTGGTGCCGGACGACCTGCGCGGTCTGGACCGGTTCGAGGCGCGCAAGCTGGTGGTCGAGCAGATCACCAGCGAAGGCCTGGCGGTGATGGTCAGCGAGACCAAGACCGTCAAGGGCGAGGACGGCGAAGAGACGCAGGTCACCGAGACTGTTCCTTACGTCGAGAACAAGCCGATCATGCAGCCCTTTGGCGACCGCTCCAAGGTCGTGATCGAGCCGATGCTGACCGACCAGTGGTTCGTGGATGCGGAAAAGGTTGTCGGCCCGGCGCTGGATGCAGTGCGCAACGGCGATGTGAAGATCCTGCCGGAATCCGGTGAGAAGACCTATTACCACTGGCTGGAAAACATCGAACCCTGGTGCATCTCGCGCCAGCTGTGGTGGGGCCATCAGATCCCGGTTTGGTATGTTCCGGCAGTAGGCAATGGGACAATTGCCCTCGCGGCGCACGAAATCATCTGCGCGGCGTCTCAAGACGAAGCCTTGGAAAAAGCCAACGAGTATTACAAGCGGAATGGTTTTGATACCGAACTGGTGCTCTGCGAGCAAAAGCTGTCGCCAGAGGAACTCCAAACGTGGATTGCGGAAAACGGTACAAAGAAAATGCCGATTTCTCGTGACCCTGACGTTCTGGACACCTGGTTTTCCTCCGGCCTGTGGCCGATCGGCACGCTGGGCTGGCCGGACGTCACTCCGGAAATGCAGAAGTATTTCCCGACCTCGACCCTGGTCACCGGTCAGGACATCCTGTTCTTCTGGGTAGCCCGGATGATGATGATGCAGCTGGCGGTGCTGGACGAGAACCTGCCGGTCAAGGAGCGCATCCCCTTCGACACCGTCTATCTGCATGGCCTGGTGCGCGACGCCAAGGGCAAGAAGATGTCGAAATCCACCGGTAACGTGGTGGACCCGCTGGAGATCATCGAAGAGTTCGGCGCCGACGCGCTGCGCTTCTCCTCCGCGGCGATGGCGGCGCTTGGCGGCGTTCTGAAGCTGGATATGGAGCGGCTCAAAGGCTACCGGAACTTTGGCACCAAGCTGTGGAATGCGGTGAACTTTGCCCATTTCAACAACGTCTATGACGAAACCGTCCCGGCCTATGCCTGCCCGGACGCCAAGGCCGCGGTGAACCAGTGGATCATCGGCGAGACCGCCAAGGTGCGCGTGGAAGTGGACGCGGCGCTGGAAGCCTACCGTTTCAACGATGCGGCCAATGCGCTTTATGCCTTTGTCTGGGGCAAGGTCTGCGACTGGTACATTGAGCTGTCGAAGCCCCTGTTCAACTCCGATGATGAGGCGGTGATCGCAGAAACCCGCCAAACCCTGGGCTGGGTGCTGGACCAGTGCATGATCCTGCTGCATCCGATCATGCCCTTCATCACTGAGGAGCTGTGGGGCAACACCGCCAAGCGCGAGAAGATGCTGGTGCATGCTGAGTGGCCCACCTACGGCACCGAGCTGGTCAATGCGGATGCCGACGCCGAGATGAACTGGGTGATCACCGCGATTGAAAACATCCGCTCCACCCGCGCGCAGATGCATGTGCCGGCCGGCGCCAAGATCCCGATGGTGGTGACCGAGTTCTCCGATCAGGCCCGCACGGCCTGGGAGAAGAACGAGGCGATGATCCAGAAGCTCGCCCGCATCACCTCGCTGGAGCAGGTGGAGAGCTTCCCCAAGGGCTGCGCTTCGGTCGCCGCCCCCGGTGCGTCCTTCGGCCTGCCGCTGGCGGATGTGATCGACGTGGACGCAGAAAAGGCACGTCTGGAGAAAACCCTGGGCAAGCTGGCCAAGGAGCTGGGGGGGCTTCGCGGGCGGCTGAACAACCCGAAGTTCGCGGCCTCCGCACCGGAAGAGGTTGTGGCGGAAGCCCGCGAGAACCTCGCCGCGCGCGAGGAGGAAGAAGCCATGGTCAAGGAGGCGCTTGCGCGCCTGGCCGAGATCGCCTGACCCTACCTGCAAGCATCCTTGAAACGCCCGCCCCTCCGGCGGGCGTTTTGCTTTCTGCCGCAGCGCTTTGAAACCATTATATTTTCCGGCAATACGGGGAATTTCCTGGTAACCGCCCCATTGTCTTTGCCGCGCTTTTGTATCAGCCTGCCCGCAACCATAAGAACAAGGGAGGCTGCAGCCCATGCCCGATGGAAACAAGCCCAAAGGATACTGGGTCGCCCACGTGGATGTGCGCGACATGGAACGCTATCAGGCCTATATCGAAGCCGCGCGCCCGGTGCTGGCGGAATACGATGCAAAGTTCCTGATCCGCGGCGGTGAGCGGGAAGTCCGCGAAGGCGCCTTCCGGTCCCGCACCGTGGTCCTTGAATTCAAGGATTTCGAAACCGCAAAAGCCTGCTATGATTCCGTGGCTTATCAAAACGCCAAGGCCTTTCGCGATCTGGTCTCGACGGGTGATATGCACATCATCGAAGGATACGGCGGCTGACCCCGCCTGCCCGCTGCTCTGCCTGAGGTCTGCTGATGCCCTTGCTCAAGAAGTTCTTCCAAGCTTTCCGCCCCTCCGAACCGCCTGCCCTGCCGGACCCGGATGCCGAGCTGGCGCTGGGGGCGTTGCTGGTGCGGGTGGCGAAATCCGACCGCGAATACCAGCTGGAGGAAATCAGCCTGATCGACCGGATCCTGGCGCGCCTCTACCAGCACAATGCGATCGAGGCCGCCAAGGTCCGCGCCACATGCGAGAAACTGCATGCCGCCGCGCCGGAGACCGACACCTTCGGCCGCCTGATCCGCGAGACCACCGGTCTTGAGGAACGGCTGGCGGCGCTGGATGCGCTGTGGGAGGTGGTGCTGGCCGATGGCAACGAGCACGAGGGCGAAGTCACCATCATCGAGGATGCGCGCAAGGCCATGGGCCTGTCCTATGCCGACAGCGAAAAAGCCCGCGCCCGCGCGATGAAGAAATTCAGCCCCACGGCGGAGGACAGCTGATGTTCAAGGAACTGCTGAACCGGCTGCTCGTGCCGGCACCGGCGCAGCTGGATAACGAAGGCGCCCGGCTGGCGCTGACGGCCCTGCTGGTGCGGATTGCCCGCTCCGACCACAACTATTCCGAGGTGGAGAAGGACCGCATCGACCGCATCCTGGCCACCCGCTACGGGCTGGACACCGGCGGCGCTCTGATCCTGCGCGAACAGGCAGAGGCGATGGAGGCCGAGGCCCCCGATACCGTGCGCTTTACCCGCGCGATCAAGGACGCGGTGGCCTATGAGGACCGCACCGGCGTGATCGAGGCCCTGTGGCAGGTGGCGCTGGCCGACGGCCGCCGGGACGCCAACGAGGACGCCCTGCTGCGGCTGTCCTCCAGCCTGCTTGGGGTTTCGGACGTGGACAGCGCCATGGCGCGCAAACGGGCAGAGGCTGCGAAATGACTGCACATCTAGGCATGTACGACCGCCCGGAAACCGCAGCGGCCAATGACACGTTCTGGGCAGGGATCCGCAAAAACCTGAGCGGCGGGCCGGATCAGCTGACCCGCGGCGCCGATTTCTGGGAAGTGTGGAAATCCCCGGACCTCTTGCTGTCGCAAACCTGCGGCTGCCCCTACCGCACCCGGCTGTATGGCGAAGTGGAGCTGGTGGGCACCCCCGATTACGGCCTGCCCGGCTGCGAGCCCGGCTACTACAACAGCGTATTTGTCGCCCGCAGGGAAGACACGGGCCAGCCGCTCTCTGCCTTTGCCGGACGCCGCTTTGCCTACAACGAAGCGCTGTCGCAGTCGGGCTGGGCCGCGCCGATGGTGCATCTGCATGAGCGCTCCATCCTGCCCGGCGCACTGGTGGAGACCGGCGGCCACCGGCTGTCTGCCGAAGCCGTCGCAGAGGGCCGCGCCGACTTTGCCTCCCTCGACGCGCTGACCTGGGAAATGATCAAGCAGTATGATGGTTTCGCCGCCGGATTGTGCGAAATCGAGCGCACCGTGCCGACCCCCACCCTGCCCTATATCACCGCCCTCGGCAGGGATGCGGATGAACTTTTCACAGCCATTGAGGCGGCCATCCGCAGCCTGGATGAGGACACCAGAGCCCGCCTGCACCTGAAGGGACTGGTACGGTTCACCCCCAGTGATTATCTGGCGGTGCCGACCCCGCCCGGCCCGGTGCTGACCGAACAACGCATCCGCGCAACGGAGCTGACGTAACGCCCCCTTCCGATTTGGGCCTCTTACCCCGCCATTTTGACACCTGAGGTGCCAGCTTGTGCGGTTTGAACGTTGCATTCGTTCTTTTTTTCGGTCCAATAAGAACGAATTTCCACTCACAGGGACAAAGACACCTTGACCGATACTACGCCCGTTCTGCAAATCCGCGGCCTGCATAAATCCTATGGCGAGCTGGAAGTGATCAAAGGCGTCGACATCACCGCCAAGAAGGGCGATGTGGTGTCGCTGATCGGATCTTCGGGATCGGGCAAGTCCACGCTGCTGCGCTGCTGCAACCTTCTGGAAGACAGCCAGCAGGGGGAAATCCTGTTCAAGGGTGAGCCGATCACCTGGACCGGCCAGGGGCTGGCCCGCCGCCCTGCCGACGCCAAGCAGGTGCTGCGCATCCGCACCAACCTGTCAATGGTGTTCCAGCAGTTCAACCTGTGGGCCCATATGACCATCCTGCAAAATGTGATGGAGGCGCCGGTCACCGTGCTTGGCCGCGACAAGGCTGAGGTCGAGGAGAAGGCCCGCTATTACCTGACCAAGGTCGGCATCGGCGACAAATGCGATGTCTACCCGGCGCAGCTGTCCGGCGGCCAGCAGCAGCGCGCGGCCATCGCCCGCGGCCTGTGCATGGAGCCTGAAGCGCTGCTGTTCGACGAGCCCACCTCCGCGCTGGACCCGGAGCTGGAGCAGGAAGTGGTCAAGGTGATCAAGGATCTGGCCGCCGAAGGCCGCACCATGCTGATCGTGACGCACGACATGAAAATGGCGGCCGATGTGTCCAGCCATGTGGTCTTCCTGCACCAGGGCCTGATCGAAGAAGAGGGCACCCCGGACGAAGTCTTTGGCGGCACCCGCTCCGAACGGCTGCGGGCGTTCTTGTCATCGACCCGCCACGAGCAATAATAATGAAATCAATAACCAACCAAAATGGGAGTAACTTGATGAAATCACTGATCCTTGGCACCGCCGCCCTGGCGCTGACCGCGGGCATGGGCCTGGCGGACACCGTGCGCCTGGGCACCGAGGGCGCCTATGCGCCGTGGAACTTCGTCAACGACGCCGGCGAGATCGACGGCTTTGAGCGCGAACTGGGCGATGAGCTGTGCAAACGCGCCGAACTGACCTGCGAATGGGTCAAGAACGACTGGGATTCGATCATTCCGAACCTGGTCTCCGGTAACTACGACACCATCATCGCCGGCATGTCGATCACCGACGAGCGTGACGAAGTCATCGACTTCACCCAGCCCTACACGCCGCCGGATCCGTCGGCCTATGTGGCGCAGTCCGCTGACGTCGACCTGGAAGGCGGCGTGATCGCAGCCCAGGCCACCACCATCCAGGCCGCCTTCATCGCTGAGCAGGGCTGGACCCTGGTCGAGTTCGCGACCCCGGAAGAAACCGTCGCAGCCGTGCGCAACGGCGAAGCCGACGCGGTTCTGGCCGACAAGAGCTTCCTCGACACCGTGATCGGCGACGGCCTGGTGATGCTGGAGAAATCCGAATCCCTGGGCGGCGGCGTTGGCATGGGCTTCCGGGAATCGGACGCTGAGCTGCGCGGCAAGTTCGACGCGGCAATCCAGTCGATGAAAGACGACGGCTCGCTGAACGAACTGATCGCCAAGTGGGAAGTGTCCTCCCAGTGGTAATCTGATCCTGTTTCAGGATCTTGCAGGCCCGCCGCCGCGGCGCGCGGGCCTCATTCATTCTCTTCCGGTGCGAATTGCGCCGGGCACGACCGGAGAAAGACAGGCTCAAACATGTTTTCCTACTGCACGGACCCATCAACGCTTGAGGGGCTGAGCTGGCTCAGCTGCTACCTGACCACCGGCAAGCATGTGAACCTCTACATCTCGGTTTTCGTGGTGCTGACCCTGCTGGCCATCACCGCCCCGGTTGCGCTCTTGTTCGGCTTCGGCGCCGCCAGCGCCGCCCGCTCCAAGTTCCTGCCGCTGCGCTGGTTCGGCAAGGGCTACACCAGCATCGTGCGCGGCGTGCCGGACATTGCCTTCTTCCTGTTTTTCGTCATCGCGCTGGACCAGGCGTTCGAATGGATGCGCCACAAGGTGAAATGCCCGGACTGGGACCAGCCGATCCGCCAGGGCATCGACTTTGTGGTTTGCGACGCGGCCAAGCTGCCGCTGTCCACCGCGCCGCAATGGGTGCATGAAACCTACGGGTTCTTCCTGGCGGTGCTGACCTTCTCCATCGTCTTTGGCGCCTTTGCTGCCAATGTCCTTTACGGCGCCATGCGCGCGGTGCCGCGCGCCCAGATCGAAACCGCTGAGGCATACGGCATGACTCACCGCCAGGCGTTCTGGCGCATCCTGGTGCCGCAGATGTGGGTCTATGCGCTGCCCGGCCTGTCGAACCTGTGGATGGTGCTGATCAAGTCCACGCCGCTCCTGTTCCTGCTGGGGGTCGAGGACATCGTTTATTGGGCACGCGAACTCGGCGGCACCAAGACCGCACGCTTCACCGACTACCCGCACCCGAACTGGCACGTCTGGTACTTTGCCGCGCTTCTGGTGTTCTACCTCTGCTTCACCAAAGTCTCCGAGGTTGTGCTGGACCGGATCATGGCCCGCCTGACCAGGGGCCAGGCCACTGCAGCCGGTGAAGCACAACGAAAGGCAGCGGCATGAGTTGCGTTGAAACCATCCAGGCCTATGCCTTCCGCTCCCTCGGCTTTGGCGAGCGGCTGCTGCCGCGCGGCGAATATACCCTGTGCGAGCATTTCACCCTGATCGGCTCCGGCCTGCTCTGGAACGTCTATTTCGGCGCGCTGGCGCTGATGACCGGCTTCTTTCTGGCGGTCGCCCTGGCAGTCGGAAAATCCAGCCCGAACCCTATGTTCCGCAAGCCCGCGGAGTGGTTCATCTTCGTGTTCCGCGGCAGCCCGCTGTTCATCCAGTTCTTCTTCGCCTACGCCTGCTTCCTAAGCCTGAAGGGCGTGTCCGGCTTCTTCGATCCCTTCACCTCCGCCTGGCTGGGGGCGCTGATCGTGCTGTTCTGCAACACCGCGGCCTACTCGGGCGAGATTTTCTACGGCGCGCTGCTGTCGATCCCCAAGGGCGACATCGAGGCCGCCGATGCCTATGGCATGACCGGCTGGAACCGGTTCCGCCGCATCACCTTCCCGACCATGCTGCGGCTGGCCTGGCCCGCCTACACCAACGAGGCGATCTTCCTGTTCCACGCCACCACGCTGGTGTTCTTCTCCGGTTTCCCGGCCTGGCGCCAGCAGGGCGACGCCCTGTATTATGCCAGCTATTTCGCGGACAAGACCTTCAACCCGTTTGTCCCCTACCCGATCCTGGCCTTCTACTTCATCCTGCTGACGCTGGTGATCATCTCCCTGTTCGGCTTTGTGAACCGGCGGCTGAACAGGCACCTGCCGCAGGAGCGGCGCAAGAAGTTCCGCTGGCGCCCCAACCTGATCCGCTAAAGGCAGAATGGCTCCCTCGGGAGCCATTTTCTTTGAGCGGGCGGACTGCCAGCAAGTATGCCGCGCCGTGATGCGTCCGGCTTTTCCCTCGGAAAACCTCTCTCGCAACCTTCACTTCAAGCTTTTGATCAAATTATCTTGGCGAATGGATTTCCTTAGGCTAGGGTTGGCGCAACGAATTCATGGAGCCCCCAATGGACCTGCCCGGACTGAAGACAATCCGCATTGCCGCCTGTGACATGAACGGCCAGATGCGCGGCAAGCGGCTGCCCGCGAGCCAGGCCGGCAAACTGGAAAGCGGCGGCGCACGGATGCCTGTGTCCGCCCTCAACGTCGATCTGTGGGGCCGCGACGTCGAAGACAGCCCGCTGGTCTTTGAAACCGGCGACGCGGATGGCGTGATGCTGCCCACCGACCGCGGCCCGGTGCCGATGCCCTGGCTCAAGACCGCCTCGGCGCTGGTGCCGATGGCGATGTACTGGGAAGACGGCTCCCCGTTCCTGGGCGATCCGCGCCATGTGCTGGCCGACGTGCTGTCGCGCTACACCGCCCGCGGCTGGACCGTTGTCGCCGCAACAGAGATGGAGTTCAGCCTGCTGGATGACGCCGGCGCCCGCCCGGCACCGCCGATCGACCCGCTCACCGGGCGCGAACTGGATCAGCAATCGGTGCTGTCGATTGCCGAACTGGACGCCTTTGACGAGTTCTTCTCCGATCTCTACGACGGCGCCGAGGCGATGGGCATTCCCGCCCAGGACGCCATTTCCGAGGCCGGCCTGGGCCAGTTCGAAATCAACCTCCACCACCAGGAAGCGATGCGCGCCGCGGATGATGCCTGGCTGTTCAAGGCTTTGGTTAAAGGGCTTGCACGGAAACACGGATTTGCCGCGACCTTCATGGCCAAACCCTATGCCGAAGAGGCCGGGAACGGCATGCATGTGCATTTCTCGGTCGAGGATCAGAACGGCAACAACATCTTCAATGACGGCAGCGAAAGAGGCTCCGACCTGCTGCTGCACGCGGTGGCCGGCTGTCTGGCGGCGATGCCTGCCAGCTCGCTGATCTTTGCCCCGCATGGCAATTCCTATGACCGGCTGGTGCCGGGCGCCCACGCCCCGGTCACTGCCGCCTGGGCGTATGAAAACCGCACTGCCGCCATCCGCATTCCCGGCGGCAGCCCCAAGGCGCGCCGGATCGAGCACCGGGTCGCAGGCGGCGACATCAACCCCTATCTGATGCTGGCCACGGTGCTGGGTGCGGCCTTGGCCGGGATCGAGGACAAGATGCAGCCGCCCGCCCCCTCTGACGGCAACATCTACGAGATCGAGGGCCTGCCGCAGCTAGCCTCCGACTGGGAGACCGCGATCAACTGGTTCGACACCGACCCGCTGATCGCCCGCATTCTGCCCGATCTGGCCATCCGGAACCTGGTGATGACCAAGCGGCAGGAGCTGAAAGGCTTTGCGGAGCGCCCTAAGGAGAGCCATTGGCTGTCCTGGCTGGAAGCGGTATAGAACCGCTTTGCCCGAGGCGCCAGGCAAGGCTCTTGCCCGCTCAGGCGTCCTCGGCTAGGCTTAATTTGATCAAATTTGGTGACTCATGAAAATCGGCATCCTGCAAACCGGCCATTCCCCCGAAGACCTGTTCGGCCCGTTCGGCGACTACGACGCCATGTTCCGCGACATGCTGGACGGCCACGGGTTCGAGTTTCAGACCTGGGCGGTGGTGGACGGCATCCTGCCCGGCGGGCCTCAGGATGCCGACGCCTGGCTGATCACCGGCTCCAAGCACGGCGCCTATGAAGACCACGCGTGGATCCCGCCGCTGGAGGAACTGATCCGCGCCATCCATGCGCGCAAGCAGCCGCTGGCCGGGATCTGCTTCGGCCACCAGATCATCGCGCAGGCGCTCGGCGGCAAGGTCGAGAAGTTCGAGGGCGGCTGGGCCGTGGGTCCCGTCACCTATCAGGTGGGCGGCAAGGACCTGACGCTGAACGCCTGGCACCAGGACCAGGTTGTTAAGCTGCCCGAAGACGCACGGGTGCTGGGCGGCAATGACTTCTGCCAGAACGGCGTCCTCGCCTATGGCGACCACATCATCTCCTGGCAGCCCCACCCGGAATTTCCCAATGCCTTTGTCGGCGGCCTAATCGAAAAACGCGGCCGCGGCGTGGTGCCCGACGACCTTCTGGACCGTGCAGCCGGACAGCTGGATGCACCCGTGGACAACCAAGAAATCGCAACCTTCCTCGCAGAGTTTTACAGGAAAGAGAGGACCTAATGTCAGCCTGGCTCGACACCCTTCCCGAAGCAGCACAAGCCTATCTGGAGGGGCGTCGTCTCGACGAAGTCGAATGCGTTATCTCGGACCTTCCCGGTATCGCCCGTGGCAAGGCGGTACCGGCATCCAAATTCGCAAAGACCGACTATTTTCACCTGCCCGACAGCATCTTCTACCAGACCATCACCGGGGACTGGGCCGATGCGGCGGACGAGGACGGCTGGATCGAAAAGGACATGACCCTGAAGCCGGACATGTCGACGGCAACCGCTGCGCCCTGGACCGGCGACTGGACCCTGCAGGTGATCCACGATGCTTATGACCGGCACGATCAGCCGATCCCCTACAGCCCGCGCAACGTGCTGAAGCGCGTGGTGCAGCTGTACCACGACAGAGGCTGGAAGCCGGTTGTGGCGCCGGAGATGGAATTCTTCCTGGTCGCCCGCAATATCGACCCGGCGAAGGAAATCGAGCCGATGATGGGCCGCTCCGGCCGCCCAGCCGCAGCCCGCCAAGCCTATTCGATGACCGCGGTAGACGAATTCGGCCCGGTGATCGACGACATCTACGACTTTGCCGAGCATCAGGGCTTTGAGATCGACGGCATCACCCAGGAGGGCGGCGCCGGCCAGCTGGAGATCAACCTGCGCCACGGCGACCCGGTCAAGCTGGCGGACGAGGTGTTCTACTTCAAACGGCTGATCCGCGAGGCGGCGCTGCGTCACGACTGCTTTGCCACCTTCATGGCCAAGCCGATCGAGGATGAGCCGGGTTCGGCCATGCACATCCACCATTCGATCCTGGATGTTGAGACCGGCCAAAACATCTTCTCCGGCCCGCAGGGCGGCGAGACGGATGCGTTCTACAACTTCATTGCCGGCTTGCAGAACCATCTGCCCGCGGGCATTGCAGTGATGGCGCCCTATGTGAACTCCTACCGCCGCTATGTGAAGGACCACGCCGCGCCGATCAACCTGGAATGGGCGCGCGACAACCGCACCACCGGCATCCGTATTCCGCTGTCGGGGCCTGAGGCCCGGCGGGTGGAAAACCGCATCGCCGGCATGGACTGCAATCCCTATCTGGGCATCGCCCTGTCGCTGGCCTGCGGCTATCTCGGCCTGATCAACGAGGAGCGCCCACGCAAGCAGTTCAAGGGCGACGCCTATGAGGGCGACGGCGATATCCCGCAAGTGATGGGCCAGGCGCTGGACCTGTTCGACGAGGCCAAGGAACTGCACGAGGTGCTGGGCCCGGACTTCGCCCGCGTCTACTCGATCGTGAAGCGCGCAGAGTATGAGGAGTTCCTGCAAGTTATCTCCCCCTGGGAGCGCGAGCATCTGCTGATGAACGTGTAAAACTCCGGCGCTGCGCCCCGGTGCAGCGCCAGTGCAATTGAGTATTTGGGCAAAGAAGAACAGCGGGACTCTGAGCGAGCCTCCCGCCAACAGGTGAGGTGCGGGATGGCGATGAACCTGCTCTATTCCAATGACCGCAAGGGCGAGTATCCAAACAGCTGGTATGCGGCGACCGCCGCGCCGCTGGAGCGGTTTCCAGCGCTGAAAGGCGATGTAAAGGCGGACGTCTGCATCGTTGGCGGCGGCTATACTGGCCTGTCAGCAGCCCTGCATCTGGCAGAGGCAGGCTTGTCCGTCGTTCTGCTGGAAGCGCAGCGGGTGGGTTTTGGCGCCTCTGGCCGCAACGGCGGCCAGCTGGGCAGCGGACAGCGGATGGAGCAGGACGGCCTGGAAAAGCTGGTCGGCCAGGATGATGCCCGTAAGCTCTGGGACCTCGCCGAAGGCGCCAAGGACCTGGTGAAGGACCTTGTTGCCCGCCACGAGATCGAATGTCACCTGAAGCCCGGCATCGCCCACGCCTGTTTCTCCAGGGGCGAAACGGCGCATGAGCACGCCTATGCGGAACATCTGCAAAACCGTTACGGATATGACCAGATCGAACTGCTGGACCGGGACGCGATGCAGGCCCTCTGCCCCTCCCCGGCCTATGTCGGCGGTTCCCTGGACATGGGGGCGGGCCATCTGCACCCGCTGGCCTATGTGCTGGGCCTGGCCCGCGCAGCAGCCACTGCCGGCGCCGCAATCCACGAGGGCAGCGAGGTTCTGGATATTGAGGAAGGCGCCAGGCTGCGCATCCGCACTGCAGGCGGCACCGTCACCACGGATCACCTGATCCTTGCCTGCAACGGCTATCTCGGCGGGCTGAATGGCCAGGTCGCAGCGCGGGTGATGCCGATCAACAACTTCGTTGTGGCCACCGAACCGCTGGGAGAGGACGCTGCCCGGGTGCTGACCCGCGACGTCGCTGTTGCGGATACCAAATTCGTGGTGAACTACTTCCGCCTCAGCCACGACAAGCGGCTGCTGTTCGGCGGCGGCGAAAGCTATGGCTACCGGTTCCCGGCAGACATCTCCGCCACCGTGCGCAAGCCGATGACGGAGATCTTCCCGCACTTGAAAGACGTGAAGATCGACTACGCCTGGGGCGGCACCCTGGGCATCACCATGAAGCGGATGCCGTACCTGGCGCGGCTGGCGCCCAATGTGCTGACCGCCTCCGGCTACTCCGGCCACGGCGTCGGCACCGCCACCCATGCGGGCCAGCTGATGGCGCAGGCCATTCAGGGGCAGGCCGAAGGGTTTGATACTATGGCCCGCGTCCCCGCCCCGCGCTTCCCCGGCGGGCCGCGGATGCGTTCGCCGCTTCTGGCGCTGGCCATGACCTGGTTTGCCATGCGCGACCGGCTGGGGGTCTGACGCCCCCGCCGGGCCGGCTGGTTTCCGCGCAACTCCGCAACAGTTCTGTGAAATTTCGCCGGGCGCGGGAAATTCCGCCGCGTCCGGGCTTGGCATCCCGGAAACTTAGTTTTAAATTTCCCAAAGAAACTATTCAGGATTTTGAAATATGGCCCTGCCGCCCAACGTTCATGACGCTGAACCCATCCCCGCAGCCGCCCGCGATGCCATCGACGCCCTGATGCAATCGGGCGACCTGTTCCGCTACACCGCGCCGGAAGATGCGCCAGTGACGCTGCTGGAACAGGAATACGCGGCGCTTCTGGGCAGCAAATACGCGCTGGCGGTGTCCTCCTGCTCGGCGGCGCTGTTCCTGTCGCTGAAGGCGCTTGGCCTGCCCCGCGACGCGCGGGTTCTGATCCCGGCCTTCACCTTTGCCGCCGTGCCCTCCTCGGTGGTGCATGCCGACTGCGTGCCGGTGCTGTGCGAGGTGGGCGAGAACTACCGCATCGACATGGGCGATTTCGAAGCCAAGCTGGACAGCGTGCAGGCTGTGATCATCAGCCATATGCGCGGCCATACCTCCGACATGGACGCGATCATGGCGCTGTGCGACGCCCGCGGCATCCCGGTGGTCGAAGACGCGGCCCATTCGCTGGGCACCACCTGGCACGGCCGGAACATCGGCACCATCGGCAAGGTGGGCTGCTTTTCCTTCCAGTCCTACAAGATGGTCAACGCCGGCGAAGGCGGCATCCTGATCACCGACGACGCCGACCTGATCGCCCGCGCCGTGATCATGTCCGGCGCCTATGAGCACAACTGGAAAAAGCACAAGGGCCCGCACGGGGAAAACACCCCGGACCTTGAGCAGGCCTTTGCCAAGTGGCAGAACCAGCTGCCGCTCTATAACCTGCGGATGAGCAACCTCTCCGCCGCCGTGATCCGCCCGCAGCTGCCGGAGCTGGCGCGCCGGGTACGCGACGGGCTCGCCAACCACGACTATGTGGCCGAACGGCTGAACGCCTCGCCCTACTTTGACGTTCCGGCACCGCTGGCCCCGGAACGCCGGGCGCCGGATTCGATCCAATTCAACTTGGTGGATCTCAGCGAGGCGCAGACCCGCGCTTTTGCCGCCGCGGCTGAGGCCAAGGGCGTCAAGGTGCAGGTCTTCGGCCTCTCCACCGACAACGCCCGCGCCTTCTGGAACTGGCAGTTCCTGCGCGACGTTCCCGACCTTCCGCAAACCCGCGCGATGCTGATGAAAGCCTGCGATGTGCGGCTCCCGGTGCGCCTGACCCGGGCTGAGCTGGACGTGATTGCGGACATCCTGCTGGCCGCGGCCGAGGAAACCATGGGTCTGGCAGCTGCCTGAGAACACCCGGCGCTTCAGCGCGTTACTGCCCCGGCCCTGCGCCGGGGCTTTTCGTGATTGCAATCCTGGCTTGTGCCGTCCACGGTGCCGCCCATGAAAGGCCCACTGAAATTCAAGCGGCGCCCGGCAACCGCGCTGGTTGCCATGGCAAACTCCCTGAGCATGGGGGATGCCGTCCCCGAGGACGAACTGAGCCAGATCATTGGCGCAGTGGTGACGAACCGGGCGGAACGGGCCGCGCTGCTGGCCGCCATCCGCGCCTCCAACGACCCGGACTGCGGCCTGGCCGTGGCCGACCTGCTGACCGCCTTTGCCACCGAGGCGGCTGAGGCTGAGGCCCAGGCCCGCGACGCGGATCAGGTCATTGGCCAATGGGCGCAGCGGCTGGCGGCAGGCGCGCTGCTGGCAAGCTTTGGCGCGGCCATTGCCGGCACGGTGACCGGCGGTCTCGCCTTCGGTCTCACCCTGCTGTCATTTTCAGGTTTTGTCTTTGCCACTGCCTCGCGGATCGGCGGCCGGGTGAAAATGCGCCGCCGGGCGCAGGAGCGTGAAAGCGCCGTTTCCCTGGCCCGCCACGTCCTGGAAGCCGGCAAACTCAGCGCAGACGGGAAGTGATATGGAATTTTCAGCTTTCCTCCCCTATATTGGCAGTGCAACCGGAGCAACGCATGTTTGAAGCCATGGGACTTGAGACTGTCATCGTCAGCACGATCGTCGGCGCCTGCGCCCTGTCTTTTGGCGCCAGCGCCTATCTGTTCATGCGCGCGCGCCCCGCAGCGGAGGCGAAGGATCTGGACAAGATCGTGAAGAACGCCCCCTACCACCGGCTGCACAACGTGCTGAAGGTCGAGGCCGGATCCTGATCTTTACCCGCATTTGACTGCGCATCAAAAAAGCCCCCGCCGAACCGGACAGGGGGCTTATCTGGGGCTTTGCTGTCAGCGCCGGGCGCTGGGCTTTATTTCATCTTGGACAATTTTTCCTGCAGCGCCGCCAGCTGTTTCTTGATGTCGTCCAGGTCCTCGCCACCGTTCTCGGATTTCTCGTCCTCCTGCACGCCGCCGGTCCAGCCTGACGTGCCAAAGCCGCCGGTCATCGCCTTCAGGAAAGCCTCCTGCTGCGCCTTCATCGCCTCGAACCCCGGCATCTTGGACATCGGGTTCATCGCGTTCATGTTTTCCATCATCTTCGACTGGCTCTCGCGCAGCATGTCAAAGGAGGTCTGCAGGAACTGCGGCATCACCCCGCCGCCGGGCACCATATAGCTGCGCACCAGGTCGTTCAGCACGTTCACCGGCAGCACATTCTCGCCGCGGCTCTCGTGCTCGGCAATGATCTGCAGCAGGTACTGGCGGGTCAGGTCGTCACCGGTCTTCAGGTCGACAATCTGCACCTCGCGGCCTTCCCGGATGAACCCCGCGATGTCCTCCAGCGTGACATAATCGCTGGTCTCGGTGTTATAGAGCCGCCGGCTCGCATACCGTTTGATCAGCAAGGGTTTGTCCTGATCTGCCATGTGTTCCCTCCCCGGTCATGACGCATTGCAGCGAAGCCTATGCCAGTGCAGAACAAAAGGGAAGCCTTGGCGTGTTTTCCGCAACAATTGTTCTGTACAGAGCTGCTGCATCTGCATCGAAAGCGCTTGACCTGAACCTGGCTTGAGCTTTTATCAGTACCCCCGCACCAGAATTTGCAGCGGGAGCACACAGCTATGAACATCCTGATCCTGGGCGGAACCGGCTCCATCGGCACCGCAGTCACCCAAGAACTGATCCGCCACGGCCACGGCGTCACTGGCCTCAGCCGGTCGCAAGCTTCGGACCGCAAGCTGGAAGCGATGGGCGCCCGCCCCCTGCGCGGCGATCTGCGCAGCCCCGGCGCCTGGGTCCGCGAAGCGGCCCGCGCGGACGGGCTGATCCAGCTCGCCGCAACCTTCGATGACGACATGGCCGAGGCCGATACCACGGCCATTGCCGCCATCCTGCAGCAAGCCGCCCTGCGCCCGGAGCCGCTGCGGATGATCTACACCGGCGGCTGCTGGCTCTATGGCGCGACCGGCAGCCGCATCGCGGATGAGGCCAGCCCGATGCGGCCGATCAAACCCTTTGCCTGGATGGAGAGGAACGCCCGCTCGGTTCTGTCCTCGCCCGCCGTCTCAGCCGCGGTGATCCACCCGGCGATGGTCTACCACGCCGGGGGCGGCGCGTTTTCAAGCTACCTCGACGCCGCCCGCAACGGCCAGCCGTTCGAGATCTGGGGCAGCATCTCTACCCGCTGGCCGCTGATCCAGCGCGATGACCTGGCCCGCGCCTACCGTCTGCTGCTGGAGGACCCGGACCTCACCGGCCATTTCAACGTCAGTTCCGAAGACGGCGTCCCGGTGGCGGAAATCACCGGCGAAATCGCCCGCCGCCATGGTCACGACGGCGGCTACGTGGTGCGCAGCCTGAAGCACGTGCTGATCAAATACGGAGCCTGGGCCGAAGGGCCTGCACTGGACCAGCAGATGGGCTCCTCGAAACTGCGGCGACTGACCGGCTGGCGGCCGCAATATGCCAGCTTCCGCGATGCGCAGTTCTGAAGGAAAGTCATAAACCGCTGAAAGAAAATGCGCTTCCCCCAACCATAAAACCACCAAAAAATCCTCAATATGATATAATAGAGGTCAGGTCTTTGAGTCTGTGGTGCAGGAAAAATGGCTGACCAAGGGGACAGACAAAGACAAGCTGCCATATTGATCGCTGACGTGGCCGGGTTTTCAGCGCTGGTCGAAACCGGAGAGACCGAGGCCGTTGCCGCGGTCCGCAATCTGGCTGACCAGATCATTGCACCCGCGGCGCAGCAGTATTCAGGCGAGCTTGTAAAAACACTCGGGGACGGCTTTCTGCTGGAGTTCCCCACCTCCCTGCAAGCTGTGAAAGCCGCCCTGCTGATTTCAAAGAAAACCGCTGCCAGCAGCGCCAGCCGGGCCGGCCCGCACCTGAGCCTGCGGATGGGCGTTCACACAGGCAACGTCATCGCGTCCGGCGGCGATCTGTTCGGCAATTGCGTCAATATTGCCGCCCGCCTCGAGAGCCTTGCCGGTCCCGGCGAAATCTGCGTCTCCGGCAAGGTGCAGGCGCAGGTGCGCGGCCGCATTAACGCTTCCTTTGACGATCTTGGCCTGCAGGTCATCCGCAACATCTCCGACCCGGTGCGGATATTCCGCATCTGCGAAAACGCCATGCCGCGGCTGGAACCGGAAGGCCCGGCCTACGACATCTCCGTCGCGGTCCTGCCCTTCCTGAACAAATCCTCCGGATCGGCAGCAGCTGGCAGCCTGGCAGACGCGCTGACCGAGGATGTCACCATCGGTCTCTCCCGCTTCCGCGACTTGCGCGTGATTTCCCGCACCACCGCGCTCCGCTTTGCCGCCAGCGCATCGGAAACATCTCTCGCGGCAGTGGAACTGGGGGTCAGGTATCTTGTCGAGGGCACGGTGCGGCAGCTGGCCGGCAAGACGCGGGTCACCGTGTCCCTGGCCGATGGCGTCAGGGGAACGTCACTGCTCAGCGAACAATACGACCGGGCCGAGGCCGCCAGCTTCAGCCAGGAGGACGCACTGGCCGCACAGATCACGCAAACTCTGGCCGGCCAGCTTCAAGCCACCGCCAAACGCAACTCCGCCAATATGAGCACCCGCGGCGAACCTTTGACTGCGCGGGAGCTAGTGCTGCAAGCCAAAGCCCTGCTGCTGGACACGCGGGAGGCGTTGCTTGAGTGCCGGACGCTCTACCAGCAGGCCTGTGACAGCGACCCTGGCAATGCTTCCGCCTGCTGCGGGCTGGCGCTGACCTATCTGGTGGAATGGATGAGCGGCTGGGGCCTGTCCCCGGAAGCAACCCTGGACAAGGCGTTTCCTCTGCTGCGCCGCGCAGCACGCATCGATCCCTTGGACAGCGTCGCCCAGCGGCGCCTGGCTGTGATGCATCTGTTCAAGGGGGAATTCGCCCTGGCAGAGGATCATTTCCAGCGCGCTCTGGCTCTGAATCCCAACGACACCGACGCCATCGCTTTCCGCGGCCTCTCCTATGTCTATCAGGGCGAGCATCAGAAGGCGCTGGCCGAACTGGACCAGGCCACATCCCGCAACCCGTTCCACCCGACATATTTTCACTGGTTCAAGGGCCTGGCGCTTTACATGTGCCGGGAATACCAGCCCGGCGCCGAAGAAGTGAACAAGGCCGTCGGGCTGTTTCCCGGATTCCCGGCCCCGCGCCGCCATCTGGCCGCCTGCTACGGGCAGCTGGGCGATGAAGAGGCCGCCGCGCTGGAGGCGGGGCGCATTCTGGAACTGGAGCCCGGGTTTTCCGTGTCCCGGATCAGCGAGACCCTGCCCTTTGCCCGCACCGAGGATCTGGAGCATTACTGCGAGGGTTTGCGCCGCGCCGGGCTGCCGGACTGACCCCCCGAAATGCAAAAGGACAGGCCTTGCGGCCTGCCCTTCTTCACGGTCCGGCTCCGTCAGGGAGGAGAGCGAGGGCCGGATCGTGGACGTTCTTACTTGGCAGCTGCCGAAGCTTTCTTCGCTGCGGAGGTCACCTCTTCGGTGGCCTTTTTCACGGCAGCGGTTGCTTCTTCGGTTGCGTCTTTGCCAGCAGCCATCAGCAGCTCAACGGTGTCCATCTGGACTTTCTTTGCCACTTCGGCAAAGGCAGCCATGTTTTCGGCAGCCACTTCAGCGGAAGCGGAAGCGAAGTCGGTTGCGGCTTTGGCGTAGTCGGCCGGCTCTGCCTTGACTTTGGAAACGTCGCCCAGCTTGGCGATGGTTTCTTTGGTCCACTTGTTGGAGATCTCGGCGGATTTGCCGGCAGCGTCCAGCGCAACGGCGGACAGCTTCTCGTTCAGAGCTGCGGTGTTCTTGAAGACGTCTTCCATCGCTTTGGTGTCAACCGGGAAGGCGCCCATGAAGTCTTTCATCATCGCGGTGAAGTCTTGGGTCTTTGCCATAGTTCTAATTCCTCAGAAAGCTGCAGCAGGACCATCCTGCGCTCTTAGCATGAGAGGAATATACTTTCTGCACCGCAGCATTTCAAGGGTTTTCTGCTGCAGTGCAGAAAAATTCTTTCTGCACCTGCAAAATCAACGGTTTGCCTTCACCTTCACATAGGATCCGGGCGCCGGCATCAAAGAGGGATAGCCCGAATCCCCCACCTCGCGGGCGGGAACCTGCTTGCCGGAGCGCTTCTTCAGCCAGTCGTTCCAGCGCGGCCACCAGGAACCCTCGTGGTATTCTGCGCCCTCCATCCAGGCCTCGCAGTCGCCCTTCAGGTCCTCGTTGGTGTAATGGCCGTACTTCTTCTTGCTCGGCGGGTTGACGATGCCGGCGATATGGCCGGACTCCGACACGATGAAGCTCTTGCTGCGCGAGCCCATCTGCTGCACGCCGTGATAGCAATCCTTCCAGCGGGCGATGTGATCGGTCTCGCAGGTGATCGCCATCAGCGGCACATCCACTTCCTTGATATGCAGCTTGTGGCCCATCAGCTCGAACCCGTCACCGACAAACTCGTTGTTCTGGCACAGGCCGCGCAGATACTGCACCGCCATCCGGCCCGGCAGGTTGGCGCCGTCACCGTTCCAGTAGAGCAGATCGAAGGCCGGCGGCGTCTCGCCCATCATGTAGCTTTTGACGGCGGGGCCATAAATCAGGTCCTTGGAGCGCAGGAATGACATGGTCCGCGCAATCACCCAGGACCGCAGCAGCCCCTCTTCTTCCACCTGCGCCTCGATCCCGTCGACGAAATCGTTCTGCAGGAACGGCGTGAACTCGCCTTGGTCGCCGAAATCCGTCAGCGTGGTAAAGAAAGTCGCCGATTTCACCGATTTGTCGCCCCGCTGCTTCAAAAGCGACAGGGTCAGGCTCAGCGTGGTGCCGGCGATGCAATAGCCGACCGCATTGACCTGATCCACCTTGCAGATCTCCTTGGCGGTCTCGATCGCGGTCAGGAAGCCCTCCTGGATGTAATCCTCCATCCCCACGTCGGCGTGGCTGGCATCGGCATTGACCCAGGACACCACAAACAGGGTGTAGCCCTGCTCGGTCACCCATTTGATCAGGCTGTTCTGCGCCTTCAGGTCCAGGATGTAGAACTTGTTGATCCAGGGCGGGAACAGCACGATCGGAGTTTCATGCACGGTGTCCGTCACCGGCTTGTACTGGATCAGCTCCATCATCCGGTTGCGGTAGACCACGTCGCCCGGCGTGGTGGCGATGTTGCCGCCCAGCTCAAAGGCGCTCTCATCCGCCAGCCGCACCACCAGTTCGCCGTTGTTGGCCTCCAGATCGGTGACCAGGTTCTCCAGCCCGTCGATCAGCGATTGGCCTTCGGTCTCCACCGCCTTCTCCAGCGCGTCCGGATTGGTTGGCAGGAAATTGGTCGGCGCCATCATCTCGATGATCTGATCGGCAAAGTAGGTCAGCCGCTGCTTGTCCCTGCGGTCCAGGTCCACCGCCTCATGCACCGCTTTGCGGATCGCATCCGCGTTGGTCATGTACTGCTGCTTCACGAAGTTGAAGTAGGGATTGCTCTCCCACAGCGGATTCGAAAAACGGCGGTCCTTCGGGCCGCCGTCATCCGTGCTCTCCTGTTTTCCAGCCAGGGCTTTCTGCGCTTCGGCGAAATTCAGCACAGACTTGCTCCAGTATTCGACCTGTTGCTCCAGGATCTTGGCCGGGTTCTGCATCGCCTCCGCCCAATAGGCGGTTGCTGCGCGCGCATAAAGCTCTTGATTCGGACCGTCCAAAGCCGGGTTGTGCGGCACCTTCCGGGACATGACATCGGCCAGACGCTTGCTTAACTCCTCCACGCGAGTCATGTTTTCCTTAAGCTTTTCAATGCTCTCGGAATTGGCCGCTGCGGATAATTCGTCACTAGTTGTCATAAAAAAGAATCCCTCATAGGCTTTCTGCTGTGCAGAATACTATTCTGCAAAAATTAGGGCAAAGCGGCGATTGGTCCAATGTTCCGGAATTTCCGGTGACGTTACGCCGGGACGGATCGCGAAGGAGGCAGGCATGCGTTACATGATGACCTACGATCTGATGGAGACCGTCCGGAACACCAACCAATGGTTGGGCGCCACCGCCCTCTCCATGGCATCTTACCCGGTCTTTTCCGCCTTGCCAAACCCTGCGCTCAGCTGGATGGCCGCCTGGGGCGAAGTGACGGAACGTACTTACCAGCGCATGGTTGTGAAACCGGCCTGGGGCATCCGCACCTTCACCTGCGAGGACGGCAAGGACCACCTGGTGGACATCACCACCGTGGTGGAGCGCCCGTTCGGCGACCTCATCCACTTCAAGGTCAACGGACGCGAGGAACAGCCGCGCAAGGTGCTGCTGGTTGCCCCGATGTCCGGCCATTACGCCACCCTTCTCCGCTCTACCGTCAAGAGCTTGCTGGTGAACTGTGAAGTCTATGTGACGGACTGGCACAACGCCCGCGACATTCCTGTTTCCGCAGGGAAATTCGACGTCGAGGACTACACGCTCTACCTCGTCGATTTCATGCGCGAGCTGGGCCCCGACACCCATGTGGTCGCGGTCTGCCAGCCGGTGCCGCTGACGCTGGCCGCCACCGCCTATCTGGCGGAACAGGACCCCAAGGCGCAGCCCTCCTCGCTGACGCTGATCGGCGGCCCGGTGGACCCCGATGCCACCCCGACCGAAGTCACAGATTTCGGCCGCCGCGTCACCATGGGCCAGCTCGAGGAAACCATGATCCAGCGCGTCGGCTTCAAGTATCCCGGTGTGGGACGCAAGGTCTACCCGGGCCTGCTGCAGCTCGCTTCTTTCATGTCGATGAACGGCGAACGCCACTCCAAGGCCTTCATGGACCAGATCCAGCGTGTTTCCCGCGGCGAAGCCTCGGACCACGATGCGCACAACCGCTTTTATGACGAATACCTGGCGGTGATGGACATGACCGCGGAATTCTACCTGTCGACGGTCGAACGCATCTTCAAGAAGCGCGAGATCGCCCGCAACGCGTTCGTGGTGAACGGCCACAAGGTCGATTTCTCCAAGATCACCGACGTGGCGGTCAAAACCGTCGAAGGCGCCAAGGATGACATTTCTGCCCCCGGCCAATGCATCGCCGCGCTGGATCTCTGCACCGGCCTGCCGGAAGAGAAGAAGGCCAGCCATGTGGAGCCCGGCGCCGGTCACTACGGCATCTTTGCGGGCCGCAGCTGGCGCAACAACATCCGGCCGCTGGTGATCGACTTCATGAACGCCAACAGCCGCAAGAAACCGGCGGCCCGCAAACCCGCCAACAAAAACACGGCTGCCTGACCGCATGGCGGACGGGCTGGCGTTTTCCTGCAATTGCGGGGCCTTGCGCGGCGAAGTTGCTGTGCAAGGCATCAAGACCGGCACACGTGTCGTCTGCCATTGCGCCGACTGCCGCGCCAATGAGCTGTACCACGGCCAGCCCGACCCGGCCCCCGATCCGGTGGACCTGTTCCAGCTGTCACCCGATGCCATCACCATCACCCAGGGCGCCGAGCATCTGAAGGCGCTCCGCCTCGGTCCCCGCGGCCCGTTGCGCTGGTACGCATCCTGCTGCGGCACCCCGTTCGCCAATACGCTGGCCAAGCCCGGCCTGCCCTTTGCCGGGATGCGCTCCGATCTGTTTCAGGACAAATCCGCCCTGGGCAAGATCCGTGCCAGGGCCTTCATCCCCGCCCCGGGCAAGCAAGCCCGCACCAAGGGCGGCGGCGCCATGGCCTGGGGCATTCTCAGCCGGATGATCACCGCGCGGCTGTCAGGCCGCTGGAAGGACACGCCGTTCTTTGATCCTGAAACCGGCAAGCCGGTGGCGGAGCCTCATCTGATCAGCAAAGCAGAGCGCGCCCGGCTTTATCCCTGAGCGCAAAGCGCAGGCGAAGGAGCAGGTTCAGCAGCAGGTGCTGCCAGCCAGTGCAGCAGCGCCCGGTTCAATGCGTCCGGCTGCTCCAGCACGGGGAAATGCCCGGCATCCGGCAGGATGACCAGCCGCGCATCCGGAATCAGCTGCGCCAGCAGGTCCAGCTTTGCCGGCGGCACGATCGTGTCATGCTCCCCGCCCAGAACCAGCGTGGGCACATGCACCCGCCGCATCGTCGCCTGCTGATCCGGCCGCCGCTGCAGGGCGCGCGCCTGCGCCACATACATCTCCGGTCCCAGTTCCATCCCCATCCGGCAGAACAGCTTGTGTACCTCTAGCCGCAATGGGCCGGGTGCGAGAGCGTCCATCGGCAGCGTCTCGCGCAGCACGTCCTCCAGCCGCCCGGCGCGCGCCGCGACGATCTGCGGCTCCCGGCCGGCGGCCTGGTCCGGAGTGTCGGCCAGCGGGCCGGCCCCGATGATGCACAGGCGGCTGATCCGCTCCGGCGCCCGGCGCATCAGTTCCATCGCCAGGATACCGCCCATCGAGACCCCCGCCAGGGCGAATCGCGGCGGCAGGTGGCTCAGCATCCGGGCGGCAATCTTCTCCACCGTGTCGCCGCCTGCCAGCGGCAGCACCATCACCGGCATGCTTCCGGAAAACGTCCTGACCTGAGCGTAAAATATCCGGCCGTCGCACATCATGCCCGGCAGCAGAACCAGGGGTTCGCGGCACGGTTGCTGATCATAAGGCATGTCCTGCCCTCGCGGTTTGCCTCCCACCCGTTCGTCAACTCTGCGGGCGGCAAAGACCTGGATCAAGAAAAACCTTCCGGCGGCGGCAATTTACGGAGAAGCTGCCGCCGCCGCGCCACGCTCAGTAGCCGTTCCAGCGGAACGCGCCGTCCTCTGCCAGCGGCGAAAACGGGTTGAAGGCGATCTCCCAGACATGCCCGTCCGGGCTGCGGAAATAGCCGTGATGGCCGCCCCAAAACACATCCTGCGCGGGCTTCAGCACCTCTGCCCCGGCGGCCTCGGCCGCGGCCAGCAGTTCCGCCACCTCTTCTTTGGTCCGGCTGTTGTGGCTCAGCGTCATGGCACCGGTTCCCAGCGTCTCCGGCGGCAGGCCGATATCCTCTGCCAGCGCCGCCAGCGGATAGAGGCCGAGCGTCTGCGAAATCAGGTCGAAGGCAATCACTCCGTCCGGGCTTTCCGCCCGCTTCCAGCCCAGGGCCTCATAAAAAGCCGCGGCCTTCTCCATGTCCGGCACGCCCAGCGTAATCAGGCTCACCCTTTGTTCCATCACTCAAACCCTTGTGCCCTCAACCACTTCAAGATGCCATTCACCGTTGCCTGCGTCTGGCTGGGCGACACCACGTCACCGGCCAGAATGTGGCCATGCTCGTCATCGGCCAGCCCCGGCGGCACCAGGTTCACCGCCACCGGGCCGCCCCATCGCGCGGCGATCCCGGCAGTGATGTCCGGCCGCACCACCTTATCGCCATCCGAATACCAGAACAATACAGGAACATTTGCAAGACTGAAATCCATGCCCCGGACCGTTTGCAGCATCGCAGCCATCGGCAGCACGGCCAGCGACGGGTATCGCGTGGTCCAGAACCGGCCATAGGCCTCGCTGCGCACCGGCAGCACTATCTCCTGCCCGGCCAGCGGCGGCAGCCAGTAGCGCGCGGCGGGCCAGGTCAGCAGCGGCGCAAAAGCCGTGTTCAGCCCGTAGTTCGGCGACATCAGCACCATCGCATCGATGGCCGGCGCCAGGTCCGCATCCAGCGCCGCCACCGTGGCCAGGGTGGCACCGGTGGAATTGGCGATCACCACAACCCGCTCCCCCACCTGCGCCGCCGCCGCCAGCGCCTCAGCAGTGTCCTGCATCCAGGCCTTGGGCGAGCCCTCCAGCATCGCCGCGCCGGAGCGTCCGTGGCCGGTCAGCCGGGTAAAGACCAGATTGGCCCCCAGGGCCTGCGCCACCCGGTCCGGCACCGGGCGGATTTCTTCGGAGGTCGCGGAAAAGCCGTGGATGTACAGGACTGAAACCGCCGTCCGCGTCTCCGCCTGCCCCGCCCAGACCAAACGCTTTTCTGCACCGGGAGTGATGTCCTCGAACCGGCTCTCGACGCTCTCGAAGTAGACCTGCACGCCTTCGCCGAACTTGCGGGTGTCAAAGCTGGCGCTCAGGTCCACATCTTCATAGGGGCCAAAGGTCCACAGCGCCGCCGCCGGCACCGCCAGCGCCAGCAGACCCCGCCCCAGGGCGCGTCCGAACCTGCGCATCAGGCGCCGCCCAGAACGTCCAGCACCGCGTCTTCGATCATCTTCAGGCAGGCCTCATCCGAAAACCGGTGATCGGCGTCCTTCACCAGGTTCAGCCGCATGTCCGGGCAGGTCGCATGGTCCAGCAGCCGCAGTGCGGTCTCGGTGGAAACAGCCGTATCCGCCGTCCCCTGCAGGCAGCGCACCTTGAAGGGCAGGAACAGCGGCGAGCGCAGCACCAGACGCTTGCGCCCGTCCTCGATCATCCGCTTGGAGATATGGTAGGGCTCCATGTAATCGCTCGGCAGCTCCACATAGCCCTTGGCGTCCAGCTCCGCCTTCTGCGCGTCCGAGAAATTGGCCCAATAGCCGTCCTCGGTGAAATCCGGCGCCGCGGCGATGGTCACCAGGCCCTTGATCCGCTCCGGCATCTCCCGCGCCAGCAGCAATGCCTGCCAGCCGCCCATGGACGACCCCACCGGCACGATCTCCCCTTCGGTCAGCTGCGCCACCGCCGCCAGAGTGTCCTCGTGCCAGTCGCCGATGCAGCCTTCCTCGAAGGTGCCGGAACTTTCGCCGTGGCCGGAATAGTCGAACCGCAGAAACGCCTGGCCCCGCGACTTGGCCCAAGCCTCCAGATGCACCGCCTTGGTGCCCTCCATATCCGACTTCAGCCCGCCCAGGAACACCACGCACGGCCCCTGCCCCTCGCTCTTGTGATAGGCAATCCGGCGGCCCTGGGCGGTCTCAAGGTAAGATGCGGCTGGCATGTCTTTGCTCTCCTGTGCTTTTCCCAAGATGTGGCACGGCTCCGCCCGCCCCGCAAGCGGCAGCACTGCCTGCTTGCAACACCCCCGCCGGCTTCCTTATGGTCCGCAAAAATTTTTTGAAGGACCCGGGGCATGTTCAGACTCATCAAGGGCATTTTCACAGGCGCCGCCATTCTCGCGGTGGCGCTGGCCACGGCCTGGGCCGTGCTCGCCCTGTGGTACCGGCTGCCGTTCGAGGCGCTGGGGCGCAGTGCCCTGGCCGGCGGCTTTGCCCTTCTGGGCCTTGCAGTCAGCGCCGGACTGTTCCGCCGCCGGGCCTTGCGTGCTCTTACCACCTTCACCCTGGCCCTGGCCGCGGTCATCCTGTGGTGGTCCACCCTTACCCCGCCCGCGGACCGCAACTGGGCGCCCGACGTGGCCCGCCAGGTGACCGGCAAGGTCGAGGGCGACATCCTCACCCTTAGGGACGTGCGCAATTTCGCCTGGGAAACGCCGGAAGACTTCACCGAAAACTGGGAAACCCGCAGCTACGACCTGACCAAGCTCCAATCCACCGACCTGTTCCTGTCCTACTGGGCCGGGCCGCAGATGGCGCACATGATCGTCAGCTTCGGCTTTGAAGGCGGCGAACATATCGCCTGGTCGGTCGAGGTGCGGCGCCAGCAGGGCGGCGGCTTCTCCCCGGTTGCCGATCTGTTCAAGTCCAACACCCTGGTGCTGGTCGCTGCGGATGAGCGCGACGTGGTCGGCACCCGCACCAACGCCCGCGGCGAGGACGTGCAGCTGTTCCGCATCGGTGTCGGCCCCGACACCGGCCGGGAACTGCTGCTGAAATATGTCGAGACCGCCAACAGCCTGGCGGCCCGGCCTGAATGGTACAATTCACTGACCACCAATTGCACCACCGTTGTGATGGACCTGATCCGCAGTTTCGCGGATGAGGTGCCGCTGGACTGGCGGGTGCTGGCCAACGGCTATCTGCCGGAATTTGCCTGGGAACAGGGCGTGCTGGACCAGAGCCGCAGCGTGGGCGAATTGCGCGCGCTTGGCAGCATCACCCCGATTGCACAGGCGCATGGGGTGACACCGGACTACTCCGCAATGATCCGTGAAGGCGTGCCGTCACCGGCCCAATAGTCCGGGATCCTTTTCATCTGGTCGGAAAATTCCCGGGGAGCGAGAGGGGACAGACCCCCCCCCCCCCCCCCACCCCCCCAATTCGGTCAGGAAAGGCCGGCAGCCGCTGTCCTGCCGGCCTTCTGCATCTGCAAACGGCCCAGCAAGTTCCGGATCCGGCTCAGCGTCTCCCCGGTCTGCACCGCCTTCTCCGCATTTGCCCCGCCTTCGATCTGCGCGCCATGCTCATAAGACAGATGGCGATGCGACAGGATCTTTTGCGACTGGCACAGCGCGGTTTCAATCAGATCCACATCTTCAACCGTCAGGTCAAAGTTCGGGTTCGGGCGGGTCATCGGAACACTCCTGGTATGTCCTTGGGTCTCAGGTTTCGGTCACCCTGCCCCGGATCGCCATCCATGGCAACTATTTTTTTGTTATTTTTCAAATGCTTACCAGTATACACATATGTGCAATCGCATGCGCAGGCACACAATCGGATTTTCCGGCGCAATAACAATCACATGCAAAGCCGCCTTGACTTGGCACGGCTTTGACCGCAAAACGCGCGGACCAAACACATACCCGCAACCGGGCGTTCTGTGGGCGCCAAACCGACGAGGAGCAGCCAGACCATGGCCCAAATCTCTCTCACCTTCCCTGATGGCAATGCACGATCCTATGACGCAGGCGTCACGCCCGCGCAGGTGGCTTCCAGCATTTCCACCTCGCTGGCCAAAAAAGCCATCTCTGCCACCGTCAACGATCAGCACTGGGACCTGCAGTGGCCGATTGACGGCGACGCCACCATCGCCATCCACACCATGAAGGACGAGATTCAGGCCAACGAGCTGATCCGCCACGACCTGGCGCATGTCATGGCGCGCGCGGTGCAGGAAATCTGGCCCGACACCAAGGTCACCATCGGTCCGGTGATCGAAAACGGCTGGTATTACGACTTCGACCGGGCTGAGCCCTTCACCCCGGAGGACCTCGGCGCCATCGAGAAAAAGATGAAGGAAATCATCAACAAGCGTGATGAGGTCCGGACCGAGGTGTGGGAGCGCGACCGCGCGATCCAGCATTACACCGACAACAATGAGCCCTATAAGGTCGAGCTGATCGAGAGCATCCCCGGCGATGAGCCGCTGCGGATGTACTGGCACGGCGACTGGCAGGACCTCTGCCGCGGCCCGCACCTGCAGCACACCGGCCAGCTGCCGGGGGATGCCTTCAAGCTGATGTCGATTGCCGGCGCCTACTGGCGCGGCGACAGCTCCCGCGCCATGCTGCAGCGGATCTACGGCGTTGCCTTCACCGGCAAGGAAAAGCTGAAAGCGCATCTCACCATGCTGGAAGAGGCCGCCAAGCGCGACCACCGCAAGCTGGGCCGCGAGATGGACCTGTTCCACATGCAGGAAGAGGCGCCGGGCCAGATCTTCTGGCACCCGAACGGCTGGACCGTCTACACCCAGCTGCAGGACTACATGCGCCGCCAGCAGCGCAAGGGCGGCTACGTCGAGGTGAACACCCCGCAGGTCGTGGACCGCAAGCTGTGGGAGGCCTCGGGCCACTGGGACAAGTACCAGGAGAACATGTTCATCGTCGAAGTCGACGAGGAGCACGCCCGCGAGAAGGCGGTGAATGCTCTGAAGCCGATGAACTGCCCCTGCCACGTGCAGATCTTCAATCAGGGCCTCAAGTCCTACCGCGACCTGCCGCTGCGCATGGCCGAGTTCGGCTCCTGCAACCGCTACGAGCCCTCCGGCGCGCTGCACGGCATCATGCGGGTGCGCGGCTTCACCCAGGACGACGGCCACATCTTCTGCGCCGAGGATCAGATCGAGTCCGAGACCGCGGAGTTCATCGACTTCCTGTCCAAGATCTACAAGGATCTGGGCTTTGAGAAGTTCTCGGTGAAATTCTCCGACCGTCCGGACACCCGCGCCGGTTCCGATGAGGTCTGGGACAAGGCAGAGGCCGCGCTTCTGTCCGCCACCCGCGCCGCCGGGATCGAGCCGGAACTGAACCCGGGCGAAGGCGCCTTCTACGGCCCCAAGCTGGAGTTCGTGCTGACCGATGCCATCGGCCGGGACTGGCAGTGCGGCACCCACCAGGTCGACTTCGTGCTGCCGGAACGCCTGGACGCCACTTATATCGGCGCCGACGGCGCCAAGCACCGCCCGGTCATGCTGCACCGTGCCACCCTCGGCTCCTTCGAGCGCTTCATCGGCATCCTGATCGAAGAACACGCGGGCAAGCTGCCGTTCTGGCTGGCACCGCGCCAGGTGGTGGTCGCCTCGATCACCTCTGATGCGGATGCCTACGTGCAGGAGGTTGTCGCCGCGCTGAAGATGGCAGGCGTGCGCGCCGAGGCCGACATCCGCAACGAGAAGATCAACTACAAGGTCCGCGAGCACTCGGTGGGCAAGGTTCCGGTCATTCTCGCCGTCGGCCACCGCGAGGTCGAGGAGCGCACCGTCTCCGTCCGCCGTCTTGGCGAAAAGCAGACCAAGGTGGAAAGCCTCGAAAATGTTACAAAGGCCCTGGCGGTGGAAGCCACCCCGCCGGACCTTCTGTAACATTCCGCCCCGAAAACAGCTTCAGCGGCCCCCATTTGGGGGCCGCTTTGTTTCATGAACAGGTTAAATCCCATTATTTCAGGGATTTGTGCGGCTTTCCGCTCTCACATACACTGACGCGGGCGTGAGACACGGCCTCGTGACTTAATTTCCCGAAAACCTCGGGTTAGTGTTTTCCTGTCAACACGACACCGCACGTTTAACCGAAAGGAATTCACGAGATGTCGACCACCGCAAAATCCCTGGCCGTTGCCAGCGCCGTTGCCGCCGCCCTGACCGCAGCATCGACTATCCCCGCTGCTGCTGCCACCAAGGAAAAATGCTACGGCGTTTCGCTGGCAGGCCAGAACGACTGCGCCGCCGGCCCCGGCACAACCTGCGCAGGCACCTCGACCACCGACTACCAGGGCAACGCCTGGACTCTGGTTGACGCAGGCACCTGCGAAGGCATGGAACTGCCCGCGATGGCAGACGGCACTGAACGCAAGGGCTCGCTGGAGCCGCTGGAGCGCGACCTGCCGGCATAAGATCGGCCTGATTTCCGGGGCGGGAGTGTGAGTTCCCGCCCCTTTTGCACCCGGACACAGGACCCGCCATGCTTGACGCCGCTGCACATGACAAACTGCCTGCCGCTCCCGGCGTTGGCTACAAGCCGCAGCATTTCGCCCAGATCACCGCGGACCCTGGCGCTGTCAAATGGCTGGAAATCCATGCGGAAAACTACATGGGCGACGGCGGCCGCCCGCTTGCGCAGCTGCGCCACCTGTCCGAACGCTTTGCCATGTCGGTGCATGGCGTCGGCCTGTCGATTGGCGGCGAGGGCCCGCTGGATGCAGACCACCTCGCCCGGCTCAAGCATCTGGTGGGATGGCTGAATCCGGCAAGCTTTTCCGAGCATCTGGCCTGGTCCACCCATGACAGCCATTTCTACAACGACCTGCTGCCGCTGCCTTACACGGATGCCAGCCTGCAGCGGATCTGCGATCATATTGACGAATTGCAGGACACCATCGGCCGCCGGATGCTGCTGGAAAACCCCTCCAGCTACCTCGCCTTTGCCGAGAGCACCTGGTCCGAGCCGCAGTTCCTTGCGGAAATCTCCCGCCGCACCGGCTGCGGCCTGCTCTTGGACGTGAACAACGTCTTTGTCTCGGCCACCAACCTCGATTTCTCGCCGCAGGGCTACATCGACGCCTTCCCGCTGGACGAGGTGGGGGAGATCCACCTCGGCGGCCATGACGAGGATGAGGACGGCCACGGCCGCCCCCTGCTGATCGACAGCCACGGACGCGCGGTGGTGGACCCGGTCTGGGCGCTCTTGGACTATACCCTCGCCAAATCCGGCCCCAGGCCGGTGCTGATCGAATGGGACAACGACGTGCCGGACTGGCGTGTGCTGGAAGCCGAGGCCGCCCGCGCCGCAGCCGCGCTGGAGCGCGTTCCGGCATGAGTGTGACCCAGACAGAATTCACCCGCGCCATGATGGATGCGGGCCAGCCGGTGCCGGACGGGCTCACCGATCACCTCGGCCAGCCCGCGGGCCGCCGCTTCAGCGTCTACCGCAACAATGTCGCCGTCTCCCTGACCGAGGCGATGCACAGCGCGTTTCCGGTGATTGCCAAGCTTCTGGGCAAGCAGAACATGGACGGGCTGGCAGGCATCTACCTGCGCCAGCACCCGCCATCCACGCCCCTGATGATGTTCTACGGCGCGCATTTCCCGGCTTTCCTGGAAGGCATGGAGCAGCTCAGGCACCTCGGCTACCTCGGCGATGTGGCGCGGCTGGAACTGGCCCTGCGCCGCACCTACCACGCCGCCGATGCCGGCCCGATCGCGCCGGAGGCGCTTGGCGCCCTGCCGCCGGACCAGCTGATGAACACCCGGCTGACGCTGGCGCCCGCGGTGGACGTGCTGTGCTCGTCCTGGCCCATACACGCCATCTGGCGCTACAACACCGAAGACGGCGCGCCCAAGCCTGAGGCACAGGCCCAGGACGTGCTGATCACCCGCCCCGAATTCGACCCCATTCCCCAGGTTCTGCCGCCCGCGGGCGCGCACTGGATCCGCGCCCTGATGGGGGGCGCCACCATCGGCGAAGCGCTGGAACAGGCCGCCGCCGCAGACGAAACCTTCGACCTGGGTGCCACGCTGGCCCTGCTGTTGCAGGGCGGCGCGATCACCGGATTGGACAGCAAAGGGTAAATCCATGCACGCACTTGTCTCCATTCACGACGCCGTTTTCCGCCAGGTGGAAAGGGCCGGCAACTGGCTGCTGCCGCTGGCGGCGCGCTTTGTCTTTGCCTCCACGCTGCTGCTGTATTTCTGGAATTCCGGCCTGACCAAGCTGGGTGACGGCATCCTTGGCCTGTTCAGCCCGTCGATCGGCGCCTACAGCCAGATCTTCCCGAAACAGCTGGAGGCCGCAGGCTATGACGTCTCGCAATTCGGCCTGTTCCAGAAACTTGTGGTGCTGGCCGGCACCTACGCCGAATTCATCCTGCCGCTGATGATCGTGGTTGGACTGCTGACCCGCCTGGCCTCGCTTGGCATGATCGGCTTTGTCATCGTGCAGTCGCTGACCGACATCTACGGCCACGGCGCCACCGATGACAAAACC
Source organism: Leisingera sp. ANG49 (assembly GCF_059694505.1). Lineage (NCBI taxonomy): Bacteria > Pseudomonadati > Pseudomonadota > Alphaproteobacteria > Rhodobacterales > Roseobacteraceae > Leisingera > Leisingera sp. ANG49. The sequence goes on from NZ_JCATZN010000001.1 coordinate 895,188, forward strand.
CTCGGTGCGCTGTTCGACCGCTTCCCCGATGCGGTGATCCTGGACCAGCGGCTGTTCTGGATCTTCCTGCTGGCGGTTCTGGTGATCAAAGGCGCAGGCGCCCTGTCGGTCGACGCTCTGCTGCGCCACCGGATGGAGCCCGTCACGGCCTGACCCTGCACACCGCCCAACAAAAAAAGGCGCCCTGCTCCGGCAGCGGCGCCTTTTCCATTCGGACCGGGATTGCGTCAGAAATGCGCCTTGGGCTCATCCGGCTTGCCGGCTGCCAGCGCCATCAGCCCGCCCACCGCGGCAAAGCTCAGCGGGAAGATGGTAAAGACGTTGAGGCCGAAGCCCGCATACATCCCGGCCGCCGAACCCAAGAGCAGGATCCCGCCCCACAAGGCCCGCGCCCGCGCCATTGCGCCGCCGGCAATGGCCAGAAGCGGCGACAGAACCGCCAGAAGCCGCAGCTGCTCGACGTTATCGACCTGCTCGGCCAGCCCCTCGACCTCGCCGAAATGCTCTACTGCGGCGGTGTAGCCATAGCCGAAAAAGCCCACCACCATGCCGAAAATCCCGGCGATGATCCCCAGAACAAGGGCTGCATTGCGCATTATCCGTCTCCCAAAATCTGCGGTAACGACATAGGCGCCGCCTCAGCCGGCGCCAAGGGCCGCTTTCGTGTTCTGATCCCACCCCAGGAATAATTCCCCGTCACGCTCGATCAGCGGCCGCTTCATCAGCGCCGGATGCGCGCGCAGCAGCGCCAGCGGCTCGCCGGCGCGTTCCTCCTCGCTTAAGCCTCGCCAGGTGGTGGAGCGCGTATTGACCAGCTTGGCGCCGAATTGCGCATGGGCGGCCTCCAGCAGCCCGTCCGGCATGCCATCCGCGCGGATATCGACCAGCTCCGAATCCGTAAGCTGCTTCAACGCCTTGCGGCAGGTATCGCAGTTCTTGAGTCCGTAGATTTTCATCATGCCTTCATGCTCCCCACACGGAATTCACACAATTTATGGTGGAATTTTCCGGTTTCTCTTGATTTTCAGCCAGCCCGTGCAAAACTCCAGGTTGTTCGGCTTCACCTGCCCCTCGTGGACAGGGAACAGGCCGGATGCCCCGGGAGGCCCCTGGGCGACGTGCAAAGTAGAAGGAGACACGGGAAATGCCAAGCGGCACCGTGAAGTGGTTCAACACCACCAAAGGGTACGGGTTTATTGAACCCGATGAAGGCGGCAAGGATGTGTTTGTGCACATTTCAGCGGTGGAGCGGTCGGGCATGACCGGTCTCGCCGACAATATGAAAATCGGCTACGAGCTGACCGAGGGCCGCGACGGCCGGAAAATGGCGGCAGAGCTCAAGGCGATCTGACATTTCAAATATGCACTGCGCCCAGGTCCAGCTGGGCGCAGGCAAAGGCGCAGGCTTCAGCCCCGCCGCAGATACTCCATCATCACGCAGGCCGGATCGCTGTCGCGAAGCACCGTTTCTCCGGCCTTGGTCCAGTCGTCTGCCTGAAACTCCGGAAAATAGGCGTCCGCATCCTCGATGGTCAGGTCGACCTCGGTCACCAGAAGCCGGTCCGCCATCCCCAGCATCCCGCCATAGATCCGCTCTCCGCCGATGCCATAGACGCGCCGGTATCCCTGCGCATAGGCCGTCTCCACCGCCGCCTCGATCGACGGCAGCACGGTTTCCGCCGCCTGCGGGTCGGAGGACACCACCAGATTGAGCCGGTTCTTCAGCGGCTTCACCGGCAGGCTGTCCCAGGTGTTGCGGCCCATGATGAGGGCGCCGCCCAGGGTTTCGCGCTGGAACGCCTTCAGATCCTCCGGCGCGAACCACGGAATGTCATTGCCCTTGCCGATGGCGCCGTTGCGCGCCCGCGCAGCGATCAGGGTAATCATGCCTGTTGTCCTTGTTTCTTAGACCGCAACCGGCGCCTTGATCACCGGGTCCGGGTCATAGTTCAGGATCTCGAAATCCTCGAACCTGAAGTCGAAAATCGAATTCACCTGCCGCTTGATCCGCAGCTGCGGCAGCGGCTTGGGGGTGCGCGACAGCTGCAGCTGCACCTGCTCCACATGGTTTGAATAGATATGCGCGTCGCCCATCGTATGCACGAAATCCCCGGCCTCATACCCGGTCACATGCGCCAGCATCGCCAGCAGCAGCGAGTAGGAGGCGATATTGAACGGAACGCCCAGGAACATGTCTGCCGAGCGCTGATACAGCTGCATATGCATTTTGCTGCCCGCAACCCGCACCTGCCACAGCGTATGGCAGGGCGGCAGCGCCATGTCCGGAACATCCGCAGGGTTCCAGGCCGACACGATCAGGCGGCGGCTGTCGGGGCTGCTGCGGATCATCTCCACCAGACCGGCGATCTGGTCGACGCTGCCCGCACGGTACAGCGGCTCATCGCCGATGGTGCCCTCGGCCGTCTCCAGCTTGGGGAACCGGCGCCACTGATGGCCGTAGACCGGGCCCAGATCGCCGTTCTCATCGGCCCATTCGTCCCAGATCGAGACCCCGTTTTCCTTCAGGTAGCGGATGTTCGTGTCCCCGGACAGGAACCACAAAAGCTCATGAATGATCGAGCGCAGATGCAGCTTCTTGGTGGTCACCAGCGGGAACCCGTCCGCCAGCGGATACCGTGCCTGCATCCCGAAACACGACAGCGTTCCGGTGCCGGTCCGGTCGTCCGACGGTTCCCCGTGATCCAGAATATATTGTAGCTGTTCGTGATACTGCTGCACCGCCGCCCCCTGCCGCTGCCCGGAATGTTACACCGGCATACCCAATGGCACGCCGCGCGCCAAGGCAGAAAAATACCACCCACCGCACCCCGGTATCATACCATATCTGCCACTCAACGCGATACAGGAAACTACATGCAGGTAGCGCATCCGCCACGGTTGCGCTCAAAACCGCGCTGTTCAATTGACAACTGCAACGCCGCAGCCGAAGGTGGCGCAAAACGAAAAAAACTTATTGAGGTAGAGGCAGATGAGGCGCTTTTGGCTAGGACTCGCGGCAGCGTCCGTGGTGTCCGCATGCGGCGGGGGGAATCCCTTCAACACAACGACCGATGACGATACCGGTACTGACACCGGGTCCACCAGCCGGGAAGGCCTGCCGCCGGGTACCGACAACCCGTCGGCAAATGCAGCCATTTTCCGCTCTGAACCAACTGAAGCAGATGGGGGCTCTCGGGGCGACGGCTATGCCACGGGCATCAGCTATGACGCAGATAGCGATACATTTACGGTCGATAACCTGGGTTTTGACGGGGACAACACCTACAGCCGCGGCACGGCAATTGCCTCGCTTGGGCCGTATTCGGTCTACGAGGCCGACTCGACTTTCCCGGACATCATTGACGGCCAACTCATCAATCAGCTCGCACACCGCGCGATTTACGGCGTAAGCACCTCTGGCAACACGGAGTTTGCCATTGTCAGAACCGGCGACTACGTGGACTACGGCTTTGGCGGCTTCATCTACCAGCGCCACAATGGCGTGACCCTCCCTTCCAGCGGCCAGGCTGTATACACCGGCACGATGGCCGGTATCCGGGACTTCGATGGCGCAGGCGGCCTAGAATACTCGACCGCAGACGCCCAGATTGCAATCGACTTTGACGACTTCAATGATTCCACCGGCACCCGCGGCGATGCCGTACGCGGCGTATTCAACAACAGGCGGATCTTTGACATCAACGGCAATGACATCACAAACGACGTCATCACCCGGGTCGAAACTGAAAACACCATTAACCTGAACGGTGAACTGCCGACGCTGGTTTTCGACGTCGGGCCGGGAGTTCTGGACGACAATGGCGAAATGGTCGGAACGCTGCAAAGCTTTTACACCGACAACAACGGCACAATCACAACCTTCGAGGAAGGCAACTACTACGCCGTCATGTCCGGCGACAATCCGGATGAAATAGTCGGCGTTATGGTGGTGACCACCGGGCTTGATCCTGCCGCAACAACCGTGCGGGAAACCGGCGGCTTCATCGTGTACAATCCTGACAACTGATGGTTCCGGGCCGCTTCAGGAGCTGGTGCAGCGCCGTGCAGGCGCTGCTGCTAGCGGCTGTGCCGCTAGCTGTTGCGGCCGCACCGCAAGGGCAACAGGCCGCGACCCCCAAACAGGTTCGCGCAGCAGCGGCCGACGCTTTGGGGGCAGGCGATTCCAGAGCTGCCTATGCCTTCTCCAGCGCTCTGCTGAAGCGAGACCCTAATGACCGTACCGCCCTGCTCCTCAAGGCGCAGGCGGCCCGGTCGCTCGGCGATTTCAAGACTGCCCGCCAATCCGCCCGTCAGGCATGGAAGCTGGCGGACACTGGCGAAGACAAGTTCAATGCTTCTTTGATCATGGCACAGGCGCTGTCCTCAGGCGGCCAGCGCAACCTGGCGCAGTTCTGGCTGCGGCGTGCTGCTCACCATGCGCCCAGCAGGCTGCATGAGCGCCGGGCAATCCGCGATTTCCAATACCTGCGCGCCACAACCCCCTGGCACCACCGTCTTTCCTTCTCCATTACACCGGACTCGAACGTCAACAATGGCTCCAGCGAATCCTCGATTTACGTGCCGCTTTACGGCCGCCGCTTCGGGCTTTCCGGCAGCGCCCAAGCCCTGTCCGGGATTGAACACGCGGTGGAACTGAACTCCCGCTACCGCTTCAAGGCATCCGAGACCCGCGCACATGACCTGCTTCTGTCCGCGGAATACCGCACCTACACGCTGTCGTCAGAGGCCAAAGCACAGGCGCCCGGCGTCAAGGGCAGCGATTTTGCCTTCGGATCGCTGACCGCCGGATACGCGCACAAGGGTCTGAACTTCGACCGCCGCGGAGAGTACCGTGCCGGCCTCGATGCCGGGCAAAGCTGGTACGGCGGTGAGGAGTACACCCGGTTTCTGCGCCTTAGGGCTGGACAAAGCTACAAGCTGGCTCCCGGGCGGGTTCTCGGTGCTAATGTGCTTGCCGAAAGCCACAACGGCCTGCGCGCAAATGACCTGGACACCCTGCGCGGCGACCTGTCTTACAGCTTCCGGACCAAATCCGGGCTTTCTGTCTGGAGCAATCTGTCCATTGCCGAGGCCGACTCCAGCTCCGCTGTCGAAGATTTCTCCGAACTTGGCCTGCAAGCGCAGATCACCCTGCCCAAACCCGTATTCGGTGCTGTTGCGCGCTTCGGGTTCTCGGCCCGCAGCCGTGACTATGCGCTATCGCCTTACAGCCTGTCCGGGCGGCAGGACGACAAATTCACCGCGGACTTCTCCCTGACTTTCAGGCAGGTCGATTACTATGGATTCAATCCAACCTTGCGGGTGTCCGGATCGACAACGGACAGCAACGTCGATCTATATAAGTCGAACAGGCTGGGGGTGAATTTCGGGATCCAATCGGCTTTCTGACCTCCAGCCTCTCGACTCTGCGACCAGCTGCAATAGGCTGGGCCGCAACCCCAAACAGGAGACCGCCATGCCCCTCACCTATCTGCACACCATGGTCCGGGTGAAGAACCTGGAGAAATCCATCGCCTTCTACCAGCTTCTCGGCCTGCAGGAGACCCGCCGCTACGAGAATGAGCAGGGCCGCTTCACCCTGGTCTTCATGGCCCCGCCCGGCCAGGAGGAGGCACCGGTTGAGCTCACCTACAACTGGGACGGCGACGACGCGCTGCCCAGCGACAGCCGCCACTTCGGCCATCTCGCCTATGGGGTGGATGACATCTATGCCGCCTGCCGGCATCTGATGGACAATGGCGTCACCATCAACCGCCCGCCGCGCGACGGCCGCATGGCCTTTGTGCGCTCGCCCGACAACATCTCCATCGAACTGCTGCAGAACGGCGACGCCCTAGCCCCGGCAGAACCCTGGGCCAGCATGGAAAACACCGGCCACTGGTAAGCCCGCTCCGCCGTCACTCGGGGCATTGGCAACGCGGGCAAACCGCGGCGCGGCACCGCTTTGCGGGCGCAGCTGCGGGCGCACAGTGCCGGCACACAATACCGGGCGCTGGCACAGGCTTCGGGTTGCGCGCCAAAGCGGCAGGTTTGCCGCCCGGTGCGCGCAGGCCTGGGCCCGCACAAAAAACCGGCGCAGCCCCCAGGGGAGCTGCCGGTGATTTCTGCCAGTCTTGTGCAAATAAAAACCCGCAAAAAAAGGGCGGCGCTTCTGCTGCCGTCTGCCGTGACCCTGGCCTGAGCCCGGCGCATTACCCTTTGATACGGTCAGAGCATGGTTTCCCCTCATGCCCCGTCTGCGGCCAGCCGGTGTTTCCCCGGCGTGTCCGGCCATCGCCTTCTGGACCGGCTTGCCCCAGCCGGCGCCTCAGTAGATGTAGCGGATCTGGTCCGACCAGTAGCGCTCCATCCGCTTCAGCGACGAGGTGATGTCCTCGATGCCTTCCGAAGTGATCACGTTCTTGCCTTCCAGCCCTTCGGCGTGGCGGGAGAACAGCGCCGACACGATGTCGCGGATCTCGCGGCCGCGCTGGGTCAGGCGCACCCGCACGGAACGGCGGTCGATCTCGCAGCGCTGATGGTGCATATAGCCCATCTCGACCAGTTTCTTGAGGTTGTAGCTGACGTTGCTGCCCTGATAGTAACCGCGGGTTTTCAGTTCCCCGGCGGTGACCTCATTGTCGCCGATGTTGAACAGCAAGAGCGCCTGGACCGCATTGATCTCCAGCACTCCGACGCGTTCAAACTCATCCTTGATGACGTCCAGCAGCAGGCGGTGAAGGCGCTCAAGCAGACCCAGCGCCTCCAGGTAGCCAGTCATGAATCCTTTGCGGTCCGTCTGGCCAATTGGCAATTCCATACTCATTCGCATCTCCGACTCGAATTTGCTCCTGAGACAAGATGCCAACAATTCCCGAAAAATCCGTTAAGCCGGAATTTTATTATTTTTGATGGGTTTGGGCGATCTCCGCAACCAAGGCGCGGAACCGCTCCTGCGGTTCCGCCTGGCCGGTCACCCACTGGTACAGATCCTGGTCGTTCTCGTGCAGCAGCTGGTCGTAAAGATCCAGCTGCGCCTCGTCCATCTGCTCCAGGCTGGCGGCTGCATAGGCCGACAGCAGGATATCCATTTCCTTGATACCCCGGCGCATGGAGCGCATCTGCAGCCGCTTCAGGCGGGTGGCACGGTCTTCCTGCATCCTGCGGCCTCAGGCCGGTTCCGATGCCGGCGCGTCAGTGACCTGCAGCAGGGCCCGCAGTTTCTTTTCCAGCCGCGCTGCGCGCTCCGCGTTCTGGCGCATCTCGCTGCGCAGCGAGCGCAATTCATTCAGAACGCTGGTGAAATCACCGGCTTCCAGCTCCAGCGGCGCCGGCTCCGTCATGCCTTCGCCCTCGCCGGTCAGCAGCCAGGACATCGACACGTTCAAAAGCCCCGCCAGCATGGTCAGCTTGTTGGCGCGCGGTTCCGACAGGTCCCGCTCCCAGGCGCTCAGGGTCGATTTCTTGACACCGATCCGCCGCGCCAGCTGGCCCTGAGTCATCCCGGCCGCTTCGCGCGCCGCTGCAACGCGGTCGCCGAAAGTTGCTGCATCCGGGCCATACCAGTCTGTGTTCTGCTCAGTCATTGTCCGTTCTCCTAACTCAAAGTGCCAATGCAGCTTGATCGCTGTTTGGCGGCAACCTATGACAGTTCCGCACAACATACAAACCGGGGCACCGCCAATGTCTTTCCTGTCCGAGACCTTATCCCGCGTCAAACCGTCACCGACCATAGCGATGACCGCAAAAGCGGCAGAGCTGAAGGCCGCGGGACGCAACGTCATCGGCCTCAGTGCCGGTGAGCCGGACTTTGACACGCCGCAAAACATCAAGGATGCCGCGGTTGCCGCCATTGCCGCGGGCAAGACCAAATACACCGCCCCCGACGGCATCCCCGAACTGAAGCAGGCGGTCTGCGCCAAGATGAAGCGCGACCACGGGCTCGACTACACGCCGGCGCAGGTCTCGGTCGGCACCGGCGGCAAGCAGACGCTCTACAACGCGCTGATGGCGACGCTGAACCCGGGCGACGAGGTGGTGATTCCCGCCCCCTACTGGGTCAGCTACCCTGACATGGTGCTGCTGGCCGGCGGCACGCCGGTTGTGGCGGAAACCGCACTGGAAGCCAATTTCAAACTGACCGCCGATCAGCTGGAGGCAGCGATCACCCCCAGGACCAAATGGTTCATCTTCAATTCGCCCTCCAACCCCACCGGCGCCGGCTACAGCTGGCAGGAGCTGAAGGCGCTGACCGAGGTGCTGATGCGCCATCCGCATGTCTGGGTGATGACCGACGACATGTACGAGCACCTGGCCTATGACGGGTTCGAATTCTGCACGCCTGCGCAGGTGGAACCGGGGCTTTATGAGCGCACCCTCACCTGCAACGGCGTCTCCAAGGCCTATGCGATGACCGGCTGGCGCATCGGCTATGCCGCGGGCCCGGAAAAACTGATCGCCGCCATGCGCAAGGTGCAGTCGCAGTCGACCTCCAACCCCTGCTCTGTCAGCCAATGGGCCGCGGTTGAGGCATTGAACGGCACCCAGGCCTTCCTGGCGCCCAACAACGAGACCTTCAAACGCCGCCGCGACCTGGTGGTCTCGATGCTGTCGGAAATCGAGGGCATCACCTGCCCCACGCCCGAGGGCGCGTTCTATGTCTACCCCTCCATCGCCGGGCTGATCGGCAAGACCACGCCCGCGGGCAAGGTGATTGAAACCGATGAGGATTTCGCCACCGCCCTGCTGGAGGAAGCGGACGTTGCCGTGGTGTTCGGCGCCGCCTTCGGACTGTCGCCCAATTTCCGCGTCAGCTACGCAACCTCCGACGCAGCGCTGGAAGAGGCCTGCCGCCGCATCCAGGCGTTCTGCGCCGCGCTGACCTGACAGGAGACACGACATGAGCGCCGATCTGCCGGATTATTACTTCCGCGTCCGTGAGAACGGCGCTTTTGTCTTCCGTGTCGATACCGAGAACCGCAACCGGCGGATCGAGATGGACCAGATCGCCGTTGTGAACATCCGCAACGGCGAGATCAAACCGCACGGCCAGCGCCGGCTGACCGATCAAGATGTCGCCGAGATCAAATCCTGGATGGAGGCCCGCGCCGCCACCCTGGCGGCCCGCGATACCGACGACATCCACCGCGCCATCGACCACCTCAACCTGACCGCCCATTGGGCCAACAGCCGCGCCACCGATGAACAGCTGGAGGACGTCACCGATGCGCTCTTGCTGGCGATGCACGACCTGCGCAGCGTGCTGGTGCGCAAGAAGGCCGACCGGCTGATGAAGGAACGCGGCGGCGAATAACCCCCCCCGCCCCGTCAGCCGCAATACAGCGACCGCACTGAGTAGGACCGGAACCCGCTTTGCACCCGCGGCAGGGGCGGGCTGATCAGTTGCGGCGAGTGCCGTGGCAAATTAGGGTTTCCCAGCACGAACAGGCTGCGCTGCCACAGCGCATCCGGCGTGCCCGGCTCCACCCCGGCCAATCCCAGCCGCCATCTCAGATGCAAAACGGCCCTCGCCTGCGGATCACCGCCCAGGGCAAACCAGTGCGGCGGCCCCGGCAGCAGCTGAACCGGTTCAGGCCCCTCCAGGCTGGCAATCTGGCAGAGGTACTGGCCTTTGACCTCTGCCCGCAGGCCGCCGCTGAGCGGCTCCCGCGTCAGCGACACCAGGTGCCCCGCCTTGATCCCTCCGCCGCGGACCGCAAACTCCAGCACCTCCGGCAGCTCGAACATCACGGTGTCCGGCCCGAACAGCCTGTCTTCGCCCTGCCAGCTGCTGCCGCTGGCAAAGCGCAGCGCATAGCGCCCTGGCGGCACCAGCACCTTGAAGAACGCGCCGCCCTGGATATAGGCCGCCAGCGCGTCGCCGCCGCGGCCCGACAGCACCAGGTAATAATCTGCGCCCTCCGGCGTTTTGACCTGCAGCGGGAACACGGCGGGCAGCCCGGTGCGGTTCCACATCAGCCCGGTGCGGGGATACTCTGCGGAACTCTCCGCAGCGACCGCCGCCGCTCCGCAGATAAGCATGGCCAGCAGGCCAAGCAGTCTTACCGCCTGGCTGCAGCATCCCGTTATGACTGATCCCAGTGTTATGCCGGCCGCACCTTCCTGCCGCCTTCCTGCGGCAGGCACAAGCTTAGCACACCTGCACAGGTCCGCGGGACAAAGCCCGCCCGGCGCCTCAGGACGCCTTGGCGCCCGCGGCCTCCTTCATCGCATCAACACCCTTCTTCCACAGGTTGCCCTGCCACAGCTCCTCAAGGCCGGTCTCGCCGCTGGCCCCCTTGGTGGTCAGGTAGTCGTAATAAGACGTCGGTTTGTGCCCGGTGATATTGTAGAAATCCGGGCTGCAGCGGGTGTAGAAACCGTTGGTCAGATACTCGAAGAACTCGGCGCGGGTGGCGCCGAAATCCGCCTCGAACTGCTCCATCGACTGGGCACGGTACTCGATATCCTTGCCCATCGCGCGGCCCAGGTCAGCCGCGATTTCCGCCATCGACTGCGGCGCCGGGCCGGTGATGTCATAGAACTTGTTGCCATGCCGCTCCGGCCCCTCGGCCAGCACCACCGCCGCCGCCTCGGCAATGTCGCGGGTCGCCACGAAGGAGTTGCGCATATCCCCCAAGGGGTTGGAGAACCAGCCTTCGTTTTCAATGGTTTCGCAGTCGGTCTTCAACAGGTGGTTCATGAAGAAGTTGTTGCGCAGCGCGGTCACGGTCAGGCCTGCATCGATCAGCGCCTTCTCGCCCCACCAGTAGTGCTGCAGCATCAGCGGAATGCCCGCGCTCGGGCGCGAGGCATGGGTATCCGCATCATAATCAGCGGTATTGGTGTCCGCGCCCATGCAGCTGACGCGCACCACATGCCTGATCTGGTCCTTGCGCGCCCCCAGCGCCTTACAGAAGTTCAGGTGGCCCTCTAGCATCGGGTCGAGCGAGGCGGAATAGATGGCCGATACGCCCTCCAGCGCCGCGTCCCAGGTGGCCGGGTCCGACAGGTCGAACTTCACCGCCTCATCGGCCCCCAGCGCCTTCAGCTGCTCCGCCTTGGTCTCGCTGAAATAGCAGGCGCGCACGGTGAACCGGCCGCCCTGCGCCAGGCGCGCCACCAGCTCGCGGCCGATACGGCCGGTGGCCGAGGTGATGAGAACGATGGGTTTGGACATGGGACAGCCTCCTGATGCCGCGGGCGGGGCTGCCGCCCGGCGCACGAGTTTCAAATCTGCGCGGACCCTACAGCCAAGCCACCCGCGGCAATCCCTGAAACCCGACTCAAAAGGCTGCGCATTCGTCACTCCCACGGCGCGGCCTGCCGGAAACGGAAAAGGCCCCGCAATGCTGCGGGGCCTTTCTGCCGCTTTGCCGTCACGCTGCGCGGCTGGAAGGGACGGTCGGCCGCCCCCGAAAGGCGGGGGAGCCGCGTGACGGCGCGCCGGCGGCGGCGGGCGGAATCAGCCCGCCTGGGTCAGAACGCCGGCTTCGATCGCCGCGCTGACCTCTGCCGCGTCGGCTTCACCGTCGGCATTGGCATCAACGGTGGCAAAGGTTTCCGCGGTCAGGTCCGGGAACGCCAGCTGAAGCTCTTCCAGCGAGAAAGTACCGTTGCCATCAGCATCCAGCTCTGCGGCCAGGTCCTTTGCAGCCAGCGGCGAGGCGGTCAGGGCAGCAACAGCAGCGGCGGTCAGGGCAAACTTTTTCATGTGAGACACTCCAGTCATCCTTTGGTTTGTTGCGGTGCGCGGCGTGTCCCGCGAACCGTGACAAACAGCTAAGACCTGCCCCGGCACTCCGCCATCCCCCAACCGCAAGCAGCCGGAACCCCGGCGTAAGGGCGCCGTTTTTCCCGTTTCAAATAAGCAGGTTACCGCTACAGCGCCTGGACCGGCCTTTGTCCGCGCACGCCCCGCGCCCGATCCTGCGGCTTTCCGCCCGGCTGAAGGAAAATGCACCTGCGGCGGGAACCAATCCGCGTGTTGCGATTCACGATTTGCAGAGGGCAACCGGGATCAAGGCTCCGCCGCAGAAAATATGCTAGACTCAGTATTTGCGGTACCGGGCCCCGAGGCCCGCCGGAGCAACGCAGCCATGAAACCGAAGATCGAGAAACTGAACGCGCTTGGGTCCCGCTATGCGGAGGCCATGGCGATGTGCGGCCTGGCCGATGATCTGCTCGATCCCGACCTGCTGGACGCCCGCCCCTTCCGCTTTGCCGAAGGCGAGCATCTCTGCTCCCGCGGCGATCCGGCGACCTGCCTCTGGATCGTGGTTGAGGGCTCCGTTGCGATCCGGGAAGACGGCCACACGCTGTTTGTCCGGCGCCGCAACGAGGTGGTCGGAGAGCAGCATCTGGTCGGCAACGGCTATCAGCGGATCTATGACCTGGTGGCCAATGAGACCAGCGTCGAGGTTCTGGTGGTCGACAAGGCTAAGATTGAACAGCATCCGGAAGCCGGGAAGATCTGGCGCAACATCGCCAAGATCATCTCGATCAAGCTGCGCGGCGCCAGCCGTCGCACCGCCTCGCTCAGCCGACAGCTGGCGGATGACACCCGCATCCTGCACGCCTACACCAACGAATACGCGCTCAGCCGCCGGATGCAGGCCGGCGCAGGGCAGCAGACCGGCTATGCCGTGGACCGGGCGGTGATCTGGTTCTCGGATGTTATCAATTTCAGCGGCTACACCACCAGAACGCCGCCGGAGCGGATTGCCGACATCGTGCAGCGGTTCTTCAACGCCCAGACCCAGCCGATCCAGCAGCATGGCGGCCATATCGACAAGTTCATAGGTGACGGGCTGATGGCGTTCTGGGTGCTCGGCTCCGCCGCCGACTCCGCCCGCAGCATCTGCACCGCCGCCCTGCGCGCCGCCGAGGAAGCAGTGGCCGCGGTGGCGGGCATCACCATCGGCAAGCAGGCGCTCGGCCTGCGTATCGGCCTGCACGCGGGCTATGTGCTCAGCGGCGACTTCGGCTCCGCCACCCGCCACCAGTTCACCCTGATCGGCCCGGAAGTGAACAAGGCAGCCCGGCTGGAGCAGGCGCATCAGGAGGATGTGACAGGCGGCAGCGGCCGGATCGGGCCGATCCGCATCAGCCCGGAACTGCGCGATGAGCTTGGCGGGATCGACCAGAAGCGCTTTGGCAACAAGATCACCGTCCGCGCCAAGAACATCGGTGCGCTGGAGTTTTTCACCGGCTGACAGGCGGGGGCGGTGCTACTCGGCGATGTCCTCGGCCCACAGTTCCGGTTTCTCGCGGATAAACCGCTCCATCAGCGCGATGCAGTCCGGATCCTCGGCAATCACCACTTCGACGCCCTTGGAGCGCAAAAACTCCTCGTTGCCGCCAAAATTCTGCGTGTCGCCGATCACCACCCGCGGGATGCCGAACTGCACGATGGTGCCGCTGCACATCATGCAGGGCGACAGCGAGGTATAAAGAACCGTGTCCCGGTAGGTTTTCTGCCGCCCCGCCTTGCGCAGCGCGTCCATTTCGCCATGGGCAATCGGGTCGCCCTTCTGCACCCGCTGATTGCGCCCCTGCGCCACCACCTGGCCATCCCGCGCCAGCACTGATCCGATCGGGCAGCCGCCCTCGTCAAAACCCGCCTTGGCTTCCTCATAGGCAATGCGCAGCAGGCGCCTGTCATCGTCGGTCATCATGGGAAACGGCCTCTTTCTGAATGAATACAATGCTCTTTGGAAACCCTGCCTGCAGGGCCCGGGGCGGTCAACCCTGCCAGGCACCCGCCTGCCCCGGGGCTGGAGCGGAACGCTCTGCCGTGCCACACTTCCACAGGCCGGGCGCTGCCCGCGCTGCTGCCAGGGAGGGCCGCCATGTATGTCGCCGGTTTTGTGATCCCCGTCCCCGAGACGAACCTCGAGGCCTACAAGGCCTGGGCCAAGGCCAGCGCCGCCCTGTTCCGGGAATACGGCTGCCTGGAAATCGTCGACGCCTGGGAAGACAACGTGCCCGACGGCCAGCAGACCGACTTCCGCCGCGCCGTTGCCGCCCGCCCGGACGAGAAGATCGTGCTCAGCTGGCAGGTCTGGCCCAGCAAGGCAGAGATGGAAGAGGCCGAGGCCCGGATCGCCAAGGACACCCGCTTTGACATCCCGGTTGAGATCCCGTTCGACCACAGGCGCCTGATCCTCGGCGCCTTTACCCCGATCCACACGCTGGGACGCGAGGACAGCGCAGGCTGACACGCGTGCGCCGGGCCTAGGCCGGCGCCCCCACCGACTTGATCGAGCGGCGCCAGAACCGCAGCATCAGGAACAGGCCGGCGGTGGTCAGGCCCGCAACCAGCCCCATCCAGACGCCGACGCCGCCCCAGCCCAGCACAAAGCCGAAGGCATAGGAGGCCGGAATGCCCACCGCCCAATAGCTGAGCGCGGCAATCACCATCGGCACCCCGGTGTCCTGCACCCCGCGCAGCAGCCCCAGCGCAACCGCCTGCATGCCGTCCATCAGCTGGAACAGCGCAGCCGCCGCCAGCAGCGCACCGCCGATCAGCAGGATCCCGTCCTTCTGCGGGTCATCCGCATCCAGGAACAGCGACATCAGCGGATCCGGGATCGTCAGGAACAGCGCAATCGCCACCGCCGACACCAGCAGCGACATCACCGTCACCACCTTGCCGCCGCGCGCCATATGCTCCCGGTCGCCGCGGCCAAAGGCATTGCCTGCCCGGATCGTGGCGGCGTTGGACAGCCCGAGGTGCACCATGAACGTCAGCCCCGCCAGCGAGATGGCAATCCCGTGCGCCGCCAGCGTCACCGTGCCCAGCCAGCCCATCATCATCGCCGAGGCCGCGAACAGGCTGGCCTCCGCCAGCGTCGTCAGGCCGATCGGGGTTCCCATGCGGAACACCTTGCCCAGCATCTCCCAGTCCGGACGGTGAAAGTTCTTCAGCAGCTCATGCTGCGGCAGCGCCCGCAGCGCATAGGCCAGCACCAGCGCAAACGACACGCCGTTGGTCACCAGCGAGGCAATTGCCGCCCCGGTGATGCCCAGCTCCGGCGCGCCCCAGTTGCCGAAAATCAGCGCATAGTTCACCAGCGCATTGATCACCGCCGCAAACACCGACAGCCACAGCACGATCTGGGTGCGTTCCAGCGCCGCCAGATAGGACTTCGCCACCATGTACAAAAGCGCGGGAAACAGCGCCCATCCGGCAATCCGCAGGTACTCGGCTGCGTCATGCGCCACCTGCGCCTCCTGCCCCAGCATCAGCAGGATCGGCTCCGACCACCACAAGAGCGGCATCGCCGCCGCGCCGTATGCCAGCGACAGCCACAGCCCCATCCGGGTCGAGCGGCGGATCTGCCGCTCCTCGCCCGCACCGGCCGCCGCCGCAACCATCGGCATCACCGCAAAGGCAAAGCCCGAGCCCAGAAGGAAGATCGAAAAGAAATAGGACGAGCCCAGCGTCACCGCCGCCAGCTCCGCCACCCCGTACCAGCCCAGCATCACGGTATCGGTCAGGCCGATGGCAAACTGCGCCACATGGCCGCCGATCAGCGGCAGGCCAAGTACGGCAATCGCCCGCGCGTGTCCGCGTACGGGCATCTCGGTATGTTTGGTCGCTAACGTGCTCATCCTGCCAGCCTTAGGCGCCCCCGCACGCCCCGGCAAGGGAAGAGTTTCCTTGCCTGCGCACAGGCCCATGGTGGTATTCTGCACAGGCAACCCTTTGCAGGAGCCCATTGAATGACCGACGCCTTTGCCCAGCTGATCCCCGACGCCCGCGCCTTTCTGGCCGAGCTTGCGCAGAACAACAGCAGTGACTGGTTCACCGCGCATAAGGACCGGTACGAGGCGCAGCTGAAATCCCCCGCGCTCCTGTTGATGGACGAGGTGGCGCAGGCGATCTCCCGCCGCAGCGGAACGCCGGTCACCGCCAAGCTGTTCCGCCCCCAGCGCGACGTGCGGTTTTCCAAGGACAAGACGCCCTACACCACCCATCTGCACATGATGTGGACCCTGAACGGCGCAGGCTGCGCGCTGTTCTTCGGCATCGCGCCGGACTACTGCACCGCGGGCGGCGGCATCATGGGTTTCAGCAAGGCGCAATTGCCGCGCTGGCGGCAGGCCGTCGACGGCGCCTTCGGCGACGAGACCGCTGCGCTGGTGGACATCCTCGCGCTCAAGGGCTTCGCCGCCAAGGACCCGGAGTTGAAACGCGTCCCCGCCCCCTATGGCAAGACCCATCCCCACGCGGCGCTGCTGCAGCGCAAGTCGCTGACCTTCTGGCACGATATGTCAGAACGCGAGCAGGCCGCCCCGATGGGCGCGCTGATGTCCGCTTACCTGACGCAGGAACCGATGTTCGCCCTGCTGGACAGCGCTTTGGCAGAGTGAGTCCTACAGCGCCCGCAGCATGATCTGGCTGGCCAGCACGGCAACCACTGCGCCCGCCAGGATCTCCAGCACCGCCGCCGCCCGCAGTGCGCCGGTGCCTTCCATCTGCGCCAGCGCGCCCTTGCGCATCGTCACCGCGGCAACGGCCACGGCCACAGTTACCGTGGCGGTGCCAATCCCCATGGCAAAGGCGCCGGCAATCCCGGCCCACAGCACCCCCATCCGCCAGGTCAAGAGCAGCAGGAACACAGCCCCGGTGCAGGGCCTGAGCGCCACCGCGCCCACAATCGCCAGCGCATCGCGCAGCGAATGCACATTGGCCGCCTCCTCCGCCGTCGGCCCGTGCCGGTGGCCGCAGGAGGCGCAGGCGCCGCCGCCGTGATCATGATCGTGCCCGTGGCGGTGGCCGTGATCATGGCCGTTTCCATCATGATGGTGCCCGGGATGGCCTGCCGCCTGAACCCTGCGGCTCGCCAGCAGCCGCCGCAGGCCCCGCGCCAGCAGCCAGACGCCCACCAGCGCAATCAGCCCGTAAGAGAGCGGCGCCAGAACATCCTCCGCCGCGCTGGTCAGCTGCTCGCGGCCCCAGTCCAGCAGCAGCAGCCCGCCCGCCACCAGCAGCACCGCCGTGGCCGCCTGCGCCAATGAGGACGCCAGCGCAAGCCCGGCCAGCCGCAAGAGCGGCACCGGCTTGCCCATGCCATAGCCGCCGATGACCAGCTTGCCATGCCCCGGCCCGGCGGCGTGAAAGAACCCGTAGGCGAAACACAGGGACAGCAGCGCCATCAGCGCCCCCGGCTCCCCGGCGCGCAGGGCCCGCAGCCCCCGCGCCATCGCGTTCTGCGCCTCGCGCTGGCCCTCCGCCGCCCAGGCGGTCACCGCCCCGGCACCGCCAAAGCCCCAGAGCCAGAGCGCCAGCGCAGCCACGCCCAGCGCCGCTATGGTCAGTAAAATCCTCACATTACGCGCCGCAGCTCAACCGCACGGTATCGGCAAAGGCTTCGCCCACCTCCGGGTAGGCCTCCTCCGCCTGTTCCGCAGGCATTGCATAAAGCAGCTCCTCCACCAGGGTATAGGCCTGATCCAGGTTGGGCGGGGTAATGCTGCCCTGGCAGCCGCCGGTGACATCCAGCCCCTGGTTCACCGTATAGGCGGTGTAATAGGTCGGGTCATAGGCTTTGATCACCACCCCGTCCGCCGCCTGCGGCCGGGCCAGAACCCGCCGGTGCCGGGTGGTGATCCGCCCGTCCTGCACCTCGGTCGACAGATGCTCCGGCGCGCCCAGCGCCAGCACATCGCCCTCCTGCGTCAGATAGGTGTCGCCCTGAAACCCCTCGCTCCAGGCCAGGTCAAATCCCTGCAGCTGCGCCAGTTCCTCCGCCGTCAGCACCCCGTCGAAATCGCTGTCCAGCCCCTTATCCTCGAAGATCAGCAGCGAATAGAACTCATCATAGGCCCAGGTGATCTCCACCGCCTGCAGTTGCCCGTCGTCCGAGACCACAACCTTCATCCCGGTATCGACAAAGATATGCGGATGCGCCCCGGCGCCCTGCGGGGCCAGCAACGCAAGCGTCAGCAAAGGAACAAAACGTTTCATGCCCAAAGATCTAAGCCCAGTTGGACGGCCCCGCAAGCGCCGGGCCGCACCGCCGGCGGGGATCAGCGCGCCCTGTTCTCCGGATGCAGCGCCTTGCCCAGGATGTGATCGGACTGATGGATCACATGATGCGCCTGGCCGACGATCAGCGGGTCCGGCTCCCGGGCGATCCCGGGGTCCTTGCCGGGATACTCCAGCGAGGCCAGGAAATGCCGCATGCAATTGATCCGCGCCCGCTTCTTGCAGTTCGACTTGATCACCGTCCAGGGCGCATCCGCGGTGTCGGTGTAAAAGAACATCGCCTCCTTGGCCTCGGTGTAGTCATCCCATTTACCAAGCGACGCCTTGTCGATCGGCGACAGCTTCCACTGCTTCAGCGGATCGGTCTCGCGCGAGACGAACCGCCGCTTCTGCTCTTTACGGGTGACCGAGAACCAGTATTTGTACAGCCGGATGCCGGAGCGCACCAGCATCCGCTCGAACTCCGGCGCCTGGCGCATGAATTCCAGGTATTCGTACGGCTCGCAGAAACTCATCACCCGCTCGACGCCTGCCCGGTTGTACCAGGACCGGTCATAGAAAACGATCTCGCCGCTGGTCGGCAGGTGCTGCACATAGCGCTGGAAGTACCACTGCCCGCGCTCCTCGTCCGAGGGTTTGTTCAAGGCAACCACCCGGGCAGAGCGCGGGTTCAAGTGCTCGGTGAACCGCTTGATGGTGCCGCCCTTGCCCGCCGCATCGCGGCCTTCAAACAGCATCACGAACTTCTCGCCGGTTTCCTGCGCCCACAGCTGCACCTTCAGAAGCTCCGCCTGCAGCCGCGCCTTCTCCGCCTCATAGGCCTTGCGCGCCATCTTCCTGGGGTACGGATACTTGCCGCTCTCGAACGCGCGGCGGATATCCTCGGCACTGGGAGCGCGGGCCTCGGATGCGGCTGCGGCAGGCGCAGGTTCAGACATTGGTTCAGGCGCTGCCCCTGCGGCGTTGTTCACGATCTTGTCTGCTGCGGCGTCCATCAAAAACTCCCTCTTTCAATCTGCGCCGCAACCTTACCGCCGCCGTGGCTGCCCCGCGCTGACCTGCATCAAAAGATATGCCAATCGCACAACAAAAGACGGCCGCTGAGGGCCGTCTGCTCCGTTCCGGTCTCAAATACGCCAGGGTCAGGCCCCCAGGGCCGAAGCGCTGCGCCCCTACTTGTGCCCCCAGTCATCCGGGTTCTCCGAATTGTTCGGGCTCAGCCCCAGCACATCCCCCTTGGTGGAGCACCCCAGCCCCAGCACTGTCCGGTTGGCATAGCCGAAATAGGCGGTGACCTGGTTGATCTCCAGAATCTGGCCATCGTCGAACCCGGCTTCCCGCAAGGCTTCGATATCCGCCTCTGTAACGCTGGACGGCTCCTCCGTCAGCATCCGGGCATAGCCCATCGCCAGCACCTGCGCGGCCTCCAGCGGCGCGCCCTCCGGATCGCGCGCCTCAATCGCCGCGCGGATCGCCCGCCCGCGCGCCTCATCCCCCAAAAGCCGCTGAAGGCCTGCAAAGTGGTGCTCGACGCAATAGGCGCAGTCATTGAGGCTGGAAACCCAGACCCCGAGCACCTCCAGGAACCATTTCGGCACCTTGTTGCCGGTGTGGTGCAGCACGTTCTTGTAGAGCGCCATATGGCCTTCCATCGAATGCGGCCGAAGGGAATGCACCATCATGATGTTGTCGACATTGCCGCCCGGCCCGGTCACCCGCTCATAAAGCTTCTTCAGCTTGCCGGTTGCCTCTTCAAACGGAACGGTCCTGATCCAGGCCATGTCTCTCTCCCTGACTGTCTGGGCCGGAGAGTAGCGGGTTCAGATCATACGGAAAGACAGAACCGAACGTCACAGATGTTCTGCCAGGCGGCACCGCCGCCCCGCGCCTGCCTGCCCCCCGGCAGGCGCGGGGCAGATAGTTTTATTGCGCCGCCACCCGCGCCACCGCGGCAATCGCCGCCCGCACATCCGCCTCGCGGCTGCGGTGGTTGGTGATGGCGGCGCGCAGCATCACCCGGCCGCCCGCGCGGGTGGTCGAGAACACCGCCTCGCCGCTCTCCTGCAGGGTCTGGGCGATATGCGCATTCAGCGCCGACTGCGCGTCCGGTTCCAGATCGCTTCGTGCGGTGAACACGCAGACGTTCGACACCACCGGCGCCCCCAGCACCATCAACGGCTGCGCCTCCACTTCCGCCGCCATGAACGCCGCCAGCTCACAATTGCCGGTGATCGCTTCCGAGAACGCCGCCTCGCCATAAGTCTCCAGCGCCGTCCAGACCTTCAGCGCCCGGTTGCCGCGGCTCAGGTCGATGCCGTAATCGCAGAACCACGGCTCGCCGCCCGCCAGCCCGCGCTCAGCCCCTTCCAGATAGGCAGGCCGTGCCGCAAAGGCCGCCCGGTGCTCGTCTTCATTGCGGAGCAGCGCCATGCCGCAGTCATAGCCCACATACATCCACTTGTGGAAATCCAGCGCAATACTGTCGGCCCGCCCGATCCCGTCGGACAGCGACCGGTAGGGTTCATCTGCAATCCGCGTCCAGGCGCCGAACGCCCCGTCCACATGCAGCCACAGCCCCAGGTCCGCCGCCGCATCCGCCAGCGCATTCAGATCGTCAAACAGCCCCAGATCCACGGTGCCCGCATTGCCGACCACCAGAAAGGGCACCGCGCCCGCGGCTTTGTCGCTTGCAACCATCTCCGCCAAGGCTGCGCAGTCCAGCTGACCCTCCGCCAGCGGCACCTTGCGCAGGTTGTCCGATCCGATGCCCAGCAGCTCCACCGCCTTCAGCGTCGCATTATGCACGCCCTCACCCGCATAGGCGGTCAGCCGCACCGCGCCCTGCCCGGATTTGCGCAGGTTCTTCATCACCCGCAGCCGCGCCGCCTGAAAGGCAATCACCGTGGCTTGCGAGGTGCCGGTCACCAGAATCCCGCTGGCGCTCTCCGGCATCCCCATCTTGGCCCGCGTCCAATCCACCACCGCGCGTTCCATATAGTTCGCGCCGTGATCGCGCCCGCCCATATTGGCGTTGACGGCAGCAACCGCCAAAGAGCTGATCAGGTCCGAGGCCAGCCCCGAGCCCTGAACCCAGCCCCAGAACCGCGGATGAATATTGCCGCCATGATAGGGCAGCACGTCCCCGATGATCCGGTCCACGGTCTCCCGCGGCCCGCGCGCCTCCGCCGTCACCGCATAGCGCGCATCAATGTCTTCCGGCACTGGCTGCCACGGGCGCTCCGCCGCCTTTTGCATCTGGTCCAGCGCCGCCTCCAGCATCCGCTGCGCCTCGGCCCGGAACGCCGCCCAGTCCTGCGTCTTGATCCCCTTCTCAGCCACCCGCGCGCCCTCCTCCTGCCTGCCGCTGGCCGAGGTTTAGCCCGCAAGCCCCGGAACCGCACGGAGAATATCGACGCACCCGGATAACCGGAACTTACCTTCGGCGGATTGAAAACTTGCCCGGCGCTGAGCACCCCGGAGGCCAGTTGCACCGCTCCGCCCCGCGGGCCGGCTCAGCCCGCTCCGCTCAAATCCTTAAGCATTGCAAAGGCCTGCTGTGCTTATCCACAGCCCCTTGCGTCCCTCTTCCACCCGGCCCCAACACCTGCCATAATGGGCGCCAATCAACACCAAGGAAGAGCAGCTCCCGCACATGGCCGACGACCTCCTCAGCACGCCTGCATCGGAAACCTATGACGCGTCCTCCATCGAGGTCCTGGAAGGCCTCGAACCGGTCCGCCAGCGCCCCGGCATGTATATCGGCGGCACCGATGAGCGCGCGCTGCACCATATGGTGGCGGAAATCCTCGACAACTCCATGGACGAGGCCGTCGCCGGCCACGCCAACCGGATCGAGGTGACGCTGCACTCCGACTACGCCGTCACCATCTCCGACAACGGCCGCGGCATCCCGATCGACCCGCACCCCAAGTTCCCGGACAAATCCGCGCTGGAGGTGATCCTCTGCACCCTGCACGCAGGCGGCAAGTTCTCCGGCAAGGCCTACCAGACCTCCGGCGGCCTGCACGGCGTCGGCTCCTCCGTCGTGAACGCGCTGTCGGATTCCATGGTGGTCCAGGTCGCCAAGAACAAGGAACTGTTCGAACAGCGCTTCTCCCGCGGTCTGCCCCTGGGCCCGGTTGAGAAAATCGGCGCCGCCCCCAACAAGCGCGGCACCTTCGTCACCTTCCACGCCGACGAGGAAATCTTCGGCCACCACCGCTTCAAGCCCAAGCGCCTGTTCACCCTGGTGCGCTCCAAGGCCTATTTGTTCTCCGGCGTCGAAATCCGCTGGAAGTCCGAAATCGACGACGGCGAAACCCCGACCGAGGCCACCTTCCACTTCCCCGGCGGCCTCAAGGACTACCTGACCGAAGTCCTTGGCAAGTCCTCCGTCTACGCAGACGTGCCCTTTGCCGGCAAGGTCGAGTTCCGCGAGAAATTCGGCGAGGCCGGTTACGTGGAATGGGCGATCAACTGGACCCCTTCGCGCGACGGCTTCACCCAGTCCTACTGTAACACCGTCCCCACGCCCGAGGGCGGCACCCATGTGACCGGCTTCTGGTCCGCCATCCTCAAGGGCATCAAGGCCTATGGCGAACTGGTCGGCAACAAGAAGGCCGCCCAGATCACCCGCGACGACCTGATGGCGGGCGGCTGCGCGCTGGTCTCCTGCTTCATCGCCGACCCGGCCTTTGTCGGCCAGACCAAGGACCGCCTGTCGACCGAGGCCGCCAACAAGATGGTGGAAAACTCGGTCCGCGATCATTTCGACAACTGGCTGGCCGCCGACACCAAATCCGCAGGCGCCATCCTCGACTTCCTGATCCTGCGCGCCGAGGAACGCCTGCGCCGCAAGCAGGAGAAGGAAACCCAGCGCAAGTCCGCCACCAAGAAGCTGCGCCTGCCCGGCAAGCTCACCGACTGCACCTCCAAGGACCGCTCCGGCACCGAGCTGTTCATCGTCGAGGGCGACTCGGCGGGCGGCTCCGGCAAGGGCGCGCGTAACCGGGTGAACCAGGCGCTGCTGCCGCTCAAAGGCAAGATCCTCAACGTCCTGGGTGCCGCCTCCAACAAGCTCGGCTCCAACGCCGAGATCAACGACCTCTGCGAGGCGCTTGGCGTCGGCCTCGGCACCAAGTTCAACCTCGACGACCTGCGCTATGACAAGATCATCATCATGACCGACGCGGACGTCGACGGCGCCCATATCGCCTCGCTCCTGATGACCTTCTTCTTCACCCAGATGCGCCCGCTCATTGACGGCGGCCACCTCTACCTCGCCTGCCCGCCGCTGTTCCGCCTGACCCAGGGCGCAAAACGCGTCTACTGCCTGGACGAGGCCGAGCGCGACAAATGGCTGGAGAAGGGCCTGGGCGGCAAGGGCAAGATCGACGTCTCCCGCTTCAAGGGTCTTGGCGAAATGGACGCCAAGGACCTGAAGGAGACCACAATGGACCCGGCGACCCGCAAGCTGATCCGCGTCACCATCGACGAGGACGAACCCGGCGAGACCGGCGACCTGGTCGAGCGCCTGATGGGCAAGAAACCCGAGCTCCGCTTCCAGTATATCCAGGAAAACGCGAAGTTCGTGGAGGAGCTGGATGTTTGAGGGGAAGTGGGCGTTCTCAAGCAAAGAAGGGAGTGGAACGAAGCTTGAGCACGTCGGATTAAGGTTCACCAAGCTCTAATTGATAGCTGTTTTCGGTGGAATTCCAGCTTTGGCGACAATCGGCGCCTTAGAAATAAGGCCTTTGAATCTGAATGAACTTGGAGATCTGCTGGCTGGCTTATTCGGTCCACTAGCCATATTTTGGGTAGTGTTGGGCTTTTTTCAGCAAGGCAAAGAGCTGCAAAATAGCGTGGACGCCCTTAACCTGCAGGCAAGGGAACTAAAGAACTCTGTCGAACAGCAGGAGCGAATGGTTCAAGCGACCTACGACACTCTAGAACACGAAAATGCTGTTCTCGGCCTCGAGCGCGCGCAGCATAAACGAAGCCTTCAGCCTGTCTTTGATATTGTTTTTGGTGCGAAAGTCTGGTTCGGAACTGGAAAGGGAAAATTCCATGTCGCTGTTACCAATACAGGCCACGATGCAACGCACTTTTGCCTAGACGTTTTTGTTAACGACGAATTGTTCCTTTCTACTAAATCGCGACACCTAAAAAATGGCGATTCCTGCGGCGCTGAAAAACCCAAGGAACAAAAGCCCCCAAAAGGTAAAATAACAGCCGTTGCCACCTATACTGACGCAGAACAAGACAAACTCGAGAAACACTTCCTGATTGAAGGCAGGACAGAGGGAAATCTTGTTGTTTACTCCGTTACTGAGGTTACCGAGTAGTCCTTCATTGCCAAGCTCCTCCTCCCTCCTCTAACACAAGGCCCGCGGCTGACCTTGGGGAGGCGTGAAGCGCCTTCCCGGGGGGAAGGTCAGGCGCGGGCCGTGCGGCTGACGCCTCACGTCCCAAGGGGCACACCGCCACCGTCACCATCCAAAACACCGGCATCAGCGAGGGGCTCCGCCCGTCCGAACCTCAAACGCTTCCCCGGAGCGTTTGCCGCTGCGCGGACCGGTTCGAACTCCCGAAGGGAAGGTCAGGCGCGGGCCGTGCCGCTGCGCGCCACGTCCCGAGGGGGCACACCGCTCCCATTTCACCTTCCCCAAATACTCCTGCCGGAGGCATCCCACCGCGAGGTCTGCGCCTGCCGCGGGCAGGCAGGCGCAGACCGGGCCGCAAGCGCCCCGGTCATGGGAACCCGTTGCGCCAAACCCCAATCCACCGCACGCCCCGCTTGCGCCCCCTTAACCCGGCCCTGCCATACTCCAATCCGTCGCGACACACCGGTGCGGACTGACACCCCGCACCACCAGGAGATACGGGAACCCCCAAGACCACCTCTTCATCGGGTGCAGGGGTTCTCCGCAACACGAGAGCTTTCGAGCGGACATGGGGGCTTGCGATCCCCTGCCCGGCCCTCCGCCTCCGGCCCCTCCGGGCCCTTGGCGGCGCCGCCACCTCTTAACCGGCCAGCACATTACGGCCACACAAGCAAAACGGCCGACCGGCCCCACACAACCCACCGGACGGGAACACAATCCCGCCCGGCCAAACCCGCGCATCCGGTGACAGCTTCGTGAGGGCTGTTGCCTGAAACCGCTGTCCCTTCCTATGGTTAGGCCAGCCGATCACAGCAGGGAAACAGCCATGGCCTTCATCGCGGACAACCAGCTGCCCCTGCTCCTGATGTTCTTCTTTGCAGGACTGATCGGCACCGCCTTCCTGTTCCGCAAACCGGCGGGCCACCGCGCCTGGAAACTGGCGGACCTCGTCTGGGTGGTCCTCGGCGGCTTCGGCGCGCTGGTCGCGGTCATTTCCGGCATCTACGCCGCCGACTCCTCCAAACTCGAACGCCAGATCGACATCGCCTATGCCGCCACCGCCGCCTTCGACCGCGACGCCGCCCGCTTCCGCCTGCGCTTCTGCGACCCGGCCTACGACACCGACATCGCGGTCCTGTGCGAAAAGGTCGAATTCCTCTCCGCCTCAACCGCGGGCAACGCCGAACTGCCGCTGTTCATCGCGGTGACGGATGAGGTCGCCCCTTTGCAGGGCCTCAGCTTCCTGTTCGGCAGCCGCGGCGGCAGGGGGAAAAAGAAGGACATGGAGGCCCAGGCCAGCGCCTTCGACCCGGAGGCCTTCCTGGTCTTCACCGCGCTCGACGCCCCCGCCCAGGACGCCGTCGATACCCTGCGCCGCAAGGTGCCCGCGATTGCCGGCGATTTCCTGATCATCGCCCGCGCCTATGACGACCTCATCGCCCATGTGGCGAAGCTCAAGGACGAATGGGAATACCTGCAGGACAACGCCCATATTCTGGTGCTGCAGATCATCGCGCTGTGCCTCGTGAGCTTCGCCGCCCCCTTCCGCCTCGGCAAATCCATTGTCGAGCTGCGCGCGCGCCGCTAACCTGAGGAGACGCCAACAGGACCCCGCCCATGCGCAGCTTTGACGAGATCTACGTCCTTTCCGCAGACCGCCATGGCGGCCCCGTCGCGCTGGAGGAAAAACTCTCCAAACCAGACCCCAAGGTGACAGAGCTGCCGGAGGACCGCTGGCTCGCCACTATGACCAAATGCATCTTCCAGGCGGGCTTCAACTGGAAAGTGATCGAGGCCAAATGGGACGGGTTCGAGGAGGTCTTCCACGGCTTTGACCCGGGCCCCTGCGCCTTTATGCCGGAGGACGAATTCGACCGGATCCTCGGCGATACCCGCGTGGTCAGGAACGGTGCCAAACTCGCCACCGTCCGCGCCAACGCCGCCTTCCTGATGGAGCTGCGCGACGAGGGCGGCGCCGGACAAGTGCTGGGCGGCTGGCCCTCCACTGACTACATCAGGCTCTTGGAGATGCTCAAGAAACGCGGCAGCCGCCTTGGCGGCATGACCGGCCAATACGCCATGCGCTTTGCCGGCCGCGACAGTTTCATTCTGTCACAGGACGTCACCGCCCGACTGATCGCAGAAGGTGTGATCGACAAACCCGCCGCCTCCAAGACCGCGCTGAGGGCGGTGCAGGCCGCGTTCAACGAATGGATGGAGCAATCCGGCCGCTCGCTCACCGAAATCAGCCGCGTGCTGGCGATGAGCTGCTGAAGCGGGGCCTGCGCATGATCCGCTGCCTGCTCCTCGCCCTGTTTCTCCTCGCCGCCTGCGGCCGCCCGCTGACGGAAACCGAGCGCAGCTATCTCGGCACCCTGCACGGCACCAGCCTGAACCCGGACAAGGTCCGCATCGTGAACGGCGCGCCGCTGGGGGCTGTCACCTTCCGCCGGATGCCGCGCCCGCGCGTCACCTGCCGCGAGCGCATCCTGCCGCCGGTGAAGGAGGAGATCGTCACCTCCAAACCCGCCGCCGTCGCCCTGTTCAACCGCATCTTCTTCACCCGCGACTGGTATCTGGACAATTACCTGCCGGAGTACCCGGACCGGCTGCACCTGGTGGAGGCGATGCTGCTGGCGCATGAGGCGACCCACGTCTGGCAATGGCAGAACCGCAGGCAGACCGGCTATTCGCCGCTGCGGGCGGCGGCAGAGCACGGCCAGGACCGCGACCCCTATCTGTTCGACCTGGAGGGCGATCCCGGCTTCCTCAGCTACGGGTTCGAACAGCAGGGCGCCATCATCGAGGAATACGTCTGCTGCCGCGCCCTCGCCCCGCAGGCCGCCCGCACCCAGCGGCTGCACCGGATGCTCTCCGCCGCCATGCCGGTCAGCCCTCTGCCGCAAAGCCGCGCGAGCGCTGTCTACCTGCCCTGGAAGGATGCGGACCTGAACGGCATCTGCGACTGACCCGCCGTTTCTCGGCGCCGCAACGTTGCACTTGTGCTGCCAGGGGATTCCCGTCCACAAATCCGCTAAAGACACCCGCAGGAGCCGCGCCATGACCCAATACGCCCTCATCATGCTGGCCGCAGGCCTTGGCATTCCGGTTCTGGCGGCGCTGAACGCCGCCCTGGGCAAGCTGATCGGCTCCCCCGCCTCTGCCGCGGTGGTGCTGTTCCTGATCGCGCTGATTGCCACCGTGCTCTATGCGCTGGCGGCGGGCCCGCAGGCCCTGGCCAAGATCCCCGCCGCGCCCAAGCACCTGTTCCTGGCAGGCGTTCTGGTCGCCTTCTATGTCTTGTCGATCACCTATGTGGCGCCCCATTTCGGCGTCGGCAACGCGGTGTTCTTCGTGCTGATCGGCCAGCTGATCTCTGCCGCTGCCATCGACCATTTCGGCCTGTTCGGCGCCCAGGTCAGCCCGCTGACCCTGACCCGCGCGGCCGGCATTTCGGTGATGGCGCTGGGGGTCTGGATCACCCAGATGGCCTGAGGCGCAAGGCTGCGCCCTAACCGGCCACCTTCTTCACGAATTGCGACTTCAGCCCGATCGGCCCGACGCCCGGCACCTTGCAGTCGATATCATGGTCGCCGTCCACCAGCCGGATGCCGCGCACCTTGGTGCCGACCTTGATGACCGAGGACGTGCCCTTCAGCTTCAGGTCCTTGATCACCGTCACCGTGTCGCCGTCAGCCAGCACATTGCCGACGCTGTCGCGCACTTCCCTGGCATCGCCTGCGGCATCACCCGCCACCCACTCATGGGCGCATTCGGGGCAGATCAGCAGGGCATCCACCTGATAGGTATAGGCAGAGGCGCATTCGGGGCACGGCGGCAGAGCATCAGTCATGCCCCGCCAATAGCCCTTAATCCCAGCCAAGGCCAGAGACAGATCCGGCTGCGCAAAGCCGCACAGCAGGAACTGGCGGACCGGACCGCCGAAGGACCGGGCAGCCATTGCTGAAGGCTTCGGACCTCACGCCCGCCGGTACAGGTTCATCTGGACACCGTTGCCGGTTGCCGACGCCTGTTTCAGCGCCCAGCCGGATGGCGGCGTGCCCGCGCCGAACAGCCGCCGGCCCGTTCCCAGAACCCGGGGAAAGATGGCCAGGCGCAATTCATCCACCAGCCCCTGCGCCAGCAGGGCCGCGATCAGCTCGCCGCTTCCGTGCACCTGCAGCCTCGGCCCCTCCTGTTCCTTCAGCCGCTGAACTTCAGCCACCGCATCGCCCTTGAGCAGGTGGGAATTCTGCCAGCCGGCGTCGTTCAAGGTGCGGCTGGCCACGTATTTCTCCGCGCCGTTCAGCAAGTCCGCCATCGGATCACCGGAGATGGCCGGCCAATGCGCGGCAAAGGCCTCATAGGTCTTGCGGCCGAACAAGAAGGACACCGGCCCCTGCATCCACTCATCAAAGACCCGCGGCATGACACCGCCCAGATAGGGCGCGGCCCAGCCGCCCTGCGCAAAGCCGCCGGACCTGTCTTCCTCCGCGTGCATCGGCCCCTGCACAACGCCATCCAGGGTCAGGAAGGACAGAACCGCAATCTCACGCATGGTCTTTTCCTCCTTCTCATCGGGTGCCGCGGGGTCCCGCCCCTAGGATCCGTTGGCCTTGCCGCTGACCTTGATATTGCCCTGCAGCTGGGCGCCGTTCTCTGTCGACATGGTCTGCGCCGAGACATCCGCCTGCACCTTGGAACTGGCCGCCAGCCGCAGGTCCTCGCATTGG
Source organism: Leisingera sp. ANG49 (assembly GCF_059694505.1). Lineage (NCBI taxonomy): Bacteria > Pseudomonadati > Pseudomonadota > Alphaproteobacteria > Rhodobacterales > Roseobacteraceae > Leisingera > Leisingera sp. ANG49. The sequence continues at coordinate 924,299 of NZ_JCATZN010000001.1, forward strand.
ATCCTGCCGCTGTAGTCGCCTTCCACCGTGACCGATTTCGCGCTCAGCGCGCCGTCCACGGTGCCGCCTTCCAGCACCGTCACCGCCTGCGCCGACACATCGCCGACAACCCGGCCGCGGACCTCGACGCTGCCTTTGCTTGAGGTGATATTGCCTTCAACCGTCACATCTTTCTCGATTACCGAATTCACCACGTCTCAGCCCTTTCTGCGCATCCCCGGACAGCCTAGCCCGCCCGGGCAAATTTGAACAGTTGTTAGCAAACCGCCGCCCAACCGCCAAAGCCGCGCCTGCTCCGCCGGCAAGGTTCCGCCTGCCCGCCTATTCCACTTGCGGGAACGGTGCTGGCAGCGGTGCGGCACTGTATTGAAACAGCGAGCCCCAGAAACCGCCCGGACTGGGCTGCCAGGGCGCCGTGTTCATATCCAGCGCTGCGCAGGGCGAGGACCGCGTGGCCGGATTAACCTTGGCCCGCTCGCAGCGTTCGGGCGTGGTGTGGCAGGCCGTCAGAAAGGCCTGTGCTCCCTTCTGTCCGCTGTCCTCCTGGTAGCAGTAGCGGATTGCCTCTTCCTGAAGCTGAGCGCGGGCCTGTTCGACCAGCTGCTGGTTTCCGGCCACCGTCTTGCTGGCTGCCTCCAACGCCGAGGCTGCGTCCTGCTGCACCAGTTCTGCGGCGCGCTGCAACTCGCCCGTGCCGCCCTCCGCCGCCTGCAGCGCCTCGGTCAGCCGGGCATTTACCTTCTGCGCCTCCGCCAGCGCGGTCTGCAGCTCCGCGACGGTAGCGTCATATTCCACCAGCTTGGATTTCCACTTGAAGCCGGCAAAGCTGCCCTCCTCGAACCCGGCGCTGACCAGAATGCCGTTCAGCTTCTGCGGAAACAGCAGGAAGACCGCAAACAGCGCAATCACCGAAGCATCGCGCAACAGGACCACGAGGTCTTTCAGGAGTGAGACCGTCTTCTGCATCTGAACCCGCCGTCACTGGAACCATACCGGACAACAGTGGACCAGTGCCGAGCATCAGGTCAAATGGATGCAGTTCAGCCGGGCGAGCGCCTGCCCGCGGGGTGGCGCCGTGACGCTGATGCAAGGCAGTTTATCCCGGCCAAGTCCGTATGAGCTATCCAAGGAGTATCGCCCTCTCCAGAGCGCCAGCCCGTGCGGGCGGGCAGGCGCTCGCCCGGCGGCGCTGCGCGCCTTGTTCCGGGCGCAATAGTGCAGGCCTCCGAAAAACTCCTAAAACCACCGGCCTACACCGGCACCAGCAGCCCGTTTTCCAGCTTCACCTGCCGGTCCATCCGCGCCGCCAGCTCCAGGTTGTGGGTGGCAATCAGCGCCGACAGGCCGGTGCCGCGCACCAGTTCCATCAGCGCCGCAAACACCTGGTCCGAGGTGCCGGGATCCAGGTTCCCGGTGGGCTCATCCGCCAAGAGCACCCGCGGCGCATTGGCCAGCGCCCGGCAGAAGGCCACCCGCTGCTGCTCGCCGCCCGACAGCGCCGCAGGCCGGTGATCGGCGCGGCCTGCCAGCCCCACGGTGCCCAACAGCTGCGCCGCCCGCGACACCGCGGATTTTTGCGAAGCGCCATTGGCCAGCTGCGGCAGCACGATGTTTTCCAGCGCCGTGAACTCCGGCAGCAGGTGGTGGAACTGGTAGACAAAGCCCACTTCCTGACGGCGCACCCGGGTGCGGCGGCGGTCGCCCTTGCGGGTCACGTCCTCACCGGCCACCCGCACCTCGCCCGCGTCCGGCGTGTCCAGCAGGCCAGCGATGTGCAAGAGCGTCGACTTGCCCGCACCCGAGGGCGCCACCAGCGCCACCACTTCGCCCGCCTGCAGGCTCAGATCCGCACCGCGCAGCACATCGACCTGCCCCGGTGTGCCGGTCAGGTAGGATTTGGTGATCCCCTTCAGCTCCAGCGTGATCTCACTCATAGCGCAGCGCCTCCACCGGGTTGAGGCGCGCCGCGCGGCGGGCCGGGAAAATGGTCACGAAGAACGACAGCCCCAGCGACAGCGCGGTGGCAGAAACCACATCCGCCAGCCGCAGCTCCGCCGGAAGCGCATAGATGCCGCGGATCGACGGGTCCCAGACGCCGCCGCCCATGACGTAGTTCACGAAGGAGAAAATCGGATCGATATAAAGCGCAAACAGGCAGCCCAGCACCACGCCGCAGAGGGTGCCGATGACGCCGGTGAAGGCGCCGCAGATGAAGAACACCCGCATCACCGACCCTTCGCTGAGGCCGATGGTGCGCAGGATGCCGATGTCGCGGCCCTTGTTCTTGACCAGCATGATGAGGCCCGAGACGATGTTCATCGCCGCGATCAGCACCAGGATCGACAGGATGATGAACATCACGTTGTCCTCGACCTCCAGCGCCCGCAGGAACCCGCCGGAAGCATCGCGCCAGGTCCAGACCCCCGCGACGCCGCCTGCCGCGGTCAGGATCGGCAGGGCGATTTCGTCAACGTTTTCCGGGTCCTCGACCATCACCTCGATCTCATCCGCCACGCCTTCGCGATTGAAGAAGCTCTGCGCCTCACCAAAGGGCAGATAGACCCGGGTGCGGTCGATGTCCCAGCGCCCGGCGGTGAAGACATAGACCACCTCGTAGGCATTGACCCGCGGGCTGGTGCCAAAGGCGGTCTTGACGCCATTGGGGGAGATCAGCTTGATCTTGTCGCCAACAGTCACCCCCAGCTCCCGCGCCACGCCGGAGCCGATGGCGATCCCCTCCTCGAACCGCGCAAGGTCGCCAATGGCTTCCTCGCTCTGCGCCACTCCGGGAATGCCCTGAATGTCCTTGGCAGAGATGCCGAACACCTCAACGCCGGCATTGCGGTCGCGCAGGTTGGCCATCACCTGCCCTTTGACCAGCGGCGCCGCGCGGGTGACACCCGGCACCGCGGCGACCGTCTCCGCCAGCGCCTCGTAATCCTTCAGCGAGCGGTCCAGCACCCCGGCCTCATTCACCTCGCCATAGGAATAGAGCGTGACATGGGCATTGGCGCCCAGGATGGTGCCCACGAATTCCGACCGGAAACCGGAACGCACCGCCAGCGTGGCAATCAGCGCAAAAACGGCCAGGGTGATGCCGATCAGGCTGATCCAGGTCATCACGCTGACCCCGCCCTCGGCCTTGCGGGCGCGCAAGTAGCGCCAGGCGATGATCCATTCGAAACGGGAAAACGGCGGTGGTGTGGTGGCCATATAAGGGGTCCTGCCCGGAAATTTTGCCTGCAACCTGTGCTGCCGGGCGCCCGGGGTCAAGGTGCGGTTGCATAACTGGCCGATAATCCGCCTGCCGGGACCCGAATGCCCGCCGTGCGGCGGGCAAATCTTTTGCGAAAAGATTTGCCAAGAGTTTTTGAAAACTCTTGGGCAAGGCCGCGCCCGGCGTCACCGCAATGTGATCTGCCGCATATGCCCGTTGCCTTGCATCTGCCCGCCGGCAAGGCTTTATCAGGCCGGTTCCGGCTTCAAACTCGGGTAAGGACGACATGGACAAGTACTTCAAACGCGCGCTGCCGCATCCGCCGCTGCGGATGGTGATCACCGCAGGCCTCGGCGCCTTTCTGGCAATTGCGGCGCTGTCGCTGCTCACGACCCATGCCAACCTGCTCTTGCTGATGGCCCCCTTCGGCGCCAGCTGCGTGCTCTTGTTCTCGGTGCCCGCCAGCCCGTTGTCGCAGCCTGCCAATGTGGTTGGCGGCCATGTGCTGGCCACCGCCGTCGCGCTGGCGCTGAACGCGCTGCTGCCCGATACCTGGTGGGTGCTGGCATTGGCGGTGGGGCTGTCGATTGCCCTGATGGCGGCGCTGCGGCTGACCCATCCGCCCGCAGGCGCCGATCCGCTGGTGGTCTTTGCCACCGATCCCGGCATCTCCTTCCTGCTGTTCCCGGTGCTGACCGGCGCCGTCGCGCTGGTGGCGATTGCCGCGCTGTTCCACCGTGTGTCAGGCCACGAATACCCGCTGAAACACAGCTGAGCGCGGCCGCGCGGTCAGAGCGCCAGCATCGCCGTCACCGGCGCCTGCAGCGCCTCGCCCAGGGCCCGCGAATCCGTCGCCTCCAGGTGGTAGCCGTCGGTGGCGGAGGCCCGCGCCACCTGTGCCGCATCGAAGAAGCCGCAGCCGAGGCGGTCCGCCAGCGGCTCGATCACTTCCGCCAGCGCCTCGGACCGGGCCACTATCTCCGGCGTGATGTCGGGGTCATCGCACAGGCTCATCGGCGGCGGCGAAACCAGCAGCACCTGCGGCTCCACCGCCTCCGGCAGCCGCCAGGGGTGGTGGCGGATGATCTCCACCAGCCGTTCCAGCCCGTCGCGGATCAGATAGCGGGGATGGCCCTCGTAGATGTCATTGGTGCCCAGCATGATCACCGCCAGGTCCAGCGGCGCATGGCTGTGCAGCAGCACGGGCAGCACCGCATCGCCGCGCATTTCCACGCAGGCGGAGTGGCGGGCATGTATCGTGGTGCGCCCGCGCAGCCCTTCCGCAAAGACCACCGCATCCGCCAGGCCTTCGCCCAGCGCCGCCGGCCAGCGGTCGCCATAGGGATGCCGTCCGCTGGTGTGCGGGTCGCTGCCCCAGGTCAGGCTGTCGCCAAAAGCCAGGATCTGTTTCATTCCGTATCCTCCCGTTTCCGGCACCCTGCGGCGGACGGCGGGTTCGGGCAAGAAAAAAGGGAGCCGCCCGGCCCCCTTCTCTTGTTTTTCAGACAGTTGCGCAGCGAAGCTCAGAAGCCGCGGCCGGTGGGGTGGGCCTTGTAGACCTCGACCACCTTCTTCACCGCCTCTTCCGGGGACAGCTCTTCGCTCTCGCCGGTGCGGCGCGAGGTCAGCTCGACCACGCCGTTCTTCAGGCCCCGCGGGCCGACAGTGATGCGCCAGGGCAAACCGATCAGGTCCATGGTGGCGAACTTGCCGCCCGCACGCTCGTTGCGGTCGTCATAGAGCGGGTCCAGACCGGCGGCGGTCAGCGCCGCATAGAGCTGGTTGCAGGCGGCATCCGCCTCATCGTCGCCCTGCTTGAGGTTGACGATACCGCAGTGGAACGGGGTCACGCCCTCGGGCCAGATGATGCCCTTGTCGTCGTGGCTGGCCTCGATGATCGCGCCCAGCAGGCGGGAGACGCCGATGCCGTGGGAGCCCATGTGGACCGGCACGTTCTTGCCGTCCGGGCCCTGCACGGTGGCGCCCATTGCGTCCGAATACTTGGTGCCGAAATAGAAGATCTGGCCGACCTCGATGCCGCGCGCCACCCGGCGGCGCTCCTCGGGGATCTGGTTGAACAGCGCCTCGTCGTGGGTCTCGTCGGTGCGGGCGTATTTGGAGGTGAACTCCTCCAGCACGCTCTGGCACTGCTCAACACTGTCATAGTCGATCTCGCGGTCGCCGAAAGTCAGATCGGTGACGGCGCTGTCATAGAACACCTCGGACTCGCCGGTGTCGGCCAGCACCAGGAATTCATGGGTGTCGTCGCCGCCGATCGGGCCGGAGTCGGCACGCATCGGGATCGCCTGCAGGCCCATGCGCTCATAGGTGCGCAGGTAGCTCACCAGGTGGCGGTTGTAGGCGTGCAGCGCGTCTTCCTTGGTCAGGTCGAAGTTGTAGCCGTCCTTCATGTAGAATTCGCGGCCGCGCATCACGCCGAACCGCGGGCGGATCTCGTCGCGGAACTTCCACTGGATCTGGTACATGGTCAGCGGCAGGTCCTTGTAGCTGCTGACATGGGCGCGGAAGATGTCGGTGATCAGCTCTTCGGCGGTGGGTGTGAACAGCATGTCGCGGTCATGCCGGTCTTTCACCCGCAGCATCTCCTGGCCATAGGCCTCATAGCGGCCCGACTCGCGCCACAGGTCGGCGGACTGCATGGTCGGCATCTGCATCGGGATGTGGCCCGCGCGGATCTGCTCGTCATGGACGATGCTTTCGATCTTCTTCAGCACCTTGAAGCCCAAGGGCAGCCAGGAATAGATCCCGGCGGCGGATTGCTTGATCATCCCGGCGCGCAGCATCAGCCGGTGGCTGACGATCTGGGCTTCCGAGGGGTTCTCTTTCAGAACCGGCAGAAAATAGCGGGACAGGCGCATCTTGGCTCCATCGGTGATGTGGGTTCGAGTTCCCGCCCGGTTTAGTGGGTGATGGGGGTGCGGGCAAGGGCGGAGGTGGCCCCGCTGTTCCTGGTGCGCAACACAAGGCCCGTGCCTGACCTTGGGAGGGCGCGAAGGCGCCTTCCCGGGGGGAAGGTCAGGCGCGGGCCGTGCCGCTATGCGCCACGTCCCAGGTGGAATACTGCAAACGCCGCTCTCCGACTTGCCCGGTTGGTTGCGAAGGGCTCCGCCCGTCCACGCCTCAAACAGTCCCCCGGACTGTTTGCCCCTGCGGGAACCAGCGTGAACTCCCGGGGGAATGTCAGGTGCGGGCCGTGCCGCTGCGCGCCACGTCCCAAAAGAAAACTGCGGGCACCGTAACGCCCGTAGCCATTTCAATAAGCGGTCTGCAAAGACTTACATCTTCGCCCGCTCAGCCCGCAGCGCCAGCCACAAGCAGTAGCACATCATCAGCACCACCAGGGTGAACGGGATACCGGTCGAGACCGCCGCGCCCTGCAGCGCCGACAATCCGCCACCCAGCAGCAGCGCAATCGCGACCAGTCCCTCCAGCGTGCACCAGAACACCCGCTGGATCACCGGGGCGTCCATCTTGCCGCCCGCAGTAATCGTGTCGATCACCAGCGAACCGGAGTCGGACGAGGTGACGAAGAAGATCACGATCAGCACCAAGGAGATCGGCGCCACGATCGAGTAAAGCGGCAGTTCCTTCAGGAAGCCGAACAGGGCGCCCTCGGGCTTGTAGCTGTCGATCACCGTCGCCTTGACGCCTTCGGCGCCGCCGGCGTTCAGCATGTCGATGGCGCCGCCGCCAAAGGTCGACATCCACAGCGCGCAGACCGCGGTGGGGGCGATCAGCGCGCACAGCACGAACTCGCGCACCGTGCGGCCCTTGGAGATGCGGGCAATGAACATGCCGACAAAGGGCGACCAGGCGATCCACCAGGCCCAGTAGAAGGTGGTCCAGCCGTGGAAGTAGCTGGTGTCCTCCCGCCCGAACGGGTTCGAGAGCGCTGGCAGCAGCTGAACATAGTCCACCATCACGCTGAAATAGCGGGCAATTGCGGTGCCGATGCCGGTGACCAGGATCACAAAGATAAACAGGCCCACCGCCATCACCATGTTGATCTCAGACAGCCGCTTGACACCCGCGTCCATGCCCAGCAGCACCGACCCCAGCGCAATCGCGGTGATGCCGATGATCAGCAGCACAACCACCGTCGGGGTCGGCTCGATCCCGAACACCTCGTAAAGGCCGGCCGCAACTTGCTGCGCGCCCAGGCCCAGCGAGGTGGTCAGCCCGAACAGGGTGGCAAACACCGCCAGCGTGTCGATGGCATGGCCCCACCAGCCCCAGACCCGTTCGCCCAGGATCGGGTAGAAGGCTGAGCGCAGGGTCAGCGGCAGGTCGAGATTGTAGCAGAAGATCGCCAGCGACAGGCCGACCGCGGCATAGACCGCCCAGCCCTCCAGCCCCCAGTGGTGGATGGTGCCGACGATGCCGATGTATTCATTGCCCGGCTCATTGATGTCGATCCCCAGCGGCCGCGCTGCGCCGCCTTCGGAGAAGTTGTAGTAGACAGGCTCCAGCACGCCGAAGAACAACAGGCCGATGCCGATGCCGGCCGCGAACATCATCGCAATCCACCCGGCATAGGAATAGTCCGGCTTGGCATCCTTGCCGCCGATGCGGACGGAGCCGACCGGCAGGATGATCAGCGCCAGGCAGAACAGGGTGATGGCGTCCACCGACAGGACCAGGAACCAGTCGAAGGTGCTGGTCAGCCAGGGCCGGAGCCAGCCGAAGAAGGCCGCTGCCGCCTCCTGGTTGGCAAGCGCGATCAGCACGAAACCGGCAATCAGGATACTGGAAATCAGGAAGACAGGATTATGGATGTCCAGGCCGAACGGCCGGATGTTGTCCTGTCCCAGCTCATACTCTGTCTCGAAGTCCCAGACCCTCGGATCGGGATCGAGCATTTTCTTGTTTTCCGGCATGACGCCTCCCCTTACTTGTTATTTACCGCCCAAGTGTCGCACTAAATTCGGAAATCTCCTAATCCGTGCCGCCGGGCAGGGTGTTGCGGCGGGCCGCGCCGCCGTCCCCGGGCGTGACCGGACCGCTGATGCCGCCCCCGGGCAAACGGCCATGCCTGCGCCGCGGCCGGCCAGGTATCGGGCACGCGCACAGGCCCTGAGAGCACGCCCCGCCCCGCAAGGAGCGCAGCATTTCCTTGACTTGCCCCCCGCCTTTTCCGCCTTATCCCCGCCTTGCCCACAGGGGAATCGCCCTGCCCCCTTGCAAGCCCCTGCCCCATCGGGAAAGACTGGCGCCAAGATCCTGATGCAAACGGACCAAAGGCGGGCACGCGGACCATGGCGCTACCAGCGAAGAAACAGCTGAAATACTGGGGCATCGCCGCCATTGTCTTTGCGGTGGTGATGTGGGCGCTTGGCAATGTGCTGATGCCCTTCATCCTCGGCGCCGCCATCGCCTATCTGATCGATCCAGTCGCCGACCGGTTGGAGGCCTGGGGCATGAGCCGCACCGGCGCCACCGCCACCATTACCGTGGGCACGCTCTTGATCTTCCTGCTGCTGCTGGTGGTGGTGGTGCCGACGCTGGTTGCGCAGATGATCGATCTGGCCCAGGTGCTGCCGCAGCTGGTGCGCGACGCCCGCGCCTTTGCCTCCGAGCATTTCCCCTCGGTCTTCGAGGAAAACAGCCGCATTCACCAGGCGGTCACCTCCTTTGCGCAGACGCTGCAGTCGCGTGCGGTCGAGCTGCTGCAATCGGTGCTGGGCGGGGCGGCCTCTTTCCTCAACATCGTGATCCTGCTGGTGATCGTGCCGGTGGTGGCGGTCTATCTGCTGCTGGACTGGGACCGGATGGTCGCCCGCATCGACGAGCTGCTGCCGCGCGACCACCAGCCGGTGATCCGCCGCCTGGCCGGCGAGATCGACGCCGTGCTCGCCTCCTTCATCCGCGGCATGGGCACCGTCTGCCTGATCCTCGGCACCTATTACGCGGTGGCCTTGATGCTGGTGGGGCTGAACTTCGGCCTCGCGGTCGGCTTCATTGCGGGCCTTGTCACCTTCATCCCCTACCTTGGCGCCCTGATCGGCGGCGCGCTGGCCATCGGCCTGGCGCTGTTCCAGTTCTGGGGCGACTGGGTGTCGATCGGGCTGGTCGCCATCATCTTTGCCGTCGGCCAGGTGGCTGAGGGCAACTTCCTGACCCCCAAGCTGGTGGGCAGCTCCGTGGGCCTGCACCCGGTGTGGCTCTTGCTGGCGCTGTCGGTGTTCGGCGCCTTGTTCGGCTTTGTCGGGATGCTGGTGGCGGTGCCTGTCGCGGCAGCGCTCGGCGTGATCGCGCGGTTCCTGACCGAGCAGTACCTGGACAGCCGCCTGTATCAGGGCCAGAGCCACCGGGACGCGGGGGCGGAATAAACCCATGGCGCAGCAGCTGAGCTTTGATCTCCCGGCGAAACCGGCGCTGGGGCGGGAGGATTTCTTTGTCGCGCCGTCCAATGCGATGGCGGTGGCGCTGCTGGACCCGCAGTTCGCCTGGCCCAGCGGCAAGCTGGTGCTGACCGGCCCCAAGGGCGCGGGCAAGACCCATCTGGCGCATGTCTGGGCCAGCCAGACCGGGGCGCGGATCCTGCCCGCCGAACGCCTGACGGAACAGATGGTGCCGGAGCTGGCGCAAGGCCCGGTGGTGGTCGAGGATGTGCCGCAGATCGCCGATGACACCGTCCAGCAGAACGCCCTGTTCCACCTGCACAATCTGGTGCTGGCCAACGGGCATTCGCTGGTGATGACCGGCCGCGGTGCGCCGAATCTCTGGGGGCTGACGCTGCCCGACCTGCAAAGCCGGGTGCAGGCCGCCACCCACGCCGAATTGCAGCCGCCCGACGACCAGCTGCTGGCAGTGGTGCTGGCCAAGCTGTTCAACGACCGCCAGATCACCCCGAAGCCGGACGTGATTCCCTATCTGGTGGCGCATATGGACCGCTCCTTTGCCGCCGCGGCGCAGATCGTGCGGCGGCTGGACCAGCTGTCCCTGGCGGAAAAACGCAGCCTGACCCGTCCCCTGGCGGTGCGGGTGCTCTCTGAGGTGCGCGAGGAGGCGGCGGAAAATGACGCATCCGCAAGCGGTTGACCCCTGCCCGCCCATGCACCATCCTGACCGCGGATCGCAAGACGGAGCCCTCATGAACCTGTCCCAGGACCCCGCCGCCGCTGCCACCGCCGCCGCAACTGATTGGGGCCCCTTCGGGCGTCCGATCTTTGATGACCCCAAGGCCCGGGCGCTGTCGCGGGTGGGGGTGGTCGATGTCGGCTCCAACTCGGTCCGGCTGGTGGTGTTCGACGGCGCCGCCCGCAGCCCGGCCTATTTCTACAACGAAAAGATCATGTGCGCCCTGGGTGCCGGCCTGTCTGAATCGGGCCGCCTGAACCCGGAGGGCCGCGCCCGCGCCCTGTCTGCCTTGCACCGGTTCCAGCATCTGGCCCAGGGCATGGGGCTGCCGCCGCTGTCCGCGGTGGCCACCGCCGCAGTGCGCGACGCCGAAGACGGGCCGGAGTTCTGCGAAGAGGTGCTGCGCAAGACCGGCCTCAAGATCCATGTCATCGACGGGCGCGAAGAGGCGCGGCTGTCGGCGCAGGGGGTGCTGCTGGGCTGGCCCGGCGCTTACGGGCTGGTCTGCGACATCGGCGGCTCCTCGATGGAGCTGGCGGAGATCCAGGAGAACTCCGTCGGGCGCCGGGTGACCTCGCCCTTGGGGCCGCTGAAGCTGCGCGACATCAAGGGCGGGCGCAAGGGCCGCAAGGCCTATATCAAGGAAGTGATGGAGCAGCTGCGCGGCGAAATGGGCGCGCAGCGCGACCGCCTGTTCCTGGTCGGCGGCAGCTGGCGCGCCATTGCCCGCATCGACATGCACCGGCGCGGCTATCCGCTGAAGGTGCTGCACGAATACCGGATGAGCGCCAGCGACGTGCGCGAAACCGCGAAATACATCGAAAAACGCGACCTGAACAAGCTGCGCGAGGCCTGCGGCATCTCCTCCAGCCGGATGTCGCTGGTGCCTTATGCGATCGACGTGCTGACCCGGCTCATTCATACCTTCAAGCCGAAGGATATCGCGGTCTCCAGCTATGGCATCCGCGAGGGGCTATTGTACGAGCAGATGCCGCAGCGGCTGCGCGCCCGCGACCCGCTGGTCGAGGCCTCCCGCTTTGCCGAGATGAAGGACGCCCGCGTCCCCGGTTTCGGCAAGACGCTCTATGATTTCGTGAACCCGCTGTTCGCCAATGCCCGGCACAGCAAGCGGCGGCTGGTCAAGGCGGCCTGCCTGCTGCATGACGTCAGCTGGCGCGCGCATCCCGACTACCGCGCCGAGGTCTGCTTCGACAATGCCACCCGCGCCAATCTGGGCGGGCTCAAGCATTCGGAGCGGGTGTTCCTGGGCCTGGCGCTGCTGCACCGCTACAGCAACAAGCGGCAGGGCAGCTCCTTCGAGTATCTTTATGATCTGCTGGACGAAAAGGGCCAGCACGAGGCCGAGGTGCTGGGCAAGGCGATGCGCTTCGGCGCCATGCTGATGGTGACCAGCAACGGCGAGATCGGGTCGTTGCAATGGCAGCCGCGCAAGCGGGTGCTGCATGTGAGGCTGCCCGATACGGCGCGGCCGCTTTACGGCGAAGTGGCGGAATCGCGGCTGAAGTCGCTGGCCAAGGCGCTGGATGCGGAAATCGACCTGAAGTTCAGCAAACCCCTGCCGGAGGCGGAGGCCGTAACAGAACAGGCGCCGGAGTAACCGGCGCCGGTCACGAACAGCCCCGGCGGGGCATCAGATTTCGGTGACACCCTCGTCTTCGCCCTTATCTTCCTTGGCAGGCGCATTGTCCTTGGGCTTCTTGCGGATGATGATATCGCCGTTGGGCAGGATTTCCGGCAGCTCATAGGCGCTCCAGTCCTCCACCTGTTCGGCAATATCCGCCAGCGCCGGCCCCATCTCGGCCAGGAAGGCGGCCATTGACGGGCCGATCTCCTGCACCATGCCCTGCAGGTCCTCAAGCGCCGGCGCCATCTCCTGGCGCAACCCTTCCCAAAACAGTTCCGCCCCGCGCTCCATCAGCGAGGAGCCGCTGTCCTCCTCCCCCGCCTCCTGGGCGGCGAGCGGAGCGGACATCAGGGCAATCAGGGCGGCGGGCAGAAGGATCTGTTTCATGAGGTCAATATAGGGGGCGTTTGGCAGGGGGAACAGGGGGCAGTGCGGCACGGCAAATCCTTGCCGCCCCGACAGCCGCGATCAGGAGAGCCGCGGGATCTGCACCGCCGCGGCCTGCGCCGGCCTGCCGGCCGGTTCCGGGCAGAGCAGCGGGTCCGACAGGACCAGCGGCGGCCTGCCGGGGCCGGTGCCGCAGGGGGCACGGCTGCAACCCTCTGCGCCTGGCGCCTGGCGCGCGGGAGGCTCCGGCGGCGGCGCATAGGTTTGCAGCAGCGGCTGGCTGTTCTTCTTGTGGCGGGCGATCAGTTTGCGCTGCTGCTTGCCCGCCGGCACTTGGCGCGCAGGCTCCGGCGGCGCGTCTTCGCCGGCCAGCGCCGGGAACAGGCGCTTGAGCCGGCCGTGTTCCGCAGGCGGCAGGGTTTTCAGCGCCTCCGGCCCCATCAGCAGGCTTTCGGCAGGGGCGCCTTCGGCCAAGACAACCTCGTGCTGCGCAAAGATCAGGTGGAAATATTCCACCGCCGCCGCGGCGTCGTCGATGCGGATGCCGGGCAGCGCGGTCAGCTGGTGGGCAGCCGCCAGCACCTGCGCCTGGCCGAACATGCGCTCAGCAATGCGGGAGCAGACCAGCAGCCGGTGCTGGCGCGACACCCGCAGGTCGCGCTGCGGCAGGCCGCCGCCCAGGGCGCCGGCACGGATCAGCACCGGGCAAAGCCTCGGGTTGCGGCGGATCCGCTCCGCGCTGACAGCGCGGAAGGTCACCATCTGCAGAACGGCACAGCCGCCATCGGCGGTCAGCACGTCCTGCCCCGGGCGCAGCATCTCAACCGGACAGGGGCCCTCGGTGGTGCTGATACGGGTGCCGCGGGCAAAGCAAACCACATCCGCATAGTTCCAGCCGGTGGTGTGGCCTTGATAGCTGCCCAGCGTCGCGCCGGTGCTGAAGGCAGAGCCCGGCCCCGGCACGAAATACCAGCTGCCGCCGGTATTGAAAAAGTAGAAGGTCTCGGTATGCGACGCCCCGCCGGTGTCGGTGAAGGAGAGGTCGATCGCATAAGGGCTGCCGGCCGTTGTTTGGAAGGAGCCGCCGTCGATGCTGATGCGCTCATCGCCGTCGTTGCGGCCCTCATAGGCGGCGTCGTCGTCCCTGAAAACAGCCGTGTAAGATGTGTTGTATTGCGCGTTGTAACCGGTGCCGGACCATCTGAACACTTCTGCGGTGTAATCGGCCATGGCCGCGTTCAGTCCCGGCTGGCGGCGGCAGCATCGTCCAGTGCCTTGAACACCGCACGCAGCCCTCCCGGCCGCAGCTTGCAGCGGGCCGCATCCCGGCCCAGCGCCTGCGACGCGGCCGCGCGGTCTCGGCTGTCAAGCTCCGCGCCGAACCGGGCTTCCAGCTCTGCCGCAAAGGCCTTGTTTCTGTCTTGGTCGCTCATACACCAGCACCTGCGCTTACGGACCACCGCGCGAACGCCGCCCGCAAACATGGAATGTGGAGAGCGCCGCAGGCTCCCGCAAGGGCAAGACCGCCACCAAGTGCCTAAGATTTAAGGAAAACCAGGCTGATCCCGATACTCAGCACAGAGTCACGCTGCCTCAATGCCTGGCGGTGCCGGGAAATGACCGGAGCTATCCAGCAGCGCCTGGCGCTTCTCTGGGCCGACGCGCATTTCGCACCGGCCCTCTGCGGCAACTCCTTCGCGGCGACGCCGCCCCCTTCGGGACAGGCGGCGCCTTTCAGAGATTTTGCGCAGGTGTTCTGCACTCAGCCCCGCCCTGAGGTATCCCAATAGGCGGCGGGCATGATCGGGTCCACAGCTGTTGTCTTGCCGCTCAGCGGCTCCACGGAGCCCGGGGTCAGCTCCAGCACCATCCAGGCTTCCGGAACTGTCAGCAGATCCGGATATGGCGTTTGCTTGCCGGTCGGGACAAAACCGTGCTGCGGATAATAGGCCGGCACGCCCAGCACAAAGACCGCATCCGTCCCGATGGCCCTGAGGCGGCTGATGCCGGTCTCCATCAGCTCCGTACCGACACCATGGCGCTGATACTCCGGCAGCACGCCCAGAGGGGCCAGCAGATAGCATTTGGCGTCCGGGTGATCGTGGAAACGAAACGGCGTGAACAGCACATTGCCCGCCACGCGGCCGTCCCGGCTGGCGCTGATTGAGATGGTGTCCGGCAGGGCGAGCAGACCTTCCGCAAGTTCTGCGATTTCAGGTCCTTCCTCGGCGCCGAATGCCAGGCGGTGAATGTTTTTAATGGTTTCTATTTCCTTAGGGTCCATTTCAGGTCTCCTCGTGATGAATTGCTTTGGCCGCACCGGGCAAGGGGCTTGCCCTGGCCGGCGCGGCATCGGGTGCCCGCCCCCTTGCTGAGGGGCGGTCCGGGCGGAAAGAGCCTGCCATTGGCATGGCCGTTCCTACCGCTGGTTCATTTGCGCGCGCACGGATCTGATCCCCAGCGGCGATGCGCGGTAGGGGCCGCCGTTGCGCGAACGGATGAAGCGCCGTTTCAGAAGGCGCTGGAACACGGCCAGGGTGCAGTCGGACAGCACATGGCCTTCGCGCGTGTAGCAGGTGACGCCGTGGATCTTGCCGTTTGCAAGCCGCTCATGGCGGATGGATCCGCCAAGGGCGAGTTCATGCAAAACACGCTGCTCGTGCTTTGAGATATTCAAGGGAGTGTCTCGATTTATGAAAGTGCAAGAATAGGGTCACTCAGCGTCACGCGTGAGTGGTCCTGTTGTTGCGAGTGTTCCCGAATGTATCGCCGGGAACGGGCGTTAGGCCCGGGTCTCTTTCATAAAATCTCCATCACGAGAGGCGTCATGCCTCAAGTTCGCAGCTCAGATAGTTGGCAGTTCGGGCATTGTCAAGCTGAGGCCGCAGGAACCGCCCGGCCCCTGGAAAGCGTCATCAAGGGTCAGACGGCCGGGAGTGCTTGCGCTGAAGCTGCGCCTCCGCTCTCATGCCACCTCGATATCCAGCGTCACCGGGAAATGGTCCGAGGCGTCCAGCAGCGCCTGGCGCATCTCTGCGTCGGCGTAGCATTCGCCGTCCTCGAACGGGTGCCAGATGCGCCACTGGGGGCGGAACGCCATCAGGCTTTGCGAGATCATCACATAGTCGAGCAGCGCCCGGGTGAAGCGCTTGGTCTCTGCGTTGTAAAACCGCGAGGTGCTGGGCGGGATGTCCGGGCGCGGCTGCAGCAGGCTTCGGGCGTGGGGATCGTGCAGCAGCTCGCCCATCACAATCTCGACCGAGGACTGGCCGAACAGCCGTTCATACTGATCCAGGCCGGGGCCATCGTTGAGGTCGCCCAGAACCACGACATGCTCGCCCGCGCCCGTATGCTCCGCAACCCGGCGGTGCAGCCAGATTGCCTGCGCCAGCTGCTTGCGGCGATTGGCGATGGCCGTGGCGGTGATTTCTGTGGCGGTGCGGGCGCCGTGCGGTGCCTTGGATTTCAGATGCGCGCCGATCATCCGCAGCGCCGTGCCGCCCTTGGTTGTCACCGCCAGCTCCAGCGGCGGTTTCGAGAATTCCACCTGATCCAGCCGCTCATCCACGTCGAGGTCGATCTCGAACACCCCGTCGAAGCGCGGCGCGGCGGCGGTGGAGCGGGCGTCATGCTCCGCGTCCAGCACGTCCGGGTCGTAAAGCAGCGCGATTTCCTGGTGGGTGTCGTTCGGAAAGCCGCTGACCGCCTCGCGCGCGCGCAGCCCGGCCTCGGCGGCGAAGGCTTCCAGCGCCCGGGTGGTGCGCTGGGTGCGACCGGTATTGGGCGCCTCGATCACCATCACCGCATCGGCGTCGATACGGCGCAGCACATGGGCGATGGCGCGGCCCTGCGTGTAGCGGTCCACCCCGTGCACGCCCGAGGGCTTGCCGTCCAGCATCAGCCTGTCGTCCTTGTCGAACAGGTAGGCGAACCACTCGATATTATACGTGGCCAGCCGCATTGCCGCCGCACCCGCTGATCTCATCCCAGGCGCGGTTGATGTCGATCATCCGCTTCTCTGCCAGCCGCACTGCCTCCTCCGGCACCCCGCGGGCGATCATCGCATCCGGGTGGGTGTCGCGCACCAGCTTGCGCCAGTGCTTGCGGATCTCCTCGCGGGTCATCTCAGGCGAGACGCCGAGCACCGTATAGGGATCCTTGGGCGCATCCGGCACAAACCGCGCGCGCAGCGCCTGGAACTGCTGCGGCGTCTGGCCGAAGATGCGGCTCACCTCCTCCAGGAACTCGTTCTCGCCCGGGTGGTAGAAGCCGTCGGCCATGGCGATATGGAACAGCCCCTCCATCAGGTCGCACAGCGTGGTGGGGTCGTTTCCGAACATCCGCTGGATGCGGCGGGCGTATTCCTGGTAGCCCGCGACATCGGTGCGCGCCATGTTGAAGACGCGGGCCGCCCCGGCCTCGTCATCCCGCGCGATCTGGAACACCTCGCGGAAGGCGGTGACCTCGTCGCGGGTGACCTGGCCGTCGGCCTTGGCCATCTTGGCGCCAAGCGCGATAACGGCAATGGCAAAGGCGACTGTGCGTTCGGGCGGCGCGCGCAATTTGTCAAAGACATCGGTGAGGCTTTCGCCTGCGGCAAGCGCGGCCAGCGCGTCGGATATGCGGGTCCAGAGTGACATGGGGCGAGCCTATCCGGGTTTGGCGGCACTGTCAGGGGCGGGAATACCCGGTGTCAGGATTTTCTGCATGAAAACAGTGTCGAGCCAGAGGCCGTTCTTGCAGCCAAGCTCCGGCATCCGGGCGGTTTCGACATAGCCGAGGGCGGCGTGAAAGGCGATGGCAGCAGGGTTGGCGCTGCTGACGCTGGCGATCAGGACGTGGATGCCCGCCTCCTTGGCCTTATTCTCCAATGCCTGCATCAATTGCCGCCCTGCGCCCTGGCCTTGCGCCGCGGGCAGCAGGTGGATGGTGTGTTCGGCAGTAAAGCGGTAGCCGGGGCCGGAGCGGAACGGGAAGAAATGCGCGTGGCCGAGGATTTTGCCGTCCTGTTCCGCCACCAGATAGGCGCCGTTGCTCGCCGTGATCTGCTGGCGCACCTGTTCCACGGTCTTTTCAATGGTGTTGAAGGTCGCCAGCGTGTCGCGGATCACCCAGTTGGCGATGGCGCAGACGGCTTCGGCATCAGCCTCAGTTGCGGGGCGGATGATCATCTGAGCTGCCTTGTCCCATGCGGCGTGTCGAATTCGGCCATCATTGCAGGTTCTCCGGCTTCCACCTTGATCCGCGGGTCGCGGATGATCCGGTCGAGCGCTGCCTGCAGGCTCGCGGCCTCGGGGTGGCTGAGGACCAGCCGGGTCAGGCGGCAGCCGGACTGCGGCAGTTTGGCTGCGGGAGGCTCTGCTTGCCATTGCAGGACCGCCGGGAACAAGTTGTCATAAGGCAGCAGCCCGTCCGCAGGCACCGTCATCAGCCAGCGCAAATCGCCGCGCTGCATCTGCACTTGGCGCCGCGCATGGGACGGCAGCAAGAGTTTCTCTGTCTCAAGGTTCTCGCTGCGCAGTATCCAGTTATTGTGCCGTGCAGGGCCGGTGAATCGGTCCAGGTTGAACCAGCGCGGCTGCTCCTGCGGCTGGGCGTCCGGGTCGATGGCGATGGCCTCCAGATAGAGCCCGTCCTCCAGCCCGATCAGCCGGTTATGGGTGCCGTAGCGGGCATGAGAGCCGCCGGGGCCGAGGGCGATGCCGAGCGCGTCTTCGGTATGGGCAACGGCGTCCTCCAGCGTTGCGCCGGCCACTGCCAGGTGATCGAGTATCATGTCTGCCCTCCCCTTTTGCGCGTGAGACTAGCGGGGCTGCGGCAGGGTGCAAGGCGGGATCTGGTGCTGCCGCGGTTTGGCAAGCTATCCGGCCACTGCCAGTTCCTGCCCCAGCCATTGAAGATAATCGCGGATCACCGCCGCCTCCCGCTGGCAGTATGACCATTTCTGGTGTTTGCGAACGGTGATGAACCCCGCCTGCCTCAGAATATCCAAATGCCGGCTTGCCGTGGGCTGCGACACCCCCAAGGCCTCAGCAATCAGCGTCATGCAGACCCCAAACTCCACCGGGTCAGCGGACCATTGGCCACCGAAATGTTTGCCCGGCTCCGCAAGCAGGCGCAGAACCTCCATTCTGGTGCTGCTTGCCAGCGCCCTGATTTGTGTTGACCTGTCCATGCATCCATTCATATCGTCACTTAGCAAATTTACAATATGAGAATCGTCATGCTGCAGCTGAATTACACAAGCCTGATCGAGGGAAACACTATCCGCTGGGGCAAGGAAGGCACCGGACCGGCGCTTGTTGCCCTGCATGGAACCCCGTTTTCGTCACAGGTCTGGCGCAGGATCGTGCCGCATCTGAAACACCGCTGGACGGTCTATTTCTTTGACATGGCAGGCTATGGCCAGTCAGAAATGCGCGAGGGGCAGGATGTCTCTCTGGGTGTGCAGAACCGCATACTCGCGGCCCTATGCGGAGAGTGGGGGCTGCAGCGGCCGCATGTGCTGGCCCACGACTTCGGCGGCGCAACCGCGCTGCGGGGGTATTTCCTGAACGGGCTGCGCTATGCCTCGCTGACGATTTTCGACGCGGTGGCGCTGCGGCCCTGGGGCTCTCCCTTTGTGCAGCATGTGAAGAAACACGAGGCTGCCTTTGCCGGGATGCCGGACTATATGCATCAGGCCCTTCTGCGCGCCTACCTGCAAACAGCGGCCCATCAGACGCTCAGCGCAGAGGCGCTGGACATCTATGCGTGGCCCTGGACGGGAGAGACCGGTCAGGCGGCATTTTACCGGCAGATCGCCCAAATGGACCAAGTGTTCACTGATGAAATACAGCCGCAGTACCGGTTGCTGGACTGCCCGGTCCAGGTGCTGTGGGGGGAGGAGGATCAATGGATCCCGATTGCCAAGGGGCATGAGCTGGCCGGCCTGATTGCCGGCACGTTGTGCCGGCCGGTTCCCGGCGCGGGGCATCTTCTTCAGGAAGACTGCCCGGAAGCCATTGTGGCGGCGATGCTTCAGCTGGCTGGAACCGGGTAGCCTCTGCCCGGCTGGCCTGGCGCTGGTTTCAAAGCCAAACCGCCAGTGCCCAGACCCCGGCAATCACCGTCGGATAAAACGTCCCGGCAAAGCCCAGCCCCCGCAAGGGCGGCGACAGGTGGTAGCCGGCCCAGAACAGCACACGCATCAAAGCAAATGAGAGGCCGAGGGCAATCGCCACAGCGCCGCCCAGGGTGACGGCCACGAAGGGCCAGATGGCCAGCGCCAGCACCAGCTGCTCCACCGTGTTGGTCAGCACCCGCTGGTCGATCTCGGCCGGGGAGCCGGGAACAAAAGGTTCTCCGTCAATAATGGCATCATCGAAGAACCGCCGCTGCGCCAATCGGCCGATGATCAGCGCCAGCACCAGCCCCGGCGCGAGGAAGGCGCCGGGCAAGGCGATGGGGGCCGGGATGTATGGCAGGCCCAGCCATTGCGGCAGGCCGGTGACCAGTACGCCCCAGAGGGCGCCGAGGGCCATGCCGGTGAGGATCTGGGGGCGTTTGGAGCGCTGCATGCAGCCACTCAACCACCGCGCCGCGGGTTTGCCAAGGCATGGCGTATCAGACCCGGCGGAAAGCTGCGGCACGCGGCATCAAGTTTTTGAAAAACAAGCGCTCCCGCCCGGTGCCGGCCTGTGCCAGGGGCACATCCGCGCCAGTTGGGCGCGGCATCGCGCCTCCGCGCGATGCAGGCAGCCCGCCCCATCGGGGCGGGCTGCCGGGCCCAAAGCCGCCAAGGGGGCGGCCCGAAGGGCAGGCACCTGCGGGGGCGGGAGAGCCTCCCCTGCCCCCGCAGATACGGTTTTCCAAGTCAGGCGCGCGCTTCGCGGATCAGGCGCAGGATGTCCTGGGCTGCCTCCGGGATGTTGGTGCCGGGGCCGAAGATCGCCTTGACGCCTTTCGAGTACAGGAACTCGTAGTCCTGCTGCGGGATCACCCCGCCGCAGATCACGATGATGTCGCCGGCGCCTTCCGCCTTCAGCGCCTCGACCAGCTGCGGCGCCAGCGTCTTATGGCCCGCGGCCTGGGACGAGATGCCGATCACGTGCACGTCGTTGTCGATGGCGTCCTGGGCGGCCTCTGCCGGGGTCTGGAACAGCGGGCCCACGTCGACGTCAAAGCCGATGTCGGCAAAGGCGGTGGCGATCACCTTGGCGCCGCGGTCGTGGCCGTCCTGGCCCATCTTCACCACCAGCAGGCGCGGGCGGCGGCCTTCTTCCTCGGCGAAGTCCTCGATCGATTTCTGGATCGCGGCAAAGCCCTCGTCGCCCTCGTAGGCGGCGCCATAGACGCCGGCCAGGGTTTTCACCTCGGCGCGGTGGCGGCCGAATTCCTTTTCCATTGCCATGGAGATCTCTCCGACTGAGGCCCGCGCGCGGGCGGCTTCGACTGCGGCTTCCAGAAGGTTGCCCTCGCCCGATGCGGCGCGGCGGGTCAGTTCATCGAGGGCGGCCTGGCAGGCGGCCTCGTCACGGGTCTCGCGCATCTTCTGCAGACGGGCGATCTGCGCCTCGCGCACCGCGTGGTTGTCGACATCCAGGATGTCGATCGGGTCTTCCTTGTCCTTGCGGTACTTGTTGACGCCAACCACAACCTCGTCGCCGCGGTCGATCATCGCCTGGCGGCGGGCCGCCGATTCCTCGATGCGCAGCTTGGGCATGCCGCTCTCGACCGCCTTGGTCATGCCGCCCATCTCCTCGACCTCTTCCATCAGCGCCCAAGCCTTGTCGACCAGCTCAGCCGTCAGGCTTTCGATGTAGTAGGAGCCGGCCAGCGGGTCGACCACATTGGTGACGCCGGTTTCCTCCTGCAGCACCAGCTGGGTATTGCGGGCGATGCGGGCGGAGAAGTCGGTGGGCAGCGCGATGGCTTCGTCCAGCGCGTTGGTGTGCAGCGACTGGGTGCCGCCGAGCACCGCCGACATCGCCTCATAGGCGGTGCGGATCACGTTGTTGTAGGGGTCCTGCTCCTGCAGCGAAACGCCGGAGGTCTGGCAGTGGGTGCGCAGCATCTTGGAGCGTTCGGACTTGGCGCCGAATTCGGTCATCACCCGGTGCCACAGGGTGCGGGCGGCGCGCAGCTTGGCGATTTCCATGAAGAAGTTCATGCCGATCGCGAAGAAGAAGCTCAGGCGGCCTGCGAATTTGTCCACGTCCATGCCGGCATCCAGCGCCGCGCGCACGTATTCGCGGCCGTCGGCGATGGTATAGGCAAGCTCCTGCACCAGGTTCGCACCGGCCTCCTGCATGTGGTAGCCGGAGATCGAGATCGAGTTGAACTTGGGCATCTCGTTCGAGGTGTACTCAATAATGTCCGAGATGATCCGCATCGAGGGATTCGGCGGATAGATATAGGTGTTGCGGACCATGAACTCCTTGAGGATGTCGTTCTGGATGGTGCCCGCCAGCAGGGACTTGTCGTGGCCCTGCTCCTCACCGGCGACGATAAAAGACGCCAAGACAGGGATCACCGCGCCGTTCATGGTCATCGAGACCGAGACCTTGTCAAGCGGGATGCCGTCGAACAGGATCTTCATGTCCTCGACGCTGTCAATGGCCACGCCCGCCTTGCCGACATCGCCGACCACGCGCGGGTGGTCGCTGTCATAGCCGCGGTGGGTGGCGAGGTCGAAGGCGACCGAGACCCCCTGCTGGCCCGCGGCCAGGTTGCGGCGGTAGAAGGCGTTGGATTCTTCGGCAGTGGAGAAGCCCGCATACTGGCGGATGGTCCAGGGGCGGCCTGCGTACATGGTGGCCTTCACCCCGCGGGTGAAGGGGCCGAACCCGGGGAGCGTGCCCATGTGGGGCAGATCCCTGGTGTCATCTTCGGTATAGAGCGGCTTGACCTCGATGCCTTCCAGCGTCTGCCAGTTGAGGTCGTCAACAGCCCGTCCGCG
This sequence comes from Leisingera sp. ANG49, assembly GCF_059694505.1. Lineage (NCBI taxonomy): Bacteria > Pseudomonadati > Pseudomonadota > Alphaproteobacteria > Rhodobacterales > Roseobacteraceae > Leisingera > Leisingera sp. ANG49. The sequence continues at coordinate 946,589 of NZ_JCATZN010000001.1, forward strand.
CAGCTCTTTCTCAGCCAGAGCCCGCCATTCGTCTTTGTTTGTCATCAGGTCTTCCTCTTGTCAGTCGGGTACGGGGCGGGTTCAGTCCCGCCGCCTGTTTATCCGGATCGCGGACCAGCGCGGCGAGACCATCGGCCCCGCCTGCCAGCCACATGATGTCGTCGGCATAAGCCTCGCGCAGGGATGCGGTTTGCGCGTCGTTGAAGGGGCGCCAGCGGCCGGAGCCTTCGGGCAGCTCAGCCGCCGCTGCGGGCGGCAGGCTGGCGCGCAGGTCCTGCAGGCAGAGCGAAGCGTTAAGACGCACCCGCGCGTGGGCACGCGGCGCCTCAGTGCCGGTGAGGGCTTCCAGCGCCGCCTCCGGCCGGGCGCCGAAGGTTTCAAACGGCAGCACGTGCAGGCGCACGCCGGGCATTGCGCAGGCAATGTCGGTGATCACGTCGCGCCAGCTGCGCGGCGACTGTGCCAGCCGGTCGAGGCTGGTCTCCGAGAGCGGCTTGCGGCCGCGCGCCGCCGCATAGGCCAGCGCCGAGGCCCAGTAGCTGTCGAGACTGCGGACTGAGAGCGCCACGTCGGTAACCGCGCCGCCGAAGGCCTGGGAGAAACGCGCCATCCGCTCCCCCACGCCGCCATAAAGATCGCCGAGGCGCAGGTTCTGGCGCACCGAGCCGATCATGTTCTCCTCGCTCACCAGCAGCTGCTGGACACCCTGATCGCGGCTGGCCGCCATCTGGATCTGCAGGCGCCCCTGGGCGCGCTGCACCAGGTTGCGGCCCGAAACCGGCGCCGGCCCCGGCTGGATGCCGTGGAACAGCCCGTTGCGGGTGCGGTACGGGCCCCAGAAGCCGATGCCCTGTTTTTCCAGGGCTTGCGCATTGTGGCGCATGTATTCCTGGAACGAGGTGGTTGCGCAGCGGTGCGCGCCGGTGTGCAGGATGACTTTCATAGCGTTACGGGACCTCTGGTGGAGGGCCGCAGGCCGCAGCCCGGTCAAGGGGAATGGCACGATCATGGCCGGCAACCCCTCATTATCCCGTTAACGATGATGTTTTTTCGCCAAGCTGCGGATTTCACAGTCGCATTTGCCGCCGGCGCGCATATATTCAACACAACAGGAGAGATCATGAGAGCAATCCTAAGCGTTGTTTTGGCAGGGTTCCTGCCGCTGGCGGCTGCGGCTGCGGATGGCAGTGCGCCGGAGCTGATCCAGCCCGGGTATGATGTCGAGCTGGAGGAATTCCAGTGGACGCACCGCCCGGTGGTGGTGTTTGCCGACAGTCCCGAAGACCCGCGGTTCCATGAGCAGATGGAGCGGCTGATGGAAGGCATCGAGGCGCTGAAGACGCGCGATGTGGTGGTGCTGACCGACACCGACCCGGCGGCCAAATCGGCCCTGCGCAAGAAGCTGCGGCCGCGCGGCTTCATGCTGGTGCTGGTGGGCAAGGACGGCGGCGTCAAGCTGCGCAAGCCGCACCCCTGGACGGTGCGCGAGCTGTCCCGCACCATCGACAAGTTCCCGGAACGGCTGCGCGAAGTGGAAGAGCGGCGCGGCGGGTGACAATCAGGCACTTCCTTCGAAGTTACTGTTCCGCCCGGCGGCACGCCGGGCAGCGCCCGTCCCGCCCCCCACGGGGCGGGCGCTTCGCTTCCCCCCCGCCGGGCCGGGCGCAGCCCTTCCCGATTGCTTGCATAGGTTAGATCAGTTTCACCGATACTCAGCCGTTGCCGCGGACGTAGATCAGCGCCATCGCCTGTTTGTCCAAGACCACCATCGCGCCGGTTTCCGGCACGAACACCAGATTGGACGCGGGATTGCGGATCGCCTGGTAATAGACGGATTTGACCAGATCGGTCATGCAGCTGACGCCCGCCAGCCCGGAGTTCAGCACCCCCAGCCCCTGCGGCAAGTCGCGGGACATGATGTCCTCCGTCACCGCGTTGGGGGATTTGCCGGACACCGCGAACATCACCGGCTTGCCGGCCTCCAGCATCTTCATGCCGGTGTTGAGCGAGCGGGCGCGGACCACCAAGGACGCGATGCGCGGGTTTTCCGCGGTGTGGAACACCGCCGCGGTGCAGCTCATCGAGCTTTCGAAGAAAAACGTCTCCCCCAGCTCCACCCAGGCGGAGAGCTGGGCGCGCAGCGCCTCTTCCTTGTCCAGCGCGCAGGCGGACAGCAGCGCCAGAGCGGACAGCAGGCAGGTCAGAAGACGGGACATGCGGCACCTTGAGGTCGTCAAACGCCGTGAGTGTCGCAGAAAAAACTGAAGATTCGGTGCATGGCACCCTGCGGTGCGGGACAGGCACGCCCGCCGGGGCGGGAAAACCCGCCTGCCCGGCTGCATATGCGCCTGCCCCGAGGTGCATTATTCGAATTCCATGATCACATCGTCGACCGCCAGGCTGTCGCCGGCGTTCGCGTTGATCTTGGACACCACGCCCTTCTTCTCGGCGCGCAGGATGTTTTCCATCTTCATCGCCTCGACGGTGCAGAGCGCCTGGCCCTCCTGGACCTCCTGCCCCACTTCGACGTCGACCTTCACAATGAGGCCGGGCATCGGGCACAGAAGCATCTTGGAGGTGTCGGGAGCGACCTTTTCCGGCATCAGCTCGGCCAATGCGGCCTGGCGCGGGGTGCGCACCTTGACGGCCAGATCGGCGCCGCGGGAGCGGACGCGGAAGCCCTGGGTCACCTTGCCCACCTTCAGCACCAGGGTTTCGCCGTCCACGTTCAGGGTGGCCAGCTGGTCGCCCGGGGTCCAGTCGGAAGTCACACGGTAGCTGCCGCCGCCGTCGAAGTTGACGGTGGCGCCCTCGCGGTCGGCGTCGATCACCACGCCGAAGGACTGGCCCTGCAGGGTGACCACCCAATCGGTGCCGACCTTGCGCTCGTGGTTGTCCATCCGGCCCGACACGCGGGTGCGGCGGATTTCGGCAACCCGGTGCATCGCGGCGCAGGCGGCGGCGATCTTGCGCAGGTCGTCGCTGTGCAGTTCGACGCCTTCGAAGCCGTCCGGGTATTCCTCGGCAATGAAGGCGGTGGTCATGTCGCCGGAGATGAATTTCGGGTGGTCCATCACCGCCGACAGGAACGGCAAGTTGTGGCCGATGCCCTCAACCTCGAAGCTGTCGAGCGCGGTGCGCATGGCGCCGATGGCGTCCTCGCGGGTCGGCGCCCAGGTGCAGAGCTTAGCGATCATCGGGTCGTAGTACATCGAGATCTCGCCGCCCTCGTAGACGCCGGTGTCGTTGCGCACCGCGGTCTCGCCCGCGGGGGCATCGCCCTGCCATTTGCCATTGACCAGCATCGGGCCCGCGGCGGTTTCCGCCGGCGGGCGGTAGCGGGTCAGGCGGCCGATGGAGGGCAGGAAGCCGCGGTAGGGATCTTCGGCATAGAGGCGGTTTTCAATCGCCCAGCCGGTGAGCTTGACGTCTTCCTGGCGCATCGGCAGCTCCGCCCCGTCGGCGACGCGGATCATCTGCTCCACCAGGTCGACGCCGGTGATCAGCTCGGTGACCGGGTGCTCCACCTGCAGGCGGGTGTTCATTTCCAGGAAGTAGAAATTCTTGTCGCCGTCGACGATGAATTCCACGGTGCCGGCTGAGGAATAGCCCACCGCCTTGGCCAGCGCCACGGCCTGCTCGCCCATGGCGCGGCGGGTGTCTTCGTCGAGGAACGGCGACGGGGCTTCTTCCACGACTTTCTGGTTGCGGCGCTGGATCGAGCATTCGCGCTCGCCCAGGTAGATGCCGTTGCCGTGCTTATCGCACAGGACCTGGATTTCGATGTGGCGCGGCTGGGTGACGAATTTCTCGATGAAGATCCGGTCGTCGCCGAAGGAGTTCGCGGCCTCGTTCTTAGAGGACTGGAAGCCTTCGCGGGCCTCCTCGTCGTTCCAGGCGATCCGCATGCCCTTGCCGCCGCCGCCGGCGGAGGCCTTGATCATCACCGGGTAGCCGATCTCGTTGGAGATCTTCACCGCCTCGTCAGCATCGGCAATCAGGCCCATGTAGCCGGGGACGGTGGAAACCCCGGCCTCCTGGGCGATCTTCTTGGAGGTGATCTTGTCGCCCATCGCCTCGATCGCGCCTTTCGGGGGGCCGACAAAGGCGACGCCTTCGGCCTCGAGCGCCTCGGCGAACTTGGAGTTCTCTGAGAGGAAGCCGTAGCCCGGGTGCACCGCCTGGGCGCCGGTCTGGCGGATCGCCTCCATCACCTTGTCGATGACGATATAGGACTGGTTGGCGGGCGGCGGGCCGATGTGGACGGCCTCGTCGGCCATTTGCACATGCAGGGCCTGCTTGTCGGCGTCGGAGTAGATGGCAACGGTCTTGATGCCCATTTTCCGCGCGGTTTTGATCACGCGGCAGGCGATCTCGCCCCGGTTGGCGATCAGGATCTTATCAAACATAGGCAGTCCCTTGTTCCTTGGTATTCCGGAATGCAAAACGCCGCGCCCGGGGAAGACCCGGACGCGGCGTTTGCGCGATGTCAGAAGCAGCCCGCGAGGGGCGGCTGTTCAGAGCGGCGGCAGGCGCCTCAGCACTTGCGGGGGTTTTGCTCGCAATAGACCAGGTTTGCGGCCACGCCGACGGCTGCGCCGGTGACCAGGTTGGCGTCCAGCACCGCGGCGCCAAGCGCGCCTGCGCCGCCGCCGTAGATGATGCGCTCGCCGGTGGTGTCGCCGCAGGCCGCCACGAGGCCGCAGAGCGAGAGCGCCGCAATGAGAGATTTTGCCCGCATGTCCATGTTCCTTCTTCCGGGGACGTGAGTGTTCCTGCGGAATTCGCAGGCTGGCAGGCGCGGCGCAACGCTGCATCAGCAAGAAGCCGGTGATGCGCGGAGGCTTGCCGCACCGGGGGGCAGATACGGCAAGCTTCCGCCAATGCCTGAAGGGGATAAAAGACGGGCAGGCCGCGGATGGGGGCGCGTACCTGCCCGTTCAGGCGAAGGGGCCGGAACAGATGCTCGGCACAGCAGCGTGGCTGCGCTGCTTGGGCCACGATGCACGCCGCGGCGGCGGCTGTAAGCCCCTGAGATACAAGGCTGCCGGTTTGGGCAAATTCCTGCTGAATCGCGCAGGGCTTGTGCAAATTCACGCCGAAAACCCGGCCCGGGGAAAGCCGCAAGGCGCGCCCGTGCCCCGGACGCCGGGAGCGGCTGCGCGCGGGGAGCCGCGCCGCCTGGCCGGTGATATGCGTCCGGGGCCGCGCCATTACTCGAACGCCTCCGGGAAGGAGGCCCGCGCCACCGCCTCGTCGATGACCAGCAGCGCCTCGTAGCTTTCGGGGTCAAACGGATCCTCGGCCGGAATCACCTCGCGGCCGAACAGCCAGCTGAGACGGCCGGCATCGAGGTTGCCGCGCTCGAACGGCTGGTCGCCGAAATGCTCCCACAGCGCCTGCATGAAGGTGAGGTCGACACGCTTGTCGACGTTCTTGCGGTCGCGGAAGCGCTCGCGCCGGATCAGCGGCGTGACCCCTTTGGGGTTGGGGCGGCGGATGGTGAATTGGAAATCAGTGCCGGGCATGCGGCCCGGGAACCCGCGGTGTTTCAGCATTTGGGTGCCTCCGGTCCGGCACCCCACGGGGCGGCGGGGGCCGGCCGCAGGGCCGGACCCCTGTAGTGTTTAGTTGTACTTGCCGGTGAAGGTCGGCTCTTCGGTGACCGGCTCGACAACGACGAATTCTTCTTCCTGCTGGGCGCAGGCGGTGACGGCGGCCAGCAGGCCGGCCAGGGCGATGAGTTTGATGCTTTTGGACATTTCTGTCTCCTGATAAAAATAGTGAAACCTGCGGCGGCTGCGCCGCCCGCATGCCTCAACCTCAATGCGAAGGCAGCCTGATGGCTGCCCGTGCCAAGGATAGCGGGGTTTGCGGCCGAGTCACATGCAAATCGCTGCAAGCGGCTGTGCTGTGGCTGCAATGCCGCAAGAATCCGCCGGTCCGGCCCATGGCCCGCAAGATATTGTGGAAACATCAGAAAGCCTCCCACATGCAGGCGCCGCCCTCGGGGCGGTAAGCCTCGAAAAACTGGGTCGCCTCCGGGTCCTGGGCGCCGAAGGGCACCATCCGGTCAGAGAGCGAGATCACCACCCGCGCCGCGCTGACCCCGTGTTCGGCCAGATAGGGCAGCGCCAGGGCGCCGCAGAGGTGGTCCATGTCGGGGGCCGCCGTTTCATAGCTGACGGTGCCGGTTGCGCGGGCGATCTGCGGCGCCAGGAAGCGGAACCGCGCCCAGGTTTCCCCCAGCTGGCCGGGGGCATCGTCCAGGAGCACCTCTGCCAGCGTCACGGTCTGGCCCGAGGGCACGGAAATCGCCTCCGCCGCGGTGGCAGTCAGGGCATGGAGCGCAAAGGGGATGGCAGCCAGATATCCGCAGCTCCGGCCCCCGGTCGCCCGGGCTCCTCCGGCCGGAGCTGCAGGCGCTGCGCAAGTGGCGCGCGCTGTCTGATATCGGCTGGCGCGGATCATGACGCTGATTCGCTCTTCATGTCAAATTTTGCCGCGATTCTATGCGAATCCTTCGCATCTGCGCGGGAATCGGGCAGAGCGGCGCCCCGCCCCCGGCTGGCATGCCGGGTCCAGCGGGCGCGGCGGGCCGGATTTTCCAGAACTTCGGTGATTTGTGCGGCCGCATTGGCGGGCACCCGGCCCGTCACCTGGCCGCCTGCCCGCACCCGCAGCCCCTGCCCTTCGGCGGTGATTTCCACCACCGGGGAGAAGCCGCGCAAGCGCTGCAGCTTGCGCCACATGTCCTGGCGGATCTGATGCGCCAGCCGCAGGGGATCGCCTGACGGCAGCACCGTTTCCGCCGATACGTCGAAACGCGCAGGCAGGCGGCGCGACAGCGTCAAAGCGTTGTCCGTGCGGGTGATATGCCAGGGGGTGCCGGTCATGGCTTGGGTAGAAGTCCCGCAACCGTAGCAACGTCAGCAGTCAGGCCCAAAGGAGTGGAGGACCCTGAGTACGCCGACTTTGCCCATCTCTTTAGAGTTTCCCATTTGGTCTCGAACTCACGGTCCATGATCGCATATTCGACTGCAAATGAGGCAACGATATTCTTCACTCTCCTTCTAATTTCTGTATCAGAGGTCGAAACCCCCTCTGACTGAGAAATTTGCACGATCATTCCGAGACTCAGTAGCAAAGAGCGCGAAGAATAGGATTCCAACTCCCACTGCCTTACTTGCTCAATCAACTCCAAGGTTTTGCCAGCAAAAGACGCGCGGTCTAAGTCGCCTACTGGGTGTTCGATCCTCTCACCAACTGAGTCTGCAATTGCCCCAATTCTCTCCAAAGCACCTTCGTTAAACAACGCCCCTTTGGCGTTCCTGTCACGAGTGAACAAGATACTTAGAAGCTTGCTGCGAAAGGCAGTCATTTCACCTAAGAAACGTGTTTGCTTCTCAGGCTTGGAAAATACACAGTTTTCTACTTCCGTGCGCGCCTCATCCAAAGTGGATAGAAGCGCCTCAAAACCGTCCTCAACTGTTTCGGCATCAAACGCTTTTCGAAACGCTTCACCGGCATTTACTGCACGAGCAAGCGCCTGGATCTCTTTGAGTTTGGAGTAAAGAAGTTCCGATCTAAGCATAGTCACAGCGGAATGTTGTCGTGCTTTTTCCACGGGTTCTTCAGCTGCTTGCCCCGCAGCGAGGCAAAGGCGCGGCTGACCCGTTTGCGGGTGGACTGGGGCATGATCACCTCGTCGATGAAGCCGCGTTCCGCCGCCACGAACGGGTTGGCGAAGCGGTCTTCATAGTCCGCCGTGTGTGCCGCGATCTTCTCCGCATCGCCAAGGTCGGCGCGGTGGATGATCTCGGTGGCGCCCTTGGCGCCCATCACCGCGATCTCGGCGGTCGGCCAGGCATAGTTGAAGTCGCCGCGCAGGTGCTTGGAGGCCATCACGTCATAGGCGCCGCCATAGGCCTTGCGGGTGATCACGGTGACCTTGGGCACGGTGGCTTCGCCATAGGCGAACAGCAGCTTGGCGCCGTGCTTGATGACGCCGCCGTATTCCTGGGAGGTGCCCGGCAGGAAGCCCGGCACGTCGACGAAGGTCAGGATCGGGATTTCGAAACAGTCGCAGAAGCGCACGAAACGCGCGGCCTTGCGAGAGCTGTCGATATCGAGGCAGCCCGCTAGCACCATCGGCTGGTTGGCGACGACGCCCACGGTCTGGCCTTCGAGGCGGATGAAGCCGGTGATGATGTTCTTGGCGAAATCCTCCTGGATCTCGTAGAAATCGCCCTCATCCGCGACCTTGGTGATCAGCTCCTTCATGTCGTAGGGACTGTTGGGGTTTTCCGGGATCAGGGTGTCCAGGCTTTCCTCGATCCGGCCGGGCTGGTCGAAGAAGGGGCGCACCGGGGGCTTTTCGCGGTTGTTCAGCGGCAGGAAGTCGACCAGGCGGCGGACCTCGGCCAGCGCCTCGACATCGTTTTCAAAGGCGCCGTCGGCAACCGAGGATTTGCGGGTGTGGGTGGAGGCGCCGCCCAGTTCCTCAGCGGTCACCACCTCGTTGGTCACGGTTTTCACCACGTCGGGGCCGGTCACGAACATGTAGGAGGTGTCCTTGACCATGAAGATGAAGTCGGTCATCGCAGGCGAATAGACCGCGCCGCCGGCGCAGGGGCCCATGATGACGGAGATCTGCGGGATCACGCCGGAGGCCATGATGTTGCGCTGGAAGATCTCGGCGTAGCCGGCCAGCGCGTCGACACCTTCCTGGATGCGGGCGCCGCCGGAATCGTTGATGCCGATCACCGGCGCGCCGTTCTGCACCGCCATGTCCATGATCTTGCAGATCTTCTGGGCATGGGTGGCGGAGACCGAACCGCCGAGCACGGTGAAGTCCTGGGAGAAGACATAGACCTGGCGGCCGTTGATGGTGCCCCAGCCGGTGACCACGCCGTCGCCGGCCGGCTTGTTGTCTTCCATGCCGAAATCGGTGCAGCGGTGGGCGATGAACATGTCGAACTCTTCGAAGCTGCCCTCGTCCAGCAGCAGCTCGATCCGTTCGCGGGCCGTCAGCTTGCCGCGGCCGTGCTGTGCGTCGATGCGGCGCTGGCCGCCGCCCAGCCGCGCGTCCTCGCGGCGGTCTTCCAGCTCGGAAAGGATGTCTTTCATGGCACATGTCCCCTGTCAGTTTCAGCGCGACCATATATTGCGCAGCAGCGAAGCCAAAGGACATAATCGCAAATTTGCAAACCGTTTGCATACGGAGTTGGCAAAGTTGAAAATCAGCAAAGTCCGGGAGCGCCCTTCCGGCCGGGAGGGCAGTGCCTGCAGGTCCGCAGGGAACCCCGGCCCCGGGACTGCCGGCAGCCCTGTGCGCTGCCGCACAGCGGAGCGATGGACAACGCCAGCCGACTGCTCTAACCGGATGGTATGTCCACATATGATACAAGGGCCGCCGGCCAGCGGACGCCTCCGCGCATTTTCACCCTGATCCTGCTGGCAGGCCTGTCGGCGCTTGGCATGAACCTGCATCTGCCGTCGCTGGCGGGGATGGCAGAGTATTACGCGGTCGACTACCGGGTGATGCAGCTGTCGGTGGCGCTGTATCTGGCGGGCAATGCGGTGGTGCAGATCTTTGTCGGGCCGATTTCCGACCAGATGGGGCGGCGGCCGGTGATCCTGGGCAGCATCGTGCTGTTCCTGCTGGCCACGCTGGGCTGCATCTATGCGCCGACGGCGGAACTGTTCCTGATGTTCCGGGTGGCGCAGACGGCGGTGGCCGCAACCATGGTGCTGAGCCGCGCCGCGGTGCGCGACATGTATGACACCAACGAGGCCGCCAGCATGATCGGCTATGTCACCATGGGCATGGCGGTGGTGCCGATGATCGGCCCGGCAATCGGCGGCTTCCTGGACCAGTGGATGGGCTGGACCGCCAACTTCTGGCTGCTGTTCCTGGTTGGTGCTGCGACACTGCTGATCACCTTCACCGATTTCGGCGAGACCGCGCACAAGAGCGGCAAGACGCTGGTGGCGCAGTTCCGCGAATACCCGGAGCTGTTGAGTTCGCCGCGCTTCTGGGGCTACTCGCTGTCGTCCGGCCTGGCCTCCGGCGCCTTCTTTGCCTATCTGGGCGGCGCGCCTTTTGTCGGCACCGAAGTTTACGGCCTCAGCACCGCAGAGCTGGGCGTCTGGTTCTCCGCGCCTGCGGTGGGGTATTTTGCCGGCAACTTCGTCTCCGGCCGCTATTCCACCCGGCTGGGCGTCAACCGGATGGTGCTGTGGGGCTGCATCATCAATGGCGGCGGAGTGCTGCTGTCGCTGCTGATCGCAATGGCGGGCGCGGACAGCGTGATCACCTTCTTCGGGCTGATGTGCTTTGTCGGGCTGGGCAACGGCATGGCGATCCCCAATGCCACCGCAGGCGCGATTTCGGTGCGGCCGCACCTGGCGGGCACCGCCTCGGGCCTCAGCGGCGCGATCATGATCGGCGCGGGCGCCGCGCTCAGCGCCTTTGCAGGCATGCTGCTGGTGCCGGGGTCCACCGCGGTGCCACTGCTGGCGATCATGTTCGGCACCGCGATGTGCGGGCTGGTGGCGATCCTGCTGGTGGTCTGGCGGGAGCGGCAGATCCGCGCATAAGCGCCGCCGCAAGCTTGCGGGGCAGCCTTTGCAATTATACGCTTCGCAGGAGTTGAATTTGCAAAGGCATGCCTTATGGCCACTCAGAAACTTTACGCCGGCGCCAAGCTGCGCGAGATGCGGCAGCGGCTGGAGCTGACGCAGAAGGATTTTGCCGCCAAGCTGGGGGTGTCCCTGCCCTATCTGAACCAGATGGAGAACAACAACCGCCCGGTGTCGACCACGGTGGTTCTGGCACTGGCGCAGGAATTCGGCATGGATGTGACCGAGCTGAGCGCGGGCGACAGCGAGCGGCTGGTCAGCGACATGCGCGAGGCGATGGCGGACCCGGTGTTTGCCGATGATGCGCCGCCGCTGGCGGACCTGCGGCTGACGGCATCAAACGCCCCGGCGCTGGCGCGGGCGTTTCTGGCGCTGCACCGGGCCTACCGGCAGACCCATGAGCGCCTTGCCTCGCTGGATGAGGCGCTGGGGCGGGAGGATGCGCGCATTCAGGCGAGCCCCTGGGAAGAGGTGCGCGATTTCTTCCATTACTGCGACAACTACATCGACGCGGTGGACCATGCGGCCGAACGCTTCGCCGCCACCAATGACATCCGCGCCGCGGCCATAGCCGAGCTGGAGCGCGGCGGCATCACCGTGCGGCAGACCGAGATGGAAGGTTTGCGCCACTACGATGCGGAGGCGCAGGTGCTGCATCTGTCGAACCGCTCCGCGCCGCAGACGCAGCTGTTCCAGATGCTGCTGCAGGTGGCGCTTTTGCGGCAGAACACGCTGCTGGAAGCGACCCTCGATTTTGCAAAGTTCCAGAGCGAGGAAGCCCGCGCCATCGCCAAGATCGGCCTGGCCAATTATTTCGCGGGCGCCGCCTTGATGCCCTATACACGGTTCCTGGAGGCGGCGCAGGCCTGCCGCCACGACCTGGAGCTGCTGGCGATCCGCTTCGGCGCCTCGATCGAGCAGATCGCGCACCGGCTGTCGACCATGCAGCGGCCCGGCGCCAAGGGGGTGCCGTTCTTCTTTGTGCGGGTGGATCAGGCGGGCACCATCACCAAGCGGCACTCGGCCACGCGGCTGCAGTTTGCCCGCTTCGGCGGCGCCTGCCCGCTGTGGAACGTGCACCGGGCGTTTGAAACCCCGGGCCGGTTCCTGCGCCAGCTGGCGGAGACGCCGGACGGGGTGCGCTATATCTCGCTGGCGCGGGATGTGTCCAAACCCGGCGGTTCCTTCGGCGCGCCGGTGCGGCGCTATGCGATTGCGCTGGGGTGCGAGGTGCGCCACGCGGACGCGCTGGTCTATGCCGACGGGCTGGATGTGAGCCAGGACAGCGCCTATGAGCCGATCGGCATCTCCTGCCGGATCTGTGAGAGAAAGGACTGCCACCAGCGGTCCGTTCCACCGCTGGAGAGGCGGCTGACCATCGACACCGACCAGCGCGGCGTGCTGCCTTATGAGGTAAGCTGAGGCTGCCGTGCCGCAGAGCGGAGCGCTGAAATCAGCCGCGCAGACGGTCCAGCAGGCGGGCCATCAGCGCGCGTTCCGCCTTGGCGGCTGCTTGGGGCGGCTGTTTGGGCTGGTCCGCCGGGGCCGGCTGCCACTGGCGCGCGCGGCCGGGCGCAGGCTGCTCCTGCCGCGCCGGGACCGCTGTTTCCGCCCGGATCACATTCCGCACCGCTGCCAGGATTTCGGCATCGGTGGCCTCTGACGGCACCCCTTCGATCTCCTGCCAGCACCCTGGCTGATAGATCTGTCCCATTGGGTTACTCCTTCGCACACTACGCTGCACCCTTTGGCCTGAGGACAAATTCAGGCTGTTATCTTTAAATAGTGCACCCGGTCACAATTTTGACGAATTTGCCTTAAATTCATCCGAATTACCCCGTTCCGGGAAGCAAATCCTCAACAGTTGACCGGGCGGTCCGGCACTGTTGCCGGTTCAGGATCAATGCAGCGGCCGCGAATCCCCGGGCTGCCGGTTCGCACAGGGGAAGGCCCGCGTGCCGGATGCAAAAAAGGGGCGCCGCCGGCACCCCTTCACCGTTGCGCCATCCGGCGGCATCACGCCTTGGACAGGATCCCCCAGATCTCATCCTTCAGGGCGGCGCGCTGTTTGCGCATTTCGGTTTCTGCCTGTGCGCTGACCGGCTCCACATTGGTCTCCGCCCGGTGCACGGCGCGGTTCACCGCGTGGTAGTCTTCCGACAGCTTGGCGAAATGCGCGTCGGACTGTTTCAGCTGGCTCATCAGCGCCGCTTTTTCCGGGAATTCCTCGGCCAGTTCATGGGGAGTGTTGGACACCTGCTCGCTCCTTCTTCCTAGGGTCGGTTGCAGATTATTGCCTGCCCTGCCCGGCCACTTTGACGCGGATCAAAAGATGACCGCAGCGGGCGGATTTTCGGGGAAATTCCGGCAGCAAAAAGCCGCCCGCACAAAGGGGAGGTGGCGGGCGGCTTGCTGGCAGCGCAACAGGATCAGCGTTGCGCTTCGCGCCAGTTCGGGTTGAACCACGGCTCTGCGTTGGAGGACGGCAGGCGGCGGCCCAGGATGTGGTCGGAGGCTTTCTCGCCGGTCATGATCGAGGGGCCGTTGAGGTTGCCGTTGGTGATGCGCGGGAAGATCGAGCTGTCGGCGACCCGAAGGCCGTCGACGCCGATGACGCGGCATTCCGGGTCGACCACCGAAATCGGATCCTCCGCCGCGCCCATCTTGCAGGTGCCGCAGGGGTGATAGGCGCTTTCCACATGCTCGCGCAGGAAGCCGTCGATCTCGTCGTCGGTCTGCAGATCGGTGCCGGGCTGGATCTCGTGCTTCAGGAACGGCTTCATCGCGTCCTGGGCAAAGATCTCCCGCGTCAGGCGCACGCATTTGCGGAAGTCGATCCAGTCCTGCTCGGTCGACATGTAGTTGAACAGGATGTTCGGCGCGTCCTTGGGGTCGGCGGAGGCCAGCGTGACCTCGCCGCGCGAGGGCGAGCGCATCGGGCCGACGTGGGCCTGGAAGCCGTGGCCTTCTGCCGCCGCCTGGCCGTCGTAGCGGACCGCGATCGGCAGGAAGTGGTACTGGATGTCGGGGTAATCCACGCCCTTGTCGGAGCGGATGAAGGCGGCGCTTTCGAACTGGTTCGAGGCCCCCAGGCCGGTTTTGGTGAACATCCACTGGGCACCGACAAGGCCCTTGCCCAGCAGGTTCCAGTATTTGAACAGGGTGATCGGCTGTTTGCAGGCGAACTGGAAGTAGAATTCCAGGTGGTCCTGCAGGTTCTGGCCGACGCCGGGGCGGTCGGCGACCACGTCGATGCCGTGCTCGGCCAGGTGCTTGGCCGGGCCGATGCCGGACAGCATCAGCATCTTGGGGGAGTTCAGCGAGGAAGCCGCCAGGATCACCTCGGCATTGGCGCGGATCACCTCGCCCTTGCCGCCGCGTTCGATCTCGACGCCGACGGCGCGGCCGTCCTCGATCACCACTTTGCGGGCGAAGGCGCGGATCAGGTCGCAGTTTTCACGCTTGAGCGCGGGCTTCAGGTAGGCGTTGGCGGCGGACCAGCGGCGGCCCTTGTAGACCGTCATCTCCATCGGGCCGAAGCCTTCCTGCTGCTCGCCGTTGTAGTCGGAGGTGACCGGGTAGCCCGCCTGCTCGCCCGCCTTGACGAAGGCGTCATGCAGCGGGTTGTCGCGGGGGCCGCGGGTCACATGCAGCGGGCCGTCCTTGCCGCGCCAGTCCGGGTCGCCGCCGTGGCCGCGGTCATTCCAGGTTTCCATGCGTTTGAAGTACGGGAGCACATCGGCATAGGACCAGCCCGCGGCGCCCGACTCGGCCCAGTGGTTGTAGTCGCCCGCGTGGCCGCGCACATAGACCATGCCGTTGATCGAGGAGGAGCCGCCGATCACCTTGCCGCGCGGGCAGACCAGTTCGCGGCCGCCCAGGTGCGGTTCGGGCTGGGATTTGTAGCCCCAGTCGTAGAGCGGCATGTTCATCGGGTAGCTGAGCGCGCCCGGCATCTGGATAAACGGCCCGGCATCGGTGCCGCCGTGTTCGATCACCAGAACCTTCTTGCCGGCCTCGCTGAGCCGGTAGGCCATGGCACAGCCGGCTGACCCGGCCCCGACAATCACATAATCCGCGTTCATTTCCATTCTCCATCCGGCAGCCGGAAGATCTGGGGTGCTGCCGTTTCTTCAGATTGGGCGGGCGCGCGGGGCGCCCTGCCCGGCCGTTGCTTGCAGGCGGATGCCGATCAGAACGCCGCTTCGACGTCGCCCATGCGGACGTAGACGGATTTCACCTGGCTGAAGTGCTTAATCGCCTCCTTCGAGTTCTCGCGGCCCACGCCGGAGGCCTTCACGCCGCCAAACGGCGCCTCGACCGGCGCGTCGTTGTAGGAGTTGATGAAGCAGCTGCCCGCCTCCAGCTGGCCGATCACCCGGTGGGCGCGGCTGAAGTCGTTGGTGAAGACGCCGGCGGACAGGCCGAACTCGGTGTCATTGGCGCGGGCGATCACCTCTTCCTCGGTGTCGAAGTCGAGGACGGACATCACCGGGCCGAAGATTTCCTCGCGCGCGATGGTCATGTCGTCGGTCACATCGGCAAAGACGGTGGGCTGGATGTAGTAGCCGGGCATGTCTGCACGGTTGCCGCCGCAAACAACGCGGGCGCCTTCGGCTTTGCCCTTTTCAATGTAGCCCAGCACGATGTTCATCTGGTTTTCAGTGACCATCGGGCCGAAGCTGGTGGCCTCATCCATCGGGTCGCCCAGGATGGCGTTGCCGGTACGCTCGGCCAGGCGGGCGAGGAATTTCTCCTTGATACCTTTCTGCACAAACACGCGGGTGCCGTTCGAACACACCTGGCCAGAGGAGTAGAAGTTGCCGTTGATGGCGCCGCCCACGGCATTGTCGATGTCGGCATCATCAAAGATGATCAGCGGCGACTTGCCGCCCAGTTCCATGGTGACGTGCTTCATGCCTGCGGCGGCGGCGGCATAGACCTTCTTGCCGGTCGGCACCGAGCCGGTCAGCGAGACCTTGTCGACGCGCGGGTCGGTGACCAGCGCGCCGCCGACCTCGCCCATGCCCTGGATGACGTTGTAGATGCCAGCGGGCGCGCCGGCCTCATGCAGGATCTCAGCCACTTTCAGGGCGCAGAGCGGCGTGGTCTCGGAGGGTTTGAACACCATCGAGTTGCCGCAGGCCAGTGCGGGCGCGCCTTTCCAGCAGGCGATCTGGGTCGGGTAGTTCCAGGCGCCGATGCCGACACACAGGCCCAGTGCCTCGCGCACGGTGTAGACCCAGTCCTCGCCCATCGGGATGTGCTCGCCGGTCAGGGAGCCCGCGAGGCCGCCGAAGTATTCCAGCGCGTCGGCGCCGGAGGTGGCGTCGGCGACCAGGGTTTCCTGCAGCGGCTTGCCGGTGTCGTAGGTTTCCAGAACCGACAGTTCATGGTTGCGCTCGCGCATGATGTCGGCGGCGCGGCGCAGGATGCGGCCGCGCTCGGTGCCGGTCATCTTGGCCCAGGCTTTCTGGGCTTCCTTGGCGGTGGACAGCGCCTGCTCCACGATTGCCGGGGTGGCGGCGTAGACGGTGGCGATCTGCTCACCCGTCGCGGCATAGATCACCGGGATCGGGGTGCCCGCGGTGTCTTCGACGTATTCGCCGTTGATGAAGTGGCTGGCCTTGGGCTGGGCGGGGTGGGTCATGATACTCTTGTCCGATCTGTTCAAGGGTTTCAGTGCTGCCGGGGCAGCAATTGCGGGGTCTTCGTATGGCTGGCAGAGGGTGCTGCCAGCGGGTTCAGTTGCGGGCCGGTCTGCCGGTTGGCAGGAGCGTCCGGGAGAAGCGGCTTTCTGGAGCCTGGGGCTGGAGCCGCTTGTCGCAGACCTCCGCGGAGACGGCGGTGTGCAAAGGCGCCTGGCAGGCCCGAAGGCACCGCCAGGCAGTTAGAGGCTGAACTGACTATTCGGGGAAACAGAGGTCCAGCCGGGAGACCGCCCTTAGTGGGCCGCCTTGATCTTTTCGAAGTCGAGCGTGTTTTCCTCGGGCGAGGCGTCGATGCTCATCACTTCGCTGCGCTTGAAGGCCAGGATGTAGGCCAGGCAGGCCACATAGATGGCGATCACGATGGTGCCGATCCACTGGATCTGCAGCCACTGGCTCTGGAAGGCCAGGGTCAGGCCGAAGAGCACAACCGCGTTGCCGAGCACGTAAGGGATGGTGCCGAAGCGCTTGGCCGTCAGGTTCAGGTTGTCGGTGTAGAGGCGGATCAGCGAGTCAAAGGAGTTGACCACGAAGATGATGCCCACCGCGACCATGGAGACGTTGATCAGCAGCGTCGTTTCGATGCTGTTCAGGTGGTAGTAGTACAGCACCGAGAACCACACACCCAGCGGGATCGACGGGAAGATCAGCAGCGCTGCCAGAACCTGCCAGGTGCGCAGGCCGCCGACAAAGCGGGAAGTGAACTGGCCGATCATGATCGACCATGCGAACCACCAGAACAGGTAGAACTCATGATAGTCGGTCAGCGGCAGGATGAATTTGTGGATGTTCGCGAAGTAGCCGCCGATGTTGGAGGCGGTGTCCGCGAAGGCGCCCAGGCCCATGCCGGCATAGGCCCACATGCCCAGGATCAGCGCCATGAACAGCACCGTGGAGCCGACCGACAGGATCCGGACGTATTTGATGTCGGTGGAGGAGAAGGCGGCAAACAGAATCACCAGGAAGGTGATGACGTAGAACGCCGGGATCACCGTCTCGCCGTCGCCCATGAAGGTGGCGTAATACGGCAGGTAGATCAGGAACAGCGCGCCTGTGAAGGCGCAGGTGCCGATGATCACGATGTTGTTGATCCACTTCACCAGCGGGATCTCGAAGAACTTCACCCGCGGTTCGATGACGCAGAAATAGAAGGTCGTCAGGAAGTAGAAGCCCCAGATCAGGAAGCCCCAGAAGCCGAATTCCAGCGCCAGCGGGTTGGTGAAGGCATAGGCCGGTTCCGCCGCGGTGTCCGCATAGAGCGGGAAGTCCCAGGCCAGCGGGAACATGATCAGGCCCACGTCCAGACCGGAGGTGAACAGGATTGCGATGAAGGTGAAAAGGTGAACGGGGGTCACGCCGACGTTGCGGACGTTCCACCACTTGATCACGCAGAACGCCACCAGCGCAAAGGCCAGCAGGATCCCGAACGAGATGATTGAAGTCATATGTCCCTCCCATTTCCGGGCGGTTACCGCCCTAAGACATGGGAGGAGTACATATCACAGCAGGCTGAGGCGCCAAACAGTTTTTTAAACGGCCATTCAAGTTTCGGATTCGCGAGAACAACAGTTGAAACGCCGGCCCAATTGCCGCACAACTTAATCATGAGCAGGAAACGCATCCGGGACATCCGCAACGAGGAGCTGATCGAAGCCACCATCGTTGCCGTGCACAAGCGTGGTTACGGCGTTGTAACCATGGCGGAAATCGCACGGGAGGCCGGGGCGTCGGCGGCCTCGATCAACTATTATTTCGGCTCCAAGGAAGGGCTGATGGAAGCCACGATGCTGCATCTTCTGGGCAAGCTGCGCCGCGCGATGAGCGAGGGTTACGCCACTGCGCGCACCCCGCGCGAACGGCTGTATGCGGTGATGGATGCGAACTTTGCCGACGACCTGTTCACTGTTCCCCAGTGCAGCATCTGGATGCAATTCTGGGCAAATGCCCCCTATTCGCCCCGCCTCAGCCGCCTGCACCGAATCAACCGGGCCCGGGTGCGCAGCCATTTCCTGGCCGAGCTGCGGGCGCTTTTGCCGGCCCAGCGGGTGGAAACCGCCCGCCAGGCGCTGCAGTGCTACATGGACGGGGTCTGGCTGCAGGCGGCGCAATCGGAAGAGGCGCTGGACCCGGAGGATGCCCGCGCCGCAGCGCACAGGGTGGTGGACCTGGTGATCCCCTGACCCCCAGGGCAGGCGCTATTGCAGCCGCCTGTAGTCCAGCCGGATGCCGCGCGGCAGATAGATCAATGTCATTCTGTCCTCCGTCAGGGATTTGATCCGGTAGCACAGGCTGGAGCCGCGCAGACTGTCCCAGGCCAGCAGGAAGTCCCCGCTCCCGGCCCCCTTGCAGCTGCCCTGGACCGCAATGAATTCCGGCGTCATCTCGACCCCTTCGTAGCGGACCCGGCGCTCCGCGCCGGAAATGGAAAAGCTGTCGTAACGGTTGCTTTCCGACACCCACTCTCCCTGCATCTGCTGCAGCATCCTGTCGAACCGGTTCGGAACCCGCGGCGTGACGCTGTGCAGCTCCAGCTCCCCGAAAGACCCGAAGGTGGCGATCATCTCCCCGTCGATGGCCAGCGGGGCGCCGCGCAGCAGGCCCAGCAGGTAGGTAAAAACAGGATCGGAGATCTGCACCCTGCCCGCGGCGCCGATTTCCATGCCGTTGCCGACGAACTTGCAGGTCACCATTGCCGCTGATGACTGCTGTGTGCAGCCCTGAAAGACCACATCCACCGCATAGTGCGAACCGTCCGCATTGCGCGCGCTGTGCGCTGCGTCGTGGCGGATCTCCTGCAGCGCCGCTGCCGCAGAAGCGCTGCCGCTTGCGGTTTGAGAACGGCGGCTGAGCGGAACCGTCCGGTCCTCCGCTCCTGCCAGCGCCTTGGCAAACCCTTGCCGGGATTGGCCCGGCAGCCCGCAAGCGGCATCATCCGCGATCCGGAACTGCCCCGGGGCGGTGCAGAACCGGACGCTGTCGTCCCGGAAACTGTAGCCGGGGCCTTCGGCGCGGAAATAGAAGAATTTTCTGCTGTAGCCCTGCGGCGCCGGCTCCACGCAGCCGCCGGGCGGCAGCGGCTGCCATCCCTGGGACACCCAGCGGCCGCCGGTGTGCAGGGTCACGGCCAGCTGATGCAGGGCTTCCGTATCGTTGCAGATACGGGTCCCGGCCTGCACCGCTGCAGTATCGTAAAACGCCGCCAGCAGCAGGACCGGCAGCCAAAGGCATTTCATCATTCACGGCCCCTGGGAGTCTCCGTAAGATCGGGAGGTTACGCCACTATTGTAACACCCATAAGACGATCAAATACCAGGGACATTACCGGAAGATGAAAGGGATTTCCTTTTTATCCTGGCTTCACGCCAGGAGATGAAGCTGACCGCCGCCAGGATCAGGCCGCCGCCGGAGATCACCCAGATGTCGGCGGGCTCGCCAAAGGCCAGCGCGCCCAGGAGGGTGGCCCAGACCAGCTGCAGGAAGGTGACCGGCTGGGTGACCGCCACGGGCGCTGCGGCGAAGGCCAGCGTCATGGTGTAGTGGCCCGCGGTGGCAAAGCAGGCAACGCCGAACAGGATCGCGGTCTCTGCCAGGGTCGGCGTGACCCAGGCCGCCAGGGCGAAGGGCGCGAGGCCGATGGTGACGAAGATCGACAGCATCCCCACCACCACAGCGGGGCTGTTGCTGCCGACGGTGAACTTGGCGATCAGGTAGGAGGCGCCGAAGGAGACCGCGGTGAACAGCATGGCGACATGGCCGGGCGAGACCTCGCGGAAGCCGGGGCGCAGGATGATCATCGCGCCCACCAGCGCCACGGCGATGGCGGTGATGCGGCGGAAGGCCAGCTTCTCGCCCAGGAACAGCGCCGCACCGAGGGTGACATAGACCGGCGACAGGTAATTCATCGCCGTGACCTCCGCCAGCGGGATCTGGGTCATGGCGAAGAACCATAGGATCACCCCGGCGGTGTGCACCACGCCGCGGCCAGCGAACAGCGCCCAGAGCCGCGGGGTCAGATGCGCCTTGCGCAGCGCGCCGGCCATCGGGATCAGGAACACCAGCCCCAGCAGATAGCGCAGAAAGGCGCTTTCAGCGGGCGGGATGCGGGTGCCGAGCGATTTGACCAGCGCCGTCACCGCCACGAAGCAGAGGCCGGTCACCACCATCCAGAACACGCCCTTGAGCGGGTTCTGCGTTTGCTGGACGGGGGCGGCGGTCTGGCTCATGACGGTCACAGAACACCCGTTCGGGCGGCGGCACAAGAGTTCACATGTGAATTATTTCCAAGCGGGCAGCTTTCTGCCCGGAAACGCTGCGGCGTCACGGCAGCGGGATGAACTCCTGATCATCGCCCGGCGGCAGCTGGAAGCGGCCGTACTGCCAGTCGCCCGCGGCCCAGGAGGCCTTGGCATCCTCGATCCGGTCGCGGGAGGAGGCGACGAAATTCCACCAGATGTAGCGCGGCCCGTTCAGCGTCTCGCCGCCCAGCGCCATCAGCCGGGCGCCCTCAGGCCCGGCGGTCACGGTGATCTCATCACCGGGGCGGAACACCATCATGCGGCCCGCGTCAAAGGTTTCGCCGGCGATCTCCACCGAGCCCTGGGTCACATAAAGCCCGCGGTCCTCGTGGTCGGAGGGCAGCGGCAGCTTGGCGCCCGGGTGCAGCACCACATCGGCATAAAAGGTTTCGGAATAGAGGGTTGCGGGGGCTTTCTCACCCCAGGCGGAGCCGAGGATCAGGCGCACGGTCTTGCCCTCGCCCTCCAGCACCGGCAGCGCCTCCCTGCCGTGGTGCTCAAAAGCCGCGGGAACATCCTCGTGGCTGTCGGGGAGCGCGATCCAGGTCTGGATGCCGAACAGGCTGCTTTTGCCCTGGCGGGTGGCGGCGGAGGTGCGCTCGGAATGGGTGACGCCCCGCCCGGCCACCATCCAGTTCACCTCGCCCGGGTAGATCATCTGGTGGGTTCCGAGGGAGTCGCGGTGCTCGAATTCGCCCTGGTACAGGTAGGTGACGGTGCCGAGGCCGATATGCGGGTGCGGGCGCACGTCGATGCCCTGGCCGGTCAGGAATTCGGCAGGCCCGGCCTGGTCGAAGAAGATGAACGGCCCGACCATCTGGCGGCGCGGCGCGGGCAGCGCACGGCGGACCTCAAAGCCGCCGAGGTCGCGGGCGCGCGGGATGATCACCGTCTCGATCGAGTCGAGATCGCCCGCATCGGGGCATTGCGGTTCCAGTGCCGGATTCCAGCTCATCTTTCCCTCCTGTCTGCTGTCATGGGGGAAAGGTAGGGCATTTCTGCGCAGGCGATAGGCCTGCCTGCGCACAAGCGCTGTTCGTCACATCAGCAGCAGCTTTGCGGCAATCGCCCACATGGTGAGGCCGACGATGGCATCGAGCACCTGCCAGGCGCGCGGGCGGGCAAAGACCGGAGCCAGCAGGCTGGCGCCATAGCCGAGGGTGAAGAAGAAAGTGAAGCTGGCGATGGCCGCGCCGGCGGCAAAGACCAGCGGTTCGGGATACTGGGCGGAGATCGAGCCCAAGAGCACCACCGTGTCCAGGTAGACATGCGGATTGAGCCAGGTGAGCGCCAGCACGGTGGCCAGCACCGGCAACAGCGCCGCGCCTGCGCCCTCCTGCGCGGCCTCCAGCGTTTCGCCGCCCTGCCAGGCGGCGCGCAGGGCGCGGGCGCCGTACCAGACCAGGAAGGCCGCACCGCCCCAGCGCATCGCCTGTTCGAACCAGGGCAGCGCCACGGCCAGGGTTCCGAAGCCGAAGACGCCCGCGGTGATCAGCACCGCGTCGGAGCCGGCGCAGGTCAGGCAGATCCAGAACACATGCTGGCGCCGCAGCCCCTGGCGCAGGACAAAGGCGTTCTGGGCGCCGATCGCCATGATCAGGCTGAGGCCCAGGGCAAAACCGGCAATCAGGCTGGGGGGCATTGCTGTCTCCATCGTTGTGCTGGGATTTGACTAGCGGCCGCCGCACCTTTAATCCAGTTAAAGAGTTTCAGGCCAGATTAGAGTTTCTAATGCAGATGGACCCCAGCCAGCTGGCAGCATTGAGCGCGGTGCTGCGTCTTGGCTCGTTCGAGGCGGCGGCGCATGCGCTGGCAGTGACGCCGTCAGCCGTCTCGCAGCGGATCAAGGCGCTGGAGGACCGCATCGGCGCCGCGCTGGTGCTGCGCGGGGCGCCCTGTACCGGCACCGCGGCGGGGCTGCGGATTGCCAAACACGCCGAGGACATCGGCCTCTTGGAGGCGCAGCTGGCGCGGGAGCTGGCACTGGAAGCGGATCACGGCCCGGTGCGGCTGCGGATTGCGGTCAATGCCGACAGCCTGGCGAGCTGGTTCATTGAGGAGATGGCAGCCGTGGACGGCGTGCTGTTCGACCTCCTGGTGGACGACCAGGACCACAGTGCGGAATGGTTGAAGCGCGGCGAGGTCTCGGCAGCCGTCACCGCCAGCTCCAAGCCGGTGACCGGGTTTGACGCCCATCCGCTGGGCACGCTGGACTATGCGGCAACCGCCAGCCCGGGCTTCATGGCGCGCTGGTTTCCGGACGGCGTCACGCCGGAGGCCGCTGCAAAAGCGTCCTGCCTGATCTTCAATGCCAAGGACAACCTGCAGCGGCTGTGGCTGGAGCGCAATGTGGCGCCCGGGTTGGCGCCGCCTGCGCATTACCTGCCCTCAACCCAGGCCTTCATCGATGCTGCGGCCGCGGGGCTGGGCTGGGGGATGAACCCGCTGGCGATGGTGGAAGCGGACATCCGATCGGGCCGCCTGGTGCCGCTGATTCCGGAGACCACGCTGCCGGTGCCGCTCACCTGGCAGGTGGCGCGGGTGATGGCCCCGGCCCTTGCCGAGGTGACCCGCGCCGTGCAGAAATCGGCGAGACAGTATCTGACGCAACGCTAAACCGGAATGCCCGCCCATGTTCTCGAAAGACGCCCTGAGCTACGAACCGCTGCCCCTGCCCGACCGGGCGGAGTATTCCGATGCGGAAATGCAGGAAAAGGCGGGGGCGTTCCTGGCGCATATGCGGCGGCGTCACACGGTGCGGGATTTCACCGGCCAGCCGGTGCCGCGCGCGGTGATCGAGGATTGCATCCGAGCGGCCGGCACCGCGCCGTCGGGCGCCAATCACCAGCCCTGGTTCTTTGCCGCGATCTCCGACCCGGCGCTGAAGGCGCGGATCCGCGAAGTGGCCGAAGAGGAAGAGCGCCGGTTCTATGCCGGCGGTGCGGGGGATGAGTGGATCAAGGCGCTGGAGCCGATCGGCACCGATGCCGACAAGCCGCATCTGACCACCGCGCCCTGGCTGATCGTGGTCTTTGCCCAGCGCTGGGGCGAGTTCGAGGACGGCACGCGCTACAAGAATTACTACGTGCCGGAGAGCGTGAACATCGCCACCGGCGTGCTGCTGACGGCGCTGCACACCGCGGGTCTGTGCAGCCTGACGCATACGCCGAACCCGATGAAATTCCTGAACGGGGCCCTGGGCCGCCCGGCCTCGGAGAAACCGACGATGATCATCGCAGTCGGCCACCCGGCAGAAGACGCGACTGTTCCCTCCGTTGCCAAGCTGAAGAAGCCGCTCGAGCAGATCTGCCAGGTGTTTGAATGATGCAGGCCGCCGGATGAGCGCCGGCGCCTTGTCCCTGCCCCGCAGCCTGATGCTGCAGGTGGCACTGCCGCGGGGGGCGGTACTGCTGGGGTGGCTGGCGCTCAATCACTGGATCCGGCTGCCGGTGCCGCTGGCCTTCGTGCTGATGGCTGCGGACGGGTTGTTCCTTTTGTGGCAGGCCCGGGCCTTTCTGCGCAGTGCGGACGCGCATGTGCAGAGCACCGGCGCGATGGCGCCGGTCTGGGGCGGCTACCTGCTGCTGCTGTTTGCGGGCTTTGCGGCGCTGACGCAATGGTGGGACGCATTGCTGATTGCCCGGGCGGTGGAGGAGCCCGCCTATGCTGAGCAGAGGCGGCTGGAGCGGGAGGCGCTTTACAGCCTGTCCGTGTCCGGCGATGGCCGGACGCTGATCTTTGACGGTGAGATCACCTTTGGCCTGACTAATCGGATGCGGCTGCTGGCAGAGGAAAACCCGGGCGTGGCTCTGGTGGCGCTGGCCGGTCCCGGCGGGCTGATCGCCGAGGCGCGCGGCGTTGCCCGGCTGGTCCGGCAGAACGGCTGGGACACCCGCGCAGACGGTTTGTGCGCCTCAGCCTGCACGCTGATGTTTGCGGCCGGCATGGAACGCAGCCTGGGGCCGGACGGGCAACTCGGCTTTCACAGCTATGCGCTGCAGTTCGAGAGCGGCCTGCCGCAGATCGACCTGCAGCGGGAACAGGAGAAAGACCGCGCCTTCCTGCTGGGACAAGGGGTCAGCGCGGAGTTCGCTGAGCGGATTTTTGCGGTGCCCAGCGCGGAGCTGTGGCTGCCGGGCAGCGGCGAATTGCACCGTGCCGGGCTGATAAGACCGGACCCGCGCTGAGCGCGCCGGCGCTGCGGCGAAGCATGTCAGACGGCAAGCGCCTTGGTCATACGGTAGTTATGCAGCGCCACCCCGCGGCGTTCGACTTCGCGCCGGGTCTCTACGGTGAACCCCTGGCGCAGGAAGAACCGCCGGGCGGCCTCGCTGGCCTCCACAAAAAGGGACTTGAGGCCGAGGCTGCGGGCCTCTGCTTCCAGCCGTTCATAAAGCGCGGACCCCGTGCCGGTGCCCGCAACCTGCGGGTGGCAGTAAAAGCAGTCGATATGGCCATCAAGCTCCAGTTCGATGAAGGCCTGGGGCTGGTTCCGCGTGTCCGCGGCGACAAAAACGCGTCGGCCATCGGCGGCGCGGCTGGCCCACGCTGCCGCCGGGGCGGGTTCCGGGCTCCAGGCGCGCAGCTGTTCGGAGCTGTAGTCGCGGGCGCCGATGCCATGAACGGCGGCATGGAAGATCTGCGCGAGCGCTGCGGCGTCCGAGGGGCGGAACTCTCTGATCTGCATCGGGGGACCTTTCAGGGTCATTCTTGAAGGCCGGAAAGCAAAAGGCCCGCCGGGCTGGCGGGCCTTGGAAAATTCATCATGCGGCGGATCAGAGCTGCGCCATGACCTCGTCGGTGGCCTCAAAATTGGTGGTGACGCGCTGCACGTCGTCATCGTCTTCCAGCGCATCGACCAGCTTCATCAGCTTCTGCATGCCTTCCAGGTCCAGCTCGGTGGTGGTGGTCGGCCTCCAGACCAGCTTGGTCGACTCGGATTCGCCCAGCTCTGCTTCCAGCGCGTTGGACACATCGTTGAGGTCGCTGTCGGCGCAATAGATGATGTGGCCGTCCTCGGAGCTTTCGACATCCTCAGCACCGGCTTCGATCGCCGCCATCATCACGGTGTCGGCGTCGCCGACGGAGGCCGGGTAGGTCACTTCGCCCTTGCGGTCGAACATGAAGCCGACCGAGCCGGTCTCGCCCAGGTTGCCGCCGTTCTTGGAGAAGGTGGAGCGCACGTTGGAGGCGGTGCGGTTCTTGTTGTCGGTCATCGCCTCGACGATCACCGCAACGCCGTTCGGGCCATAGCCCTCATAGCGGATTTCATCGTAGTTCTCGGCGTCGCCGCCGACGGCCTTCTTGATGGCGCGCTCGATCACGTCCTTGGGGACGGACTGCGACTTGGCCTCTTTCACGGCCAGGCGCAGGCGCGGGTTCTTGTCGGGATCGGGGTCGCCCATCTTGGCGGCCACGGTGATCTCCTTGGCCAGCTTGGAAAACAGTTTTGACCGCGCCGCGTCCTGACGGCCCTTGCGGTGCTGAATGTTAGCCCATTTTGAATGGCCTGCCATGGTGCATCCTTGCTGCTGTATATCTGAATTGGCGCCCATATAGCCCTGCAAGGCGGGGGCTTTCAAGCGCCCTGCCCCGCTTTGCCCTTGTTCCGCGGGGTTTCGGGGATAAGCTGGCGCCATGACATATGAACAAGCCGTTTTGTTTGCGTTATTTGCTGCTGTCTTTGCCCTGCTGCTGTGGGGGCGTTTCCGCTATGATCTGGTGGCCTTTGCCGCGCTGATGGCGGGCGTGGTGCTGGGGGTGGTGCCAGCCAAGGACGCCTTTGCCGGGTTCGGCCATCCTGCGACGCTGGTTGTGGCGCTGGTGCTGGTCGTCTCGGCCGGGCTGGTACGCTCCGGCGCGGTGTTCCTGATCACCCGGACGCTGGTGGACAGCGCCCGGGGCCTGGGCGGCCATATCGCGCTGATGGGCGGGGTTGGCGCGGTGCTATCGGCCTTCATGAACAATGTGGCGGCGCTGGCCTTGCTGATGCCGGTGGACATCCAGACCGCGCGCAAGGCGGGCCGCGCGCCGGGGCTCAGCCTGATGCCGCTGTCCTTTGCCACTATCCTCGGCGGCATGGTCACGCTGATCGGCACGCCGCCCAACATCATCATTGCCGCGATCCGCGGCGAAACGCTGGGCGAGCCGTTCCGGATGTTCGATTTTGCCCCGGTGGGCGGGATTGCGGCGCTGGCGGGCCTCGCCCTTGTCGCGCTGATCGGCTGGCGGCTGATCCCGGCGCGGGAAAATGCGGCCGGCGCGTCAGAAGCGCAGCTAGCGCCCTACATCGCCGAGCTGACGGTGGGCGACGGGTCTGAGCTGATCGGCAAGCGGCTGGGCACGCTGGACGAGGAGGCCGAGAAGGCGGATGTGGCGATCCTGGGCCTGATCCGGGACGGCAAGCGGCGGTATGGCCGCGCCACGGCGGCACTGCTGCGCGAGGGCGACACGCTGGTGATCGAGGCGGAACCCGAGGCGCTGGACGAGTTCCGCAGCGCGCTGAAGCTGGAGTTTGCCGATGCCGCCCGGCAGGAGAAGCTGACGGCGGCGGGCGAAGGGCTGGAGCTGACCGAGCTGGTGGTGCCCGAAACCGCCCGCATCCGCGGCCGGACCGCGCAGTCCATCGGACTGGCCTGGCGGCAGAGCGCGGTGCTGCTGGGGATTTCCCGCCAGGGCACGCGGATCACCCGCCATATCCGCCAGACCGAGGTTCAGGCCGGCGATATCCTGCTGCTGCTGTCCCCGCGCGGCCGCAGCGCCGATGTGGCGGACTGGCTGGGCTGCCTGCCGCTGGCCGCGCGCGGCCTGGCAGTAACGGCCAACGACAAGACCTGGGCCGCCATCGGATTGTTTACCGCTGCGGTGCTCGCGGCCTCCGTCGGGCTGTTGTACCTGCCGGTGGCGCTGGGGCTGGTGGCCATCGGCTATGTGCTGCTGAAGATCCTGCCGGTGGCGGAGATCTATGACCATGTGGAATGGCCGGTGGTGGTGCTGCTGGGCTCGATGATCCCGCTGGGGGCGGCACTGGACAGCTCCGGCGGCACGGCGCTAATTGCCAACGCGCTGACGGGGCTGACCGCGGGCCTGCCCGCCTGGGCGGTGCTGACGGTGCTGATGGTGGTCACCATGACCCTGTCGGATGTTCTGAACAACACGGCGACGGCGATTGTTGCGGCGCCTGTCGGCATCCAGATGGCAGAGACGCTGGGCGTCTCCCCGGATCCGTTCCTGATGGCGGTGGCGGTGGCGGCCTCCGCCGCCTTCCTGACCCCGATCGGGCATAAGAACAACACGCTGGTGCTAGGGCCCGGGGGGTATCATTTCGGCGATTACTGGCGGATGGGGCTGCCGTTGGAGGCGCTGGTCATCGCGGTGTCCATTCCGGCCATTCTGGTGTTCTGGCCTTTGTGATCGGTGCAAACAGGCGGCCGGGCTACTGCGCCTGCTCCTGCTGAACCGGGAGCGCGCGGGCGGCGCCGCCGGTCTGGGCTTGCGACACCAGCGCAATCGCGGTTGAGCCGGCGAGAACGACAAACAAGAACACTTTTCTGAAACTCATGGCCTTGGCCCTTATGAAGACACTGCTCCTCTCCATATGGGCAAAAAAAATTACAGTTTCATGTAACCGGGGTCACAGAAGGCAGCTTTTCGCCGCCATTTTCAGCTTTCGGAAGGCTTAGAGCGGCCAAAAGAAGGGGATGATCAGCGAGGCAACCATGCCGACGGTCAGGTTCAGCGGGATGCCGACACGCAGGAAGTCGGTGAATTTATAGCCGCCCGGGCCGTAAACCAGCGTATTGGTCTGATAGCCGATCGGCGTCGCAAAGGACGCCGAGGCCGCCACCATCACCGCCACCACCAAGGGGCGCGGATCCACGCCCATCGCCTGGGCCAGACCGATGGCAATCGGCGTTACCACCACCGCGACGGCATTGTTGGACACCAGCTCCGTCAGCACCGAAGTCAGCAGGTAAACCGCCCAGACCAGCAGGAACGGCGGCAGCATCGACAGGCCGGGGGCGATGGCGTTGACGATCAGGGCCACCGCGCCGGAGCTTTCCAGCGCCGCGCCGATGGCCAGCATCGAGAAAATAAGCGCCAGCAGCCGCCCGTCGACAAAGGAGAACGCCTCATCCGCGTCGATGCAGCGGGTGATGAAGACCAGCGAGACCATCAGCACCGACAGCATCAGGATCGGCGCCACCCCGAAGGCGGCCAGCAGCACGATGCCCAGCAGGGCGGCAACCGCAATCGGCGCGTGGCTGCGGCGGTAGGCGCGCTGGGTCGGCTGCGAGACGTCGGCCAGGTCCATATCGGCGGCCAGACGCTGGATGTCGGCCGGCGCGCCCTCCAGCAGCAGGGTATCGCCGACCCGCACCACCAGGTCATCGAGCTGCACGCCGATGTTCTGGTTCCGCCGGTGCACCGCCAGCGTATAGACGCCGTAGCGGCGGCGCAGACGCATGGCGCCCAGGCTGCGGCCCACCATCCGGCAGCCGGGGGTGATCAGCACTTCGACGGTCTGGGTTTCCACCGCGGAGACCTGATCGACCCGCTTCAGTTCCTTGTTCGATTGCAGGCTCAAGAGCTCTGTCATCCGGGTCCGCAGCACCACCCGGTCGCCGACCTGCAGCTCCACCCCCTCAAGGTTGCGGCGCAGCGATTCATCGCCGCGGATCACGTCGATGAGCCGCACGCCGGGACGCTTGAACAGCTGCACGCCGGTCACTTCGCGGCCGATCAGGTTGCTTTCCGGCGGGATCACCGCCTCGGTGAAGAATTTCATCCGCGACTTGTCGCTGAGCAGCTCTGCCATGCTGTCGCGGGCCGGCAGCAGCCGCGGCGCGATGAAACGCAGGTAGACCATGCCGTAGACCACCAGGATCAGGCCCAGCGGCGTGACCTCGAAAATAGTGAAGGGTTTCAGCCCCTGCGCGCGGGCGACACCGTCCACCAGCAGGTTGGTCGAGGTGCCGATCAGTGTCAGCGTGCCGCCCAGGATCGCCGCATAGCTGAGCGGGATCAGCATCTTGGAGGCGGAGACTTTCATGGTGCGGGCGATCTGGATGAAGACCGGGATCATCACCACCACCACCGGCGTGTTGGAGACCACCGCGGAGGCCGTGACAACAAATGCCATCAGCAGGGCAATCGCCAGCTTGGGGTTCACCTCTGCCTGTTTCCTGGCGATCTGGGTAAAGGCATCCAGTGCGCCGGTGCGCACCAGCGCCCCCATGATGATGAACATCGCCGCAATGGTCCAGGGCGCCGGGTTGGACAGCACCGGCAGCGCTTCCTGGTAGGGCAGAACGCCGGTGGCCAGCATCGCCGCAACACCGGTAAGCGCCACCACTTCGGTCGGATAGGTTTCCCGCAGGAACGCCACGAACATGGCCAGGACAATTGCAAGCGCCACAAACGCGCTGCCGGTGTCAGCAAATTGAAAGTACTGCATATGCCGTGACTTTGCCCATTTTGTTTAAGGCGGGGTTAGCGCGCCAGCCAGCGCCCCGCCATCGCGCAGTTTCCCCGAAACCCTTTGGCTGAGCAAGGATTTCTGAAAACACAGGCTGTCCGCGGTGCGGAAAGGGCGTTTTGCCCGGGAAACTGCGGTTTCGCCGGATATTCCTCCCGCCCTGCGGTTGCGGGCAAGGACAGCAGCTCCGGTTCAGAGAGCCGCTTCCTGCAGCAGCCCGCCGTTGCGCACCATGCGAATCTGCTTGGCGGCGCCGGTGCGGTCGTCGGTTTCGACAAACACGCCGGACAGCGTCGCCTCGCCGTTGGCAGGCGTGAAGCGGGTCTTGGGCATTCCGGTCAGGAATCGGCGCATCGGTTCGGCCTTGTCCATGCCGATGACCGAGTTGTAATCGCCGCACATGCCGGCATCGGTCAGATAACCGGTCCCCTCGGACAGGATCTGCGCATCCGCGGTCGGCACATGGGTATGGGTGCCCACCACCAGCGATGCGCGGCCATTGCAGAAATGGCCCATCGCCATCTTCTCCGATGTCGCCTCGCAATGCATATCGACGATGATGGCCTGAGCAAGCCCGCCGCGCGGGTGCGATTTCAGCACCGCCTCCACCGCGCCGAAAGGGTCGTCAAAGGCGCGTTTCATGAACACCTGCCCCAGCACCTGCACCACCAGCACCTTGCGCCCGCCCGGCGCCTGGAACAGGCGGTAACCGCGGCCCGGCGCGCCCTTGGCAAAGTTCAGCGGCCGGATGATGCGCTGTTCCTTTTCAATGAACTGCAGCATGTCCTTCTGGTCGAAGGCATGGTCGCCCAGCGTCAGGCAGTCGACACCGGCGTCCAGCAAAAGCTTGGCGTGCTCGCCGCTCAGCCCCATGCCGTTGGAGGCGTTTTCGCCGTTCACAACAACAAAATCGAGCCGCCATTCCTGCCGCAGCCGCGGCAGGGTTTCGGTGATGGCACGGCGCCCGGCGCGGCCCATCACATCGCCAAGGAAAAGAATACGCATGCCCGGCTGGTAGGCAACGCGGCGCCAAAGAGCAAGGCCCCGCGTTGCGATTTCACCGCTGTGTGGCGCCGGGTTCAGCTGTAGGCGCCAGCCGAGTAGGTCAGCTCATAGCCGTGCGAGTAGATCTCGAAGACGTTGCCGAAGGGGTCTTCGACATAGACCATGCGATAGGGTTTCTCGCCCGGGAAATATTCCCGCACGGGCATCCGCTGCTTGCCGCCGGCCGCAACGATCTTTTGCGCCAGGCCCTCGACATCGGGATCCTGCACGCAGAAGTGGAACACACCGTGGCGGCGGTAGTCGAGATTGTCCGAAGGCGCGTAGTTACCGTCGAATTCGAACAGTTCAATGCCGACGCGGTCAGCGGTGGACAGATGGGCGATGCGCAGCCGCGACCAGCCTGCGCCGAACACATCCGTGCACATGCGGCCGATGTCACTGTCGTCCTCAACCACTTCGGTGGGTTTCATAATGACGTAGAAGCCCATGACTTCAGAGTAGAATTTCACCGCGGCGTCCAGGTCCGGAACAGACAGGCCGATGTGGGAAAAGCTGCGCGGGGCGGTCAGCATGTTAGTCTCCTTGGCTGATGTTTCGCTTGTTTCAAGCAGGAGATAGGGTTGCGCCGGCAGAATGGAAAATTATCATTTCTTATACCAATCATAACAAAATGAGCCATCTATGCTGAATGCCACCTGGCAGGAAACCTTTACTCTGCTCAGCAGGCTGGGCAGCTTCACCCGTACCGCGGCACGGCTGAACATGACCCAGCCGGGGGTCACGCAACACGTCAAGAAGCTGGAGCAGCAGGTGGGCCGGCCGCTGCTGGTCCGGCACGGCAAAAGCTTCAGCCTGACGGATGCAGGCACCGCGGTGGCCGCCCTCGGCCGCAGGCGCCAGGCTGAAGAGGAAGCGCTGCGCCAGGAGCTGGGACAGGACGACCCGGGCCGCGGCCATGTGCGCATCGCCTGTCCCGGCGGTCTGGCGGTTCTGATCTACGCCGAGGCTGAGCCGCATCTGACGCGCTGGCCGGAGCTGACGCTGTCGCTGCAGGCCGCCCCGCAAGCCTCGATCGAGGCGCAGCTTTTGTCCGGCGAACTGGATCTGGGGATCCTGCACCGCAAGCTGGACGCGCCGCGGCTGGAGGCGGAGCGCCTGGGCCGTGATCCGCTGAACCTGATACTGCCTTTGGATGCGGCGGACAGGCCCGGCCTTGAAGAGTTGCAGGGCTTGGGGCTGGTGGACCACCCCGACGCAGCGGCCCTGGCAGACCGGCTGCTGGCGGCGAATTACCCGGACTACCGCGGGTCGGCCGGGCTGCGGCGGCGGGCCTTTCTCAACCAGATCGGGCAGATCCTGAGACCGGTGTCAGCCGGGGCCGGTTACACCATCCTGCCGCAAAGCGCAGTTCTGGCGCAGCAGGGCCAGGGGCAATTCCGCACCGCGGCCCTGGCGGCGCCGCTGGAGGATGATCTTTGGCTGATCCGGCAGCGGCAAAAGGCGCCCCCTGCCCGGCTTGCGTTTTTTGAGGCGGCAATCCGGGGCATTTGCGCCCGGCTGGCAGATTAGAACTGCAGAACGCGGCTTTCGGTGACGATCAGGTCGAGCGGCTGGTCGGTGGGTTCCAGCGGCAGATCCTCGGCCTCCTGCGCGTCGAAGGCAAAGCCGATGGCCAGGGTGCCCCGCTTGCCGCGCAGCAGCTCCAGGGTGCGGTCGTAGAAACCGCCGCCATAGCCGAGCCGCCCGCCCTTGGTGTCAAAGGCCACCAGCGGCACCACCAGGATTTCCGGCTCAAAGAAGTCATCAACCTCGGGCACCATGGCGCCAAACGGGCCTTCGCGCAGCGCACCTTCGGGCTGCCAGCGGCTGAATTTCAGCGGCTGCCCGGCGCCCAGGATCACCGGCACGCCGACGGGGCCGTGCGCCGCGGCTTCGGCCATCGCGGGCAGCGGGTCGATCTCGGTGCGGATCGGCATGTAGCCCGACAGCGGCACGCCGCGGTAGCCGGCCAGCACCTCCGACAGGTGGCCCGCGGCACCCGCGATGTTGCGGGCGTGCGCCTCCTTGCGGCGGGCGAAGGCAGCCTTGCGGGCGGCGGCCTTGATTTCGGTCAGATCCGTCATGGCGGTCTCCTAAAGCAGTAGAACGGCCGCAAGGCCCAGGAAGGCGAAAAAGCCCACCACATCGGTCACAGTGGTCACAAAGGCGCCGGAGGCCAGCGCCGGGTCAATTCCTATTTTCTCCAATAGAACCGGGATCACTGTGCCCGCCAGCCCCGCCACGACCAGATTGACCACCATAGCGACGGCAATCACCACGCCCAGCATCGGCGAGCCGAACCAGGCCAGGCCCACCAGCCCCATGACAATGGCAAAAATCACCCCGTTGACCAGCCCTACCAGCACTTCACGGCGGATCACCCGCCAGACGTTGGAGCCGGTGAGGTCGCGGGTGGCGATGGCGCGCACCGCCACCGTCAGCGACTGGGTGCCTGCGTTGCCGCCCATGGAGGCGACAATCGGCATCAAAACCGCCAGCGCCACGAACCGGGCGATGGTGTCCTCGAACTGGGCGATCACCAGCGAGGCCAGCACCGCCGTCACCAGGTTCACCGCCAGCCAGGGGAAGCGGCGTTTGGTGGTCTCGATCACCCGGTCGGCCAGCGAGCTTTCCTCGCCCACGCCGGCAAGGCGGAGGATGTCCTCCTCGTGCTCCTCGTCCAGCACGATCATCGCGTCGTCGATGGTTATGACCCCGACCAGCCGCCCCTCGTCATCGACCACCGGGGCCGAGATCAGGTGGTACTGGTTGAAGGCATAGGCCACGTCTTCCTCGTCCTGATCGGCGGGAATGACCTGAAAAGTGTCCTCAACCAGATCGGTCAGCGTCACATGGCGCTTAGCACCCATGATCCGGCCCAAGGTGACATTCCCGACCGGATGCAGGCGCGGATCGACCAGCACCACGTGGTAGAACTGGTCCGGAAGATCGTCGGAATTCCGCATGAAATCAATGGCCTGACCGACATTCCAGTGCTCGGGCGCCATCACCACCTCGCGCTGCATCAGGCGGCCGGCGGAATTTTCCGGGTAGCTCAGCGACTGTTCGACTGCGACCCGGTCGGCGTCTTCCAGCGCGTCGAGGATGGCTTCCTGCTGCGGCACCTCCAGGTCTTCAAGAAGGTCGACGACATCGTCGCTTTCCAGTTCCCGCACCGCGTCGGCCAGAACCATCGGATTCAGGATCGAGATCACCTCTTCACGGATGCTCTCGTCCAGTTCCGACAGGATCTCACCGTCGAATTCCCGGTCATACAGCCGGATCAGGCTGATCCGGTCATCGGAATCGATCTGTTCCAGAAGGTCGGCGATGTCGGCTGCGTGCAGATCTTCCAGCAGCTCCGTCAGAGCCTGTTGATCGCCCTGCTCCACCGCCTCCAGAACCTGCGCGACCATCTTGCGGTCGAGGTCATAGGCATCTTCCTGAGACTGGTCGCCGGTGATGTTGTCGCCGCTGCTCATCTGATGCCCCCGGATTTTCTTGGTCTTTGCCCGCAAAATAGAAGACGCCGCCGCCGGAAAACAATGGCGATGCCGCAATTTACCCGCGCCCCTTCGGCGGGTATCCTGCGTGGAGCCATTTTGCAAGGAAAGGGTTCAGCGCATGGGCACCGGTTACATCCTGAAAGGGCAGGTTCTTGCCTTTTCCGCCTCTCCCTTTGCCGTGGAGCGCCCGGAGGACGCGGCCCGGCTGCTGGACGCCGTTGCAGTGGAGGACGGGCGGATTGCGGGCACCGGCACACTGGCGGAGATGCAGGCGCTGCTGCCGGAGGCGGAGACCGTGGATCACGGCAGCAAGCTGATCATGGCCGGCTTTGTCGATGCCCATGTGCACTACGCGCAGACCGCGATCATCGCCAGCTGGGGCAAGCGGCTGATCGACTGGCTGAACAGCTATACCTTCCCGGAGGAAATGCGGTTCGGCGACCGCGCCTATGCGGATGAAATCGCAAAACGCTACCTGGATCTGACCGCAGCGCACGGCACCACCACGGTTTGCAGCTACTGCACAATCCACCCCGAAAGCGCGGATGCGTTCTTTGCCGCGGCGCAGGCGCGCGGGCAGCGGGTGGTGGCAGGCAAGACCTGCATGGACCGCAACGCGCCGGAGGGGCTGCGGGACACCGCGCAGTCGGCCTATGACGACAGCGAGGCGCTGATTGCGCGCTGGCACGG
Organism: Leisingera sp. ANG49; assembly: GCF_059694505.1. Taxonomy (NCBI): domain Bacteria; kingdom Pseudomonadati; phylum Pseudomonadota; class Alphaproteobacteria; order Rhodobacterales; family Roseobacteraceae; genus Leisingera; species Leisingera sp. ANG49. The sequence continues at coordinate 981,954 of NZ_JCATZN010000001.1, forward strand.
GGTGGACCGGCTGGAATATGCCATCACGCCGCGGTTCTCCCCCACCTCCACCCCGGAGCAGCTGGAGGCGATGGGGGCGCTGTGGGGCAAGCACCCGGAATGCCTGATGCAGACGCATCTGAGCGAGCAGACGGATGAAATCGAGTGGGTGAAATCGCTGTTCCCGCAGGCCCGTGATTATCTGGACACCTATGAGGAGTTCGGCCTGTTGGGTGCCAAGGGGCTTTACGGCCATGCGATCCACCTGGAAGAGCGCGAGCGGCACCGGCTGCGGGACTACGGCGCGGCGCTGATCCATTGCCCGACGTCGAACACTTTCATCGGCTCCGGCCTGTTCGACATGGCCGGGCTGATGGCAGAGGGGCAGCGCATCGGGCTTGCCACCGACACCGGCGGCGGCTCCAGCTTCTCGATGCTGCGCACCATGGCGGCAGCCTATGAGATCGGCCAGCTGCGCGGCACGCCGCTGCACGCGGCGCAGTTGCTGTGGCTGGCGACACAGGGATCTGCCACGGCGCTGCGGATGGAGGCGAAGATCGGCAATGCCGCGGCAGGCATGGAGGCGGATCTGGTGGTGCTGGACCTGGCCTCCACCCCGGCCATCGCCCAGCGGTCCGCGCGGGCGGAGGATATCTGGGAAGCGGTGTTCCCGACGATCATGATGGGCGACGACCGGGCCATAACCGAGGTCTGGATCGGCGGACGGCGGGTTTAGGTGAGGCGCTGGTGCGCCTCTGCCTCCGGCTTGAGTATTTGGGCAAAGAAGAAGGGCTGTGCCCTCAGGTCATCAGCTGCCGCGCCAGCTGGCCATGGCGTTCAATCAGCCGCGGCAGGTCCAGGGTGGTCAGCTCGCCGCCGCGGATGATCTGCTTGCCCTCGACAAACAGATGCTTGACCCGGGTCGGGCCCGCCAGCAGAAATGCCGCCGGATCCCAGCTGCCGCTGGAGGCCACGCCCCGGGTGTCCCATATGGCGATGTCGGCGCGCTTGCCCGGCTCCAGCCGGCCGCAGTCGGGACGGCCCAGCACATCGGCGCCGCCGCGGGTGGCGATCTCCAGCGCTTCATAGGCGCTCATCGCGTCAACCCCGTTAGCAACCCGCTGCAGCAGCATGGCCTGGCGCGCCTCGGCGCTGAGGCTGGCCATATCGTTGCTGGCAGAGCCATCGACCCCGAGGCCCACCGGCACGCCCGCGTCACGCATTGCGCGGACAGGCGCGATGCCGCTGCCGAGGCGGCAGTTGGAACAGGGGCAATGGGCCACGCCGGTGCGGGTTCTGGCAAAGAGGTCAATCTCTTGCACGTCAAGCTTGACGCAGTGCGCGTGCCAGACATCATCGCCGGTCCAGCCCAGCTCCTCGGCATACTGGCCGGGGCGGCAGCCGAATTTCTCCTCGGAATAGGCGATATCCTCGTCGTTTTCGGCCAGGTGGGTGTGCAGCATCACGCCCTTGTCGCGGGCCAGCAGTGCGGCGTCGCGCATCAGTTCGCGGCTGACGGAGAACGGCGAGCACGGCGCCAGGCCGACGCGGCACATGGAGCCTTCTTCAGGATCGTGGAAGGCGTCCACCACCCGGATCATGTCGTCAAGAATGGCGCGCTCTTCCTCGACCAGGCTGTCGGGCGGCAGGCCGCCATCGCTTTCGCCGATGCTCATGGCGCCGCGGGTCGGGTGGAACCGCAGGCCCACATCGTGGGCGGCGTGGATGGTGTCCTCCAGCCGGGAACCGTTGGGATAGAGGTACAGGTGGTCGGAGCTGAGTGTGCAGCCCGATAGCGCCAGTTCGGCAAGCCCCAGCTGGGCGGAGACGAACATCTCGTCCGGGGTGAACCGCGCCCAGATCGGGTAAAGCCGCTGCAGCCAGCCGAACAGCAGCGCATCCTGCGCCCCCGGCACCGCGCGGGTCAGGTTCTGGTAGAGATGGTGATGAGTATTCACCAGCCCGGGGGTCACGACGCAGCCGCGGCCCGAAACCACCTCTCCGCTGGTTTGCAGCCCTTGCCCCACAGCGGCAATCACACCGCCGCGGATCAGCACATCGGCGCCATGCAGCACACGGCGGGTGTCGTCCATGGTCAGGACGGTATCGGCATTTTGAATCAGGATCTCTGTCATATCCACACACTCCAATAGACAGCCCGCTTCATGGGAATGTGTGATCGGCCGATGGAAAACGGGCGAAGAACCGGCCTGTCTGGAAACTACAGGCCGGGACCGCCGGTTTCAACCCGTTTACGTCTTGCGCAGCAGTTCCAGCGCGGCGGCGTGGATTTGCGCATTGGCCGCGGCCAGGGCGCGGCCGCCATTGTGCGCCGGGTTGCCGTCCCAATCAGTCACAATACCACCCGCCGCCTGGATCACCGCAATCGGTGCCTGGATGTCGTAAGCGTTGAGGCCGGCCTCGATCACCAGATCCGCCTGCCCTGCCGCCACCAGCGCATAGGCGTAGCAATCCATGCCATAGCGCGTCAGCTTGGCTATTGCCGCGACACGTTCGAAGCCTGCGCGCTCCTCGGCGCTTCCGACTTCAGGGAAGGTGGTGAAAAGGATCGCGTCTGACAGCGCAGCAGTGCTGCGGGTCTGCAACGGCCTTTCGCCCAGCGGGCCGGTCATTGCTGCAATCTCCGCTCCGCCGCAGAAACGCTCGCCGGTATAGGGCTGGTCGATCACGCCGAGGAACGGGCCGTTTTGATCCGCCAGCGCAATCAGCACCCCCCAGGTCGGCGTGCCGCTGATGAAGCCGCGGGTGCCGTCGATCGGATCCAGCACCCAGGTGCGGCCGGAACTGCCTGCTTCGCTGCCGAACTCTTCGCCCAGAATACCGTCCTGCGGGCGAAGCTCTGCCAATACCGTGCGCATCGCCTGCTCGGCGGCGCGGTCGGCCACTGTCACCGGATCAAACCCGCCTTCGAGCTTGTTCTCGGCATTCAATGAGGAGGTTCTGAAATGCGGCAGGATGGCAGCGCGGGCCGCGTCTGCCATCCTGTTCGCTACGTCGAGATCCGTGAGTAATGCCTGTGTCATACCCGAACGGGTGCCACCCAGGCGCTTTTATTGCAAGCGCAAACCCCGCCACTCATAGGTTTTGCGCTGCAATTTCCTGTCAGGCCCGGGTATTGAACCGGGCCCTGTTCCGTCTCAGGCGACGTCGCTCAGCACCCGCGCCAGTTCAAACAGGCGGCGGCGCTGATTTTCCGGGATCGAGTAATAGGACCGCACCAGGTCCAGCGCTTCCTTGTCGCCCATCAGGTCCTCTGGCACAGAGGCCTTCTCTGCCGGCGCCTTGCCTTCTTCCTGCAAGCCTTCGAAGAAGAAGCTCACCGGCACCTCGAGTGCATCGGAGATGTCCCACAGGCGGGACGCGCTGACCCGGTTGGCGCCGGTTTCATACTTCTGAATCTGCTGGAACTTGATGCCGACCTGCTCGGCGAGCTGCTGCTGCGTCATGCCAATCAGCCACCGGCGGTGGCGGATGCGCTTTCCCACATGCACGTCTACGGGATGAGCCATGCGTTTCTCCTAACTGTCATTGTGGCCAAAACCCGGACCGCTCTACCAATAATGCGTTCTGGCAGCTTCGGATGCCTGCCGGAAACACGTTTCCCCATCAGCGCGACCGGTCTTCAACCTCTGAGCAAAAGTGTACAACCCTTGCGGTTGATTGCAAGACTGCCGTCGCCCCTGACGTGGTCTTGTAACCCAAGCGCATGATTTCGCGAAGCATTTTCCCAAACGTTTTATTGCCAACCAGCTGCGGATCGCGTACCTCCCCAGAAATAGCGAGGTGTAAGCCGCGGGCGCACCCCGGCAGTGTAGCCCCGCGAATCACGTTGATTCCCGCAGAAGGTGAGGAAAACACATGCAGGCCTTCCAAGTCTCCGCTTTTGGCAGCCCGGCAGCCCTGACGGAAACCCAATGCCCGCCGCCCGGCCCGGGCCAAGCGGTCGTCGCCCTGCGCGCCTGCGGTCTGAACTTTGCCGATCTTCTGATGATGAAGGGCACTTACCAGGACACCCCCGAGCCGCCCTTTACCCTGGGGCTGGAAGCGGCCGGGGTGGTGACGGCGCTTGGCGACGGCACGGAAGGTTTTGACATCGGCGACCGGGTGGCCGTGTTCGGCGGCTCCGGCGGCCTGGCCGAGGCCGGCGTTTTTGATGCGGCGCGGCTGATCTGGATCCCGGATGCGATGGGCTTCGAACATGCCGCGGCGATGCAGATCGCCTATGGCACCAGCCATATGGCGCTGGACCATTGCGCCCGTCTGCAACCGGGAGAGACCCTGCTGGTCACCGGCGCCGCGGGCGGTGTCGGGCTGACCGCGGTGGAGATCGGCAAGCTGATGGGCGCGACGGTGGTTGCCCAGGCCCGCGGCCGGGACAAGCTGGAGGTGGCCGCTGCTGCCGGCGCCGATCACCTGATCGATGCAGGGGAGGACCTGCGCGGCGCGGTCAAGGCGCTTGGCGGGGCTGATGTGGTCTATGACGCCATTGGCGGCGATGTGTGGAAGGCCGCCTTCCGCTCTTCCAATCCCGGTGCGCGGCTGCTGCCGGTGGGCTTTGCCGGCGGCGAGGTGCCGCAGATCCCGGCCAACCATCTGCTGGTGAAGAACCTGACCGTGATCGGCTTCTATTTGGGCGGCTACATGAAATTCCGACCCGAGGCGGTGCGCCAGTCCTTCGAGACGCTGTTTGCCTGGCACGGCGAAGGCCGCATCAAGCCGCATATCAGCCACACGCTGCCGCTGGCGCAGGCCGCGGAGGGGCTAGAACTGCTGCGCAGCCGCAAATCCACCGGCAAGGTGGTGATCACCATGGGCGGCAGCTGACCGGCAGCATGCGCCGCGCCGGCGGCAGGGTTTCTCCCGCCCGCTTACTGCGCATTTCCGCAAAACGCACCGCAGCGGTTGGGCCAGGCTCAGCGCCGCCATGGATGCGCTGGCGAAGCCAGGGCAGACTGCGGGCGCGGGAGCTCCGCCCTGCCCGGCGGCACCGGCATATCCCTTGCGGAGGCCCGGACCTGAACCGCAGCAATGCACTTCGCCAAAGGGTCAGCTGGCGGCCCTCAGCGGAGTGGCCCACAGCCCCTGGAAGCCCTGCCGGATGAATTCCGCCAGATCCTCGACGTAGGGCGCGCGCACCCGCTCTGCGCCATAAAGGTTGATGTGCTGCATCGGCAGCTCCGGCAGGCCGCAGCTCTGGGTGATCAGCTCCTGGTATGACGGCTGAGTGCCCTCCAGCAGCACGCCGACGGCCAGATCGGCACTGACAGTCGCCTCGACCGTGCGGTCGGAATCGCTGTCCAGCGCCATTTCCCATTCGATGCCGGCCTCATCCAGCGCCGCCGTCGCCACCGGGCGGAAGCTGCAGTTGCGGCAGAAACCGAGCCGCAGCGGGCGCTGCCGCCAGACTGCGCCGTCGGGCGCGCCGACCCAGCGCAGCGGCATGCTGTGGATCGTCTCGCCGCCTTCGCCCGCGCCGGTTTCGGTGGTCAGGATCAGGTCGAAGGCGCCGCGCGCAAACTCGGCCTTGAGATCGCGGGTGTTGGAGGTGCAGAGGTTCACGTTGACCCGCGGATAGCTGAGGCTGAACCGCTTCAGCACCTGCGGGATGACCGGATGCACCACATCATGCGGCACCCCCAGCAGCACCTCGCCCTCAAACGCCTGGTCGGTCAGCCGGCTGATCACCTCGTCATTCAGCGCCACCATTTTGCGGGCATAGCCCAGCATCTGCTCGCCCTCGGCCGTGAGCGCAATGGTGCGGCCTGACCGGTCCAGCAGTTCCAGCCCCAGAAGCTCCTCCAGCCGTTTCATCTGCATCGAGACCGCCGACTGGGTGAGATGCAGGAAACCGGCGGCACGGGTCACCCCGCCGTATTCGGCCACCGCCACAAAGGAGCGGAGCGTGGTGATATCAAGATTTCTTACCATCACAGAACCTGATTCATTGGATCAAAAACATTCGTTTTAAAAATATGCCATACCACCCCATATTCATCAACACAATTGATCGCCTAAAAGGGAAGCATCACAAACACAACTGAAGGACCAAAGCCATGACCCTCGCAACCTCCTCCTGCTCCACCCCCTGCACCGCCGCCAAGCCGCAGCTGTCCCTGACCGCGCGCCTGGGCCTGCACCTGGCCGCCTGGCGCCAGCGCCGCCATTTGGCGCGGCTGGATGCGCGCGCCCTGGAGGACATCGGCGTGACCCGCGCCCAAGCGGACGCAGAGGCGCGCGGCGGGTTCTGGAAGGCGCCGGATCACTGGAGCCGCTGAGCAGGCTCCGCCTCAGACAACAGCCACTTTTCAGACGGGCTGCCGCCGTGCGGCCCGTTTGGTTGTTTTTCATGTATTTCTTTGCTCGAAATACTTGAACCGAACTCCGCTTCACCCGATATTTAGCAGGAAAGCTGCGGCCCGCGGTCCCATTCGCGTGCCGGCAGCGAGGGAGTAGATTACGGAGACCATTCAATATGGCACAATTCGATACCATCCGCTCTGCCGCAGGCGCCCGCGCCCAGCAGATTGATGAGGGCCTCCGCGCCCATATGAACAAAGTCTATGCCACCATGTCGGCAGGCACGTTCATCACCTTCCTGGCCGCCTGGGCGATTGCCGGGCTGGCTGTCACCTCTGACCCGGCCAACGCCGTGGCCCAGCTGAGCGCTGACAAGTACCTGACCAACATCGGCTATGCGCTGTATGCGTCGCCGCTGAAGTGGGTCATCATGTTTGCCCCGCTGGCCTTCATCTTTGGCATCGGCGCCGCCGCCAACCGCATGTCTGCGGCCGGCGTGCAGCTGCTGTTCTATGTCTTCGCGACCGTGATGGGCCTGTCGATCAGCTCGATTTTCCTGGTCTTCACCGGCGAGAGCATCGTGCAGGTGTTCCTGATCACCTCCATCGCCTTTGCGGGCCTGTCGCTGGTGGGCTACACCACCAAGAAGGACCTCAGCGGCATGGGCTCCTTCCTGATCATGGGCCTGATCGGCCTGATCGTGGCCTCGATCGTCAACATCTTCCTGGCGTCCTCCGCCATGGCGTTTGCGATCTCGGTGATCGGCGTGCTGATCTTTGCGGGCCTGACCGCATATGACACCCAGCGCATCAAGAACGACTACCTGCAGATGGCCCACGCGGGCGACCAGGAGTGGCTGGCAAAGTCCGCGATCATGGGCGCGCTGAGCCTGTACCTGGACTTCATCAACATGTTCATGATGCTGCTCCAGCTGCTTGGCAACCGCGAATAACCGCAAGCCACATACCAAACAGCAAGGGGCGGATCACAAGGATCCGCCCCTTTTCATTTCAACAACAATAACAGGGGACACACCCATGAAAATCATTGAGATCCCGGCGGCAGAGGCAGACCGTCTGCTGCCGCTGCTGCAGGACCTGCACGCGCTGCACGCCGAGCATCAGCCGGAGCGCCATATTCCGGCGCCGGGCAGCGGCGATCTGGCTGCCTGGCTGCAGGATTGGCTGCAGCAGGACAACGTCTTTGCCCTGGCCGCGGAAAGCCCGCAGGGGGCGCTGCTGGGCTACCTGATCTATGAGCTGCAGGACCACCCCGCCCTGCCCGTCCGCGCCGCCGAGAAACGCGCCATGCTGCACCATATCTCGGTGACCGAAGCCTGGCGCCGGATGGGCGTCGGCAAGGCGCTGGTGGAAGCGATGAAGACGCGGGCGCTGGCAGAGGGCGCCACGGTGATTGCGGCCACCTATGCGCCCTTCAACAGCGCCTCCGCGGCGCTGATGCAGGGCATGGGGATGACGCCCGTGCTGACCGTGGCAGAGTGGCGCGCCTGAGGTCAGAAACCGGAACAATCCAAGCCGGCGGAGATGGCAAATGCCCCCTGCCGGCCTGCAACCTTGCGGAGGCTTCCGTCCACGCGGCAGCCCGAGGCGCTGCGGAGCAGGTCACTCAGGTCAGCCTCTGCAATTTCGGGCAGAACCGGCACCGGGCTGGTTTCAGGGACGCTCAGCACCGCCACACCGGCACTGCCTAAACGCACCAGGTTCAACGCCAGCCTTCGACCGTTCAGGCGCACAAAGCTTGCTTCTACCACTTCCTCCTGCCCAGGGCCTCCTGCCGCAACCGGCAAAGGCCCAGCAGTGACAGGCGGCGGCGGCGGCACCGCCACCTTGGCCTCAAAGAAACCGGAGACCGGTGCCCCGGCCACTGACAGTACCGCTGCCAACAAGAAAACCCTCACAGCACATCCACCCCTTAGCTTTATACCCACGGTTGTCAGTCTAGATGGCAAATGGGGCAACAAAATGCCGGGCTGCCGGGTAATCCCTGCGGCATTTTTGGACAATTGCAGACGGCGGGCGGAATCGACCGCGCGGCCCCAAAAAAGAAAACGGGCCGCGCATCGCGCGACCCGTTTCCGGAAATCGTCAGTAAGGAAGGCTTACTTGATTTTGCCTTCTTTGTACTCGACGTGCTTGCGCACGACCGGGTCGTATTTGCGCACAACCATTTTCTCGGTCATGGTGCGTGCGTTTTTCTTGGTCACATAGAAGTGGCCGGTGCCCGCGCTCGAGTTCAGGCGGATCTTGATGGTGGTCGGCTTCGCCATGGTGCTTCTCCTGCGTCCGAAAAGGCAGGGGCCTCTCGGTAAATTCCTATCTGAAGCCCGGCTTTTACCCGCCCTGCGCCCCAAGTCAACAGCCAAAACGCCCGGAAGCCGCCGCTGAGGGCCAATTCTGCCAGCCAAGCGGCGGAATCGGGGTTTTCACCTGCTTTCCCCCTGTTGGGACGCGGTGAAACGTAGCTTTACCCGCCGTTTGCCCCATTTCAGTGGCTTAACCAGCCGTGCCACAGCCCAAGGGCCCTGCCGATGCCTGAGCACAGGAAGACCAGCCAGACAGATCCGCAGCCGAATCCTCTGGTGCGCGCGGTGGCCCGCCTGAGGGTTTCGTTGCGCTACAAGCTGCTGGCGGCCTTTCTGACCGGAACCGGACTGGTGATTGCCCTCGCATTGCTTGGGCTGCAAACACTGCAGCAGGCAAATGAACGGACCCGGCAATTGATCCGCGACCAGCAGCGGATCCAGACCTACAGCCTGATCTACCAAAGCGCCAACAACGCCATGGCCTTCGCCTATTCCAATGCGCTGGAACTCCACGATCCGGCAACACCGCCGAGCGAACAGTTGATGAACGAAGTCAATAATCTGACTCTGTTCGTTGCCAGGGCCATCCGGAAACAGGAACGTGAAGGCACAAAAAAGGATACCCATCTGATAGGAATTCAAGAAGCGGCGCGGGCACTGCGCCCCATCGCCTTCGAAATCTCCCGCAGACGGCACGCAAGAGATTTCGAGGCCATCGCCGAATTGGTCGGACGCGACTTTGCCCCCCGAACCAGGCGGATACAGCGCGACGCCTATACGGTTGCCACCCGTATCAGGGGAGAGATGGACCAGCGGGCAAGGGAAACCAGCCTGGCCTACAGCCGCTCGCGCAATCTGGTGCTGGGCGTCAGTCTGGCAGCCGTTCTTATGTCGCTGCTCGCGGGCTATGCAATTTCCTCCTCCGTGCTGTGGCCGGTGGAGCAGATCGGCCGCACCCTGAGTTCCGTCGCCTCCGGGAAATTCACGGCCCGGGCCAGGGTTTCCAACCGGGATGAATTCGACGGGCTGGCACGGAATGTGAACAGCATGAGCCGCGAACTGGGCGCGCTTTATGAGGAGGTCAATGCGCAGAAGGAGGAGCTGCAATCCTGGAACAGCCAGCTGGAGCGCAAGGTGGCGCAGCAGGTGGCGGAGCTGGAGCGGACCAACCGTCTGCGCCGTTTCCTGCCGGAACCGGTGGCGGCGATGATCGTGAATGCTGGCAGCGGCAGCACGGCCTTGAACAGCCAGCGCCGCACCGTGACAGTTCTGTTTGCCGACCTGCGCGGCTTTACCGCCTTTGCCAGCGCCGTCTCTCCGGACCAGGTGATCGCCGCGCTCAACGCCTTCCACCAGGCCGCAGGGCCGCTGATCGAACAGGCCGGCGGCACGCTGGAGCGGTTTCTGGGCGACGGGCTCCTGGTGCTGTTCAACGCGCCGCTGCCCTGCGAGGACCCGGCCAGGCGGGCGCTGGATCTGGCAGAGCAGATGCAGGGTGCGTTTCCGGATGCGGTGCGGCCGTTTCAAACCGGCGGCAGCCGGATCGGCCTGGGGATCGGGATTGCCACCGGCAAGGCGACGCTGGGCCAGATCGGCTTTGAGGGACGGCTGGATTATGCGGCCATCGGTGCCGCGCCGAACCTGGCAGCCAGGCTTTGCGACAAGGCCGGCAGCGGGCAGATCCTGGTTTGCGAAACCACAGCCCGGGCGGTTGGCGCGGGCTTGCAAAAGGCCGGTGTGTTCGACCTGAAGGGCATTCCCGGACCGGCCACCGCCTATGAGCCATTGGAACGCGCAGAAGGCCTGTAAGCCGGATCCTGTCCCCCCTGCCCCGTAAGGCAGGGATCGACGGCCATTCATCTAGGCGGCGCATTGCTGCGCCGCTCAAGCTGCCAACCCGGTCCCTCTCGGCTGAAGCGAACCTAGCGGCGGTTTTCCGGCGGACCGGAACCTGCCCGCGCGGGGACCCTATTTGGCATTGCTCCCGGTGGGGCTTGCCGTGCCGCCCCTGTTGCCAGAGGCGCGGTGGGCTCTTACCCCACCGTTTCACCCTTACCAGCCCGGGGGCTGGCGGTCTGTTTTCTGTGGCGCTTTCCGTCGGGTTTCCCCGCCCGGGCGTTACCCGGCACCGCTGCTTCATGGAGTCCGGACTTTCCTCCCGCGCGGGTCTCCCCGCGCCGGCGGCCATCCAGCCTTCTGCGCGAGGGGAGGCGTAGGAACAACCGCACGCGGCGTCAAGCGGATTGTACAGAAGCAGGCCGTTCCTTCAGGCCAGCGGCAGGAAGTCCTCAGCAGAGAGCGGGCCGGAGGCCCAGGGCCGGAACCGCAGCCGCACCGCCGCCAGCAGCGTTTCGTCGTCTGCCGGCGCCGTGAAACCGGCCGCGGCGGCAGCTTCCCGGAAGCCCGGGAAGGTTACGGGCTGCGGCGGGGGCGAACCCGCGCCATCCGCAGCCAGCCCCTGGCGGGCCAGGCGCGCCCAGTCGAAACGCGGGCCGGGGTCGCATTTTCTCCCCGGCGCCATGCAGGAATGGCCGATCACCCCCGCAGGCGGAATGTCCCGGCGCTGCATGATGCCGCGCATCAGCGCCTCAAGCGCCGCCATCTGCGGTTCGCTGAAGGGGTGGCTGCCGAGGTTGTCGAGTTCGATGCCGATAGAGCGGGAATTGATGTCTTCCTGCCCTGCCCACTCGCCTGCGCCTGCATGCCAGGCGCGGCAGTCTTCTGCCACCATTTGCCAAAGGGTGCCGTCTGCACCAATCAGGTAGTGGGCGGAAACCTCCGCAACCGGATCGCAGAGCCGCTCCAGTGCGTCCTCAGCGGTCTCCATGGCGGTGTAGTGCAAAACAATCAGGGACGGCGTCAGGCCGTCCCTGCGGGGCCCGAAGTTCGGGCTGGGATGCCAGACGGCGCCTGACTGATCAGGCGTCATCAATTCTGGACGGCCAGCCGGTAGGGGGCCGGATCCCAGCCGCAGGCAAAACCGTCGCCATCCGGGTCCAGCGCCTTGCGGTCGCGCTCCGGGCCGCCGCTCTTGAGGAAGGCAACCTGGGCCTGATCCGGCGATGCGAATTCGGCGCAGTTGCGCGCGCTGCGGGCCTTCAGGTTAATGCCTGCGCGGGTGTAGAGGCGCACGCCCTTGGGGTTGGAGGTGCTGAGCGCGTATTTGACGATGTTCGGCCCGGTATCGCCGGAGCGTTCCGGCACCGCGGTCGGCTGCACCTGCTGGTACTGCGACCGCTGGCGCTGCAGCCGCTCAGCATCGCTTTCGATGGACTGGCGCGAGGCCACTGCCTCAAAATCATTCTCGTCCGAGATACCCGCGTTGCCGATCAGCTGCGGTGCCGGGTTGGCGGGGCTGGCATCCAGCGGCGCCGTGCCGGAAGTGCTGCGGGACGCGGCTAGGGCGGCCTCGGTCTGGCGGGCGATATCGGCGTCGCTGGAAGACGCCGCAGCGGTGCTGAACGTGCCGGCCGTGGTGGTGGAGCCGCTGCTGCGCGGTGCGGTGCCAGGCTGATAAGGCGCGGTTTCAGTGGACACCCGCGCAGGCGGCACCAGCGGATCGCCATTGATGGTGGTGCCTGCGGCCGGCGGCGGCGCAAACGGGTCGCCGTCGATGCCAACGCCCGCGGCGCTGTCCGGGACCTGGGGGGAACAGGCAGCCATAACCAGAAGGCTGCCTGCGGCGGCGTAAGATGCGAATGCGCGCATGGGGTACCTGTCAGCTCTGCTCAATTGCTTGCGCAGATGTTTACCACCATTGCTGCGGCTTGGCTACAAAGCCGGCCGCATTCTCCAGCGCATAGGCAGTGTTCAGCAGATCGCCCTCTTCCCAGGGCTTGCCGATCAGCTGCAGACCTAGCGGCAGGCCTTGGGAATCCAAGCCTGCAGGCACCGCGACACCCGGCAGGCCTGCCAGGTTCACGGTGACGGTGAAGACGTCATTCAGATACATCTGCACCGGATCCGCCTCGGTCATCTCGCCCAGGCCAAAGGCCGCGGACGGGGTGGCCGGGGTCAGAATCGCATCGACGCCGGCAGCAAAGGCGTCCTCGAAGTCCTTCTTGATCAGGGTGCGGACGCGGCGGGCGCGGTTGTAATAGGCGTCGTAGAAGCCAGCCGACAGCACGTAGGTGCCGACCATGACGCGGCGCTGCACCTCGTGGCCGAAGCCTTCGGCGCGGGTCTTCTCGTACATCTCGGTGATGCCGTCACCCGCCTCCAGCGTGGCGCGGCGGCCGTAGCGGACACCGTCGTAGCGCGCCAGGTTCGAAGACGCCTCAGCCGGGGCAATCACGTAATAGGCGGGCAGCGCGTATTTGGTGTGGGGCAGCGAGATATCGACGATCTCGGCGCCTGCGGCCTTCAGCATCTCGGCGCCATCGGCCCAAAGCTTCCCGATCTCGGACGGCATGCCGTCCATGCGGTACTCCTTGGGGATACCGATCTTCTTGCCGCGGATGTCGCCGGTCAGCATCGCCTCGAAATCCGGCACCGCCAGTTCGGCAGAGGTCGAATCCTTGGGGTCGTGGCCGCACATGGCTTCCAGCATGATGGCAGCATCGCGCACCGATTTGGTCATCGGCCCGGCCTGGTCCAGCGAGGAGGCAAAGGCGACAATGCCCCAGCGCGAGCAGCGGCCGTAGGTCGGCTTGATGCCGACGGTGCCGGTGAAGGCGGCGGGCTGGCGGATCGAGCCGCCGGTATCGGTGCCGGTTGCCGCCAGGCAGAGGTCGGCTGCCACCGCAGAGGCGGAGCCGCCGGAGGAGCCGCCCGGGGTCAGCTCGGCGTCGTCATTGCCGCGGCGCCAGGGGCTGACGGCGTTGCCGTAGACGGAGGTTTCGTTGGAGGAGCCCATGGCGAACTCATCCATGTTCAGCTTGCCCAGCATGACGGAACCGGCATCGGCCAGCTTCTGGCTGACAGTGGATTCATACTCCGGCTTGAAGCCTTCGAGGATTTTCGACGCCGCCTGCGACGGCACGCCCTTGGTGCAGAACAGGTCCTTGATGCCGATCGGCAGGCCGCACATTGAGGGCGCATCCCCCGCCTTGATGCGGTCGTCCGCTGCCTTGGCCCGTTCCATCGCAATCTCGGGCGTCTTGTGCACGAAGGCATTGAGCGCGTCAGCCGCATCGATTGCCTTGAGGCAGGCCTCGGTCAGCTCAACGGAGGTGGTGTCGCCCTTGCGCAGTGCGTCGCGGGCCTCTGCCAGGCCCAGTTTGTTCAGATCGCTCATGTCTCTTACTCCACGACTTTGGGCACTGCGAAGAAACCTTCGCGGGCGTCCGGCGCGTTGGCCAGCACCTTGTCCTGCTGGCTGCCGTCGGTGACTTCATCCACCCGGCGCTTCAGGCGCTGCGGGGTGACGGAGGTCATCGGCTCGACGCCCTCGACATCCACCTCGTTCAGCTGCTCGATGAAGCCCAGGATGTTGTTGAACTCGTCTGCCAGCGCCGGCAGCGCGTCGTCCTCGACCTTGATCCGGGCCAGTTTGGCCACCTTGGCGGCGGTGCTTTGGTCAATCGACATGGAAACCCTCATCTGGTGTTGAGTAGGCATTTACCGCCGTGCCGCCTGCGCTGCAAGCCTGCAACGGGCGGGCAGCCTGCAATCGGGCCGGCAAGCATATTTTCCGGCACGTCCGCATTCCTTTTCGCCCGCAGCCTGTTAGGCTTCCGCCAAGGACAACGGGAGGAGAAAACCGATGAAGATCATTTGGCTGGGCCACGGCTCATTCCGCATCGAAACAAGCGGCCAGGTGCTGCTGGTGGACCCCTGGCTGAGCGGCAATCCGGTGCTGCCGGAAGAGAGCCACCAGGCCGCCGTTGCCGGTGCCACCCACATCCTGCTGACCCATGTGCATTTCGACCATGTGGTGGACGTGCTGCCCTTGGCGAAGCGGCTGGAGGTGCCGGTGATCGGGCAATACGACCTGATGGGCCTCTGGGGCGAAACCGAAGGGGTGCAGACCACCGGCTTCAACAAAGGCGGCACCGTGGACCTGGGCGGGGTGAAGGTTGCGATGGTGCCTGCCTCGCACAGCTCCACCTTCAACACCCAGGACGGACTGCGCACCGGCGGCTCGGAAGTCGGCTACATGCTGATGGCGGAGGGCAAGACCGTCTACCTGTCCGGCGACACCGCGATCATGGCCGACATGGAGTGGATGGGCGATTACTACAAGCCGGACGTAGGCATCCTGTCGGCAGGCGGCCATTTCACTATGGACATGAAACAGACGGCTTATGCGGCGAAGCGGTACTTCAATTTCAAGACGGTGATTCCCTGCCACTACAAGAGCTTCCCGGTGCTGGAGCAGGACGCCAAGGACCTGATCGAGGGGCTGCCCGGGGTGGAGGTGATCGAGCCGGAAGTGATGAAGGCGATCGAAATCTGAACCGCGCGACCAGACGGGGGGCCTCCCGCCCGTCGCCGGATCTGGCGGGCAGATCCGCTCCCGTTGGGCGTGGCGCCGGGCCTGCCGGCCCGGCGCGGGCGGAGATCAGGCCGCCGGCTTCACCTGCGGCACAGTAAAGGCCTGCCGGGCCGCGGCGGCCTTCTCCCGGCAGATACAGCCGCGGGCATGGTCATTGATCAGCCCCATCGCCTGCATGAAGGCAAAAACCGTGGTCGGGCCGACAAATTTCCAGCCGCGTTTCTTGAGCGCCTTGGACAGCGCCACGGATTCGGAACTGGTGGAGGCGGTCTGCGGCTCCGGCAAATCCTCCGGCTTCGGCTCATAGCTCCAGAAGAACGCCGCCAGCGACCCCGCCTCTGCCACCAGTTCCTGCGCGCGGGCAGCATTGTTGATCACCGCCTCGATCTTGCCGCGGTGGCGGATGATGCCCTTGTCCTGCAGCAGCCGCTCCACGTCCCTCGTGCCGAATTTCGCCATCTCGTTGAAATCGAACCCGGCAAAGGCGACGCGGAAGTTCTCGCGCTTGTCCAGAATGGTCCGCCAGCTGAGGCCGGACTGGAAGCTTTCGAGGCAGACCTTCTCGAACAGGCGGATGTCGTCTCCAACCGGGTAGCCCCATTCCTCGTCGTGGTACCGCAGGAAATCGGGGGCCGAGGCGCTCCAGGCGCAACGGGGATGGCCATCGGCGGCGGTGACGGTGCGGTTCATTCCCCGCCCCGCAGGAAATCAAGCCGGGGATCCATCATGGTGGGCGCCACGCCGATGATTTCCGGCTCCACCACACCGCCGGTCACAAAGGGATCCTGCGCGACGCGGGCGGCCAGGTCCTCTTCGCCTTCACCTACGGCGAGGATCGCCCCGCCCTCGCCATCCGTCATGGACCCGGCGGCAAGGAACACCCCGTCCTCAAATCCTTGCTGCAGCCAGGCCTTGTGACCCTCCAGAAACTCGGCCAGGCGGTCCTTCTGCGCCGCGAATGAAAGCAAAATAAAATACATGAGTATCTCCTGTGGTGTGTGTCAGGCAGGGTGATCCTTTGGCAGCTGTTCCTGAAGCCAATTCAGCATCAGCTCTACTTCCCGGTTGATGAATTCCGCATCACGGAACGCCTGCGCCAGCGTTGCCGCCCCTTGGCTGCGCGCCAGCAGGTGCATCGCCAGGGCATCCGATTCCGCGCCGCAGCCCAGCTCCCCGAACTGGCGGCAGAGCCAGGTCCGGAACAGGGTGAAAATTGCATTGGCCTGATCCTGCGCCGCATGGTCCAGTTTGCCCAGTTCCGCCACCAGCGTGCCGACCGGGCAGCCGTAGAGAGTGATCTTGGCCTGGTTGGCGATCAGGATCCGGATAAAGCAGATGATCCGCTGTTGCGGACTGCCGCCCTCTGCCTGCCAGCCGTTCAGCATGGCGCGTGTATTGGCCATGCGGCGCGCGATCACCGCTTCAAGGATCTCGTCCTTGGTCTTGAAATGATAGTAGAAATTGCCGCGTGAGATGCCGACAGCCCCAGCAATATCCGCAAAGGACGTAGCCTCGAACCCGCGTTCATAGAACAGCTGGTCCGCGGCCTCTGCAATCCGGTCTTTGGTACTTTCCTGCGTCATTCCGGCCTCTAGGACATTTGACCTAACCGCACTTATAGGACACTCGACCTAATCCGGCAACAGTCAAAGTCCCGCCCCGGCCGGCAGGGTTCAGCGTTTCCCAGCGAAGAACTCCTTGAGCAGCGCTCTGGCCTCCTCTTCCGCAATCCCGTCATAGACTTCCGGCGCGTGATGCGCCTGCGGATGGGAGAACACGCAGGCACCATGCGCCACACCGCCGGACTTGGGGTCAGCGGCACCGTAGTACACCCGGCGGATGCGGGCGGCAGCGATTGCAGCGGCGCACATGGCGCAGGGTTCCAGCGTCACATAGAGGTCATAGCCTGTCAGCCGCTCGCTGCCCAAGGCGGCACAGGCCGCACGGATGGTCAGAATCTCGGCGTGAGCGGTGGGGTCGTTCAGCTCGCGGGTGCGGTTGCCTGCCAACGCCGCCACCTGCCCGTCCGGCGCGATCAGCGCAGCGCCCACGGGAACCTCGCCGCGCTCCGCGGCCTCACGCGCCTGGTCCAGCGCTTTGTCCATATGCGATTTGAATGCCATGCCCCTTCCTGCCCGCGATTGCCCGCTTTCGCAAGGCAGCGGAATGCTCTATGGCACAGGCATGAGCAAAACACCCGCATCCCCCAAGGGCAAACCAGGCCCGAAATCCCAGCCCCGCAAGGCTGCCGCCAAACCAGAGGCTAGCGCCTCGCCTGAGGGCGACCGCGTCGCCAAGGTCCTGTCGCGCGCGGGTGTTGCCTCGCGCCGTGAGGCTGAGCGCATGATCGCCGAGGGCCGCGTGTCGGTGAACGGCAAGAAGATCGACAGCCCGGCGCTGAACGTGACCACCGCAGACCGGATCAGCGTCGACGGCCAGCCGCTGCCGGAGGCCGAGGCGCCGCGGATGTGGCTGTATTACAAGCCCACCGGCCTGGTGACCTCGAACAGCGACGAAAAGGGCCGCAAGACCATCTTTGACGAGCTGCCCGAGGACATGCCGCGGGTGATGACAGTCGGCCGCCTCGACCTCAACTCCGAAGGTTTGCTGCTGCTCACCAACGACGGCGGCATCAAGCGCAAGCTGGAGCTTCCCGCCACCGGCTGGCTGCGCCGCTACCGGGTGCGGATCAACGGCCGCCCCAAGGACGAGGATTTCGCCCCCCTGCGCAAGGGCCTGGTGATCGAGGGCGAGAAGTTCCAGCCGATGACCGTGTCGCTAGACCGCCAGCAGGGCGCCAACGCCTGGCTGACGGTGGGCTTGCGCGAGGGCAAGAATCGCGAGATCCGCCGCGCGATGGAGGATATCGGCTTCACCGTGAACCGGCTCTTGCGGGTGTCCTACGGGCCGTTCCAGCTGGGTGACCTGAAACCGGGCGAGGTCGAGGAACTGCGCCCGCGCGTGGTGCGCGACCAGCTCGGCCTGGAGCCGGAAGAGGAAAAACCGGCAGGCCGCCCCACCCGCTCCCGCGGCGGCAAGCCTGCTGGCAGGCCGATGGGCAAACCGGGCGGCAAGCCCGCAGCCAAGGCACCGGCAAAACCCGGCAAACCGGCCGGCAAGGCCGCTACACCGCGCAGCGACCGCCCGGCCCAGCGCGGCGGCGGCAAGCGCCCGATCGGCAAGAATCCCCGGCGCTGAGCCAAATCCCGCAGACTTCCCCCTAGCAACACCGTCCGCTATCCCCTAGATTTCCAATCAGTTAATCTTCGCTGGCGGTTTTGGGGGAGCTTGCGTGCAGAAAATTGCCTATGCCGCCCTATTGATCCTGATGTTCGGCCTCAGCACCGGCTGGATTGTGGGGGGCTGAACGCATGGCACAGCGTTACGGCGGCAAACACAGCCCCGGCAGCGACCCCGGGTCGCAAAACTCCGCTCCCAGGCAGTCTTACCGCAATGCCCAGGTGGATCCGGTCGGGGTGCGCGCCAACGTGATGTTTGTGCCTCCTGCCATCCTGGCATTGCTGTCATTGAACGACGGCGCCACTGGCCTGGCGCTGGGGCTGATCGGCGCGGGCCTGTGGACCGGCGGCGCCTTCCTGCTACGCGAGGGGCTGAAGGCCGAAGCCGCCTATGCCGCCCGCAAGGTGGCACGCAAACCCGCCCTGCCCCACAAGATCCTGGCAGCGCTGCTGGCGGGCGGCGGCGCGGCGCTGGCGGCGTGGAAGGCAGAGCCCGGCATCCTGATTGCCGCCATCTATGGCGCCGCGGCAGCGGGGCTGCACATCACCGCCTTCGGCATCGACCCGCTGCGCGACAAGGGCGTGGAAGGGGTCGACGATTTCCAGCAGTCCCGGGTGGCCCGCGCGGTGGATGAGGCGGAACAGAGCCTTGCCGCCATGAAGGACGCCGCCCTGCGCGCCCGCGACCGGGGAGTCGAGGCGCGGGTGGAGCAATTCCAGGAGGTGGCCCGCGAGCTGTTCCGCACAGTGGAGGAAGACCCGCGCGACCTGACCGCCGCCCGCAAGTACCTGACCGTCTATCTGCAGGGCGCCCGCGATGCGACGGTGAAGTTCGCCGACATCTATGCCCGCAGCCAGGACGCCCAGGCCCGCGCCGATTACCTGGCGCTGCTGGACGACCTGGAACAGAATTTTGCCGCGCGCACCCGCAAGATGCTGGTGGAGGACCGCGCCGACCTGACCATTGAAATTGATGTGCTGCGCGACCGTTTGCAGCGTGAAGGGGTCCATCTGGACCGGAATTGATTAGCGAGGAAGCCGTTCATGTCCGAAGCCGTTCAACAGAAAGCCGCCGAGGCCGAAGCCCTGGTCACGGAAGTCACCGCCATCGAACTGCCTGAACCCGTGGCTGAGGTGCAGCCGCTGGAGCAGGCCGATGAACCGACCAGCGAGGCGATCCGGCAGCGGATGGATCAGATCGACATGGGCGATACCAATTCGATCATCCATTTCGGCTCAGCCGCGCAGGAAGAGCTGCAGACCATCAGCCAGGCGATGCTGTCCGATGTGCGTAACAAGGATGTGGGTCCTGCGGGCGACAGCCTGCGCAATATCGTGGCCACGATCCGCGGCTTTTCGGTCTCCGAACTGGACGTGCGCCGCAAGGCGACCTTTTGGGAGCGGCTGTTGGGCAAGGCCACGCCTTTCGTGAAATTCACCGCGCGGTATGAGACCGTGCAGGGGCAGATCGACCGGATTACCGACGACCTCCTGGGCCACGAGCACACCCTGCTGAAGGACATCAAGTCGCTCGACCTTCTCTATGAAAAAACGCTGCAGTTCTATGATGAGCTGGCGCTCTATATCGCCGCGGGCGAGGCCAAGCTGGCGGAGCTGGACAGCACCGCAATCCCGGCGAAAGAGGCCGAGGTGCAGGCCGCTCCAGAAGGCGACCAGGTGATGAAGGCGCAGGAGCTGCGCGACCTGCGCGCCGCCCGCGACGATCTGGAGCGGCGGGTGCACGACCTGAAGCTGACCCGCCAGGTCACCATGCAATCGCTGCCCTCGATCCGGCTGGTGCAGGAGAACGACAAGTCGCTGGTGACCAAGATCAACTCGACCCTGGTGAACACCGTGCCGCTGTGGGAAACCCAGCTGGCGCAGGCGCTGACCATCCAGCGCTCGGCCCAGGCCGCTGCTGCGGTGCGCGACGCCAATGACCTGACCAATGAGCTGTTGACCTCGAACGCCGCCAACCTGCGCCAGTCGAACGAGATGATCCGCCAGGAGATGGAGCGCGGCGTCTTTGACATCGAAGCGGTGAAACAGGCCAATGCGGACCTGATCGGCACCATTCAGGACAGCCTCAAGATCGCTGACGAGGGCAAAGCCAAACGCGCTGCTGCCGAGGAAGAGCTGCAGAAGATGGAGGCGGAGCTGCGCGATACGCTGGCCGCCGCCAAGGCGCGCCGCGACGGGGTTGGCGACACTGCCGGCACCGCGGTGCCGAACTGAGAAGGGCGGCAAGGGTGCAGGCTGTCCAAACCATGTGGAGGAGCGCAGCGGCCCTTGCCGGGCTGGCCGCGCTCACGGCCTGCCTGCCCTTTGACCAGGCGGAATCGCTGGTGCCGCAGGCCCGCCCCGCGGCGCCGCAGCCGGCGGTCTACAAACCCTCCGCAGACAGCGCTCAGCTGACTTATTACTACAACGCGCTGGAGCGTGACCTGCTGACCCGCGGGCTGCTGCGCACCGACGGCGGCGGGCCGGACACGCCTTACGACGCCGAGGATCTGGCCAGCAGCTTTGAAGCGCTGGCATTTTACGATGAATACGGTGGCGCAGGGATTTCAGGGGGCATGGGCCGCTGGTCCGGCCCGGTGCGGATCGCGGCAGAATTCGGCCCGTCGGTGCAGGCGGAGCAGCGGGCGCAGGACCGGGAAACGCTCGCCGAATATGCCGCCCGGCTGGCGCGGATCACCAGCCACTCCATCAGCACCGTCAGCGGGCGGGCCAATTTTCACGTGATCTTTGCCAGCCTCGACGACAGCGCCTTTGTGGCCGAACGGGTGCGCGAGCTGCTGCCCTCGATCAGCGCCCGCGACCTGTCGCTGCTGGCCGCGCCGCCGCGCAGCTACTACTGCCTGGTGGTGGCGGGCGGGCCGCAGGGTGACCCGCTGTCCTATACCCGCGGCGTGGCGCTGATCCGGGCCGAGCACCCCGACCTGGTGCGCAAGAGCTGCGTGCATGAGGAAGTGGCGCAAGGCCTGGGGCTGCGGAACGACAGCCCCCGGGCGCGGCCTTCGATCTTCAACGACGATGACGAGTTTGCGCTGCTGACCAGCTTTGACGAAAAACTGCTGCAGATGCTGTATGATCCAAGACTGACAACGGGGATGAGCATCGAGGAGGCCCGCCCCGTCATCCGCATTCTCGCCCGCGAGGCGATGGGCCAGGAACTTTAGGCCGCCACAGGAAGAGGACCTGAAACATGGGTATTTTCGATTTTCTCAAAGGCGAATTCATTGATGTCATTCACTGGGTGGACGACACCCATGACACCATGGTCTGGCGGTTTGAGCGCGAGGGGCACGAGATCAAATACGGTGCCAAGCTGACGGTGCGCGAGGGCCAGGCGGCGGTGTTCGTGCACGAGGGCCAGCTGGCCGATGTCTTCACCCCCGGTCTCTATATGCTTGAGACCAACAACATGCCGATCATGACCACGCTGCAGCACTGGGACCACGCCTTCCAGTCGCCGTTCAAGTCGGAGGTCTACTTTGTCGACACCACCCGCTTCAGCGACCTGAAGTGGGGCACCAAGAACCCGATCATCTGCCGCGACCCGGAGTTCGGGCCCGTCAGGTTGCGCGCTTATGGCACCTATACGATCAAGGTCGCCGACCCGGCGCGGTTCCTGTCCGAGATCGTCGGCACCGACGGCGAGTTCACCATGGACGAGATCTCCTACCAGATCCGCAACATCATCGTGCAGGAATTCTCCCGCGTGATTGCAGGCTCCGGCATTCCGGTGCTGGACATGGCCGCCAACACGGCGGACCTGGGCAAGCTGGTAGCGGCAGAGATTTCCGGCACCCTGGCGGACTACGGCCTGATGATGCCGGAGCTGTACATCGAAAACATCTCGCTGCCGCCCGCGGTGGAGGAAGCGATGGACAAGCGCACCCAGATGGGCGTGCTGGGCGATCTCGGCCGCTACACCCAGTTCTCCGCAGCCGAGGCGATGACCGCTTCCGCGCAGACCCCGAACAGCAGCATGGGCGCCGGCATGGGTATGGGCATGGGAATGGCGATGGCGCAGCAGATGGGCCAGGCCCTGCAGGGAGGCGCACCCTCTCAGGCAGCGGGTCATCCGGCCGGGCCATGGGGCGCGCGGCCCGAACCCGCTGCGCCGCAACCGGCAGCGCCCGCGGCCCCGCCCCCGCCGCCGGTGGAGCACGTCTGGCACATCGCGGTGGACGGGCAGACCTCTGGCCCGTTCTCCAAGGCGCGGATGGGACGGATGGCGCAGGACGGAACCCTGACACGCGAGACCCACGTCTGGACCCCCGGCCAGGACGGCTGGAAACGCGCGGGCGAAGTGATGGAGCTGGCGCAGCTGTTCACCATCCTGCCGCCGCCTCCGCCGCCGCCGGCACCGCGAGCCGGGTAGCACCTTCGAGAGGGCGGCAGACTGCCGCCCCCGCCACACCCTGACTGACATTGCCCGACAGGTTCCCCTCCCCGTGACGATGCCCCCGCCGCCGCCCGCTGAAACCGTGCCCGCCGCCGAAGAAGAAACCCACCGCTTCCCCTGCGAGCAATGCGGTGCCGATTACACCTATGACCCCGCCTCCGGCACGCTGACCTGCGGCCATTGCGGCCACACCGAAAGCATCCGCAGCGGCCCCTGGAAAGGCACCGCCCTGCAGGAGCTGGATTTCCGCGCGGCAGTCGCTGAGCAGCTGCCGGAAGCGGAGATCGAAGTCACCCGCGTCTCCACCTGCCCGAACTGCGCCGCGCAGGTAGAATTCGACCCGGAAACCCACGCCAAGGAATGCCCGTTCTGCGCCACACCGGTGGTGACCGGCACTGGCGAGAACCGGCATATCAAACCCAAGGGCGTGCTGCCCTTCGCAGTGGAGGAACGCGCCGCGCACAAGGCGATGACGGACTGGCTGGGCGGCCTTTGGTTTGCCCCCAACGGCCTCAAGCAATACGCCCGCAAGGGGCGGCGGATGCAGGGTATCTATGTGCCTTACTGGACCTATGACGCCCAGACCCGCAGCAGCTACACCGGCCAGCGCGGCACCGTCTATTACGTGACCGAAACCTTCCAGCAGGACGGCAAGACCCGGACCCGGCAGGTGGCCAAGGTGCGCTGGAGGCCCGTGTCGGGCCGGGTGCAGCGGTTCTTTGACGATGTGCTGGTGCTGGCCTCCAAAAGCCTGCCCAAGAAATACACAGAGGCGCTGGAACCCTGGGACCTGGCGCAGCTGGAGCCCTACCAGCCGCAGTACCTGGCCGGCTTCCGGGCCGAGGCCTATACGGTCGGCCTCGAAGAAGGTTTCGCCGAGGCCGGGCAGAAGATGGACCGGGTGATCGAGCGCGACGTGCGGTTCGACATCGGCGGCGACCGCCAGCGGATCGCCCGTATCGACACCAAAGTGTCAGAGGTGACCTTCAAGCACATCCTGCTGCCGGTGTGGCTCGCCGCCTACAAATACCGCGGCAAGACCTATCGTTTTGTGGTCAACGGCCAGTCCGGACGGGTCCAGGGCGAACGGCCCTATTCTGCCTGGAAAATCGCTTTTGCCGTGCTGCTGGCACTGCTGATCGGCGTCGGCATCGCCCTGCTGGCCAGCCAGCAGTAGCAGTAGCGCCTGTGACAAAGCGGAAGGGGGCGCAGCCGCCCCCTTCCTGAACCGGCCGGTTCCTTTCCCCGGATTCTGAGCCGGAACCTATTGGCCGGCCTCCCTGTCAGCCCTTGCTGATTTCGATCCTGCGGGCGGTCTCCGGCTGCTCCAGCGCCCGTTTCGGCACCGAAATGTGCAGCACGCCGTCTTCCATCCGGGCCGAGGCCGCCTGCCCGTCCGCATCCTCCGGCAGGCGGAAGGAACGGCGGAAGGCACCGTACTGGCGCTCGCTGAAGTACCAAGTGTCGCCCGTCTTCTCGGACTGCGTCTTCTTCTCGCCGCGGATCGTCAGCACGCCGTTGTCCACGGTCAGCTCCACGTCCTCCAGCGAAACGCCCGGAAGCTCCATGGCGATGTCGTAAGCCTCTTTGCCCGAGGAGGCCTCGGTTGCCGGAGTAAGCCAGTCGGCAAGACGCGCGCCGAAACTGCGGAAAGGATCATAAAGCGACGGCCAAAAGCCGCCATGTTCGGTTTTTTCTACCATAATTCAGCCTCCTTTCTTGTTGCGTCCCATTGTACCTCCCGGCTGCCGGCACTGCCTTGATCCGGCGCAAGAGCCGGGCCAGCGGCGGGAAATTTCTGCCGACTGTCTCGCCCCCGTGCGGCAAACGGGCTAGAGCTGTCACGACCCGGCCGGCGGATGGCCGGACAGCCGGGACATTTCAACGAACGGGAGCAGACATGCGGGCACTTATTCAACGGGTCAGCGAGGCCTCGGTCGCGGTTGACGGCGCGGTGATCGGCGCAATCGGCCCGGGCCTGCTGGTGCTGGTCTGCGCCATGGCAGGCGACAGCGAGGCTCAGGCAGAGCAGCTGGCCGCCAAGATCTCCAAGATCCGGATCTTCAAGGACGAGAGAGGCAAGATGAACCGCTCCGTCCAGGATACCGGCGGCAGCGTGCTGGTGGTCAGCCAGTTCACCTTGGCGGCCGACACAAGGCGCGGCAACCGGCCCGGCTTCTCTACTGCTGCAGCCCCTGCCGAGGGCGAGCGGCTCTACGAGTATTTTGCAGAGCAGCTGGCCGCGCTGGGTTTGAAAACTGCAAAGGGACGCTTTGGCGCCGACATGAAAGTGCGGCTGCTGAACGACGGTCCCGTGACCATCTGGATGGACACGGAGCAGGCCTGAACCGCCCATTGAAGGTGTGCCGGAGCCGCTGCCGCAAATGAACTGCGCCCCCTGCGCCTGCCGGCCGTGCCGGGCAATTCCCTTTGCGGCACAGAGGGCGTTTTTAGACAAAAAAGCACCGATTCTGCCCTACGGCGGGCCGGTCAGCCTGGCGGACCGGCCAGATTCATAAAAAAACCGTCAGCCCTCCGCATCAATATTTCCTGTCGCATTTCAAAAGTTTTTTTGCTTTACAGGGGTCCCCAACCGCAAAAACGGCACCTCACTTGAAAAAGGCGACACCCTCAGTTTGAACGGCACAGGCCCGCACAGGAGGCTTCCCCCGCGTTTCGCTAATAACGCTTGCGAGTTAGCGGTAAATACGCAAATCTTAAATCGCCAATCAAAAAAACAGGTGCCTCAGCACCGCAACCAATCGGGAGAACTCAATGAACCGACATATGCAGTATCTGGCCACCCAGGCCGCGGCAGGAAAACTGTCGCGCCGTGACTTCCTGGGCAAGGCCGCCGCACTGGGCTTTACCGCAGTGTCCGCCAACCTGCTGCTGTCCACCGCTGCCAAGGCGGCCGGCCCGCAGAAGGGCGGCACCATCCGCCTCGGCCTGCAGGGCGGCTCCACCACCGACAGCCTGGACCCGGCGCTGGTCACCAACACCGTTGGCCTGATGGTCACCCGCCTGTGGGGTGAAACGCTGGTTGAGCTGGCTGACGACGGCGGCATCGAGGGCAAACTGGCCGAAAGCTATGAAGCCTCTGCCGACGCCAAGACCTGGACCTTCAAGCTGCGCTCCGGCGTGACCTACTCGAACGGCCAGAACGTCACCGCGGATGACGTGGTCAAGACCATGGTGCGCCACAGCGGCGAGGACACCAAGTCCGGCGCCCTGGGCATCATGCGCGGCATCAAGGACGTGCGCGCGGACGGCGACAGCGTTGTCTTCGAACTGGACAGCCCGAACGCCGACCTGCCCTACCTGCTGGCCGACTACCACCTGATCATCCAGCCGAACGGCGGCAATGACGATCCGGCGGCGCCCATCGGCACCGGCCCCTACATCATCAAGTCCGCCGACATGGGCGTGCGCTTCGTGGCCGAGAAAAACCCGAACTACTGGGGCGATCTGGGCAACGCGGACACCGTGGAAATCATCGTCATCAACGACGACACCGCCCGCGTCGCGGCGCTGCAGTCCGGCCAGGTGGACGTGATCGACCGGGTGCCGCCGCGCACCGCGAAACTGGTGGACCGCGCGCCGAACATCACCGTGCACTCGACCTCCGCGGCCGGCCACTATGTGTTCATCATGCACTGCAACACCGCACCGTTCGACAACAACGACGTGCGCATGGCGCTGAAATACGGCATCAACCGCCAGGAAATGGTCGACAAGATCCTGAACGGTTACGGCACCGTGGGTAATGACACCCCGATCAACGCCTCCTACCCGATGTACACCGAACTGGAACAGCGCCAGTTCGACCCGGACAAGGCGATGCACCACCTGAAGAAGGCAGGCCACGAGGGCTCGATCCTGCTGCGCACCTCGGACAACTCCTTCCCGGGCGCGCCGGATGCTTCCGCCCTGTTCCAGCAGTCGCTGTCCAGCGCCGGCATCCAGCTGGACGTCAAGCGCGAGCCGAACGACGGCTACTGGTCGGAAGTCTGGAACGCCAAGCCGTTCTGCACCAGCTACTGGGGCGGCCGTCCGACCCAGGACCAGATGTTCACCACCGCCTACCTGTCCACCGCGGACTGGAACGACACCCGCTTCAACAACGAGCAGTTCGACCAGATGCTGGTGGCCGCCCGCGGCGAGCTGGACGTTGCCAAGCGGACGCAGATGTATGCCGACATGTCGACCATCCTGCGTGACGAGGGCGGCCTGATCTGCCCGATGTTCAACGACTTCGTCGAAGCGACCACCGACAAGGTCGACGGCTTTGTCGAAGGCATCCCGGGCCAGGTTCTGATGAACGGCTATGCGGCCAGCAAGCTGTGGGTCAAAGCCTAATATGTCTCCGATCGTAAAACTCCTGGCTCAGCGCATTGCGCTGAGCCTCCTTCTTTTGTTGCTCATCTCAATCGTGATCTTCGCCGGCACCATCGTTCTGCCCGGCGATGTTGCCCAATCGATTCTGGGGCAATCGGCAACGCCGGAGGCACTGGCCAACCTGCGGGCTGAGCTGGGCGTGAACGATCCTCCTGTACAACGCTATTTTGCCTGGCTCTTCGGCGCCATGCAGGGCGATCTTGGCACCGCGCTGACCAGCGGCCAGGACATTGCCCAGGCTCTGAGCAGCCGTTTCTGGAATACCCTGTTCCTCGCCTTCTGGGCTGCCGTGGTTGCGGTTCCGCTGGCAATTTTCCTGGGCCTGCTGGCCGTCCGGTTCAAGGACCGCTGGCCCGACAAGACGATCTCGGCCGTTACCCTGGCCTCGATCTCGATCCCCGAGTTCCTGATCGGCTACGTGCTGATGTACTTCATCGCCGTGCAGCTGCGCTGGTTCCCCTCGGTGGCCATGGTCAACGACAACATGAGCCTGTTTGAGAAGCTGAACGCCATCGCGCTGCCGATCGCCGTGCTGACGCTGGTTGTTCTGGCGCACATGATGCGGATGACCCGCGCCGCGATCCTCAACGTGATGCAGTCGGCCTATATCGAAACAGCCGAGCTGAAGGGCCTCAACGCTTTTCAGGTGATCTACCGCCATGCCTTCCCCAATGCGATTGCACCGATCGTCAACGTGGTGATGCTGAACCTCGCCTATCTGGTGGTCGGCGTCGTGGTGATCGAGGTGGTCTTCGTCTACCCCGGCATGGGCCAGTATCTGGTGGACCACGTGTCCAAGCGTGACGTGCCTGTGGTGCAGGCCTGCGGCCTGATCTTTGCCGCCGTCTATATCGGCCTCAACATGATCGCCGATATCGTCGCCATCCTGAGCAACCCGCGCCTGAGGCACCCGAAATGAAGAATATCCCCATTTCCGCACTCATCGGGCTGTTCTTCACCGCCCTGTACTTCCTTGGCGCCATCTTTGCGCCGCTGCTGGCCCCCTACGGCGTCGGTGAAGTGGTCGGCGATGTGTGGGAGCCCTCCAGCGCAGACTATCTGCTGGGCACCGACAACATCGGCCGCGACCTCCTCAGCCGGATGATCTATGGCGGGCGCACCACCATCTTCATCGCAACGGCTGCAACCGTGCTGTCCTTCACCCTGGGTTCCGTCCTCGGCTTCTTTGCCGCGGTGATGGGCGGCTGGATCGACCAGGCGCTGTCGCGTTTCGTCGACCTGGTGATGTCGATCCCGACCCTGATCTTCGCGCTGGTGGTGCTGTCGGTTGCGCCGGTGACCATTCCGATGCTGATCATCGTGATGGGCCTTCTGGATGCCACCCGCGTCTACCGCCTGGCCCGTGCCGTTGCGGTGGATATCGAGGTCATGGACTATGTCGAGGCAGCCCGCCTGCGCGGCGAGAAAACCGCCTGGATCATCTTCCGCGAGATCCTGCCCAACGCACTGTCCCCGCTGATCGCGGAGATGGGCCTGCGCTTCATCTTTGCGGTTCTGTTCGTCTCCACCCTGTCCTTCCTGGGCCTGGGCGTACAGCCTCCTGAGGCCGACTGGGGCGGCATCGTGAAGGAAAACAAGGAAGGCATCGTCTACGGCATTCCGGCGGCCCTGATCCCGGCCTTTGCCATCGCCACCCTGGCGATCTCGGTCAACCTGGTGGCTGACTGGGTGCTGAACCGGACCACATCGCTGAAAGGAGGCCGCGGATGAGCGATACCCTGTTGAAAGTCCGCGACCTGAAAATCGGCGCGACCATCTACCCGCCGGGTGAACGCCCCCGCGACATCGAGATCGTGCACGGGGTCAGCTTTGACCTCGCGCCCGGCAAGGTCCTGGGCCTGATCGGCGAATCCGGTGCCGGCAAATCGACCATCGGGCTCGCGTCCATGGCCTATGGCCGCGGCGGCGTGAAGATCACCGGCGGCGAGGTCTGGGTCAACGGCCGAGACATCCTGAAGGGCAACCACAAGGGCATCCGCAAGCTGCGCGGCGCCGAGGTGACCTATGTGTCGCAATCGGCGGCGGCCTCCTTCAACCCGGCCAAGAAGATCATGGATCAGGTGGTCGAGGCGGCGGTGGAGCAGAAGAAGTTCTCCCGCAAGGAAGCCGAGGACCGCGCCCGCACCCTGTTTGCCAAACTGGGCCTGCCGGATCCGGACAATATCGGCGAACGCTATCCGCACCAGGTGTCGGGCGGCCAGCTGCAGCGCTGCATGACCGCGCTGGCGCTGTGCCCGGAACCGGATCTGGTGGTGTTCGACGAGCCGACAACCGCGCTCGACGTGACCACCCAGATCGACGTGCTGATGGCGATCAAGGAGGCGATCCGCGACACCGGCGTTGCCGCGCTCTACATCACCCACGACCTGGCGGTGGTGGCGCAGGTGAGCGACGACATCATGGTTCTGCGGATGGGCAACACCGTCGAATACGGCCATGTCGACCAGATCATCAACAACCCGCAGGAGGAGTACACCAAGGCGCTGGTCTCGGTCCGCTCCATCGAGCATGAGGAAAAGGCCCCCACCGAGGAGCCGGTGCTGAGCGTGCGCAACATCACCGCGCGCTACAAGGGCACCCAGTTCGACGTGCTGCACAACGTGAACGTCGATCTGTACCCCGGCCAGACGCTTGCGGTGGTGGGTGAATCCGGCTCCGGCAAATCCACCCTCGCCCGCGTGATCACCGGCCTTCTGCCGCCGCGCGAGGGCGAGATCGAATTTGCCGGCCGCAAGCTCTCCCCTGACCTCAAGGGCCGCACCCGCGAGGACCTTCGCGAGCTGCAGATGATCTACCAGATGGCAGACGTGGCGATGAACCCGCGCCAGACCGTCGGCACCATAATCGGCCGCCCGCTGGAGTTCTACTTCGGCATGCGCGGCGCGGAGAAGAAGAAGCGGATCATCGAACTGCTGGACGAGATCGAGCTGGGCGAAAAGTTCATGGACCGCTATCCGGCGGAACTGTCCGGCGGCCAGAAGCAGCGTGTCTGCATCGCCCGCTCGCTGGCGGCCAAGCCCAAGATGATCATCTGCGACGAGGTCACCTCGGCGCTCGATCCGCTGGTGGCGGACGGCATCCTGAAGCTGCTCTTGGATCTGCAGAAGATCGAGGATGTGGCCTATCTCTTCATCACCCACGATCTGGCGACTGTGCGCGCCATCTCCGACAACATCGCAGTGATGTATCAGGGCAAGGTGCAGCGCTACGGCGGCAAGTCCAAGGTGCTGAGCCCGCCGTTCGACGATTACACCGATCTGCTGCTCAGTTCGGTGCCGGAGATGAAGCTCGGCTGGCTGGAAGAGGTGATTGCCCACCGCAAGATGGAAAGCGCCGGAAACTGATTCCACCAAAGGGTGCAAAGCCCCCGCGGATTGCCAGCGGGGGCTTTTTCTTTTTATATTTACACGATTTTGTGATATTTTATTAGGATCAGGGAGAATGCAGCGGCTCCAGCTGCAAACAATAGAAAAAACACTGAGCGCGGCTGATCTTTGAGGCAAGCCAACCCGAAATTACCGGGCAGTTTCGTTTGACTGCAGCAACGGGGAGGAACTGCCATGACAGATTGGGCAATTCACGGATTCGAGATAGCCAATTGCAACTGCGTTCCCGGATGCCCGTGCCAATTCTCGCAGCTTCCCAATGACGGCACCTGCGAAGCGATGCTGACGTTCCGCATCGATACCGGGCATTACGGCGACACCAAACTGGACGGGCTGCGCGCCGCGGCAATCTACAAATGGCCCGGCCCGATCCACGAGGGCAATGGCGAGATGCAGATCATCATCGACGAGCGCGCCACGGCAGAGCAAAAGTCCGCCCTCGAAGCGATCATGACCGGCCAGGACACCGATGAATTTGCCACAATGTTCTTTGTCTTCAACGCCATGTGCACCACTAGGCACGAAACGCTCAGTGCACCGGTGTCGCTGAGTTTTGATGCGGAAACCGGCATTGGCCATGGCAAGGCCGACGGCATTGGCGAAACCAGGGTCGAACCGATTGCGCACATCGTGTCCGGCGCACCGCATTCGGTCCAAATCAAGCTGCCAAACGGGTTTGAATATTCCGAGGCCTCCGTCTGCCGGGGCACGACCCAAACCCCCGGATCTGCGATCAGCCTGGAAAAGAACAGCGGAACCCACGCCCATGTTGCCGAGCTGCACCTGACCGGCAAGGGCGTTGAGCGCGCGGCCTGATCCGCTATGGCCCGCACCCTGCACATAACCGGAACAGCCGAGCGCCTGGCTCGCCACGATCAGGCGGTGGTGCTGGGCGCTGTGGCCTTCATCGTGCTGCTGAGCGGGCTGTACACCGTCTTCGGGGCCGGCATGAACATGACCGCAGTCGAGATGACCCGGATGGCCGGCCCGATCGGCGAGCCGATGGCGATGGGCGCAGGCGTGCCCTGGACCGCGGGCTATGCCGTGCTGATTTTCCTGATGTGGTGGGTGATGATGATCGCCATGATGACCCCCAGCGCCGCGCCGGTGCTGCTGCTGTTCAGCGCCATCAGGAAGGCTGGATCCCAACCGGGCAAAGCGCCGCTGCTAAGCCTGCTGTTCCTCAGCGGCTACCTTCTGGCCTGGGCTTTCTTTTCTGCAATCGCCACCGCTCTGCAGTGGTGGCTGGAAACCATGGGCCTGTCAAACGGCCCCATGATGTCGCTCAGCAGCCGTGCCTTAGGTGGTGCGTTGCTGCTGGCGGCGGGCGCCTATCAGTTTACCCCCTACAAGCACGCCTGCCTCTCCCATTGCCGTATGCCGGTTCATTTTTTGACCGCGCATAACCGCACAGGCTTGGCTGGTGCTGTACTGATGGGCGCCCACCACGGTACCTATTGCCTGGGCTGCTGCTGGGCCCTGATGCTGCTGCTGTTCGCCGGCGGTATCATGAACCTCTACTGGATTGCCGGGCTGGCACTGTTCGTGCTGGCTGAAAAAACCTTTCCTCATCCAAAGCTCTTCACCTCTGCCGCCGGTGCGCTGCTCTGCCTGGCAGGCGCCTATGTGCTCCTCACAGCGTTCTGATACCGCCGCCGTTGCCCGGCAAATCTGCAACGCCCGTCCGAAAATGCCGGTTTGCGGCCGATCCGCCGTTTTTTGAATGGCAATTCAAGAATCTGCCACGAAGATGAGGCACCGAAGCCCCCGCAAGGCAAAAGGATTCGGCAAATGGACAACAAACTCCTGCTCATCATTCTGGACGGTGTACCCTGGCGCAACTTCCGCCGCCTGTTCGGAAACCTCGAAGGCTGGGTCGACAGCGGCGATGCCCGCGTCTGGAAGCTGCGGGCGGTGCTGCCGTCGATTTCTGCCAGCTGTTATGCCTCGATCCACACCGGCGTCGCGCCCGCCATCCATGGCTGCACCGGCAACGCAAACGTGTTCCGGCTCAAGGAAAAGGACGTGTTCAGCCAGGTCCGCGAGGCAGGCGGCGTCACCGGCGCGGTGGCGCACAGCTACTGGTCCTCTTTCTTCAA
Organism: Leisingera sp. ANG49; assembly: GCF_059694505.1. NCBI lineage: Bacteria > Pseudomonadati > Pseudomonadota > Alphaproteobacteria > Rhodobacterales > Roseobacteraceae > Leisingera > Leisingera sp. ANG49. The sequence continues at coordinate 1,014,567 of NZ_JCATZN010000001.1, forward strand.
CCGCCACCCGTTCGATTACGTGCGCGACATCGAATATGACGAACCGGAAAGCAAGACCATCAACCACGGCCGCTTCCACACCATGACCGGCTACGGCAAGGACAACCAGATGACCCCGTCGGATGTCGACTTGTTCGGCACCCTGACCAACCTCTGCCTGCGCTTCGGCCTCGACTACGGCATGCTGCACACCTGCACCCTGGACAGCATGGGCCACCGCTATTTCCACGACTGCCAGGAGATGGACCACGCCTGCTTCGTGATGGACGAGATGCTGGCCCCCTTCATCACCCGCTGGCGCGACCTGGGCTACGAGGTGATCGTCACCGCCGACCACGGCCAGGACGAGCGCGGCCACCACGGCGGCCGCAGCCCGCTGCAGCAGGAAACCGCGCTCTACTACTTCGGCGAGGCGGATGGCCCCGATCATGGCGAGGTGATCGACCAGCGCCAGCTGGCCCCCACCATCCTCAAGCGGCTGGGCGCGCCGATTGCCGGAACCATGAAGGCAGAGCCGTTCCTGAAGTGACCTGACGCGGCGGCTGTGTGCTAGGATGGCCCTCAGCCGCCGTTTTCAGATGTCAGGAATTTGCCATGAAATCCCTTGTTGCCGTATTTTCGCTGCTGGCTGCCCCGGCGCTGGCCAGCGACGCCTGCCATGACCTGTGGTTCACCCGCAACGCGGTGATCGACCGGGCCGGGTACTGCTTCGGCTCTCCCTTGGGGCAATCGGTGTTCGACAACGGGGACTGCACCGGCAAATCCGTGTCACTGACGCCGCAGGAGGAAACCCTGGTCGCTGAAGTGAAGCAGATGGAGGGCCGCTTTGGCTGCCGGGTGAACAACAAGCAGACCCATCTGGACCTCGACGATCTGTCCCTGCGCTATCAGCTGTGGGATTTTCCAGTGCGGGATGAGTTCGAAAGCACCTGCCTGGGCTGGCTTGGGCTTATCACGGGCCTGCGCGCTGGTCACCGACCAGAGGCGCCCCTGGTCGGGCAGATCGACCCTGGCGACAATGTGAGCTACTCACACCTCCCGGTGGGCAGCTGGACCTATGTCACCACTTCCGGCCCGGACTGGCAGATCACCAGCGGCGGCTGGCTGGACACCTCGCAATTTCAGGAACAATGCCAGGATTACGCCGGGTAGCGGGTCCTAGTCGTCATAGGGCCAGACCCCCTGCCCCAGCGCCTCGACCGCAACCGAAATCCGCTCGAAACTGTCCCGCGCCCGGCCCACAGTATGACGCGCGCGCAGGTATCCGTGGATCAGCCCGGGCTCATTGATCCAATGCGCCTTGCCACCAGCCTCGACAATCCGGTCCCGGTATTCGTGCGAGTCATCGCGGACCGGATCGCAATCCGCGGTCACCAGCACGGTCGGCGGCAAGCCGGAAAAGTCGCTGTCTGCCAAGGGCGCAAACAGCGGATCATCCTTCGGCGCCTCGCCATCGGTGCGGATATCCATGTAGTAAACCACGTCTTCGCGGGTCAGCATGGGTGCCTGGGCGTGTTCGATGTAAGAGCCCTGGTTCATATCGCCGCCGAAGGCGCCGTAAATCAGCATCTGTCCCAGAATGGACTCGCTGCGGCCGCGCGCATGATGGGCCACCGCAGCACAGAGGTTGGCACCGGCGCTATCGCCCATCAGGACAATGCCCTTGCCGTAACCGGCCTCGACCCAGCCCAGCACCACCCAGGCATCCTCAAAGGCCGCCGGATGCTTGTGTTCCGGCGCCAGCCGGTAATCCACCGCCACCACCCGGTAGCCGGTCTGGGCGCAGATCTCGGCGCAGACATCGTCGTGGCTGTCCAGGCCCCCGACGACAAAACCGCCGCCATGGCAGAACAGCACCGTCCGGGTCGGGTCGCCCGCGGTATAGACCCGCACCGGCACCCCGTTTGCCGACAGCTCCTCAACCGACACCACATCCGGCCGCGGCACCCGGAACTCCCGCGCCATCGCGTTGTAGATCCGGCGCTGCTCTTCGATGCTCATCTCAACGGCGTCATCGGGATATAGCTCCCCGGTCTTCTGGATGAAGTCCCAGGTCTCCTCGTCGATCAGCCGTTCGTAATCCATCTGCGAGCCTCCCTGCACGCCGGTTGTCCTGAGAGCCTAGGCACAGTTTCCCGCAAATGGAATGCCTGAAAGAAAAAGCGCCCCGAAGGGCGCCCTTTATCCCACGCTGCCCCGTCAGGGTCAGGCTGCCGCGGCAGGCTCCCACGGCCTAGTGAAGTTGTTGAGCACGCCGTCGATGTCCGCGTCCGTGCTGCCGTTGGCCGCGACCTGCGCCACCAGCCCGCGCTTCTTGTCGTCGATCACGCTGACAACGCGCGCCGCCACCCCGGCCTGTTCCAGCGCGCCATTGTAGACGCGGGTGATGGCCAGCTTGCGCAGATCGGGCTTGAACACCTTGCCCACCGCGGTTTTCGGCAGCTCGTCCAGCACGGTCAGATGCTTGGGGATTGCCGCCCGCTCATGCACATGGACCTTGCAGTATTCCAGCAGCTCCGCGTCGCTGACGCTGGCACCGTCGACCAGTTCGACAAAAGCGCAGGGCAGCTCGCCCGAATGCGCATCCGGCTGGCCGATCGCGCCGGCAAAGGCCACCGCGTCATGGCCCAGAAGCGCCTCCTCGATCTCTGCCGGGTCGATGTTGTGGCCGCCGCGGATAATCAGATCCTTGGCGCGGCCGGTGATCCACAAATAGCCGTCCTCGTCGATCCGGCCCAGATCGCCGGTGCGCAGGTACTTCTCCTGATAGTAGAGGTCCACGTTCTTTTCGGCTTCGGTATAGGTATTGCCCGCAAATACCCCGGGGTTCGACACGCAGATCTCCCCCACTTCGTCGCGCGCGCATTCCAGCGCCCCGTTGTTGGTCTGCTTGACGATCCGCACGTCCGTATAGGGGAACGGGATGCCGACCGACCCCACCTTCTTCTCTCCGCCCGGCGGGTTGCAGGAGACCAGGCAGGTGGCCTCGGTCAGGCCGTAGCCCTCGACGATGGCGACGCCGCAGGCGCTTTCGAACCGTTTGAACAGCTCCATCGGCATTGGGGCAGAACCGGAGAAGGCCGTTTTCACGGTGGAGATATCGGCATTCACCTCCCGCTGCATCAGCGCCGACACGGCGGTGGGCACGGTGATGATAAAGGTGATCTTCCAGCGCTCAATCAGCTTCCAGAAGTTGTCGAAAACCCCTTCGCCCCGATAGCCCTGCGGCGTCGGGAACACCACATGCGCGCCGGAGGCGATGGCGGCCATCATGATCACATGCACCGCAAAGACGTGGAACAGCGGCAGCGGGCACATGATGTTGTCTTCTTCGGTGAACAAGAGCGTGCTGCCCAGCCAGCCGTTGTAGACCAGCCCCGAATACTTGTGCTGCGCCACCTTGGGCATGCCGGTGGTGCCGCCGGTGTGGAAATAGCACGCCACCCGGTCGCCCGCACTGTCGGCAAAATTCAGCGTCTTGGGCTGTTTCGCCATCTCCTTGGAGAAGCTCAGGTAATCCGCATGGCTGGGGCGGGTGTCCATCTTGGGGCGGATCAGCGGCACGATCCAGGATTTCGGCGGCGTCAGATAGCGGTTCAGATCCACCTCCAGCACCGTGTTCACGCCCGGTGCATGGCGCACCGCCTCAGCCACCTTCTGCGCCACGTCCGTTTTCGGGAAGGGCCGCAGGGTCACCACCACCTTGGCCTTGGTCTCCCGCAGGATGGAGGCGATCTGTTCGGGTTCCAGCAGCGGGTTGATCGGGTTCACGATCCCCGCCACCGCGCCGCCCAGCATGGTCACCAGCGTCTCATTGCAGTTGGGCAGCACATAGGCCACCACGTCCGTCTCGCCGATCCCCAGGGCGCGGAACATGTTGGCCGCCTGGCTCACCTGCTCTTTCAGCGTGCTCCAGGTCAGCGTCTCCGCCTTGTCCTGCGGCCCGGAGAAAATCTGATAGCTGACCGCCTTGCTGTTCGGGTATTTGTCCGCGGTGCGCGACAGCAGCCCGTACAAGGTGGCCGGCAGGTCCCGCGCCTCATACGGCATTTCATTCTGCAGCGCATCGCGGTCCGCGATTCCGGAAAAACCCATAATTCTCCTCCCCGTTCCACCCGGTGCACAGCCGGTGTACGGGCGGTGCACGGAGTGTGTCTCTGTTTTTTGCCCAGATTATTGCAATCGCCTGATTGCGCAAGCGCCGCGGCAGGGTCACGCCAAGGCAGCTTGGGGCGTGACGTGGCGCCAATTCGCGGCTTTTGGACAATTTCATCAAAAAAGCGCCCCGGACAGGATCCGGGGCGCCTGATGTTTCATGCTTGCATGCGCTTATTCCGCCGCCAAACCTTCGGTGAACTGCAGCTTGGCCAGCCGCGCATACAGCCCGCCCTGCGCCACCAGCTCATCATGGGTGCCGGTGGCGACGATCCGCCCCTGGTCCATCACCACGATGCGGTCGGCCTTTTTCACGGTGGCCAGCCGGTGCGCCACGATCAGCGTGGTGCGGCCCTGGCTCAGCTCGTCCACAGCGGCCTGCACCAGGCGTTCGCTTTCGGCATCCAGCGCCGAGGTCGCCTCGTCCAGCAGCAGCACCGGCGCGTCGCGCAGGATGGCGCGGGCAATCGCGATCCGCTGTTTCTGGCCGCCCGACAGCATCACGCCGCGTTCGCCGACAAAGCTGTCATAGCCTTCCGGCAGTTTCGAGATGAAGTCATGCGCGGCGGCGGCCGCAGCGGCAGCCTCCACCTCGGCATCCGTGGCCTCGGGGCGGCCGAACCGGATGTTCTCGCGGGCCGAAGCGGCAAAGATCACCGGATCCTGCGGCACCAGTGCGATATGGCGGCGGAACTCATCCCGCTGCAGCTGGGTCAGCGCCACGCCGTCCAGCTTCACCGCGCCCTGGTTGGGATCATAGAACCGCTGCAGCATCTGGATGATGGTGGTCTTGCCTGCGCCGGACGGCCCGACAAAGGCCACCGTTTCACCCGGCTTCACTATCAGCGACACCTCCTCCAGCGCCGAGACATCCGGGCGCGCGGGGTAGCGGAAGGAGACATTATCAAAGTCGATCTCGCCCTTGACCGGCGCGGGCAGCACCTGCGCCGCAACCGGGTCCAGCACGGTGTCCTCGGCGTTCAGCAGCTCCACCAGCCGTTCGGTTGCACCGGCAGCGCGCTGCAGCTCGCTCCAGATTTCAGACAGCGCCGCAACCGAGCCCGCCACCAGCACCGCATAGATCACGAACTGGATCAGCGTGCCCTCGGACATCACGCCTGCGCGCACGTCATTGGCGCCCATCCACAAGACGCCCACGATGCCGGAAAACACCAGGAAGATCACGATCACCGTCAGATAGGCGCGGGTCTGAATGCGGCGGCGGGAAACGTCATAGGAGGTTTCCGTCAGCTCGGCAAACTTCGAGCGGCTGGCAGTCTCATGAGTGAAGGCCTGCACCGTCTGCACCGCCCCCAGCGCCTCGCCCGCGTTGCCGGAGGAGGCCGCGATCCAGTCCTGGTTCTCCTTGCTGATGGCGCGCAGGCGGCGGCCCAGCACCAGGATCGGCACGATCACCGCCGGCACGATCAGCAGCACCATCATCGTGAGTTTCGCTGAAGTCAGCAGCATCAGCACCATGCCGCCCAGGAAGATCAGCAGGTTGCGCAGCGCGATCGACACCGACGATCCCAGCACCGACTGGATCAGCGTGGTGTCGGTGGTGATCCGGCTCAGCACCTCGCCGGTCATGATGCGCTCATAGAACTCCGGGCTCATGCCGATCACCCGGTCGAACACCGCCTTGCGGATATCGGCCACCACCCGTTCGCCCAGCCGCGTCACCAGCGCATAGCGCACGCCGGTGCCCACGGCCAGCAATGCGGCAATCACCAGCGCGCCACTGAAATAGAGGTTCAAGAGGTCGGAATCGGAGACCCGGAAATTGTCCACCACCCGGCGCACCGCCAAGGGCAGCGTCAACGACAGCGCCGCCGTCAGCACCAGCGCGCAAGTGGCGGCCAGCATCAGCAGGCGGTAGGGGCGCATGAACGGCCACAGAGCCGACAGCACGCCAATCTTCCGGGATTTCTCCCTCTCTTGCTCCGCATTCGGGGCCGCTTGTCTCCGCGCCATTCCGGATCCTTCTGCACTTTGCTCTCACGGGTCTCGAAGCCCGCATAATTGCCAAGGTTCATGGCCCCGCAGGCCGGGCGCGTCAAGCGCTGAGCAGTTTCAAAAAGCACATGAAAACAGCCGCGCACTGCGTCACAGGGTATCAATCCGGCATGCTGGGAAAGTCTGGAGCGGGTAGCGGGAATCGAACCCGCACCTTAAGCTTGGAAGGCTCTTATGATACCATTTCACCATACCCGCTCAGGACATTTGCTGATTTAGGTGAAGCGCCGGGGAAGGTCAACCACCTTGTTTTCGTTTGCCTTTGCGGCGGCGGAAAATTCAACGCACCCCTTGCGAAAGCCCTGCCAAGCCCCCCAAATAACAGCACAATCCACCCGCCCCGCCGCCTGTTCAGACCACCGGAAGACCGCCGTGACCCAAAATCCGCAAACCGCAGTCATCACCGCCCACGGCCAGCCCTCCGCCCCCGCCCCGGCAGAAGCGGATCTGGCTGCAACTGCGGCGGCGGTGGCGGCGCATCTGCCGGGCTGGGACGTCCGTTCCGCCACCCTCGCCGCACCCGGCCGGCTGGAGGAGGTGATACAAGAGGGCGCCGTGGTCTATCCGTTTTTCATGTCGCGCGGCTATTTCACCAGCAAGGTGCTGCCCGCCCGCCTTGAGGGCCGCGCCTGCCGCATGGCCGCGCCGTTCGGCCTGGACAGCGGCCTGCCGGACCTTGCCGCAAACGCCGTGCGGCAGACGGCAGCAGACCGGGGCTGGCCGTTGGAAACCCTGAACCTGCTGCTGGCCGCCCATGGTTCTGCCCGCGGCGCGCGCGCCGCTGAGGCGGCAGAGGATTTCACCGCCAGGCTCAGCCCCCTTCTGCCGGGCTGCACGTTGTCGCTGGGCTATGTCGAACAAGACCCGCGGATTGAAACCGCCGCAGCCCCCCTGCCTGCGCAGTCCATCTGCCTGCCCTTCTTCGCCCAGGCCGGCGACCATGTGAAACAGGACCTTCCGGAAGCACTGGAGGCCGCTGTATACGGCGGCACTGTGCTGCCCGTGGCCGGCGCCCTGCCCGGCGCACCGGCGCTCATTGCCGCAGCCATCCGCGCAGCAAGCCTGGACCAAGGCGCCGGCGGGTGACGCTTCGGGTGTGCAGCGGCCTTTGGATGCGCCAGGACCTGCCACAGGCACATAATTCGGCAGAGCAACACCGAATTGGCAGGACCTGCGGCGATCAAGAAAGTCTTCGACTTAGCGGCTTCAATAGGCTACCCAAGGAGGCGAAAATACAACCCAGAGAGTTGTTTTGCTTTGCTTGATCAACCTATAAAGAATTTTTTCTTGGGCAACACTTCGGATCACGATCTGTGGCTGAAGCATGATGCATCGGTATTTTTTTCAGAGGCGGCTCCGAAAATCGAATCCGCCTTCTACCCTCTGTACAGATACGGGAACTATTACTCATTTTCCGTCTACCGGCTCGCCAGGCTGATGGGTGAAGTTGAGCTTGATCCGGCTTTCTGCCGGGCCATTTCCTCCGGGTTCAATGATGTCTGCAGGCCCAACCCCGTTGCGATCAAGGGCGTCGAGCGGCTCACCGGGACAGTGCATTTCACCGGCCTGGAACGGGACAAGACGCGGTTCCTGGAACGCCTGGCCGCCGCGATGCAGGAAGATGCCGATCAGGTCGAAGCAGCAAACCCCGGCAAGACGAACATCATCCTCTGCGGCGGCAAAGACAGTCTGAATCTGCTGCTTCTGAAGTGGTCGAACCCGGTTGTTGCCTACAGCGCCGAGCCGAATTTCGAGCTGGTCAGACAATTCTCCGAGGAAAACGGCCTCGGGATCGAGGTGAGACGGCTTGAGGATACAGAAGACCCGGACCTGAAGCAGCGGGAGATTGCAGAGGCTGCGGGTCAGGTTCATCACGGCAGCTGGAAATGGGCGGCTGCGCTTCGGGACATCGCGAAAGCCTGCGACCAAAACGCGGTTTTCTGGAAAGGCCAGCTCGGGGACATCTATCTAGCCCCGAACTGGCGCTTCTATTCGACATCGCGCAGCACCTTCTACAAGAAGCTCCGGTCCGCCTACCGGATGGGGTGCCAGAAACTGCCGGCTTGTGCCCCCATTGCAGACGCGCTTTTCGCCAAACACGCCATCCGCAGCACTGCCCACGGTGTCGTCGCCCGGGGCGCTGTGCTGCAAGGCTCCCACATGGGCTTCCTGCGCAGCATCTGCGACAGCCTCTTCGTGTCCGCATACCATGGCGCAAACGTCACCCGCGCGCTGCGCTCCATGCACCTGCCCAGCCTGTCCGATCACGACCTGCGCCCGGACCTCGGGCGCCTGCTGCTCGGCCGGGAGGTGAAATATCCGGTTGCAAACCCCGGCCCCAGCCGCACCGCTTTCCGCGAAGACTGGCGGAGCATTCCCAACCTGGTGGAAGCCCTTCAGCATCATGACATTCGCGTCACCAATGCGCGGGACGTCCTGGGTTAGGCTTTTCCCGGATGAGATGCGGTATGATCACACCGCTGCGCAGCGCGACTTTAACCGAATTCCCTGCGAACCCGAGGGGTGCCGCCGGCATTTGTTGGGCGAAATTCCCGCAAAAAAGCCGGCGGCGCCCCGATACGCCTTAAGCATCAACCGCGTTCAATTGAACGGGCAAGTAGTCATCTAAGACACGGCCACTACCGGTTTTTGGGAACTTCTCCCGCGGGCGAGTGCGTTGGAAGGTATTTTTCGCGCAGCCGTTTCACCACAGCGTTGCCGCCAAACAGTACATTGCTTCCGGCCCATGCCCGGAAAGATCACGGGTTGCCGCCAATGGCTGGCCTTGCGGAAAGAAAAGCAAATTTGGCCGGGGCAAAGGCATTTGGCCTCTTGCGCCAGCGCCGGGCATGTGATTAATCACGCCTTACACCACGGATGGCGAGTTGGCGGAGTGGTGACGCAGCGGATTGCAAATCCGTGTACACCGGTTCGATTCCGGTACTCGCCTCCAAACAAAATCAATGACTTAGGCAATGTAGAGTGTGCAGCACATGCTGCGTCTGAACATTTGTCTAAACATTCTGTTTTTGTTCTGTTCGCCGTTGCTGCGCTTGCAGCGCCCTCACATGCTGTCGAACTTTCTTAGTATAGTGCGTCACCAACGCAGGACTTTGCCCGGTCATCCGGCTCACGCCCAGGCACCGAACTCTCCTTTGGAGCATGGACTTCGTTCACGACAAGTTCAGCAATGGCCGAAGCTACAAGATGCTGAAATATGGGGATGAATACACGCGTCAGGCGCTCGCGGCGGCGGTCCGCACCCGGAAGGGGCCGAAGAGATTCTGGAGGCGCTCTTCCGTCTGCCCCTGCATCACAGAATGCCCGAGTTCGCCCGCAGCAACAACGGCCATGTGTTTGCGTCCCAGGCGCCCAGGTCTGGCTCGAAAAGGTCGGCTTGCCCCCAATCTGGATCTATTCGCGATCACTCTGGGAGAACGGATACAAAGAACGTTCCAATTGAACACTCCGCCGCGAGGTTCTCAATACCTTGCCTCCCTCGGCGTGCGGCAACGCGTCCGGCGCGCCAGGCACCGCGCCTTCGGCCAATGTCTCTTGCGCCGGCAGCTCGGTCCAACCTTCGGGCTGCATCTCAATCGCCATCGGCCCGTGGCATCTCCCGGTTCACAAAAGCATGCCAAGCGCGTTCCGAATCCGCCGCCGGAACGCAAATCACCTGCACCTTAGCTGCCCATGACAAAGACTGCCTTGGGGAATACCAGGCATTCCCGCCCCGGCAGACGGGGATTACAGCCCGCGCAGGTATTCCATCACCGCCGGGCGCACCGCCTGGTCGCCGCGGTGGCGGGCATCCGAGATGATCTTGCGCAGCTCGCCCAAGTCCACACGCATCAGCAGCGATTTCACCGGCCCGATTGAGGCCGGGCGCATCGACAGCGTGCGGATGCCCATCGCCGCCAGGCAGACGGCCTCGACCGGGCGGCCCGCGTCCTCGCCGCAGAAGCTCAGCGGCGTGCCGGAGATCGCGCAGCGTTCCACGATCCGCTCGATGAAGCTCAGGAAGCTCACGTTCAGCGTGTCATAGCGGCGGCGCACCCGCTCATTCTCGCGGTCGGCGGCAAAAAAGAACTGCTTCAGGTCATTGCCGCCAATCGAGACGAAGGCCACCTCGTCAAAGAACTTCTGCGGCGCGTAGGCCAGCGAGGGTGTCTCCAGCATCGCGCCGATCTTCAGATCCGCCGGCAGCACATGGCCCAGGATGCGCTCGCGTTCGATGGTCTTTTCTACCTCCGCCCTGGCGGAACGGTACTCCTCGAACTGGGCGACAAAGGGGAACATGATCGACAGCGGCCGCCCTTCGGCCGCGCGCAGCAGCGCCTGCAGCTGCATCCGCATCACGCCGGGCTTGTCCAGCCCCACCCGGATCGCCCGCCAGCCCAGCGCCGGGTTCGGCTCATCGGTGGGCTTCATGTAGGGCAGCACCTTGTCGGAGCCGATATCCAGCGTGCGGAACACCACCGGCTTGCCGTGGGCGGCATCCAGCACCCGCTTATACAGCGCCACCAGCTCCGACCGCTTCGGCATCTGGTTGCGCACCAGGAACTGCAGCTCGGTCCGGAACAGCCCGACCCCCTCGGCGCCGGAGCCGTCCAGCGACGGCAGATCGGCCATCAGTCCCGCGTTCATCACCATGTTGATGCGCTGCCCGTCGATGGTGACAGCCGGCTTGTCGCGGATCGAGGCATAGCGCTCCTGCGCCTTGGTATGCATCGCGATCTTGTCGCGGAAAGCGCCGACAACCGTGTCATCCGGGCGCAGGTGCACCACCCCCTGATCGCCATCCACCATGATGTGGTCGCCGTTCAGCGCCTCGGTGGTGACCCGCTTGGCATTGACCACCAGCGGAATCGCCAGCGCCCGCGCCACGATCGCCGCGTGAGAGCCGACAGAGCCCTCCTCCAGCACGATACCGCGCAGGTTGCGGCCGTATTCCAGCAGGTCGCCGGGGCCGATGTTGCGGGCAATCAGGATCGGGTTTTCCGGCAGCTCCGCGCCGGTATCCGCCCCCTGCCCGGTCAGGATCCGCAGCAGCCGGTTCGACAGATCGTCCAGATCGCTTAGCCGTTCGCGCAGATACGCATCCTGCACCTGGCTCATCCGGGTGCGGGCCTGGGACTGCTCCTTTTCCACCGCCGCCTCGGCGCTCAGGCCGCGGGCGATATCTTCTTCCATGCGCCGCATCCAGCCTTTGGAGTTGGCAAACATCCTATAGGCCTCAAGGACTTGCAGCTGCTCCTTGTCGCCGTTGCGGGACACTTCTAGCATTTTGTCGACACCGACCCGCAGCTCCTCCACCGCATCGTTCAGCCGCTCCAGCTCGCGCTGCGGATCATCGGCAATCGGGTTGGTCACGATCACCCGCGGCTCATGCAGCCAGACCAGGCCCTCTGCCGCGCCCTCCTGGGCTGAGGTGCCGTGGATCAGGACCGCCTGCTGGTGCAGCGGCGACAGCGCCGCGCCCTCGCCGACAAAGGCGCCCAGCTCGGTCATCTCGGCGATCACCATCGCCACCACTTCCAGCGCATAGACCGCGTCGGCGGAAAACTCGCGCGCCTCCTTGGACTGCACCACCAGAACGCCCAGCATCTCGCCCAGCCGCTGCACCGGCACGCCCAGGAAGGAGGAAAACCGCTCCTCGCCGGTTTCCGGCATGTAGCGGAACCCCTTGGCGTTGGGCGCATCCGGGGTGTTCACAACCTTGCCATAGCGCGCCACCCGGCCGACCAGGCCTTCGCCGATCCGCATCCGGGTCTGGTGCACCGATTCGATGTTCAAACCCTGAGTCGCGCACAGTTCCAGGGTCTCCTCGTCGCGGAACAGATAGACCGAGCACACCTCGGTCCCCATGCTGTCGGCGATCAGATGGGTGATCTTGTCGAGCCGCGCCTGGCCGGCATCATCACTCGCCATCGCCTCGCGCAAGCGGCCCAGAAGCTTCCTGCTTTCGGATTCCGTGGTATCGGCCATTCTCACCCTCTCCCGAGGTTTCTTCCCTGTACACTGCCGCCCTGATTGCTCTGCCGGAACGGACACCGCCCAGAGTAGTACGCCAGTGCTCTCTCCTCCACCCACTTGTCCCACCCCGGCGGAAAAAGTCCAAGTGTTTTTGCAGCATTGCCCGCAATCAAAGCATCCCGCCGCAGCCTTGGGCAGAACACCGCCCGCCGCAGGGCGCACATGACAAAGGCGCCTGAACGGCGCCTTTGCAAGTTCCAGAAAATTCCGGCTGGATAAGCGGTTAGCGGGCTTTTTCCAGCTCGAACGCGTCATGCAGCGCCTGTACGGCCAGCTCCATGTACTTGCGGTCGATCAGCACCGAGATTTTGATCTCCGAGGTGGTGATCACCTTGATGTTGATGCCCTCATCCGACAGCACCTTGAACATCTTGGCGGCCACACCGGACTGCGAGCGCATGCCGATGCCCACCACCGACACCTTGGCCACATCCTTGTCGGCCAGCAGCTCGGCATAGTTCAGCTCGCCCTGCTCTTTGATCGCCATCAGCGCTTTCTCGGCGCGGGCCACCTGGTCGGTCGGGCAGGAGAAAGTCATGTCGGTGCGGCCGTCCTCGGAGACGTCCTGCACGATCATATCGACGTTCACGCCCGCATCGGACAGCGTGGTGAAGATCGTCGCCGCGATGCCGGGCCGGTCGGCCACAGACTGCACGGTCAGCTTGGCCTCATCGCGGGAGTAGGCAACGCCGTTTACAACATTGGATTCCATGATTTCCTCCTCGTCGCAGACCAGGGTTCCGGCCTCGTCGGACTGTTCCTCAAAACTCGACAACACGCGCAGCTTCACCTTGTAGCGCATTGCCAGTTCAACCGAGCGGGTTTGCAGCACCTTGGCCCCCAGCGAGGCCAGCTCCAGCATTTCCTCAAACGCAATCTTGTCCAGCTTGCGCGCCTTGCCGCAAATCCGCGGGTCGGTAGTATAGACGCCATCCACGTCGGTGTAGATATCGCAGCGCTCCGCCTCAAACGCCGCGGCAAAAGCCACCGCCGTGGTGTCGGAACCGCCGCGGCCCAGCGTGGTGATGCGGCCCTCGGGGCTGATGCCCTGGAAGCCCGCCACAACCGCCACTTTCATGCCCTCGGCAAACTTGGCGTTGATGTTTTCCGGCGGGATCTCCTCGATCCGGGCCTGGCTGTGCGCAGAGGTGGTCATCAGCGGCACCTGCCAGCCCTGCCAGCTGCGCGCCGGGATATCCATCTCCTGCAGCGTCAGCGCCATCAGGCCCGCGGTCACGTTCTCGCCCGATGACACCACCGCATCATACTCGCGCGCGTCATACAGCGGCGAGGTCTCACCGACCCAGCCGACCAGCTCGTTGGTCTTGCCGGACATCGCCGACACGATGACGATCACGTCATAGCCCTTGGCCACTTCGACGCCGACGCGTTTGGCGGCGCGGCGGATGCGGTCCAGGTTGGCGACAGACGTGCCGCCGAATTTCATCACAAGTACGGGCATATGGAACGGGTCTCCCTGCGCTTGCGGGTTTCGGTCCCGTGCCTCATATGCGAGCCGCCCCCCAAGGGCAAGTGCGCGCAGGCCTTCCGGGCAAGGAAGCTGCGGCCCCGGCGCGGTTTCCAGCGCGGCAAAGCGCCACAAGGCGCTGCAGGCGCAACTTCTGCCAAACCGGCCCAAGGTCAAGGCGGGCAGTTTGCCCGCCACCGGTCAGGAGCGCCAGAACCGCACGGTCAGGATCGCATACACCGCCATCAGCTCCAGCCGCCCGATCAGCATCGCCGCGCTCAGGATCCATTTGGCCGGATCATTCAGGGTCGAAAAATTGCCCGCAGGCCCGATAATCTCGCCCAGGCCCGGCCCGATATTGGCCACTGCCGTCGCCGCGCCGGATACCGCGGTTATGAAGTCCAGCCCGGTAAGCGCCAGCGCCCAGGCCACAAAGCCCAGCGTCACCACGAAGAACATGAAAAAGGAGATCACCGAGCTCAGCACCTCGGTATCCACAGGCCGCCCTTCGTAACGGGTGATGAACACCCCGTGCGGCGAGCGGATGCGCTGGATCTGCACCTTGATCGAGGCAAACAGCAGCTGATAGCGGAAGATCTTCACCGAACAGGCGGTGGAGCCCGCGCAGCCGCCGATCAGCCCGGTGAAGAAGAAGATCATCACCAGGAAGCTGCCCCACTGCATGTAGTCCGCGCTGGCATAGCCGGTGCCGGACATGATCGACGTGATGTTGAACAGGGCCGAGCGCAGCGCCTCCTCGCCGCCATGCGGACGCGCGTAATACAGCACCGCCGCCGCCACCGCGACCAGCAGCCCCAGCGTCATCATGAAGCCGCGGATCTGGCTGTCGCGCAGCAGCGGCGTGCCATGGCCGTTGATCAGCTGCACATAGCGGACAAACGGCAGCGCAGCCAAAATCATAAAGACGGAGGCCGCATATTCCACCGGCCCGGCAAAGGCCCCGAACGACGCATCGTAATTGGCAAAGCCGCCGGTGGCGATGGTGGTCATCGAATGCACCAGCGCATCAAACGGCCCCATCCCCATCATCATGTAGACCAGCATGCAGGCCATCGTCAGAGACACGTAGATCAGCGAGATCTGCTTGGCGATCGCCTGCGCCCGCGGCAGGATTTTCCCGAATGTGTCAAAGCTTTCCGACTTAAAGATCTGCATCCCCCCGACCCGCAGCTCGGGCAGGAACACCATCGCCACAACAATGATGCCGATGCCGCCGACCCATTGCAGAATGCCGCGCCACAACAGCAGCCCGCGCGGCAGATTGTCGAGACCGGAAATCACCGTGGAGCCGGTGGTGGTCAGCCCCGACATCGCCTCGAAGAAGGCGTCGACAAACCGCAGTTCGGTCTCTCCCAGCATCAGCGGCACCGCCCCGAACAGCGGCAGCGCCACCCAGACCAGCGTGGTCAGAAGGAAGGTCTGGCGGATGCTCAGCCCCTCCTTCACCCCGTTGGCGCAGCTCAGGGACAGCAGCCCGCCGACCAGGATGGTGAAGACGGCGCTTTCCAGGAACACATGCCATTCGCCGCGGCCGTCCAGGAGGTCGACCAGCAGCGGGAACACCATCATGGCTCCCAGAATGACGACCAGCAGGCCGATGACATACCCAACCGGGCGGAGATCCAACATGCGGCGCAGCGTTGGCCCCCCGCGCGGCAGGTGTCAAGTGGGCGGCTTTATTCGCCGCTGCCGCGGGGGCCCGAAGCGTTGCGCTGCGGCATCTGCGGCGGCGCCGCGGGCTGGCGCGGGCGCTTGGCGGCTGCGTCCTGCCCGTCCTGCCCCTTGGACGCGGTTGCGGGCGCCGGTGCCGGGGTGCTGGCCGTGTCCGGCTTCGCTGCAGGTGCCTGCGCCCCCTCACCGCGGCGGGCGGCGGAGACGCTGCGGAACTCCGCTGGCTTCGTCTCCGCCTTCTCCCTGGCAGTTGTTCCGTTCCGGTTTGCCGGCTTGGCAGCGGCCGGCGCCTGCGCAGCCTTCGCGGTTTCCTTGGCAGCTTCGGTCTTGGCTGCTTCCGGTTTAACCGGCGCCGCCTTGGCGGTTTCCTTGACCGGCTCCACCTTGGAGACTGCCGGTTTGACAGCCTCCGCCTTGGTTCCGGCAGGGTCGGCCACGGGCTTCACCGCTTTGGGCGCCGCTTGTTTCCGCGCAGGCGCCTTGCGGGCAGTTGTCTTGCGTGCAGCGGGTTTGCGGGCCGCAGTCTTGCGCGCTGCGGGCTTCTTGGCTTTGGCTTTTTCCGCCGCCGGTTTCTCCGCCGGGGCCGCCGCTGCGGCTTCTGCTTCCAGGGCCGCGTCCGCAGCCGCCGGTGCGGCTTTCGCGGCCGGGGCTGGCTCCGGTGCGGCAGCGGCATCCCCCGCCGCCGCAGGCACACCCGCCTGCAGCAGCCGCCGCTGGGCTTCCATCATCGAATGCGCCAGCCGCATCTGCTCCAGCGGCGCCTGCAGCGCGGCCTCTGCCGCCTGGCGCCACAGCTTCAGCTGCAGCCCGGCTGCATAGGCCGCCCATTCATGCGTCTTGACCGTCAGGCCGGGGATCTTGTGAAAGCTCGTCATTTGTTACTCCTAAAGTCCTGCACTGCACTTGCCCCGGGACAGCACTGCAGCATCCGGGCAAAGAAAACAGGGAGCGGGCGCCGGATGTGCTCCGGGCCTGATGCAGCGGAAAACGGGCCGTCAATTGCAGACACCTGCGCGCAAGCTCCCCTCGCCCCCGGCAGGACGGCCGGGGGGATTCGAATTGACGCTAGCATGAACCTCTGCACTGCGGCATAAAAAATGCGGCAATGCAGAAATTGCCGCACACCTCAAGACTGACCCGGCGGAAACCTGCCCGAAATTCGGGCAGGCCCAGGCGCCTTAGCCCTGGTGGATCAGGGTCGAGAACAATTTCGGGTCCAGGCTCATCGCCTTGAACAGCGGCCCCTGGGTCAGCACGCTGACTGCATCATGGCTGTGCAGGCTTTCCTGGTGGCTCGCGACCACCCGGAAGTCGCCGATCCGTGCATCCGCCTGCAGCGCCTCGCAGAACAGCCGTGCCGCATCCTCGACAAAGATCGGGTTGGCGGCATTGAGCTCGGCAAAGGCCTGTTCGTCCTCGCGCTTGACCATCACCTGGGTTTCGGTCGGCACCGCCTTGCGGCACAGCTCGATCAGGTCCTCGAACCACAGGCACTCGCTGCCCGGCACCGACTGCACCGAAATCCGCGCCACCGAGCGCTGCGAATGCGGCGTCGCCAGCTGGCCGCGCGCCTGGCGAGCGTGCTCGGACAGTTCCAGCGAGCACGGGCAGGTCGAGGAATAGACATAGTCCAGATGCATGATCTTCTCACGCACCCCGTCGTGGTCCACCAGCTCCAGCGCAAAGTCGTAGTACTGGTAGCCGCTGAGGCCGGAGCGCAGGCTGTTTACCCGCGCCGGGAAGGAAAACCGCATCTGGATGCGCGCATCCGGGCTGTCCAGATCGCTCAGGTAATCATCCAGCGCATTCGCCATCACTTCGAAACTGAAGGTGCGCTCCGCGTGCTTGTAAAAGGTGCGCATGATCCGGGACATGTTGATGCCCTTCTTGCCCGCATCCAGGGACACGGTGCCGGTCACGCTGGTCTCCAGCGTCAGGTCGCCATCGTCGCGGGTGTGAAAGCGGATCGGCAGGCGGAAGTTGGAAATCCCCACATGCTGGATCTGCTCCTGCGCGCCGCGGATCAGGCTGGTCGGCCCGTTCTGCAGGTCAGGCAGCGTCGCGCGGTAGGTTTCGTCGGATTTGAAATCCTCCGGGTACTGCCGCGACAGCTCCGGGTAGTTGCCCACCTCACGGCCCGGCAGCAGCCGCGCCACAGCCGGGTCCAGCTCGGCAATCTCGGTCTCAGACACGGTGCCGGCCCAGGCCCGCAGCACATCCAGCGCGGCGGCAGCGGCCTCGCGGTCCGGCGCTTCAGCAGCGTCGCGGTTATGAATGTTCATCGGCGTTTCCCCCAGTGATACGGCCCATATAGGGTGCGGCAGGCCACCCTCATATACTGTTACGCGGCAATTTTCAAAACGGATCCGCCATTTGCGGCAGAACCGGCGCCTTATCGGACCCCCAGCACCTCCGCAAGGGTCCGCAAGCGGCGCGAGCGCGACTTGTAATGGGCGGTGACCAGCACATAGGGCCGCGGCATTTCCAGTGCCGGTCCCTTCAGCCCGTGCAGCCTGCCCGCACGGATTTCCCCGCCCACCACCGTCTCAGGCAAAAGCGCAATGCCCAGCCCCGCCTGCACCAGCGCCACCACCGAGGGCACCGATTGCCCGATCAACGCCGCCGCCGTATCCTCGCGCGCTATCCCGTGCTGAACAAAGTACTGCCGCCAGCCCGGCACCGAGGAAATCGTCTCGCCCCAGCTGACTTCCACCAGCGGCGCCGTCCGGAGGTCCGTTTGCGGGTCCATGCCAACCGGCACCAGCTGATCCGTGAACAGGGCCTGCGTCCGGTGCTCGGGATGCTCGCCGCCATAGGTCAGCCGCGCATCAATGCCCTCCGCTTCCAGGTCGATCCGGTCGTCCTCGATCCGCAGCCGCACCGGCACATCGGGCCGCAAGCCTGCAAAGGCCTTCAGCCGCTCCGGCAGCCACAGCTGTGCCAGCGCGGGCGTGGCTGAGATCACCAGCGGCCGCCGGGTGCCGCTTTCGGTCAGCGCCTCGGTGAAACTGGCAATCTCCGCCAATGACATCGCCGCCTTCTGGTAATAGTCGCGACCGGCATCGGTGAGCCGCACCTGATTGGCGCGGCGGGTGAACAGCTTCAGCCCCAGCCACTCCTCCAGGTTCTTCACCTGCATCGACACCGCGGCAGAACTGACCCCCAACTCTGCCCCGGCAGCCGAAAAGCTCCCGGTGCGGGCAGCGCATTCAAAGGCGCGCAGGGCATTCAAGGGCGGCAGCTTCATGGCGGCACAGTGCAAGAAAATCTTATGCTCGCCAAGATATTTTATAGTGGTCAGATCCCCGCCCCGCGCGCAGGCTTGGGAAAACACGAAAGCCCCCAAGGAACACCCCATGCGCGATATTCTCGATCTCGACCGTTACCCGCTCGACCGCCCTGGCACCCCGGAATGGCAGGCGCTGGTGGACCGCTGCCGTGCTGAGCTGGCCGCAGACGGCATGTTCAGCCTTGAGGGGCTGATGAGACCGGAGGTCGCCCAGGGCGCCGCCGATGCGCTGAAGGGCAAGTTCGAGACCGAAAGCTTCCACCACAAGCGCTGGCACAACATCTACTTCAAGGACGCGGTCGACGGCCTGGCACCGGACCACCCGGCGCTGCAAAAGGTCGAGACCTCGAACTTCACCCTCTGTGCCGACCAATTCCCGGGCTCGCCGGTGCTGCGGCTCTATGATTGGCCGCCCTTTGCGGAATTCCTCGCCGCCACCATGGACAAGCCCGCGCTCTACACCATGGACGACCCGCTGGCGCGGCTGAACATCATGTCTTACGGCGCAAGCCAGGCGCTGAACTGGCATTTCGACCGCTCCGAATTCACCACCACCATGCTGCTGCAAGCGCCCGAGGAAGGCGGCGAGTTCATCTACAGCCCCGAACTGCGCACGGATGACGACCCGAACTACGAAGGCGTCGAGCGGCTGCTGGCGGGCCAAGACCCCAATATGCGCACGATCACCCTTGATCCCGGCACCCTCAACATTTTCCGCGGCAAAAACTCCCCCCACCGGGTCGGCACAGTCAAAGGGGACAAGACGCGGGTGATCGCCGTTTTCACTTTCTACGAAAACCCGGGCGTGCGGTTCTCGGACGAGGAAAACATCGGCTTCTACGGCCGCGCGTCATGACCGAACTGGCCGTTTTCAAGGACGAGAGAAAACGCACCTTCCTGAATGCAGAAGGGGCCGACAAGCCGCTGAAATCGCCGCTGGGCCAGGACGTTCTGGACCGCGCTCGCGCCTACCGCCTGCAACGCTTGCGCGATGAAATGGCGCGGCAGGACGTGGCGGGGCTCCTGCTCTATGATCCGGTCAACATCCGCTATGCGTTTGACTGCTCCAACATGTCGGTCTGGACCGCCCACAACCCGATCCGCTACGCGCTGATCCTGAACGGCGGCCCCGGCATCATGTTCGAATTCAAGGGCTGCGAGCATCTGAACGACGGCCTGCCCGGCATCGACGAGATCCGCAATGCCATCGGCTGGATGTTCATGTGCGCGGGCGACAAAGCGACGGACCGCCTTGTCCCCTGGGCTGCCGAAATCGCCGGTCTGGTCAAGCAATATGGCGGCGGCAACATGCGGCTGGGGGTCGACCGGATGGAGCCCGAGGGCGTCCATGCCCTGTCGGAACACGGCCTCCAGATCCTCGACGGCGGCCGGATCACCGAGACCGCCCGTGCCATCAAATCGGCGGACGAGATCGAACTGATGCGCTGGACCATCCGCGTCTGCGAGGCCGGCATGGCCCGGATCTACGAACACTCGGTGCCGGGCGTCACCGAACAGGAGCTCTGGGCGCATCTGCACTTTGAAAATGCCCGCTCCGGCGGCGAATGGCTGGAAACCAAGCTCCTCACCTGCGGCCCCAACACCAACCCCTGGTACAAGGAATGCTCCGCCCGAGAATGCCGCGCAGGTGAGATGATCTCCTTTGATACCGACATGATCGGCCCCTACGGCTATTGCGCCGACCTCTCGCGCAGCTGGACCTGCGGCTATGCGCCGATGAACGGCACGCAAAGGCGGCTGTATGCGGCAGCGCGGGAGCAGATCGAGCACAACACGGCGCTTTTGCAGCCCGGCCTGAGTTTCGCGGAGTTCAATGCCAAGAGCTGGCAGATCCCCACCCCCTATCAGCCTTACCGCTACTCGCTTGCCGCGCACGGCGTGGGCATGGCCGATGAATGGCCGGTGGTGCCGCTGCATGTGGACTTCGACAGCGCCCATGGCGGCCAGTTCGAGGAGAACATGGTGATCTGCATCGAAAGCCTGATCGGCGAGAAGGGATCCGAGTCGGTCAAGCTGGAAACCCAGGTGCTTATCACCGCCGACGGCCCGGTGCGGCTCGACAGCTTTCCCTGGGAGATGTGACCCGGCAAAAAGAGAGGGGGCTGTCTGCCCCCTCTTGAGCCTGCGGCTCAATTCACCCCCGAGAGTATTTCGGGAAAGATGAAACCTCGCCCGGAATCAGGCCTGCGAGGCCTCCAGCGCCGCCTTGAGGTCGGCGATCAGGTCGTCTGCATCCTCCAGCCCGACCGAGAAGCGCACCAGGCCCGGCGTGATGCCCAGCTCGTCCTTCAGTTCGTCTGTCAGCCGCTGGTGCGTGGTCGTCGCCGGGTGGGTGGCGATGGATTTCGCATCGCCCAGGTTGTTGGAGATCACCGGGATTGTCATCGCGTTCAGGAACTTGAATGCCGCCTCCTTGCCGCCCTTCAGGTCCAGCGACAAGACGGTGCCGCCCTTGCCGCCCAGCTGAGTCTGCACCAGCGCGTTCTGCGCGTGGTCCTTCAGCCCCGGGTAAATGGTGCGCTCCAGCACCGGATGGCCGGTCAGGGCTTCGGCGATCTTCAGCGCGGTCTCGGCCTGCGCGTTCACCCGCAGCGAAATGGTTTCCAGCCCCTTCAGCATCACCCAGGCATTGAACGGGCTAAGCGATCCGCCGGTGTGCTTCATATAGGGCTCCAGCGTGCCGCGGATATACTCCTTGGTGCCAAGCACCACCCCGCCCAGCGCCCGGCCCTGGCCGTCGATATGCTTGGTCGCGGAGTAGATCACCACATCGGCGCCCTGCGCGATGGCGTCCGAGAACACCGGGGTCGAGAACACGTTATCCACCACCACGGTCGCACCAACGGAATGCGCAATCTCTGCAACCGCCTTGATGTCGATCACCTCCAGCGTCGGGTTCGACATGCTCTCGAAAAACACTGCCCTGGTGTCCGGGCGCACCGCCGCCTTCCAGGCCTCCAGGTCGGTGCCGTCGATGAACGTCACCTCAACCCCGAAGCGGCCCAGCACATCCGCCAGGATATAATTGCAGGAACCGAACAGCGCCTTCGCCGACACGATGTGATCGCCCGCCTTCACCAGCGAGGTCAGCGCGCCGTTGACAGCCGCCATGCCGGAGGCGGTGGCAAAAGCATCCTCCGCCCCTTCCAGCGCCGCGATGCGCTTTTCGAACATGTCGACGGTCGGGTTGCCGTAGCGGGCATAGATGAACTCATCCGGGCCGGTCTCGATGAACCGCGCCTCAGCCTGCTCAGCGCTGTCGTAGACAAAGCCCTGGGTCAGGAAAATGGCTTCGCTGACTTCGTTGTACTGGCTGCGGCGGGTGCCGCCATGCACCAGCGTGGTACGCTTGTTCCAGTTGTCGCTCATCTCTTCTGTCTCCTCGTGCCCATAGCGCACAAAAAACCCCCATTCGGCCAAGCGAAAGGGGGTCCTTCACGTCCTGACCTCTTTAGCGGGATTGTTTAACGTGGCCCGCAATCCGGTAACAAATCGCCACGATGTGATGCAGGGGCTTTACGCATCTTGCGGGATTCGGTCAAGCCGCCGCGTCCCTCCGCGTCACACGGATGTGAGCACCGCTGCCCCTTGCCTGCCCGCGCCCCCCATGCTCCTGTGGCCGGGTTGATAGACGGAGGCGCAAGATGCAAGACCCTATCCGGCTCTTCTACTGGCCCACGCCGAACGGCTGGAAAATCTCCATCGCCCTGGAAGAGATGGGGCTTCCTTACGAGGTCACCCTGATCGACATTGGCAAGGGCGATCAGTTCGCGCCGGATTTCCTGAAGATCTCTCCCGGCAACAAGATGCCCGCGATCATCGACCCGGACGGGCCGGGCGGCGCGCCGGTCTCGCTGTTCGAAAGCGGCGCCATCCTGCAGTATCTCGCCCGCAAGACCGGGCAGTTCTACGGCAAGGATGAGCGCGCCCGGCTCAAGGCGGATCAATGGCTGATGTGGCAGATGGGCGGGGTCGGCCCGATGGCGGGCCAGGCGCATCACTTCCTGAAATACGCGCCCGAGGATCTGCCCTATGCCAAGGACCGCTACCGCAGCGAGGCCGCCCGTCTCTACGGCGTGCTGGACCGGCAGCTGGCGGAGAATGAGTATGCGGCGGGCGCGGACTGTACGATTGCCGATATGGCGATTTGGCCCTGGGCCTCGCTGTGGGAGGGCCAGCAGCAGACTTTGGACGACAAGCCGCATCTGGCCCGCTGGCTCGATCTGATGTGGTCCCGCCCCGGCGTTGTGGCGGGCCGGGCGCTGCACGCGGACCTGCGCGCCGACCGGTCCGATACCAGGGCGCAGCAGGTATTATTTGGCAAGTAATGGAAAAGGGCGCCTGCGGCGCGGGTGTAAGGTACCGGAAAGAAGCGGGACCGCAGCACGCCGCAGGCGGGCTGCCCGGCCCAAGGCTTTGCGCCTCATCTCACTGAGGGGCAAAGGCGCGGGAGCCCGCCGCTGCCAGCCCACGGTTACCCCGCCGGGCCGGCCTCTTCCTCGATTCCGTATGTCTGCAGCAGCCGACCCTGGAACATGAAGAAGGCAAACATCGCCACAGGCAGCCCGAAGGTCTTGAAATAAACCCAGGTCTCGGTGCTTTGCGTGCGCCAAATCAGCTCATTCACCACCGCCAGGCCAAAGAAGAACGCACACAGGCGACGCGTCAGGATCATCCAGCCCTCCTGTTTCAAGGGCATCAGTTCCTCCATCACTACCTTCAGCCAGCTTTGCCCGCGCAGGAGGCCGATACCCAGCAAACCGCCGAACAGCAGATACAGCATCGTCGGCTTCATCTTGATGAAGCGGTCATCGTTGAACCACACCGACATGCCGCCGAACAGCACCACCAGGATGAGCGTCGCAAACTGCATCCGCGACAGATGGCCGGTCAGCTTCCACAACGCCAGGGTAGAGGCCACCATCAGCGGGATGAACGCCGCGGTGATGACGATGAAACCCTTGTATTCGCTGCCGCCGATCAGAAACACCTCATCCTTCAGCTTCAGATAGCCGATGAAGAACAGGACAACGGGGCCCAGTTCCAGCACCATCTTCAGGGTCGGGTTGATCTTCTTTGCGGCCATGGGGCCTCCTGTCAGTTCTGCACGCGGGCTTTAGCCGCCCACTTCCACTATCACGGCGCCCAGGGCGATCAAAGCCATCAAGGCAATCCGCCGCGGCCCCACCGTTTCCTTCAGCACCAGCCAGCCGATGAGGGCGGCAAACACGGTGGAGGTCTCGCGCAGCACCGCTGCCTCCCCCACCTTGTCCAGCCGCGTCGCCAGCATGATGGCGCCAAAGGACGCAAAAGCGACCAGACCGCCAAAGAAGCCCCGCACCATCAACGGCCCCGGCGCGGGCGGCGCGGGCATTGTCCGCCAGCGGGCGAAGGCAATCACCGGAAACACCAGCCCGTCGATCATGAAGAACCACGCCAGGAAGGTGAACGGATCCGCCGTCGCCCGGATGCCATAAGCGTCATATGTGGTGTAAGCGGCCACAAACAACCCGGTCACCACCGCCAGCCCCAGCGCAATCCCCAGCGTATCGCGGTTCACCGTCAGGTAGCGGTAGTTGTACCCTGCAAGGCCGAAGATCCCCGCCAGCAGCACTGCCACCCCCAGCCATTGCACCGGAGTGAACACCTCGCCGAACAGAAAGAAGGAGCCAATGACCGTGAACAGCGGCCCGGTGCCGCGTACCACCGGGTAAACCACCGTGTAGCTGCCCTTGGTATAGGCCAGCGCCTGGAACAGCTTGTAGAAGACGTGGATCACCCAGGCGACGAAGAAGATCAGCCACATATGCGGCTCCGGCCAGGGCACCACGAACAGCGCAAACGGCGCCGCCATCACGCAGTAGGAAAAGTCGATCGCCCCGCGCGACAGCCAGGGATCATGCCGCCCTTTCTGCAGTGCCCCGAACACCGCGTGCAGGAAGGCCGCCCAGATGGCCAGAAACAGCGCTGCCTGATGCCCGGCCTCGGTGCCTTCCAGGGAGATCAGCCAATCGCTCAAATCAAATGCCTTTGCGCGGGATGGGAGCGCCGGGGGCCGCCTGCCCCGCGGCCATTGGGCTTGAACCAATGGCACCTACAATGGCTGCCCCCCGGGGATATTTCTAGCCAGATGAAGGACGGATCAGGATTTCTCCAGACCGGTCAGGGCTGCCGCAAATTCTTCCGGGTCAAAGGGCGCCAGATCGTCAATCTGCTCGCCCACACCGATGGCGTGGATCGGCAGGCCGAACTTGTCCGCCAGCGCCACCAGCACGCCGCCCTTGGCGGTGCCGTCGAGCTTGGTCATCACCAGCCCGGAAACATCCGCCAGCTGCTGGAAAGTGCCGACCTGGCTCAGCGCGTTCTGGCCGGTGGTGGCGTCCAGCACCAAGAGGGTATTGTGCGGCGCGGTCTCGTCCTTCTTGCGGATGACGCGGACGATCTTGGCCAGCTCCTCCATCAGGTCGGCGCGGTTCTGCAGCCGTCCCGCGGTGTCGATCATCAGAAGGTCAGCGCCCTCTTCCTGGGCCTTGGTCATGGCGTCAAACGCCAGCGAGGCCGGGTCGGAGCCCTCGGGCGCGGTCAGCACCGGCACCCCGGCCCGGTCGCCCCAGACCTGCAGCTGTTCGACTGCGGCGGCGCGGAAGGTATCGCCCGCGGCAATCACCACTTTCTTGCCTGCGCCCTTGAACTGGCTGGCCAGCTTGCCGATGGTGGTGGTCTTGCCGGAGCCGTTGACCCCCACAACCAGCACCACCTGCGGGCGCTTGGCATAGATCGGCAGGGGCTTCGCCACCGGCTCCATGATGCGCGCAACTTCCTGTGCCAGCAACTCCTTGAGCTCGCGGCTGGAGACCTTCTTGCCCATCCGCCCCTCGGCCAGGTTGGCAGTGACGCGCAGGGCAGTGTCCACCCCCATGTCGGCAGCGATCAGCAGCTCTTCCAGCTGCTCCAGCATATCGTCATCCAGCGCCCGGCGCGGCTCAGCCGCCGTGGTGCGGCCCATCAGGCGGCCCAGCAGACCCGGCGACTTCTTCTCCGGCTCAAGGGCGGGCTGCGGTGCCGGTGCGGGCTTGGGTGCGGCCACCGGCTGCGGTGCAGGCGCGGGCTCCGGTTCGGGCGCAGGCTCCGGCTCGGCAACGGGGTCCGGCTGCGGCACCGGTGCCGGGGCGGGCTGCTCCGGGGTCACCGCAGGGGACTCTGCCAGGGCCTCTACAGCCTCAGCCGCGCTGCTGTCCGCGCCCTCCTCGACAATCGCATCGAGCCCCTGCTCGAGCTTGGAGGAGGATTTGAACAGCCGCTCCTTGAGCTTTGAGAAAAACGCCATCTTGGTCTCCGCAAAAGGGTCTGCACCCCACCTAATGCGGATTAAGCCGGAGTGCAAAGCGCAACGCGCCTTGGAAATCAGGAAAATGCCGCCAGAAACCCGGCTTGCGCCCCCCAATACAGCGGCCAGACCGCATAAGGCGTGATCCGGCGCAGCGCGTGATCTTCCGGCAGCACAAAAGTTTCCGCCGCCAGCACCATGTCCGACAGCATGAAGGCTGCGGCGGCGGCGAAGACCCAAGAGCCAAACGGCAGCGTCAGCGCTGCCGCCCCCATGCCAAGAATGATCGGGATGTACCCCAGCACCGCCCCTTTCAGCACCCTGGCCCGCGGCGCCAGAAAGCGCGCCATCCCCAGTCCCAGCAGCAGCAGAGCCGCCGCAATGGCCGCCCCCGGCATCTGCAGCAGCCGCGCCGGGTCGCTCGCCTCCCGCGTCAGGAACAGCACCGCATAGGCCAGATGCCCGGCGGCAAAGGCACCGACGCCCGCCATGAACGCCCCCTCGCCGTCGCGCGACAGGAACAGATCGCCCAGCGCGCAAAGCCCCAGCGCCACGGCCAGCAGCCCCGGCGCGCCCATCAGCAGCGCTGCCAGCGCCAGCAAAGCGACCGATGCCGTTTTCAGCACGCTGCGCAGCAGGCCCGGCGGCTGTGCAGCCATCAGCAGATAGATCAGCGCACAGGCCCCGGCCCCCGCCCAAAGCATCAGTTCCGCCGTCATCGCCTGCCTCCCCTGTTACTTTCCCGCACTCTGTCCCCGCAGGCCGCGCGCGGTCAAAGGTGACCCCGCGGGAGCCGGGCAGATGCATGCAACGCTTGGTGCAAACGGCAGTCCTGAGGCACAATGGCTTCATGCGCACATTGATGATTCTCCTGTTGGCAGCCCTGCCCGCCCCGCTGGCGGCAGGCGAAAGGCTGAGCGCGAGCGAGTTCGACCGCTACACCCAGGGCCGCACGCTGTTCTACGGCTTCGGCGGCGCCATGTACGGGGTCGAACGCTACCTGCCCAACCGCCGGGTGATCTGGTCCTTCCTCGATGGCAAATGCCAGGAAGGCCGCTGGTACGAGGAGGCAGGCCGGATCTGTTTCATCTACGAAAACCGCGATGATCCGCAGTGCTGGACCTTCGAGCTGACGCCCCGCGGCCTGACCGCCCGGTTCGAGGACGACCCGGCCTCGACAGAGCTCTACGAGGCCGAGGACATCGGCGAAGAGATGATGTGCTACGGCCCCGACGTCGGCGCCTGAGACAGTCCCCAGCGCATCACCAATTCAGGACGATACAGCAGCTAGAACAGCGAGCCCTGGCTGCCACCGCCCTCTGCCGGCGGTTTCGGCGCAGCTTTCTTCGGCGCCTGCGCGGCCGCACCGCCCTCCAGATCCAGCGTGCCGTCGGCAAATTCGATCTGCAGGGCGTCTGCCTTGGCGGCGGCGGCTCTGGTCGTCAGGATCTCTTCTCCCGAGCGCACCACCGCATAGCCGCGCTCCAGCGTCGCCTTGTAGCTGAGGATCTCCAGCTGGCGCCCCGTGGCCGTCAGCGCCTGGCGCTGGCGGTCGATGCGCGCGGCCTGCGCCGTATCCAGCCGCTGCGACAGCCGCGTCAGCGCATCCTTCTGCGCTGCCATCTCCCGCTGGATCGGGCGCAGGCTCAGGCGCGAGGCCAGATTCTGCAGCCGGTCGCGCCGCCCCTGCACCAGCTGGCGCAGGGTGGCCGGGCGCAAGGACGCCGCGGTTTCGCTCAGATGCACCCGGCGCCGCTGCACGCCGCTGATCAGCGCCCCGGGCAGCCGGTCGGATATCCGGTCCAGCCGCTGGCGCGGGGTTTCCAGCAATGTGTCGGGTTTAGGCAGCGCGCGGGCCAGATCGTTCAGCCGCTGGCGCCGCAGCTGCACCGCCTGGCCCGCAGCACGGGTCAGCCGCGCGCCCTGGTTTTCACTCCACGCCATCAGTTCCAGCCGCACCGGCACCGCAAGCTCCGCCGCCGCGGTCGGGGTCGGCGCGCGACGGTCGGACACGAAGTCAATCAGCGTTGTATCCGTCTCATGCCCGACGGCAGAGATCAGCGGGATCTGCGAGGCGGCGGCGGCACGGGCCACGATCTCCTCGTTGAAGCCCCACAGATCCTCGATCGAGCCGCCGCCGCGGGCCACGATGATCAGATCGGGCCGCGGCAGCGCGCCGCCCGGCGTCAGCCGGTTGAAGCCCTCGATGGCGCGGGCGACCTCGGGCGCGCAAGTTTTCCCCTGCACCGCCACTGGCCAGACCAGCACCTTGCGCGGGAAGCGGTCGCGCAGGCGGTGCAGGATATCGCGGATCACCGCGCCCGAGGGCGAGGTCACCACCCCGATGATCTGCGGCAGATAGGGCAGCGCCTTCTTGCGCTCTGGCGCAAACAGGCCTTCCGCTTCCAGCTGCTTCTTGCGCTTTTCCAAGAGCGCCATCAGCGCGCCCTGGCCGGCAACCGCGACCTCATCGACGTTCATGTTGTACTTGGACTGCGCCCCGAACGCGGTCAGGCGGCCGGTGACAACAACCTCCAGCCCTTCCTCCGGCACCACCGACAGGCCGCTGATCTGCCCCTTCCACGTCGTGCAGGCCAGCACCGAGCGGTCATCCTTGATGTCGTAGTAGAGATGCCCGGAGCGCGCCTTGAACACCCGCCCGACTTCGCCGCGCACCCGGATGCGCCCGAAGGTGCCCTCCAGCGTGCGTTTCACCTCGCCGGAAATCTCGGAAACGGTGAATTCCGGGGCGTTCTGCCCGGGCCGGTCAGAGGGGACTGGGTCGTCAAACAGGTCGGACATCGGGGGCTGCTCTCCTGCGGCCTTTGGCCGGTCTTGTTTTGAAGTCGCGCGCAGCATAGAACGCGCGGCAAGCAAGGCAAGCCCCGGGTCGCGGCCCGCGGGCCACAGGGCTCAGGCAGATCGGAGAATGCGCCAATGAACATCCTTATCCTCGGCAGCGGCGGGCGTGAACATGCACTGGCCTGGGCCGTGATGCAGAACCCTAAATGCGACAAGCTGATCGTGGCACCGGGCAATGCCGGCATCGCCCAGATCGCCGATTGCGCGTCGTTTGACATCGAGGACGGCGGCACAGTGGCGGCGTTCGCCGAGGAAAACGCCATCGACTTCGTGATCGTCGGCCCCGAGGCGCCGCTGGCCGCGGGCGTGGCCGACCGTCTGCGCGAGGCCGGCCTCCTGGTGTTCGGCCCGTCCGAGGCCGCCGCCCGGCTGGAAGCCTCCAAGAGCTTCACCAAGGAAATCTGCGACGCGGCAAACGCCCCCACCGCAGGCTACGGCCATTTCACCGATGCCGAGGCCGCAAAGGCGCATGTGCGCCAGCACGGCGTGCCCACCGTGGTCAAGGCTGACGGGCTGGCGGCAGGCAAGGGCGTGATCATCGCCATGACGGAGGAGGAAGCCCTCGCCGCCGTCGACGACATGTTCGGCGGCGCCTTCGGCGGTGCCGGCGCCGAGGTGGTGATCGAGGAATTCATGGAAGGCGAAGAGGCCTCCCTGTTCGTGCTGGTGGATGGCGAGGACGTGCTGGCGATCGGCTCCGCCCAGGACCACAAACGCGTCGGCGAGGGCGACACCGGCCTCAACACCGGCGGCATGGGGGCGTATTCCCCGGCCCCGGTTCTGTCACCTGAGGTCGAGGCGAAGGCGATGGAAGAGATCGTGAAGCCCACCATGCGGGTGATGGCGGAACGCGGCATGCCCTATCAGGGGGTTCTGTATGCGGGCCTGATGATCAAGGACGGCCAGCCGCGCCTGGTGGAATACAACGTCCGTTTCGGCGACCCGGAATGCCAGGTGCTGATGATGCGCCTCGGCGCGCAGGCACTGGACCTGATGCACGCGGCGGCTGAGGGCCGCTTGGGCGAAGCGCAGGTGAACTGGGCGGACGATCACGCGATCACCGTGGTGATGGCGGCTGAAGGGTATCCTGGCTCGTATGAAAAAGGCTCCGGGATCAAGGGCCTGGACGCCCTGCCCGAGGACAGCAGCAACATGGTGTTCCATGCAGGCACCAAGGCGCAGGACGGCAAGGTGCTGGCGGTTGGCGGCCGGGTGCTGAACGTGACCGCCCGCGGCGAATCCCTGCAGGAAGCCCGCGACCGCGCCTATGCGATGGTGGACGGGATCGACTGGCCGCAGGGCTTCTTCCGCCGCGACATCGGCTGGCGGGCGCTGAAGTAACCCCGGGCTTGTTGCCGGGACGGCTCCCGCCTGCTCCCGGCCAATCACAGATTGCCCTTCACAGTTGGGCGTGGCCGGGCGCTGCCGCGCCCGGCGGCCCGCGCTCTGGCAGGCGCAGGCATCTTCTCCTCCTCCGGATTTGCCCGCACCGCAGCGGCGGGATATCCTGCCGGACAGGAAGGACACCCCCATGACGCGCAAAACTGCCATCTGCCGGCCGCGATTGCCCGGTCCGCCTGCTGACGGGGATAGCCAATGACCGCCCCCCGCCGGCTTGCGCCCGATGACCCCAGCCTCGTTGACGTGCTCGACCTGATCCGGCGCAGCTTTGCCAGCATGGAGGGGCGCATCGATCCGCCCTCCTCCATGCACCTTCTGACGCTGGCCGCCCTGCAGGACCAATGCCGCAACGGCGAGATCTGGGGGATCGGCACCCCGCCCGCGGCCTGCATCTTCCTGACGCCCAGACCCGATTGCCTCTATCTGGGCAAGCTGGCGGTGGACGAAACCCATCGCGGCACCGGGCTCGCCCGCGCGCTGGTGGAACTGGCCGCAACCCGTGCTGAGGCAATTGGCCTGCCGCTGCTGCGGTTGCAGACCCGGGTCGAGCTGACAGAAAACCACGCCGCCTTTGCCCGGATGGGATTCCGCAAGACCGGGGAAACCGCGCATCCGGGGTTTGACAGGCCAACCTCGGTGACAATGGAAAAGCCTGTGCCCGGCAGCCCGGCCCGCAGCTGAGCAGCGGGCTGGCGCTGCCGGAGGCAAGGCAGCCCGGCCGCTGCTGAACAGTTCCCGCCCGGCTTCGGGCCGATCCAGGTAGCCCGCACTCTCCCATGACGAACCCTGCTGAACCGGCCGGACAGCCTGCCTGCCACGCAGCCTCAATAGCAGGACGAAGCGGAAACAGGTCCCCCCGGAAAGCCGCGCCAGGCCATCAGGGCGGCACCGCGAGACCGCAGATCAAGCCCCTGCAGCCGTCCCCTTAGAAACCGCCGATATCCGTCATCAGCAGGAACCGCCTGCGGAACTGATCCAGCATGTCCGGCTCCAGCAATTCCGCCGGATGGGTCGTGCCGAAGGCGGCAAAGGTCCGGTCCTTCATCTCCACCAGCTGGCGCTCGATATCCAGCTGGCCAAAGCTGGAGGGCAGCACCAGCGCGGTCTCGAACACGGTGCGCAGCGGCGGCGATCCCATGATGTTGTACCAATGGGCGTTTTCGCTGCCGCCTTCGTCCACCACCGCCTGCAGCTCGCGCTCGAACGCCAGCGCCAGCCGCATGTTGGGGTCGGACTCGCCGATGGCAACCTCGAACTGCCGGGTGGTGTAGAGATCGGCGATCTCTTCGGCAAAGCCGTCCGGATAAACCTGCGCCTCCGCTCCCTTGTTGAAAGAGAAGGCGTAAGCCATTGCTTTCATGTTGTTGTCATGGTGCAGATTGGCATAGGAGATTTCCGAGGACAGATCGGAATCCAGCGTTTTGATCATGACATTGAAATCGCTGTCCCGGTGGCTCAGCCCGAAAATGTCCAGCGAGGCTTCGAACAGGTTGAGGTCAAAGACCACGTCCCTTGCCTCGGTCATGCTGTCCAGCTTGTCGGTGATCTCATCGGAGAACACCTGCATCTTGCTGACATGATCCGGCCAGGTGTTCTGGAACGCATCGGCAAAGTCGTAGTAGGCTAGGTTCTCCGGCTGGTTTACAAAGGAACTCGGATCGCTCAGGTCGGATTCCAGAATCTGGCGCAGAAAGTCCTCACCCCGGTCGCTGACGTTGAAGGTATCCAGCGCATCGGCCAGCAGCTCCGAGTTCAGCAGCAGCTCATCCGGGTCGGTCATCGCGTTGATGTCCGGGTAGCCGAAGCCGAACGCGCGGGAGACATTCAGGTACCGCGTATCCTCCAGCTGGTTCACAAAGGAATCCGGATCGGTAGTGTCCGAATTCAGCACCCGCCGCAGGAAGTCCGTGCTGGTGCGCTCCAGATCGAAGGTCTCGATCACCGCCTGCAGCAGTTCCTCATCCTCCAGGAGGTCGTCAGCACTGGCCAGCCCCTCGGTATGCTGGTTGAATTCCGAGACCAGCGCCTGGATGCTGTTTTCATACTCCGGCGGCTTGCCGAATTCGAACTGCCGGGCGAAATCGGCAAACCGGGTATCGGTCAGCTTGTTGGCAAAGGACTCCGGGTCGCTGAGGTCCGATTCCAGCACCTTCTGCAGAAAGAACTGATTGTTCTCCATGCCCTCCAGACCGGCATTGCTCAATGCCTTGCTCAGCAGTGCTGAGTTGGACAGCAGGTCGTCCGCGGTGGTGATGCCGGCAAATTCGCTGCCACCCTTGGCACTGGGCAGCTGCGGGCCGTCCGGGCTGTTGAAGCCAAAGGTCTTGGCCAGCGCCAGATAGCGGCTGTCATTGAGACGGTTCACAAAGGACTTGGAATCACTCAGGTCGGAATCCAGCACCTTCTGGATGAAGGCGCGGTTGTTGATGTCCTCGTCCAGGCCAAAGGCGCCCAGGGTCACTTGCAGCAGATTGTAGTCGTCCAGCAGCTCCTCCGAGCTCTGGACGCTGGTGATGCGCTGCGTGAAATCCTGCACCTGGCGGTCCAGAACAGGCGATTTTTCAAACACTTCCTGCTGCTGGGCCTGGGTCCGCTGCAAGAAGGTCCAGCCGGCGATCCCGGTGCCGAACACATAGGGTGTAAAACTCACGCGCGTGTCTCCTGTGAAAACATGCCCCAGCCGGCGCCGCCGGGCATTTCCCGTTTGCCGCAGGCTAACCGAAGGGTGGTGAATATTTCGGAAACGCCCGCGCGGCAGGGCTCAGGGCTGCCCGCACACAGAAGCAGCAGCGGCGCCGGGCAGCACAGATTTGAGCCTTTCCGGCGTTGGGCGCCGCAGTTGGGCGTGGCGCCGCGCGGCGCGCGGCACAGGCAGGCTGAACCGCCCGCACTCAGCGGCAGGCCAGCGCCGCTTCCAGACCTGTATTGGGGTCGAAGACGCCAATCTCCCGCGTGGTGATTTCATCCCCGCGCAGCCGCACCGCGATGATCCGGCGCCAGTCGCCGCTCACCATCACCAGCTCCGCCCCCCGGCCGCAATCGCGGATGCCGGAGGTGATGAAGTCTTCACCGATCCGGTGGTTGGTCAGCCCGGCCTTGCTGGCCACCTCTGTCAGCGCGCCTTTCCGGAACCGCCAGATGCGCAGGGTTTTCGCCAGATGCGGCCGGTCGACATAGGCGATCTCCACATACCCGTCGCCATCCAGATCCGCGGCGCCGACAGGTGCCAGCCAGCGGTTGCGGGTGCCGATATGCGGGGTTTCGGCGATCTTCTCGCCGCGCGCGCCATATATGGCCAGCTGGGCGCCCTGCGCCACATCGGTTTCGACCACCAGCACTTCCTGGCTGCCATCGCCGTCCACATCCGCCAGCCGCGGCGCAATGTCCTCGAACACATGATCCAGCGGCAGGCGGATCTGAATATCAGATGTCAGGTAGTCGGCCTTGAGAGACGCCCCGCTCGCCGCGGTGCTTGCAACCGTGAGCGTCAGCGAGCCGTATTCCACCCCATCGCCCAGCACGGCGTGGCCGTAGCGGGTGGTGGGATCGCCGTATTCCGCCGAGATCACCCCGGCCTGCGCCATCTGCGCAACCGGGCCGGCCATGGCCAGCCCCAGGCACAGCGCCATCCAGGCGCGGCGGACGGAACGGGGCCGGACGCGCATCCGCAGACGCCGCGCTGCCGCCCCCGCAGCCATCAGATCTGCTTTTCGGGCATATGCACCACCAGGCCGTCCAGCGCGTCGCTCACCTTGATCTGGCAGGTCAGGCGCGAGCGGGCCGGATCGGGCTCATAGGCGAAGTCCAGCATGTCCTCTTCCATGTCGTCCTTGGCCGGCAGCTTCTCGACCCAGTCCGGCGCGATGTAGACGTGGCAGGTCGAACAGGCGCAGGCGCCGCCGCAATCGGCCTCGATGCCCGGAATGTTGTTGTCGCGCGCGCCTTCCATCACGGTCAGCCCGCTGGCCACATCCACAACATGTTCGGTGCCGTTGTGCTCGATGTAAGTGATCTTTGCCATTGTCAGCTCTCTTCCCTTTTCCGGTACTTGCGCGACTGTGTAGCCAAGCGCCCGCGCCGGTGCCACCCCCAATTGCGACGCCGCCCTGCCGCTGCTGGACTTTCCGCCTCAATGTTCTATATTTGTTCACGTTCAAATTTTCTCAACCGCAGGGCCGTTTTCCTCATGCCAGCCCCCGCTCCAGCCGGCGCCGCCGTTGCCGCCGCGGCCGCGCTCAGCCCGCAAACCAACCCGCAGCCCTGGCCGCGCCCGCCCCATTGCCTGCCCGCCAACCGGCTGCAGGAGCCGCCGGAGAACGCCCGCATCACCGTCGCGGGCCTGGTGATCCTGCGCCAGCGCCCCGGCACCGCCAAGGGGGTGATCTTCGTCACGCTCGAGGACGAGACCGGCATCGTCAACGTGATCGTCTGGCGCAAGATCTACGAGGCCTTCCGCCGCGCGGTGATCTCCGGACGGATGCTGCGGGTCACCGGGCGGCTGCAGCGGGCGCATTCGGTCACCCATGTGATCGCCGAAGAGGTGGAGGATATTTCGCCGATGCTGGACCTTCTGCTGGCGGAGCAAGGCCGGACAGGCGATCCCGCCTTTGCGGACGGCTCCGAACTCGGCTAGGCTGCAGCCAAAGCAACGGCCCCAGCCCCGCCACGGGGACAGACTGAGGTGCCGGCAAGAGGCAACCGGGCATGACGCCATCCAATCTGATCCCCCGCCGGCGCCTGGCACCCGCCCTGCTGCTGGCAGCCCTGGCAGCGCTGCCCGCCTGCGTCCAGCCGCAGCCCGGCAGCCCCGGCAGCCAAGTTTCGCGCGAGGGCCGCTATGCCCCGCCCGGCGCGCCGCCCGGCACCTGCTGGAGCAAGCACACCTCCCCTGCGGTCATTGAAACCGTCACCAGCCAGGTGCTGGCCGAACCGGCGCAGCAGGACGCCAGCGGCCGGGTGATCCGCCCCGCAACCTTCCGCACCGAAACCCGGCAAGAGATCGTCACGCCGCGGCAGGAGCAGTGGATCGAAATCCCCTGCCCCGAAATGATGACCCCGGATTTCATCCGCACCATCCAGCGGGCGCTGGCGGCGCGCGGCCTCTACCGCGGCCCGGTGCATGGCCAGATGGACGCCGCCACCCGCAAGGCCGTGCAGCGCTACCAGGCGCCGCTGGGGCTGGACAGCGGCACCCTGACGCTGGCCTCCGCCCGCAGGCTGGGGCTGGTTGCCGTCGCGGGCTGAACCGCGCGGTTCAGCTGCCCGGTTCCCAGCCGGCGAACCCTCTGCTAAGGTCCGCGCACCGGGCAACAGACGCAAAGAGACACACACCATGCTGACCACCCGCCTGCCGGACACCGGCTTTCTCTCCGGTGCCTCCGGCCCGCTGCGCCGGATGCTGGAGAGCCAGGCCACCGAGGTGCGCCTGCGCCAGGGCGAGGTGCTGTTCGAGCAGGGCGATGCAGGCGATGCGCTCTATGCGATTGCCGAAGGCGCGCTGGAGTTCTCGGTGCTCTCCGCCTCGGGCCGCAAGCTGTCGCTCGACATGATGCGCCCCGGCGCGGTGTTCGGCGAGATCACCCTGTTTGACCCGGGCGAGCGCACCGCCACCGCCATCGCCGCAGAGCCCAGCCGGGTCTTGCGGCTGCGCAGCGGCGACGTGCTGGCGCAGATCCGCCAGCACCCCGACCTGGCCGCCGACCTGCTGCGGCTGGCCGGCCAGCGGATGCGCTGGATGAACACCCAGCTCAATGAGCAGGTGTTCCTGCCGATGCCGGTGCGGCTGGCGCGCAAGCTCTTGTACCTCGCGCCTGAAACCAGCGACGGCCGTATCGCGCTGTCGCAGGCGGAGCTGGCGGAATTTGTCGGCGCCACCCGCGAGGCGGTGTCCAAGACACTCTCCGCCTGGAAGCGCAGCGGCCTCGTGGGCATCAGCCGCGGCGGCGTGCAGATCCTCGACCGCGGCGAGCTGGCGGTGCTGGCGGAGCCGGATTCGATCTGATCCCGTCTCCCGGCGCAATTTTCCGCAACAAAATCCGCTCTCTGTAATCCCGGTCACAGAACCCGGCGCCGCCCCGCGCCATAACGCCTGCATAGACGGCCATTATCCGTTCCATCCCAATGGCCGCCTGTCCAACAAGAGCCATGTACCCGCCAGCGCATGGCTCTTCCCCTTTTGCGCATCAGCTGTCCCGCACAATCCCGGAAAACAGCTGCCCGCCCCTCATGCGCAAGCGCAATAGCTCTCCGAAGACCTTTGCCAAGACTTTTAAAAAGTCTTGGCTCCCTCCGCCGCCCCCCCTCTTGTTCAAAGAATATTCACTTAGCCATTCCCGGACCCCGCCGCTACGGTGCCGCGCATGGCTTATGACTACGACAGACTCTACCGCGAAACCCCGGACGCGCTGGGGGCGCCGTCCCCCGCCTTCACCGCCTTTTTCCAGCGGCTGACCGCACAAGGACTGGACGTTCTGGATGCGGGCTGCGGCCAGGGCCGGGATGCGCTGTTCATCGCCCGCCTGGGCCACCGGGTGACAGGGTTGGATATTTCCCCGCACGGCATCCGGGACATGCTGGCCGCCGCGCAGCGGGAAGACCTTGATGTCACCGGCATCGCCGCCGATCTCACCACATGGACGCCGGACAAGGACTTCGACATCCTGCTGTTCGACCGCACCCTGCACATGCTGGCCGCGCCCCAGCGGCGGGCGCTGCTGGACCGCTGCCTGCCGCATGTGCGGCCCGGCGGCCGGGTGCTGATTGCGGATGAGCCGCGCAATCTGGAGGACTTCCGCCAGATCTTTGCCGCCCGGAATGCCGCCTGGCGCACGGCAAAGGACAGCCGCGGCCTGCTGTTCATGCAGCGGGTTTGAATCCCCCTCCGCAGCAATGCAAAAGGCCGGGCGCTGGCCCGGCCTTTGCTTGTGTTTCAGCAGCTCCCGCCCCGGATCACTCGGACAGGTTCAGCGCCACGAAGCGCGGCTCGCCGCCGCGGCGCACCAGCAGCAGCAGCGACTTGCGCCCGGCCTCCTTGGCCTCGCTGACGCGCGCCTCCAGATCGCTGATCGAGGCCACCTTCTGCTGGCCCGCCTCGGTGATCACGTCACCGGCGCGCAGGCCCTTTTCCCAGGCCTCGGAGGTCTCATCCACCGCCAGCACCGCCAGCCCCTGGACATCCTCCGCCACGTTCAGCTCGCTGCGCAGCTGGTCGGTCAGCACGCCCACCGACAGGCCCAGCAGCTCTTTCTCGGTGCTGCCCGGCGCATCGCCATCGCCGCCCTGGCTGGCGGGGCCGCGCTCAGCATCCTCACGGCGGCCCAGGGTCACCCGCAGGGTCTCGGTCTTGCCTTCGCGGTAGACCACCACGCGCACGGTCTTGCCGACCTCGGCATTGCCGACCTGGCGCACCAGGCCGCGGGTGTCCTTCACGTCGACGCCGTCAAAGCTGACGATCACGTCGCCGGCCAGCACACCGGCATCCTTGGCCGGGCCGTTCGGCACGTCAGTGACCAGCGCGCCGCGGGCCTTGTCCAGGCCCATCGCCTCCGCCAGGTCGCTGTCCACATCCTGGATCTTCACACCCAGCCAGCCGCGGCGGGTCTCGCCGAATTCCTTCAGCTGCGCGACCACCTTGACCACCACGTTGGAGGCCATCGAGAAGCCGATGCCGATGGAGCCGCCGTTGGGCGACAGGATCGCGGTGTTCACGCCGACCACATCGCCGTCCATGTTGAACAGCGGCCCGCCGGAGTTGCCCCGGTTGATCGCCGCATCGGTCTGGATGTAGTCGTCATAAGAGCCCGAAAGCTCGCGGTTGCGGGCCGACACGATGCCTGCGGACAGCGAGAACCCCTGCCCCAGCGGGTTGCCCATCGCCACCACCCAGTCGCCGACCCGGGCGGTGTCGCTGTCGCCGAACTTGACGTATTTCAGCGGCGACGGCGCCTCGACCTTCAAGAGCGCAATGTCGGTGTTGGGATCGGTGCCGATCACCTTGGCCGGCAGCAGCTCCTTGGGCTGGCCTTCGCCGGGGAAGAACTCGATCTCGATCTCGTCGGCGCCGTCGATCACGTGGTTGTTGGTGACGATATAGCCGTCCTCGGAGATCACGAACCCGGAGCCCAGCGCAGAGGAGCGGCGCGGCCGGGTGCCATTGCCGTTGCGGTCCTGGAACTCGCGGAAGAAATCCTCGAACGGCGAGCCTTCCGGCACGATTCCCTGCGGGCCGGTGCGCCCTTCGACAACGGTGCTGGTGGTGATGTTGACGACCGCCGGGCTCACCCGTTCGGCCAGCGGGGCCAGGCTTTCGGGCCGGGCCATTGCGGCCGCCGCCTGCATCAGCAGGACCGCCATGGCCAGCACCGCAAGCCAGGCCAGCCGTATCATCGCGCTGCTGCCGCTTGCCCGGCCGGAAATTGCAATTGCCTGTGGCTGCACGGATCTACTCCTTGTCTTATTCAATTCTTCTGCCCCGCCCGGGTCGGCGCAAATACCGCAGATGCCAGGCAGAGTCTTATGGACCCAATGTAGGAACTCTCCCCGGTCCCGCAACAAATGTTGCACGGAATAAAGCCGCTGTGATCCGGTTTTCACCCGGCAAAGGCGGGGGAGGCCCTGCTGAGACCACCCTATCAGGGAAAGCTTACGGATTCGCTGAAAATCTGAGGGGAAAAGCGCGGCTCAAAACCCAAAATGGAAGGCCAGCCAGACCAGGATCAGCCCCAGCGCCAGCGCCGCCAGCCCGGCATTGCGGCGCTGCTCCTCGGTCAGGGCGCGCAGCATCTCCAGCAGCCGCTCCACAAGCGAAGGGGCCAGTGCGTACACCAGCCCCTCTGCAATCAATACCAGCCCGAGGGCCAGGAGGATGAACCCCATTACTGCGTCGCTGTCTTGCCGTCCGAGGACTTCAGGTAGTTGAAGAACTCGTTGTCCGGCGACAGCACCATCGAGGAATTGCCCGCCAGCAGCGAATTCGCATAGGCGTTCAGCGAGCGGTAGAACTCGAAGAACTCGGCGTCGCG
The DNA here is from genome assembly GCF_059694505.1 of Leisingera sp. ANG49. Lineage (NCBI taxonomy): Bacteria > Pseudomonadati > Pseudomonadota > Alphaproteobacteria > Rhodobacterales > Roseobacteraceae > Leisingera > Leisingera sp. ANG49. Next base: position 1,053,854 of record NZ_JCATZN010000001.1, read on the forward strand.
GCCATAGGCCGAAGCAAAGATCGCGTTGCGCTCGGCATCCGCCTCACCGCGGATCACCTCGGCCTCGCGTTCGGCTTCCGACACCAGCTCGACCTCGGTCCGGTCGGCCTGGGCGCGGACACGCTGCGCCGCCTCTTCACCGCGGGCGATCTCGTCCGCCGCTTCCCGTTCGCGCTCGGCGCGCATCCGGGCAAAGGTGGCTTCCAGGTTGGCCTGCGGCAGGTCGGTGCGCTTCAGCCGCACGTCGATCACCTCAAGGCCCAGCTGGCGCGCCTGGGTGATGGCGCCGTTGCGGATCCTCAGCATCAGCGCGAAACGGTCCGAGGACAGGATGTCGTTTGAGCTGACGGAGCCCAGCACCTCGCGGGTCTGCGCCCGCATGATCTTGTCCAGCCGCAGCTCAGCACCGCCGATGCCGCCGCCGCCGACCGCCTGGCGGAAGGTTTCCACATTGGCGATCCGGTAACGGGCGAAGGCGTCCACGATCAGGCGACGGTCATCCAGCGGGGTGACCTCCAGCGGGCCGACTTCCAGGCTCAGGATGCGGTCGTCATAGCGCACCACATTGTCGATCACCGGCAGCTTGAACGCCAGGCCCGGGGTTTCCTTGACATCGACCACCCGGCCAAAGCGCAGCACCAGCGCCTTTTCACGCTCGTCGACGATGAAGATCGCCGACAGCACCGCAATCGCCGCAACCACCAGGATGGGCAGAAGAAGAGTAGATTTCCGCATCAGTTGCCCCCCTGCGGCTTGCGCAGCTCATTGAGCGGCAGATAGGGCACGACGCCCTGGCCTTCGCCGCCTGCGTTCTCATCCAGGATGATCTTGTCGACCCGGCTCAAAACCTCTTCCATGGTTTCCAGGTACAGGCGCTTGCGGGTCACTTCCGGCGCTTTCTGGTATTCCGCCAGAACCGCGCTGAAGCGGCTCGCCTCACCCTGGGCCTCGTTCACCACGCGGGCGCGGTAGGCCTCAGCCTCTTCCAGCGTCTGCGCCGCCTGGCCGCGGGCGCCTGCCAGCTTGCGGTTGGCATAGGCGTCGGCCTGCTTCTCCAGCCGGTCGCGCTCCTGGCCCGCGGACTGCACTTCGCGGAAGGCGTCCTTCACCGGCTCCGGCGGGTCGGCGCCGTCAAAGTTCACCCGGACGATGTTCACGCCGCTGTCGTAGCTGTCCAGCGTCGATTGAATCAGCTCTTCCAGACGGGCGGTGATGGCGCCGCGGTCTCGGTTCAGGATCGGCGCCAGCTCGGACTGGGCGATGATCTCGCGCATCGCCGATTCCGACACCGCGTTGATGGTCGAGCGCGGGTCGCGCAGGTTGAACAGGAACCGCGCCGGGTCGGAGATGTTCCACACCACCTGGAAATCCACGTCGATGATGTTCTCATCGCCGGTCAGCATCAGTCCGGCATCCGATCCGCGGGCGCCGGAACCGATGTTCTCGGTCTGCTCCACCCGCACCGGGATCACCTCCTTGGTGACCAGCGGCCAGGGCGCAAAGTTCAGGCCCGGCTGCCCGGTCGAGGAATACTCGCCCAGGAACAGTTCCACCGACTGCTCTTCCGGCTTGACGGTATAGATGCTGGCAAAACCCCACAGCACCGCGCCGGCGATGACCGCCAGCCCCACCGTGCCCTTGGTGAACAGCGGCGCGCCGCCGCCCGGGCCGCCGCGCCCGCCGCGGCCGCCGCCGGAGCCGCCGCGCCCGCCCATCAGCACGCGCAGCTGTTCCTGGCCTTTCTTCACCAGCTCATCGATTTCGGGGATCTGCGGATCCTCGGGCTTGCGCCCGCCGCCGTTGTTGCCCCGGTTGCCGCCACCGCCGCCGGAGGAGCCACCGCCCCCCCATGGGCCACCGCTATTGCCCGCCATATGTCTCCTATCCGTTTGCTGCCGCCCGAAGGGGGCATGTGAGTTCTATTCTTGCCGGTTTGCCCGCTCAGGTCGAGCGCACCGGAGTCTTCAGGGTTACCAACTCTTCCGACATTGTCGGGTGCACCGCAACCGTGCGGTCGAAATCTTCCTTGGTTGCACCCATTTTTACGGCGATTCCCGCCATCTGGATCATCTCGCCCGCGCCAGGTGCGACGATATGGCAGCCCAGCACCTTGCGGGTGGCCTTCGAGACGATCAGCTTCATAAGCACCCGCTGCGCCCGGCCCGCAAAGGCCTGCTGCATCGGTTTGAAGGAGGTGGCATAAACCTCGATCGGCTCCTGCTCGCTTGCCTCTTCCTCGCTCAGGCCGATGGTGCCCATTTCCGGCTGGGTGAAGATCGCGGTCGGGATCAGCTCATGGTCGGGGCTGGTCGGGTTGCCCTTGAACACTGTCTCGACAAAGGCCATCGCCTCGCGGATCGCCACCGGCGTCAGCGCCACCCGGTCGGTCACATCGCCAATCGCGTAGACCGACGGCACCGAGGTCTGGCTGTATTCATCCACGATGATCTCGCCCTTGCGGCCGCGCTCCACGCCGATCTCCTCCAGCCCGAGGTTGTCGGCATTGGGGTGGCGGCCGGTGGCATACATCACCTTGTCGAACAACCGCTCCTGGCCGTTGGTCGACTTGACCCAGATCTTGTCGCCTTCCTTGCGCATCTCCAGAACGTTGGTGCCCAGATGCACGTCGATGCCCGCCTGGCACATCTCCTCGCTGATCAGCCCGCGCGCCTCGTCGTCGAAACCGCGCAGGATCTGCGCGCCGCGGTAGAACTGCGTGGTGTTGACGCCCAGCCCGTTCATGATACCCGCAAACTCGCTGGCGATATAGCCGCCGCCGACGATCAGCAGGCTTTCCGGCAGCTTGTCCAGGTGGAACATCTCGTTCGAAGTGATCGCCAGCTCCGAGCCAGGAAACTCCGGCACCGTCGGCCAGCCGCCGGTCGCGATCAGGATGTGCTTGGCGGTCTTGCGGGTGCCGTCGGCCAGCTCCACCGTATGGGCATCGGCCAGTTTGGCACGGCTGTCAAAGCTCTCGACGCCGTTGTTCTTCAGGATGTTGCGATAGATACCTTCCAGCCGGTCCAGCTCGCCATGCAGCTTGCCCTTGAAGGCATCCCAGTTAAAGGCACCGGCCTTGATGTCCCAGCCATAGGCCTGCGCGTCCTCGACCATGCTGGAGTATTCAGACGCGAACACCATCAGCTTCTTCGGCACGCAGCCGCGGATCACGCAGGTGCCGCCATAGCGGTCCTCTTCGGCCAGCGCCACCTTGGCGCCTTCCTGCGCCGCCACGCGCGCCGCCCGCACCCCGCCGGAGCCGCCGCCGATGACAAACAGATCGTAATCAAAGCTCATGAAGTTCCGCCCTTTGCATTTCTTGAGAAGGTGTATCCCATAACGGACCACCAAACGCCATATGCCCAAGTGGGCGTTCCTGCACCGCATTCAACCTTTTGCATTGGATTTGCACAGGGTTGTGAGGCGAAAGGTCCCACTCAGCACGCCGAGGGCAGGACGGGCGCTGCCCCGCCTTCGGCCAGGCGGAACTCAATCCATCAGATCGGTGAACAGGTTGTCGGCCTCGGCAAAGTCCAGCTTGTCCTTCTCGACCGTGCCCTCGTTGATGTCGCGCACCTCGACCCGACCGTCGCCATAGCCGATCACCACCGTGTCGCAGATGTCGATGAACAGCCCGTTCTCGATCACCCCCGGAATCTGGTTCAGCACCAGCGCCAGCTGCCGCGCGTTGCCGATCCGCTTCAGATGCAGGTCGAGGATGTAGTTCCCCTCATCCGTCACAAACGGCGCCTCGCCGTTCATCCGCAGGGTGGAGTTGCGCCCCATCACATCCAACGACACCAGCGTCTCCTCGATCAGCGCCTGGCTGCTCTGCCAGCCGAACGGCAGCACCTCCACCGGCAGCGGGAAGGCGCCCAGCGTCTCCACCGACTTGCTGGCGTCCGCAATCACCACCATCTGGTCCGATGCGGTGGCGACGATCTTCTCCTGCAGATGGGCGCCGCCGCCGCCCTTGATCAGGTTCAGGTCCGGGTCGAACTCATCGGCGCCGTCGATGGTCATGTCCAGCCACTTGGCCTCGTCCAGCGACACCACGTTGATGCCCACGTCCCGCGCCAGCGCCGCGGTGCGGCTGGAGGTCGGCACCGCGGTGATCCGCAGCCCCTCCTTGCTCACCAGATCGCCCAGGCAGCGCACCAGCCAGGCGGCGGTGGACCCGGTGCCCAGCCCCACCCGCATGCCATCCTCGACCATCTCCGCCGCCCGCCTGGCCGCGACGAATTTCGCCTTGTCGATGGGGGACAGCTCTCCGGTCATCACAGGTCTCCAAGAATGGCTTGCCGGGCCGTTATAGGCGGTTAGCCGCTCACGCGCGAGGGGCATTTGCCCCCCGTCGCCGCCCGGCTGGAAATCCCGGCATTCCGCCCTAGTCCTCTAAACCTGACGGAGGGACATAATGCTGCAATTCGACCAGGAGACCACCCGCGTGCTGGAGGACGCCTATCAGGGCGCCGACATCTCCCGGCGGCGGCGGGCCAATTTCGATGCGCTGCAGCCGCAGCCCGGCGACCGCATTCTGGATCTCGGCTGCGGCAACGGGCTCTTGACGCTGGAGCTGGCCCGCACCGTCGGCCCCGCCGGCCATGTGACTGGGCTGGACGCTAGCCCCGACATGCTGGCCGCTGCCAGCCAGCGGCTGCAGGGGCGCGCAAACACCACCCTGACCGAAAGCGATGCCGCCCGCCTGCCGTTCGAGCCGGAAAGCTTCGACAAGGCGGTGTCGGTGCAGGTGTTCGAATACATCACCAGCCGCCGCCCGGTGCTGCGGGCCCTGCATCAGGTGCTGAAACCGGGCGGCCGCCTGGTGATCGGCGACATCCACTGGGACACGCTGGCCTGGCACAGCGACAACGCCGCGCGGATGCAGCGGTTCCTGGAGATCTGGGACGCCCATATGGCCGAACGCGCCATGCCCGCCCGGCTGCCGGAGGAACTGCGCGATTGCGGCTTCGCGCGCGAGGCGCTGCATCCGCTGACCATCTGCGACACCAGCCTGCGCCCGGACGGGCTGGCGATGATGATGATCCGGCTGATCCGCGCCTATGCGGTGGAGATCGGCGCCACCGACGCAGACGACGCCGCCGCCTGGGCACAGGAGCAGGAGGAACTGGCGCAGGAGGGCCGCTTCTTCTTCTCCCTCACCCATTTCGTCTGCACCGCCCGTCGCCTCTGAGCCGGTTATTGCTCTCCGGGCAACGGCCGGCCCAGCGAGTCAAGCAAACCTGTCTCGAACCGGCCGCTGGCTGCGGCTTTTCTGAACGCCCGCTGTGGCGGACAAACCTGCCGTTAAAACGCAGCATAGCAAAGTCCGCTTTCGAACCTGGAGTTCGAATACGGGGATGTTGATTCAAGAAATTGGTTTAAACTGTCTGCCAATCCGAAATGAAGGTTTACAACTACATTCGCTGCCGTTTCGTATCTTTAGCGACTTGAATCACTCAAGTAAGGGCGCAGGACACAACCACCTGCCTCACACACTTTGAGCTGTGACCAGTTGGAAATGTAGAACCTGTTCATTTCATCAGGTTCTACTTTCCATAAACTGGCTAGCGGTTAGGCAAGCTCACGCGCAATGTGACGTGCCTGGGCCTGAGCTGAGGCGACCGAAGCTTTGTGACGCTCATCGGCGAATTCCTGATACTCGGCCGCAGCTTCGAACATGCGGTCTGCGCCCAGGTACTTGCGCAATGTGCTGATATGCGCAGAAAGGTGACCCGAGTCATTGCGAATCCCACCATCCTCAAAGCCGAATTCGCCAGCCGATGTCAGCAGCACCAGGGTTTTGCCTGACATGATCGGTTCCAGAGGGAAGTCGCCGCGTGCCAAATCAAACGTAAACGTCTTGTTGATCCGGATGATCTGATCAAACCAAGCCTTCAGCGCTGCGGGCATGCCGTAGTTGTACATGGGCGTCGAAATCAGCAGGATGTCGGAGCGGTCGAGTTCGTCAATCAGCGTATCAGACAAGCCGACCAAAGCGCTCTGTTCAGGAGTGCGTTCCTCTTCTGCTGTGAAGACGGACGCGATCCAATCGTTGGAAATGAAATCCGGCGGGGTCATTCCGACGTCACGCAGAATGATTTCGACGTCCGGATCAACCGTTTTCCATTCTTCCACGAAACTGTCCGCCAAAGCGCGGGAAATGGAGTTATAGGCTGCAACAGGGTTGTCGGTGCGGCGTACGCTGGCGTCAATTCTCAGGATTGTGGTCATCTTGTCACCTAGTCAGTTTGCAATGATCCATTCAAAGGTGAAGCCAGGGACGCGCAGGTACAAATGAAGAGAATTCTGAATGGAGTGAACTGACCTCACCCATCTCTAATCGCTGAAAAAATCTTCTCCAGATGAGACGCCGTCGCAAGTACATCCGCGTCCCTGTTTGCGCCGCCGCTCAAGGATAGGCTGCTCCCCGGTCTCCGTTCTCCAAATGGAATGGAAATTGTTGGGGCATTGAGGAAAGCGGCTTTCATCGATACCGACAGGATAAGAGCGTTTTCCCGAGCAAAGACCCCTTTATCGCGGGTCACGGCCTGAACAGACGGCGGGTACGACGGCAATGTCGGGTAAAGCAGCATCTTCCCTGCCAGTTCCCTGCCAAAGTCCGGGATGAGGGCCCGCCGGATTTCCAGCAATGCCTGCAGATCAGTGCCAAGGATTGAAGCCGCCTGAGCAAGGCGATCCTGCACATTTGGGTCCAGTCTGGCCTGCTGGTCTCCGACCAGGTTTGGCAGAAGACGAAAGGCTTCGGCACTCACCAGCGTTCCATAGGTTTGGAAGATCTCCGTGACACAAGTGAAACTTCGGATATCAACCCTTTCCAATTCGAGGCCATGATCGGACAAATGCTGCAGGGCCTGTTCGTACATTGCTTTGATTTCCGGGGTAAATCCCGCTAGGGCATCTTCCCTCAGGCACAGAATTTGACGACAGGCGTGCCCGGTTTCTTTGCAATCCGACAAAACGCGATCCACAGCGCAAATCTGACTGACGTTCAAAGCGAGTGAGCCTGGCGTATCCAGAGAAGGCGCCAGAGGTAAAATCCCGGCGCTTTCATAGCGGTCCATAGTTGGGCGAAACCCAACCAGGCCCTGACAGGCGGCCGGAATGCGCACGGAGCCGGAGGTATCTGTGCCCAAGGCGATGTCGGCCAAGCCCAAGGCAACGGCTGACGCCGATCCGCTCGAGGACCCTCCAGGCACCATTGTGCTATCCAACGCATTCAGAGGGGTGCCGAAATGCGGATTGACTCCGAGCCCGGAGAAGGCGAACTCCGACATGTTCACATGGCCCAGAATGATCGCGCCCGCAGAACGGAGCCTTGCCACGATCGGGGCGTCATTGTCTGCTGGCTGAGGACAGATGGCCAAAGACCCCGCATGGCTTCGGAGCGCTTGCACGTCGATATTGGCCTTCACCGCAAGAAACTGGCCGTCCAACGGGCCAAGCAGCCTCCCTGCGGCCTGCCGCGCGGCGGCGGATCGGGCATCCTGCAACAGTCTTTCTGGCGCAACGCCAAGGAATACCTCGCGCTGCGCGTCGAGCGAAGCCAGGAAGTCGCGCGCCCGTTGAAGGATATTCATGCCGTCAGGACCGGAGCCTGATAATAGGGCAGCTCTTCAACCCGTACGCTTTGCCGGTCTGCCTCATATTGCGTGCGCACGTGTTGCGCGATCTCTCCGAGAGTGGCGAACCAGACGTCACCCCTGTTCAAGATAGTTTCCATCCAGTCTTCCACCTGCCGCCACCGCGCCAAACGCCCGGTCAGGAAGGGATGCCAGATGCCAATCCAGAAGCCGCCTTCTTCGTATTGGGCTTCGAATTCCTCCCAAAATGGGGTCAGCCCGGCGCGTGGCCCGGCGACGGGCATCATGTAGCCAATCTCCTCAAAATGGGCAAATTGCGGCCAGTCGTCGGTCCCCCAATGCGATGGAAGTTCGACCAATGTCCGCCCGCCGGATCGCATGAGATATGGCACATCATCCGCCATCAGCGAACTGTCATAGTCGAATTCATGCTTATTCAGCAGGTCGATGACGGCTTGCGTCACATTGTAAACCGGCGCGCGATAGCCTTTTGGCACATTGCCCAGAACCCGCTTATGCGACTCCAGCGCGCGTTCAAACCAATAGGCTTGTTCAGACGCGCTATGGTTTGTTGGATCTTCGTGCAAATAGCCATGATGGCCGATTTCATGACCATCTTTCAGGATGGCTTGCATAGCATCTGGATATTGCTCCACGACCCATCCGGGGGCGAAGAAGGACTGTTTCAGCCCGAGACGTTTGTAGGTTTCCAGAATCCGAGGGATAGCAACCGTCGGCCCGTAGCGCCCCATGGAGATCGGATAGAGGCGATCATGCCCGTCGACCGGCTTTGCGATATGGATCAGGCTGTCCGCATCGATATCAAAGGTGATCGCACAGGCGCATCGCGCGCCGTTCGGCCAGATAATTTTCTTCTGCATGGTCTTGCTCCTCTGTCACTATTGCGGGGCGTTTTTCGTCAGCCAATCGTCATACCAGCGCTGCAATGCGGATTTGACGGCGGCATATTCACTTGCGCTCAGCCTTTGATCCGCGGCGCGCTGCATGCCGTCGGTGATGTTTTGAAGAATTTTCCTTTCGTCGCACTTTTTAGCTTCGCCGTGCGAAACGGACAGTTGTCCGCCGGTGAAGACGCTCTGGATATCCGTGGATTTTGCCGAGCTGACCAACAGCTCAACCGGATCGATGCCGGGGTCCAACCAGGGCCCTTCAAGACGGTCCAGGCGCAGGACCACAAAGTCAGCGCGTTTGCCGACTGACAGGCTTCCGATGCTGTGATCCATACCCATCAAACGCGCGCCACCCATAGTGGCCATGTCGAAAACATCCTTCGCGGTCAGGCTAGGGTTCGCCCGATCACTTGACCAATAAAGGCTTTGCGCCAAACGCATTTCGGCGAACATATCGTCATCGCCTGCCAGGCTGGTCCCATCCATCCCCAGTGCGAGGTTAATGCCCATCCGCTTCATCAATGGCGCAAGTGCAATGCCGGACCGCAGCCGCAAGTTGGAGCTGGGATTGCACACGATATGCGCGCGTGACTCGGCCACTCGCGCCAGATCTTTTTCGTCCGCCCAGACCATATGCGCCAAGGATAAGCCGTCAGAGAGCAGGCCAGCTTTGCCCAGTTCTGCGATGGCACCCTGAAAACTCCAGGCTGTAGCCGACAGGTGTTGCAGTCGAGACTCCTCGGCATGGGTGTGAATGCGCTGGCCGCTTTCGCGAACCTCCCTGGCGATGTCGCGCAGGGTCTCTTGGCCCGTCCAATGCGGTGCCGTGGGGCCAAACCACACGTCAGCGCATTCAGAAGCCCTGTATTCGCCATGCATCCGGGACAGAAGCCGCACAAAGCTTTCCGGTTCAATACGTGTGCGCGCAACGTGCTGGCGCTGCAGTTTGCATCGCAGAACCTCGGGCAAGGTGGTCAGAAACGACTGGCTTTGCCCGTATGGATGCACAAGCTGGTTGTGCCACCTCTCGCCCGGCGCGATGGCACAGGACAGGCCAAGCCCATTATATACGGCGATTTTGTCCCTTATCTTCGCTTTGGAAATGGCCGCTGTCTGACCCGCGGTGCAGGCATCCACAACAGCCGTTACCCCATTCTTCAGCAAGCGCATTGCCGCGTATTCGGTGGCGAGGCGCGGCGCAACGTCAGCTGCGCCAGCGGAGGCGAAAATCCAAGGCTCTAACAGGTCATCCCGTATCCCTTGGTTGATCAGGTTCACTCCATAGCAATGGTGATGCGCATTCACAAACCCGGGCAGGATCGCAGTGTTTGTGTCCGAGTGCACCCTTGCGCCGGGATAACGTGACTTTAATTCGGCCAGAGGCGCCAAGCCAGCTATTCTGCCGTCTAGAACAAAAAGCGCGTAGTCGTTGTGACTGTGAAAGGCATCTTCGATGATCCAGCGGGCGGAAAATATGTCGCCGCCATCAGCCGTCATGAACAACAAATTCCAGCGCGCTCGGCTTGCCTTCGTCCCCGTTGACTGGAGTGATATCCTGCGGGCAGGCCGACATCACGGCGTAGACTGGCATCTCAGCTTTGAAGGTCATGCTGTCCCCCGGCTTTGACACTGGCGCAGCCCAGGCAAGCCTGCCATCAGGGTGAACTGGGACGTTCATCCACAGATTGAAGGGCGCTGGCACATGCGGTGCTTTTTTCCCGATAGCAAGCAAGGCCTGCCTCAAGTTGTCGGCGCAATTGTCGTGGTAATCAGTGACGCCCAATTGCTTGTACCGGTTGGCATCGCAAGCGGCGATCGTTGTGTCATGAACACCCGGCGATGTGTCTTGGGTCAGCGTCAAAAGAGGATTGCGCAGATTGCTGACCAACCTGTCGCCGACCTTTGGGAAAACAGACAGAAGATCAGTGTGCACATGCGGCATTGACATATATTCATGCAGCTCTGCCGCATTGAACGCCCAGAAATCGCAGACTTGCCAGCCGGTCGGATTGGTGATGGTCAAAGTCTGCCCGGCTGTCAAACGCACCGCGACACCGCAACGTGCTGGCACTGTATACCGTTCTGCAATGACCGGGACGCCGTCGGCAGAGACCGTGCTGTCCAGTGTTTGATTGAAACCATCGGGTTGGGAAGGGTCAAAACTTTGCATGCGCAAGAACTCCTGATTAGGGGTTCAGAAACGCATGCTTCCCGGCAATTTAGAAATGACAAAAACTCAAGCGACGGATTAGATCGTTGCGGACGCGCTAATCTTCAAAAAACCTTTGACCTACGGCGCTGTCGCGAAACTCATCTGCTTGATCCAATAGCCATTCCCGGAACACACGAACGCGTGCACGATTGGCGTAAGTTTCCGGGCAGACGAGAAAATAGCTCTTGTTCTTCAATGCCGTGTCAAAGGGAGCGACCAGCATATTGCGTTCCAGAAAACGCGCGGCGGCCAAAAGGCTGACCAGGGCCACACCATGACCATCGCTTGCCGTCAGCAAGCAGATGTGTTCCTCGGAATAGGTGACATAGGGCTCGACATCACCAGTCTGCAAGCCAGCCGCGTCCATCCAGCGCTCCCAACTCGGATCCGCATCGGAAAACCCGCTCCATTGGTATTCGATCAGACGAGACTTCAGAAGATCTTCGGGGGAACTCAGTGACTTCGCCTTTTCCACGCTGCAGACAGGGGCCACCCAGTCATTCAAGACCCAAGCCACATTGCTGTCAGCATAATCGCCAAAGCCATACCGAATGGCCACATCCACATCGCTGGATTTGAAATCCACCAGCTGATCGCTTGACAGAACCCTTACCGAAATCTCCGGGTATTTCTCGTAAAAGCCTCGCAGCCGCGGGCTAAGCCAATTGGCGGCAAAAGACCCGGTTGTTGAGATTGTCAATGTGCCCGCAAGGTCGTCTTCCTCCAGCGCGAGAGAGGCGGCTTCGATGTTCTTGAAGGCCTCAATGATGTGGGGCGCGTAATTGGCCCCATCCTCCGTCAGTTTCAAGGCGCGGGTCAGCCGGTGGAACAGGGGCACCCCAAGTTGATCCTCCAGCGACTTGATCTGATGGGAAATGGCAGTCGGAGTGACGCATAATTCATCGGCGGCATCCTTGAAACTCAGATGCCGGCAGGCCGCTTCGAAGGCCTGAATGCTTTTCAACGACGGAATCTTCGCCATGACGCGCGGCTTTGCTCTCCTGATGCGATGCTATTTCGTCGCTCTACTCTAACCCGATTGCCAGTTCACATGTGGGCGAAATTCTCAGCTGTGAGGTGAAAACATCTAATTTGAGAAGATAGGGCATTCTCTCTTGAATTTGCGTGAAAGTTGGGAGGTTGTCTTGGATCCATTTTTGAAAGTCACCGGCATCGGCAAGTCGTTTGGCTCCGTTCGTGCATTGCACAACGTCAATCTGCTGGCCTCGAAGGGCGAGTGCATTGCGATTTTGGGCGAGAACGGAGCGGGGAAAACCACGTTCGCAAGCGTTCTGATCGGTCTGTATCAGCCCGATAACGGCGAAATCAAACTGGGCGGAACACCTGTTTCGGTGACCAGCCCAGCAAGAGCAATTGAGCATGGGATCGGCATGATCCACCAGCATTTCAGCCTGGTCGGCGCAATGACCGCCGAAGAGAACATTCTGATCGGCTTGCCCAGCACAAAGAGGGGTGCCGAAGCGCGGGCGCGCATTCGGCAGCTTTGCAGCGACTTTGACTTTAACGTCGATTTCGACATCCGCGTCACGGAAATGCCTGTGGGCATGAAGCAAAGGGTGGAAATCCTTAAGGCGCTGTTTCGCGATGTATCGATCCTGATCCTGGATGAACCCACCAGCGTTCTTGCCCCGACCGAAGTCGCGCCGTTTCTCAAAGGGGTGCGCAAGCTGGTCGCCAACGGCTGCCTTGTCTTTTTCATCAGCCACAAGCTCGATGAAATCCGCGAAATTGCCAATCGCGTCATGATAATGCGCCATGGGCGTGTCGAGGGAGTTCTTCCGGTTGCGACCACGCCCATGGCCAATATGTCAGCGCTTATGATGGGAGAAAAGCCGACCGGCGAAGCGGTCGAGACGCCCAAGGCCAAAAAGGCGCGCAACGACACCAGCTCAGCACCGGACGCTCTGGTTGTCTCTGATGTCTGCCTGACCGATCCAGGCGGCGCGGAAATCCTGCAAGATGTGACCCTCTCCGTGAAGGCTGGCGAAATCCTTGGAATCGCCGGGATCGACGGCAATGGCCAGACGGAGTTGAGCGAGGTAATCACCGGCCTCAAAAGGCAAACCAGCGGCGCCATCCACCTTAATGGCACGGAGATATCAAGCGCCTCCATCGCTTCGCGCATTGCAGATGGCATAGGCTTCGTGCCCGAGGACCGCCATGCCGAGGGCTTGGTTCTGTCGCTCAGTGTCGAAGAAAATATGGCCTTTCGATCCATTGGCGAAGACAGGTTCATGTCTGGCGGTCTGATTTCCCGGCGCGCGATGCACGAGATCGCAAGCGACGTGGTCGCGGCTTTTGACATTAGGCCCCCTGACCCGAAATTGAACGCCTCGGCTTTATCCGGTGGCAATCAACAAAAAATCGTTCTGGCCCGTGAAGTGGCCCGGGCGCGCAATCTCTTGGTCGTCGTACAGCCGACTAAAGGGCTTGATGTCGGCGCAACGGAATTTGTTCAGAACCAGATCCGTGCCGTCGCCCAAAGCGGCGTGGGGGTTCTCTATATCTCCACTGAACTTGAACATGTGCTCGACATCTCTGACCGCGTCGCCGTGATGGCCTTTGGCCGGATCACGGGTGTTGTCGATCCAGAAAACACAACTCTTCAAGACATCGGGCTCTTGATGACTGCAGCGCCGGAGGGGGTACAATGAACAGATTCACCATGCAACGCCGGATTGCGATTGCTTTGCTTTTAGCGCTGAGCGTTGGCGGCGTGCTGATCCTGCTGGACGGGCACAACCCGTTTGAGGCCTATAAGGTTCTGTTTCTGGAATCCTTCCTGAATTACTGGGGTTTCTCCAATACTTTGGTCAAAGCCTCGCCGATGCTTCTGGCGGGGCTGGCCGTGATCATTCCGATGCGCGCCGGTGTGTTCAACATCGGTGGCGAGGGACAGATCTATATTGGCGGGTTGTTCGGCGCCGTCTTTGCTTTGGCGATCCCCGATCTGCCCGGTCTATTGGGCGTGCCGCTGATATTTTTCGCCGCCGCCGCCGGCGGGGCGTTCTGGGCGGCAATTCCTGCGTATCTCAAAGCCTATCGGGGCACGAATGAGGTCATTGTCACGCTGCTGATGAACTTCATTGCGATCCACATCGTCAGCTACGCCGTGGCCGGGCCGCTATTGGCCGAAGGCGCGCCATATCCTTATTCGGAGGAAGTCTCAGAAGCCTATCGCCTGCCTATTCTGATGCCGCGATCTGATACCCATGTGGGCTTTGTATTCGGGCTGGCCATGACGGTCATCTTGTATTTCTGGCTGCGCTTCACGCCATCGGGTTTCCAGCTGGACCTTGTGGGGCGCAATGCGCGCGCTGCGGCCTATGCCGGTGTGGACCAGAAAAAGACCGTCATCCGCGCCATGTTGATTGGCGGCAGCCTTGCAGGCATGGCCGGCGCAATCGAGGTGATCGGGTTGAAGTACCGCCTGTTCCACCTGTTTAGCGATGGCTACGGCTATGACGGAATTGTCGTCGCCTTCCTTGCGGCTCTTAACCCAATTGTCGCGCCTTTAACCGCGCTGTTCCTTGCCGGGCTCTCTGCCGGCGCGGGAACGATGCAACGTGCCGTCGGGGTCGACAGTTCCGTCATCGAAGTGGTCGAGGGGCTCGTCGTGGTTCTTGTCGCCGCCGCCCTCGTGACACCGCGAACCAGGTCAAAATCCATTCTGACACTCCTGGCAAAAAACCTGCGGCTGCGCCGCCAAACACAACGCCAAAAGAAAGAGGCATAGGCTATGATTGATCTTGTTTTGCTGGGCGACGTCCTTGCCGGAACCGCCCGATTGGGTACGCCAATTGCTTTTGCTGCCCTTGGCGGGGTGATCGCGGAACGTGGCGGGCTGTACAACATCGGCCTCGAAGGTCAGATCCTTGCCGGAGCGCTTGGCGCTGCTGCTGGTTCTTTCGCAACGGGCTCCGCCGTGATCGGGCTCGGATGCGGGATCATTTGCGGCCTGATCTCTGGCCTGCTGCTTGGGTATATGTCGATCCGGCTGCGCATCAACCAGCTGGTTGGCGGTATCGCGCTCAACCTGCTGCTGGCCGGACTCACAGCTTTTCTGTCCCGTCAGATATTTGGGGCTCAGGCCGGAGGCGCGCGGGTAAACGGGTTCTCGCAGATCGATATTCCCTTCTTGTCAGATCTTCCCGTCGTTGGCCCGTCCCTGTTTTCCCAGGATCCGCTGTTCTACCTATTGATCGGATTGGCAATAGCAGCCTGGTTCTGGCTGATGAAATCCCACAAGGGTCTGGACCTGCGCGCCGTTGGCGAAAACCCGAAGGCCGCGGACTTGGCCGGGGTGCCTGTCTTTCGCATGCAATATCTCGCGATTGCAGTCAGCGGAGCCCTCGCGGCGCTGGCCGGGGTGCATCTGGTCTTGTCGCAAGTCTATGTGTTTGCGGAAGGCATGAGCGCGGGCAAAGGCTTCATTGCGCTTGCGGCAATCATCTTGGGACGTTGGTCGCCCATCGGCGCGATCTGCGCGGCGCTTTTCTTCGGCTTCTGTGATGCGGTGCAGTTCAAACTGCAATTCACCTCGCCAGAGATTCCCTATCAGCTCTTCCTGATCTTGCCTTACCTCGCATCGCTCATCGCACTCGTGGTCCTCGGCGCCAAGGCCAGCGCACCTGCAAGCGTCGGACTGCCCTACGACCGGGAGCATCGATAAATCTCAGCCGTGACGTGAGAAACCATCGTTTTTCACGTCGCGACCCTCCCGTCACCCTGACAACACATATCCAATATGGGAGAACAACAATGCAATTGAAATCCAAACTATTGGCGGGGCTTGCGGCACTGATGCTGGCCGGGCCTGCGGCCGCTGACGGGATCGAGCGCGCTGCGATCGTTATGCCCGGATCGATTTCTGACAATGGCTGGAACCAGGCCGGTTTCGAAGGTCTCACCAAGGCAGGTGAAGCGCTCGGTTTTGAAGCCGCCTTTTCCGAAAGCGTGCATCAGCCGGAACAAATCGAAGTCCTGAGCGACTACGCCCGCCGGGGATATGACCTTGTGATCGGTCACGGCGGAGAATTCCAGGACGCAGTGGAACGTGTCGCAGCCCGCTTCCCGGAAACCATGTTTATGGTGAACAACGGACTGGGCACCAAAGACAACATTGCCAACGCGGATTTCTATTTCAGCCAAATCGCTTATCTGATGGGCTACGTTGCAGGCTCCATGTCAGACACAGGCACCATCGGCATCATTGCCGCGCAGCAGTTCAAGTTCACGAACGACACGGTCGCCGGCTACGAAGCGGGTGCCAAAGCGGCCAATCCGGAGGTCAGAGTTCTGGTTACCTGGACTGGCGACTGGGATGACATCGCCAAGGGCAAAGAAGCTGCCTTGAACCAAATTTCCCAAGGCGCCGATGTTGTCTGGCCGACAATGGACAGTGCGACGCTGGGCTCCATGCAGGCCGTTCAGGAAAAAGGCGTCTATGGCATCGGCATCTATCGTGATGCGATCAACGAATGGCCGGAAATCCTGCAATCCGCTATTCTGGATGTCCGAGGCAACATGCGGTCCTACCTGGAACTGGCAGCTGCTGGCAAACTGGAAGGTGCGCTCTACCGGGCGGATATGGGCAATGAATTGGCCATGCGGATCGGGTCGTTCCACCCAGATATCCCGGTGGACGTTGTGGATGAAGTCAACAAACTGATCGACGCCATGAAGTCCGGCACTTTGGTTATAAATCCACAATAATGCACCCCTAATAATCGCTCCTCTTCTAACTCTCGCCCCCAGGTCTGGGGGCTTTTTCTTAGTTGGAGAAATCAATGATTGAAGCCTTTCGCTTGTACCGCGTGGGACTGCGTGACCCCCGGTTTCGCCGGAGTCGCTAGGCTTTCTATTGCTGGTTTTCAGTTGGACAATACCCGCCAAGAAAAAATCCAGGACTGCCTAAGATCCAACCATGCAAACGCCAATGAACACGATCCTTGCAAAATTTGTGACCAGGCATCCATGCACATTGCAGCATCGGTCAAACTGGGGCTCGAAGACAGTTTTCGCCGCTTTCGACGCGGAGGTCTGTTCCTGGGCGACGAACGGCAGCACATCGGCCAAGACCCTGGAAGCTCAAGAGTTTACCCCACTTCACCGACGGCTGGGTCCAGAGCGCGCGCGCCAAGGTGATTGCGGCACCGGCATTCGGCGGCAGTGAGCCCAAGATGGGCATTTTCAGAATATGGTCATACGCTAGCTTGGAAAGCTGTGATGAAACGAGCGGGTAGATGGTAGTTCGACTTCTTCAAAATCTGCCAATGACGTTGCTGCTTTTACTAGCTGGCCTTGCTTTTTCACCTGCATCCGGGGAGCAAAGTACTCAAACCAAAACCGTTATAAATTGCTCTCTGAAGAGCGCAGAAGGTGATGTGGTGGAAGCCGTTCTTACGGAAACCGGAGACAACATAGCCTAAAAAGTCAATGAGTTGAATATTAGAGGGTTAGTTCCACTCCGTGGCCACAGTCATTCACCGGCCATTGCTGTTGCCGGTAACATGGATGCTAGAGGCATTTATACTCTAGCCATACATCGGAATTTTTTTCGACCTCATCCCATCGGATTTGACCCGGACAATCCTCCAGCAACTCTGACGGTGCAACAAGCTGATGACAAAGTTGTCCCTACAATAAAGTCGTTTCAAGGAAATTGCAGTTTCAACAAAATCTGAGAAGTCCGCTTTGTCTGCGCTGCGTATTTTCCCGGCTCCAATTTCGCTGCACCCTGCATGAATGGCCGAGTTCTCCGCTGCACCGCAGACCGGTTATTCATGCCAGCGCAGAAAAATCCCTCCACTTTGCTTGTGCAGCACAATTTTGACAGGTCCGGTGTGGGCTCAGACCACGATTTCGCCGCCTGCGGAGCGAACCTCGGCTTCTGAATTGCGAACGACCGCGCATTGATCGAGACTACGCAAAATCAAAGGTTTGGCCCGATCAATAGATGGTCGGTTCCGTTCGATCTGCACCCAGGGCTCTGCTGCACAGGCATTGGGCAGCTTCGAGCCCTACCCGGACCTCTCAAATTTGTGCTGCGAGCGCACGCAGCACGAAAAATGCCGCACCTCCGCGAGAATCTTTTTTGCAACGCGGCGGAGATTGCAGCCGTTCATGTAGGTCGCAGTAAATCTAAAACCGTGAATTCACAGGTCGGCGGACAAACCTGCCTTTCCCCGCCGGCGCGCGATCCTAGCTGCAATTGCGAAGGCACCAGAAGATCGGGCGGACAGCCGGCATTCTCCGCAATCGCGAGCCAACCGGGTGGCAAACTTGGAAGCTGACATTTAATGGGCGGAAGTTTCGTGCTCCGCATTGCACGACCGGTAGCCACCAACAAAGTATCAACGACTATCGGGCTCGGGGCAACAAAGTGATGGTGCCAGGACGTGATCGCCGCCGATCAGGCAGGTAGCCATGCCGACCGCCGCATCGGCCAGGGTTTCAGCAACGGCTTTTTAAAGATCCGTCCTATGGATGGAATAGCCCGTGCCGCCTCGCACGGGCTATTATTGCGTTCAGAGATCTTCTGGCAGCAGCGCCTCGGGCATGTTCTGATAACAGACAGGGCGCAAAAACCGCCGGATCGAAAGCGTGCCGACAGAGGTTGCACCGAAATTTGTTGAGGCCGGGTAAGGCCCGCCATGCACCATGCTGTCCGCCACCTCGACCCCGGTGGGAAAACCGTTGACCAGCACCCGCCCGGCCTTGCGTTCGGCGATCGGCAACAGCGCACGGGCCGCATCCGTGTCGCCCGCGTCCATATGCAGGGTCACGGTCAGCTGGCCCTCCAGCCCGCGCGCCAGAATTTCCATCTGCGCCGTGTCCGCCACCCGGACCACCAGCCCCAGCGGGCCAAAGACCTCTTCACCCAGGGTGTGATCCCGCAGATAGGCCTCGGCGGTGGTTTCATACAGGTTGGGCCGCGCGCTGCGCCCCGCGCTGTCAGTAACCAGCACCGGACGCACCGCGCCCGCAGAGTCAAAGCGCGCCTTGCCGTCGCGGTAGGCCTGCGCGATGCCGTCGGTCAGCATCACCTGCTCCGGCGCCTGCTCCAGCGCCGCGGCGGCGGCCTGCACCAGCGCATCGCCCGCAGGTCCTTCCGCCACCACCGCAACACCGGGGTTGGTGCAGAACTGCCCCGCCCCCATGGTCAGCGAGGCCACCCAGCCTGCGCCGATCTCGGCCCCGCGGACGGCAGCGGCTTCGGGAAGCACGAACATCGGGTTGACGCTGCCCAGTTCACCAAAGAACGGGATCGGCTCGGGGCGCTGCGCGCAGAGGTCGAACAGCGCCCGCCCGCCCGCCAAGGAGCCGGTGAACCCCACCGCCTTGATGAAGGGATGCTGCACTAGCGCCTGGCCAACATCGCGCCGCCCGCCCTGGATCAGCGAGAACACCCCGGCAGGCATGCCGCACGTCTGCACTGCCGCATGGACGGCCTCGGCCACGATCTCGCCGGTGCCGGGATGGGCGGAGTGCCCTTTGACCACCACCGGGCAGCCCGCAGCCAGCGCCGCCGCGGTGTCGCCGCCCGCGGTCGAAAACGCCAGCGGGAAGTTCGATGCGCCGAACACCGCAACCGGGCCGATGGGGCGCTGCACCATGCGCAGATCCGGGCGCGGCAGCGGCTGGCGGTCGGGCAGCGCCTCATCATGGCGGCGGTCCTGATAGGCACCGTCAAGGATATGCTGGGCAAACAGCCGCAGCTGGCCGGTGGTGCGACCACGCTCGCCCTCCAGCCGCGCCTCCGGCAGACCGGTCTCCTGGCAACCGATCTGGGTGATCGCCTCGCCGCGGGCCTCGATTTCGTCTGCGATGGCGTTCAGAAAGGCGGCGCGGTCGGCGCGTCTTGTGTAGCCATAGCTCCAGAACGCCTCCTCCGCCGCCTCGCAGGCCTGCTCCACCAGCGCCGGGGTGCCGCGGCTGAAGGCATGCGCCGGGCCGCTGGCTGGCTCCGACTGGAGGGTCTCGCTGTTGGCGACCCACTCGCCCGCAATCAGATGTTTACCATGCGGTTGAAAGCTCATGCCGCGTTCTCCTTTTCCCAGTTGCTGACCATCCTGCAGGCGATCTCGAAGGCGGCGCGAGTGGCGCCCACATCCGCCTCGCCGCGGCCCGCGATGTCAAAGGCGGTGCCATGCGCCGGGGTGGTCACCGGCACCGGCAGCCCGCCCTGTACCGTCACGCCGCGGTCAAAGCCCAGAAGCTTCAGCGCGATCTGGCCCTGGTCGTGGTACATGGTCACCACGGCGTCGATCTCGCCGCGGGTCACCTTCAGAAACACTGTGTCCGAAGGCAGCGGCCCGGTCACCGCCATCTGGCCACCCGCCATGCGGGCCACCGCCGGTTCGATCACGTCGATCTCCTCGCGGCCGAAATTGCCGCCGTCACCCGCATGCGGGTTCAGCGCCGCCACCGCGATGCGCGGCCGCGCGTAACCGGCCCGGCGCAGGGTGCGGTCGATCAGATGGGTGGCCTCCTCGATCCGTTTCGCGTCGATGGCATCGGCCACGTCCTTCAGCGCGATATGGCTGGTCACCCGGCTGGTCCACATGCCGTCCAGCGTGTTCAGCTCGGAGATATAGCCGCTGACGCCCAGCTTTTCGGCCATGTAGTGCAGTTCGTCCGAATGGCCGATCCCGGCCATATGCATCGAGGCCTTGTTGAAGGGTGCAAAGACGATCGCATCGATTACCCCCTGCTGCACGAACTCCAGCGCCTGATCCAGCACCCGCAGGGTGGACCGGCCAGAGGCCTCGGTGCTTTCGGCCAGCACCACCTCGTCCGGGCTGATGGTCTGCATCTCGTGCAGCGTGAGCCCGTCGAAGGCGGTCCAGTCCGCAGCGGCGGCATCCACTGCCGTCATCTCATGACGCAGCCCGGCCTGCGCCTGGCCCAGTTCAAACACATGGCGGTCGCCGATCAGCAGCACATCGGCCTCCGCGATGCAGTCGTCGGCCAGCAGCCGGGCAACCAGTTCCGGCCCGATGCCGCTGGGGTCACCGGGAATGAGTCCAATCCTTGGGGACATGTCTACTCCGTTTCGTCGGCCCTGGCGCTAGTCGCGCGGGGCATTTCTGATGTTGGTCACAGCCGAAGCCAGATGGCGGCGCAGGGCTGTGGAGGTGGTCTTCGCATCGCGCCGGCTCAGCGCCTCGACGATTGCCCGGTGTTCGGCAAAGGTCTGCTCACGGCCCGACTGGCGCTGCGAAGACTGGAAACGCGCCCGCCACAGGCGCGCGTTGTATTTCTGATGGGTATCGATGAGCGGCGCATTGCGGCTGGCCTGCACGATGGTTTCATGCAGCTCCATGTCCAGCCGGAAGGATTCCAGCGGTGTCAGGCTGCCGTCCTCGGCCTCCATCCGCTGCTGACAGTCGATCACCTTGGCGATCTCCTCCTCAGTGATGGTGGCACAGGCCAGCTCGCCCGCCAGCGCCTCCAGCGCCCCCATGACGACCAGGTTCTCCTCGATCTCGCGGATCGGCGGGTTGGCCACCTGCGGGCGGCGGGTGACGGAATACTCCACCAGCCCGTCCTGCTCCAGAATGGTCAGCGCCTTGGTCAGCGGCGTGCGGCTGATGCCCAGTGCCGCCGCCAGATCGCGCTCCGAGATATGTGCCCCGGCGGGCAGCTTCTCCAGCAGGATCAGCTCGCGCAGCTTGTCGGCCGCAATCTCGACCAACGTGGCTCGCGGGCGCGCCAGGGCCAGTTCACTGGTGTCCAGGTCCGAGATTTCAGCCTTCTTGCTCATGTCATTTGCCCCATTTCAGCACCACCGGATCCAGCGGCCGGATCAACCGGAAAAGAGCCTCCTTTGTCTGCGAATGCAATGGCGCGATGGGGTGGCGGCAGAAATCCGAAGCGATCACGCCCCCCTCGACCATCGCCGCCTTGGCCGAGCGGAAGCCGCATTGGCGGTTTTCATGGTTCACCGCGGGCAGCACCCTGGCATAGGCCGCGGTGGCCGCATCCAGATCTCCGGCCGCGAAATGATCCAGCACCGGTTTGATCTGATCGGGGATCATCGCGCTGGTCATGGCACCGGTCGCGCCCGCCTCCAGATCCGCCAAGAGGGTGATCGCCTCTTCGCCGTCGAACGGGCCTTCGATCGCGTCGCCGCCTGCGGCTGCCAGGTCGCGTAGCTTGGCCGCGGCCTGGGGGCATTCGATCTTGAACAGCTTGACCATCTCGATCTCGCGCGCCATCCGCACCAAGAACGGCACCGGCAGATCAACACCCGACAAAGGCGCATCCTGCACCATGATCGGCAGGCCCACCTCGCCCACGCGGGCGAACTGCTCGAACGTCTGCTCGGCCGAGCCCTTCAGCAGCGCGCCGTGATAGGGTGGCATCATCATCACCATGGCCGCGCCGCGGTCCTTGGCATGCTGCGCGCGCTCCACCGCGATCTGGGTGGCGTAATGGCTGATGGTGACGATCACAGGCAGCCGGCCTGCCATATGCGCTAGCGACACTTCGGTCAGCTTGCGGCGCTCCTCGTCAGTGATCAGGAACTGCTCGGAGAAGTTGGCCAGGATGCAGATGCCATCGCTGCCCTGATCGACCATGCAGTCGATGACGCGTTTCATGCCCTCGTAATCCACCGTGCCGTCCGGGCTGAACGGGGTCGGAGCGACGGGCCAGATGCCGGAATATTTGGTCATTCTGTGATCTCGAAGTTGTGCAGGTGTTTGTCGGTGATTTCGATGCCAAGGCCGGGCTTGTCGTCGTCCAACTGCAAGAAACCGTCCACCGCCTCCGGGTCGCCCTCGAAGATGTAGTAGAACAGCTCATTGCCCACCTCGACGTCGAACACCGGGAAGTATTCGGCGATCGGGCAATTCACATTGGCCATGGTCAGGTGATAGTTGTGCATCTGCCCGGCGTGCGGGATCACCGGGATCTGGGCGGCCTCGGCGATGGCGTTGATCTTCTGCGCCGCGGTGATGCCGCCGACGCGGTTGGTGTCATACTGCAGCACGCTTACGGCCTTGCGATTGACTAGCTCGGCGCAGCCGATGACCGAGAATTCATGCTCGCCGCCCGAGATCGGCACGATGTTCATCGCGTTCAGCTCGGCATAGCCCGCCACATCATCGGCGATCACCGGCTCCTCCAGCCAGCGCGGCTCATACTTGGCCAGCTTGGGCAGCATCCGCTTGGCGTAATCCAGGTTCCAGCCCATGTAGCATTCCAGCATCAGGTCCTTGTCATAGCCAATGACCTCGCGCAGCGCCTCGACCCGTTTCAGGTTCTCACGCATGCCCGCCATGCCGTCCTTGGGGCCAAAGCCGAACCGGGTCTTGTAGCCGGTGTAGCCGTTCTTCATCGCCTCTTCGGCCTCGGCCTGCATCGATTCAACCGAGCCGGAGTAGAGCTTGGAGTAATAGACCGGGATCTTTTCCTTGGTGCGCCCACCCAAAAGCTTGAACACCGGCTTGCCGGTCAGCTTGCCCATCAGGTCCCAGATCGCGATGTCGATGGCGGAAATCGCGGTCATGCCAATGCCCTTGCGGCCCCAGGCATGGCTGCGGCGGTACATCTTCTCCCACAGATAGGCGTAGTCGAACGGGTCCTCGCCGATCACCAGGGGCGCATACCAGTCATCAATCGCCTGTTTCACAACCGTTGGCGCCAGGGCCGCGTTGCCGATGCCGATGGTGCCGTCTTCGGTCTCCACCTCGCAGGTCAGCCACTGGTGAAAACGGAAAGACTCCATAGCATCGCCCTTGATCCACAGGGCGTCCGAGGCGTTGGTGCAGAAGTTCCCGGCGGGCGGAACGGTCGGCCCCTTCCAGCTCCAGACACGGGTTCGAACGGATTTAATCTTGGTCATTCAGGGCTCCCATTTCTCTCACTTGGCGGTGTGTCCGGCACCGGCCGGGACACGAATCATGTTGACTTCTGTTTTAACATGGCAATGGTGTTTTGGAATGCCAAAATGCTAAAGTGCCGAAAAACGAGGAGGAGGCGGCGCAGCGCATAACCCGGCTTTCCGCCAGATGCGTCTGCCCTGTACAAACACCCCAAGACGGCGTCGCGGATGCGGCAGGACGTTCCAAACACACCGGAGGAGACATCATGAAAACCCTGAGCAAGACCCTGAGCGCGAGCCTCGCTGCCGCGACCCTGACCATTGCCGTACCCGCCGCGGCCGACACCTATGTTGTGGCCGTCGGTGCCGCCTCGAACAGCCTTCAGGGCAAAAGCGCAGCCCGCTTTGCCGAGGAGCTGCAGACCCGGCTGGGTGACGCGCACACGGTCGAATTCTATGCCGATGCGCAGCTTGGCAACGAAAAGGAGCTGATGCAGAAACTGCGTCTCGGCACCGTCGATTTCACCCTGATTTCCTCGATCATGACCAACGTGGCGCCGGAATTTGCCCTGTTCGACATGCCGTTCCTGGTGCAGGACCGCGCCCACCTCAAGGCGATCGACGCCGAGATCGTGCAGTCCGACCTGGCGCCGCTGGCCGAAAAGGTGGGCCTCAAGGTGCTGTCGACCTGGGAGAATGGCTTCCGTCAGATCACCAACAGCGCGCGCCCTATCAACACCCCTGCCGACCTGGACGGGCTGAAGATCCGCACGCCCTCGTCTGAATGGCGGGTATCGATGTTCAAGGAATGGGGCGCCAACCCCACGCCGATGTCCTTTTCCGAGGTCTTCGTCGCCCTGCAGACTGGCACCATGGACGGCCAGGAAAACCCGCTGACCAACATCGTCGGCGCCAACTTCCAGGAGGTGCAGGGCTACCTCAGCCTGACCGGCCACGTCTACTCGCCGACCTATCTGACCTCCGGCGCCGGCACCTGGTCCAAGCTGCCCGCAGACGTCCAGGCTGCCGTCACCGAGGTCTCCGCCGCGGTGCAGGACTGGTCGCTGGCACAGGGTGAGACCGCCGACAACGAGCTGGTCGAAAAAGTCCGCGCCGCGGGCGTCGAGGTGAACCAGGCCGACAAATCCGCCTTCATCGCCGCCTCCGCGCCGATCTACGACGCCTTTGCAGCGCAGGTTCCCGGCGGCGACGCGCTGGTGCAGCGCGCCCAGGACCTGGCCAAGTAACATGAACCGCCCCGGCCCGGCACGCCCGGCCGGGGCACTCACAAGACTGGAGGTGGGCATGATCGCACTGATCGAGCGCATTTTACTACGGGCCATCGAGACGATTTGCCTTTTGCTGCTGGTGATCCTGGCGGTGTCGGTTGTATACGCGACCACCATGCGGTACCTGGGCGCCTCCCCCGCCTGGTACGACGAAATCGCTAGCGTGCTGCTGGCCTGGCTGACCTATTTCGGCGCCGCCTATGCGGTATTTCTGCGCCAGCACATGGGGTTCTCCGGCATCGTCACCGCACTGCCGCGGCATCTGGCGGTGGCACTGGCGCTGTTCTCGGAACTTCTGGTCATCACCTATTTCGCCGTCGTTACCTGGTACGGCAACGCGGTGCTGGCGGTGGCGAAATGGGATTCGCTCCTGTCGCTGCGCTGGATGACGCTGGACATCGTGCAATCGGTGATCCCGGTGGCCTCGGTCATCATGATCCTCGGCACCTTGCTAACCCTGCCCCGCGCCCTGCGCACCGCCGCCGAGGGCATCGACCCGGAACATGCTGAAATCGAACAGGCCATCGCCGAGGCCGAGGCTGAAACCGCCGCGCTTGCCCAAAAGGAGAGCATGAAATGATCCTGCTCCTGACCACGGTTGCCCTGATTACGCTGATCCTCATCAACGTGCCGATCGCGGTGGCCATCGGCGTGGTGTCGATGGGGGGCTTCCTGCTCACCACCGGGCCGGGCGCGCTGAATGACATGGTGATAAAGCTCTACTCCGGCTCCACTTCTTTTCCACTGATCGCGATCCCGCTGTTCATCCTTGCAGGCAACCTGATGAACACCTCTGGCATCTCGCTGCGGCTCATTAACTTTGTCACCGCGCTGATCGGCTTCATCCGCGGCGGGCTGGGCATGGTGAACATCGGCGTATCCATGGTGTTTGCCGAAATCTCCGGCTCTGCCGTGGCCGATGTGGCCGCCACCGGCACCGTGCTTATCCCCGAGATGAAGCGGCGTGGCTATTCGCGTACCCTGGCGGCGGCGATCACCTCCTCCTCCGCCTCGCTGGCGATCATCATCCCGCCGTCGATCCCGATGATCCTATATGGCGCCATCGCCGAAACCTCGGTGATCAAGCTGTTCGTGGCCGGCGTGGTACCGGGACTCTTGGGCGCCTTCCTTCTGATGCTGGTCACCTGGGTGCTGGCGGTGCGCTATGACCTGCCCCGCGCCGAAGGCTTCGACCTCGGCTATGTCTGGAAGACCTTCAAGGAAGCCTTCTGGGCGCTGACCATGCCGGTCATCATTCTGGGCGGCATCTTCTCGGGTCTCGTCACGGCCACCGAGGGCGCCGGCCTTGCGGTGCTTGCGGCGCTGGTCATCGGCCTGTTCGTCTACCGCGACCTGGACGTCTCGCGCCTGCGCAAGACTATGCTCGAGGGCGTCAGCCAGACCGGTATCGTGATGCTGCTGGTCTCCACCTCGGCCGCGCTGGGGTTGTTCCTGACCCAGGCGCAGGTGCCGCAGACACTGGCGGCCGAGATCACCGAGATCACCACCAACCCGCTGATCGTGCTGGCGCTGCTGAACCTCCTGCTGCTGGTTCTGGGCATGTTCCTGCACGGCGCCGCGGCGATCATCCTAGTGGTTCCGGTAGTGATGCCGCTGATCAACGCGGTCGGCATCGACCCGATCCACTTTGGCATCATGGTGACGCTAAACCTTGCCATCGGTCAGCAAACGCCTCCGGTAGCTTCAGTGCTTATCACTTCCTGTTCGATTGCCAGGGCCGGCATCTGGGAAACTTCGCGCACGAACCTGCCGTTCATCGGCGTGCTGGCAGTGATCTTGCTGCTGGTCACCTATGTGCCTGAGATTTCTCTCGCATTGACCGGATATCTGGATTAATCGGCTTCCCCTCCCGGCCATGCTTGCCCGGCCGGGAGGGGAAGCGTGCAAGCACATTGGCGCCAGCACGGAAGCACGCAATTTCGATCAGCAGAAGTGCAAGGGGCGGGACTTGGGGATGGCCCGCAACATAGCTTCTCAGTGGCTTTGATCATTTCCGAGTCGCCGCCTTTGTGGCAACTCACAGCGAAAGAAACTTCGTCTGCTTTGCAATTATCGATCCTGGCCGCAGTGAAGGGACGATTTGAGTTTCGCTCCTCAAACTGGCTTTAATGACCGCTCTGCCGACGAATGCTGTTTCACCGCGAGAACCACGTCGCGCTGGCGCGCATTTTCTGCGAAAGCAAAGTCCGCACGGGCGAAAGTCCGGAAAGTCCGGCTCCTTGTGAGTTGCCCGTTCCTGCCTCGCTGCGCGCTGCATCAATGGCCGGTTTCATCGCCGCGTTACGCGCCAGATTTCGAGCGCATGCAGCATTTCTTCCGCTGCGAGCGCGCGCATCAAAAAATCACAATGCCCGCTCCGGGCTCAGAGCAGCCCAATGCACCCGTAACGTTTCCCGAAGAACAAGCAATCGGACAACGGTCATTCAAACCAAATAGTAAAATTCAGGTGTCAGCGCGGTGCTGATGTCTGGGCTTGGCGGGAGGATTGGAGGGCCCAATATGCCAAGAGTCCAACTTCCCGCGGTCACCCCGAAACGAAAAGCCTGGAACAAGGGCCGGGTCGTCGGCCAGAAAAGGCCGCTGTTGCCGAAACAAGTGTGGGCAATCCGCGCGCGGCTCGAATTGGCCAGGAATCTGCGTGATCTCACGCTGTTCAACGTGGCGATTGATAGCAAGCTTCGCGGATGCGATTTGGTGAAACTTTCTGTCAGCGATTTGGTCAGAGATGACCGCGTTCGCGAGAGGGTGTCTGTGATCCAGAGCAAAACCCGGCGACCCGTTCAGTTCGAACTCTCTGAAAACACACGGGATACCATTACCGTATGGATCAAGTCGCCGGAAATGATCGGCTGCCGTTTCATGTTTCCTAGCCGGTTTCATGACCGCCTACATATCTCAACCCGCCAATATGGCCGACTTGTGCGGGATTGGGTGGCTGCGATTGGGTTGGAACCCAGCGGCTACGGCACC
Source organism: Leisingera sp. ANG49 (assembly GCF_059694505.1). Lineage (NCBI taxonomy): Bacteria > Pseudomonadati > Pseudomonadota > Alphaproteobacteria > Rhodobacterales > Roseobacteraceae > Leisingera > Leisingera sp. ANG49. Next base: position 1,081,714 of record NZ_JCATZN010000001.1, read on the forward strand.
CATTCGCTGCGCCGGACCAAGGCGGCGGAGATCTACCGCAAAACCGGAAATCTCAGAGCAGTTCAACTGTTGCTCGGACACACAAAGGTTGACAGCACTGTCAGATATCTTGGTGTCGAACTTGAAGATGCGTTGAGCATCGCCGAGCAAATCGACATTTGAACCATGTTGGCGGGCGGCACTTGCCGTTCGCCAATCCAGACCAGACCTACGGTCGCACCGCTGCAGTGGTACGGTTCGAGCCCGAGGCAGCTATTGCCATTTCTCACTGCGTGCGCTCGCAGCATAAAAATCGCCGCGACCGCATCATTTTCAGAGACGCCGTGCGGCGTGACGAGCGGCCATTCGTTCGGTATGCAGCGAGGCCGTAGGCGGCAATCTACAGGATGCGGGACCTTCCAGGCTTTCGCCGCGAGAGCAGCATGGATGGTCAGGGACGACAGCATTGAGCAGTAATGGTCCCAGATCTCTTAGAGCAATGATGCTGAGCTTTCTATTGGGGGGGAATCCGCAATTCGACGAAGACAATGAAACGCCTGGTAGAGGAATTTGGGGCCAATCAGTTCTTCCGGTCCAAAATCGAAAGTTGATGGTTAAGGGTTTGAAACAACATCAATTTTTAAACAAGACACCGGTGGCGGCTGAGCGCCACCGGTTGGTTTTTTCTGGAGGCTGTCAGGATTTCGTCTGACCCTTGACTAGCGCGTTGTAGATCACGCCGCCCAGGACCGCACCGATCACCCAGCTGTAGCCCGACAGGAAGGCGAACCACGGAACCCAGACCGTTGCGACCGAGAAGACCGCCGCTAGCCCGAAAGCTTTCACCGCAGCCCGGTTCCAGCCATTGTCGTAGTGATAGATGCCGCCGTCCATGTTGTAGAGGTCATCTTCTTTCAGCTGCTCTTTGCGCAGCAGGTAGTAGTCAACGATCATGATGCCAAAGACCGGCGCCAGCGTTGCGCCCAATGTGTTGACAAAGCCGCTGATGCCAAACTGGCTAATGAAGCTGTTCCAGAAACCGCCGATCACCAGGGCGAAGATGGATGTGATGAGGCCAGCCTTTCGGAAGCTGATTTTCTCAGGCGCCAGATTGGCGATACCGTTCACTGCGGGAATGAAGTTCGCCACCAGATTGATGCCGACAGTAGCGGCAAAGAAGGTGATCGCAGCAACGATGCCTAGCAGCACGCTGTCGGTGCGCTCGACGATCTCGGTCGGGTTGATGATCTCTTCACCAAACACCACGGCCGCGCCGCCGGTGGTCAGCAGTGCCAGCGCCGAGAACAGGATCATGTTGAACGGAAGCCCTGCCAGGTTGCCCATGATCATGGCGGGCTTGTCCTTGGCATAGCGTGAGAAGTCACTGAAGTTGATCATCACTGCAGCAAAGTAGGCGACCATGGTGCCGACGATGGCAATGAAGCCTGTGACTTCGGTCCAGAAAGTGCCCTCGGGGTTGGCGAAAATTGTGGCGGTGGCTTCCAGCAGTTGCCCATCCGAACGCTGCCACAGCACGACGACCAGGCCGATCATCACCAGATAGACGAAGGGGCCCGCGATATTCAGGAAAGTCTCAACCCAGCTCATACCGCGCCAGAAGATCACGATGTGAAAGCCCCAGACGATGACGAAGGACAGCCAATCGATACCGGTGAGGCCAAGAATTTCCGTCCCGCCACTTATACCTGTGACCGAACGGATCAGGAGCGCCAGCGCGGTTGAGGCAAAATAGACCTGCACGCCGTACCAGAACACGGCCACTGTGGCCCGCAGCACTGCTGGCAGTTTGGCGCCCTCGGTACCCATGCTGGCCCGTGCAAGGACAGGATAGGGGATGCCGTATTTCTCACCTGCCGCACCTGACAGGTTCACCATCCACATGACGAACAGCCCGGCTGTGATCAGCGCTGCAAAGGCAGTCCAGCCCCCAACGCCATAGGAGATGAACAGCGACGCCACCAGCGAATAGCCGAACAGCGACTGCACATCGTTTGCCCAAATATTGAAGATGGCGAACCAGCCCCAGGTTTTCTCGTCGCTGCCAACGGGGTTCAGCGCATTGCCTTCGGGGTTCAGTGTGCCCCCATGCACGACATGCATTTCATCAGTTGCGGTCATGTTTTCCTCCCTTGAGCCCAGTGTGCGGGCGGCAGGTGTTCAACCGCCTGGCCGCGTAAGAAATTGAGCTTGCAACTGACATGTTAGAAGGTATCTTACGAAGTGGACTATAAAAAACTTCAGATAGGACTTTAAGGTATCTGCGGGCAATGAAGGGGGAGAGCGGTCATGAACAAAGCACAGGATGTCCAGCTTCTTGCGGATCAAGCCCAGGATGCCCTGTGGGCTGCTTTGCGGAGCGGGCAGCTGCGGGCCGGGCAATTCCTGTCGATGTCGCAGCTGGTGACGCTACTTGATCTCCCTTTGTCCGCGGTTCGTGAAGCGGTTAAGCAAGCCAGTTCACAGGGGCTGGTAGTTACCCTGCCCAAACGCGGTATCCAAGTGATGGAGGCGCATCCGGTAACGATCCGCGAATGCCTCGATTTCCGCATGGTACTGGATCAGGAGGGGGGGCGGCGCCGGGCGGCCGGCGGAAATTGCGACGATCTTGCGCCACTGCGGGAACAGCATCAGGCAATGCTGGACGCCGCCCGCGGCAATGCTGGCAGTGACCTGCCACCGCAAGCGATCCAGGTTGATTTGTCGCTGCATGACTATCTGGCTGCTGGGCTGGAAAACTCCCAGCTGGCTGCAGCTTACAATGCCAACCGGATGCGCATCGCGATTATCCAGAACGCACGGCCGTTTCTCCAGCTCCGCATCGTCTCGGCAATGGAAGAGCACCTTGCGGTCATTGATGCCTTGCAGCGCCGTGACGGCACTGCAGCTGAAGAAGCAATCCAGTACCACTGCGAGCAGACGAAGCGCTGGTGGGGTGTTGCCTGACGTCCAGCACCCTCCCCGCGGCAGATCCATTTCTTACCCCAAATCACAGGATTGTTGCGGTCTTGTTCGTCACCAGGTGCTCTCAGAGAAAGTGTCCGTTGAAGCAACCATATCTTCGGCGTGTATTTCCAACAGAAAATCTCGTTTTTGCCGCAATCGCAAATGCACACATTGCTGACCTTGGGGCTGCGGTCTTTCGTTGGCGCCCCCACGAACGGCTGCCGTGCTCCGTTCCTGGCGTGCTGTACACTCGATGGGGTGCCAGGCGATCAACAACCGCAATGGGCACAAGGCGTAGGTGGCCTACGCAGCGGACACATTTATGGCCGCTGGAATAGGGTATGTGGCAAGCACCATTATACAAGCGCAACGGAACCAGTTGTCGGCAGTACCGGTCAAGCCTCTGACTATCCGCCGTTTGGTTGGACGTGCCGTCCTTCACGCTGCAAGAACCGACTATTGCGCCGAAAACGGCGAAACCTGGCTGTGAGCCCAAAGCGGAACTGTCAAAATCTTGCTGCGCACGCACGCAGGGTGTCGCCTCGCTGCGCAGCCCAAAAACTACCGCCGCATAGCAGGGGGAAACCCGGCCATTCAGGCAGCGTGTAGAAAGTTATGGGCCATGAACAAAAACAGCCGGGATCTGGCAGCCTTTCGCCGCAGGCGCGCGGCTCTTGCTGACACGGGTATTGCGGCCCTGTCTGTGCTCTTGCGCGATGCTGCCAACGTTTGGCTCAAATTGCATCTGCTAGGCTTCAAGCGCCGCGAAATTGTGCCGGCGTGATACCCAAGCGCCTGCGGAAAGTGGTCGTCATGTGGCTCTGCGATGAAAACCCGGTGGCATAAGCAATGCTGGCTATCGGCTCATTTGTTTTACTAAGCAGCCTGCGCGCTTGCTCAATCCTTCTCGACAAGACGTAATTGTGCGGCGTTTCACCCGTTTTCTGTTTGAATGCGCGGGCAAACCGGTGCGCCATCACCCCGGAAAGCCTAGCCAGCTTCTCCACTGTCAAATCCGTTTCGAGATTTCCATCAATGTATTCAATAACTTTGTCCAAGATGTTTTGATCAAGCAGATCAGTGCGGCGGGTGCGTTGCTGCTCCGGCGGCAAGGTCAGCATTTCCACAATCAGCGCGAAACAGAGCGCGCGCAAATAGTCGCCGGATATGTCATCTGCCAGGATGTGCCGGCGGATGCGGTTTGCGAGTTCGGTTGTGAACGGCTTGGGGCCGCCAATGACGACGCGAGGTTCAAGGAGGTCCTCCGGGATTTGCAAGGCGGCGGCCAGATCTGTTCTCAAGGCTTCGAAACTGAATATGAGCGCGAGCACTTCCGGCGCAGACTCCGAGGTGCCGCGCAGGGGAAAGCATGGAGGCGCGACAATATACTCGTAAGGCCGGCGGTCATAATGCCTCAACCGGCCGCCGGCGAGCGAGCTCTGCCCCTCATCGCCAGAGAAGCTGATACTTGCAAAGCTGTCACGCAAGCGGACGTTGAAGTGCCTTTTGCCGGCCGGCACCAGCTCAACAAAAAAATCTCCGAACGCAATGCGCTTGCCCCAGACCGGCAGCTCTCCGAGAGGTGGCGCAGTTATGTCGAGCAGCTGTTTCAAGGCAACTCCTCCCCCAGAAACACCTTCAAGCCGAGTGTAGCAAAAACTCGCTGGATCTTCTCCTGAACGCCCTTGCCGGAGCATTCCGCCGGTCTGCAGAATTGTGAAACGTGCAAATCTGAAAGAGATGGGCCGGCTAGTCTGGCATTCTTCCTGACATCCCCTGGCCACTTTCTCAGGCCTGGCGCAAACGCAGATGGGAGACGTCCGATGACTGGTACTTCTGAACTGGAGCAACATTCTACTCTTACCTCTCCTGCACTGAAAATCCAGGGATGCCGGAGAGGCGCGAGAGCCATGAAAAACCTCCTGCGCCGCCGTGGCCTGGCAGACACCGTGCTTCTTCCCCCGGATCTGCAACTGCTGCTCACCCGCGCCAGCAGGCTGGAGTATCTGATCGGCAATGATGCGCCGGACATTGTCTTGCGCGCCGAACTGCGCCTTTTGCAGGCCGCCGTTCGCCCCTGAACGCATCAACGCAGGGCAGCAGCTCTCTACGCGGGAAATCCGCCCCGCCAGCGGCCGCTTTCACTCATCTCAACCAAGGAGACTGACATGAGACCCAAAACTGCTATTGCCACCGCCGTGCTGGCTGGCTTTGCCGCCTTTTCCGAGAGCGCCTTTGCTGCCGATGAATACAATGTCTCTGCCGGGTTGACCGCGGCTGGCGCGCCGCTCGCACTGCACGGCACGGATCCTGTCGCCTTTCTCGAGCTTGGCAGCCAGTCAGCAGGCTCCGCCCGTTACACCGCAGTCCATGACGGTGCGGCCTATTATTTCACCTCTTCCGGCAACAAGGATGCCTTCGAGGCCAATCCCAAGGCGTACCTGCCGCAGAACGGCGGCTTTTGCACCTTTGGCGTTTCCAAGGGCAAGAAATTCGACGGCGATCCCCAATATGCAGAGATCGTCGAAGGCAAACTCTATGTATTCCTGAATGAAGAGGTGCTGCGCGCCTATCAGGAGGACCGTGCCGGCACCATTGCGCGCGCCGCTGAGAACTGGCCGCGTATCCGACATGCTGCCGCGGCTGAACTCTGATCCGGTTCGATGCCGCGGTCCTTAGACGGCCTGTATCCAAACTTTTGAAAGGGAGATGGAAATGCCTTCTGACGCACTGACAAAAGGAGCCCATCACATTGGGCTGACAGTTCGCGATCTTGGCGAAACCCGCGACTTTTTCACTGGCATACTTGGCTTCGCCCAAGTTGGCGAGTTGCCGGACTATCCTGCCGTATTCCTGAGCGACGGCACCACGATGATCACGCTTTGGCAAGCGCAGGATCCGGCAACTGCAGTTCCCTTCGACCGCAAGAACGTGATCGGGCTGCACCACCTCGCATTGACTGTTGACGGCAGTGCCGCGCTGGCCGCGCTGCACGAGACACTGGCGGCCACCGCCGGCGTGGAAGTTGAGTTTCCGCCTGAGCCGCTGCTAGGCGGCCCGGCCCAGCACATGATGTGCGCGATCCCGGGCGGAATCCGGATGGAGCTGATTGCCCCGGCGGCATGATGCCCAAAGCGGCGCAGGCCATCCTGCGCCGCTTTGCCGCCCCTCCCGGACCCTTTCTTACCGATGCAACCGCCCGGTCCGGGACGGTTGAACAGGAGGCATAGATGACCAAACCGATCGCTATGATTACCGGTGTCGGCGAAGGAACCGGCGCCGCCATCGCCCGGCGCTTCTCCAAAGCCGGCTACCGCGTTGCCATGCTGGCGCGCGGCAAATCGCGGCTGGAGGCGCTGGAACGGGAGCTTGACGGCGCCATGGCCTTCCCATGCGACGTGTCAGATCTCGATGCGCTGGTCAGGGCATGCGAGGCCGTCAAGCAAACGATGGGGCCACCCTCCGTCCTTGTCCACAATGCCGTGCGGGCCACGTTCGAACGGTTCGACGAGGGGGACCCGGAAGAGATGGAGCGCAACTTCCGCGTCAACACCACTGCTCTCCTCTACCTGGCACGCGCCTTGGTCCCGGACATGCTGACCCGCGGCGAGGGCGCCATCATGGTCACCGGCAACACCGCAGCCTTTCGGGGGGGGCCGGGTTATGCGCTGTTCTCGCCGACAAAGGCGGCTCAGCGCAACCTGGCGCAAGCTTTGGCGCGCGATCTTGGCCCGAAGGGAATTCACGTTGCCTACTTGAACATCGACGCTGTCATCAACGTGCCGTGGACACGGGACAGGTTCCATCCTGATAAGCCGGATGACTTCTTCATCGAGCCCGCCGACATTGCCGGCGAAGTGCTGCATGTGGCGCAGCAACCCCGCTCAGCCTGGTCGTTCGACGTGGAGATCCGCCCGTTCGGCGAACGCTGGTGATTGCCATGCCGCCTCGCAGCGGCTTGCCGCGGGAGTCGCGCGCGGAAGGAACCTGAAAGGCGGGGCCACCGGAGCGCCCCGGACGATGGGCGGCACAAGACATGTCCGCTGCCGCTGGGAATTTGGCGCCAAGGCGGATCTGCCGTCTCCTCCGGCACCAGAAACCTTAAGAATGGAGGTTCCTATGAACATGACAGAAGAAACCGCAAAATTCACAAACGGCAGCCCGGAGACTTCACGCGCAGAAGCCGAAGGCTCCCCGTCTCCGTTCCATGCCGGTGAGCAGGCGGTCCAGGAAAGGCTGGGCGTCCGTGATATCGAGGACTGGGCCCGTCAGGTCGTGCGCGGCTATCTGCCGGAGCAGCACCGTGAGTTCCATACGGCTCAGCCATTCCTCGTTACCGCTGCCAGAGACCGCGCCGGCCGTCCCTGGGCGACGCTGCTCGATGGCCCGGAAGGGTTTGTGACTTCGCCCGACCCGCGCCGCATGGTCCTGGCCTCGGAACCGCACCCCGGCGATGCCCTGTCAGGCGCATTTGTCCCTGGCGCGGACATCGGCATCCTCGGGATCGAATTGGAAACACGGCGGCGCAACCGCGTGAACGGCTGCATCGGCCGGGGCGCTGCGGGCGCGATTACGGTTGACGTCGCGCAGTCGTTCGGGAATTGCCCGCAGTACATTCGCGAACGCCGATGGCGCCGGGCCCCGGCAAACCAGCCCGGCAAAACCAAGCGCTGCGCCTCGCTGACAGAGGCGCAGCGTGTCTGGATCGACTCTGCGGACACCTTTTTCATCGCCAGCGGCTACCGTGGCGAGGGCGGCAACCCCGCCTTCGGCATGGATGCTTCGCACCGGGGCGGCGACCGGGGCTTCGTGCGCACGCTGGATGGCAGATCGCTGCGGTTTCCCGACTATGCCGGCAACAACCATTTCAACACGGTTGGCAATCTCGTCCTGGACCCGCGTGTGGGCCTGTTGTTCGTCGAATTCGAAACCGGCAGCCTGCTGCAGGTGACAGGCGAAGCGTCAATTGAATGGGATCCGGCAGACCTCGCCGATTATCCCGGCGCCCGGCGCCTGATCACCGTACGTGTCCGTGAAGCTGTCGAAACCCGCAACGCCATTGCGCTGCGCTGGGATGCCGACGCGGAGTCGGTCCGGTCGCTGTGCCTGTCTGAAAAGATCAGGGAAAGCGCCGACGTAACTTCCTTCGTGTTCGAAGCACGCGACGGCGGGCCGCTCGACCAATTCGATGCAGGGCAGCACCTGCTGATCGAGATTGCCTTGCCAGATGCGCCCGCTCCCGCCAGGCGCACTTACTCGCTCTCGGGCGCACCCGCCGATGCGCGATACCGGATATCCGTGAAACGCGAACCAAAGGGTCTCGTATCGCGCTATCTGCACGACCATGCCGAGCCAGGAACAATCATCGAGAGCCGCAGGCCAGCCGGAATATTCACTCTTCGGTGCAGCACATGCCCGGTTGTGCTGATCGGTGCCGGGGTGGGCATCACGCCAATGATCAGCCTGCTGCACGCCATTGCCGCGGAGGACAGAGGCCGCCCGGTTTGGTTCATCCACGCAGTCCGCGACGGCCGTCACCATCCCTTTGCCGGCGAGGTGCGCAACCTCGCCACGGCGCACCCCAATATCCACACGCATTTTGCCTACAGCAGGCCAAGGAACCAGGACAAGCGCGGCACGCACTACGACAGCGAGGGCCGCCTTACTCCTGAAGTGATTGGGGCGCTGGTGGATCGCGCCGACGCCCAGTACTTCCTGTGCGGGCCACCGGCTTTCATGGCTGGTCTCGAGAGAGGATTGGGTCAGCTAGGCGTCTCAGCGGAACAAATCCACGTCGAGTCATTTGGGCCGCAGATGCTCAGTTGATAAAGCGTCCGGTCAAGGGCTCCGGCGTCACGGCCAGCTGTTCCCTGCTGGCTTGGATCCGGTCCCGAAATGGGCCGCGCGGCCTCGGGCAGACTGGGGGCAGAACCTCATGCCGCTTGGCGCATGCTTCAAAAAAGCACTCCTTCCGGGACGACGGCGGCCTCGCCGTTCCAGCGGAATGCCTGCCTCTTACAGCACGAAGATAGGACGTCTGCATTGTCCGGTTTGTCGATTGTAGAGGCCGGCTGCAACGAATGGCGGTTTGAAATGCGCCCTACAGCCTGCCTCTGAAGGTCTGGTCTGGGGGAACCTGCGGCACCGCTGAAAGGCCGCTGCTGTGGGCGCAAAAAAGTTCTGATGCTTTCTGCAACTGCATCCGCCGCGGCGGCATAAGTCTGGTTTGTCCCGCCTCACTGCTAGTCCAAGCCCGACTAGGTGAACGGCATCTGTCTCGGAGATCAACCATTCACACCCAGCGCGGTGAAATTGCGGCATGAGCCCAATCCGGATGTGCTAAAATCTTGCTGCACACGCACCCATCGCGCCGAACCGCTGCACCGTCAAAAGCTTCTGCCGCATGGCAGAGAGAAACTCGGCCATTCAGGCAAAGCGCAGCGATTGTTCAATGGCCAATGACTGGGCCACGTTGACATAGCTGCCGGTTGCCGAATGGCCAGGAACGGCGGCTTGCTGGAGAAATCAATACTCACGCGGTGCCGCAAGGTTGTTTATAGGATCACGAGCGGCTCACTGACCTGATGTGAAGCATCATCCGCCCAGACCAGCCTCGATGTCCCAATACGGCCTTTCCCGGCCGATCCGGTCGGCCAGGTAGTCAGCAAATGCCCGGACTTTTGCAGGCATGTGACGCCGCTCGGGGAAAACCGCGTATAAGGATTGCTCAGGCAGCGAGTAGGCTGGAAGCACCCGCACCAGGCGGCCCGCTTCCAGATGTGCGCCCGCCACAAAGGTTGGCAGGCGTCCGATCCCCAGCCCGTCTATCAGGGCAGTACATAGCGCCTCGCTGTTGTTGACACGCAGTCTTTCTTTCGTGCGAACACGTACTTCCCCCTCTGCACCGCAAAGGATCCACTCCCTCGTGTCGCGTGAATAGCTGTAATGCAGGCAGCTGTGCCGCAGCAGGTCTTCGGGATGCTGCGGTGTTCCTGCCCGAGACAGGTACTCCGGTGCCGCGGCAAGGACACTGTGAATGGGCGCCAGCCTGCGTGCAATCAGGGCAGAGTCCGGCAGGGTGCCCGCCCGGATAGCTATGTCGAACCCGGCTTCAACCAAATCCGCAACCCGGTCATCCATGGTCAAGTCCATTGTGATCCCGGGGTGGCGCTCCAGAAAATCCTTGATCAACGGCGCTATATGCAACCACCCGAAGGACATCGGCGCGTTGACCCTGAGCCGGCCTACGGGCTGCCCCCGCATGGCAGTGACGGCATCCTCCGCTTCTTTCGCCGACCCAAGAGCTTGCACCGCATGGGACAGGTAGATCTCACCGGCCTCAGTCAGTGACATGCTGCGCGTCGAACGGTGAAACAGCTGCATGCCCAGATGCGCTTCCAGGTTGCCGATCCGCTTGCTGACGGCGGACTTTGTGATCCCCAGCTGCCGGGCCGCGGCGGCAAATCCGCCGGATTCTGCGACCGCAACAAACACCGGAATGGCGCCAATCTCAATCATGCTGCTCATTCAATTGTCAACTTTTACTCTCCCTAAAGTTTCCCAGGTAGCGGATTAAAGTGAGAACTGGAACCAAATAGTTCATTTCCGACAGTCAGATTGCCGGAGGCCGCCATGTCCAAAATGCTAATCAATGGAATTCTTCGCGACAAACCTGCATCTGCCGACGGGCAGTTTCAGAGGATGCCAAGCGCGTTCCAGTCCTGGATCGAAGCCAAGCTCGGCGCAGCATTTCCTGCAGTATCAGGCCGGTACCATCTGTACTTGTCCAAGGCCTGCCCCTGGTGCCACAGCGTCGACCTGATGCTGACGTTCAAAGGCCTCCGGGAGGCGGTCAGCGTCACATGGATGGATCCGGTCATGTCAGAGAACGGCTGGGTCATCGACCAGCCAGGCTTCGTGCAGACTGCGGGTGTGCCGCGTGACCGTTATCTTTTTGAGGTCTACCAGCGGGCCGCGCCGGACTTTACCGGGCCGGTCACCGTGCCCCTTTTGCTGGACAAGCAAAGCGGCAGGATTGTCAGCACCGAGTCCGCAAGTATTCTGCAGATTCTCAACACCGCCTTTGCCGGGGTAGGCGCAACCGGGACTGACCTCTATCCCAGCGCGTTGTCTGATGAAATCAGCCGTCTGACCGCGATGATCCATGCGCCGATTTGCAACGGAGTTTACCGGGCCGGCTTTGCGGCCTCGCAAGCCGCCTATGACGACGCGGTGGCACAGCTTTTTGCGGCGCTGGAAGACGTCGAAACAGTACTGGAGCACCGCCGCTATCTGGCCGGGGAGGAGATCACCGGCATCGATCTGAAACTTTTTACGACACTTGTGCGGTTTGACCCGGTCTACGTCACGCACTTCAAGACAGACCGAAAGCGGATTGCGGATTACCCCGCTCTGTCCCGCTATCTTTGCGATATCGGCGGCCTGCCCGGCGTCCGCGAAACCATCGATCTGCAACATATCCGTGCTCATTATTATCAAAGCCACCGGCATATCAATCCGGCCGGCATCATCCCGATCGGACCGGACAGCCCTTTTGCGGACATGCCCTCGCACCAAGGGTCAGCGTGATGCCTGGCTTCGTCAAATCTCTGCCGCCCACAGCTTTGATCATTGCGATCGGGATGCTGGTCGGGGTCAGTTTCACTTTGTCCAAGTTCGTGGCCATCGCAGGCACCGGCTCAATTCCAGCTTTGTTCTGGCAACTCTTCGTGGCAAGCCTTGCCTTGTCAGCTGCAGCCGCGGCCACTGGCAGGCGCCCGCCGCTGAGCCGCGGGCATCTGACTTACTACCTTGGCGCCGGGGTTCTCGGCGTCAGCGGGCCTGCCCTGATCGGCTATACCGTTCTGGATCACGTTTCGGCGGGGTTCTACTCGGCACTGGTTACGCTTTCGCCGGTCTTTACCTTTGCAATCACCGCTCTCGTAGAACGCCGGATGCTGCCAGTCCATCGGCTGGTGGGAATCCTGATCGGCCTGGCGGGGATCAGCCTTGCCGCCGGAAGCGGATTTGAGCTGACCGGCGTTGCTCCTTTCTGGGTCGTCCTGTCAGCTGCAGCTCCGCTGCTCTTGGCCATGGGCAACGTGTTCCGCAGCCGCTCTTACCCTCTCGGCGGCGACCCGGTGATGTTGGCGGCCGGAACACTTTTGTTGCAGCTGGTGCTGACCGGCCTTCTGCTGCTGGTTTCGGGCGGCATCTTGGAAACCGCCACGCTAAGCCTAGGCACGTTTTCAGCTATCGCCGGCACGGGGCTGATCACCGCTCTCAGCTATGCTCTGACCTTCGAAGTCCAGCGCCGCACCGATGGTATCGGGTTTGCGCAGGTCGGATACTTCGCAACGCTGTTCGGCATTGCCTTCGGCGCGCTTGCCTTCGGAGAGCCTATCCATCTTTTCCTGATGCTTTCCCTGCTCGTCTTGTTTCTCGGCCTTGCAATCACCAATGGCCATACCCTGTCGGCCGGCCTCCGGCGCAGGCTGACCAATCGCGAACGCCAGAGATGCCCGGCTTCCTCGTCCGCCTCTCAACCTCAATCCAGGAGAACCACCAATGCAAATCACAGCTAAAGAAACCACTGCCCATACTGTCCTGATCGACGGTCTCTATTCTGCAGTCGACGCGATGAACGCTGAAACGGTCGCCAGCTTTCTGACCGATGATGTGACCTTCCGGCTTGGCAATTTCGACGCGATCACGGGACGCAAGTCCGTTGAGGGCGCCAACGCCTCCTTTTTCACCACGATCAGCGCGATGAACCACACAATCACCGGCATATGGTCAAGCGGTGATACTGTTTTCTGCGAAGGATCTGTTCACTATACCCGCAAGAATCAAAGTGAGCACAAGGTTCCTTTCGCAACGCGCCTGGGCCTTCGCGATGGCAAGATTGCCGAATACAATGTCTATGCGGACATCTCAAAGCTGTGACCCTTGTCCGCAAGCGCGTGGCCGCCATTCAAGGCGGAGCGTCGCCCGGAACACATTACAGTTTCTGATAGCACGCATGTTTCCATCTGGAAGAGGACTGGCAGCCCTGAGAGACACGACCGCACCTGCTGGTATCCAATCCGGGGAACTCAGGAAGCACGAAGGCGGACACAGGCGGGGGTATTCCCGCCTGTGTCTTTTCCTGCAGGATCAGCAGGTATGATCCGGAACAAACTTGCCGGTAAAGTGCGGCGCTGTCTCCATAGGCAATGCCCAAGACCGGGGTTTTCTGAACATTCGCTGCGCTTGCCTCCCTTTCGCAGAAGTTGCGAAGTGCTCCAAGAATAAGCGCGGCAGGCAGAGGCTCTCCGCGGTCCGAACCGGTCGGCGGCTAGGCTGGGTACCGGCATTCAGTCGGCACAATTTCTCTGCTGTGCCCTGCCGCTTCTCTGCTGTGCCCTGCCGCGCCCCGCGGCTTCTCCACGCCCGGTTTTCCGCGTTCTGGCCCGAGCTCCTTCAGTCTCGGATGACTGCCATGACTGCACTGCCAAGTTCCTGCAGGGCCGCGTTGCGCGTGCCGAAATCCGCATCTGCGTCCGACAGAAAGATGGTGATGATCCACGGCGCACCCTTGTCGGGCGTGACCATTGCGATGATGTTTCGCGTGTGGCTGCCGCTGCCGGACTTGTCGAAGACTTGCCAGTCCGCGGGCGTGTCAGCGCGCAGCAGGTTGCCCGTCACGCTGCCATGGCTCATCCAGTCCGCCAGCTGATCGCGCGAAGCCGGGGACAGCGCACCTCCCAGCAGCAGCTTTTCCAGCGTGGCGGCCATCGCGGCCGGGGTTGTGGTGTCGCGCGGATCGCCGGGGGCGAAGGTGTTCAGGCCGGGCTCACGCCGGTCCAGACGGCTGATCGGATCGCCAATGCTGCGGAAGAATTGCGTAACTGCCTGCGGCCCGCCAAGCCGGTCGATCAGGATATTGGTTGCAGTGTTGTCGCTCATGTCGATGGCGGCAAGGCACAGCGCGCCGATCGTCATATCCTCGCCAACCCGCGCTTTTGCGACCGGCGCGTAGGACTGCAGATCCGCCTCGCGCACCGGCAGCGCGTCGGAAAGAGCCAGTGCCCCCGCATCGCGCTGCGCGAGCACGGCCCCGCAGATCGGCGCCTTCACGGTGCTGTTCATCAGGAAACGTTCATCCTCCCGGTGAGACCAGACCGTCTGCCCTCCAACCTCTTTGAGCGAAAAACCGACGCGCCCGCCAAGTCTCTGCTCAACTTGCGACACGGTTTCGGCCAGCGCCTCGAGGCGCGTTTCGGCGGCGGACAGGGTGGCCAGAGACAGGCCAAGAGCGAGCCCTGCCGCAGCGCGCGACAGGACGGAAGCGGTGAACCGCATGGGATGTTCCTTTCGGGATAAGAGCCAAAGACAACATCAGATGATGTCATGCGGTTGGTATATTTGAGCTTGAACCAGCGCTACAAACGACAAATCTTGTCGCCTGCCATTAGCTGAGGTATTGCCATGGATCGCCCCGACCTGCCGTTGAACGCCCTGCGCGTGTTCGAGGTTGCCATGCGGCAGGGCAGTTTCACCAAGGCCGCCGTCGAACTGCGCGTGACGCAGGCCGCGGTCAGCCATCAGGTCGCGCGGCTGGAGGATCTGCTGGGCGTCACCCTGTTCCTGCGCACCTCTCAGGGGCTGGTGCCGACCGACGAGGGGCAACGGCTGTTCCCGGTGCTCGAACACGGGTTCGACGCGATGGCGCGGGTGCTCGGCCGACTTGGTGGGCAGCGCGACGTGGAGGTGCTGAAGGTCGGGGTGAACACGACCTTTGCGCTCGGCTGGCTGATGCCGCGGGTGGAAGCGTTCCGGCAGGCGCATCCGGAGATCGATCTGCGGATTTCGACCAACAACAACCGGGTGGAAATCCTGCGCGAGGGACTGGACATGGCGATCCGCTTCGGCACCGGCGGCTGGACCGGACATGACGCAATCCCGCTGATGGAGGCTCCGTTGGCGCCGCTCTGCGCGCCGCGGCTGGCGGCGCGCCTGCAGCATCCAACGGACCTCGCGCAGGTGACACTTCTGCGCAGCTACCGCAGCGCCGAGTGGCCGGGCTGGTTCGAAGCGGCAGGCGCACCATGCCCGCCGGTCACGGGCCCGATCTTTGACAGCTCGGTAGCGCTCGCGGAACTGGCCGCCTCGGGAGCAGGTGCGGCGCTGCTGCCGGTCGCCATGTTCGAGAGTTTCATAGCCCAAGGCCGCCTGGCGCAACCATTCTGCGTCACCTTTTCCGCCGGGCGCTACTATCTTGCCTGGCCGTCAGACCGCCCGGCAACACGGGCGATGAACACATTTTCCCGATGGCTCTCCGGGCAGCGCACAGGAGAGCCAAAGCTGATGCCCCTTGCTGGATCGGGAGAAGCATGAGCACTCAGTATTGCCGCCACTCATGGACCGGCAAGGCCGCGCGATGCACGAACGGTTGGTTTTCTGAAGCCTCACTTCGGAGCCGGCCAATGATCGTGTGCCCTCCCTCCCTAATAGAGGGTGTATAAGATTGTCGGTAAAGGGCCCGCACGAAGCCTTTATTACCCGACTTCTGCCAAGCAGAGAGTGATCGCTTTGGCAGATTTTCTTTAGCTGAGGCGCCTTCAAGAAGTTCGTTTGAACAGATAGGCAAAAGGCGATCTTGTATAGGCGATACCGCGCCCAGAGGCCTTGATCTTTCCCACGGTGATCGACTGCGGCTTTTTCGGCACCATGTAGGCGTCCAGCTCCTTATCTGAAATACGGTAGTGGTCCCCTGCGGTGGTTACGACCGCAGCCAGTTCAAATCTCGGATCCAGCCCTGCAAGCGCTGCATCTCCATGACTGGAATTCGCCAGAAGCACACCGCCAATACGCAGCAAATGACCGCAGGCTTCCGAGATGAACCCCGCATAGAGCGAGATCAGCAGGTCAAAGCTCTGCTCCTGTAAGGCCAGCGACCTGTAGTCGCCTGAAACGAAGCTGACCCGCCCGTTCACGTTACCGCCATGATCACAGATAATTTGCGCCACCCCTTCGGCATCGGCAAAGAACGCCTCTGCCCGAGTGTCCATATCTGCGTAGGTCACATCGCCGTAGACAAAAGACGGAGCAATATCGACATAGCTGCCTGGATAGAGGACCTTGCGCACCGGAACGGCAGCGCTGACGGCCTGAAACAACCGCCAGCGGTCGCCTTTAGACGATCCTGTTTGTCCCACAGGATTTGGGTTTTCCGTTTCAACTTGCAGCTTCCGGTCCATTGTTCCAAAGGTCCATGGCAATCTGATGGGCTATCATCTCTACGCAGAACCCGCCTTCTGCAACCGCTGCCGCGACACCGCTGAAACCGGTCCGGGCATCCCCAACCACGTGTAAGCCAGGCACATTTGTTGTTCCCGCAGAGTCGGCCCGTTCCGGCATCCCCCAGTCATTCTCACCTTTTGCCAATACTCCCAGACGTTCTGCAAAATCGGTGGCGGGTGCGGAAAAATCCTCAACGGCAAATCCGCTTTGCCGCGCTATTTCCCGGCCATCCTCCAGTGTGACATGTGTGAGAATTCCTTCAACGGATCGCAAGCCTTCAATTTTGCATTCCTCAACCGGGACACCCTTGGCAATCAGATCAGCCTTCACCGTGGCGTCCAACGGCCGCCCATTGGTGAAAACGATCATATCGTCGGACCAAAGCCGCATCATCGGTACGAAATGCTCGACCTCATCGTGTCCAAAGATCGCCAGGGCTTCACCGGCATGCTCAAAGCCGTCACAAAACGGGCAGGGGTAGACCGACTTTCCGTACACCATTTCGATGCCCGGCAGCGCCAGTTGATCCAGATCGTCACTGTAGCCCGTTGCAATCACCATGCGTGAGCCGGTCAGGGTCTCACCACCCCAAGTCGTTGCGGAAAAGCCCCCAGCCAGTTGTGCCACATCCACTGCCTTGTCTGCGATGTAGCGTACGGAAGGGTACTTCCGGAGCTGCTCCTTGGATACTTCCAGAAGCGTGCTGGGATGCACTCCGTCCCGTGTCAGAAAGCCATGCGAGGCTGTAGTGACGAAATTTCGGGGCGCCTCGGCGTTGATAAAGGCGGTTTTGAGCCGGCTTCGTCCGGCTACCAGAGCCGCTGATTGCCCGGCCGGGCCGCCGCCAATGATGATAAGGTCGTAAAACACGCCTGCCATTTCTGTCTCCAGTTCTCAGTGCCATACTATTGACGGCTAGATAGGCTACCCCCCTGCGTTGCTGGAGAGCGCAGATTTGGGTATTATCGGCTGATCTTATGGTTTTCAGGGTTTTCACATGGCGACGGACAATTCCGCTACTGCGCTGCATCCGCCCTGCTTTGTCATCCACGAAACGGGGGTGAAAACATCACCCGGCGCTGTTTGCGTCCATGCTGAACACGGGCTGATCCTGGTTTGCGACGGCTGGTTCACCATGGAGCAGCGCTATGAAGCCCTGTCCCTGCCAGGGACGGTTACGGTTGTTCCTGCTGGCGTTCCGCATGTTCCACTGGCGGGCGAGGATCTGGAATACTGGCTGCTGGGGTTTTCGGCGGGAGGGTTAGGATTTGACGAAGCCCAGGCCGTCATGCGCCCGTTTGCCGAGGTCAGGCTTGGCGCAGCACCCGTGATTGCGCTGGACGATCCGGCTCAACAGCGTTTGCTGACCTGGTTCAAAACCCTTGCGGCGGAGACAAAGGAACAAACCGACGAAAGCGCTGAGGTGCAGCGCAGCCTTATCACGCTGATTTTGGCCGAGATCACACGCGCCATCCCAAAGCCGCAGGAGGGCATGCAGAAATCAGCATTGGTTGCCAAGGCACTGCGTTACATTCAGTTGCATAGCCTGTCGCCAATATCGTTGAGTGACGTTGCCGCAAGCGTGGGCCGAACCGCCCCCCATGTTGCGGCAACCGTTAAATCTGAGACCGGTTTTACCGTTGGGACTTGGATCACGTCCGCCCGGGTCGCAAAAGCAGCTCAGCTCCTGCAGCATACCGATTTGACAGCCGCCCAAATTGCACCGCGCGTCGGTTGGCAGGACACAACGCATTTCATCCGCCAGTTCCGGAAAATCTATGGAACCACCCCTGCCGCCTGGCGCAAGACGATGCGACAGGCAAAATAGCAGCGGAGATCCGTCGCAAATATTTGCGCGAAGGATGATCTTGCTTCGCACCACGTGAATTGGCGCTACTGCAGTAAAAGCGGGCTCAACCTGGACCGGCCGTTCAATCCTAAAGCAGCGAGCTCACCCTTTGAGCCCAAAGCGACTACGGCCAGGGAGAACAACTTCGCGAGTGCAGCAGGACACGCATCATCTCGACCGGCCCTAAGCCGCCGCTCGACTGCACTTTGACGTGCTGCGATGCAGCCCGCCGAACCTGCCATTCGCTGCGGTTGCGAAATCGCTGGTCATGTAAACTCGCACCGCGCGGGACTGAGCTGATGTTGATATGAAGTCAGAATTGGGCTTCAGCCACTTCTGTTTCCAAGGGGAAAGTGAGAACTCCATCGACCCCGGCATACTCGCACCGCTCGAGCCAGCGGTCGATCGTTCGAGCCAGCCGGGCATCACCTGACAGGAATAGTGCCCCGCTTTCGATTTCTCGGGCATAGGTCGTGCGCCCGCTAAAAACGCCGCCCAGAGATCGAACCGACGTCTCGCCAAAAACATCGTTATCGAAGCCTGGGTCGTCGATGCACAATTCAACTTCGGCGCCGGGCTGAACCAGCATCCAGTACTTGTCCATCGGCGGTTTAGCATCTTTCAAATGAAAGCGGATCACAACACGGCGGCGCGGCATTTCATCAGCCATCACTTTACGCCGCAAGCTCCACATAAGCATCGAGGCGTCGCCGTCGCGAAGCATGGCATTGGCCTCGATATGGCGCTGTGCCCAAACGGCAAGTGCATTGAGCGCCGGCTCCAGATCGATCGCCTTTTGAGTCCGGATATGGTCGATATGGCCGGTCGCCCGATCTTCGACACGCTCGACCAGACCGCTAATTTCCATTTCTCTCAAACGCTTGGACAAAAGACCCGGAGAAATATGCCCAACGCAGCGGCGAATTTCGTTTAAGCGTGTCGATCCGTTCCAAAGCTCTGTCAAAATCTGGATGGTCCAGCGTGGCTCCAGTATTTCGCAGGCTTTTGAGATCGGGCAGATCAGTCCGTAGGGTTTTCCTCGCATCAGCTTGGTCTCCTCGCGACCAAGACTACACCGCAATCCGCGGCACGCTCCAGTTCACATTCAGTATCGCCTTTGCTTCACGCCTTGCACTACCTGCTCGCAGCCCAGTCCTGCCAAGCTTGCCGCATCATCTCTGATTAGCAAAACTCACGGGAGAATTGGCAATGGCACTAACGCATATCTATAAGCACGACCGTGCAACATTCAGCCCGATCGTTTCTGGTCTGATAAGTTATATTTGGCGCGTATCGGTCGAGTTCCGTAACCGCTTAAAGATCAGGAAGGAACTGGGCGGCCTGTCGGCGCGCAATTTGCGCGACATAGGGCTGACTGAACAAGACATATTTTCTATCGGGGACTATCCCCTATCGCGCGATTCAGCTGAAAAACTCAAAAAGATTGCCCGGCAGCGTGCATCGAATTGGTGATCGTACAGAAAAGACTGGGGATTGGTCAGAGCTGTTTGGAAGCGTATAGAAACTTCATATCGGGCTTCTCGGTCACATGAAAATGAACCCAGATATAGGCGTGGCTGAAAGCTGCAACAGTAAGTGCGGTCAATGAGTTGAGGCAAATGGCGATGCTCCAGAACAGCAGGAAGGCATAAAGATACATGCCATTTCTGGTGAAGCGGAAGATGCCGTCCTCCACCAGCGGCATGTCACGAAACCGTTGCTCAAAATGGTCGCCGCCTGCGGCTCTCGCCATCCCGAAATACCGCTTTACACTGCAAATGGCGTAAAGCCCGGGAACGAGAAGAATGCTGGAGATCAGCATCCGGGGTTCTGGTGCGAGGCCGAGGCTGCCCCGGTCCAGATAAGCCAGGAATGCCAAGGAGATGAAGCGGCCGCCAAACAGCAGGAAAAACACGATGAGGTAACCTCCGAACCCCATTGTCTTGCTCGTAGCGGAAGATTGCAGCTCAAGCCGCCATGCAACCCAGGTGTAGACTTGGTGAAACACTGGGACTCCGGCGGCGATCCAAAAGGTGGCGGGAAAGGGCCGGCCGATTACAGCCCAGATTGAGAACAGGGCCGCGAGTAGCCCTGCGAGACAGGCAAAATGAAAACCTTGTCCAAACCAGAGACTCGGAGGTTCAGGTTTACTGGTTTCAAAGCTCATATCTTCACCCTGCAGGACTTCCAGTCTCGCAGTTCAAACCTGAGCAGGCAACCGGCCAAGCCGTTGGCTGACAGGTTCAAGCTGGCTCGCAATGCTTATGCCGGCAGGACTGCAAGGCGCAATTTACGCCACCCGATGGCGGATGTTTGTGCCGGAAATTCATTAGTTTGTCTCCCTTCCGGCCGTTCTCTGCGGCGAGCACGGGCGGGCAGTTTGAGCCCTTAGCTGCCTTTCTGCCAGGCTCGGATGCGATAATCGCACGGGGCCGCTCGCCGCCCGTGCCTGATATCTGCGGGTCGTCCAGCGCTCAGCGTGACGGCCCGAAGAACCTGCCGCTAGTGCACTGCGCAGAAATACGGCTCAGCGATTGCAAGCAGACGCAGACCGAGTTGATATTCGCTGTGTTCAATGTGCGTTCAGCGGCCGAGTGAGGCGGCAATGAATGCGTCGATACCCTCAAGATAGTGCCTTTTGCTCACCAGAAAGCCGTCATTGTGCCCACCCCGAATTATGAGAAAATCCTTGGGCTGGCGGGCGGCAGAGTGGAGCTTCACGCCCTGCTCGAAGGGGACTATTTCGTCGTCGCGGCTGTGTATGATCAGGACCGGACAGACCGTAGATTGCAGGAATTTGGTGGCCGGGAAACGGATGCGCGCCAGCCATCGTACCGGAAGCCAAGGATAGATCTTGGCGCCAAGGTCGGCAACGGACACGAAACCGCTTTCCAAGATGAGCGCCCCGGGCTCTTGCCGGCCTGCGACATACGCCGCAACGGCAGCGCCCAACGAACGGCCGAACACCACGATTTGGCCGGGCGGAATTTCCATCTCCTCGGTAAGATGGCGCCAGACCGCGTCGGCATCGCGGTAGAATCCGTTTTCGGAAACCTTACCTTCGCTTTGTCCGTAGCCGCGGTAGTCAAAGATGAAGGTGGCAAGGCCGAGTTCGTTGAAAACGCGCAAGGACTCGAGCCGGTGCGAGATGTTGCCGGCATTGCCATGAAAGAACAGCACAGTGCCGCGTGGTTCGGAAACCGGTACATACCACGCGACGAGCCTGACCCCGTCTTCGGTTGGTATTTCCAGTTGCTGGTAGGCCAGCCCGATACTGTCCGGACCGGGGCCGAGGTCGCGGGACGGCACATTTGGAAAAAAGACAAGCCGCGATTGAAAGGCGAATGCAACGAGAAGCACCGCGCCATAGCACGCACCCAGCAATGCCGCGATCAATACGACCGTGCTCAAGAATTTTCGCCTGTCCAACACAGCTTCATCTCACGCCCCGCGAAATGCCCGGGAAGTCTGCCAGATTCACGCGGACGGCGAAAGCAACGCAAGTGCGTTCAGGCAGCCTGATGCCGAGAGAATGCGCAAAGAAAACAATGATGGACAAACTGGCTGCGTAAGGCCACCAATCCGCACCCAAGGACTCTCCGCGAGGTGGAGGATATTTGAGGCTCAGGTCACCAAGATCCAACTTTCCGAACCGCCGCCGGTTCAAAGTGTTCTTGTCAGGCAGTTGTATTCCTCCCTTACTGATTTCAGCCGAAATCCGTTCATCATTTTGGCTTTCCGGGTTGCGTCATGAAGTAACGGAGCTGCTGTGTCGCTGACGTCGAAGCCGTCGTCCATACAAAACGCAGCATCCAGTACTTTGGGCTCGAACCGCCGGACTCCGCGGTGCAGCTAGCAGTCAAAGCTAATCCGCCCTGGCCGGCACGGGTGGCCGTTAGCTGCCGTTGAACATCGCCTTTCACCGCTGCATTGCGACCCGTCAAAGCGGACAATAGTTGTGACCGCAAAGTCAGATCATGTGTGAACTCACAGTTTGCGGACCAATCGATCCTTGGATGCGGCTGGCCTGCAGGCAAATGAGCACCGCCAATATTCTTTACTCATACTTCGGATAACCGCGTTCTCTTCCAGCAACAAACAGTACTGCAACCATGAATATCAAGGACGGAATGAGCGCAAATTCCAGCCAATCCAGGCGTTTGGCAAGCCAGCCTCCCATCAGCGGCAGTGCAAATGCAATGCCGTAGCCAACCAGGGTCATCCCCGCGCTCAGCCGGGTGACTGCATGCCCTTTGGCGATCACCGCCGGCAGTGAAACCAGCAGGATCAACTCAACCGACGCGGCAAAACCGGTGAGCAGCGCGGCCGCCCAAGACGCCCATTCGGACAGGAAGGCAAACCCTGCGAGCCCCGCAACGGACAGTACGGCTGATGCTGCAATTGGTCCCTGTTTGCCGATCCACCGCGGCACCGCCAGAACGGCAATTGAGGCCAGAAGCGGGGTGGCGTTGTAGG
Source organism: Leisingera sp. ANG49 (assembly GCF_059694505.1). Taxonomy (NCBI): domain Bacteria; kingdom Pseudomonadati; phylum Pseudomonadota; class Alphaproteobacteria; order Rhodobacterales; family Roseobacteraceae; genus Leisingera; species Leisingera sp. ANG49. The sequence continues at coordinate 1,104,266 of NZ_JCATZN010000001.1, forward strand.
CAAAGAGCAAGCCGGCCAGGGCTTCCATCTCGCCCCGATCCTGCAGGATGGCTCCGACGTAGGAATTGATGACATAGAATGCCACGACCGAACCGGCCAGAAGCGCCCCGTACCGCCAGACATGGCGGTCGTTCCAGCGTGGCAGCGATGCTGCCGGGGGCCTTTGGTCGGCGGCACTCTCGAGCGGATCACTCTCAGTTTCGGGCGTCCGGACAAGTGCCGCCGCCAATGCAATCAGCACAATCGGCACGGACCAGAGCAGCAGCGCCGCGCGCCAATCGTCTGCGGCCAGCGGCAACAGCACAGGCAGCGTCAATCCAGCGCCAGACATCTCGCCGACCATCATCCCATTTAAGTAAATGGCGCTCCCAAGCGCTACGTGGCTTGGCGTCCAGACCCGCGTGGCAGCAGGCAAAGCTGTCTGGAACACGGCAACGCCCAGCCCCATGAGAACGGAAACGGAAAACAGCACCGCGCTGGAGGGCGCATAGCCGCGCGCGCTGGAGGCTGCCGCCATCAGCAGAAGCCCGCCAGTGATGGCGGTTTTAAGCCCGAACCGGGCAATGATCATCGCCGCCGGGAGCGCGCCAAAGGCGATGGCAACCACCGGCAGCATGGTCAGCGCCCCAATGCCCGCCGTGTCCAATCCATAGGCATCGCCGATGCGTGTTGCCAAAGGCGGGGCCGCCAGCACCGGGACACGCAAGGTCCAGCCCACCAGCCACAGAACAGAAAACATGGCGATTGGGTAGGAGTGGGAACGTTGCGCGATGCAGTGGGCCACAGGCGGCTCCTTTGGCTGGCGTGCTGAATTTCACTAACATACCCTTTCTGAAATTTTAGATAAGATGTATAAATTCGGCATACCCTGCCGAAATATTGGAAAACAAATGAACCGTTTCGCAGAGATTGAAGCTTTCGTTGCGGTCATAGAAACCGGCTCGTTTTCCGCTGCTGCAACACGGCAAGGGGTGGCGGTTTCGGCCGTCAGCCGCAGGGTTGATGAGATGGAGGCGCGGCTTGATGTCAAGCTCACGCAGCGCTCGACCCGCGGTGTCAAAGCCACCGAGGAAGGGCGCATGTATTATGACCGCTGCCTCCGCCTCCTGTCGGATTTGACAGAGGCCGACAATGCAGTTGCCTGCCTCGAAGGGTCGGTCTCGGGCCCAATCCGCATCGCCTGCCCGCCCGCATTCGGGCTGCGCCATCTTGCTCCGCTGGCAAACGCCTATGCTGCGGCTCACCCGGGCGTTCAGTTTGATATCGACATGGGGGACCGGGCGGTCAACATCGTCGAGGAAGGCTTTGATTTTGCGATCCGCATCGGGCATGCAGATGACCCTGCCCTTACCTCTGAACCTCTCTTTCCTGTTCAATATGTCATTACCGCAAGCCCCGCTTTTTGGGATGAATACGGGCGGCCCGGCAAACCGGAAGACCTGAGGGGGTTGCCTGCTATCGTCTACAAGACCGGGAGCGATCCAGCGCGTTGGCGCATGACCTGCCCGGACGGCCGGACCGTCGAAGTGCGCTTGTCCCCACACTTTACTGCCAACAACGGAGAGATTTTGATCGAGGCGGCAAAAGCCGGGTTAGGTGTTTGTCTGGAGCCCAAGTACGCCTGCATCGATGCAATCCGTGACGGTTCTCTGGAGGCGGTTCTGAACGGCCATCGCATTGACGCGCGCATGGTTGAACTCGTGAGGCCTAACGTTCGGCCGCTCTCTCGAAGAGCCGGTGATTTTGCTAACATTCTGCGAGAAAAGTTCAGCACAACCACTCCCTGGGAGGACGATCAAAGCACAGGTCTCGATCTGCGATAACAACAAGGATTGAAGGTCCATGGCTGAAGTGGTCGGCCCAAATCAGCCATTGGCGGACATGTTCGAGGTCGTAGCGCAGCGTCCCCAGATCGGACATTTGTGCTCAGTGCAGCATTTTTTGACCTGCCAATGACAGGGCTCGGGACCTTCCATATATTCGCTGCGGGTGCAAGAATTTGGCGCCAAGCGAGCATCTATCGGTCGCGAAGGGTGGACAGCGCGAGTTCGCTGACCTGCCCGCCTATGGCGGCTTTGGGACTAAAAGTTTAGTCTTTCTGTGTCTCGATCACCGGAACACCGCTTCCGAGCCATGACACGAAGCTGTCAGCTGCTGTTCCCTCACGTGTGCTGTTTGGCGAAGCGACCGTATACCAGACGCATTCGATCTGCCGCGGATCGAGCTTTACCAGCGCTCCGGACTGCAAGGCCTTGGCGCATAGAACCTCGTCCGCGAGAACCACTCCCTCACCGTCTACAGCCGCTTCGATAGCGAGTGACAAGTCAGAGTAGACCCGCCCTTCCTGCCAGCACAGGGATGACGGCTCATGCGCGGAAAACCACTTGTGCCAGATCTCCCTGCCATTGTCGTGGACCAGCGGCACGCTGTTCCAGTCACAAGGCCCGTCATCCAGCAGCCGGTTGTGCAGTTCGGGAGTGCAAGCTGGAAAGCCGATGATCGGAAACAACCTTTGCTGTTGCCCCTCGCCAGCCGCTTGCCGCGTCTCGAAATGGATCACAACGTCGGCATGACCTTCACCCAGTTGCGGGGGCTGCCACGCCGGGCGCAGATCAATGTCGATCTTGGGATACTCCTCGCAGAATTCCGTGATCCGCTTGCGCAGCCAGAGTGAGGCCAACGCCGGTTCCGCACTGACCACCAGCGTGCCGCTCCGAGTCATGCGCAGTATCCCGTCGCAGGCGTCGTTCAGCACCTGAAACCCGTTGGAGACCTGCGGCAGCAAGGCGCGACCGTCCTCGCTCAATTCCACCCGGTTGCCGAGGCGGCGGAACAACTCCGTGCCCAGCCACTGCTCCAAGGTCTTGATATGCTGACTGATTACACTGTGGCTCACGTTCAGCTCCGCGGCCGCCCTGGCAAAACTACTTTGGCGGGCGGCGGCCTCAAAGGCACGCAGAGCGTTCAAGTGGCGGAGCGAACCAAGCATGGGTCACCGTAGAAAAAACCGACGCTGAGAGCAAGTTTTACCCGTTTTTCGAATTTGCCGCCCGCCGCTACCGTTTTGGAACGCAAGGCACACAGAGGAAAACGGAGGGCCGCATGGCCGATCAGCAAGCAAAACCGGATACCGGCCTATCGCTTCGGGTGACGGACCTCCACAAGTCCTACGGTGCGCTGGAAGTTCTGAAAGGCGTCTCGCTGGAGGCGCGCGAGGGCGACGTGATTTCCATGCTGGGCTCGTCCGGGTCGGGCAAAAGCACTTTCCTGCGTTGCATCAACCTTTTGGAAACTCCCAATGTCGGCACGATTACCGTGCATGGCGAGGACATCAGGATGGGCACTGACCGGCACGGCGTGTTCAAGCCGACGGACGCCAAGCAGGTAGAGCGCATCCGGTCGCGCCTGGCCATGGTGTTCCAATCCTTCAACCTGTGGTCGCACATGACCATCTTGGAAAATGTCATCGCTGCCCCGATCCACGTCCTGAAACAGCCCCGTGCCGAAGCCATCGAAAAGGCCGAAGCCATGCTGCAGCGCGTCGGCATGTACGAGCGGCGAGACTGCTACCCCTCGCATATTTCCGGTGGCCAGCAGCAGCGCGCGGCAATTGCCCGCGCACTGGCGATGGAGCCCGAGGTGATGCTCTTCGACGAGCCGACCTCGGCCCTTGACCCTGAGCTGGTGGGAGAGGTGCTGAAGGTGATCCGCTCGCTGGCCGAAGAGGGGCGCACCATGGTCGTGGTGACGCATGAGATGGGGTTTGCCCGGGATGTGTCCAACAAGGTGATCTTCCTGCACCAGGGCCTGATCGAGGAGCAGGGCCACCCCTCTCAGATGTTCAGTAACCCGAATTCGGAACGGTTCAGCGACTTCCTCTCCAATACCCGGCAATGACTGCGCCGGACATGCAGTTTCACAACAAGCAACAGGGAACCATCCGCATGACTTTCAAGAAAACTATCCTTGCCGCTACTGCGGCAGCCATGACCCTGATGGGCAGCACTGCCATGGCCGAGGCGCTGCGCGTTGGCGTCGAAGGCGCCTACGCACCGTTCTCCAAGAAAGAGGCCGATGGGACACTCTCCGGCTTCGACATCGACATGGCCTATGCGCTGTGTGAACAGCTGGAGCGCGAATGCGTGCTGGTTGAGCAGGAATGGGACGGCATGATCCCGGCGCTGATCGCCAACAAATACGACGCCATCGTCGCCTCCATGTCGATCACCGAGGACCGCAAGAAGAAGGTCAGCTTCTCGGAGAAGTATTACCACACCCCGTCGCGTTTCATCGCCAAGGACGGTGCGTCCTTCGAGCTCACCGCCGAAGGCACCAAGGGCGTGAAGATCGGTGTGCTGCGCGGCACCACGCTGCAGTGCTATGTCGAGAAGCATTTCCCCGATGCCGATATCAAGCTCTACAACACCCAGGAAGATGTCTTTGCCGACCTTACCGCCGGGCGTCTGGACTTGCAGCTCAACAACACGCTGGGCGCACTGGACGGGTTTTTGAACACACCGCATGGCGAAGGCTTTTCCTTCTACGGTGAGGACCTGGATGATCCGGCCTGCCTCGGCGAGGGTGTGGGCATTGCCGTGCGCAAGGATGATCCGCTGGCGGCAGAGCTGAGCGCGGCAATCAAGGAAATCCGTGCAGACGGCACCTACAAGACCATCAACGACAAGTACTTCCCCGTCGACATCTACGGGAACTGATCCCGCCGGATGCGCCTTGGCGGCGGGGATCCGCGTCCCCGCCGCCCTTTCATTCTCCAACTGACACCGCAAGGGACAGAGGCACATGCAGCTGATTTACGAATACCGGCAGATCCTTCTGGAAGGCGCCGGTGTCACCGTCTCGCTTGCTATTCTGTCGCTGATCCTATCGGTGATCTGCGGGCTGGCAGGCGCCTTTGCCAAGCTGTCCCAGTCCCGCGGCATCCGCCGGGCCGGCAATACCTACACCACCTTCGTGCGCAGCGTGCCGGACCTGGTGCTGATGATGCTGATTTTCTACGGCGGCCAGGTGATGCTGAACGATATCGGACGCATCACCGGCCTCTGGGGCTATGTGGACGTCAACCAGTTCATTGCGGGCGTACTGACACTGGGGTTCATCTTCGGCGCCTATATGGCCGAAACCTTCCGCGGCGCGATCCTTGCTATCCCGCGCGGGCAGATCGAAGCGGCGATGTCGGTGGGCATGAGCCCGCGCCAGATCTTCCGGCTGGTCACCTGGCCGCAGATGGTGCGCTATGCTCTGCCGAGCTTCACCAACAACTGGCTGGTGCTTATCAAATCCACCGCGCTGGTGTCGGTGATCGGGCTGCACGATCTGGTCTGGAACGCTTTTGCTGCGGGCCGTTCCACACACAAGCTGTTCACATTCATGATTGCGGTGCTGGTCATCTACCTGGTGGTCACCGGCATCTCCGATCTGCTGCTGCGCTGGGTCGACCGCCGCTACAGCGCTGGCGTGAAAAGGGCCTGACGATATGGAAACCGAACGCACCTTCCTTGAGTACCTCCGCCACATCAGCGAGAACCTCTCGCCGCTGGATTTCCTGCTGATCTATGACAACCTCGGTAAATTCTTCGAGGGCGCGCTGCTCACCCTGCAACTGACATTCCTGGCGCTGTTCCTGGGCAGCCTCCTGGCAATTCCCATGGCCATTGCTCGCGCCTACCGCAAGCCGGGGTGGAGCCAGGCGATCTGGGGCTATACCTACGCTTTCCGCGGCACGCCGCTGCTGGTACAGGCCTATCTTTTCTACTTCGGCCTTGGCCAGTTTGAAGCAGTGCGCAACTCCTTCCTTTGGGGTCCCGTCCTGAGCGACCCATGGTGGTGCGTGCTGATAGCCTTCACTCTGAACACCGCCGCCTACACGACAGAGTTTCTGAAAGGCGCGATTGAAACCACCCCCGAGGGCGAGATCGAAGCTTCCAAGGCTTGTGGCATGTCCCCCTTTACACGGATGCGGCTGGTGGTGCTGCCGAGCGCCTTCCGCCGAGCGCTGCCGGCCTATTCCAACGAAGTGATCTCACCCTGCATGGATCGGTCATCGCCAGCACCGTGACCCTTCAGGATCTTCTGGGTGTGGGCCGATGGCTGAACGGGCGCTACTATCTGGCTTACGAGGGCTTCATCACCGCGATGGTCTTCTACATGGGCATCGTCTTCCTGATCTCCATTGCCTTCCGCATGGCCGAGAAACGCAACCTGCGCCACTTGCGTCCGCGTGAGACCACCCCCTCAGATCAGGCCAAAGCCACCGCTTGAATTTCCCTTCTCGTGCCGGACCCTCCCGCGCTGGCACATCCCAAAACAAATGTCGAAAGGTACACCGATGACCAATGCATATTCTAAAAAACGCGAGCTAATCGAAGGCCGTGCTGCAGTGATCGTCATTGATATCCAGAAATCAACCTTTGCTCCGATCCCCGACGACGAGCGTTCCATTGCTCATATGCCTGACTATGCGGAACGCATGGCGCGCACCAAAGTGGTGATCGACAAGGCCCGCGAAAAGGACATCCCAGTTGTTTTCATCCAGGAGATCCACCGCGCCAATCTGATCGACTTCGGCCGCGAGCTGGACGGGGACGAGGAGATCCACTGTCTTGACAGCAATCCGCTCACGGATTTTGCCGAAGAGGAACTGGGCATGCGCCCCGACGACTACCGTATCTCCAAGCGGCGTTACTCTGCGTTCTACGGCACCGATCTGGAGATCCTGCTGCGCGGCCTGAAAGCCGAAACCCTGATCCTGACCGGCGGGCTGACCGACGTCTGCGTGCACTACACTTTCGTTGACGGCCACCAGGGCGACTACTTCTGCCGTGTGGTCGAAGACTGCGTTGCCGGGTCCAGCATCGAAGCTCACAATGCTTCTCTGAAAGCGATGGAATACCTCCAGCACGGTGCGATCCGGTCGATTGATGAGGTTCTGGGCGCCATGGATCAAACGGGCGGCTGACCCCCGGCCAAGGACGACGACAATGCAGACCAACAGCAACCTTGCAGCCGCAGGGCTGGCGATGGCGGCCTCCGCTATCCTCAGCTTCATCGACAACTTCGTATTTGCGGTTTCTCAGGAGGCAGGGCTCTGGCAGTTTCAGCTGTTCCGCACGCTCTTTGCGGTGCCCATGCTGCTGCTCGGCGCGCATCTGCTGTGCCAGCCCCTGAGGGCGGTGAACCTGCCGCGGCTGTCCTTGCGCAGCGCGGCAGTATCCATTGGCCTGCTGATCTACTTTGCCGCTCTTGGCACACCGACGGCAACGGCAGCCTGGACAAGGGTGAGCACACAGCGATGCTGAAGGCACTGAAAAGCCAGCGCAAACGCGGCAGCGGCGCCAAGCGCGCTGGCGATGCCGATCCCTTCACCATGACTGACGCCGACGGCAACGGCAGCATCTCCAAGGCGGAATTCCGGTTTGTCGCCGAGCAGTTCTTCACCCGCGTAGACGCGGACGGCAATGGCGAGCTGACCCGCAGCGACTTCCGTGCCCTGCGCAGCCAGAAGAGCGGCTGACCTGCAACACCGGGCGGCGCCCGCGGCTGGGTTTGGAGGAGCCCTTACGCCGCGCGATGCGCGCCTCCGCGGAGGCCAGGCAGGCCGCGCCTGCCTGGCCCAACGGGGCCCTACTGAATTTCGATCAGGAACCTTAACTGTTGATTTCCGCTGAGATCTGACCCGGTACAGGCGAAAGTTCTAATTGAGATTTGACCCATGTGTGACCGTGCCCCTTGCTTTTTTCGGCAGGGGTTATTGGAGTGATCGACATGGCATTTTTGAGTGTGATCCGACGCTGGGCGCTTCGGGATCAGATCTCGTGCCAAGTTGATCTCCATCGCAGATGCCAGCTTGAGACATGCCCGGCACCCGATTAGAAACCCTTTTGCCAATGCGGCTTAGCTTCTAATGTAACCTCCGTTGCCGTAACGAATATCTGCAAAATTTGTTGACTTTATTGGCAATCAGAAGTTTCGTGAGGCCAGTGAGATGTTTACCAGAGTATCTGACTTCAACGACCCCCCCAAGGGTCCGCGGCTCTGTTCGAGTTGCTAGTGTCATAGCTACTTTTCGATCATCCGCACTCCCTTTTCTGCTACATTCGACTAAGGCAACGGGCTGATAGAGTTAGTATTCTGTTGTCACTTGAAACAGATGCCTTTCACGAATTGTTTAAAGACCCTGCAGCGTATCCGTCCGGTTTCCCTGCTCTGACGCGGAACGGAGTGAGCTGACAGTGCCCACCTCGATAGTGGACATCATGGGGCACTCTTTGGCGGGCAAGAAGGGTCAGAAGAAGCGGTTTTGGTCGGATGACGAGAAGCGTTCGATCTGTGTTCAGACGCGGCCCCCCTGTGTTTCGGTTGCGCAGGTTGCACGCCGGTATTCTATGAATGCCAATCCGATCCACAAATGGCTTCGTGATCCTCGGTTTGCGCCTGAAGAAGAGACCGGCGAGGTTCTGGATGCCGCTGAGGTGGGGTTTGTGCCTGTCGAGATTGCGGGCGCTGTGCCGGTACTGTCCCATTCCGATATGCGCGTTTCCGCCCCAACGTTGACTGAGCCAGTCTCGGCGCAACGCGTGGATATAACGCTGTCAGATGAGCGGCAGATATTGGTGGAGGGCAGCACCGCACCGTCGGCTGTCTTGGCCTTGGTAGAGGGGTTGATGCCGTGATCCCAGTGCCATCGAACACACGGGTTTGGCTGGCGTGGCGGATACCCTCCAGCGCCTTCTTCAAGAAATGAAACATGTCTCTCGGCAACTAACCTGACCTTCAAGGCTTGAGAGAGCTAAAATTCTCCCCTTTATTTTAACACGTTATTATCCTCCGTCATGCATATTGCGACTGCTGGCAGCCGCGATATCAAAGTGCTCTGCGGCTTCCTGAGTTCTCAGTTAAACAGGATGGCGGTATGACTTACAAAATTTCCAAATTTGTGTTCTTAACCGGAACGTTGCTTTCAACAGCTGCTTGCAGTGTGAGTGAAAAGGCAAGTGACCGGCTCAAAGGTATGCACAGCACCCGTCTCCTAGTTGACGAAGGTGTGCCTGGGAAGATTGGCGGAAGTTCTGCACCTCACAAAGAACAAATCATGAACATATTCTTAACTGGCTACAGCTACTGGGACAACACTCCCCGCGGCTCGGCACAGATTGCCCGGCCAGTAATCCACCGGCAGGCTGGTGGAACAGGAACCTACGAGGACCCGGTCACTCTTGCAGTCGGGCATGTGAAACGAAACGGCCGCAGCTACATGGACTACCCTGCAGGAACAAAGTTCTACGTCAAAAATCTGCAAAGGTACGCAATAGTCGAGGATCTGTGCGGCGATGGACCGAAACCGCAAGCGGGCCCATGCCACAGCGGCTACCAGGGGCATAACTGGCTGGATATCTACGTTGGCGGCCAAGGGATTGACGAAAGCTGGGTCAACCGCTGTATGAACCGTATCACCGGAATTCAGCCTGTTATTCTGAACCCTGGCCCTGGCTACCCGGTTTCACCAGGGGAAATTGCAGCCAGCGGGTGTGCAACCTTTTAACACGAAGCTGCAGTTAAGTTTTTCTGTAAATCCATGTCTTGCCGACTCTAACCTGTCAGTCTGAGCTGGCAAGACGATGGGCAATAGCCTGAAGAATAACGCCATTGGTATTCAAGTCTGTGTAGGCCTCGGTTGGCCGACCGGTCTTCAGGTAGATGCTCGAAGCAAACCCGTTTCTTGTTTTTGCTACGCTTCTGGTAAACCCAAAAAGTTTCTCAGAGTATTCATGCGGTTGGTAGGCCGACCATAGAAAGGCAGCCTTACTGCTGAGAACCAGGTTTTCCTCGCGAAACTCCGGCGTTCTGTACTCAGGCTCCTGCCCAACCGTATCGAAGGCCCACGTGCGCTCCTGTGCGTCTAGTTGCAGTCCCTGATAGAGGAACCAGGGAGACTTGTCGATTGGCCCTTCCGAGACGCAGATGAGCCGGCCGGTTTCGCGGAAGTCCTCCAGTTGAGCGGCAAAGAGAACATCAGCCAGATAGGCGCTTTCCTTCGACATCCCCATTTCCATAGCCTCAAGCAATAGGGGTTCTGCGCCGAACGGCCCGATTCTCGCCGCAGCTTCGAGCAGTGCCATTTGCCCATCGGCTGCCGACCGGTTTGCAAAGACCTCATATGGGGACTTTGCAGGCACCCCCCACCGTCGGAACGCCAATGCCGAGTAGTGGGCGCTATGTGACACATATGAAGTCTCTAATTCTCCATTCGTGACCGAGTGAATTTCGCCCTCAATGATCACTTTCTCAAGGTCCCAGGAGGAGACAAGCTCAGCCAGTTGTTCACCAAATTTGCTGTATCGGCGCAGGTTGTCCAAGGCAGCAAGTAGTCGGCCTGCGTCGGATCCGTCGAAGTCCCTGTTGCCCCATTTGCGGCGGTCGGTCCGTATCCATCCCTGCGGCAAGTGACGGCCCTTGGACGTCCTGCCCGTGATATTGGGCAGAATCTTTCGGATAGCGGTGTCAAAGTTCGCTTGGCTGATCAAGCCAATCTGCAAAGCGGCCACTAAGCCATTGATGTGGCTCCCTACGTCCCACATAGTGACGGCCTCGTGGTGCCTCCCTCCCGGCGTAAAGTCCACTGTCGCTGGGCACAACCCGGTCCTTGGGTCAGTGAATTTTTCGAAATACTGCCAAGCCACACGGGCATCTTCCAAAAGCTCTTGCCGCCCAGCGTTCGAGAGGTTCTGGCGTGTCTTTATCAACTCCGGCATGGCGGCAGTCGTCTTCCTCAGGCGGGCCGGCAATGGTCCAGCCGGGGCAACGGCTCGGACGAACTCCTCAAGAAGGAGAAACTTCGTCCCCTGGTCCCTGAGCATGTCCTTCAAAAGGCTTTCCAATGCCTTGCGTTCCGGCGGAAATGCAATCGCCTCTGGCTGTATTAAGACCACTACATCCGCGGTTCCCGCCGTTGCAGACCGAAATGCTTCCGCTGCGCCGCTGTTGCTGACGACCCGTAGCGGGAACTGCAGGAAACCCGCGCCCTCTAACCCTTGGGTTCCGCCCGTTTCTGTTAAAAAGGTAACTCCGATACCAGGCCCCAACGGCCTGACCGTGCGGACTTTGGCCTCACTCAGGTTTTCAATTTCTACAGGGTACATGCTGGATGGTCCGGAACTGGCACCAGCGTTCCCTCGCGGAATTTCGGTTGGAACCCAAAAGCCGCTGCCGACCTTACTTGAAAACTGGCCTCCGCTAGAATGGGGGATTCCGGCTGTCTGGAGAAACTTTGTAAATGCTGAATACCCGGATAATTGATTTCGATCATACTCCTGCGGGTGCAGTATATGCAGGCACGCCATCCGCTTGAACCCGTAGGTGTCGCGCAGTTGAATGTCCGTTACCGGCAACAGGGACAAATCTCCATCCAGCTCCTGTTGCGACAGCCCGCTGGCAAACCGAACCGCGGCTGCCTTCAGCTGTTTCAAGCCTATTGCAGAGAAATCTTTGGCCGAGAAGTAGACAATGTTCTGGCTGGCAGAAGGTCCGGCGGCTTGCACTTTCCCTTCAAGGTCATTCAAGGATAGCAGGGTGCCGCCATACAGCCTCACCACACCATTGTCCCAGGTTTCGGACCGGACCGGTGCTGACTGTGCTGGAACCGACAGGAGATTGAGAATGCCTGCGGAACGCACCCCGCGCGGAGCAGCCGGTTTTTCCAGATCCGCACACGCGATTGCCTGCAAAACACTGGTAGATTTTCGAGCGGCCTTACCCGAGCGCAGCATTCCTTGCATGGCAGAGACTGCATCATGAGCGGCCCGGGCTTGAAAATACTCGGACAGCGACTGCAAATCCGGAACGTAAGGCACAACATCCAAACCGCTGTTGCCAATCAGATATCCGTTCAGAACCTGCGCCAGCTTGCTTTTTGCAGTATGCGCGCGGCCGTGTTTATCAAAGGGGTTCACAACGCAGGACAGCGGAATATTCCGGTCAACAAAGGCATCAATCACCGCGATGAGATGCGGGATTGAAACGTCTTCATTGATATCTGTCACTACGGGAAAAGTTTGCACAGGCAGCTTCCGCAACCCGGAAGCTGATCCAATCCGTGGGAACAGAGCCAACCCAGCCGCGGCCGATTTCAGAAATACTCTGCGTCTCATGTGTTGCCGACCACCAAACCGTAGTCTCGACCCTGACGCTTTACGCTTCCCCAGCTGGCTAAACGTCCAGTTACGGCACGCAAGACCGAGCGCATCACCGAAAAATACATGAGCGGGCGGTAGACGAGGCGCTGAAGCGGGAACAGCAGCAAGGACCATTTGCTTTCATCTTCATCGGACGTAATTGCAACAGCAGCTATCAATAGCTCCAATGCTGGGAGTGCCAGGTAGGCCCACAGGTACTGGGCCGACTGCGAGTGCTGGGAACTTCCAACTTCGCCGGCCCAGCCGCCGGCTATCAGCTTGTACAGCATCAATATCACAAACAGATCTGCGATAGGGGCCAACAGCGGGAAAACATAGCCAAACACAAACATGTCGGAAATTGATACCAGGCCAACCGAACGCCTCTCAATGATCGCCCGTTTATGCTTCCAGGCGCTTTGGAACATTCCAAAGGACCAGCGGAGCCTCTGTTTCAAAAGCTGTCCCACCTTTTCCGGCACTTCGGTGTACGCCTTAGCCTTTGGCTCAAAGACTATATTATACCCTGCCCGGTTCACCTGGATCGTCAGGTCAGTATCCTCGGTCAGAGTTTCCTCGCTGAACAACCCCGCTTTCTTCAATGCCTCAACCCGCCACGCCCCGATGGCTCCCGGAACCACCAAAATGCCGTTGATCAAATCAAAAGCTTTCCTTTCGGCGTTCTGGGACGTTGCATACTCAAAGGCCTGAAGCCGGGTCAGCAGGTTTACGCGGTTGCCTGCGATGATTTTACCTGCCACCGCTCCGGTCTTCGGGTCCGCAAAGTGCCTGACAAGGTGTGTAATTGCGTTTCTACAAATTTGCGTATCCGCATCAATGCAAACGACAAACTCGGCATCGGTGCTCAAGATGGCCCTGTTAAGCGCACTCCACTTCCCTTGGTTTGGCTGTGAGATGAGTCGGACTTCGCTCTTGTGGCCAAACTTGAGAACCTCAATCAATGTGTCATCAGTGGAGCCGTCGTCCACCACGACGACTTCTATGTTCTTGTAGCCGCTGGCGCGCACGCTTTCGATGCTCTGGGAGATCACTTTCGCCTCGTTGTGGGCAGGGATAATCACCGCAACCTTCGGCTGCCTTTGCAGGGGGGTAAATCTTTCACGGCGGTTCAGAAGCGCCAGGATCAGAATGCCGACTGACCGGACTAAACCAATTGCGAGCACGGTCCAAAAAACAACGACGACAGCTTGTTGCGCTATCCAGACAATGGAAAAGGAAACCCTGTCAAAGACCGGAGATCCACCCTCGGCAACCGGCATCAACGCAGCCCGGCTTGTGCCAAGAAGGTCCGCGAGTGTCGTGAACTCATAACCTTTTGCCCGCAGCGAACGGATAATCGGTCGGACTGCGTCTACCGTGGCTGCTCGGTTCTGGCCGCCGTCATGCAAGAGAATGACATTGCCGTTCCCCTCTTCCACCTGATCAATTACATAACTTGCGATTTTCCCACTGTCCCAACCTTCCCAGTCCTTGGGAACAATTTCCATACCGGCAATGGCGAACCCCCGGGCTTCTGCCGCCTCCAGCGAGGCCACCCGCTCTGCACTGATCGGGCCGCCGCTGCGCTGGAAGGGTTCGCGGTAAAGCATAGTCTTCCGGCCGGCGGACCCAGCCAGGATTTTGTCTAAAAGTGAAAATTCCAGATCAACACGTGTATTGGATATCTGGTCCATTCTGGGGTGAGAGAAGCTGTGCGCACCAACCTCGTGCCCTTCGTCAACCATCCGGCCAACCAGGTCTGGAGAGTTCATGACACTGGTGCCGACAACAAAGAAAGACCCCGGAACATTCTCTTCCTGCAGAATATCCAGGATTTCCTTGGTGTATTTCTCATGCGGACCGTCATCAAAGGTCAGAACAACCTTGCGCCTTTCCGATTTGCCGTACAGCTCTATCGAGTATGGTTTGGGCAAAAGGCTATAGGTCTGGTTGCTGACCAAGCCCGTCCCCGCCTCGAAAAAAAGTTGACGGGCTCCTGCAGATGCGCGCTGGTCTATGCGGATAAACGCGCCCTGCCCCTTGTAATCTACAAAGTTGTTGAGCTCTACGACACGAAGTTCTGCCCCTAGAACTTCTTTGGAAGCATCTTGATGCTGCAGGACATTCCAGATCCCGGGATCCTCTTGCCCAAGAGACCACACGGCAACGTTGACAATGCCAAGTTCCTTTAGGCGGACAAGTTGGTTGTGAGCTGACGCGGCATCCAGCATCCAAATCTTGCGCTGACGCCCTTGGGCGTCACGGTAGCGGCTAAAGCTATTGTGAGCTTTGGCGCTGAAACTCAATTTTCCTCCGGAGGAGCCTATTCTCTGCATGGCTTCCGAGTAAGAAAGGACCTCAGGCTTTGATACACCGGAGGTCCACTCAACGGAGAAATTGCCAAGCGCGACAACCAGCTTGTCTGCTCCGACAGCCTGGACTGCCTCAGCGGACAAGTCTGCTGTCCAGTTGAAAGGTGCAAGCGGGCCTGGCACGGACTCCACCCAAGGCTGCTGAAAGAGCTTCAGGATAATCTGGTCAAACAGATCACTCAGATCCTCTTCCTTCCAGTGGGGCTGCTGGCCCGCAAGGATAGTACAGGCTTTCAGCCCTCGGGAACGGAACGCTTTTGAAAAGCTCGACATCAGCGGCTTGAGGCTACGGAATGTGTCTGGCTTCAATCCGGTGAAGTCCAGGCATGCACCTTGGGCATTCAATGCCGTCACTGCGGCGGCCATATCTTCGGTCAGCGCCGCCACTCGCTCTGTATCTGCGAGGCTATCGAGAAAGACCTCTTTCTGCCTTGCCTCACCGAGCAAAATGACCGGCAGAAGCTGCGGACGCAAAGCCGTCCTGGCAATGTACTCTTCAACAGCAATCCGGGTATCCTTGCTGATAACGGAGACTGCAGGGCGGCCTCCTTTCTCGACGATGCTGATCCATTCAGGCACGATCACGCCAATCTGGCCGCAACTATCATCCAGCGACAAGAATGCTTCTTCAGATGACACAGGCACATGGCCAAAAACCTTGGGGACTGCAGTGTTCGCCATAGCCGAAAACAGGGGCTGCCTGCGCCCATCTTCACAGAGGATTTCTGATTTCGGCACCGATAAAGCCGAAGCCAAATGAACTTGGTTATGATAACTGGAACCGTCCACATTAAAAGAAGCATGACCATGCTTTTCATCGTAGAATGGATTCAGCTCCCGCAGTGCAGACTGCAAAGAGAAAGAGCCGTCAAGAAACAGCACAGCCCAGCAAATGACAGCCGTGACCAAGGCAACAAGAACAGCCCTTACCCGGCGAGCGCGGATCCTTTTGGGATCGGCAAATACCCTGCCGGATGATGAAACGGTTTCAAGCCTGTCCTGGTGAAAGGAAAACCGCGTCAAACGACCACCCTCCGAACGCAGCCGTACTGCTCTTCGAAAGCTGCCAGGCACAAACCCGCAAAGCAAAAATCAACACTACTGTCAGCCACGGTCCCCCGACCCCTTTGCAGGCCAACACTGCTGTCTAGATTGCGCGGTGCCCGTCCCCACAGAGTTCCACGCATGACAAGCAGATCAGGCTACATGGCCTACAATGTCCCTATTGAGGCAGGGCTTGTCAAAATTTCCTCAAATTTTAGCCGAAATTCCGCTTTGAACACTAAATTCAAGCGACAATTCCATAGATTTGTGAGGCACTGTTGACACCAGAAGCATAACAGACGTTTGCGCGGAAATCGGTCGTAAAAACTTGGAGACCGGTAACATCAGTTCTTACAGGAGGCCGGCGTCGCACCGTCAAGATTTGCTGACAATACGGAAACAATGGCGGCCAATTGCAAGAATAACATGAGAAATCCAGCTGGTCGCGCGAGGTTTTCTTCAGATTCTACAAAAAGGTTGTTGTTTCTCTCTGGAAGCGCTCTATCACCTTAATCCCAAGGAAGTTTCGCCCGAATGAATAGCCAAGATTGGGCTCGTGCGCTTAGTGGGGTTCACATGAAGACTGCTGTAAAACTGATGGCCGCCGTACTTTTGGGCACCGTTCCATCTCTTGTTCTTGCGGACCCAAAGCCCCGCAGCGCAAAGCCTGCGCCCCCACAACTTGTAGCGAGTATCTATGCCGGGAAAACTGATATCTGGGCCGAAGGGTGCAATGGCGGTATCTACTACTCGCCCAACCAGCAAGCCCGCGCTTGGTGCGGCGACAACAGTGACAGCCTCGGCGCCGGGCAATGGGAAGTCGACGCCCAAGGCCGTATGTGCCATCAGCTGTCCTGGTACTGGCCCAACGGCAGTCGGGCAGGAAAAAGCCTTGGCGACCAAACGTGTATTTCTCATGTTGTCGACCGCTGGGGAACAGTTTGGCGTAGCTGGCCGAATGACACGGAATGGTGGCCGCTGGCTGGCAAACACTCTGGAATTAAAGAATATTCCGGGATGAAAAAAGGTTACAAGTTCCATTCCAATGTTATGGAAACCCGATCAAAACTGGGGCTGTAGCAACCGCTTCTATGGTTAGCTTGGAGTTTGCATCGAGTTAATAGGTAGCGCCACCGTTATGTAAGCGCTGTCCCGGCAGTGGGACGGACCGCAGACTTTCCTCCGCGACGGCCGCGTCGAGATCGACTCCAATGCTGTCGAGAACCTGATCCGCCCTATCGTCCTGACAAGAAAGAACGCGCTATTAGCCGGCCATGATGAAGGCGGCCGCGCCCGGGTTGCATCGCTTCGCCCATTGCTACGGCGAAGATCAATGGCGTCGAGCCCTTCGTCTACCTCAAGGCCACCCTCGAAGCCATCGCTGCAGGTCACCCTGCCAGCCAACTCGACGAGTTCCTCCCCTGGAACTTCTCACCGTCAAGATGATTCCGCGTGAGGCGGGGGCAGCGCTTACACCGTTATCAGGTAGGCCCGGTCTGCATATATTACATAGCGATTTACATAGCGATCATAAAGCACTTCTTCCTTTGCATGGCTGCGAGCAGTTAAATGCGCCTGCAGCGTCCAAGCCAGGCGGCGACGGCAGCTATGGGCTCACCCCCAACTTCCCCTGGGCAGTGAACAACTTATCAGACCCACCATTGGTCGATGGCTGCGATTTCTTCATCAGTCCATCCGAAGTGATGGGCGAATTCGTGAATGACAACATGCGCGATCAACTCGTTCAGCTCGACATTGCCGCGATCACGCCATTCCGCCAGGATCGGCTGACGGAAGAGCCAGACAACATCCGGAGGCGGCCCCATGTCGAGAATGGACTTCTCGGTCATGGGAATTCCCTCGTAGAGCCCCGTCAGCTCGTGCGGATCCGCAAAACCAAGATCGTCCAGCATGGTCGACGCAGGCCACTCGGCAATGCGCAGAATGACGTTTTCTGCAGCAGGCCGGAATGTCCCCGGTAGGGAAGCAATAGTGGCGCGCGCGATCTTCTCGAAATGCTCAAGGTCCTTGTCCATGCACTGTATATGGTTTCTTGAAACGGTGTAGTGAACCGCTAAAATCGAGGGGGGGGGGAGTCCATATGCTTGGTGCGAACAGCAGCCTCGGCCCAGAGCCGACCTTGAGCACGGTTTTCGAATGCTGCGGTGGCAGCCCGCTTTCCAGTCATTCGCCGCGCGAGCAAAATCTGGAGATGATCGAACTCACAGTCTGGCGGACCAACCGGACTTTCGCTGCACCCGCAGCCTCCACTCCCGGGCATGGGGGCTTTGTTAATAAAGCGGAATTTGCAAAGATTGACGAACGGCCCTAGTCGCCAAGCCGCAACCTCGCACCCAAGCCGCATCGCAAACCCATCACCGAAGGGCACATTCACAATCCTCTCCAGATGCTGCACTCGTAGCCTGTTTTGCCGACATTGGTTGTCGAACAAAGTTGGTTCAATCCCGTAATTTTTTTGGTGGGTGGTGCTAGTGCTGTACGAGTACTAGCCACCACTCCGGTACACATCAGGGCTTCGGCCATCTTTTAGAAGCCCAAAGAAAAAGCTTTTTGCTTCTTTCTTCCAAAGCTTCTGCGGTCCAATCTTCATATCTTGCCGCAAAGTCTCTGGAGCTAGCGAACATTGAGTCTTGCTGAAATATGGGCCGCTTCTTTTCGTAAACCTCTTGCAGAACGCTGCCATTCATTTGCACCGTCAGCGGGATCAGGTTGGCCCAAAGATCTTTGACCTTTCCATGTACGCTTTTCGGGAACTTAGTTTCCCAATCCGGTGTCAGGCCTTGTGGAAGGACGTGCTCTATTGTGAAGTCATCAAAGCTTCCTTGGTCGGCCCCAAACGAGCGATCGTATTCGAAAATCGCAAACCTGGCGATTGACGACGAGTACATTGGGCGTTGGCGGATTTGCTCTTCCAGCCTTGTGTCACTCGGCCATTCGATTGTCTGACGGTTCAAAATGACTTCTGCAACCTTCGCCGCAGTTGGGTGGCCACCCATGTTCGACCACATCGTTCGGAACATCCCAAGTAGTCCCGTAGGCTCAACACCGCAAAGAGCTCTTCTAACGAAGAAGGCTTCCAACAATTCAAAGATTCTAACTGTTTCATCTAATGAAATTGAACTCTCAGAGAAATGATTCAACAGTCGCATTTGAAAAGGCAATGCCGAAGAAGGGTTCTTGGCTCGGTATAGGTTCTCTATCGCTTGCCTAAGCTTTTTTGGATAATTTGAAAGTTCAGTCTCGTTTCCGTTTAGAGCCAAGAAAGGTCCGGAGTATACATCTAATTGCTCAATTACTTGCGCGGAATCGAGGCCCTTCCAAGCTTCGCGCAGATTTTTGAACATGTCCGTTTTACTAGAGTTGGATTTCAAAACAACAGCGTACGGAAAGAAATAGTCGTTGAATTTTTCCCCAAACTTTCCGAAGAATGGCTTCCATTTGGTATCGTGTAAATGCTGCGCATCTTCTGCGTCGTAGCCCTTTCTTGCAAAGACTTCGTTCTTCACGAGGTCGCCGACAGAGATGGGTTTACCCGGGTCATTTAGACCCTCAAATACCGTGGTTGCAGAGCCAGGGTCTTTCAACAGAATGAAAACGAAAGTCAATCCGTTTCTAGCTGCATCAACCAGCTTTTCGACATACTCAAAGCCGCTGTCTCTAAGTGTTTTTGAGAGTAGAGACTTAATATTCTTGAATTGCCGTGTCAGCGGGCCGGCAGCTTCCTGACCACCAAGGGGCAGCTTGATCCGGTGAGACAACGCTGTCTCAAGATCACCGGTTTTTATTACTTCTTCAAAAATGGCTCTGAATTGAGGGCGATCCTCAATTGAGGGAGCTAGCTTTGTGTTGTAGTGCCCCTCCTGTGCCCAATCCACGTACAGGTTTGTTCCGATCAGTCCTTTTGCGTATTCGATTCGGCCTTCTTTGGCTGCTAACTGAGCAGCTGCAAGCAGTATGAGATACAGCGTCGTAA
Organism: Leisingera sp. ANG49; assembly: GCF_059694505.1. Lineage (NCBI taxonomy): Bacteria > Pseudomonadati > Pseudomonadota > Alphaproteobacteria > Rhodobacterales > Roseobacteraceae > Leisingera > Leisingera sp. ANG49. The sequence goes on from NZ_JCATZN010000001.1 coordinate 1,123,864, forward strand.
GCCGCTGCTGGCCGTCGACAATTTCATAAGGGTCAGGTTGAGAGGGGTTGGTGAGTCTTCGAACTGCAATCACGGCGCCAAGAAACCGACTGGCTGTTTCTTGTTCGACTACAGAACGAATTTCATCGAACATCCGATTAAGTTCTCTTTTTGACCAGACATACCGGCGTTGAAACAGCGGCATGACCAAAGTGGCGCTCTGACTGGTAAGCTGGTGAAAAGTGTTTTCATCGCTATTGTCAGTGATTTTCTCGATCATTTTGCAATCTCATTAGCTATGGAACTTCGGAAAGCGATAAGGCAGTGACCCCGTAAGTGCCAGTTGTTCCTGACGTTTATGTCGGTTTGGAGGAGGAAGGGAACTCAGGTTCATTTTAGTCTGGACGTCTGCTTTCGAAAATTCGGTAGCGCCTCTTTCTAACTGCCGCGAAATCCAACACGCCGTCCGAAGTGTCAAACTTTCAAGTCCGATTTGGGCTGAACCCAGGCGTGTAGCACGGCTCAAGACTTAAGTGGGCGCACTTGGTAGCCGTATTGGTGCAATCGGAGGCCCGCGCGCTTCAGCTCATCGTCTGTGAAGAGTTCGTACCACTCGGGCGTTTCGAGCACCATTGCCTCAACAGTCAAATCGAGACGCCCGAGTTCGTAAAGTGCAGTGTAGCCATCGCTAGGCTTAGGCGAGTTGATAAGCGCTTTGGCGGTCGGCAATCCGCCGCGATCAGAGATCATCGCAAGGAAGATTGTAGCGGTGTACCCCGCTTCGTCCTTCGCACGCCGGTAAATATCGAACATCGCTTGATCAAAAGTCATGTAGCACCTCCCACCGTTGGAGTGTAGTCAGAGTCCGCTGCCACAAGCAATCGGTGAACTAAGCTGAAGATACGAAAAACGATGGTGGGTCGCGCCCAGGAATAACGGCAGCTTTGAGGTTTTGAACGGCACGCTGCACCAGCGAAGTCAACCGACCAGAGCAATGGCTGCTTTGGGCTCTCTCCCGACACCGGAGCCAACGCAGCATTCGGCCAACTGATATCCTTGATCAAGGCGAGGACGGCCCATAGCTGCCGTCGATCAATGGGGCCGACGCCGCGGCGCAGCTTCTCCAGAGCGGCCATTCCCACCTGATTGAGCGGCAACTCCCACCTGATTGAAATGGCAAAGCCCAACCTGGGGACCAACTGAGGTTTCAGCCCTGGATCATTAAACCACTGCCTAAAGAGACAGGAGGCGCGATCGTCTGGGCAGTTCTGCGGTCTCTCCTTCGGACAACCGGGCGGCCTCAAGCTTCTGCAAGATCTCTTCAGGCATGGGCATCGCATGCGGTTGGGGGTGCTGGCAAACGTGCAGCTCCATGAACTCGCCTACACTGACCAAATCAGTGCCGCTGAGCATCTGCATATGCAGATGAAACCGCTTGCTGTCGCATCCAATGACCCGCGTTTCCACCCGGACCCGGGCGCCTTCCTTGACCTCGCGGAGGAAGAACTTGTGATCTTCCAGCAGGTAGATGGTGCAGTCGGTGCGTTTACGGTAGGCCTCATCAAAGCCGACTTCGTCCTGAAAGGCATCCACCGCCAGGCTAAAGACCAGCCCATAGTAGCTGTCCCGCATGTGGCCGTTGTAGTCGATCCACCCGGGCAGGATGTCTGTTTCAAAGCTGTAGACCATTTTCACCCCTCCTGCGCAGGCCACGGCAGGCCGTAAAACCGCGCTGCTGTTTCGCCGAATACCAGGGTGTGCTGCTCAGCCGGCACGAGTTCCTGGTAGGCCCCGGCAAGGGTGGCGTAATTCGAGGACAACCTGTCGACCGGAAAGTTGGAGCCGAACATGCAGCAATCGGGACCAAACTGTTCCAGGCAGGTGTCGACCAGCGGACGGATGCTGTCCCGGGTCCAGTTATGTTCGAACATGCCCAAACCGGACAGTTTACAGGCCACATTGGGCAGCGCTGACAGGTGCCGCAGGGCGCGCGCCCAGGCGGCGATGCCCGCCGGGCTGCGGTCATGCGGCGAGCCTGCATGGCACAGCGCCACCTGCGTGTCCGGCACCTGCGCCAGAACCGCGGCGGTTTTCTCCATCAGCTCCGGCAGCAGCTGCAAGTCAAAGGACAGCCCGCGGCGGCCCAATTCCTGCAGCCCGTCCAGAAACCTGGGATCGTCCAGCAATGTGTTGGTGCCGGTCACGGCGTCCTCGCCGGGCGCCCGGCCGACGATCTGACGCACGCCGCGCACCGTGGGCAGGCTTTGGAACCGGTCCAGTTGCGCGTTCCGGTCCGGTGCGGTCAGATCGCAGAACACCACCTGCGCCATCGGCCAGTCTGGATTGGCACGGGAGACGCTGTCGACCCATTGTGCCTCCTGCCAGCCGTCGGCAGCGCCAACCTGGATATGCACAGACGCGCAGACGCCCTGCGCTGCCGCATCCCGGCGGAACTCGCCGATCAGATAGTCGCGCTGGATTGGCGCGGGATCGCCAAAGAACCGGCGGGCGCCGGTTTCCATCAGCCAGGGGTAATGCACCGCCTGCAAATCCCAGAGGTGATGATGCGCGTCGACGATCATGGCTGCTCAATTCCGGTTGTCCGCGCCAGAATATCCACGCCCTGCTGGTTCCAGAAGTGCAGCAGGTCGATGAAAATCCAGTTCTCCGCCAGCTTGTCCCCGTCGCGCCGGTAGATGTCGATCACCCGGAACTCGCCGGTTTTGCCGGTGGCGGGCATCCCCATGAAGCCGCCGGTATGCCGGGCGGTGAAATTCGGCCAGCCGAAGAAACCGCCGTAGTGCCCCTCGGCCATCCGGCAGATGTGGCCGGTCTTGGAGCGCTCAGTAAAGGCGGCACGGAACGGGCCGGAATGCTGTCTGGCATAGCGCTCGATCGTGTAGGTGGCACCGATGCCCGAAGGCCCCCACCAGATCATGTCGTCGTGCCAGGTGCGGGCCAGTTCCTCTTCCAGCGTCATGTTGCTGTCCCACTGGCCCAGATCGGTGATCATCGCCTCAATCGCGGCAAGGGTCTTTGTCCCTTCCTCCGGCGGCTGCGGGTCGAACAGCAGCCCGCCATGCGTTACCGGCCCCGGCTGCACCAGCTGCGCGCCGGTCTGTACCGGAAACGGCTGCAGCCCGGCCTGCAGCATCAGATGCGGGATGTCGAAGTACATCGCGGTTTCAACGATCCTGCCGCCCGCGACCCGGTGAAATGCGCAGTAGCGCAGGAACGCCATCTTGCGGGTCGGGCGGATGCCCAGCCAGGCACCGTCATGCAGCCCCATTAGATGCCCCATCGAGCAAACCCAGACGCCGCCGGGATCGTCAAAGCGGTTTGTACCGGCGAAGAAGACATCGACGCGGCGCTGCAACCGGGTCAGTGCCTGTCGCAGCGGCATCCAGAACCGCCGTCCGGCTTCCTCCGGCCCGCGGATCTCACCAAAGGGATGAAACCCTCTCCATAACAGGTCCGGGCTGCAATGCTGCGCCATGATTCCGGGGATATCCGGCACCTCCGCCTGATCCAGCGCGGCATAAAAAGCCCGGACCACTTGCTTTTCACCCTGAAAACTCATTCTTGGTTTCCCTTGTTGTTCAACGGCTTCGCGGCGCATCCCGGCCATGTGAATCACCGCCCTTCCGGCAATATTGCATACGTATGCAAAAAAGTCTTGCCAGATTTGATGCGGCAGGAATACAGTTTTGCAAACGTATGCAAGTGTTGATTCTCCTGGGGAGGGAGCCGCGGAATGGCAGAGATACAGCTTCGCAATGTCGGCAAGCGCTGGGGCAGCTTCGTTGGTGTTGAAAACTTCGACCTGACCATTGCCGACAAGGAGTTTCTGGTGCTCCTGGGGCCGTCGGGCTGCGGCAAGACCACTACCATGCGGATGATTGCGGGGCTGGAGGATGTGACCGACGGTGAAATCCTGATTGGCGGCGAAGTGGTCAACGACCGTGAACCCAAGGACCGGGACGTGGCGATGGTGTTCCAGTCCTACGCGCTCTATCCCAATATGAACGTCTACGAAAACATCCGCTTCCCGCTGAAGGTGCGCGGCATTGATCCGGCCAGTCACGACGAGCGGGTCATACAGGCGGCCAACCGGGTGGAACTGCGGGATTTCCTGCACCGCAAGCCGGCCGAACTGTCCGGCGGCCAGCGCCAGCGCGTCGCCCTGGCGCGCGCCATCGTGCGCAAACCCAAGGTCTTCCTGATGGATGAGCCGCTCAGCAACCTCGACGCCAAGCTGCGGGTCTCCACCCGCGCCCAGATCAAGAACCTGAGCCACGACCTGCAGGCTACCACCATCTATGTGACCCACGACCAGATCGAGGCGATGACCCTCGCTGACCGGGTGGTGGTGATGAAGAAAGGTGTGGTGCAGCAGGTCGGCGCCCCGACTGAGATCTACGACCGCCCTGCCAATACTTTTGTGGCAAGCTTCATCGGCTCCCCGGCAATGAACCTGATGGAGGGCGAAGTCACTGGCGGGGTGTTCCGCGCCGAGAATGTGGAAATCGCCGGCGTGGCCGCGCCAAACGGCCCGCTGACGCTGGGGTTCCGCGCAGAAGATGCTGGGCTGGCAGTGGATGGCAACGGCCAGATCAATGCGCCGATCTACACGCTCGAACTGCTGGGCGATGCCACCATGATCTCCGTGCGCGTCGGAGGCGCTCTGGTCTCGGTGAAAACAGACAAGAGTTTCCGGGCGGAAATCGGCGACAGGGTGTCGCTCTCGGTGCCCTCTGAAATCTGCCACCTCTTCGAAGCAGGAAGCGGTGCGCGGCTGGAAAGGTAAGCCAGCATTCTGCCCTTGTACGAGCACAGGGTTCAAGGGGCCGCTTTCATGCCTGCGGCCCGCAAATGGGAGGAAATAATGTCAGTTAAGAAGCTAACCGTGTTCAGCGCCGCAACTGTGTTCTTGGGATCCGCAGCCTATGCTGGCTGCGGCCTCAGCAGCGGCAACGTCAGCATTCTCGGCAATGAGTTTGCGGCAATCCAGGCGGTTGCCGCTGGTGCCAAGCAATGCGCTGGCAACGGCGTGACGGTCGAGAGCAACCTGAACAAGGACTACCGCGAACTGCAGGTCGCGGCGCTGACCGCGAACCCGGCGCAATATACTGCTGTCACCACGACCAACGCGGCCATCGTGCCCTTGCTCAGCGACAATCTGATCCGGCCGCTGGACGACCTGATCGCCAAACACGGCCAGCACCTTGGCAAGAACCAGTTGATCACCATCGACGGCAAGGTCATGGCGGTTGCTTTCATGGCCAACGCCCAGCACCTGTTCATCCGCGAGGACATTCTCAAGGAAGCCGGCGTTGAAGCCCCCAAGACCTATGAGGAGGTCATTGCGGCCGGCAAGGCGATCAAGGATGCAGGGCTGCTGGATTACCCCTTTGCCACCACCAGCAAGACGGGCTGGGATCTGGGCGAGGAATTCGTGAACATGTACCTCGGCCACGGCGGCGAATTCTTCAAGCCGGGCACCGCCGAGCCAAGCATCAACAACGAGGCCGGCGTTGCCGCCCTGAACACGCTGAAGGCGCTGACCGAGCTGTCCAACCCGGATTACCTGACCTTTGATTCAAACGCGGTGCAGGCATCCTGGGAAGCAGGCGACGTCGCAATTGCCCATCTCTGGGGCTCCCGCGGCACCGGTATGCTGGACAATGAAGGCTCCACCGAAGAAATCGTCAGCAACACCGCACTGATCTCTTCACCGACCGTTGCGGGCGGCGATGTTCCTGCGTCAACCCTGTGGTGGGACGGCTTCGCGATTGCCAGCAACATCAGCGACGAGGACGCCGAGACGAGCTTCATAGCCATGCTCAACGGCATCAGCACCGAAGTCGTGCAGGCCAACAATGACGCCGCAGTTTGGCTGGTTGAAGGGTATGAGCCGACACCGGCCTCTGCTGGCGTGTTCGCAACCGCAGAAGGCAAGGCCAAACCCTACCCGATGCTGCCGTTCATGGGGCTGATGCACTCAGCACTTGGTGCGGAGCTGACCGAATTTTTGCAAGGTTCCGAAACCGCAGAGCAAGCGCTGGCAGATGCCGAGGCATCCTACGTCACGGCTGCGCGGGAAAAAGGCTTCCTGAACTAAACCCGCCCCCTTTGGCAGAGCCGGCCGCTCCGGCTCTGCCCCTCACGCAAGCGAACGGGACGAACTGCGATGCGCCATAAAACCTTCCTTTGGTTCATTCTGCCCAGTCTGGCAGCGATGTTCCTTTTCATTGCATTGCCGCTGGTATCGGTTGTGATCCAATCCCTGCACATCGAGCATGAACAGGTGATCGTGACCACCGAGAATTGCGGCCCGTTCGGCTGCACTGAAGCCAGCTCCGTCGACACCGAAGCAACCGCACAGCTCCGGGCCGAACAGCCGCTTGGCCGGTTTGCAGGTCTCAGCACCTATTTCGACCGCGGCCACCTCGCGACTGCGGAGATTGCCCAGGCCTGGCGAAGCCAGGTCACATGGGGCGGCTTCTTCTCCGAGCTTTACAACCTGCCGTTCTACAAGGCGCTGGCCTTCACGCTGACATATACCTTCCTGGTGACGCCGCTGGTTATCGTGCTGGGGCTGATGATCGCTCTGGGGGTAAACCGGCTGACCCCGGTGCTGAAGGGGCCGACAATCTTTGTCTCCCTGCTGCCGATGATCATCACGCCGCTGATCGGCTCCTTGATCCTGTTCTGGATGATTGATGCCCAGGGGGTGATCGGCAAGACCCTGCAGTGGATCTTCGCCGACCCGGACCTGTCGCTCAAGGCGTCGCCGGTGCTGACCTGGATCACCCTGCTGGTCTACGGTGTCTGGAGCTCCGCCCCCTTTGCCTTTGTCGTCTTCTATGCCGGCCTGCAGACCGTGAACACGGACTCGCTTGAGGCTGCAATGATCGACGGCGCCACCCGCTGGCAGCGGATCCGCTATGTGGTGATCCCGCATCTGACACCGCTGGTTGTGTTCATCTCGCTGATCCAGCTGATGGATAACTTCCGGGTGTTCGAGCCAATCGTCGGCTTCTCTGCCCAAGCCAACGCAACCTCGCTGTCCTACATCATCTTTGCGGACATGCGCAGCGACCTCACCCGCTTCAACTCCGCTGCAGCGACCTCTGTGCTGACCGTGATCGGCGTTGCGATCCTTCTCGCCCCCGTTCTTGTCCGCACCTGGCGCGACTTCAAAGGAAAGGCCGCCTGATGTCCAGCGTTGCAAACCGCTCCTCCCGGTCCGTCATCATCTTCTCAGCGGCCTTCGTCCTCTTGTGGGTCATTGTTGCCTCTTTTCCGTTCCTTTGGACGCTCTGGGGATCGTTCAAGGTCCAGGCAGATTTCTTCTCCAAGGCGGACTGGCGCAATGCCCTATGGGGCACCCGCACCCTGATCGAAACTGGCGGCACTTTCACCGGTGCAGGCTATGACGGGGCCTGGATTCAGGAAGAGTTCTGGCGCGCCGCACTCAACACAATGATTGTTGTGTTCTTCACCGTCATCATCTCGCTGACGTTCGGGACCCTCGGCGGCTATGCGCTGGCGCGCTCCGGCCACAACTATGCCTTTTGGCTGCTGATGATTGCCCTGGTGTTCCGCGCCATGCCGCATATCACGCTGGTCTCCGGCTACCTGCTGCCGTTCTTCGAATGGAACCTCTGGGGCCACCTGCCGACGGCCATCATCGTCCTGGTGGCGATCAACCAGCCCTTCACCCTTTGGATGCTGCATTCTTTCTTCCTCAACATCCCTAAGGACCTGGACGAAAGCGCCAAGGTCGACGGCTGCACCCAGTTCCAGGCCTTCCGCCACGTGATCATCCCGGTGATGTGGCCCGGCGTGATTACCACCGGCCTGTTCTCCTTCCTGCTGGCGTATAACGACTTTGCCGTCACCGCGATGCTGCTGAGCGAGGAAAACCGCACCATGGTCCCCGCTATTGCCGGCTTCCTCGGCTCCACCTTGGAAGAAGGCAACGTGATGTTCGCGGTTGCAGCCGTGGTCTCCGCCACCGCCCCGCTGTTCGTGCTGGTGATGTTCTTCCAGCGCCAGATCGTCAGCGGCCTGACAGCTGGCGCGGTGAAAGGCTGATGAGCGCCTCCGCCCGCCACAACGCGGTTGCGCGCCATCCGGCGCTCAACCGGATGCCCAGGGATTTTCTGCCTGCCCGACAGTTTTCGCACTCCGCAACAAACTGACTGGCACCTAAAAAGGACAAGACACATGAAAGGCTCCCGCCCCGAGCAGGCCGTGCTGACCAAAGACACGGACATGAGCAAGACCGAAGACACCCGCCGCGTGATTGAAAACATGGTGGACGGGCTGAACGACCACCGGATCAGCGACATCGGCGAATTCTTCTCCAAAGGCTTCCGCTGGATGGGCAATCAGGGCTGCGGCACCAAGACCGGGCTGAAGGAATTCCAGGACAACTGGCAACGCCCGTTCCAGGCGGCGTTCTCAGACAAAGTCTGCATCGACGAGGCCCGCCTCTATATGGGGGAATGGGCCGCCGCCTTTGGCCGCCAGGAGGCGACCCACTCCGGCACCTTCCTGGGCATCGCGCCCACCGGCAAGCGGGTCGAGATCCGCTACATGGACTTCTGGAAGGTGGTGGACGGCAAAATCGTCGACAACTGGGTGAACGTGGACTTCGCGCATGTTGCGGCCCAGCTGGGCGTCGATCTGTTCAACGGTGAAGGCTGGGAAGCCTTTGACCGCGGAGAAAAAACCGCTCCCCGCCCGGAATAATGACCTGCTTGCGGGCAGCCCCTGGCTGCCCGCCCCTCCAGCCTGAGGATACTCCATGACCATCGAATACCTGAAACGCGGCAAACCGGAATCCGACCGGGCCGAAGACGACGCCAAGACCCGCGCCGTGGTGGAAGCCACCCTGAAAGACATCGAGACCCGCGGCGACGCCGCGGTTCGGGACCTGTCGGAGAAATTTGACAACTACTCGCCTGCCTCCTTCCGCCTCAGCCAGCAAGAGATCGATGCTCTGATCGCCCAGCTGAGCGACCGCGAGCTGGCTGACATCAAATTCGCCCAGGAGCAGGTCCGCAATTTCGCCCAGGCCCAGCGCGACTCGATGCTGGACATCGAGGTCGAGACCCTGCCCGGTGTGATCCTGGGCCACAAGAATATCCCGGTGCAATCGGTCGGCTGCTACGTGCCCGGCGGCAAGTTCCCGATGGTGGCTTCGGCCCATATGTCGGTGGCCACGGCCTCGGTGGCCGGCGTGCCCCGCATCATCGCCTGCACCCCGCCGTTCAACGGCAAGCCCAACCCGGCAGTGATTGCCGCCATGCACCTGGGCGGCGCCCATGAAATCTATGTGATGGGCGGGATCCAGGCGATCGGTGCGATGGCGATCGGCACCGAGACCATCGACCCGGTCCATATGCTGGTCGGCCCCGGCAACGCCTTTGTGGCCGAGGCCAAGCGCCAGCTGTTCGGCCGCGTCGGCATTGACCTCTTTGCAGGCCCCACCGAAACGATGGTGATCGCCGACGAAACCGCGGCAGACGCGGAGTTGTGTGCAACCGACCTCCTGGGCCAGGCCGAGCATGGCTACAACAGCCCCTGTGTGCTGCTGACCAATTCCCGCAAGCTGGCAGAGGAAACCCTCTCCGAAATCGACCGCCTGCTGGGCGTGCTTCCGACAGCCGGCACCGCCAAGGTCTCCTGGGAGGAATACGGCGAAGTTATCGTTTGCGGCACTTATGACGAGATGCTGCAGGTGGCTGACGATATCGCCTCTGAGCACGTGCAGGTGATGACGGACCGCGACGACTGGTTCCTGGAGAACATGACCTGCTACGGCGCGCTGTTCCTGGGTGCCCGCACCAATGTCTCCAACGGCGACAAGGTGATCGGCACCAACCACACGCTGCCGACCAAGAAGGCGGGCCGCTATACCGGCGGGCTCTGGGTCGGCAAATATCTGAAAACCCACAGCTATCAGAAGGTTTTGACCGATGAGGCAGCAACTCTGATCGGTGAATACGGCTCGCGGCTGTGCATGCTGGAGGGGTTTGTCGGCCATGCCGAGCAATGCAACGTCCGGGTGCGCCGCTATGGCGGCATCAACGTGCCCTACGGCGAGGCCGCACCTTACCGCGAGGCGGACGGGTAACGCGGTGCAGGGGGGCTCTGCCCCCAGGCCTGCGGCCTCCCCCCTGGGGTATTTAGGACCAGAAAGAAGCGGAATGCGCTGAAAGCGATGGATACGGACATTCATACCTCCAACAAGGCGCGCCTAGCCCCGCTGAGGGCCGCCATGCGCGACTTTGAGGAAGCGCCGGTGCGTGCGGTGCTGGAGGCCGCTCTGGCGCCGGATGCCGCTGTTCATCTCTACCACCCGCTGGGTGATCTGACCGGCCCAAAGGCGCTGTACGAGCGCGCCTATGCGCCGCTCTTTGCCGCCTGGCCGGATCTGGAGCGGCGCGACTACATCGTGATGGCGGGCCGCGACGAACATGGCTTCGACTGGGCCGGCTGCGGCGGCTATTACACCGGCACCTTTGCAGCCCCCTGGCTGGATATCCCGCCGACCGGCCACCAGGCGGCGATGCGGTTTCACGAGTTCTACCGGTTTGAAGGCGGCAAAGTGGTTGAGGTGCAGGCGCTTTGGGATATCCCCGAGGTGATGCTGCAGGCACGCGCCTGGCCGATGGCGCCCTCGCTGGGGCGCGAATGGCAGGTGCCCGGGCCGTCTTCGCAGGACGGGCTGGTGCCCGGCCCGCATGATGCGGACCGGAGCGAAGCCAGCTGCCGCCATATCCTGGAAATGCTGGAGCATCTGCAGCGCTACCCCAGCCAGGGCGGCCCGGGCGTGATGCAGATGGAGCGGTTCTGGCACCCGCGCATGAACTGGTACGGCCCGGCCGGCATCGGCACCGCCCGCGGCATCGCCGGGTTCCGCAATTGGCACCAGATCCCGTTCCTGAACGCCATGCCGGACCGCGGCCGGCACTCTGGCGATCTGACATTCCATTTCTTCGGCGACGGGGAGTATGCTGCAGTCACCGGCTGGCCCAACATGCGCCAGACCGTCAGCCACGATGGCTGGCTCGGCATTGCGCCTTCCGGCAAACAGATCGAACTGCGCTCGCTGGACTTCTGGCGGCTGGAAGACGGGCTGATCCGCGAAAACTGGGTTTTGGTTGATTTGCTGGACGTCTACCGCCAGCTGGGCGTTGACGTCCTTGCCCGGCTGCGCGAGTTCAACAAGGCCCGCAGCATGGGCGCAATTGCAATCCCGGATGGAATGACCTGATGCCCGATCTGCCCCGCACCCCTTCCTTTGATCTAACCGGCAAGACAGCGCTGGTTACCGGTGCCTCCTCCGGCATCGGCCAGGCCTGCGCTGCGGCGCTGGCACAGGCGGGGGCCCATGTGCTCTGCGCCGCCCGCGGCGCGGACCGGCTGCAGGAGACTGTGGCAGCGTTGCAGGGGGACGGCGGCTCGGCGGAGGGGCTGGTGCTGGATCAGGCGGACCTCTCCGCCCTGCAGGAGGCGTTGCACGGCCGCGCATTTGACGTAGTGGTGAATTCCGCTGGCCTGGCCCGCCACGGCCCGGCGGTTGAAACAACACCTGAAGACTTCGACGATGTGATGGGTATCAATCTGCGCTCGGCCTATTTCCTGTCCGCCTGGGCGGCGCAGGGCATGATGGCTGCAGGCAAACGCGGCTCGATCATTCATATCTCCAGCCAGATGGGCCATGTCGGCGGCATCGACCGGGCGGTCTATTGCGCCTCCAAGCACGCAATCGAGGGCATGGTAAAATCCATGGCCGTTGAGTGGGGCAAATCGGGCGTGCGCATCAACACCATCTGCCCGACCTTCATCAGGACACCGCTGACCGAACAGACCTTCTCCAACCACGAGCGCGCTGCCTGGATCATGGACAAGATCAAACTGGACCGCATCGGCGAGGTCGAAGACATCATGGGTGCCGTGCTCTATCTGGCCTCGCCTGCCTCGGGCATGGTCACCGGCACCTCGATGCTGATCGACGGCGGATGGACGGCAGACTGATGGTTGAAAAAGTCACCTCTCTCCAAGTCGCACAGCGTGCCGGTGTCAGCCAGTCTGCGGTCTCCCGGGTATTCACCCCCGGCGCCTCGGTCAGCAAGAAGACCGCCGACAAGGTGAAACAAGCCGCCGCCGAACTGGGCTACCGCCCCAATGTCCTGGCCCGCGCGATGGTGTCCGGGCGCTCGCGCATCATCGGGCTGGTGGTCGCGTATCTGGAGAACCAGTTCTACCCGGAAGCGATCGAGAAATTGTCGAACGCGCTGCAGGCGCACGGCTACCACGTGCTGGTCTTCCTCGCCTCGCAAACTTCCGGCAATGTCGAGGACGTGATGGAAGAGATCCTGGATTACCAGGTCGACGGCATCGTCACCGCTTCGGTCGCCATGTCCTCCGACATCGCACGGCGCTGCCAGGACGCGGGCGTGCCAATGGTTCTATTCAATCGCTCCCAGGACATCGAAGGCATCACCTCTGTCACCTCCGACAACTATGCCGGCGGGCGCAAAGCAGCGGAATTTCTGCTGGCCGGCGGCCACAAGCGGATCGGCTATATCGCCGGCTGGGAGGGTGCCTCGACCCAGCGCGACCGCGAGGCTGGATTTCTGGCCGCCCTGCAGGACGAGGGCGCAGCTTTGTTTACCCGTGAAACCGGCGATTTCCATACCGAGACCGCGCGCGAGGCAGCCCGCAAAATGTTCTCCCGTTCGGCCCCGGACCGTCCCGACGCCGTGTTCGTTGCCAATGACCACATGGCGCTGGCGGTGATGGACGTGATCCGTTTTGAGCTGGGGCTCTCCATCCCCGGCGATGTCTCTGTCATCGGCTATGATGATGTGCCGCCCGCCGGCTGGCCTGCTTACAACCTCACCACAGTGCGCCAGCGCGCCAATCTGATGGTCGATGAAACCGTCGCCGCGCTGATGGAGCATATCAACACGCCTGAAACCGCCAACGCCAGACGGGTCGCCATCGACGGACCGCTGATCGTGCGCGGCTCGGCACGGATACCCGAAGGATGGACCCCATGAAGGGTTTTGACCCGAAATTCCGCGACTTCCCCGACTACATCATCGGGATCACCCATGAAATCTGGGAAAGCCGCGGCTTTGCCACCCTGCATAACTATTACGCACCGGATATCGTGGTGCGCATGCCCGGTTTGGTGTCCACCGGCAACCAGGGTGTGATTGCCGCGACCATGGCCACCCTGGCGGAGTTCCCGGACCGTACGCTGCTAGGCGAGGATGTGATCTGGTCCGGCACGCCGGAAGAGGGCATGCTGTCCAGCCACCGTATCCTGTCGACCGCAACCCATCTGGGCGACGGCGCCTTTGGCAAGGCGACCGGCAAGCCGCTGGTCTACCGCATCCTGGCCGACTGCCACGCCCGCAACAATGCCATCGACGACGAATGGCTGATCCGCGACAACGGCGCGGTGGTGCGGCAGATGGGCTGGGATCCGGTGGAATTCTCCCGCGATCAGATCGCCCGCGAGGGCGGCGCGGAGGCCTGTGTCAAACCGCTGACGCCGGCCAATGACCTGGAAGGCCCCTACAAGGGGCGCGGCAACGGCAATGAATGGGGCCAGCGCCACGCCGATCTGCTGACCCGGATAATGAATGCGGACATGACCGCCATCAAATCCGATTACGACCGGGCCGTGCAGTCGGAATACCCCGGCGGTGCCACCGGCCACAGCTATGATCCGGTGGAACGCTTTTGGATGGGTCTGCGGGCCTCGCTGCCCTCCGCGACCTTCACCATCCATCACCAGATCGGCCGCGACGATCCCAACATGCCGCCGCGTTCTGCCATCCGCTGGAGCCTCAGCGGCAAGCATGACGGCTGGGGCAGCCTGGGTGCGCCTTCAGGCGCCGGGCTTTATGTGCTGGGCATCAGCCACGCCGAATGGGGCGAACTGATCGGCGGCGATATCAAGCTGCGCCGCGAATGGACGCTGTTTGATGAAACCGCCGTTCAAAAGCAGATTCTGCTGCATACGGGCGCAGTCTAAGTGATCGCCTTCGGCACATACCAGCTGGACAACCGGCAAGCGACACGCCGCTTTCACCGGCACCGCGCCTCGCTGCGCGCACGCCGGCTGAACCTGCGGCCGCCGGGATGATGGGAGCATTCTCCTCCCTCCCTCTTCATCCCGGCACAAAAGGATACCAGCCATGAGCACCATTCAATCCCGCATCGTCCGCTACGGCGAGCTGAAACCCTGCAAGACCGCCTTCATCGACGCCCACACCCCGGGCTCCGACCAGAAGGAGAACTTCACCATCATCGGCGGCGGCGTGAGCGAAAGCCCCGACCAGCACGTCCACATCACCGACAAGATCGGCTTCAACATCGGCGCCGCGGGCCAGCCGCCGAAATGCCGCAACTCGCTGCACAGCCACACCACCGCCGAGGTGTTTTTTGTGGCCAAGGGCCGCTGGCGCTTTTTCTGGGGCCGCTACGGCACTGCGGGTGAATTCATCGCCGAGGAAGGCGATATCTTCAACATCCCCACCGGCATCTTCCGCGGCTTTGAAAACGTCGGCCAGGACTACGGCATGATCATGTCGATCCTTGGCGGCGACGATGCCGGCGGCGGCGTCACCTGGGCACCGCAAGTGATCCAGGACGCGCAGGCCCACGGCCTGATGCTGGGCAACAACGGCGTGCTGTATGACAGCAAGAAGGGCCAGGAACTGCCGCACAATGTGCAACCGATGCCGGTGCTGACCGAAGAGCAGCTGAAGGCCTACCCCGAGGTGCCGGTCGAAGATGTAATTGGCAGGTATGTCGCCCGTTACTGGGATCTGATGGCGCTGGCGGCGGGCAAACCGGCTGTGGTTATCGGCGAAGATGCGCTGATCAAGGACAAGCCCGGTTTCGAGGTCGATTTCCTGGCCCGCGGCTCTGCCGTGGCGGATCAGGTCAAGGCGGAAAAGCCGGTGGTTCTGATGCCCGCCAGCGGCCATTGGCGGATCACCATCGATGAGGTTGAGACCACCCTCTCCAACGGCGACACCGCGCTGGTCCTGCCCGGCGAAAGCTACAGCGCCGAACCGTCGATGACCGGAAACGCGGGCCTCTACCGCATTACCGCAACCGACGATCCCGCCGGCGCCACGTGGCAAGGCTGACCGCAGTTTCCTCCTGTGCGGCGCCGTCCGCTGCACAGGGGGTGTACAGGGGGTGTACGCATGGCACCCCCTGAAATCAGGGAGATTGGATGATGGTCAAGACAACCCATGTAGGCTCGCTGCCCCGGACCCGGGAGGTGGTGGGTTTCATCTTCGCCCGCGAGCGGAAGGAGCCTTTTGACCAGGCGGAATTCGACGCCTGCATGTCGGCTGCCGTTTCTGAAACTGTCCGCAAACAGGTTGCCACGGGGGTGGATATCGTCAGCGACGGCGAGACCTCCAAGATCTCCTATGCCACCTACGTCAAGGACCGCTACACCGGCTATTCCGGCGACAGCCCGCGCAATGCGCCTGCCGATCTAAAGATGTTTCCAGGCTTCCTGCAACGGCTGGCAGACGACGGCGGCACGCCGCAATATGCCCGCCCCAAGTGTACTGGAGAAGTCCGCGCCAAAGGCCAGGACGAGCTGGAAAAGGACATTGCCAGCCTCAAGGCTGCAATGGCGGAACACGGCGCTGAACGCGGCTTCATGAATGCCGCGTCGCCTGGTGTTATCTCTCTGTTTTTGCAGAATGATTACTACCCCACGCGCGAGGCGTACCTGGCCGCGCTGGCCGATGCAATGAAGGCAGAATATGAAACCATCGTTGCAGCGGGGCTGGATTTGCAGCTCGACTGCCCCGACCTGGCGCTGTCGCGGCACATGCTGTTCAATGACTTGTCCGACGCGGAGTTCATCAAGATCGCAGACATGCATGTGGAGGCGTTGAACCACGCGCTGCAAAACGTGCCGCAGGAGCGGGTCCGGGTGCATATCTGCTGGGGCAACTATGAGGGGCCCCATTGCTGCGACATCCCGATGGATAAGGTCTTCACCACCTTGATGAACACCAAGTCGCGCTATGTGCTGTTTGAAACCTCCAACCCGCGCCATGCCCATGAATGGACAGTGTTCCGCGACCGCAAGGCGGAAATCCCGGAGGACAAGGTGCTGGTTCCCGGCGTGGTGGATACCACCACCAACTTCGTCGAGCACCCGGAACTGGTCGCGCAGCGCATTGAAAGATTTACAGAAATCGTCGGCTCTGAAAGGGTGATCGCGAGCTCGGACTGCGGCTTTGGCACCTTTGCAGGCTTTGGCGCGGTGGATCCGGATATCGCCTATGCCAAGCTCGCGGCCCTTTCCGAAGGGGCACGGATGGCCAAATGACACCGCTTGTCCTGATCCCCGGCATGATGTGCGACGCGCGGTTGTTCACCCCGCAAATCGCCGCCTTGTCCGGCCAGCGCAACCTGCATCTGGTCTCGCTGGCCCGCCACAGCAGCATTGAAGCCATGGCGCAGGCCATGCTGGAGACCGCGCCGCCGCGCTTTGCCCTGGCCGGTCTGTCAATGGGCGGCATCGTGGCAATGGAAATCCTGCGTCAGGCACCCCAGAGGGTCGAGCGGATCGCGTTACTGGACACCAATCCGCTGGCCGAGCGGGAAGAGGTCAAGCAGCGCCGCCTGCCGCAAATGCAGGCAGTGCGCAATGGCCGCCTGGCAGAGGTCATGCGTGACGAAATGAAACCGAACTACCTAGCCCCTGGCCCCCAGCGGCAGGACGTGTTGGATCTCTGCATGGCGATGGCACTGGGGCTGGGGCCGCATGTGTTTCTGTCCCAGTCCCGCGCCCTGATGGACAGGCCGGAGCAGACCGGAACCTTGGCCCAAGCCCGCCTGCCTGCGCTGGTGCTCTGCGGCCGCCAGGATGTGCTGTGCCCGCTGGAACGGCATGAGATGATGGCCGGTCTCATTCCAGACGCTCGGCTCGAAGTGATTGAAAACGCAGGGCATCTGCCCACTTTGGAACAACCTGAAGAAACCACAGCGGCGCTGGCCCGCTGGCTGGAGGCCTAATGGACAACTCTCTTCTGGACCTGCTGAAATCGGTCGACACCCCCACCGTCTGCAACGCGATCGAAGTTGCCCAGGGCAAGCGCGGGTTTGCCAATTTCACCCGCGGCACCATGCTATGCTCTGCGCCGGAAGAAGGCGCAATCGTGGGCTACGCCCGCACCGCCAAAATTGCAGCCGTCAATCCGCCCGCTGAACCGCCAGAGATAATCCGGGAACGGCGCATGGCCTACTACAAGCACATGTCTGAGGGGCCGCGCCCGGGCGTGGCGGTGGTGGAAGACCTCGACTACCCGGACTGCATCGGCGCCTACTGGGGAGAGATCAACACCACGGTCCACAAAGGGTTCGGTCTTTCCGGTGCGCTGACCAACGGCGTCATGCGCGATCTGGGAGACCTGCCGGATGGGTTCCCCGTCGTTGCCGGTTCGATCGGCCCCAGCCACGGTTTCGTTCATGTGCGTGAAATAGGCACTCCAGTCACTGTCTTCGGGATGGAAGTGCAGGACGGGAATCTGATCCACGCCGACCGCCATGGCGCGCTCGTCATTCCGGCGGACGTCGTGCCGCTATTGGGAGGTGCTATCCGGAAGCTCCTGGAGACGGAGAAACTGATCCTGGAACCGGCGCGCCGCGAAGGTTTCGGCTTTGCCAGTTTCGAAGAAGCTTGGGCCGCTTTCGAAAAGGCGCGAACTTAAGATTGGGGCAGCAAGTGCGCCGTGGCGCGGCTGACGAATGAGCTGTCTATTTTGGTCAAGCAGTAGTGCTCTTGTGCAAGGCAGCTTGTCTTCTAGCGGAATGTTGAGGAAGGCGCTCTCTGAGCGTCCGCTTCTACAGTGAGTCTGGGGCGCGTTCGCACCCGCGGCGAACTTCCGGAAACCGCCCGTCCCCCAGGAACCCGCGCAGCCGCAGCGGAAACCAAGCAGGTGCAGCGAACGGCAGCAAGGTCCCGCCTCACTGCTAGTCAAAGCCCGACCAGGCGAACAGCCTCTGTCTCGGAGATCAGCCATTCAGGCCGGGCGCGGCGAACTTGCGGCATGAGCCCACAGCAGAAGTGTCCGAATTTTGCTGCGAGCGCACGCAGCGCGCCGGTGCGCGGTACCGCCGAATTCTCCCGCTGCATGGCAGAAGGAAATGCGGCCATTCCGGCAGCCTGCGGCATTTGCCGAAATAAGCGGGCAGCAGTCCGGGGTTTAACTGACCGGTGCCGAACGCGCAGCTTGCGAGGGGCAGCGAATGGTCAACCTGGACGGTGGCTGTTAGCTGGCGAAGCGGTTCATGCTGCCGCTCCGCCAGTTCCTGTTCAGATGTATTTGAACGCCCACTCGTTGTAGCCTTGCTCGCCGCGGTACCACAGAACCTGATCCGTCTCGCTTTCGTGATGGTTCCAGCGCTGCTTCTGCCCTTGCCCCATGGCCTCGCGAACCAAGGCCCTGCGCCGCTGGCTTTGAACGATGTCTCGGGTCAGGGCAGTCTCATCCCATTTCGCCGCCACCTCGGCCCGGAAAGCCGCGACGGTTTCCTGATGCTGTGGGGCAAGGGCAAGGTTGATGCGCTCGTCGGGATCAGCCTCCAAGTCGAACAGCATTTCGCCGTCGTGAGAGGACGAGAGGAATTTGAAATTGCCACGCCGGATCATGAAGATTGGCACCGGTGTCGCCTCGGCCAGGTATTCCGCATAAACGGTGCGTTCAGGCGCCGGGTTGCCCCGATCAAGCAAGGACGTCAGCGCCACGCCTTCCAGCGGCTCCACTTCATTTTCGACACCGGAAATCGCATTGAACGTCGGCACAAGATCCACCAAGGACGTCAGCTCGCTAACCCGCTGGGGCGTAATCCACGGGGCGGACAGGATCAGTGGAACGCGCAGGGCCTTCTCAAAGAAGTGCTTCTTGAACCACATGCCGCGCTCGCCCAGCATTTCACCGTGGTCCGAGGTGAAGATGATCGCCGAATTCTTGTCGGCACCGGTAGCCCGCAAGGCATCCAGCACCCGCGCAACCATGCTGTCGATATAGCTGATCGACCCATAATAGGCGCGGATGGCGCGCTGCACGTCTTCGTCGCTGAATTCGATCCCCAGCATCCCGAAATCCTTGAGCAGCCGCACGGAATGCGGGTCATGCTGCTGTTCGGGCAAGGCACCCACGCGCGGCATCGGAATCTCCTTGCCTTCGTAAAGATCCCAGAACTCCTTGCGGCACAGATAGGGTTCATGCGGGTGGGTGTAGGAAATCTGCAGGAAGAACGGGCGCTCATCATCTGAGCGCGCCATGTCGAAAATATGCTGGACCGCCTTGAAGGTGACCTCTTCGTCATAGTCGATCTGCACCGACCGTTCGCAGATGCCGGCGATCCGCACCGCACGCGGGTCATTGGTGTCGCGCTTGCCCTCGTTGCCCCAGTTCGGCACCCAGGCGAAATCCGCCGGGTAGAGATCGGCGGTCAGGCGTTTTTCGAAGCCATGGAACTGGTCCGGACCGATAAAGTGCATTTTGCCCGACAGCGCCGTCTGATAGCCGGCCGCGCGCAGGTAGTGGGCATAGGTCGGGATCTCGGCCGAAAATTCTGCCGCGTTGTCATAGGCCCCAACCGCCGAGCACAGCTGCCCGGTCGCCATGGAAAACCGCGACGGCGCACAGAGCGGGAAGTTGCAATAGGCGGTTTCAAACACCACACCGCCGTCGGCCAACGCGTCCAGCGTCGGGGAATGGCAGATTTGGTCACCGTAGGCCCGCAGTGCCGAGGCGGTCAGCTGGTCGACCTGAATGAACAGGATATTGGGTTGCTTGCTCATGACTTAGCCCTTTTGAAGCAGTGTACGCACCGCCCCGACGGGGCCGGTTTCATACCATTTCTTGTGATTGCGCTCGCGGGCGGAGATGCCGAAGCTCTGCGAGGTCCGGTCGATGACGATGGCTAGGAACACGATGCCTAAACCTCCGACGGTCGCCAGCCCCATGTCCAGGCGGCCAATGCCGCGCAGCACCATCTGGCCCAGCCCGGTGACCGAGATCATTGAGGAGACAACCACCATCGACAGCGCCATCATGATGGTCTGGTTGACGCCGGCCATAATGGTCGGCATCGCCAGCGGCAGTTCGATCTTGTAGAGCGTCTGGCGGTTGGACGCACCAAAGGCCCGCGCCGCCTCAACCATGTCAGGCCGGACCTGGCGGATGCCCAGGTTGGTCAGGCGCACCACCGGCGGCAGCGCATAGATAAAGGTCACGATCACGCCCGAGACGTTGCCGATCGAAAACAGCATCACGATCGGCACCAGATAGACGAAGGAGGGGATCGTCTGCATCAGGTCCAGAATTGGCTGCAGCACCATCCAAAAGCGGTTGTTCTTGGCCGCGACCACGCCCAGCGGAATCCCGATCAGCGAACAGAACACCACGCAGGTCAGCACAATCGACAGCGTCGTCATGCTTTCCTCCCAGGCGCCCATAAGGCCGATGGCCGCCATGCAGGCCAGGGCAATCAGGCCCAGCCTGCGTCCGCCGGCCTGCCAGGCGACCAGCGCGATGATGGCCAGCATCAGCAGGTCCGGCGCCCCGGTCAGCGCATCCTCAAGGCCGGTCAGCACGATGTCGAACGGCACCTTTACCGCTTGGAAAACAAAGCGGAAGTTGTCCACGACCCACTGCAGGGCAGCTTCCACCCAGCCGCCGATGGGCACCCATTCGGTATCGAAAATATTCCAGAGATCCATGCTCGCCTCCCCTCAGCCGCGCATCGCTGTCAAAGCAGCCTTGATGGTGATCCGGCCAACCGCCGCATGGTCCGGGCTGACCACGGTGACCGGCGACTGATCGTCCATGAAATGGTCCATGATCTCCCCCAGTTCGGCCTCCGGGCGCACCTGCTTCGGCGTCGCCTGGCTGCCGTTCAGCGGCTCCATGATGGTTTCCGCCCGCACCAGGCTGATGCGGCTGATGCCCTTGACGAATTCCGCCACATAGTCGTCCTTTGGATTGGTCACGATCTCTTCCGGGGTGCCGATCTGGACGATCTCTCCGTCATTCATGATGGCGATATGGTCCCCCATCCGGATCGCCTCATCGAGGTCATGGGTAATGAACAGGGTGGTCTTTTTCATATGCGCGGACAGGTTCAGGAACTGGTCCTGCAACTGGCGCCGGATCAGCGGGTCCAGCGCAGAGAAGGGCTCATCCATCAGCAGGATTTGCGGATCGGCCGCCAGCGCGCGCGCCAAGCCGACACGCTGCTGCATGCCGCCCGACAGCTGGTCGGGGTAATGGTCGATCCACCCGGTCAGATCCATCGCCGCTAGGGCTTTTTCGGCCGCCGCGCGCCGCTCCGCGGCGCTGATGTCCCGCACTTCCAGGCCAAAGCCCACATTCTCGCCCAGGGTGCGGTGCGGCCACAGCGCCATATGCTGAAACACCATGCCGATTGTTTCGGCTCGCAGCTGCCGCAGCTCTGTTTCGCCCATGGTGTCAACGCGCTGCCCAGCCACATGGATCTCGCCTGCGGTCGGCTCGATCAGCCGGTTCACGTGGCGCACCAGTGTGGATTTGCCAGAGCCGGACAGGCCCATGATGCAGAAGATCTCCCCCTTCTTGACGGAGAAACTGGCGTTGCGCACGCCAAGAACGCAGTCGAACCTGTCGCGCACTTCCTCTTTGCTCAATCCCTCGGACAGAACAGCCTTCATGGCCTCGTCCGATCTGCGCCCGTAGATCTTCCACAGGTCGCGGCATTCGATTTGCGCTTCGCTCATGGCGCAGTCCTTTCAGGAAAAATGGGCGCAGCCGGGGCTGCGCCCGCCAACTTCAGGGAAGAGGTCAGTTGGCTTTGACGGCCTCGGCGATCCATCCATCGAACTCGGCCTGATTGGCAGACACCCAGTCCTGGGCATGGCGCCGGAAATCTTCCAGCGTGTTTTCCCCGTCGCGCAGCTTCACTTGGGCGGCATTGACCGCCGAGATCGGGATATCGACAAGTTCGAAGAACCTGGCCGCTGCCGGGTTTTCTTCGAGGAACGCGTTGTTGGCGACGATATAGACATCGTTCACCGCAAATCCCGCGTCGAACTCTCCCGCTGACGGCACGCCGATCTGCACCACATCCTCGCCCGGCACCAGCACATCGCTGATCCAGTTGGGCGTCCAAGTGTAATACAGGATTGCGCCGCCTTCGTTGTAGCGGGTGATGGTGTCAGCCATGATCGCGAAATAGCTGCCCTGGTCATGCTGCACCGCATCGCGCAGCTTGTATTCGTCCAGGTGGTCTTCGATCGTCAGCTCGCAGCCCCAGCCCGGGTTGCAGCCGGACATGTTGGCCCGCCCGTCACCGTCGCTGTCGAACAGGGCGGCCAGTTCCGGGGCGGCCAGCTGGCCGATATCAGTAATGCCGTGGGCCTCGGCAGTTTTCTTGTCGATGAAATACCCCTGCCCGGCCCCGGTGATGGCCGCATTGACCCGGGTCATAACAGCCTCGCCGCCGGATTTGTCAAAGAAATCGTTATGCAGCGGTTTCCAGTGATTGAAGGTGTAGTCCGCATCGCCGGAAGCGACCGCCAGGTGAACGGCGGGAAAGTCCGCCTCCAGCGTTTCCCCGACCTCGTACCCCAAGGCCTCCAGCCCAAGCTGAACCACCATATGCTGGAACCAGGCATTTGCCGGTGAGCCCTTGATCGGAGACACCGGCACCCCTTTGCCGGGCTGGTCTTCCGCCATGGCGGGCAGTGCAAGTGTTGCGGCCAAAGCCGTCGTCAGTGCGAGTTGAGCCAGATGCTTCATTGTTTCCTCCCTTGCACACAGCTGTTTCCAGGGCTGCGTAATCTGATCCTGCTCTATGTTTTGGCAGAAACCGCATTCTGTGAAGTTCCAAAGTTCTGTGCAAAATGTTAACCACAGCGTTATGGCAAACCTTCGCAAAACCCTTAGCAAAATGCCTCATCTGATCACCTTCGAGGCCGCCTGCCGAAATGCTAACTTTACGAGAGCAGCCGAAGAACTGGGTGTCACCCGGGTCTCGGTCAGCCGTCAGATTGCCGAACTGGAAGAAAGGCTTGGGGTGACTCTGTTCTACCGGCATCACCGCAAGGTGACGCTGACCCAGGCCGGGCGGGCGCTGGAGGCCGAAGTGTCCCCGGCGCTGCATCAGATCGCATCCGCGCTGCAGAACGTCTCGGCACGGACGAGCGAATCCCGGCTGACGGTCACCACCACATCCGCCTTTGCCACCTACTGGCTGATGCCGCGGCTGGTCGGGTTCAGCAACCTGCACCCGGAAATCGAGCTGAACCTGGTTGTCACCGACCGCAAGCTTGATCTTGAGGCGGAAGACGTGGATGTTGCCATCCGCTACTCGAAAACGCCGCCGCCCTGGGAAAAGGTCACCGCCCTGCTGCAGGAGCGTGTTTTTCCCGTTGTCAGCCCGCAATACCAGGCGCGGACAGCGCTTGCCCGGCCCGAAGACCTGCTGAAAGAAAACCTGCTGCACCTTTCGGGGATCTACCGCCCCGGCGCGCGCTGGCCGAACTGGTTCAGGCATAACAACGTCACGCCGCCGCCGGAATCCAGCGGCGTGGTGATGAACACCTATATCAACATGCTGCAGGCTGCCATCGCCGGGCACGGCGTCGCGCTGGCGGGCAACCCGCTGGTCGATCCCTACCTGCAGGACGGTTCGCTGCACAAGCTGGACGGGTTCCTGGAAATCGAGCGCGACCATTTCTACCTGATCGACACCACCGTAGAACAAGAGAACGCACAGTTGTTCTGCGATTGGATACGGGAGCAAGCGCTTCACGTTTCCGGATCAGCGCCAGCAGAGCAGCCAAGTTCTGAAATTACATAACGACTACGGCGCCGCCGACCAGCAGCACGGCATTGAGCATGCCCCACAGCGTCATCTGGAAATGCGTGTTCTGCCCACCTTCGTGCCCGAACCAGTAGCAAAACCAGTTCCCGACGATCAGAAACCCGCACCAGGTCGCGGTAAACATCAAGGTTCCAGCCAGCCCCAGGGAAATGGCCGTGTCCTGTGCCAGCCGTCCGGCGGCGGACATGGCAAGCGCGGCTGATCCGGCCCAAAGCGCTGCAGTGGCCGCGATTTCCCAAACGACAATGCACCGGAACAGGCCCCGGCGCAGCCTGCTGCTGGTGACCCGGCGATAAGCGACAAAGCGGTAGGCTTCCGGGTATTCCTCCCGCATGCGGGTCATGTCCATGACCTCGGCGGTGTAGGTTTCATTCAGAAAGGGGTGCAGGAGGTTTTCCAGCGCGCCGATTGTCAGCCAGGCAGCCATGAAGGCGACGCTGACGGCCTGCGCGGCCAGTACAGTGGTTTCCAGCAATGCTCTGCTCTCCGCTGCTGATTGCCCGCCGGATCCGGCCGGCGGGCAGAGTGTTCAAAGGTCAGGTTTCCCAGTACATGTACTGGGGGTACAGCTCGTTGGAGATGTGGATAGCAGCCCCCTTCAAGTTGTTCTTGGAGTGGTTGTAAAGCGACCGCCAGTAGGGCTGAATGATGACACCTTCATCCACCATGATCTGTTCGAGCTTGGCCATGATCGCGCTGCGGGCCGCCGGGTCTGGTGTCGCCAGCGCCTGTTCGACCAGCGCGTCGAACTCGGCATTGGCAAAACCGGTCTCGTTCCAGCCCTGTCCGCTCCGGTAGGCCAGCGCCAGGGTCTGGATGCCCAGCGGGCGGTGGTTCCAGTTGGTGACCGAAAACGGGTATTTCGCCCAATTGTTCCAGAAGGTGGACGTCGGATACACCGTACGCTTGACCTTGATGCCCGCATCGCGCAGCTGCGCGGCAATTGCATCACCAGTAGCTTTCCAGAACGCGGAATCGAGCGAGACCAGTTCATGCTCGAAGTCCGCCATGCCAGCCTCTTCCAGCAGTTTCATGGCACCTTCGGGGTCACGCACCGGCGCGCCGATATCTGCATAGTCGGGATGCACCGGCGACACATGGTGGTTCTCCGCCGCACGGCCTTGGCCGCCATAGGCGATTTCCAGCACCACCGCGTTGTCCACCGCCATTGCCAGCGCCCGGCGCACCCGCGCATCGGCATAAATGGCCGTGCCATCCACCTCGGTGGTCTGGTTGCAGCGGGCCAGAACCGTGGCCGCAGTGGTGACTTCATGCTTGGTCCAGCCGTCCAGCGAGTCGTAGGACGCCATATAGTCGCCTTCGGTGTCGTAGTTAACGTCGTATTCATCGGCGTCAGCACCGGCGAAGAACGCCGCCGGGTCAGCGCCAAAGTCGATGAACTCGACCCGGTCCATGTAGGCGCCGTTGCCGGCGTTCCACCATGTGTGGTCCGGGTTGCGCACCAGCGCGGCGCTGTCTCCGACACTGTAGAATTCCGGCAGATAAGGGCCGGTTCCGATCGGGCTGTCCAGCATCGTGGCCTCGTCAAATGAAGGATGCACAATGGCGGCAGGGTAGTCCGCAAAGCTCGCGATCAGCGAGATATCCGGCTTTGGCAGTTTCAGCCGCACCGTGTGGCTGCCTGTCACTTCAACTGTGCCAAGCATCAGTTGTTTTGTTTCCGGGTCGATGATCACCTGCAGCTTGCCCGCCATGGCATTTCCCTCGACGGTGCCGTCACAAAAGCGTGCGATGTTGGCAGCGACATCCTCGGCAGTAAAGGGATCGCCGTTGTTCCAGGTCACACCCTCGCGCACATGGAGCACGTATTCGGTGGCATCATCGCTGATCTCCCAGCTTTCCAGCAGGACCGGGGTAAAAGTGCCGTCCGAATTGTACTGGACGAGGTATTCCAGCCAGCCGCGGGTGAAGGTTGCAAGGGAGTTGAAGTCGAACTTGCGCGGGTCGCGCATCGCCACGAGTTGCTGCTGGATGCGGACGGTGCCCCCTATCTTCGCGTTGGCTGCGGCCTGTGCGGGCGCAGTCATGCCCATCATCGCATAGGCGGTTGCGGCGGTTGCACCAAAGGAGCACGCCGTTGCCAGGAATTCCCGGCGGCTGACAGGATCAGCTCCGAGGCGGCGGGCCTGCTGTGTAAGTGGATCCGGCAGCGGTTTTCCTGTGCTGGTAAAATAGGTCATTGGTTCCCTCTCTGTAGTGCCGTGAGGCTGGCCGATAGTGCTCTGTGGCGCAGTTTTGCGCTGGCCGGGAACTCGCCCGTCCAGCGCGAGGCTTAGGCAGGCATGCGGATGCTGCCGATGCCGTCGTTCTCTGTCACCGACGCGCAGATGCTGGACAGGGTGCGTGGCTGTTCGTAGGGCCAGGGCGTGCCGCGGTGCAGCACCGCGCGCTGATCCCAAATCAGCACATCGCCTACAGCCCACTGATGAGAATAGGTAAATTCCGGCTGCGTGCAGAACGCCATCAGTTCATCCAGAAGCGCTTGGCTTTCTTCCTCGTTATAGCCGTCGACCTTGAAGGCATGGCTGGCGATATAAAGCGCCTCTCGCCCATTGACCGGGTTCGGCCAGACTGCGTTCCAATGCTGGTCGGGCCATTTGTTGAACATCGGCAATTCAGCCAGCTCAGGAGAGATCTTTCGCCGGGAATGGCTGTAGCGGTGCCAGATACCGCGGCCGCGGATCTTTGCCTTCAGCGCCTCCGGCATCGCCGCCCAGGCGGCGCGGGTGCTGGCCAGTTCCGTGGCGCCGCCTTCGCTGGTGACAACCCGGCCGATCAGGATGTTGGTCAGCGCGGGCGTGGGCAGGAAAGTGCTGTCCGAATGCCACAAAAAGTTGGACTTGAGGTTCAGCGTGTGCAGATCCATTTCGCCCGACGTGGAACCGTCTTTCTGCACGTTGGAGACCTCGGGCACCTCGAATTTCTCGCCTGGTTTCCGTTCATCCGCCTTGCGGTCCTCGATCGGGCCAAAGAGCTGCGCCAGCGCCATATGCTCTGCGTTGTTTATGTGCTGTGACCGGAACAGCAGCGCTGAATGTTCTTCGAACAGCGCGCGCAGTTCAGCGAAATTCTGCCCGGCGCTGACGTCGGAGAGGTTCATACCGCTTACTTCGACACCAAAGTTCGGCGTCAGCGGTTTTGTCTGAATGGTAGTCATTTGGGGTCTCCTTAGCCCTTTGCCTTTGCTTCGATTTCCTCAGCGGAGAGGTGTTTTACATCCTCCCAGGCCCGTGACTTGCCAGGGTTCAGCAGTCCCTTGGGGTCCATGCGTTTTTTCCACGCGAGGTGCCGGTAGTCGGCGTTCTTCAGCCCGCCGCCCTCGACGAAATAGGTATGCGCGTCCGCCACGCTGTGTCCGTGCTGCTCGTAGATGCTGTTGATCTCGCGCAACCGCACCTCGTCCGAGAACCAGATGATTGGCAGATCAAAGGCGGCGATCCTGCCGTCCAGCCGGGCAAACTCATGGTGCTGCCAGACGTCATCACCCAAAGCCGCGCCCGCGGCGGCAACCGCATCCGCGTCCGACGGATCCGGCACCCCGATCTGCTGATACGTGGCCGAGCGGTCCGCCTTCAGCACCTGCAGGGTCGTATGGTTATACGCGAACTCAAAAACATGCGGCAGCTTTGCAGCCTGCCGCTCGGCATCACTCATCGCCAGATCCAGATGGCCGCCCTGCGCCGTGATCAGCGCGCGGCAAGCCTCCATGTCCTCCGCCGGAACCAGCGAGACCAGCAGGTGCCTGCCCTCCCGCAGGTGCCCTTTGAGGCGCGGGAAGTAGTCAACGATCCGCGCCTCGACTGTGCTGGCCAGCTTGCAGCCGATGTCCGGCGCAGCCGCCAGCGCATAGCCCGCGGCATAGCAGTCTCGGTAGCTGTCGAAGGTGGCCATGCAGCCGACCCAGTTGCGGTGGGGCACCGTGCGCAGGGTGACTTCGGTGATTACGCCGTTCAGCCCCCAGGCGTGGTGGATCTGCAGCGCCGCTTCGGCGTCAAAAGCATGCTCCTGCGGCTCTGCTTCCAGCGACAGCGCCTTGAGCTGGATGATATTGCCCTTTTCCCGCAGGGCGCCGTTGGCGATCGACCCGATCCCGGCCGATCCGCCGGCCACAAAGCCGCCGATAGTGGCAATGTCCTGGGTCGAAGGGAACATCGCCATTTCCCAGCCCTGCTCAATCAGAGCAGCGTTCACATCGGCCATCAGCGCCCCGGCTTCGGCCCGCACATAGCCCTCGCCGATCTCGAGGATGCGGTTCATCTTCGTGGTCTCGATGATCAGCCCGCCCTTCAGCGGCACCGCCTGACCATAATTGCCGGTGCCGCCGCCGCGCAGGGTGACCGGAACATCCGCCTCAAAGGCGCGCTGCAGGCAGTGGCGCATTTCATCCGGGGTCTTGGGCACCGCAACCAGATCGCCAAAGCACTTCTTCAGCTGTGCATTCAGAACCGGGCTGTACCAGAAAAAGTCGCGCGAGCGTTTCTTCACAAGCACCGGCTCGTCAATCACCTCCACCGGCGACAGGCTGTCGGCAAATGCGGCCCAATCGGTGCGGGGGTGTTCCAACGGCATCTCTGTCATTGTTGTTCTCCTTGCAAGGCCTCGGCCAGAGGTTGCGGGGCAGCACGGCTGCCCAGAATGTCCGTGACCGAGAGAGCGTCGAACAGCTGCAGATCCCCGATTGCAGCCCCGTCGACGGTTACGGGCGCAAGGCCAAGCGCCTTGCGGGCGCCGGTGGTGATCATCGGAAGATGGCTGCCAAAAGGCGGGTCCAGATGCGCGGCCAGTGCCGCCAGCGAAAGGGTCGCCAGCGGATTGTGGCTGCCCAACGGGCAAAATGCGTCACGCACGTTGTCGGTGCCCAGCACCACATTGACCCCGGCGGCCTGCAATTCATGGATGCGGGTCAACCCGCGGCGGTCCGGGGTGCCTGCGCTGCGCCCTTGCAGGTACAGGTTGGTGGCGGGCAGTGCTGCCACCGAAATCCCCGCACGGGCCAGCTTCTCCGCGATACGCTGCACGTCTTCATCGGTGTGATTCATCAGGCTGCAGGCATGACCGCACAGAACCGGGCCCAGGAAACCGGTTTCCAGCGCCGCATCGGCGATCATTTCCAATCCGTCGAGACCGGGCGCAAGACCCTCGTCGACGTGAAAATCCAGCGCAAGGCCGGCTTCCTCCGCGGCACGGAAGGTGTTGAGAATTCCAGCCTGCCGCTCAGGCTGGCCCAGCACGAAAGTTCCAAGCACGCCACCGCCCTGTGCCACCCGGCGGGCACAGGCACGGGCATAGCTTATGTCGGCCATCATGTCGGCACCGGTCAGCGCAGCGCGCTGAAGGATCAGCCCTGCGGGTGCCTCTTCTGCCAGCTCCCGCAGGATGTCCCAGGCTAATGGTGCTGCCGCCGGGTCCGGGCTGGTAGCCCAATCGACGTGCGTGCGCACTGTGGCACAGCCTGCCGACAGCAGCTCCTGCAGCCCGCGACCCGCCCGTCGGCGGATGTCTTCGGCTGTCCATATCCTGCGGTCCTGCGCCTGTGCGGGGATTGCATCACCCAGCCCGCCGCCGATCCCCTGCATCCGGTCAATGGTGTGGCATTTGTCGAGATGCACATGCGGCTCGGTGAATTTGGGCAGCACCAGCCGAGAGGGCTGTGCAGTGGCCGGCTCAAGCGCCACTGCCCGCCCCTCCCGCAGCACAAGGTCGCCCGCCAGGCAATCGCTGTACAACTGCCCGCCGAACCGGTTTGCCGCAGCGATCAGTGCAGCCGGGACAAGCACACCGGGCAGGCGCGCATCTGCAGGAAGGGTATCCCTCATGAGCCGTTCCTGTGATCAAAGCGGGCAATTTCCGCAAGAAACAGCGCGAAGTTGCGTCCGGCTGAGGCCAGCATCGCCTCCCCCTTTGCCGCGGTGGCCGCGGAGGCATCGCCGCACACCCCCTCGGGGTTCAGATCGCCGGCAATCCAGCCCGGTGCAGCGGGTTCACCAGTCAGCCCGATAAAGCGGAAATTCCCGGCCCAGTCCTCCATTGCGGTGCGGAAATTCTTTGCCTTGCCCATGTCCACCAGATCAGGCCGGGCAGCCAGCATGGCTGAGGTCTCACTGTCGCCTGCGTGCAGGTCCACTGCATAGGCGCCGGGCTCGAACAGCCCCTCCGTTTCAGCAAAGCCCGACCATGAGCAAACGGCCACGATCAGATCGTGGCTGATGCGCAATTCACGCGCTGCCACCTGCAGCAGCGCGGTATTGCCGCCATGCCCGTTGAACAGCACCAGCCTGGCAACCCCTGCACGAGCCACCGAGGAACCGATGTCACGCAGCACCGCCAGCAGCGTCTCCGGCGACAGGCTCAGAGACCCGGCAAAGAGGTCGTGCTCATTGCTCTTGGTGATAGTCAGCGCGGGCAGCACCAGAACCGATTGCTCAGGGCTGAGATCCGCCAGCATCAGCCTAACTGCCGCCTGCGTCAGGTCCGTATCGACCGACAGCGGCAGATGCGGTCCATGCTGCTCGGTCGCCCCCAGCGGCAACACCGCCACGCAATCCGCCGGCAAAGCCTGGAAATCAGGCGCCTTCAGCTCAGCCCAATGTCCCTGAACGCTCATGCCGCCTGCCCCAGAAAACTGTCAAGAAACCCGTTGAACCAGCGCGCCTGCTCCGCATCATGAGCCGCCATAAGCCGGTTCTGGGATTGCACGTCCTGAACCCCGGGCCGCCCGTAAACATGCGCCTTGCTGTCCTGCCAGCGGCGGAAGCCGGCCGGTGTCACTTCTGCGTGGAACTGAAAGCCAAAGACGTTTTCTCCATAGCGGAAGGCCTGGTTCGGGTATTCAGAATTTCCGGCAAGCCGGACCGCCCCCGCGGGCAGGTCGAATGTGTGGTAGTGCGCCTGGGTAACAACCAGCGGTGCCTCCAGGAACTGTCCGGCCTCCTCAGCGGGTTCAACCGGGTAATAGCCGAACTCGAAGAATTCCCGCTCCGGCGCCCCCGCCCAAGCGCCAAGATGATAGGCGATCTGCTGGCACCCCTGGCAGATACCGAGCAGCGGGATGCCTTTCTCCAGGCACTGCGCGATCCAGCGGTCTTCCTCCAGCAGGAACGGGTATTTGGCCGTCTCAAAGACGTCGAACAGACCGCCGTAGATCACCGATGCCGTGACCTCGCCCACATCATCGAGGCGGTCGCCCGCAAAAGGTTTCCGGGTCACGGCCTCATAGCCGTTCGCCGCCAGCCAGGTGACCACACGGTCATCGGCAGGCTCATCGCCATGGCGCACTAAAAGGACACGCGGTGCCATATTCCCCCTCCTTCAGAGAATTGGTTTTGCGTGGCCCTGATGTTGATCTGTGCCAGAGAGTGTCTTTAGGCTTGCAAACTCTTTGCCCTCTTGCAAGCCTTTTGAGAGTTCAGAAAAAAGGACATAAAATGAAAGCCTTAAACCCAGCCACTATTCGGCCTCCTTTCGCTGCCTACGCGCATGGCACTGAAATTCCGGCTGGGAAACGGGTCGTTGTGACCTCCGGTCAGCTTGGCATCCGGCCGGATGATTCGATCCCCGAAAGCAGCTATGATCAGGCCTTGATCTGCTTCGAAAACATCCGGGAAATCCTGCGTGAAGGGGACATGGCGCCCTCCGACATCGCCCATATCTCTGCCTATGTCACCAGCCGCGATCACATGGCAGGCTACATGCGCGCGCGGGACGAATTCCTCACCGGCACCGGGCGGGTTCCAAGCTCGACCCTGCTGATCGTTTCCGGATTCACACGCGAAGAGTTCAAGGTCGAAGTGGAGGTCATGGCCGCGAAGTAGGCAGGTTTGCCCGCAGCTCTGGAGTTTGCTGTGGATCGAAGCCCGCTGTGCTGAAGGGACATGCCCGGTGCCAGGCAGGGTCATTTTTACGAGTTAGTCCCGACGGCCTCCGAGGCCTTGCTCCAGGCAAGCTTCCGCTTGATCGAGGAAACGCTGATTCCGGTCGCATCGGCGGCCTTTTAAATACTGCCCGCGCGGGCTACCTAGTCGTGCGGCGTTTCAGCCTCAAAGGCCCGTTCCCTGTCCAACACCGCGTTTACCGGCACCTTGAGCTTATCCAGGACCTCACCCGGTCGCTAAACGCGTCGGAGGTGAAGCGGGAGGCCACGTGAATACATCGAAGACCTGATGGCCGCCATGAAAACGGAAATGGATGCTGGCACGCATAGGCGGCCTCAGTCGAACGACTGCTTCGGTGACACTTGCTGCACCGCAACGGAAAGCGTGCCGCATGAGCAAAGATTTTCAGCGTGAGCATTGGCTGCGTCTGCAAAAGGCGGCTCTGTCCGCCCTCACTGCTAGTCCAAGCCCGACCAAGCGAACGGCCTCTGTCACGGAGATCCGCCATTCACGCTGGGCGCGGTGAACCTGCGGCATGAGCCCATTGCCGCCGCTAGCCAGGTCAGCCCACCTCGCTAGCGCAGCATGTCGTTCGAAGCCCTTTGTGGACGCTCCATTGGCCCATCCACGTTGATCATGCTGCATGGATCGAATTGTCTCATAGCTGACCTTGGCCAAGCATCATGGTGGCAAGCTTCGAATGCTCGCTAAAGCGGAAAGCTATCGTAAAAAAAATCTAATCTGCTCAAGCGTTTCACAAAGCTTAACTGTTTTGGCGTTGAGTACAGGCTGGGCCGCTTGATTGGCGGTACGGCTGAGAGCTTTCTCCGATCCCGAAGGTTCCTTCGTCTTCGGAAGATGTTCTGAAGCAATGGTGAGGACTTCAATGAGCATCCGAAACAAACTCTGCCTGATTCTGTGCCTCTTCCTTCTTCAGATGGCGGTGATTGCAGGAGGGGCGTTTTTTCAGAACAAAACTGACGAAAACTCAATTCAGAAAAC
Organism: Leisingera sp. ANG49; assembly: GCF_059694505.1. Classification (NCBI taxonomy): domain Bacteria; kingdom Pseudomonadati; phylum Pseudomonadota; class Alphaproteobacteria; order Rhodobacterales; family Roseobacteraceae; genus Leisingera; species Leisingera sp. ANG49. Next base: position 1,156,683 of record NZ_JCATZN010000001.1, read on the forward strand.
CAGGCTGGCACATGAGAGCCTGGATTCCCTGCTTGAGCTTTCAGGAATTACGGTCCGGCAGATGAAGGAGGTTGTCGACTTTCTCCTGTCTGAAGACGGGGAAGATGTACTAGAGCACCATTCCTTTGAAGAACAAGCTGTAGTGCTATTCGCGAACTTGGAGCAGTTGGCCGAAGATGAGGTCCGGCTAAATCATGTCCTCGGCAAAGAAGCGGCCGAACGCAATAGAGCTCGCCTCTCTGAATTGCAGGCGTTGTATTCTGAAATCAGCCAAGAGGTGAGGGCAACGCTCGCGCTCGCTGAAGAAGGCCGTATAGAAGAAGCAATCGAACACCAGGAAGATGTCCTAGAGGAATTGTTTGATGAGCGGTACTTACCGCTGAATAAAGAGCTGACAGAAAGCTGGCACTCAGAAGCGAACCAGGTAGCAGCCAGCGCAAGCCGTGACGCAGCTCTTGCCAGGAACCTAGTAATAGCTGTTTCCGCTCTCCTCACTGTCATCGCCATGTTCATCGCACATCAAATCGTCAGGGGAATTTCTGACCAGATATCGGGTTTGATACATGCAGCTCAGAAAATCGGTGACGGACAGCTGGATACGCGGATCGATGCCAGCAGCCGGAATGAACTCGGAAGATTGGCTTCTGCGCTGAACTCTATGGCTGAGAAACTGCGGGATCATACCGATGCTTTGGCCGAGGCCAGATCAGAAGCCGAAGCAGCGTCCAACGCCAAGGGCGAATTCCTTGCAAACATGAGCCACGAGCTTCGGACCCCAATGAACGGCATTCTGGGCATGACCGAAGTGCTGAACGAGACCGATCTCGACGAAGAGCAGCGCGAACTCACCGGCACTATTTTCAGCTCGTCCAACGCTCTCCTCTTGGTCATCAACGACATTCTAGATTTTTCAAAGATCGAAGCCGGCCAGCTCCGGATCGAGGCTGCACCGTTTGAATTGAGCGGGGTCGTTGAAGATGTTGCAGCGCTATTGTCGCCGCTGGCTCAAGAGAAAGGGCTGGAGATCTATACCGATTTCGAGTTGCCCGCACCGGTGCGGGCAATCGGAGATGCTGGCCGTCTTCGTCAGTGCTTGATCAACCTGGCCGGCAACGCTTTGAAATTCACAGAGGAAGGCCACGTCCGTATTCTTGTCCGTCCAGCTCTTGGTTCGCAGCTCGTAATTGAAGTGCAGGACACAGGCGTTGGGATCCCCGAGGATAAGAAGGAGGCAGTATTTGCGGCCTTTGAACAGGTGGAAAACAGCTATACCCGAACCTTTGATGGCACCGGGCTCGGACTATCGATCACGCAGCGCCTCGTAACGTTGATGGGTGGAACTATCTCGCTGACCTCGCAGCCCGGGAAGGGATCGGTTTTCGCGATGCAGCTTCCGCTCCTGGAGGCGCGGCCAGCCTTTCATTCGGAGCGGTCCAACAATGCACTTCTGAGCGGGCAAACCGTGCCTCAGGCCTCGCTCTCAACATGAGCAGTGCAACGGTAAGCGCCAGGCCTGTATTATCAGCGGTGCTTTGAGCCCGACGCGGACACGACCGTTGCTTCCATTCGACCTTCTTTGCTCCGCTGGGAAGGGCGGCAATTTTGAATTCACCGCGTCCGCGAGAGCTAACCCTAGAAACTACGAAATGAGAATACGGGTCTGCAGTGTTGCCGCCGGAGGCGCACCGGCGAAGAGTGGCAACGGAGTCGGCCGCGGGTCAAGGCTTCGAAAGACTTCTTCGGTTCACCGTCCCTTTATCGGCAGAACCGGTCCAGGACATTGCGGGTTATGACCTCAACCTGATTGTCACGCCGTGCCAGCCCGGCGACCCATTCGCAGGTTCCGGCGCAGAACACTTCGCCTTTGCCCTTTTTCCAGGAGATGATTGCCCCGTTGCCGCGGCTGGACTTGTCCAGCGTTTCCGCCGTCAGTGCGCCATGCACCGCCAGCGCTTTGAATTCGGCATCGGCGGTTCCGATGTAGAGAGTCTCGCCCCAGCGGGTGAAATCCGCCTCAACATTCGTCGCCATGCCCAAAGCAATGATCTCGACCGATCCGGCGGTGCCGTCCCGGCCAGTCGGGTAAGGCAGCCCGTCGTCAAAAGTGAAGTCCACCCCATCCACTTCGTAGCCGAAGATCCGCGATGCCGCGCCCAGCTGGTCGCCGTAGCCAAGCCGCGCGCCGTTCAGCGACCAATGCTCCGGGCGGTAGACCGTGAACCCGCCGCTGCCCTGGCCGACGCAATTTCCGAGACTCGCATAAACACCTTTCAGCCCATTCACGCCAAATGTCTGCGCGCCAGGGCGGTTGACTGGCGGGGCATCCCAGGCGCCAGTCAGCAGGTGTTCCTGATCGCTTCCCATAAGGGGGTCGGCCTCCTTGGCCGTGTATTTGTAGCAGACTTGCGTTTGCGCGTTGTCTTCAAGCCGCGTCTGCCACAAGAAGTTACCGGCGAAGCGCGCAATCCGGCCCCCATTTTCGGTAAAACGCTCGACCCGTTCGCGCATAACCGCTGTCCAATATTCGTCATGGCCAACAACAACCGCACACCGGTGGCCTGCCAGAAGGTCCGGCTCCAGTTCCAGATCATGCTGCGTGACGATTTCGAAGCCGTAACCTTCAGCCTCTGCCCAGCGGGCGAAGTGGCGTTCATAGCTAGCCCAGCCGGCCGAGGCGTATTTTTTCGAATACCCATAGGCATAAGCCCATTCCATATAAGGGTACCGCACCATGCCGCCAGGATCGGTCGGCGTCTCTGTCAAGGCGCGAGGAGCACCTTGGGGCAGTTTGCAGAACCCGCGGGTCCAGGGCCTCTGATTCGACAGTACAGGGGAAAAGGCATTGCGTTCCGGCCCTGTAATCCCTTCATAGGCGCTGGATCCACCCCAGCAGTTATAGGCAAGCCAGGTTCCGGTCGCGCAGATCAGCACCATTGGGGCCGGTTCAGCATTTGCATCCCGCCGGACAAAGATCACGTGGTGTTCTTCGACTGCGTCATCCGCGCGGTCCGCTCGCAGGGTGAGCAGATAGGCGCCAGCCGCCCAGTCATCCGGAATAACAAAGGAATGGCTGATGTCCCAGCCGCAGCCATTGACCGAGCAGTCCTGGGGCGTGTCCTGATGCCGACCCGGCAGGTTTTCCGCCCGCAGCACGGGGACATAATCTGCCCCGTCCCGTCCCACCTCCAAAGACCAGGTTTCGGCAGTAGTCGACACGCGCAAACCCACGGTTTCGCCGGGCCGGAAGCTGTAGCGGCCGGTGTAACCCCAGATCTCCAGCACCCGTTCATCGCGGGCAGGACCGATGTAATAGTGATCCAGAATGTGACGTGCCCGCGCTCGGGTGCGCGGAGTGATAGCGGGGCCTGCCCCTTCCTGTTCCGGTTGGATCACAATTGCCGTCCTTGTTGTTCTGGTCCTTGCTCAGCCGCACCAGCGCTGACAAAGCCCGGAGGCCGTTTGCGCCTGGCGCGCTGTTTTTTTTGCACTCTGCGTGCGAGCACATTATGCGGTTTGGGAAAAGGCCCCGGCAAGATCAGCCGGAACCTAAGATGTTTATTCAGGCGTGCCGGATATCAGGCAAGCCAGCATTTGTGGGGTGCGAGGCCGCTCAGGACCTCCCACTGGCCTTCGGCCTCCCATCCCTGCACTTCATCACGAACGCCTTCCAGGAATTTGTTGAACATCGGGAAAATCAAGCCGCTCTCTTCGTTCTCAAGAGCTCTCGACCCGGTAGATCCTGCGATGGATGAAAGGGCAGCAACGAGCCCTCCTGGAACCTTCGCTGCGCTAGGTGTGAATGACTGGTTGCTAAAGCAGAGGCGGTTCTCCTGGGCGGGCTTGGATTGGCCGTGGCGCGGGAAGAAGCAGTAGTTGCAAGGGTATCATGCAACTGTTTGGGCCAACTCAAAACTGAACGTTCCGGCTACGCTACGCTTGATGCGCTTGCCATACCTTCGACCTCCGGACTGTTTCTGCTGCGGTCATAGGGAACCAAAGCTAGCATCAAATCACGCATTTCGATCTTACCTGCGACCTGCCCCTCTCGGCGGACACTTACCGAGACATCCGCGCGCCCGCCGGCTGTTTTGATGACAGTTTCAAGAGTGTCCTGCCAGTCGACTTCTCCGACAACAACTCCCACCGGAGCCCCCGCAACGGCAATTGTTCCGGCCCGCAGAACACGCGCGCGGTTGATGTCACCAACAAATGCTTCGATATAAGGATCTCCCGGATTCATCACAATCTCTTGCGGAGAGCCTTGCTGTACTACAGCACCGTCCTTGAGGATCACCAGATGGTCGGCAAGCTTCAGCGCTTCATCCAGGTCATGTGTAATGAAGATGATCGTTTTGTGCAGTTCAGTTTGAAGTTCAAGAAGCAGATCCTGCATATCTGTTCGGATCAACGGATCAAGTGCCGAGAATGCTTCGTCCAACAGCATGATATCGGTATCTGCGGTCAGCGCCCGAGCGATGCCCACACGCTGCTGCATCCCGCCTGAAAGCTGATTGGGATAGCGGTTTTCGAACCCGGACAAGCCGACTCGATCAAGCCATTTGCGCGCTTCTGCCTCCCGTCTTTCCCGCTCGACCCCCTGAATACGCAAAGCAGTAGCCGCATTTTCCAGTACAGTCTTGTGTGGCAGTAGGGCGAATTTTTGAAACACCATGGACATGGACGTGCGCCGCTTTCCGCGGAGGCTAACCGGGTCCAGAGCCATGACATCCTGCCCATCCAACAGGATTTCTCCAGCAGTTGGCTCGATCAAGCGGTTCAAGTGCCGAATGAGGGTTGATTTCCCCGACCCTGACAGCCCCATGATGACGGAGATTTCTCCGGCCTGCATGTCGATGCTGATGTCCCGCAGCCCCAGCACATGCTGGTGCCGCTCCAGGAGCTGCGGTTTGCCTAGACCCTGATCCCGGACCAAGGGCAGAACGGCTTTCGGGTTTGCGCCGAATATCTTGTACAAGTTCCGGATCTGAATTTTAGGTGTCGTCATTTGTGTCAATCCGTCTTGTGCGTTGGGTCAATGCGTTGCAGTGCTGCTTTGGAACAGCGGTCCAGCAGCACGGCCAGCAAGACAATACCGAAGCCAGCGACCAGTCCAACGCCCAGTTCCAGGTTGCGAATGCCTCGCAGCACGAGCACACCGAGACCGGGAGCGGATACAAGGGAAGCAATCACCACCATTGCAAGGCTCATCATGATCGTCTGGTTCACCCCGGCCATGATATTGGGCAGGGCAAGTGGGAGCTGCACGCCGTAGAGCTTTTGCCCATCCGTCATCCCGAACGCGTCGGCGGCTTCAATCACATCTCTGTCGACCAGCCGGATGCCCAGATCGGTCAGCCGGATCACGGGAACAATCGCGTAAAGGATGATGGCGATGCCGTAGAGCTTTGGCTCGGTCACGGAAAACAGGAAGATCAGCGGGATCAGGTAGACGAAGCTCGGCAATGTCTGAAGCATGTCGAGGACTGGGAGCATAAACTTCTGCATCCGGTCAGACCGGGACATCATGATGCCTATCGGCACGCCAAACAAAACGCTCAGGCCGGTACAGACAAAAATGATGGATAGGGTTTGCAGTGCGACTTCAAGGTGGTCAATCAATCCGAAAAACAGGAAGACGGAGGCAACAAAGACTGTGATGGCCGTCCTGCGGGTGGCCTGCCAAGTCGCCCAAACCAGCAGCGGAACCAGCACCCACCAAGGCGTGGCGGTGAAGACAAAAAGGGCGCCTTCCAGTAGCCAGGACAGGGGTTGCGTGAGCGGATCCAATACGAACTTGAGACTGTCCTTGATGGCTAGAAATCCCTGCTCAACCCCGGCTGTCATATCGCGGGTTTGCGGGATTGCATCGCAGGCCTCATGCAAAGCATCCAGCGAAGGGAATGGGAGGGCCTCTTTGCTTGCAGCATCGCCGCCGTTGGCCTGTGCCAGCAATTGGGCCATGCTCATGGGCGCATCTGCCGACTCGGCGTCGCACCATTCGCGCAAACCCAAACTGTCAAACAACTCTTCGTAACCTGCCACGCTTTGGCCCTTCTCTTACTTCTCTGCCAGCCCGGCCCGATCCCTCTGCGTTAACGGACCAGGCTGACTTTTATGTCGTTACTTCAGAATTGCCGACAGCTTCTCGCGGGCAGCATCGCTCAACCAGCTTCCCCACTGTTCCTTGTTGTTGGTCAGGAAGTAGACAGCGCCCTCTTCGGCAGAGGCATTGTTGTCTTCCATCCAGGCCAGAACTCCGTTCATCTGGTCATTGGTAAAGGAGATATTCGACATCAACTCAGCGATCTCGGGTTCACGCTGCTGGAAACCGGTTGTAATTGCTGTTTTCACAGCCGCGCTTGGGTAGGCAGAAATGCCCGGTTCTGCACAGTCCTTGGAACTGTTGCAAACATGCGTTTCGGCGTCATGGGCTCCGGTATCAACCAGGACCATCGGATATTTGCCCAGAACCGCTGTTGGGGCCCAATAGAAGCCGAACCAGGGTTTCTCGTCCGCATAGGCCGAGGCAATGGCCGTAGCAAGAGTTTCGCCGGAACCGTGGTCGAAGACTTCGATCCCCTTGCCTTCCATGTCGATGACACGGTTCATGTTGTCATTGACGGTTCGGCAGCCCCAGCCATCAGGGCAATTGTCAAACCGGCGGCCGACGAGATCGGGGTTGGCCAGAATGCCATCCAGGGTTGCCGCTTCGGGGTGCGCATCAACCACATACTGCGGCACCCACCAGCCTTCGACACCGCCATCCGACAGGACGTCAGCCAGTTCAACCAGCTTGCCGTCTGCGACCAGTTCAGCATAAGCCGGGGCGGTATTGACCCACAGCTCGGTCAGGATATCGGGCGTGCCGGTTTCGGCAACCGATGTCAAAGCTGTCGGTGTCGACGAGGGAACAGTTGTGACAGTGCAGCCGTACCCCTGTTCCATCAGGAATTTCGCAACCGAAGTCACCACGTTTGCAGACGCCCAATCCATTTGCGTGATTGTCACGTCCCCACAGCCTTCGGCCCAAGCAGGCGCAGCAAGGCCCATGGCAAACGCGGATGTCAAAAGCATTCTCTTCATTTTTTCCTCCCAAGTTTTGGCCTGGCGCCGCCAGAAGCCCAATCTGCCGTGATTTGCAACGCTCCCACAGCTTCCAGACATGGAGGACAACTATTCGATTGATACGATCATTTATGATCATTACTATCAAAATATAAGATCTGCGTAATGCAGATCTTAAGAAAGAGAGATTACATGCCCCGTCAATCAGCCCCTAAAGATCTCAGCCTCAAGTGGCTGGAGCTCTTTCAGATATGCGCACAGAAAGGTTCGCTTCAGGCGGCATCCGAGGAAACCGGCCTGACCATCAGTACCGTGTCTCATCATCTGCGAAATCTGGAGGATCACCTTGGTGTCGAGTTGTTTAACCACTCCCGCAGGCCGATGGTGTTAACCCCCAAGGGACAGGCTTTTCTACGCAACATTGATGACGCGTTGTACGCTATTCGCAAAGCCAAGGCCGAAGCCTCGGCTGGAAGTATTGCAGACGCAAGTTATCTGAGGGTCGGCACGATTGAGGATTTCGACAGCGATATCATACCGGAACTGGCAGTCTTCCTGTCGAGAAACATGTCGTCCTGCGACTTCATGTACCAAACGGATTCCAGTCACGCGATTATCGAGATGCTGCGTAACCGGCATCTCGATTTGGGGATTACAACCACGCCGGATGAAAAGCTGCGTGACTTGCAGGACCGTCCTTTACTGCGAGATCCGTTTGTTGTCGTCCTTCCGCGCTTCAGTGAGCATTCTCTGGCGGAAATTGTCGAGGGCCGCACCAACCTGCCGTTCTTGCGGTTTTCAAGCAACCTCATCATAGCACGGCAGATTGAATCGCAGATGCGACGTCTGGGATTGACGGCTCCTTCCAATTTCGAATGCAGCAACAACCAGACACTGATGGCCATGGTCGCAGCAGGGGCCGGATGGACCATCACTACCCCCCTGCTGTTTTCACGGGCAAAACGGTTCCAGCAAAAACTGACGATGCACCGCTTCCCAGGCAAGAGTTTTTCACGCACATTGGCCGTTGTCGCGACACCCGATTGCTCCAGATCAGTTCTGGAACTGATTGACAGCAAAATGCGGAGCTTACTTCGCGAGCAGGTTATTTCAGCGCAGATTCAGCAAATGCCATGGCTTTCCGACAGCTTCAAACTGGTAGACTGATGCGGGTGTCAGGACACTAGGATATTGAACCGGGACCGGATCTCCTGCTCCTGCTCTGGTGTAAGATAGGCAGGGTTGTGGCTGCTCAATATCTCACGGGCTTTGATTTTAGCACGCCCCCAGGCATCCTGAGCTCCGTTTTCCACCCATGTGCGCGGTTCATTGCGGTCTGCAAGCGTTGGATAGAAGTAGTCGCGCTCCATCGCGGCATATGTGTGCTGACCGCCTAGAAAATGGCCCTCTCCCAGAACGGCGTTGCAAATGGCCTCGAACCCCAGATTCTCATCCGTCACCTCAATCCCGCGCAGCGCGCGGTAAGTGTTCGAGTGCATTTCGTCATCCAGCACGAAGCCCTCGAAACTTGCCCCCAACAGCGATGCGGTCATGCCGGAGCTTTCATAGATCAGGTTCCCGCCCGCCAGCGCCGCCGCCATCGATGTAATGCCTTTCTCCATGCCGTACTGAGCATCAATGGCCTTGGCGTCAGTCATCGAACAGGCCACCCCTGACGGCAAGCCCAGCCAGTTCGACAGTTGCGCCGAAGCCGCGTTCAGCACTGCCGTCTCGCCGCTGCCCCCGGAAAACGCGCCGGTGCGCAGGTCAATCACCAGCGGCCAGTTGGAGAACACCATGGGATAGCCGGGCTGGATAGCGTGTACCATTAGCAGGCTGCCAAGAGTTTCGGCAAGCGACTGCGCCAGAAAGCCGGCCAATGTGGCAGGTGCGGTCGCCCCCGCCTGCGCGGCGGTGATGCAGGAAATCGGAATGTTGTGCTTGATGCATTCATAGACAACGTCGACCGCATCCTCGCCATAGCGCATCGGCGAGATCATGGGGCTGATATGGGCCTTCATGAAGGGGCGCTTGGAAAACTCTCCCGGTCCGCCTGCCGCGATATCCAGCATTTCGACGATCGGGGCAACATATTCAGCCAGGGTGAAGGATGTTGCGGTCGGCTTGGTTGTGTTATTCAGCAGCGCGAAAACAGTGTTGACGTCCAAGTCGTAGTTGTCGGGCACGTCAGTCGCCACACAGCAACGCGTGAACCAGCTGACATTGGCCAGCGTGTCCTGGAGCCGTGTGAAATCATGAAGGTCTTCCAGCGTAGACGGGCGGTAGATCCCGCTGTCCATATCCAGCGTCTGTACAGCCGCGCCACCGGTGCCGAAGTATACTTTGTTGCCACCGACCTCGATCGAGCGCTCCGGGTCGCGGCCATGCAGGGTAAAGGTCTTGGCAGCCTGATCGATTGCCTCTTCGACCAATGCTGGCGGGAACTGGACCCGTCCTTTGCCATTGTCAATGGCTCCGATGGCCAGCAAATCAGCGTGCAGTCTGTCTGGCACTTCGCCGATGCCGAGTTTTTCGAGCAAGTTGAGCGCAGTATCGAATATGCGCTGCAAATCAGAATCGCTGAGTGGTTTGTATGCTCCGCCAATCTGGCCAGGGGGGCACGGGTCCACTGCAGGCTTTGCCGCTCGCTGTGCCAGACGCTCACGGCGTCCACCTCTTTTTCCACGCTGTCCAGCCATACCAAATCCTTTGAAGCAGGTGTCACAGCTGTGATCCAGGGGCTTTGATGGCGTTTGGTGCAATCCTCACCGCTATTATTTTAAAAAATCGTACTTTGAATTCGATATCCTATGAAAACAGGGCCGTGTGATTGCCCGGAACGGCAATCTGGAGCCGTATCTGTCTCAAACTGTTTCGGAGGCGCTCTTCAATGAAATCCCGCACCAAAGTTGTGGTTATCGGCGGCGGCATCGCCGGCTGCTCCACTCTCTACCACCTTACTCAGGAAGGCTGGAGCGATGTCGTCCTGGTCGAACGCAACGAACTGACCAGCGGCACCACCTGGCATTCGGCGGCACAGGTGACGAACTTCGGCATGAACCAGACCATGGTGGGTCTCAAGACTCATTCGATCAATTTGTATAAAGAACTCTCCGAGAACCCTGAATATCCGATCAACTATCATCATGCCGACGGAGGAATTCGCCTGGCGAATACCGAAGCGCAGATGCAGGGCTACCGCCACTTCGCCTCGATGGCGCGGGGGATGGGGGTCGATTTCGAAGTGATCGATGCCGAAGAATGCGCCCGCCGCCACCCGCTGATTTCGACTACAAACCTGCTGGGCGGGCTTTGGGACCCGCTGGATGGCGACATCGATCCGGCGCAGCTCTGCCAAGCGCTGGCCTATCACGCGCGCAAGGCGGGTGCCGAGGTATACCGCAACACGCCTGTCACCGCACTGACCCAGCACAAGGATGACACCTGGACCGTGCACACCGAACATGGGGACATCGATTGCGACATCGTTGTCAACGCCTGCGGCTACCGCGTGAACGAAGTGGGCGCGATGATGGGTGTTCACCACCCCGTGGCTTCAATGGAGCACCAGTACTTCCTTACCGAGGATATCCCGGGCATTGCTGAAGCCGGTCACCGGATGCCGCTGCTGCGCTGCCCGATCAGCGACTACTACAGCCGGCAGGAAAAAGGCGGGCTGCTGGTCGGTTTCTATGAACAGGACTGCAAAACCTGGGGCATGGACGGCATCGACCCGAATTTTGTGAATGCTTTGTGCCCGGACGACCTGGACCGCGTGATGGACGTGCTGGCCGGCGCCTTCGAAAGAATGCCTGCACTGGAAGAGACCGGCATCCGCTCCATCGTCAACGGCCCGATCACTTATACCATCGACGGCGCGCCGCTCGTGGGGCCGATCCCGGGCAAGCGCAACGCCTTCTGCATTATCGGGTTGCGGGCAGGTCTGGGTGAAGGCGGCGGTCACGGCTGGCTGCTGGCGCAGCAGATCGTGCATGGCGAAGCCTGCTATGACACCTGGTGCATCGACCCGCGCCGGTTCACCGGCCACACCAATGTCGAACTGACCTCGCTCAAGGCGATTGAAGACTACCAGAACGAATTCCGGTTCCACTTCCCGCATGAGCACCGCCCCGCCGGGCGCCCGGCCAAGACAACCCCTCTGACGCCGATCCTTGCCGCCGAGGGGGCCGAGTTCACCGTTGTGAACGGCTGGGAGCGGATGGACTACATCAAGCCGTCTCCTGAGTTCCATCCCACGCTTAGCTTCAACTTCGACGAAGCCTTTGGCATCGTTGCAGATGACGTGAAGAACGTGCAGGAAAATGTCGGCCTGAGCGAAGTCAACGGCTTCAACCGGTTCGAGATCACCGGCGCAGACCGCCACAGCTTCCTTGACCGCATGTTCTGCGGCACTGTCACCAAGCGCGACGGCCGCGTTGGCCTGGGTTATTTGTTGAACCACCACAGTATGGTCAAAGGCGAGGCCACGGTGGCCAACCTGCCTGCCTCGGACCGTGGTCCTGCGCGGGTTTGGTACGGCTCTGCTGCCGCCAGCGAATACCACGACATGGACTGGCTGACCCAGCACATCGGTGAAGACGAGGATGTCCAGATCCGCTCGCTGACCAATGAACAGACCATCCTGGTTCTGGCAGGCCCCAAGGCACGCGATGTGCTTTCGGGCTGCGCCCGCGGAGACTGGTCCAAAGAGGCCTTTCCCTGGCTGTCCGTCCGCGAATGTTTCATCGGGTTTGCGCCCGCCACGGTGATGGGCGTCAGCTTTTCGGGCGAACTGGCCTACGAAATCCACATCCCCAATGCCTCGCTCTATGCTGCCTATCTCGCATTGCGCGAGGCAGGAGAAGCCCATGGCCTCAAACTGTTCGGTGCAAGGGCGGTGGAATCGATGCGCATGGAAAAAGGTTTCCTGCACTGGAAGGCCGACATTCTCACCGAATTCGACCCCTATGAGACCTCGCTGGATCGTTTCGTGAAGATCGACAAGGGCGATTTCATTGGCAAAGGAGCCCTGCTGAAACGTAAGGAAGAGGGCCTTCGCAAAAAACTGGTCACTCTGAAAGTGGACGCAACCCATGCTCCGGCCCATGGCGGTGCCTCATTGATGCATGGCAGCAAGGTCGTGGGTACCGTGACCTCCGGCGACTGGGGGCACCGGGTGGGCATGAATCTGGCCTATGCCTTTGTCGAACCGCAGCTGGCGGGCGAAGGCAACAGGATGCAGCTGGATATGTATGGCGACATGGTAGAGGTCGAAGTCATCGCTCCGTCGCCCTATGATCCCAGCTACGAACTGATGCGCGGTTGATCCAGTCATGAAGGCCGTCCGTGTCACAATCCTGGCAGAGCAAGGCTTTGTCCCGACCGAGCTGGCGTTGGTGGTTGATGTTCTGCGCATCGCCACACGGCTTGGGTCCGGTGTGCGCTTTGAACATCAGGTTTGCACAGCACAGGATGACAAGCTGGTTGAAGGATTGGGGGGCAGCTTGGTGCGTGCCATCCCATTTCAGACCGGCTGCACCGCCCTGCCAGACCATCTTGTGGTCTTGGGTGGGGCGGGCATTCGCTCCGCCTTCCGTCGCCTCAAAGGGCGGTTGACCTTGATGGAGCGCATGGGAGTCGGGCTCACACTGCTGTCCGACGCTGCAGCCGAATGGAAATGCCTGCATCCCGATGCAGATCACATTACCACCCATTGGGAAAACCTGCAGGTGGACAGGGACGCGGGAAGCTCGACCGAGAGCCGTTTGCCCTTGTTTATGCAGAAAGCGCGTGTTGCGACCGGAGGCGGCATGGCGTCAACAGCGGATTTCGTGTTGATGCGGATCGTAGCACCGCATTCGCTGCTCCTGGCCCAATCTGTCGCCCAAGTTCTTTTGATAGGCGACCTTCGTGATGGCGCGGCCAGTCAGCCGCGCAGCGAAAATGATGTGATGTCCCTGCGCCACGGCAAACTCGAACCCATCATCGCCGCCATGGAAAACGCACTCGAGACCCCCCTCTCGATAGCAGAACTGGCGGAAATTGCAGGTTTTTCCGTTCGTCAGATGGAACGCAAGTTCAAAGTTCTAATTGGCCGGAGTCCAGCATCATATTATAGGTTTTTGCGCCTGCGCCGCGCGAAAGCTCTGGTTGAACAGACCGTATTGCCCATTACCGAAATTTCCGTGGCCTGCGGTTTTGGAAGTCCATCGAGTTTCGCAAAAAGATACATCCAGGAATTCGGGATTTCCCCTTCCAAGCGGCGAGTTCAACTGTCCGCAGGCCCGTACCCGCATCAACTTACCTCTGAAAAACAAGGATCATGCCATGCATCTCTCCCGCTTTCCCCGGGTGCACCTCGCTCATTTGTCCACACCGCTGGAGCCCATGAAACGCTTGTCCAAGGAGCTGGGGGTTGATCTCTGGATCAAACGTGACGACTGCACCGGCATGTCGACTGGCGGCAACAAGACCCGCAAGCTTGAATTCCTGATGGCCGAGGCTCTGGAGCAAGGTGCGGATATGGTGATGACGCAAGGTGCGACCCAAACCAATCACGGCCGCCAGACAGCTGCTTTTGCCGCAAAGCTGGGGCTGAAATGCCATATCCTGCTGGAGGACCGGACCGGGTACCGGGACGGCAACTATAACACCAACGGCAACGTGCTGCTGGACCACCTGCATGGCGCCACGACCGAAAAGTTCCCCGGAGGCCACGACATGCCCGCCGAGATGGAACGCGCAGCCGAGAAAATGCGTGCCAAGGGCCATAAAGTCTATGTTATTCCTGGCGGCGGGTCCAACCCGACCGGTGCTCTCGGCTACGTGAATTGCGCGTTTGAGCTGCTGTCCCAAGCCAATGATGCCGGATTGAAAATCGACCGGGTCGTGCATGCGACCGGATCGTCTGGCACCCAGGCAGGGCTTGTAACCGGCATGTGTGCCATGAACAGCCAAATCCCCGTGCTGGGCATCGGAACACGGGCGCCCCAGCCGAAACAGGAACAAATGGTCTATGACCTCGCCTGCAAGACCGCTGAAAAACTGGGTTGCCCAGGCGTAGTCAAGCGCGAAGACGTGATGGCCAACACCGACTACGTCGGTGAGGGTTATGGCCTGCCAACCGACAGCGGCATCGAAGCAATTCGAATGTTTGCCGAGCTTGAGGGCATCCTGCTTGACCCCTGCTATTCTGCCAAGGGTGCGGCCGGGCTGATCGATCTGGCCCGCAAGGGGGTGTTCAAGGACGAGCGTGTGGTGTTCCTTCATACCGGCGGCGCGGCAGCTCTGGGCGGGTATGACTTCGCCTTTGATCACGCAAACCGTTGGGTCAACCTGTAGTCATGGGGGACATCGTGGCCCGCAAGTTCACCGGAGCTTTTACGCAGCAGGCAGCTTTGCCTGCCGAGGCGATGCAGGCCGCGATGTCCGTACTGGAAAGCGGTCGGCTGCACCGCTACAATCTGTTGCCGGGTGAAACCGGCGACGTGGCGGCACTGGAGGCCGAATACCGCGACTGGCAAGGCAGCTCCTTTTGCCTTGCGGTCACCTCGGGCGGGCAGGCCTTGCAGATCGCCATGCGCGCCTGCGGCGTTGAACCGGGTGATGTTATTCTGACCAATGCCTTCACGCTGGCCCCGGTGCCGGGTGCCATCGCCGCTGTCAGCGGCCGCGCCGCACTCGTGGAAATCACCGAAAACCTGCGCCTGGACCTCGGAGACCTTGAACGAAAGATTGCCCGGACCAGTGCGCGTTTTCTATTGCTGTCCCATATGCGCGGTCACCTGTGCGACATGGAAGCTCTCATGCGCATCTGCGACAGTGCCGGGGTCACGGTGATCGAAGATTGTGCCCACACGATGGGGGCGCGCTGGAACGGGAAACGGTCGGGGAACTTCGGGAAGGTCGCTTGTTTCTCGACACAGACATACAAGCACATAAACTCGGGCGAAGGCGGGTTTCTGACCACTGATGACGCCGGGATCGCCGCTCGTGCGACGATCTTGTCGGGCAGTTACATGCTGTATGAGCGTCACGGCGCAGGTCCTGTACCTGAGGCATTTGCTGAAGCCCGCTATCAGATGCCAAACTGTTCCGCCCGGATGGATGCCCTTCGCGCGGCTATTCTGCGCCCGCAACTGGCCCGGATCGAAGAAAGCATAGGCGCCTGGAAAGCGCTCTATGCCGCTACCGATCAAGGTCTTGCTGTATCAGACCGGATCAAAACCATTGCGCGCCCCGCTGCGGAAAAACCGGTCGGGTCGTCAATCCAGTTCCGCCTGCCCGGTTTCGCCGCTGCGCAATGCCAGGCCTTGCTGGCCTCTGCAGCAAAGCGCGGTGTAGAGTTGAAGTGGTTTGGAGGATCTGAGCCTGTTGGCTTCACTTCGGCCCACCAAAGCTGGCGCTATTTGGACGCCCAGCCCTTACCGCGCACCGACAGTGTGCTGGCCACGCTGTTTGATATGCGCTTGCCATTGACCTTCAGCACAGCTGACTGCGCCTTCATTTCTGAGCTGATCTGCGAAGCGGTGGATGAGGTAGCGTCATGACGCACCGTGTCGTTGGAATCTTAGGCGGCATGGGGCCGGAAGCCACAATTCTTCTGCAACAGCGACTGCTGAAGAAAGTCGATGCGCGCGATGACGCGGACCACCTGCCGCTGTTGATTGACATGAACCCGCAGGTTCCCTCGCGGATTGCGCATCTGATTGAGAAACGAGGTGAAAGCCCCGGCCCTGTTCTGGCCGAAATGGCTCGAAGGCTGGAAGATGCAGGAGCTACCGCACTGGCCATGCCCTGCAACACGGCCCATCACTATGTGCCTTACATTTCCATAAAGACGACCGTGCCCTTGCTCAATATGGTGACACTTTCTGTCGGCGCCGCCGCACGCCGCCTAAATCCAGGGAGCAAGATCGGTATCCTGGCCTCTCCCGCCGTCTATCTCTCGCGTGTTTTTGACGATGCGTTGAAAACCGGCAAATTTTCAGCGCTATGGCCAGAGGATATTGATAGGATGCTGACTGCCATCAAGCTGATCAAGGCGGCAGGCCCGGCGCCGGAAGCGCGGAGCATTCTGGAGGACGCGGCAGCCGAACTGACCCGGAAAGGCGCGGACATGCTGTTCATCGCCTGTTCCGAATTTTCCCTGATGTCTCATGATGTGATCGCGGAAGTGCCTGTCATCGACACTGTCGATGTTCTGGCCTCTGCAATCCACAGCCACATCACCAACGAAGCGAGCTGATCCAATGGCAATCACCTACCTGAAAAAGGCCGCTCCGCGGCCCGAGGCGGAAAACAGCGACATTCGAGACCTTGTCTCTGTCATGCTAGCCAACATCGAACGTGAGGGCGAAGAGGCCGTTCGGCGCTATGCAGAAAAATTGGACGGCTGGACTGGCGACATCGTGCTGTCCGAAGCAAACCGGGCGGCCGCCTGTGCTCGCGTTCCGCAGGAGCTGAAGGACGATATTCAGTTCGCGCATGCCAATATCCGCCGTTTTGCTGAAGCCCAAAAAGCGACGATTGCGGAGTGCGAGATTGAAGTCATTCCGGGCCTTATCGCAGGCCAGAAGCAGATACCGGTCTCCAGCGCAGGCTGTTATGTGCCCGGCGGCCGCTACAGCCATATTGCCAGCGCCCTGATGACGATCACCACCGCCAAAGTAGCCGGTGTCAAACATATCACAGCAGTTTCGCCGACCCGGCCGGAAACCGGCATACCGGATGCGATCATCTATGCGATGGATCTGTGCGGCGCGGATCTAATTCTCAACCTGGGCGGGGTACAGGCCATTGCCGCCATGGCCCAAGGTCTTTTTGGGGCAAAACCCGCCGATATTCTGGTCGGCCCGGGCAACTCCTATGTCGCCGAGGCCAAGCGGATGCTGTTTGGAGAAGTGGGGATCGACATGTTCGCCGGGCCGACGGACTCGCTCGTCATTGCCGACCATACCGCTGAGGTTGAAACGGTTGCCTGGGATCTGGTCAGCCAGGCGGAACACGGTGCCGACAGCCCCGTCTGGCTGGTCACAACCTGCCGGAACCTGGCCGAAGGTGTCATGGCCCGGGCGGAGGGCCTGATCAGCCAGCTGCCGGAGCCCAACCAGTCGGCCGCGCGCCAGGCCTGGGCAGATCGCGCCGAGGTCATCCTTTGCGACAGCCGTGAAGAAGCAGCCCAAGTCAGTGACCGCTACGCTCCCGAGCACCTGCAGGTCCAAGCCGAAGGTCTCGATTGGTGGCTGGACCGTCTGTCCGCCTATGGCTCGCTGTTCCTGGGTAAAGAAACCACGGTGTCCTTCGGTGACAAGACCTCCGGTCCGAACCATGTCCTGCCCACCAGTGGCGCGGCACGCTATACTGGCGGATTGTCGGTGCACAAGTTTACCAAGACCGTCACCTGGCAGCGCAGTAATGCAGCAGCGTCTCATGAACTGGCGCTGCGCACAGCGCGGATCAGCCGGATGGAAGGCATGGAGGGTCATGCCCGGGCGGCGGAACTGCGTCTGAGCTAACACCCTCGCGCACCTTTCAGGCCAGCGAATCTTGAAAACGGGGACGTCACTCTGAAACGACGTTCCTGAACAGTCCTTCATTGCCCCCATGAAACCGGAAAAACGAATAGATACCAGACGGTTATTCAATTTGGAAGTATCGATCCGGTACAGGTCCTACGGTCCCGCGCGCGGGGTGGTCTGGTGTCTATTGCCGTGGCCGTCGCCGTGCAGTTTGTTTCGGAACACTATGGCGCGCCTGCAATGCTGATGGCACTGCTCCTCGGCATCGCGCTGCAGTTTCTCAGCGCGGAAGAGACCTGTCGCGCAGGCATCGAATTCACCGCGCGCAGCGTATTGCGTTTTGGCGTAGCGCTTCTGGGCGCGCGGATCAGCCTTGGGTTGTTGGCCGGGCTGGGGCTGGGCCTGATCGCAATCCTTGTGACTGGCGTGCTGCTGACAATAGGCTTCGGCCTTTTGGCCGCTCGCTTCTTAGGGCGAGAGTGGCGCTTTGGCCTTCTAACGGGGGGGGAGGCGGTGGCGATTTGCGGCGCCTCCGCGGCTATGGCAATCTCGGCTGTTCTGCCTAGGAACGAACATTCCGAGCAGAACCTGATCTTCACGGTGCTGAGCGTCACTATGCTGTCGACCGCCGCGATGATCCTCTATCCGATCCTTGGCGATACCTTCGCGTTTGACGATGTAACGATCGGAGTGTTCCTTGGTGGCACGATCCACGATGTCGCCCAAGTGGTCGGGGCCGGGTTTTCCGTGTCAGAGGAGGCCGGGGAGGTCGCCACACTGGTCAAGCTGTTCCGCATTGCGATGCTGGCCCCGACCGTTCTCGCGATTTCCCTGCTGATGCGGGGCACCTTCGGAGCGTCCGGCGAAAACAACCACCCGCCGGTTCTCCCCCTGTTCGTGATCGGCTTTCTGGGGTTTGCCACACTAAATTCGTTCGGGTTTATCCCGGCGCCTGTCGTCGGCGTGCTGAGCGAAGCGAGCCGGTGGGCGCTGCTGATCTCGATCGCAGCGGTCGGCATGAAAATATCGCTCAAACGCATTCTGGAAGTCGGCGGCTCGGCTATCACCCTGGTTGTGGCGGAAACTGTCTTCATCGCGGGCTTTGTGTTACTGGGGATCACGCTTCTTCACTCCTAGATCCAGTAACATCCACCGGAATGCCGCAGCCAGTCAGCGTTTCGGGCAACTGGCTGTCTCCCGTTGCGGGATCTATGTCCCTGCTGCGACCTGCTTGCGCTTTTGCTCGTCACCAAGCGCTGTTCTAAATCTCTCCTGTCGCCGCGCTCCAATGTCTTGCGCGGATTGTTCAGCACCGCTTCCGACCATGCGTAGATCAACGGCTTGCCCACATTTACGCCATTCTGATTCTACCCAGGGTCCCCTGATCGGCCCAGGGTTTCAAGCACCCACTCAATTAAACCCAGTGCGGGCTTAAGGGTATTTCAATAAGCTGCCCTCAAACCATTCTCATCGTCCGAAAGCCTGCCACGTCTATCCATACCTACAGCAATCTTAAATTTCTCAAGCTGCACGTTTTAGGTTTTCTTCCAGAAGCGGCTATTGGTGCAGCCGCAGCGAAAGTTAACTAAGTCCGGCACCTTTCGGACTCAAACACCGTGCAGCGAAAGGACGGTTCAAAACTCGGCGGGATCGATACGGCTGAACGGCTGGTTCGACGAAACTCGCTGCATTGCCGAAAACTCGTCGCCGCGCGTGCAAATGCTATCTGCGCAAGCGAAAGCGGAAGGAGTAAAAGTCCGCAAAGTCCGGCGACCTGTGAATTCAGGTGACAGATCTCGCTGCAGCATGCTTGAACGGCTGGTTTTCACGCCGCTCAGCGGCGCCCAAAATGGTGCAGTCGCGGCGATTTTGCTGCTGCGAGCGCGCGCAGCGAAAAAATCCAAGGTACAAGTTGGGCTCGAAGGATGAGTTCGCCGCGCCCCGGGCGAACGGTCGGTCCAGAGTGATCCGCCCTTGGCTGCGTCGAACATGAACTGACGCAACGCCGGACTTTGCTGCCATTGCCCTTCCAGGTGTTTGCTGACGCAGCATTCTATTGCAGATGCGGCACGCTCATCGCTGCGATGCAGCCGAGTCGCCAGACCGGTCATTCAATGCCAGTCTGAGGCGCGAAATTCGAACCGCCCTTTCGCTGCAACCACGACCGACTAACGAGGAGCGGACAAAACCGGTCTTTCGCCGCAGACGCACAATCGATGCTGCAGTTGCAACGGAATCAGCAGGTCGGGCGAATTCTTCCGGCAGGAAACCGTAACTGTCCTAAGCCGCCCCAGCTTCGCGAAGATGCACGCCCAGTAGGATCAGGCCTGGCCAAAGCATATAGGCTTCGATTTCAATATTCTCCCCGAAAGAGAGCAGCAGCATTGTCATGAGTATTCCCAGCGGCAGGCGGCCTCGCGTGTGTTTTGCTGCATCCGCCATGACAAATCCGATGTGCCAGACCAGCGGCACCAAAAGAGCGGCAAAGCCTGCGGCCCCCTTGACGAACAGCAGCCCGTACCAGGTGTGATGGCTGCCGATGGGCATGTATTCCACAGCATGGGACCCGGGTTGGACCGTGCCGTGGCCGAACCAGAAGGCTTCGGTCTGCCAGCGCTCGCTGGCGATCCGCTGCAGTGTTTCACGGACGCGGGTGCTGTCCGCCCGGGCGCCCTTGAACGCGGCCACCGCATCTGCGGCAAGTGCCGCCAAAGTTCCGCCGGTGATTGCCAATGAGGCAGTCAGCCCTGCCGTTACATGCCAGGCCCAGCCGCGCAGGATCAGGGGCATCATGCGCGGCGCAACGGTGCAGGCCACCAGCCCCACCAGACCCATTCGAGACTTTGACGCCAAAATCATCAGGACCCCAGCGGCCACACCGACCAGCATCCACTTTCGGTTTTTTTCATCCAGCGCAAACAGCACCATGATGACGCCCAGCAGGGCTGCAAAGGGGGACCAGGGGGCGTAGAATTGCCAGCGCGGTGTCCAGCTGGCTGGATCATAGGTGAACAGGTAGACGCTGAAATACTCCGGACCCGGCCCGCCAACTACCTTCAGCGGTGACGTGAAGATACGTTCTGGAAGGCCAAGGTAGGGCGCTGCCAGCAGAACCGGTGCCAGCGCCAGCGTCCATGCCCCGATCACGCATTGCCCGCGGATCAGGACCTCGCGGCGGATCGGCAGCACCGCGCCAACCAGCGGGAACAGCGCCAGCAGCGCCCAGCCCTTGGCCCAGCCGATCGAGGACTTGATTGTCTTCTTAAGGCCGAGCCCCCAGTCGAGATGCCCGATCCACAAAGCAATTAGCATGATGGCCATGCCGATGAACCAGGCCCAGATCAGCACCGGAACCGGACCGGCTGCACGCAGGTCGGGCCGGAACGCCGGGCCAAGGTAGAGTGCCAGCACAGCCAGCGCGCCGAGAATCCAGGCGAGAACAGGACCGACGACGTAAAGCGCACCAACAGCGTAAAAGGGCCAGGTCAGCACCATGGAGCGGTAGATTATCCGCTCTGCCGGGTTTTGCGGTGTCATGCTTCGGCCCTGGGTGCGGTGAGAAGGCGGCCGATGACCGCGGATCTGATCCAGCCCAGCATCAGCGCGATCAGCAGCATGAAGGTGGCCGCGGCCCCCGCGGCAAAGGCGAGCTTCCGGTCTGGCGAAGAAGGGCGCTCCGGAAGGGACGGGTTTTCAAGCACCTGAACCAGCGGGTAGGAAGCATAAACGTCCGATTTCGTCGATTGGGCACGGGCGATGGCAGAAGCAAACACCGCTTCTGCGACGGAAAAGTCGCGCTGCAGATCTTTCAGCCGCGCTGCGCTGGCAGACAGCTGCTGCAGCCGGGTCCGCTCCGATACCAGCCGCTGCGCGAGGGTCTGATGCTGCCGGGCCGTTCCCATACGTTCAGCATCCATCCGCACAAGCTGAGCCAGCAACTCTGCCCGCGCTCCATTCGGGGCCAAATCAAGCCTCTTCAGCTCATCAATTTGGATACCTGTCACTGCCGCTGCCTGCTGGCCTGCACTGTGTTCCGCCGCAGCCTGAGCGGCACGGGCGGCTTGCACCTTGGGGTGCCCTTCGCCGTAAGACGCACGGGCTTCGGCCAGTTTTGCAGCATGGATGGCGCTTTCTTCTTTCAGAGCGAGGAAGTCTGCATCAGCAAAGAGCTTCAAGGTTGCGGCCGCAGCGGAGGCGTGGATGCCCAAGGTTTGCTCAAGCGCGGCAACGCTTTGTGTTTTTTCGTCAAGAATACCGGCAATGTCCTCAACCCGGCCTTCCAGTTCGCGGGTGTCTTCGACCATTGCATCGAACTCCTCGCCAGACAGCAATCCGGAGGACTTCTGAAGTTTGCCGATGTCAGAGCGTGTGACCGCTACAGAACGCTGGTAATCACCAATCGCGGCCAGACCGCTGTCCTCGCGGGTGGCTTGCTCATCCTTACGCAGCGCGTCCAGTTCTTCGAAGAAGGCCTGCAGCAGGGCATTGCCGCGCTGCTGGGCGCTTTCTGCGCTGGAACCCGTCATTTCGATGTGAATGAGGCTGGTCTGGTCCACCAGCCGGATCCGCGGTTTGCCGAATTCACGGCGGGTCAGTCCCATAGCGCCGGCAGCCGCGGTAAGGATACGGTCGGCACCGATCAAGCGCTTGTAGGTTTCGGTCGGGCTGACGGAGTTGCTGGCAAAGGCGGAATTGGCATAGGAGGACGCCTGACCGATGCCATTGAGGTTCATCGAGGCCGAGGCACCTGACCCCGGCAGGATGAGCGAGGCATGCGATTTGAAGGCAAGCGGTGCGGTTTGCAAATATCCGTTGATCGGCACCCAGATCAGTGCCAGCCCAAGTAGCAAGAATGCCAGGTAGCGGCGGATGCGGCTGGTGTCGCCCAAGCGCCCGCCGACGATGATGCGGCGGAGTGATATCTGGTGCCAAAGCCGCCGCGGAGCATCAAATTTTCCGGCAAGTTTTTGCAGCATGTCAGTCTCCTTCAACCAGAGACTATCCCGGCTACCTGCCCGCTACGCCTGCGCGCAAGGTTATCCCGATGCGCATCCGTATTCGCGTCTATCCAAAGGAGTAGGTTTCTATACTGCGCGCCCCGCAGGCAGTCAGAATAGGCCGGCCTCGCGTGCGGCCAGTGCTGCCTGAGTGCGGTTTGCCACTTCCAGCTTTCGGTACAGCGTTTTCATGTGCAGCTTCACGGTCGGTTCGGTAATGTCCAGATCGCGGGCGATTTCCTTGTTGGACTTGCCCTCGGTCAGGCCTTTCAGAACCTGAAGCTCGCGCGGCGAGAGTTTTTCCGCCAGCGGGTGGTCCGTTTCCGGATTTGCGGCTGTCATGAAATCAATGGGTGCATACTGCTCTCCCATCGCCATGAACTTGACTGCATTGATCATTGACTTTGCCGGCAGGGTCTTTGGCACAAACCCGGCGGCGCCGGCCTCCAGCGCCTGTTCAGCGATCTGGCGGGTGGCAGCACCCGACATCAGGGCAACCCGCTGTCCGTTTCTCATGGCCATCGCTTGCTTGAGGCCGGCCAGCCCGTTCATGCCGGGCATATTCAGATCCAGCAGGATGAGATCAAAGGGATCTTCGGTCTCAATCAGCTTGCAGGCCTGTTCCAGATCCGCCGCGGTGCTGGTCTTGATGGAACCGTGGCCTTCCAGGAACAAAACAAGCGTGTCACGCAGCAGGTCGTGGTCGTCGGCAATCAGTACTCTCATAACATGCTCCTTGATCCCGTCCTTTACACGTAACGCGTGAATGCGGCGCTTGCACGGCAAAAGTCGTGCGTATTCGCCGCAGCTTGCAAAGCATTTGGATAGTTTCTGATCCGGGCGGATAGGTTCGCACGCCGCAAGGCAAGCCAGGGATGCCAACGGACCCGCGACCTGTCCTCCCGCTCCGTTGAGAGGAGCGGCCGCCTGCAGCAGCCTGAGAGCAACCAATGACAGCTCAAGGACTTAGCAGATGACACTTGCATATTCCTCTTCCAGTTTCGGTGCTGCGCCTGCGGTCAAAGCCGACCGTCTGAACACGGCTTACCTGCCTGCGCTGGACCTCCATCTGGTTGACAGCAGCGCTGGTCAGGCGGTTGCCAAGCTGCTGTCGCCTGGCCGCCGGCGCGTTTTCTTCATGAACGCGCATTGCTGCAATATCCGCCGCCGCGACCCGCATTATGCCCAAGCCGT
Organism: Leisingera sp. ANG49; assembly: GCF_059694505.1. Classification (NCBI taxonomy): domain Bacteria; kingdom Pseudomonadati; phylum Pseudomonadota; class Alphaproteobacteria; order Rhodobacterales; family Roseobacteraceae; genus Leisingera; species Leisingera sp. ANG49. The sequence continues at coordinate 1,180,459 of NZ_JCATZN010000001.1, forward strand.
CGCCAGTGCGGATATCCTTCTGCCTGATGGCATCGGAGTTGAACTGGCGGCAAAGTTCACCGGTCATTCTCTGACGGCCAATTTGAACGGTACCGATTTTGTGCCGCAGCTGTTGCAGCGTGCGGCCAGCATGGGCAAATCGGTCTACCTGTTCGGCGGGCGGCCGGGAGTTGCTGATGCAGCCGCGGCACGGCTGGTCTATGATATTCCCGGCCTGCGCATTGCTGGCACCCGCGACGGGTATTCGGGAGCACAGGACACCAGGGCCGTTGTCGCGGATATCAACGAAAGCGGTGCCGGCATCGTGCTGGTCGCGCTTGGCGTGCCAATGCAGGAGCTTTGGCTGCACCGCAATGCAGATGACCTGAAGGCCGACCTCACCCTTGGGGTAGGCGCGCTGTTCGATTTTCTGTCCGGCTCGGTTGCACGAGCGCCGGAACTGGTCAGGGCGGCAAGGATGGAGTGGATTTGGCGGCTGGCGATGGAGCCGCGCCGGATGGCACGCCGCTACCTGACCGGTAACGTCAGCTTCCTGACCCATGCCGGGCTGGCAGCGCTGCGGCAGAAGCGCCTCGCCGACGTCCAGCAGCGCGCACTTGATATCACAGTTGCACTTTCGGCGCTGTTGCTGCTGTCACCATTGCTGCTGCTAGTAGCGCTTGCAGTAAGGGCAGATAGCAAGGGGGAGGCGATTTTCAAACAGACGCGTGTCGGGCTGAACGGCAAGACCTTTTCCATGTACAAGTTCCGCTCGATGACGGCAGATGCGGAAACCCGGCGGGCGGAGATCCTGAACGTCTCAGACCGGGACGGACTCTGCTTCAAGTCGCGCCATGATCCGCGGATCACCCGTATAGGCCGCTGGCTGCGCCGGACCTCCACTGATGAACTGCCGCAATTGTTCAATGTGCTGCGAGGGGATATGTCTATCGTCGGCCCCCGCCCGGCACTGCCGTGCGAGGTTGCAGATTACCCGCCCCGGGCGCTTGGCCGCCTGCAGGTCAAACCGGGCATCACCGGTGTCTGGCAGGTATCCGGCCGTGCCTCTGTCGGCTTCAAGGAAATGATCGAGATGGACCTCAGCTACATTCAGGCGCGCTCGCTCAAGCTGAACCTCCAGCTCATCCTCAGAACCTTTGGCGCGGTGATTTCCGGCCGCGGCGCTTACTGACCCCTCACTTCAGGAGATATACAATGACACATATTCGCAAAGCTGTTTTTCCGGTTGCCGGCATGGGGACCCGTTTTCTGCCCGCCACCAAATCGATCCCCAAGGAGATGTTGCCGCTGGTGGACCGCCCGCTGATCCAATACGCGGTGGACGAGGCGCGGGAGGCGGGGATCGAGGAGTTCATCTTTGTCACTGCCGCAGGCAAGGGAGCATTGGAGGACTACTTCGACACTGCCGCGGCGCTGGAGAACACATTGGAAATGCGCGGCAAAACAGCGGCTTTGGAAGCCATCGCACGGACCCGGATGCCGGAAGGCGCCCTGTCCTTTGTGCGCCAAAGCAAGCCGCTGGGCCTGGGCCACGCTGTGGGATTGGCAGCCCGCCTGGTTGGTGATGAACCCTTTGCCGTGCTATTGCCGGATGATGTGATCCGGGCGCCGCGCGGGGCGCTGCGCCAGATGGTGGAGGCGCATGCGGTGAGCCGCGGCCACATGGTGGCTACCATGAAAGTCGCGCGTGAGCAGACCTCCTCCTATGGCATCCTGGATGTTGCGCGGGAGGCCGGAAAACTCGCACTCGCCCGCGGGATGGTTGAAAAGCCGGATCCAGCGCAGGCACCATCAACACATGCTGTCGTTGGCCGCTATATTCTGGAACCTTCGATTTTTGAGGCTCTAGGCGCCATTTGCCCGGGCGCAGGCGGAGAGCTGCAACTGACGGACGCCATCAACGCGGACCTTCCCTCAGCAGGTGTAACCGGGTTCCGGTTTGACGGCGAACGGTTCGACTGCGGCAGTGTGCAAGGGTTTGTGCAGGCGACGGCAGCCTTTGCGCTGGACCGGCCGGAACTGGCCCATGAACTGTCCGGCTTTCTTGCCGGGCGTGTTGCCCCGGTTCCGCAGGCCGCATGATTGCGGAACCTATTCGAAAGGATAGGCGGGTATCCGTCTAACCTTTTGGCGCCCGCGCCACGCCGTGCCATATCTGGGTCAAACAGTAAAGGAGGCCGCGCAATGCTTTTTAAAGCGCTTGAGATAATTGCAATTTCCGTGTTCGCCGCGCAACCGCTGGCAGCCGCGAGCCTTGACCAGCCAGCCGGTGAGGTGGTGCTGACTGTGTCTGGCGCCGTGAACGCGGACATCGCCGGAGGAGCAGCGCAATTCGATCTGGCCATGCTGGAAGGGCTGGGTGCCGTGGAGTTTGAAACCTCGACAATCTGGACGCAGGGCGTGCAGCATTTTGAAGGCGTGCCGCTGGACCAGTTGGTTGACCGTCTGGACATCACCGGAACCACGCTGCGGGCCACCGCCATCAATGACTATGCGGTGGACATCCCGCTGTCGGATGCTGTCGAGGGCGGCCCGATCATTGCCTACAAGCTCAATGGGGAGGAAATGTCGGTGCGTGACAAGGGGCCGCTCTGGATTGTTTACCCTTATGACAGCAAAACGGAATATCAATCAGAGGTGGTTTATTCCCGCAGCATCTGGCAGCTCGACCGCATCGAAGTGATTGAGTAGAGAACCGCCCGAAAGAGCATTCGTTCGCCTGGCTGACCGCATATGAGGATGGTGGCAATGGCCGGCAGAAAACGGAGCAAGATCTGGCTGCGGCTCGTCGTAATTGTTTTACCAGCGCTGATGGGGGTCGCAGCCATTGCGCTGCTCGCGCTCAATGTGTCCCGCGATATCTCGCGGCTGAACTCCGCCAGCTCCGACAACATCCAATGGACGCTTTCGCAGACGGAAGTGGAGTTTCTTCAGTTCAACTTGGCATTATCGCAGGCGCAGTTGAAAGCGGCACCGGACTTTCGCATTCTCCGGCGGAAGTTTGACGTGTTCTTCAGCCGCATTCGGACTCTCCAGCAGGCGTCTATTTACAGAGACCTGCGTGAAGTGCGCGAGTTCGCGGCAAATCTGGCAACAGTTGCCGCCTATCTTGATAGGGCAGTGCCTGTCATCGACAGTGAGATAAGCGCATTACAGGACGCTTTGCCATCGCTTAAGGCGGACTCTGAGGCAATCGGCCCGGATGTCCGCAGCCTCTCTGTTTCCGGTCTCAACTATTTTGCTGAGGAGTCCGATTTCCGGCGCAATGCCCTGTCCGGCACTTTGATGCAATTGGCGCTTGCGATTGCCGTACTGATCGCCGCCTTGGCGGTGCTTGCCTGCTATCTGGCGTTTCTGAACGCGCAAAACGTGCGGCGCCGGACCCAGGCAACAGAAGCCAGCGAGCGCATGAACATCGTGACAAGCACGTCCCTTGACGCCGTGGTTGTTGCGGACACATCGGGGCGCATCAAGGATTTCAATGCCGCCGCCGAACAGATTTTCGGTCATCCTGCCAAAGACGCAGTGGGTTGCGATCTGGGCGAGCTGATTGTGCCCGATCACCACAGGGCTGCGCATGAGGCCGGCATGGCCCGCCTGCGCAAGACCGGCGAAAGGCGTGTCGTAGGAAGTGGGCGCTTCAAGCTTGAAGCGAAGCGGGCGAATGGCGAAGTTTTTCCGGTGGAGCTTGCCATCCAGTCAGCGGACACCAGAGACGGGGAGATCTTCATCGCTTTCTTGCGCGACATCTCCCATCAGGTGCAGGCCGAAGCCGAGCTTGTTCTGGCCCGCGACCGTGCAATGGCCGGCGAGAAAGCCAAAACCGATTTTCTGGCCACCATGAGCCATGAGATCCGAACCCCGCTGAACGGGCTGCTGGGTAATCTGACACTGCTGGAGGAAACCCGGCTCAGTGCCAAGCAGTCCCGTTACATCCGAAATATGCAGACGTCCGGCAAACTGCTGATGAGCCATATTTCAGATGTTCTGGACATCACGAAGTTCGATGCGGGCAAGCTGCGTCTGCACCCGGTGGATATGAACATCAGTACTCTGCTGAAGGACATTGTGGACAGTCTAAGCGGTGCAGCGGCGGGCAACGGCAGCACCTTGGATTGGGGTTGGATGGGGCCGCCGCTCAACTGGGTTCACGCGGATCAAGACCGCATTCAGCACATTCTGATGAACATCGTCGGCAATGCGGTCAAGTTCACGAAAGACGGGCGGATATCCATCACCGCTCAGGCCAGTGCCGCTGATGAGGGAAAGACCATCCTACACATTGCCGTTCGAGATACCGGTACAGGCATCGACCCGGGCCTGCTGCCGCAAATCTTCGATGATTTCGCGACCGGAGACAGCTCCTATGACCGGGAAGTCGGGGGAACCGGGCTGGGTCTGGGGATTGCCCAGCGGTTTGTGAAAGCGCTGGGAGGCCGCATCACTGTTGAAAGCACTCCAGGAGAAGGCAGCGTCTTCAATGTCAGCTTCCCTGTTCAGGCCATTGCGGTGCCCGAGCCGAGGGGTGAGGCACCGATTGCTGCGCCTGCTCGGAAGCGGGCAAATGTCCTGCTGGTGGAAGACAACGAGATTAATCGCCATGTCGCCCGGGAGATGCTGACAGCACAGGGGCATTTTGTGGCCGAAGCGCACAACGGCCGGGAAGCGGTCGAGATGGCAGCTGCAACAGGTTTTGACCTGATTTTAATGGACATCAGCATGCCCGTCATGGATGGGCGCAGCGCCGCGCGGGCAATCCGGACAGGCGGCGGCGCGTCAGCGCGCGCACCGATTATTGCCGTAACCGCAAACGCGATGGCTGAGGAGCAGGAAGCCTTTCTGAAGGACGGCATGAATGATGTGCTGACCAAACCTTTGACGCGTGAAGGACTTTTGCAGTTGATTGCAGACCATCCCTCTCCGCCTCCGCCAGCACCGGAAGGCGCAGCGCTGCGGTCGCAGCAGCTAATTGAACTGGAAGAAACAGTTGGTGCCGAGGCGTTGCACCCCCTCCTGAACCGGTTTGCAGCTGAAATGGAAGCCTTCCTCAAAAGTCTTGAGAACGGGCAGGATTTGGCTGCGAACGAAACCGCAGTTGAAGCCCACCGGATTGCCGGCAGCGCCGCAACCTTTGGGCTTCCGGAGCTGCGCAGTGCGCTGATTTGCCTCGAGAAAGCGGCGCTCAGCCAGGACATCCAAGCGGCAGAGGACGCGCTGCACCCTTTGAGGAAGGCCTGGGCCGCCACCAAGCCGGTGCTCAACCTGACTTAGTAGTTGAAGGCGCCGATAAGGCGGCCGACCTCTCCCAGGTTGGTGATTGTGCTGTCATAGCAGGCAATGGCATCCCCAGGCAGGAGGAAGGGGTCATAATCGTCCCTGTCCGCGCGGCGCAGCAAATCTTCGATCCTTCGTTCGATCACAACCGATACTTGGGTGACAGGGTTGCGGGAGAACAGGACGGAAGAGCGGTGTGCGCTGGTGGCCCGGGCGCCGCCCACGCAGTTGGTGTCCACCACCGCCTGCAGGTACCGTGTCCCATAAGGAAACTCGCGCACCTCGCGGCCAATCGCAGACAATGCGTTACCGGCAGCCGGCCGGGTGAGGTTCGACAAGAACAGCGTCACCCCCGGAGGACTGATGGGGCTGGGCCGCATCAGGTCTTCCTGGAAGCATCCTCGGCTGGGCACATGCACCTGGTCGCCTGTCAGCAGCATGATGTCGACGGCGTTCTGGCCTTCGAACACTCCGCGCATGTCCAATAGGTAGAGGCTGCTGCCGCGCCGCACTTCAACAGCTGAAATATCCGCATCCGGGCGCACCCCGCCTGCTGCACGCAATGCGGCAGACAGGTTGCGCGCTTCGGTCGAGGCCCCCAGGGCGCCTTGCCTGCGGGAATCCACTTCGTCACCTGGCACACCGCCGATTTCCGCGGCTTTAGGCTCGAAAACGGCCCCTGAAACACCCACCGTGACTGAGGCGAAATCAGCTGCGCGAACCGACAGCCGCGGCCGGTCAGAATAGAAGTCTTCGGCGATCAGTTTCGCGGCAATGTCATCCTCGATCTGGATGGCCGTTCGGCCCTGGGCGCGGATCGGTGAAAGGAAAGGCAGTTTCAGCGAGCCATCCCTGGAGATGACGTAGTCACCATTGAAGGTCTCATCATCGCCGACGCGCACGTTCACCAGATCGTTGCGGGTGAACCTCTCACCTGCGAGCGCAGCCTGCGCCGTTCCGACCCCCTTGCCGCCGGTTCCGCCGGCGGCGGGGCGGCACCTGGACTCGTTCATTGTCTGTGATTGCAGAAAACCGGCTTCGCTGCGGGACACCTCCGGTTCACGGTATTGCGCCTGATACCCGTCGCCGGAGGCAACCGGCTCCAGGTTGTCTGGCGGATCGATCTGCGCGCAGCCGCTCAAAGACAAAACCGCCAGAATTGCCGTTCCATTTTTGAGGGGCTTCATCATTCTACTGCTCGCGGGATCACTGCGGGTTGTACAGGTGATACGGAATTCGGCCTCAGCGGTCGAGAGCCCGTTGATATTGCGGCGCTATCCTTTCGGATATGCGACAGTTCTGTTGCACCGCTGCCCTGTCCCGGGGGACAAGGGACAGCTGGCTCTCACGCCCGGTATGACTTGATCCAACAGCCCTATGGACAGGTCCCGATGCCCCAAACCGTGCAAATTCCCTGCTTCGCAAAAAACCTCTTTGCCTACGGTGCGTCTGAGGCGGCTGCCAAGGTTTCGCGGCTTCTGGTGGTTGTCGCGGTGGCGCGCACGCTCGACCTGGGTCAGATCGGCATTGCCGCGGCAGCCCTGGCGGCAGCCGATATTGTCAAATCGCTGACGGAAAACGGCGTCATTCAAAAGATCATCGCGGCCCCGCAGGCTCAGCTGCAGCAGACCTGTGCCACTGCGCACCGCATATTCTGGGTCTGGTGCATCGGATTGTTCCTGCTCCAGTCGCTGGCGGGGCTTGTGCTTTATGCCAGCGGCGGCAGCGTAATGCTGCTGGCGCTGATCCTAATTCTGGCGGGTGAATACCTGTTCATGCCCGCGGGGCTGGTGCAGGCAGGCCTTGCCATGCGGGCAGGAAAGCTGCGCCAAACCGCGGCCATTTCGGGCACGCAGATCGTGGCGTCAAACCTGTTGTCGGTGGTGCTGGCGCTGATTTGGCCTTCCGCCCTGGTGCTGGTGCTGCCGCGCCTGCTGACCGCGCCGTTCTGGCTGATTGCCATGCGCCGCCTGCACTCCTGGAGCCCGGATCCGTCCCAAGGCTATGCGCCGCTGCGCCCGTTCCTGGCTTTCGGATGGGCGGTGCTGGGTGTCGAGCTTGTCAAGGCGCTGCGCCTGCAGGCGGACAAAGTCATCGTCGGCGCGCTGATGGGGGCTGAGACGCTGGGCCTTTATTTCATGGCCTTCAATGCCGGGCTCAGCCTGTCCAACTCCTTTACCGTGGCCTTCTCCACTGTTTTGTTTCCGCATCTCTGTGCCAGCGCCGACAAGCTGCAGGCGCTGCGCCAAAGCGTTCTGCTTGCGATCGGAATCATTGCACCGGCCGTCATCGCGCAGTCGCTGCTGGCCCCGTTCTACGTCCCGGTTCTGTTCGGTGCGGGCTGGGCGGGCATCGAGGGGGTGGTGTCAATCCTGTGCCTGGTTGCGATCCCTACCACCCTATGGTCCGCGACCGCGGGCTGGCTGCGGGCAAACGGCAGGCCAGGCCAGGAATTCCGGGTCACGCTTGCCACCACCGGCGCGCTGATCCTGAACACCTGCCTGCTTGCGCCCCATGGTCTGACAGCGGTCGCCACAGGCTATGCCGCAGTCGCCGCGCTGATGATGACGGGCGCATCGCTGCCAACCCTTACTATGGCCTTCCGCCACCGCACCGCAGAGGTTTGAGACATGCCATATTTCTCCGCAGTCATTCCCAGTTACAACGCTGCCGCCACGATCCGGGAAACCCTGGCCGGACTCCAGGCGCAAACCTGCGCCGATTGGGAGGCGGTTGTGGTCGATGACGGGTCCACGGATGAGACCCGCACCCTGGTGCGGGCCGCTGCCGCTGCCGATGCCCGGATCCAGCTGGTGCAAAACCCCGGGAAAGGCCCCAGTGCGGCCCGCAACTGCGGTGCAACGGAGCACGCCGGCGGTGATGTGATCGCGTTCTGCGATGCGGACGACATTTGGCACCGGGAAAAGCTGTCGCAGCTCCGTGCGGGCTTCCGGCAAGGATCCGTCGATGGTGCCTATGGACGGATCGGTTTCTTCCGCGCCAACCCGGCAAATGCCCGCGTGTTTTCAACAGTTCCCGTTCAGGATCTGACCATCGCCATGCTGCTGGGGGAAAACCCGGTTTGCACCATGTCGAACTTTGCCGTGCGGCGCAGAGTCTTTGCAGCGAGCGGCGGATTCAACGAGGCCATGGTCCACAACGAAGACCTGGAGTGGCTGATCCGCCTGGTCGGCGGCGGCGCGCGGGTGACCGGAATTGACAGTCTGCATACCTACTACCGCACTTCCGTTGGCGGATTGTCGACAGATCTTGAGGCAATGCGGGCAGGCCGTGAACAGGCAATTGCTACCGCCGCCGGTTTTGGCGTGGTTCCGAGCGCCGCCTCTCATGCCATTCACCACCGCTACCTTGCCCGCCGGGCGCTTCGTCTGAATGGGGCTCCGGCTTATGCGCTGAAACAAGCTGTGTCCGGCATTCTCAAAAGCCCGCGCGGATTTTTCTCCCCGTTCCGCAGGGGCGGCCTGACATTGGTCGGCTCACTGCTGGCGCCGTTCCTGCCCCGGCCGCTGCGCCGGAACCTGTTTTCCCGTTAACTTTCTCGAGGTTCACAACCATGGCCTTCACATCAATTGTCGTTCCTGCTTTCAACGCCGAGACAACGCTCGCTGACACTCTTCTTTCCTTGCAGAGGCAAACCTGTACGGAGTTTGAGGCCATTGTGGTCAATGACGGCTCCACTGACGCAACCGCCGCGATTGCTGCGGGCTTCTGCAGCGACCCGCGCTTTCGCGTGATCCACCAGAAAAACCGTGGCCTTGCTGGAGCGCGCAACTCGGGTATTGCTGGCGCACAGGGCGATGTGGTGGCGTTTTGCGACGCAGATGACATGTGGGAGCCGGAAAAGCTGGCCCGTCATATCAGCCATCTGGAGACCAAGCCCGACGTAGGCATAAGCTATGCCGGATCTGCTTTCATCTCGGAATATGGCGCCCTTACGGGCCAGGCGCAGCGGCCGCGGCTGCAGAATGTTGACACCGGGCATATTTTCAAGCGCAACCCGGTCGGAAACGGGTCTGCCGCCGTGATCCGGCGGGCTGTGTTTGACGACATCGCCTTCCGGCCCCGGTCGGAAACCGAGCGCGACTGGTATTTCGACGAGACTTTCCGCCAATCCGAGGACATCGAATGCTGGCTGCGGATTGCCTTGACGACCAACTGGGCATTCGAAGGGATCCCGGGCCAGCTCACACGCTACCGGATCAATTCAGGCGGGCTTTCGGCGGCGACAGACCGCCAGCTTGCCGCATGGGAGCGGATGGTTCGCAAGCTTTCTCAGATCAACCCCAAGTTTTTTGCGGAAGAAACAGAAGTGGCGCGGGCATATCAGCTCCGCTACCTCAACCGTCGCGCCATCAGTGATCTGGACAGCCGCCGCGCTGTGCATCTTGCCAGGGCGTGGCTTGCCTGTTCCCTGCGGCCGCTTTGGGAGGAGCCGTTGAAGTCCGGGGCAACCCTGGCGGCGACTGCGCTGCTTGCCGTGACCGGGCCGAAGGCTTTGCGGAAAACAATGGACCTGGCCGCACGGGCACACTGGACCGAGGCCATGTCATGACCGTTATCCGCGTAATCCACCTGGTTGATGACAGCACCGCAGGCGGTGTGATGCGCGTCGTCGGCCACATGATGACAACGCCTGATCTTACGCGCGAGGCTGATCACAGTTTGCTGGAGGTGAAACGGAACAGGCTTTGCATAGGGCGGATGGAAGCGGATGTGATCATTTCGCATCTTGCGATAAGCTGGCGCCTTCTCCCCTTGCTGGCCGCATTACGTGTATTGACCCCCGCAGCACGGCTTGTTCATATCGAGCACAGTTACACCAAATGCTTCACAGTTCTGAATGTAAGACGGAAACGGCGGTTCGGCGCTCTGCTCAAGCTTTCATATGCCCTGTTCCACGATGTCGTTGCCGTCAGTGCCGCGCAGGGGAAGTGGCTGAGGGATGAGGGTTTCGTGCGGCCGGACGCTCTGCATGTCATTCCCTCCTGCGTTGATCTGTCTGCTTTCCGGAAACTGGCACCGCCAGAGGGCGCGGTGAAGACAATCGGTGCCATTGGACGGCTGGAACCGCAGAAGGGGTTTGATATCCTAATCAAGGCTTTCCGCGAACTCAGCGACCCCAACCTTGCCCTACATATCTTCGGGCAAGGGGCGGAGGAGAAGCCACTCCGTGACCTCGCCGCCGGTGATCCCCGCATACAATTCAAAGGCTTTTCTTCCAACCCGGTGGCGGCCTTGGCCAGTCTTGACGCGGTAATAATGCCGTCGCGATGGGAGGCCTACGGACTGGTTGCGATTGAAACCCTGGCAGCGGGACGCAGGCTGCTTGTCAGCAACGTCGATGGACTTACGGATCACTTGCCTCATGGAGCCGCACTGGTTGACGGCGCAGGAATTAATCCCTGGCAGAGCGCACTAGAAGAGCTTTTTGCAGCACCGCCGCGCCCCCGCAGGCTAGGGCGCGCTCACAACTACGAAAAACATTTTTCCGACTGTTGGAGAACGCTGTTTTTGCCTCCTGGCATTGCTTCACAGTGAGGGAGTTCACCGGCGGGCTGTGTTTTTGAGTGCCGAGAGTTAACTGCACGGATCTGAGAACGCTTCGTTAGCTTCGATCTGGCAGACGTGTTTTCTTGGTTCCCGAGGAGTGGAGCCCGCGGACCTACCGGCGGCGCCTCTGCCTGAACGGTGCTGCCCGCCCCCAACGAATTGCTCAGCCGAACACCTCTGGCCGATGCATGTTCTGTGTACTTTCCGACTTCTTAGAAGGCCCGCGCTGACGCTTCTGTTAAAGGCTGTCTATTCCTAGTCGCCTGATCTCAGTTTCAATCGTGCTCCGAAGTGGAGCAAGGTCGGGTTTTGCAGGCCGCCGTGCAACTGTTGCTGCGTTCCCTCAAAACCGGCTTTGGGTTGGCATAACTCGCGTAAATTCGCTGCAACTGCAAATTAATGCAACAGCTAGATCGGTAAAATGAGATCTGACCAGCCTATCGCTGCAGCGGGCCTGAACGGCTGCTTTCCGCCGCTTGGGCGCCTGTTCGGCAAACATGCATCACAAAGGCGGGTTTCCTATTGGAAACGCCGGAAACGGACACATATTCCGCCGGTCTGCGTCATATTATTGCGTCATGAAACCCGAGTACCGCCTGCACTACGCCCCCGACAACGCTTCACTGGTCATCCGGCTGGTGCTGGAAGAGCTTGGCCAGCCCTATGAATGCGTGCTGGTCGACCGCCGGGCAGAGGCGCAGAACAGCCCCGGATACCGGGCGCTGAACCCGGGCGGGCTGATCCCGGTGCTGGAAACCCCCGACGGGCCGCTGTTCGAGACCGCCGCCATCCTCTTGTGGCTGTCCGAACGCCATGGCGCGATGGCGCCGCAGCCCGGCAGCGCCGACCGCGCGGCGTTCCTGAAATGGCTGTTCTTCGCCTCCAACACGCTGCACGCCGACCTGCGGATGCTGTTCTACCCGGACAAATACATCGGCGCGGCCAAGGCCGATCAGGCCCAGCTGCAAACCGTGCTGCGCCAGCGGCTGCATGTGCATCTGACCAGCCTCGACCGGGCCGCCGCCGCCCGCCCCGCCTGGCTCGGCGCGCCGCAGCCCTCGGTGCTGGACTATTACCTCGCCTGCCAGATGCGCTGGATGGCGCTCTATCCGGCGCAGGCCGACAAATCCTGGTTCACCCTGGCCCATTACCCCAGCCTGCAGCGGATCTGCGCCGGGCTGGAGGGCCGCCCCGCCGTTACTGTGGCACGCGAGGCCGAGGGCCTCGGCGCCACCCCGTTCACATCCCCGGCCTACGCCAATCCCCCAGAAGGATCAGCCACCTAATGTTCCTCTCCGTTTTCGACATGTTCAAAGTGGGCATCGGCCCGTCGTCCTCCCACACCATGGGGCCGATGGTTGCCGCCGCGCGGTTCCTCGACATGATGCGCGCGTCGCCCTTTGAATTCCACGGGCTGCGCGCCTCGCTGCACGGCTCGCTCGCCTTCACCGGCGTCGGCCACGCCACAGACCGCGCCACCATCCTCGGCCTCGGCGGCTTTGTCGCCCACGACTATGACGACGAGAAGGCACAGGCCTTCCTGGCGGAGCTGGACAAGACCCACACCATGCACCCCGAGGGGCTGGGCGCGCTGCACTTCGACCCCAAGGCCGACATGATCTTTGACTACGATCACGCGCTGCCGGGCCACGCCAACGGCATGATCCTGATGGCCACCGACGCACAGGGCGACGTGATCCTGAAACAGGTGTTCTACTCGATCGGCGGCGGCTTTGTCGTGACCGAAGAGGAACTGGCCGCAGGCAAGGCCACCGACGAAGGCGACCCGGTGCCCTTCCCCTTCAAATCCGCCGCCGAGATGCTGGAGATGGCCAAGGCCAGCGGCAAGTCCATCGCGGACATGAAGCGCGCCAACGAAATCGCCCGCGGCTGCGAGGACAGCCTCGCCAAGGGCACCGCCCGAATCTGGCAGGTGATGAACGACTGCATCAACCGCGGACTGGAGCGCGACGGCATCCTGCCCGGTGGCCTCAAGGTGCGCCGCCGCGCCAAGGGCATCCATGACGCCCTGATGGCGGAGCGCGGCATGAACCTGACCGCGCCGCACACCATCAACGACTGGATGAGCGTCTACGCGATGGCGGTGAACGAGGAAAACGCGGCCGGCGGCCAGGTGGTGACCGCGCCGACCAACGGCGCTGCCGGCACCCTTCCGGCGGTGATCCGCTACTACCTCGACCATGTGCCGGGCGCGTCGGAAAGCCACGTCGAGGATTTCCTGCTGACCGCCGCCGCGATTGCCGGCCTGGTGAAATACAACGCGTCTATCTCGGGCGCCGAGGCCGGCTGCCAGGCCGAGGTCGGCTCCGCGTCGGCAATGTCCGCCGCCGGACTTTGCGCCGTCATGGGCGGCACCCCCGAGCAGGTGGAAAACGCCGCCGAAATCGCTTTGGAGCATCACCTGGGCATGACCTGCGATCCCGTGAAAGGCCTGGTGCAAGTGCCCTGCATCGAACGCAACGGCCTGGCGGCGATCAAGGCAGTCTCTGCCGCGTCCCTGGCGCTGCGCGGCGACGGCCAGCATTTCGTACCGCTGGACGCCTGCATCGAGACCATGCGCCAGACCGGCGCCGACATGCACGACAAGTACAAGGAAACCTCGCTCGGCGGCCTCGCCGTGAACGTGCCGAACTGCTGAGTTTCAAGTCCAAAACTGCCCCCGCCGGGACAACCAAACAAAGGTTCGCGCCCGGCACCGAGGGTGGGCGTTTCGCGCCCGCCCTGGGGGGGCGGGGACGGGCGCGAACCGGGCCGCAAGCGCCCCGGGGTCTATTTTCGCAAACCGTCCCGCCTTCAACCGCACCTTGTAAGTTTCCTACACCCCGCCTAGCCTGCCGCCATGACACAGGACCGGCCTCTCCTCGGCATCGCCCTGATGCTGGGCTTCTGCATGGTGATCCCGCTGGGGGATGCCATTGCAAAACTGCTGACCAACCGGGTGCCGGTTGCCCAGATCGTTTTCATCCGCTTTGCCGCCCAGGCCGCGATCCTGCTGCCGCTGGCGCTGGCCCTGCGGCTGCCGCTCAGCCTGTCGCGCCGGGTGGCGCCGCTGCTGTTCCTGCGCACGCTCTTGCAGATGGGCGGCATCGGCGCCATGTTCACCGCCTTCCGCTACCTGCCCCTGGCTGATGCGGTGGCCATTGCCTTCGTGATGCCCTTCCTGATGCTGCTCCTGGGCAAATACGTGCTGAAGGAACAGGTCGGCCTGCGCCGCCTCGGCGCCTGCGTCGTCGGCTTTGCCGGCACACTGCTGGTCATTCAGCCCAGCTTTGCCGCGGTCGGCTGGAACGCGCTCTGGCCGCTCTTGGTCGCGGTGATCTTTGCCCTGTTCATGCTGATCACCCGCAAGATCGCCAAGGAGACCGACCCGATCTCGGTTCAGGCCGTGGCGGGCGTCATGGGGACCGTGCTGCTGGCGCCGGTGTTCCTGATCGGCGATGCCGCCGGTATCACCGCCCTCTCCACTGCCCTGCCGCCGCAGGACACCTGGACCCTGCTGGCCGCAGCCGGCGCGCTCGGCACCGTTGCGCATCTGCTGATGACCTGGAGCCTGCGCTTCGCCCCCACCTCCACCCTTGCCTCGATGCAATACCTGGAAATCCCGGTGGCGGTGTTCTTCGGCTGGCTGATTTTCTCCGAGCTCCCGAACACGCTGGCTGCCTTCGGCATCCTCTTGACCATCAGCGCAGGGCTTTACGCGGTGATGCGCGAGCGCAAGGCCACGGAAACCGAAGAGCGCATCAACCCCGCCTGACGTCCGGCCTGAAACCCAGCCTGCGGCTTAGCGGTCCAGCCGGACCGCGCTCAGAACATCCGCCAGCAGCCGCCGCGGCACAATCGCCAGCAGCCCCGGCCCCTCCGGCTCCAGCCGCACCGGCCCCGTTGCCCGGTTCGAGGTGCCGATCCGCCCCATCGGCGACATCCGCAAGCCGTCGATGGGCCACTCCAGCCCTTCGGACCGCCCCGTCACCTCCTGCATCGGAAACAGCGAGATCACCTCCCCCGCTTCCGCGGGCAGCTCCACCGCCCGGGTCAGGTGAAAAATCACCTCCGTCCCGCCCACCAGCACGCAGGGCGTCTTATGCCCTTGCACCAAGGTGCTGAACGCCGCCAGCTGGTGATCCACCCGCGCCCCCAGGAATCCCACCGCCAGCACCGCCGGCGCCGCTATCATCCTCAGAGCCTTGTCGAAATCGGTGCTGTCCTGCTCCGCCACCTGGTGCAGCGCATCCGGCGGCAGCTGCCCCCGCACCGCATCGCTCAGCGAGTCGAAATCGCCGATCACCGCCCTAGGCAGATGCCCCGCCGCCAGCGCCGCCGCGGCGCCGCCGTCAGCCGCCACCAGCACCGGCGCCAGCGCCAAAGCCTCCGCAAGCGCGCCAGAGGCCACCTCGCCGCCGCCGACCAGGGTGATTGGTTCCAATACATCAACAATCTTCGCGGTCATGGGCGGTATTCCTGCCTGATTTGGAAACAGGTCACATTGTGAACACAAAATGATACGATCAATTGCACGGATTCGAGCAAAATTGGTCCTTCCAGCCTTTATGGTGAACGGCAGCAGATGTGACGAAGACGAGCGAGCTGATGGTACACAACAACAAAGTCTTGACCGTATCCTATGGTACCTTTTCCTGCACATTGGAAGGGTTCGAGGATTCCTTCGGCACAATGAAGGCCATTGCCGAGTATTTCCGCGACCTTGCCGCGGATGACCGCTACTTCGGCGCCGAACCGCCGCAGCCCGACGCCGACATGCTGGCCCGGATCGCACAGCGCGAGATCGCCCGCCAGGTCGAAGCCCGCACCAGCGAAGGCGGCATCCACCTGCGCGCCGCCACCCCGGCGCTTGGTGCAGCCGCCCCTGCCGAAGCCGCCGCACCGGCCCCGGCGCCCGCCCCGGCTCCGGCCGCCGCACCGGTGGCCGAACAGCCCGCGCCCGCCCCTGCCCCGGCAGAGGAACCGGCCGCCGAGGCGGAAGCCGCCGTGAGCGAAGCCGCTGCCGAAGACGCCGTCTCCGAAGACACCCTTGCCGCAGACATCTCCGAAGCCGCCGCCGAGGCAGTCGCAGAGGAAGCCGAGGCCGCCGCCGCAGAGATTGAGGACGCGGCGGCAGAGGTGGAGGCCGAAGCAGAGGAAGCCGCGGAAGCCGCCGCCGAGGCAGAGGTAGTGGCAGAGGCAGAGGCGGAAGAGACTGCCGAAGCCGAAGCCGAAGCCGAAGCCGAAGCCGAAGCCGAAGCCGAAGCCGAAGCCGAAGCCGAAGCCGAAGAAGCCATCGCCGCTGTGCTGGGAACCGCAAGCGAAGAAGAGCCGGCCCCCGCCGTTGAACTGCTGGAAACCACCGAGGCGGAAGCCGAGGCCGAAGAGCCGCAGGCCGAGGCAGAGCCGGTTGAAGCCGTGGCGGAACCGGTTGAGGCCGAGGCGGAACCGGTTGAGGCCGAAGCCCCGGCTGCCGCCCCCGCCGCCGACAGCATCGCCGCCAAGCTGCAGCGCATCCGCGCCGTAGTGGCCCAGACCCCCGAAGAGGACTTCAGCGAGGACGAGCACGCCGACGACGTTCTGGAAAATGCCGCCGATGACATCTCCAGCGCCCTGCTGGAGGATGACGGCGCGCCGGACTTCGATGACGAAGCCGACGACGAAATCGCCCGCGCCCTGGACCGCCTGGACCTGAACACCGTCGCGGAAGAAGCTGAAGCAGAAGAAGCGGCCGGCACCGAAGAAGCCTCCGCTGACGATGAAGGCGGCGAAGAAGAGGCCGAGGCGGAAGACGGCATCTTCAGCAGCCTGGGCGCAGACGCCGAAGAGGCCGAAGCGGACAGCGCCGAAGATGACAGCAACCTGCTGGCCGGGGAAGAAGACGAGACCCCCGCTCCCGCTCCGGCCCGCGTCCGCATCACCAAGATCAAGCGCGCCGTCTTTGACAAGGCCGTCTCCGCCGGCCAGCTGCAGGAGGCGGAAGACACCGCAGCCCCGGCAAAGTCCGAACCTGAACAGGCCGCCCTCTCGGACGAGGACGAAGCCGACCTGATGCGGGAGCTGGCCGAGGTGGAGGCGGAGATCCTCGCCGCCTCCGAGCAGCCCGGAACCGCCGGCGCAACCGAGGAGCCTGCCGCCCGGACGGAGGCCGCCGAGCCCACGGCGCCCGGCCTGGCAGACAGCGACGTCTCCCGCCTGATGGCCGCCGCCGACGAAAAACTGGAAGACCCGGAAACCGCCTCTTCGCGCGAGGCCTACAGCCAGCTGCGCGGCGCCGTCGCCGCCACCAAGGCCGACGGCCCGGGCAGCGAAACTTCCGGCGACGAGGCGCAGCCTTACCGCGACGATCTCGCCAGCGTGGTGCGCCCGCGCCGCCCCGAAGCCCGCCAGGGCGCATCGGCGCGTCCGGTCACCCCGGCCGCGCGCCCGGCGCCGCTGAAACTGGTGGCCGAGCAGCGCGTCGACGAAGGCGCCGCACCGCAACAGCCGCCGCAGGCGGTGCGCCCGCGCCGGGTGTCGGCTGCGGTTCTGGGCAGTGACACCGATGGCGGCAGCGGCTTTGCCGACTACGCCGAAGAGCGCGGCGCCGCCGAACTGCATGAGCTCTTGGAGGCCGCCGCGGCCTATATGAGCTTTGTCGAAGGCCGCGACCACTTCTCGCGCCCGCAGCTGATGAACAAGGTGCGCACCGCCGGCAGCAGCGACTTCAACCGCGAGGACGGGCTGCGCTCCTTCGGCCAGCTGCTGCGCGACGGCAAGATCGAGCGCTCCGGCAACGGCAAGTTCACCGCCTCCGGCGACATCGGCTTCAAACCCGGCAAACGCGCCGCGGGCTGACCCGCCCCCTCGGAAATCAAAAAAGGCGGCCCCGCGAGGCCGCCTTTTTTGATTTCCGGACCGGATCCCGCTTCACCTTTGCGGAAATACTCCGGGGTGAATTGGCCGTGAGGCCAAAAGGGGCAGCGCCCCTGCCCTTACTGGTCCTTTCCGGCGTCCGGGTCTTCCTTGCCGACGCCGCGGAACACGAATTTGAACGGCAGCACCCAGGCGATGCCCAAGGCCACATAGACGATCAGTTCCAGCCACAGCGGCGGCCGGTCCAGCCAGTTCAGCACCGTGACCGCGGCCACGATGTAAACCGGCATCCCGACCAGCAGGATCACCAGGGCCCAGCGCCGCCGGGCCTTGTAGCTCAGGCCTTTGTTCTCCGCCATCAGTCGGCGAACGGGTCGGTCACCAGGATGGTGTCGTCCCGCTCCGGGCTGGTGGACAGCAGTGCGACCGGGCAGTCGATCAGCTCTTCCACCCGCTTCACGTATTTGATCGCGTTGGCGGGCAGATCGTTCCAGCTGCGGGCGCCTTCGGTCGACTCGCTCCAGCCCGGCATCTCTTCATAGATGGGGGTGCAGCGGGCCTGCTGGTCGGCGGCGGTCGGCAGGTAGTCCAGGCGCTCGCCGTCCAGCTCGTAGCCGACGCAGATCTTCAGGGTCTCGAACCCGTCCAGCACGTCCAGCTTGGTCAGCGAAATGCCGTTGATGCCGGAGGTGGCGCAAGTCTGGCGCACCAGGCAGGCGTCGAACCAGCCGCAGCGGCGCTGGCGGCCGGTGGTGGTGCCGAACTCATGGCCGCGGGTGCCCAGGCGCTCGCCATCGGCATCCGGCTTGCCTTCCGCATCCAGCAGCTCGGTCGGAAACGGGCCTTCGCCGACGCGGGTGGTGTAAGCCTTGACGATGCCCAGCACGTAGTCGATCGAGCCCGGGCCGATGCCCACGCCGGTTGCCGCCTGGCCTGCAATCACGTTCGAGGAGGTCACAAACGGATAGGTGCCGAAGTCGATGTCCAAGAGCGCGCCCTGGGCGCCTTCAAACAGGATCCGCTTGCCGGATTTGCGCTTCTCGTTCAGCACCTTCCACACCGGTGCGGCAAACGGCAGGATCTGCGGTGCAATCTCTTTCAGCTGTTCGATCAGCGCGTCGCGGTCGACGGGGTCGACGCCCAGGCCCTTGCGCAGCGGATCATGATGCTGCAGCGCCCGGTCGACGCGAGCGATCAGGGTCGCCTCGTCGGCCAGGTCGGCCACGCGGATCGCGCGGCGGCCCACCTTGTCCTCATAGGCCGGGCCGATGCCGCGGCCGGTGGTGCCGATCTTGGTGCCCTTGGAGGCGGCTTCCTCGCGCGCCCGGTCCAGCTCGCCGTGCAGCGGCAGGATCAGCGGCGTGTTCTCGGCGATCATAAGGGTTTCCGGGGTGATCTCCACGCCCTGCGCCTGAACGGTCGCGATTTCCTTGACCAGATGCCAGGGGTCCAGCACCACGCCATTGCCGATGACGCTGAGCTTGCCGCCGCGCACCACGCCCGAGGGCAGCGCGTGCAGTTTGTAGACCTTGCCGTCAATGACCAGCGTGTGGCCGGCGTTATGGCCGCCCTGGAAGCGGGCGATCACGTCAGCGCGCTCGCTCAGCCAGTCCACGATCTTGCCTTTCCCTTCGTCGCCCCACTGGGCGCCGACTACGACGACATTGGCCATATCCGGTCCTTTACAGTCTGGTTCAAACCCACGCTCATATAGCGATGCTGCGCAGGCAGTGGAACCGCAAATTCGCCGCAGGAGAAGGCTTAGCCAAGGTTTTCGCCCTATCACAGAGGGCTGCGGCCGCCTGGGCGGGCGCGAATACGCCTGCTTGCCGCTGATTCCCAAAGGACACCACACAGAAAGGAGGGCGAGCGCCTGCCCGCGGGGTGGCGCAGCGACGCCTGTTCGGGGCACTTTATCCCTGCAACATCCGTACGAGTTATCGAGGGAGCATTGCCTTCTCGAAAGCGCCAGCCCGGTGGGGCGGGCATGCGCTCGCCCGGCGGCGCTGCGCGCCTTGTTCCGGGCTGGGTGTTGCGCACCCGGCGTACGGTGCCTTCACGCTATCCTCACTTGGCTATGCCAGACTGCCAGAAGATCGCGATCCCCCGCCATGGTTCCCGCGCGCGGGGCCATGATACGAGGCGCAGGCATCTATGGGCTGTCTGCGCGACACCCGGAGACCGGCCCTGATAAAAAGGGGGTCGTCCAAGCGAGCTTGTCCGAGCAGGCCCCCTGCGGGGTCTGTCCACCTCCATCCGGCGGCGCCGCCCCCTTAATTGGGACACAGCGCAGACCCGAAGAATACGGAACGAAACAAATCAGCAAGGTAAAACCGCCCCGGCACCAACCGCCACGGCGGCCAAAACTGCGCGCTCAGACCCGCAGCCGCACCGGCGCGCCGTGCGGGGTGCTGAGATACGCCTCCTCCCAGCGGCTGCGCATCACCTCGGCCTCGGCGCGTGACGCCGCCCCATCCTCCGCCAGAAACACCTCCAGCGTCTCCAGCCAGGCACGGAAGTAATCCTCGCCGCCGTCCAGCTCCCGGCTCAGACCATGGCGCTTGAGCGTCGCAGAAAACCGTCCCACCCAGTCGCCCCAGCTGAACCGCCCGGCCTCATTCAGATGCACGGTCAGCGCAAAGACCTGCGCGTGCCAGGGTTCGGCAAAGACCGGCTCCGGCGCGGATACTTCGGCACACTCGCTCATAGCGGCTCCAGGTAGCTCTGCCACAGGTCCAGCACCACCTCGTCATCGGGATGCTCCGGATGCGCCCACAGCGCGCGGGCAAAGAAGCGCACCGCATAGAGCGGCTCCGGCGCCTCGCCCAGCCCGTGGGCACTGCTGTCGGGCAGCACATGGGTGCCATGCAGCCGCAGGATATAGCCCTGCGCCCCGGCGGCGTATTGCGGCAGGCGGGTGTGGCCGCCCTCCACCAGCGCGTTATCAGCCGGGATTCGCGCCCGCACCGCCTGGCCGGGGGTGAACAGCGGCGCCGGTCCGCCGTCGCGGTCCGCCGGTCCGCCCTTGGCCAGCGCTGCGGCGACATTCTCCGCCTTCAGCGCCCGCTCCGCCAGCGCGTGCAGCCCGGCAGCGCCCTTGCCCTGCAGGTCGTCCCGCGTCAGCACGCCTTTCTCGACCAGGAGGTCGGCCAGTGCCGAAATCCATTTCTCGTAATAGGAAAAGCGGGTGTAGTCCTTGGGCGACAGCTTCTCCCGCGCGTGGCGCGAGGTGTCGATGTTCCACTGCCCCAGCGCACCGCAGGCCAGCGTCACCGCCAGCGCCCTTGCGTGCCAGTCCTCGGCAAAGACCGGCGCGTCCTCGGCCTCAGGCTGTACCGGCCCGTCGCCGAATCGCCCGCCCATGTCATGCACCCGGGTCATGCCGGCGCCTCCCCCGGCACCTTTGCCAGACCGGTGCCGATCATGCTGTCGCGGGTGACCAGCGCCGCCAATTCCTCTTCGCTCAGCCCCCCGGTGCCCTCGGGGCGCACCGGCAGCACCAGGTAACGGACCTCCGCCGTCGAATCCCAGACCCGCACCGCGGTCTCCGCCGGCAGGGTGACGCCGAACTCCGCCAAGACCTTGCGCGGCTCGCGCACCGCGCGGGCGCGGTACGCATCGGACTTGTACCAGCCCGGCGGAATGCCCAGGAGCGGCCACGGGTAGCAGCTGCATAAGGTGCAGACGACCATGTTGTGCTGCGCGGGGGTGTTCTCCACCACCACCATATGTTCGCCCTGGCGGCCGTAATATCCCAGCTCCGCCAGCACCGGATCGGCATCTGCCAGCAGCGCCGCCCTGAACGCCGGATCATTCCACGCCCTGGCCACCACCCGGGCACCGTTCTGCGGGCCGATCCGGTTCTGATAGGTGTCGATGATCTCCTCCAGCGCGGCCGGGTCGATCAGGCCCTTTTCGGTGAGAATCGTCTCCAGCGCCTTCACCCGCAGGGCAGGATCGGGCGGCAGCAGGGCATGCGGGTGGTCGGAGTGATCATGGGGCATACCCCATGCTGCGCCCCCGCAGGGGCTGCTGTCCAGTCATGTTTCCTGATGCAATCAATCACGTTGCGTGACGTCCAAGGACGGTTGGCGGAAGAGCCTGCAACTCCGCCCTTGCCCCCCCGGGCAATCTTGCCTATTTACCGCCCGGTACTTAGCCAACCGCCGCAGGGACCCATGGAAAACGTTGTTCTGATCATCCATCTTCTTCTGGCTCTCGGCCTGATTGCCGTGGTTCTGCTGCAGCGCTCCGAAGGCGGCGGCCTGGGCATGGGCGGCGGTGGCGGCGGCGCGATCTCCGGCCGCGCGGCGGCAACCGCGCTCAGCAAGCTGACCTGGCTGCTGGCCATCGCCTTCATCTGCACCTCGATCACCCTGACCATCATGGCGGCGCAGAAATCCGCCGGCTCCTCTGTGGCAGACCGCATCGGCGTGCCGCAGGAAGACGCAGGCGAGACACCCGAAGCCCCGGCGGCACCGCTGGGCAGCGACCTTCTGCCGCCCAGCGAGGGCGACAACGCTCCGCTGGTTCCCAGCGCAGACTGATCCACTACACCTTGAGAGGGTTTTAGGAACCGCAACAGCATCTTGCGGTTCCCTTGCGCATTTCGTGCGAATCCTTTATATATGAAGTCCCGTGATGCTGCGGTTTTTGGAATGATTCCGATCACCGCCGGGCAGCTGAAATCTGACTTCTCACGGGGGCAGCCGAACACATATGGCGCGTTTTATCTTCATCACTGGCGGTGTTGTTTCATCCCTGGGCAAAGGCCTGGCTTCGGCAGCGCTCGGCGCTCTGCTGCAGGCGCGGGGCTACTCGGTCCGGCTGCGCAAGCTGGACCCCTACCTGAACGTCGATCCGGGCACCATGAGCCCGTTTGAGCACGGCGAGGTCTTCGTCACCGACGACGGCGCCGAGACCGATCTGGACTTGGGCCATTACGAGCGCTTCACCGGCGTGCCGGCGCGCAAGACCGACTCGATCTCCTCCGGGCGGATCTACACCAACGTGCTGGAGAAGGAGCGCCGCGGCGACTACCTCGGCAAGACCATCCAGGTCATTCCGCATGTCACCAATGAAATCAAAGACTTCATCTCGATCGGCGAGGATGAGGTCGACTTTATGCTGTGCGAGATCGGCGGCACCGTCGGCGACATCGAGGGCCTGCCCTTCTTTGAAGCCATCCGCCAGTTCGCCCAGGACAAGCCGCGCGGCGAGTGCATTTTCATGCACCTGACGCTGCTGCCCTATATCAAGGCCTCGGGCGAGCTGAAGACCAAGCCGACCCAGCACTCGGTGAAGGAGCTGCGCTCCATCGGCCTGGCGCCCGACATCCTGGTCTGCCGCTCCGAGGGCCCGATCCCGGTGAAGGAACGCGAGAAGCTGGCGCTGTTCTGCAACGTGCGCGCCGACAGCGTGATTGCCGCGCAGGACCTGAAATCGATCTACGAGGCGCCGCTGGCCTACCACCGCGAGGGTCTGGACCAGGCGGTGCTGGATGCCTTCGGCATCGCCCCCGCCCCGAAGCCGAACCTGGAGCGCTGGGAAGATGTGGCCGACCGCATCTACAACCCCGAGGGCGAGGTGAAGGTGGCCATTGTTGGCAAATACACCCAGCTGGAAGATGCCTATAAATCCATCGCCGAGGCGCTGACCCACGGCGGCATGTCGAACCGGGTCAAGGTCTCGATCGAATGGGTCGATGCGGAACTGTTCGACAAGGAAGACGCCGCCCCCTACCTGCAGGGCTACCACGCGATCCTGGTGCCCGGCGGCTTTGGCGAGCGCGGCACCGAGGGCAAGATCAAGGCGGCGCAGTATGCGCGCGAGAACAAGGTGCCCTACCTGGGCATCTGCCTCGGCATGCAGATGGCGGTGATCGAGGCCGCCCGCAACGTCGCGGGCATTTCCGAGGCCGGCTCCGAGGAGTTCGACCACGAGGCCGGCAAGAAGCGCTTCGAGCCGGTGGTCTACCACCTGAAGGAATGGGTGCAGGGCAACACGATGGTCGAGCGCAAGGTGGGCGACGACAAGGGCGGCACCATGCGCCTGGGCGCCTATGACGCGACCCTGGCCGAGGGCTCCAAGGTTGCCGGAGTCTATGGCAGCACCCACATCGAGGAGCGCCACCGCCACCGTTACGAGGTCGACACCAAGTATCAGGAGCAGCTGGAAAAATGCGGCCTCTCCTTCTCCGGCATGTCACCGGACGGCCGCCTGCCGGAGATCGTGGAGTGGAAAGACCACCCCTGGTTCATCGGCGTGCAGTTCCACCCGGAGCTGAAGTCCAAACCCTTCGCGCCGCATCCGCTGTTCGACGATTTCGTCCGCGCGGCCAAGGACGCCTCGCGGCTGGTGTAATCCCCGGCAGGCGGGGCTCTCCCGCCCGCTGCTTTGCTCATGGCACATGAGCAGCACCCGTTGGGCCCGGCGCCGCTGCGCGGCGCTGGGAGAGAACAGAAAAAGGCGGGCCGCTGGCCCGCCTTTTGCATTTTGATTGACTGTTTTTCCGGCTCAGAAGCCGTGCATCCGCTTGGCCCATTGATAGGCCACCACCAGCCCCTTCATCCGCGGCAGCATCAGCAGCGAGGCCCCCACCGTGATCACCGACATGATGATCGCCAGCGTCCAGGGGTCCGGGCGCAGCTGGGTGTAGACGATGTGCAGCGCAAAGCCGAGGATGTGGCCCACCACCAGGATGGTCAGATAGGCCGGGCCGTCATCGGCGCGCTGGTGGTGCAGCTCCTGGCCGCATTCGGTGCAGCTGTCGTTCACCTTCAGGTAGCTGTGCAGCAGCTTGCCGCCGCCGCAGTTCGGGCAGCGCAGCCGCAGCCCCTTCCACAATGCAGGCTTAAGCTCCCGCTGGTCCTGGTGCAAAACGTCCGCTTGGGTCATCGCGCGTCTCCTTGGGTTCCGGCGCCTGATAACGCGATTCCCGGATTGAATGCAATCAATATGCAAACATTGATGTTGCATTTATTGTCGCAGTCCGGCATTGAACCAATCATTCAGGCTACAATGCGGCAACCGGAGACACGGCGATGAAACAATGGACCCCTGCCCGTCTGGACGGCACCCGGCCCCGCTACATTGAGCTGGCGGAGGCGATCGGAGCCGACATCGACGCCGGCGTGCTGGCGCCCGGCGACCGGCTGCCGCCGCAGCGGCGGGTGGCGCAGGATCTGGGGGTGGATTTCTCCACCGTGTCGCGCGGTTACGCGGAAGCGGTGCGGCGCGGCTATATCGAGAGTTTTGTCGGCCGCGGCACCTTCGTGCGCAGCCGGGACGCGCTGCCCGAGCGCCCCGACCCGCGCCGGGCGCTGGAAGAAGACCCGATGATGAACATGCCGCCGGAGCCGGACGACCCGGCGCTGCTGGCGCGGATGCAAAAGGGGCTGGAGCATGTCTCTGCCAACCTGCTGCCGCTGTTGCGCTACCAGTCGGTGACCGGCAGCCCGCAGGACCGCGCCCTGGCAGCGGAGTGGATGCAGGCCAACGGGCTGCCCTGCGCGCCGGAGCGGCTGGTGATCACGCCGGGGGCGCATGCCAGCCTCTATGCCATTCTGACGGTGCTGTGCGAGCCGGGCTCCACCCTGCTGTGCGAGGATGTGACCTATCCCGGCCTGCGCTCCATCGCGGCGCGGCAGGGGATCCGGCTGATCGGCCTGCCGGCGGACAAGGACGGCATCCTGCCGGATGCGCTGGAGAAGGCCATCACCGGCGACTGGCCTGCGGCGCTGTACCTCAACCCGACGCTGCAGAACCCGACCACGAGAACCATAACGGCAAAGCGGCGGCAGGAGATTGCCGCGGTGCTGCAGGCACATGAGCTGCCGCTGATCGAGGATGACGCCTATTGCTTTGTCGACAACGGCGCGCCGCAGCCGGTCAGCAGCCTGATCCCCGATCTGGGCTGGCATATTGCCGGCCTCTCCAAGTGCTTTGGCGCCGGGCTGCGGCTGGCCTACACCACGGTGCCGAAACGCGCCCTGCTGGGCCAGTTCAGCCAGGCGCTGCGCTCGATGCACGTGATGGTGTCGCCGCTGAACCTGGCGCTGCTGGGCCGCTGGATCGAGGACGGCACCGCGGCGGAGCTTCAGCGCTTCATCCGCAAGGCCGCGGCGGAGCGGCAGGCGCTGGCGGCACAGGTGCTGCAGGAATGTTTCGTCGAGAGCGACCCGCTGGCCTTCAACCTGTGGCTCACCCTGCCCCGCGGCACCAGCCGGGCCGAGGTGATGGGCCGCATGGCGGGGCGCCAGATCGGCATCATGCCCAGCGATGCCTTCACCGTCTCCGGCCTGCCGGAGGAAGCGGTTCGGGTGTGCCTGGGCGGGCCGGTCGGCCTGGAGGAGCTGCGCGAGGACCTGCTGGCGCTGAACGATGCCGTCACCCGCAAGGACTGGCTGGGCTGAGCCGGGGCTGCTAAGGTCGCGCCGCAACGCAAAAGAGGCCCCGCATGATCCGCGCCTTCCGCAACCTGATCGAACGGCAGCTGACCAAGGCCCAGGCCGAGGGCCGGCTGCAGGGGCTGGAGGGCGAAGGCAAGCCGTTGCCCGACCGCAGCAGCGAGGCGCATGCGGACCCCGCAATGGCGGCGGGAATGCGGATCATGGCGCAGGCCGGTGTGGTGCCGGAGGAGTTCGGGCTGAAGGAGCAGCTGGCGCAGGCGCGCAAGGATTACGCCGGTTTGACCGACCCCGGGCAGCGCAAGGCGGCAATGGCGCGGATCTCGGATCTGGAGATGCGCTACAACATGGCGCGGGATGCGCGGAAATCCTTCTTCCGTTAGCGCAACACCCCGTTGTTTCCCGGCAGATTCGCGCTATAGACAGCGCCAAGACAGACCATTCCAAAGAAGAGTGACGCATTATGGCCAAAGACGCTTCTGTTCATCAGGAACAACTCGACCGCATCGCCTCCGGCAAGGGCTTCATTGCCGCGCTGGACCAGTCCGGCGGCTCGACCCCGAAGGCGCTGGCGCTTTATGGCGTGAACGAGGACGCCTATTCGAACGACGACGAGATGTTCGCCGAGATCCACAAGATGCGCACCCGCATCATCACCTCGCCGAGCTTCGGCAAGGAGCGCATCCTGGGCGCGATCCTGTTCGAGAAGACCATGGACGGCGAGATCGAAGGCAAGCCGACTGCCGAGTTCCTGTGGAGCAACTGCGGCGTAGTGCCGTTCCTGAAGGTGGACAAGGGCCTGGCCGATGAGGCGGGCGGCGTGCAGATGATGAAGCCGATGCCGGAACTGGAAGCGCTGCTGGCGCGTGCGGGCGAAAAGGGCATCTTCGGCACCAAGATGCGCTCGGTCGTCAAGGAAGCCAATGCCGAGGGCATCAAAGCGGTGGTCGCCCAGCAGTTCGAAGTGGGCCAGCAGATCGCCGCGGCCGGCCTTGTGCCGATCATCGAGCCGGAAGTGGACATCAACTCCGCCACCAAAGCCGAGGCCGAGGAGATCCTGAAGGCGGAGATCGCCGCGCAGCTGGACGCGCTGCCCGAGGGCACCAAAGTGGCGCTGAAGCTGACCATCCCGTCCAAGGCGGGCCTCTATGACGATCTGGCCGATCACGCCAGTGTTGTCCGGGTTGTGGCGCTGTCCGGCGGCTACACCACCGATGACGCTTGCGCGCGCCTGGCGCAGAACAGCAAGATGATCGCTTCCTTCAGCCGCGCGCTGACCGAGGGGCTGAACGTGGCGATGTCCGACGCGGAATACGATGCGGCGCTGGGTGCCAACATCGGCAAGATATACGACGCCTCGCTGTAACGCTTTGCAGACCGGAAATTGAGATTGAGAAGGCCGCGCCTGCACCCGGGCGCGGCCTTTTCTGTTGTTCCCAAAGGGTTTAATAGCCGTTGTTGCGCCCGGCGCAGCACACCGCCAGCACCAGCCCGGCGCCGCTGAGGAAGGGCAGCCAGAAGAAGCGCAGCGCGGTCAGGGTGAACCAGCCGGGCTGGTCCTCCGGCGCCTGGCCCGCACCGCCGAGCCAGGCCCAGAAGATCAGCGCCGAGGCGGAGATCATCACCCCGCTGATCGCCAGCAGCCAGCGCGCCGACCTAGGCATCCTCCCCTCGTTCACGGCAAGCCGTTCCGCCGTGCGGCTGGCGGCGAGCCACCCGCTCACGCCGCTTGGGTCAGCGACGGGCGCAGCCCGGCATAGCTGACCTTGTTCTCGTTCGCTGCCAGGTAGCGCTGCGCCTCCTCGCGGTTTCCGAAGCTCAGCGCCTCGTCATAAAAATAGGTGATCCGGTCCCCGGTCCGGGACAGCAGGCCGCCGCTTTCAAACAGGATAAACCACTTCTTCTGCACCAGTTGCATCAGCCTCACTCCTTTCTGAAGCCCGGCTGCGGCCCGTCTCCGCCGCCGCCGGTTCAATTGCAGTTCCTCAGGGTGCAGGCGGCCGCCCGTCAGCCCCGCCGGGCTGCCGGTCCGCAGTTTTCCAGATGCTGGATTGGCCACTCTCGCGCCCTGCTGAAGGCAGAATTCGCCCCCAGATATTGCCAAAAAGTTAACGGTGTTTGGCGCTGGTTTAACGCGGCATTTTCCTGCCGGCAGGCGGCGGTTTCCCGCCTGTCCGGGCGGGGTTCCGGAAAATTTGGCGAAATTCCGCTGTTGCAGAATCCAAAGACGTTACCGAAGCGTAAACGCCGGGTCCGGGCGCGGCCTTCCCGCGCGGCGGTGCAGCCGCCTGCCGGGCGGCGGGGCGGCAGCTATTGCGCCGGAAAGAAGCCGCCGGGACTGCAGCAAGGCAGCCCCGGGGCGGCATATCAGCTGAAATCCGGCGGGCGCTTCTGCAGCTGGGCCGCCACCGCCTCGAACTGGTCGGGCTGGCCGATCAGGTCCCGCTGTTCGGCGCTTTCGCGCAGCAGCACCTCCGCCTGGGAGGCACCGCTTTCGGCATAGGCGATCAGCCGTTTGGCGGCGCGCACGGCGGAAGGGCTCTTGCCCGCGATCTCCACCGCCAGTCCCTGGGCGCGGCTGAGCGGGTTGCCGGCCAGTTCGGTGACCAGCCCCCAGTCGAGCGCCTGCTGCGCCTCCACCTTCTCCGCCGTCCAGGTGAGGCGGCGCAGCACGTCCGAGCGCACCAGCCGCGGCAAGAGCGCCATGCCGCCCATGTCGGGAATGAGGCCCCATTTCATCTCCATCACCGACAGCTGCGCCTCCGGGTGGGCGATGCGGATGTCGGCGCCCAGCGCGATCTGCAGGCCGCCGCCGAAACAGGCGCCGTGGATGGCGGCGATCACCGGCACCGGCACCCGGCGCCAGACCATCGCCACCTCCTGGAACGCATTGGCGTCGTGGTGGGTGCGCTCCATGATCAGGGTGCTGAGGTCGCGCTGCGCAAAGCCGGCCAGCGCCGCCATGTCGAGGCCCGCGCAGAAGCTCTTGCCCGCCCCTGACAGCACCACCGCGCGGGCGTCCGACTCCGCCACCTCCTGGCCTGCGGCGATGATCGCCTCGATCATCTCCTCATCCAGGGCGTTGTGCTTGTCCGGGCGGGCAAGCGTGACATAGGCGATGTGGTCCTTGTAGCCGGTGGTGACTCTGCTCATGGTTTCTTCCCCGCTGATGATCCGCCTTCAGCCTGCCCCGGACGCGGACCGGATACCAGTCCAACGTGGGGGAAGGGTCAGGGGCGGGGCGCCAGCGGCATCCGGGCGAACCAGGGCGAGTCGAGCGTCATGATGTAGAGCTGCCCGTCCATCACCTTGCCGCCGGTGGTGACGCCCAGCCGCCCGTCCGGGTCCTGCAGGCTGCGCAGGATTTTGCCCTGGCCGTCGAACTGGATCATCATGCCGCGGTGGACCGGCGCCGGGCGCACCACCGGGCCGAGGCGCCAGATCAGCTTGCGTAAGGCTGGGTACGGCATCAGTTTTTCCGACGGCACCCGCGGGCTGGCGAAGGCGAGCCAGTAGGTGCCGTCGCCCTGCGCCTCCAGATTGTCGGGGTAGCCGGGGAGATTGTCGAGGTACACCTCGCGCTCGCCAGCCCGGTCCCCCTTGAGCCAGAACCGGTGGATGCGGGCGCGGCCGGTCTCGTTGATCAGCAGGAAATCCTCCTCCGGCGAGAGCGCGATGCCGTTGGTGTAGACGAAGCCCGTGGCGATCTTCTCGGCACTGCCATCGGGGTTGATGCGGGCGACGTAGCCGGTGTCCGATTGCTCCCAGATGGTCAGGATCGAGGTCGGCTTGGTGCCGCCCATGGTTTCCGGGTCGAAGCGGTCGGAGGAGTTGGAGAAATAGACGGTGCCGTCGCGGGCCACGTCGAGCTGATTGGCATAGACGATCGGGGCGCCGTCCACGCTGTCCGCCAGAACCGTGAGCGAGCCGGGGCCGGACCAGCGCAGGATGCCGCGGAAGCTGTCGGCGATGTAGAGCGCGCCGTCCGGTCCTGCCTTGAGCCCCAGCGGGCGGCCGCCGAGTTTGTCCGCCAGCACCGGTTCCGCGCCGTCGATGCGGTAGAGGTTGCCTGCGAGGCTGGTGGTGTAGATGGCGCCGTCCGGGGTTTGGGCGATGTCCTCCGGCCCCAGTTCTCCGTCCGGCAGATGGACCAGCGCCGCTGCGCTGAGGGCGTTGTTTCCCGCGTAATCGCCGGTGAAGCCCGGCGCTGCGGGCGGGTCGTAGGCGATGGGGTCGACCGGCACCGGCCAGAACAGGAGATAGCCGAGGGTGGCGGCCAGCAGGGCCAGGGCAATGCGCATGAAAGAATCCCTTTGAAATCTTGATGCAGACTGCGCGTCCCTCAGAAGCGACGCAAGCCTTGCCCGTTGCCTGCGCTTGCGCTTATCTGCGGCCATGACTGGTCCCCGCTACACCCCGCTTGCCCAATCCCTGCCCGCCACCGTGCCCTTTGTCGGCCCCGAGACCCAGGAGCGT
The DNA here is from genome assembly GCF_059694505.1 of Leisingera sp. ANG49. Taxonomy (NCBI): domain Bacteria; kingdom Pseudomonadati; phylum Pseudomonadota; class Alphaproteobacteria; order Rhodobacterales; family Roseobacteraceae; genus Leisingera; species Leisingera sp. ANG49. Next base: position 1,211,043 of record NZ_JCATZN010000001.1, read on the forward strand.
GCGCGCGGCCATGCCTTTGCCGCGCGGCTGGGGGCGAATGAGAACATTTTCGGCCCCTCGCCCAAGGCGGTGGAGGCGATGGCCAAGGCCTCGGCGGAGATCTGGAAATACGGCGATGCGGAGAACCATGACCTGCGCCACGCGCTGGCGGCGCATCACGGGGTGCAGCCGGAGCATATCATCGTGGGTGAGGGTATCGACGGCCTTTTGGGGTACCTGGTGCGGCTGCTGGTCGGGCCGGGCGATGCGGTGGTCACATCGCTGGGGGCCTACCCGACCTTCAACTACCATGTCGCGGGCTTTGGCGGGGTAATCCACGCGGTGCCTTACAAGGACGACCGCGAGGATTTCGAGGCGCTGTTCGCCAGGGCGGCGGAGGTCGATGCCAGGATCGCCTACCTCGCCAATCCGGACAACCCGATGGGCAGCTGGCACAAGGGCGCCGAAATTGCCGCGGCGCTGGACCAGTTGCCCGAGGGGTGCCTCTTGCTGCTGGACGAGGCCTATGTGGAATGCGCGCCGGAAGGCACCGCGGCGCCCATCAGCGCCGATGACACCCGGGTGATCCGGATGCGGACCTTCTCCAAGGCCTATGCCATGGCGGGCGCGCGGGTGGGCTATGCCATCGGCCATCCGGAGCTGATTGCCGCCTTCAACAAGGTGCGCAATCATTTCGGCATGAACCGGGCGGCGCAGGCCGGCGCGCTGGCGGCGCTGCAGGATCAGGACTGGCTGGCAGAGGTGCTGGCGCAGATCGCAGAGGCGCGCGAGCGGATTGCCGGCATCGCCGCGGAAAACGGGCTGAGCGCCCTGCCCTCCGCCACCAATTTCGTCGCCATCGACTGCGGCCTGGACGGGGCATTTGCCAAGGCGGTGCTGGACGGGCTGGTGGATCAGGGGGTCTTTGTGCGGATGCCCTTTGCCGAACCGCAGAACCGCTGCATAAGGGTGAGCTGCGGGCCTGCGGCGGAGCTGGACGCCTTTGCCGCGGCGCTGCCGCTGGCGCTGGACACAGCACGGGGCGGCTGAAACCTGCCGGCGGGGACCTGATCGCAGCAGTTTTACCGGACATTCACCGGTCCCGGACTACCATCAAAGGGTATCACCGGGAGAATTGTCATGCGTGACCCTGAACTGCCGGACGGAATGCCGGATTTCTTTACCGCGGCAATCATGTTTGCCGGCATCAACCTGATGTGGATCTTCTTTGTGATCTGGGTGATGTACGGGCTGGTGCCGGTGCTGGTGCTGGCCGTGCTGATCAACCATTTCATCACCAGGCTGGACATCAGGCTGAACTCGCAAAAGGCGTGAGCCTTGCCCGCCGCCGCCGGCGGCCGGGCCGTCAGCGGCCCGACAATACCGCTGATGCGGCCTCCAGCGCGCCTGCCCCGCGCGGTATATCCAGCGCGGCAAGGCCGGTTTCAATCCCGCCCAGCAGGCCCATCACCATCTGACCGTTCACATGGCCCATGTGGCCCAGCCGGAAGTAGCCGTGCCATTCCGGGCTTTTGGGCGCCGCCATGCCGAGGCCGATGCCCAGCGTCAGGCCCAGGTTCTGCTCCAGCCAGTCGCGCAGCCGGGTGCCGTCCGGTGCGCCGATGTGCAGCGCGGTGACCGCGTGGGAGCGCAAGGAGCGGTCCGCCACGTTCATCCGCAGCGGGCCGTCTGCGCCCCAGGCCTCGCAGGCGGCCCAGATGGCTTGGGCCAGACGGGCGTGGCGGTCCCACACGTTTTCAAGGCCTTCGCCGTGAATCATGTCGAGCGCCGCGCGCAGGCCGTAGAGGTGATGGGTGGGCGCGGTGCCGCCGAAATACTGGTAGAACTCGGCCGGGTTGGCGCGCGGCTGCCAGTCCCAGTAGCGGCTGATCCGCGGCAGCGCCGCCCGTGCCGCGGCGGCCTTCTCGTTGAAGAACACGAAGCTGAGGCCGGGCGGCATCATCAGCCCCTTCTGGCTGGCGGTGACCATGACATCAACGCCCCAGGCATCCATCTCGAAGTGCTCGCAGCCCAAGGAGGCGATGCAGTCGGCCATCAGCAGCGCCGGGTGGCCGGCCTGGTCCAGCAGCTTGCGCAGCCCCGCGATATCGTTGCGGATCGAGCTGGAGGTGTCCACATGCACGCCCAGCACCGCCTTGATGCGGTGTGTCTTGTCGGCGGCCAGCACCTCGGCAATCCGCGCCATGTCCCAGGGGGCGCTGGTGCCGAAGTCCAGCACCTCGGTCCCGATCCCCAAGCCTTCGGCCATTTCCGACCAGCCGATGGCAAAGCGGCCCGAGGCGGGCACCAGCACCAGGTCGCCGGGCTGCAGGGTGTTCTGCAGCGCCGCCTCCCAGGCGCCGTGGCCGTTGGCGATGTAGACCGCCGCATGATGCTGCGTGCGCGCCACCCGGCGCAGGTCCGGGATCAGGGCGGCGGTCATCTCCACCAGCTCGCCCGCGTAGATGTTGGGGGACGGCCGGTGCATTGCCTGCAGCACCCGGTCCGGCACCACCGAAGGGCCCGGAATGGCCAGATATTGACGCCCTGCCGATACGTTTGCCGGTCCGCTCATGCCTGATGTTCCCTGACTGCGGGCGGCCCCAAGGCCGCCGCGGTTGATCCATGCGGGCACAGTAGCCGCACGGCGCGCCGGGTCAATTCCCGGCAACGCAGGGTCACGGCGAATTGCTTGCGCCCTGCTTCCCACCTGCTTAAATGGCGCAGGAACGACAGGGAAAGGCCCGCAATGACACGAATTTCCCGCCGGGACACGCTGGCATGAGCCGGAAACCGCACAAATCCTCGAAAGAGCTGTTCGGCTGGCTGTGGCGCGGATACCTGCGCCATTACATCGGTCTTCTGGGCATCGCGGTGATCTTCATGCTGCTGGAAGGCGCCACCATGGGGGCGCTCGGCTACATGATGCAGCCGATGTTCGACCTGGTGTTCGTGGCAGGCAATTCCGACGCGCTGGTCTGGGTCAGCCTGGCGTTCCTGGCGATCTTCACCCTGCGCGGGGTGTCCAGCGTCACCCAGAAGGTGCTGCTGAGCAAGGTCTCCCAGACCTCGGCCGCGCATCTGCGCAAGGACATGCTGGCCCGCCTTATCCGCCAGGACCCGGCGTTTCACCAGCAGCACCCGCCGGGGCTGCTGCTGCAGCGGGTGCAAAGCGATGTGGGGGCGATCAACTCGGTCTGGCAGGCGGTGATCACCGGTGCGGGCCGCGATCTGGTGGCGCTGGTGGCGGTGCTGGGGGTGGCGTTCTCGATCGACTGGCGCTGGACGCTGATCCTGCTGATCGGCGTGCCGGTGCTGCTGCTGCCGATCTCCACCATCCAGCGCTATGTGCGCAAAAAGGCGTCGCGCGCCCGCGATCTGGGCGCCGATCTGGCGACCCGGCTGGACGAGATCTTCCACGGCATCGTGCCGGTCAAGCTGAACCGGCTGGAGGAGTATCAGGTCAGCCGCTTTTCCGAGCGCACCGATGAATTTGTCAAATCCGAAGTGAAGGCGGCCTTTGGCACCTCGTCTATCTCCGGCATGACCGACATCATGGCCGGCGTCGGTTTCATGGCGGTGCTGCTCTATGGCGGCAATGAGATCATCGCCGGCGAAAAGACCGTCGGCCAGTTCATGAGCTTTTTCACTTCGATCGGCCTGTCGTTTGAACCGATGCGGCGGCTGGCCAATATCTCGGGCGTGTGGCAGGGCGCAGCGGCGGCGCTGGAGCGGATCAAGGAACTGCTGGATGCGCCGATCCTCCTGAGCGAGCCTGCGCAGCCGAAACCGGCGCCGCAGGGGCTGCCCGCGATCCGCCTGGATGCGGTGGACCTGAGCTATGGCGATGCCAGGATCCTGCACGGGCTGAACCTGGAGGCCGAGGCCGGCAGGACCACGGCGCTGGTGGGCGCCTCCGGTGCGGGCAAATCGACGATCTTCAACCTGCTGACCCGGATGGTGGACCCGCAGGCGGGCGCGGTCACCGTCGGCGGCGTCGAGGTGCGCGATCTGAACACCGCCGATCTGCGCGGGCTGTTCTCGGTGGTGACGCAGGATGCGATGCTGTTCGACGAGACCCTGCGCGAGAATATCGTGCTGGGGCGCACCGATGTCAGCGGCGAGGAGCTGCAGGCGGCGCTGGAGGCCTCGCATGTGGCGGATTTCCTGCCCAAGCTGGAGCACGGGCTGGAGACCCGGGTGGGGCCGCGCGGCTCTGCCCTGTCGGGCGGCCAGCGGCAGCGGGTGGTGATTGCCCGCGCGCTGCTGCGCAATACCCCGGTGCTGCTGCTGGACGAGGCGACTTCGGCGCTGGATGCGCAGTCGGAGAAGGTGGTGCAGGCGGCGCTGGACAAGCTGTCGGGCGGCCGCACCACGCTGGTGATCGCGCACCGGCTGTCAACCATCCGCAACGCCGACAAGATCGTGGTGATGGACCGCGGCCGGGTGGTGGATCAGGGCAGCCACGAGGAGCTGCTGGCGCGCGGCGGGCTCTATGCCGATCTCTACCGGCTGCAGTTCCAGGACGGCAAGACGGTGGTGGACACTGCCGGCATTGCCGCCCAGGCACAGCAGGTGCCCGGCGGTGCGCGGCGCGGCAAAGAACGCTGGTTCCGCCGTTTTGCAAAGAAGGTGTTCGGGTAAGGGCCTTTTCCCCTGATGAGCGCCGAGGACATCGCCCGTCCGCGGGCGGAACAGTTATTTGCTGTAAGACTTTGCCAGCCTTTCCGGGGCCACACCGAGGAAATACCGCATCAGCGTCCACAGGTTCCGGCCGCCGCGCCGGAGCCAGCCTGCGCGCTGATAGCGCGCCGCGCTGGTCAGCGCCGCACAGGGCAAGGCGGTCAGCCCCTTGAGGCGGCGCACCAGCGCCACGTCCTCCATCAGCGGCTGATCGGGGTAGCCGCCTGCGGCCTCATAATCCGCGCGGCGGATCAGCAGGCCCTGATCGCCGTAGGGCAGTCCGAACAGGCGCGACCGCAGATTGGCCCAGCCGGCCACCCAGGCGGGCATCAGCCCGCGGGCGCGGAAGCGCAGGCGGAAATGGGCGGGGCCGCCCGGCCCGCTTGCCAGATGCTGCGACACTGCCGCAGCCCAGCCCGGCTCCAGACGGGTGTCGGCGTGCAAAACCAGCAGCCACTCCCCCTGCGCCGCCGCGCAGCCCCGGCGCAGCTGGCCGCCGCGGGACGGCGCGCCGCTGACCCATTCGGCGCCGGCAGCCTGCGCGATGGCGCGGGTGGCGTCGCTCGAGCCGCCGTCTGTGATCACCAGTTCGCGGATCAGGCCTGCCGCCAGCCCCTCCATCAGATGCTCCAGCGCGGCGGGCAGCTCTGCCTCCGCGTTCAGGGTGGGAATGACAATGCTGACCGGCGCGGGCATGGGCTCTCCTGGGGCGGATTTGCTGTTTTCTTCCGCCCTGCTTCCTATATCACTGGGCCAAGCAGTGAAACGCCCCTGAGGCATACAGGAGAATTGACATGAGCGACCGCCGCATCCTGCGCCTGACCGGAAATGACGCCAAGAGCTTTCTGCAGGATCTTGTCACCAGCAACGTGGAGCGGCTGAGCGAAGGCCTGGTCTATGCGGCGCTGCTGACGCCGCAGGGGAAATACATAGCGGATTTCTTTCTGGCGGCGGACGGCGATGCGGTGCTGCTGGATGTGGAGGCGTCGCTGGCCGAGGGGCTGCTGAAGCGGCTGAACATGTACCGGCTGCGCGCCGACGTGCAGCTGGAGATCACCGACCTGCAGGTGAAGCGCGGCACCGGCGCGGCACCGGAGGGCGCGCTCGCGGACCCGCGCCATGCGGAGATGGGCTGGCGGCTCTATGGCGCCGAGGGAGGTGATGACGGCACCGACTGGGACGCCATCCGGGTCGCCCACTGTATTCCCGAAACCGGCATCGAGCTGGGGCCGGAAACCTATATACTGGAAGCCGGGTTCGAGGCGCTGAAGGGCGTCGATTTCCGCAAGGGCTGCTATGTCGGCCAGGAGGTGACGGCGCGGATGAAGCACAAGACCGAGCTGCGCAAGGGCTTGCGCACGGTGGCGGTTGAGGGTGCGGCGCCGGTCGGCACGGAAATCACCGCCGCCGGCAAGGTGGTGGGCACGCTGTTCACCCAGTCCGGCGGCAGGGGCATTGCCTACCTGCGCCTTGACCGCGCCAAGGGGGAGATGCAGGCGGGGGACGCCCGCGTCAGCTGGCAAGAGTGAGCGGGGCAGCCGTGAGCGGGCTGAACCGGACGGTTCTATCCCTGCTGGGTGCGGAAGTTGCGCACGCCCGCCCGCTGCACGGCGGCGACCTGTCGGAGGTGCAGCTTCTTGACCTGACAGACGGCCGCCGGGTGGTGGCCAAGACCGGGCCGCTGGTGGTGGCCGAGGCCGCGATGCTGCGCGCGATCCGGGACGCAGGCGCGCCGTCGCCGGAGGTTCTGGGCGTGGCAGGCTCTGTGCTGCTGATGGACGCGCTGGAGGAAACCGCGGCCGGCGCAGAAGGCTGGCAGGCGCTGGGGCATTCCCTGCGGCAGCTGCATGCCGCCTGCGGCCCGCACTACGGCTGGGCAGAGGATTACGCCTTTGGCGGCGTTGCGATCCCCAATGCGCCGCTGGAAAACTGGGTGGAGTTCTGGACCCGCCGCCGTCTGCTGGCAAGCCCGGACGCCCTGCCCCGCGATCTGCGGCAGCGGGTTGAGGCGCTTTGCCTCCGGCTGCCGGACCTGCTGCCCGCCGCGCCGCCTGCCGCGCTGCTGCATGGCGATCTGTGGAGCGGCAATGTGCTGTTCAGCGGTCCTGCCGCCTATCTGATCGACCCGGCCTGTTACTGGGGGCATGGCGAGGTGGATCTGGCGATGCTGCATCTGTTCGGCACGCCGCCTGCCGCGTTTCACGACGCCTACGGTGAACCGGAGCCAGAATACGAGGCGCGCCGTGCCATCTATCAGCTGTGGCCCGCGCTGGTGCATCTGCGGCTGTTCGGCAGCGGCTACCGCAGCATGGTGGCGGCCCGCCTGGACGCATTGGGCTTCTGACAAGCCTCTGTTCACCTCCTTGCGTTAGGATCGCCGCCGGAATTGCTGAAAGGGTATTTGATGCGACTTATGTTTGGAGTTTGTTTCGCCGCGCTGGCGGCCTCCCCGGCCTGGGCGGAGTACTGGAACTACAAGGACTGGCATGCCGCTGTCGAACCCCATGAGACCGGGCAGGACAGCTATCTGACCTGCCGCGCCTGGACCGGCGGCGATGGTGATCCGCTGCTGGCGCTGGAGGTGTTTTCCGGCGATGCCGGCCCGCCTGCGGTCTACCCGATGGCCAAAGTGCAGGAATACGCGCCGCGGCACTACCCGACGCTGATGCAGCAGGGCGGCACGGTGGATTTCATCTTTGACTTCGATCGCAGCTTTTCCATCGCGGCGGGGATCAACTCCTGGATCAACGAGGAAGGGCTGGCCGAGGCCGAAAGCGCGCTGCGGTTCCAGGACCATCTGGTGATGCTTAGGTCGATGCAGCAGGGCAGCTGGGTGGAGATCTGGGCCGGCAACGACATGTTCTACGAGGCCTCGCTCAGCGGGTTCACCGCGGCCTATGGCAAGATGATGGATGAATGCGGTTTTGATCTGGCGCTGCCGGCGGGGTGACCCGGCCGGCTGCCTGCGCAAAAGTTTTCAGAAAACTTTTGCCAAGACTTTTCTGAAAAGTCTTGGGCGGTGCGCAGAAACAGAAAAAGCCGCCCCCGAGGGAGGGCGGCTTTTCCGTTTTTCCGAAGGCGTCCCGGATCAGGCGCGTTCGGAATATTCCATGGTCTCGGTGTTGACCACGATCATCTCGTCCTGGCCGACGAAGGGCGGCACCATGACCTTGACGCCGTTGTCGAGGATCGCCGGCTTGAAGGAGTTCGCCGCGGTCTGGCCTTTGACGACCGGCTCGGTCTCGACGATCTTGCAGGTGACTTTCTGCGGCACGGTCGCGTTCAGCGCCTCGCTCTCGTAGAATTCCACCACGATGGTCATGCCGTCCTGCAGGAACGGGCGGCGGTCGCCCAGGAGTTCCGCGGGCAGCTCGATCTGCTCATAGGTCTCGGCATCCATGAACACCAGCATGCCGTCGCTCTCGTAGAGGAACTGCTGGTCCTTCTGCTCCAGGCGGACGCGCTCCACCTTGTCCGCCGAGCGGAACCGCTCATTGAGCTTGGAGCCGTTGCGCAGGTTGCGCATCTCGACCTGGGCAAATGCGCCGCCCTTGCCGGGTTTGACGTGGTCGACCTTCACCGCTGCCCAAAGGCCGCCATTATGTTCCAGCACGTTGCCGGGACGGATTTCGTTGCCGTTGATCTTGGGCATGGGAAAATGCCTTTCAGATGGTTGATGATAATTTGCAAGACCCTATATCTGGCAGGCCGGCTGCTGGCAAGACAAGGATATGGTGTGGAGGAAGCGTGAAAAAGCTATGCGCAATTTGCATGAAAGCTATGCATCTGCGCTCTATCCGAATCGTCACACTTCCGTCATAAGCAGCGCTACGCCGAAAATTGCAATAGCAAGAACAACAAGGGATACGAGATGCGAGATTTCGTAGACGGCACCGCTTATAATAACGAGCAAGGCAACCGCGCCCGCAAACTGTTTGCAGCCGTTGTCCTGGCCGCACTGGATGACGCCATCGCCGACGACAAGAAATACGGCAATGGCCCGGAACAGATCGCCCGCTGGGCACGCTCGCGCGATGGCCGCGAAGTGCTGTCCTGCGCCGGCATCGACCCGAACGAACGGGTTGTGGAAGGCCTGATGGACTTCGTGGGCCGCGGTGTGCGGACCTCGGTTGCACTGTCGCGTGAAGAAAGCGAACGCCGCAACGCTGCGCAGGCTGAAGCCGCCTAAGGCTTCCCTTGCGCATTGCTGAAAAGCGCGCCCTTAGGGGCGCGTTTTTCTTTTGCCCGCAACTGCTTGCCGCGGGGTCAACCTGTCGCACGGCGGCTGCCGCGGGACGCTTGCGGCACAGCCCCCATGGACGGGGGCGTCTAACCTGCTATGCAGGCCCCCTGAGTTACAGGGCGCAGGCAGGGAGCGGCTGATGGCACGCGCAATCATGATCCAGGGCACCGGCAGCAATGTCGGCAAGTCACTGCTGGTGGCGGGCTTGGCGCGCGCCTATGTGCGGCGCGGGCTGAAGGCGGCTCCGTTCAAGCCGCAGAACATGTCCAATAACGCTGCCGTCACCCCTGAGGGCGGCGAGATCGGCCGCGCGCAGGCGCTGCAGGCGCGGGCTGCCAAACGCCCGCCCCATACCGACATGAACCCGGTGCTCTTGAAACCGGAAACCGACACCGGCGCCCAGGTGATCGTGCAGGGCAAACGCCGCGGCACCCAGGGCGCCGGATCATTCATGCGCGACAAATCCGGCCTGCTGGAGGCGGCGCTGGAGAGCTACCGCCGCCTGGCGGCGGATGCCGATCTGGTGCTGATCGAGGGCGCGGGCTCGCCCGCCGAGACCAACCTGCGCAAGAACGACATTGCCAACATGGGCTTTGCCTGCGCCGCTGAGGTGCCGGTGGTGATTGCCGGCGACATCCACCGCGGCGGGGTGATCGCGCAGATTGTCGGCACCCATGCGGTGCTGGAACCTCAGGACCTGGAGAGGGTCGCCGGGTTCATGGTGAACCGCTTCCGCGGCGACCTGAGCCTGTTTGACGGCGGCCGCGATGACATCGCCGCGCGCACCGGCTGGCCCTCGCTGGGTGTGGTGCCCTGGTTCTGGGATGCCTGGAAACTGCCGGCCGAGGACATGATGGACATCGCCTCGCGCCAGGGCGGCGCCTGCAAGGTGGTGGTGCCGCAGCTGGAGCGGATGGCGAATTTCGACGACCTGGACCCGCTGGCGGCGGAGCCGGAGGTGACGGTGGAGATCGTGCCGCCAGGCCGCGCCCTGCCCGGCGATGCGGATCTGGTGATCCTGCCCGGCAGCAAGTCGACCATCGGCGACCTGAATTACCTGCGCCGCCAGGGCTGGGACATCGACATCCTGGCGCATTACCGCCGCGGCGGCCATGTGCTGGGGCTGTGCGGCGGCTACCAGATGCTGGGCAAGAGCATCGACGACCCCGAAGGCGTCGACGGGCGGCCGGGCAAGGTGGACGGGCTGGGCCTGTTGGACGTGCACACGGTGATGGCAGGCGAAAAGCGGGTGACGCTGACCGAGGCGGTGACCCGCGACGGCAACCTGCCGGTCAGCGGCTATGAGATCCACATGGGCCGCACCACCGGCGCCGACTGCGCGCGCGCCTGGCTCAGCATCGAGGGGCGTCCCGAAGGCGCGGCCTCAGCCGACGGCCGGGTCAAAGGCTCCTACCTGCACGGGCTGTTTTCCGCAGACGCCTTCCGCGCCAGCGTGCTGGCGAGCCTGGGGCATGAGAGCCAGGCGGGATACGAGGACGGCGTCGAGGAGGTGCTGGATGCGCTGGCGGATCACCTGGAGCGCTATATGGACCTGGACCACCTGCTGGAGCTGGCGCAGCCGGTGAAGCTCTGAGCCGCCGGCCGCGGGGCTGGCCGCCTTCCCCTTTCTCCGTCGCCTTCGCTGATGCCGGAAAATGGCGGACGGGGTTCTGCGTCAAGGATCTGCCAGCTTGCTGGCGCGCAGCGTCCTTGATGCAGGTTCCGGTGCGCCATAGGCATCACTGAGCGAAAGGGATGGGAAAAGGGGGAGGCTCCCCCTTTTCTCTTGAGCCGGAAGCGGAAACCTCTCTCGAGGCCAGAGCCGGAAACGGAGACCAGATCCCGCCCCGGCCCGGATCAGAGCAGATCGTGGGCGGCCAGGGCGCGGTGGATTTCGCGGCGGACCAGCTTGCGCACGTTGCGGGTGATGCGCTCGCCCAGCGGGCCCTGGAGCTCCTCGCGGACGATTGACGCCACCAGATCGCGCAGGCTGTCTTCGTCGAGGTAGCTGTCGCCCTCCTCCTCCGCCAGCGCGTCCATCGCCGCGCCGGTGACGGCGTCCTCCACCACCGTGTCCGCCGGGGGTCCGGCCGTTTCCCGGTCCTGTGCGGCCTCGGCGCTGTCCGGGACGACGATCATCTCCGGTTCATCACCGCCTGCGGCGGCGTCGCGGGCATCCTCCTGCGGCCGGGCGGGCCGGCGGGGCGGCAGCGGCTCATCCCGCCATTCAATGGTGTCGGGGCCGGCACCGGCAAAAGGCGCCTCGGTCTGGCTGTCCGGCTCCCAATGCTGCTGGGTGCCAGCCTTCGAGGCGGAGCTGCGCGCCTCCATCTCGGCGATCTTGCGGACCACGGAGGCGGCGCGGGCGCCAGCGGTGCTGCTGGCGAGGTTTTCCTCCGTCAGCAGCACCGGCGCGGCCTTAGCGGGTTCTGCGGTCTCATCAGCCTCCGCCTCAGCGTCCGCGCTACGGCCGGCGCCGGCGGCGGCAGCAAACAGGGTGGCCTCGGGGTTGCCCCAGGGCGCGTCCGGTCCGGCGCGTCCGGCGTCCCCGGACGGCTCTTCCGCGGCGGCGGGCGGGGCCTGGTCTTCGGCCTTCTCCTGCGGCGCTTTGGGTTCAGCCCGTTCAGCGGCCAGGTCCCTGTGATGGCGGAAGGCCAGCAACGGCTCTTCCAATGGCTCCGCCGGGCCGGCAGCAGCATCGGCGCCGGAGCTGCCGGCATCGGGGCCGATGCTGCTGCCGGCGCCGAAACCGGTTTGCGGCGCCTCCTCCGCGGCTTGCTCTGCCGATTCCACCGGTTCCGCAGGTTCTGCCAGGGCCTCAGCCTCCGGCTCTGCGGCGGGCGGGCGGCTGCCGGGGGTTTCGGGCGCCTGCACCCGCAGAGCGGGTGTCAGCACCAGCCGCGCCGCCGGTTCCGGTGCCGCGGGCTGGCTGCGGGTGTCTTCGCTCACCAAGCGGCGGATCGAGGACAATACATCTTCAATCTCAGCGTGGGTAACTGGGTCGGACATTATCTAAAACCACTCTTGCCTCTTGAGTCAGAGTGTAGCCGCCTTCCCGTCACCGCACAACTGGTAGGATGAATTGTCAGTTCCGCCCCAAGGCCTTGAGCACCCGGTCCAGATCCTTGCCGCGCTTGCTGTGATGGGCCGGCGCATCCTTGACCAGGTTGTAATAGAGGGTGGGGTCGTAGATCTCCACCGCCAGGCCGATATGCTCTGCGGTCAGCAGCCCCTGCGACTGCAGCAGCTGATAGGCTGCCAGGGCCTGGTTGGCGCGGGCGTTGACCTGCTCAGTCTGCGCGTCGAGGTATTCCTGCTCAGCCTGCAGCACGTCCAGCGTGGTGCGGGCGCCCAGGGTGGCTTCCTCGCGGATGCCGTCAAAGGCCACCTTGGAGGCGCGCACCCGTTCCCCGGAGGAGATCAGGGTTGCGCGGGCGGTTTCAACGTTGAAATAGGCGGCGCTGACCGATTGCAGGATCGAGCGCTGGACGTTGATCAGGGTGCCGCGCTCCGCATCAGCGGTAGCAATCGCCCGCCGCCGGGTGGCAGCGTTGAGGCCGCCGGTATAGAGCTCCTGGTTGAGCGACAGCGTGGCGGTGAAATCCGAGGAGGTTCCGGTGCCCTCGTTCAGGTTCTCGCCGAGGCCCGCGCGGGCGGTGAAGTTCACGCTTGGCCCCAGCGCCTTGGTGGTGGCCTGAACCAGGAGATCCGCGGATTTGACGGAAAACTGCTGCGCCAGCAGGTCCGGCTGGTTGCGCAGGGCAATGGCCTGCGCCCCGTCAAGAGACGCGGTGCGCGTGGGCAGCCGCGGCTGGCCCGCGATGCTGCCCGGCGCGTGGCCGACAACCTGCAGATAGGTGGCGCGGGCGGTTTTCAGGGTGCCTTCGGCGTCGGTCAGGTTGGCGCGCGCGGCGGCCACCCGGCTTTCGGCCAGCGCCACATCGGTGCGGGTGACCTCACCGACCTCGAAACGGTCCTGGGCCGCCTTCTGCTCTTCCTGCAGCAGGCGCAGGTTGTTGCGGCGCAGCGACACGTTCTCCTGCCCCTGCAGCACGCCGACATAGGCCTGAACCGCCGAGAACAGCACCTGCTGTTCAATGCTGATCAGCCGCTGGCGGGTGGCCAGCACCAGTTCCTGCGCCGCCTGCTTGCGCAGCCGGGTCTCGCCGCCGTCGAACACCAGCTGGGTCAGCTGCAGCTGGGTGCGGATCTCATTGTCGGTGAACTCGTTGAAGTTGCCGAACTGGCTGGTGCCGCGGGTATAGGTATGGGTGGCGGAGGTGGTCCATTCGATCACCGGGCGCAGCCGGGCAACGCCTGCTGCAACATCTTCGTCCGCGGCGCGCAGCAGCGCCCGGTTCTGCTCCAGGAGGCCGCTGGTCTTATACGCGCCGATCATCGCATCGGACAGGTTGTCCGCCGCGGCCTTCAGCGGCATCAGCGCCGTGGCAGCCACGCCGCCGGCAAATACAAAAGCCTTAAACACACTCGCCGGAAATTTCATTCGCATCGATTGCCTTATCTTTTGCCGCGCCGCCAGCCGCGGTGAGTTTTTCCCTGATCCGGGCGCGCTGTGAACGGCGCCCGGCCCCTCGTCTTTCCGGCGCGGCCGACCCGGCCGGCCGCAGCGCCCGGCCCGAAGGCTCAGAGCGCGAATTCCTTTGCCGCGGCAAAGCCCGGCAGCACCGGCGCGCTGGCGTTGAATTCGAACCGCCAGGAGATCCGGCCGCCGGTTTTGTAGCCGATTTTCACCTCGCCCAGGGCGCCGGTCATCATCAGCGCGGCAATGCGGCCGCCGTCCTTGAGCTGGTCCAGCAGTGCTGCGGGCAGGTCCTCGGCGCCGCCCTGCACCAGGATCACGTCGTAGGCGCCGTGTTCCGCCGCGCCCTCGGCCAGCGGGCCGCTGTGCACGATGGCATTGTCGGCGCCGGTCTCGCTCAGCAGCTCCTGCGCGTCCGCGGCCATTGCCTCATCTTCCTCGACGCCGATCACCATCTGCGCGATCCGGGCCGCAACCGCGGTGGAATAGCCCAGCCCGCAGGCCACATCGAGGACCAGTTCGTCGTTTTGCAGATCGACCGCGTCCAGCATCTTGGCCAGGGTGCGCGGCTCCAGCAGCACCCGGCCGCCGCCCAGCCGCACGTTCTGGTCGGCATAGGCCGCCTCGCGCTGCGCGTCCGGCACGAATTTCTCCCGCGGGACTGCCAGCATGGCCTCGATGATCGGGTATTTGGTGACATCCGAGGGACGGATCTGGGTATCCACCATCATGCGGCGGCGCTCAGTGAATTCTGGCATCTGCTAAACTCATTTGTTCAGTCGGTCAGGCCGGTTGTGGCATATCCCGGCAAGCACGGCAACGGGGCCTTTGCGCGCGAAGGGCTAAAGTAGTGCAGCGCTGCCGCGGGGCAACGGCCGCTGCGCATCCGCGCAAAAAAGGCCAGCGGCCCGATCGGCCGCCGGCGAGGGATGGAACAGGGATGCGCCGCCGCTGCGGCGGGCGGCGCAGCTACAGGGCGCAGGATTTGCAGAAGGGTGAGGCCGGGCGCTGGTCGAGCCAGTCGTCGCCGATGTCGTCGCCGCAGATCCGGCAATAGCCGTAGGAGCCCTCGCGCAGGCGGGCCAGGGCGGCCTCGATCCGGCGCAGCTCCTCCAGGCTGGCCCAGGGCAGCACTTCGATCGCGCAGCCGGCGCCCCGTTCGGCCCGCGGCTGGCGGCGGGAGCCCATCCGCGCCGCCGCCGGGGCCGCGCCGGCCCGCGGCAGCAGCCCGGCCAGTTGCTGGCGCCGCGCCTCAAGCAGTTCTCTTCTGGCGGAAAAGTCCATCGTCCAAACCCTCCAGTTCAGGTTTCGCGCACTCTGCCCCCGGGGTCGGTTACATCTCCTTGATCCAGGTCAAGATACCCGCGATTTACGGGGATTGCACTATCTTATAAGTTGCAAATTTCTGGTAAATCCCCATCGAACCGGAGGCTGCGCCTACTTGGCCGCGGCGCCGGCGCAGGTCTTGCACAGGGGCGCCGCGGGCAGCAGGTCCAGCCGCGCGTCCGAAATCCGGCCGCCGCAAGCAGCGCAGATGCCGTAGGTGCCCGCCTTGATCCGCTCCAGCGCGGCGTCGATCCGGCGCAGCTCGTCCAGCTCCGCCTTGCCGAGGCTTTCCAGCACCTCGTCGCCCTGGCGCTCGGAGGCGCGGTCCTCCCAGTCCTTCGGCATCGGCGCGTCCAGCGTGTGCTCGACCTTGGCAAGATGGCCGGTCAGTTCGGCGCGGCGCGCCTCCAGCGCCTGCTTGCGGGTGGATAGATCCATGGTTCTGCCCTCCTCGGGGTTGGTTTGCACGTCACGGTAGACCGCCGCCGCGCCGGCCGCCTTGACCTCGCTCAACCGTGCAGGCCGCGCCGGCCTGCAAATCCTCTGGCCCGCAAATCCTCTGGCCTGCAAATCCTCTGGCCTGTGCCGGGGCGGCTTGCTAGACATCCGCCGAAGAGGTTTGAGCAGAGATGAGGAGCCTTCACCGATGATGCGGATTTTGACCTGTGCGCTGCTGCTGGGGCTGGCGGCCTGCGAGACCGCCAAGGGCGCCGGGCGCGACATTTCCAAGGCCGGCAACGCGATCAGCGGCGTGGCGCAGGATGTGCAGGACAGCTTCTGAGCCGCCCGCACGCACGGTTTGAAGAACGCCCGGCCAGCCGCCGGGCGTTCTTGTTTCAGGGTCCGGGGTGCCGGATCAGTCGATGCCGAGCAGCGCCTTGGCCTGGCCCAGGGTGTCAACCGCACCGTCGTGATCGCCGCTTTCATGCAGCACCTGGCCCTCGGCGCGCAATTCCTGGACCGTTGCCAGATCGGACTCCGACAGCTCCGTCCCGGCGGCCAGCGCCGCATCGATGGCAGCCATGTCGGCAGGGCAACTATGAGCAAAGACGGGTGAGGCCAACAGGGTGATCGCCGCGGCCAAAGTCAGGTGTTTCATGGTGTTATCCTCCCCAGATGAACGGGGCGGAGGATAGCATGGAACGGGGGCGTTTTCAGGCAGGAGTTGCGCGGAGGCCGCGGATGGGCGGAGAGTGGCGCATGGGGTGGTGGCCAAGAATGGTGGGCAGGATTGCCCACCCTACGGGTATACAGGCGGATGGCGCTTATGGAGCGGCCTTACCTCGGCACACTGATTTCAAAAGGCTTGATCAGCACGCTGAGGGCAGCGCCCGGCCCGGCGGGGTGGGAAGCGAAGCGCCCGCGTCGTGCTGGAACCACGCCTCTGGCGTGGCGGGGGGGGGGGGCGGGACGGGCGCTGCTCGGTCTGGCGACCGGGACTTTACACATGAGAATCAGCCGGAAAGAGTTCTACTTGGGCCTATAGTCAAAGCCATACTCCAATGCTCGCTTCGCGAGTTTCCTACCTTTTTTTCTTCTTTGGCTTGGTCCATGAGGCGCATAATCCGCCAGTGCATGAGCAGGGTTGTTAGGGATAGGATCGGGAGCACAAGAAATAGATTCATATACGAAGTCATTGCAGGTCACTCCGCAAACGCCAATGGATTCGAGACCGGATGAAACGAACAAATCAAAGGATTCCTGCGCAGCAATCATCGAAGATCTGTCAGTGCTAAGTTTAAAATCATGGCTTTGTGAGGGATTGAACGCTGAACTATTTATTCGTCCATTATCATAGTCATCCGGGTGCAAGTTCCTGAAAAGTCGCTCAGATGCATCTATCTTATCTTCACTCACGAAATAAATTCCCTTACGTCGATCAAATCCTGCAGAAGCCTGGGGGAAATTCCAAAATACACACGCTCTACGGGGTCTGCATCGGTTTCATCGAACGCTTCAATTCGAATGTACTCTTCCCGACACATGACAAGGACCTCAATATCACGAGTTGAAAACTCAATATTGATTCCTCCATCCAGCTCCGGGAAAGTGGAAATCTGCGTGTAGACCGAGCATATGAAACCACTCAAATCTCGCGCCCATTGCAAGGCTCTCTTCGAGGGCGCGTTTCCTACTCCATTCTTCCACCCCTCAACCAGGCCCTCTATGTGCTGGAGGCGTTCGGATAACCTCAAAAATTCCGAGTTTTCTTCAACCCTTTCGATACCCTTGGTATCTTCAACACTCCGAACGTGCCCATTGTGGTTCAGTTTCGCCTCGATTGAAAATTCGAGAAATGATGCGATTGGGAATTGTCCCGATCGAATTTCCTCTCTTGAAACTGGATACCTAAACTTCCCGTGCTCGGATAACACTTCTATTTCTTCGGTCGCATCCAAGATTGATTGAACAATCCCTAAACCAGAAACCTCAACTATAGATTTATCTTGAGCGCTCTCCACCAGCGCGTTGCACGTTCTGTCAGAGAACCGAGCTCGATTCCTTTTTCTGTCGAATGAGTTGTGTGAAATTACTTCTATCTGCTCTTGTTCTCTAAGACCAGAAAGAAGCCGCTTGAGGTGAACCACCGCTGCCCGTGGAACGCCTTCAATTTTTCGATCCTCATTGGCTGCATTTGCGACTTTCAGAAACCGCGACTGAGCGAGCGCTAAATAGTCAATTGCGTACTCATCAGGCAGCAACCCAGCATTTATTGATGCGTCGCTACGCAACACTGCTTCCGCGCTGCCATCTTGGACATGCGAAAAAGATAGTGACAAGTTCCGTTTGAAGTTTCTAGGGAGCTTCTTCCTTTCAGGATTCTGCTCTCTCCAAACTTCCTCAGCCAACAATAGGAGAACTTCTTGGTACGACTTAATGTTGTCGAGCAATGAAACAGGTAAATTGCCTCCGTCAAAGCGCACTCCGGAGAACTTTACCGTAACAAAACCCTCCCCTTCGATTTCTACCAAAATCCACCTGCCTGTTAGTTAAGTAGAAGCTAAGCACCCCACAAAACAGAGTTCTTAACCTCTGTTCTTCAAAACTATAACCTACAAGAAATTAAGAAAGCGGGACCGAAGCCCCGCCACACTCAACCACCGATAGATCCAACATTCAAGAGTCCATCTTGAGCGCCGAGATGAAGGCCTCCTGCGGGATGTCCACCTTGCCGAACTGGCGCATCTTCTTCTTGCCCGCTTTCTGCTTGTCCAAGAGCTTGCGCTTCCGGGTGGCGTCGCCGCCGTAGCATTTGGCGGTCACGTCCTTGCGCAGGGCGGAGAGGGTCTCGCGCGCGATCACCTTGCCGCCGATGGCGGCCTGGATCGGGATCTTGAACATGTGGCGCGGGATCAGCTCCTTGAGCTTCTCGCACATCGCGCGGCCGCGCATCTCGGCGCGGTCGCGGTGCACCATGGTGGAGAGCGCGTCGACCGGCTCGTCGTTCACCAGCACCGACATCTTGACCAGGTTGTCCTCGCGGTAGCCGGTCATCTGATAGTCGAAGGAGGCATAGCCCTTGGTCACCGATTTCAGGCGGTCGTAGAAGTCGAACACCACCTCATTGAGCGGCAGGTCATAGACCACCATAGCGCGGGAGCCGGCGTAGGAGAGGTCCATCTGGATGCCGCGGCGGTCCTGGCAGAGCTTCAGCACGTCGCCGAGGTAGTCGTCCGGCACCAGGATGGTCGCCTTGATGCGCGGCTCCTCCATGTGGTCGACCTTGGAGGGGTCGGGCATGTCGGCGGGGTTGTGCAGCTCGATCATCTCGCCGGGCTCGTTGTCCTTGCCCTTCATGTAGACGTGGTAGATCACGCTCGGCGCGGTGGTGATCAGCTCGATGTCATATTCGCGCTCGATCCGGTCGCGGATCACCTCCAGGTGCAGCAGGCCCAGGAAGCCGCAGCGGAAGCCGAAGCCGAGCGCGGCGGAGGTTTCCATTTCGAAGCTGAAGGACGCGTCATTGAGCGCCAGCTTGTCGATGGCGTCGCGCAGGTCCTCGAACTCGGCCGAGTCGACCGGGAACAAGCCGCAGAACACCACCGGCTGGGCGGGTTTGAAGCCCGGCAGCGCGGTCTCGGTGCCATTGCGGTCGTTGGTGATGGTGTCGCCGACGCGGGTGTCGCGCACCTGCTTGATCGAGGCGGTGAGGAAGCCGATTTCACCGGGCCCGAGCTCATCCACCACCTGCATGGCGGGGCGGAACACGCCGATGCGGTCGACGTGGTGCAGGGTGCCGTTCGACATGAACTTCACCCGCATGCCCTTTTTCAGCACGCCGTCCATGATGCGGACCAGAACGATCACGCCGAGGTAGCTGTCGTACCAGCTGTCCACCAGCATGGCTTTGAGCGGCGCGTCGCGGGTGCCCTGCGGCGCGGGCAGGTGCTGCACGATGGCCTCCAGCGTTTCGCGGATGCCCTGGCCGGTCTTGGCCGACACCTGGATGGCGCCGGTGGCGTCGATGCCGATCACATCCTCGATCTGTTCCGCCACCCGGTCGCAGTCGGAGGCCGGCAGGTCGATCTTGTTCAGCACCGGCACGATCTCATGATCCGCGTCGATCGCCTGGTAGACGTTGGCCAGCGTCTGCGCCTCCACCCCTTGGGTCGAGTCTACGACCAGCAGCGAGCCTTCGACCGCGCGCATGGAGCGGGAGACCTCATAGGCAAAGTCGACGTGGCCGGGGGTGTCGATCAGGTTCAGCACATAGGTCTCGCCGTTCTGCGCGGTGTAGTCGATGCGCACGGTGTTGGCCTTGATGGTGATCCCGCGCTCGCGCTCGATATCCATGGCGTCGAGCAGCTGTTCCTTCATATCGCGGTCCTTCACCGTTCCGGTCTCCTGGATGAGCCGGTCAGCGAGGGTGGATTTGCCATGGTCGATATGGGCGACGATGGAGAAATTGCGGATGTGAGCGAGGTCAGTCATGCTCAGGCATATGATTTGGATTCGGGGTTTGGTCAAGCGGGCGCTTTGACTACCGCGAGCAATATTTCAGGAATCTGGCGCGGTGATGAATTTGAAGCCTTCCGAAACTGAGATGCAACTGGAAGACTGGTTGAAGTCAAAGGATGCCCGGACCTGCCACGCCTTAACCGCGCGATCAGCACTTCGCTGTCTGCCCATATTCATGAATCAAATGAGCAGGCGCAATTCCACTGAAGCAACACAAGAAGACCTTCTGCTTTGCTTTCGAGCAGTTGCTATTGCTTGCAGCACGAGCACCTCTACAAGCGAGGGAACCAGCAAACTGCACAGAGCTTCAAGGTCCGCAACTGATGAGCTTGCAAAGCTTTCATCAAGGCTATCGACAAGTACGGCGCAGCCAGACTTGCAGCACACAGCTGAGGCAATATTTCATATGCTTTGAGCTCGTTCGGAGACCACCTCAGGCCCAATTTCCGCGCTTAAATGCATCCAGAACACCGCCCAAGCAACTTCATTACATACCCAAGCCGGGTACAAGCAAACCTACGCAGCGACAAAATTCGACACCCGCATTCTTGGGGATGATAATCCGATAGAGTTTGCTGGTACAAACGCCGTTCCAGCGTTGGAAGACGTCTTCAATGCTCCATTGTGGCTAGACGCCGGAGACGCCCAAAACGTTCAATCAATGTGGCAGCACTACTGGAAAACCTTCCTAAAATCCAAAGAATGGAGCTACTGGTGTGATTGGTACCAGGGCTACTTCTCGGGCAAACCGCTAAACTGGGACCTCCAGCGCCGGGTTGCGTTGATCGAGGATGAGATATGGAACGCTGGCCCCGAAGCTGTCGCCGAGGAAATCGAGCGCATACGCCGCCTGTTTGAGCTGGAACAGGAAGTCGCCCGCCTCAAGGAACAGCTTGCGGCGGTTGAACGCGCACCCGTTACTGCCCTGATCGGCGACAATGGCGGGCCGCCGCTGGAGGATGCAGCGGCGCGTGCAATGCAGGCCGACCTCGCTCTGATCTGGAAACAGGTTGAGGAACTGGAAGAGGAGATTGCGAAACCTTCCCCCTACCCTTCACTGCTGGAAAAGATCGCCCAAGCTCTCTGGGACATTTCCCTGCGCATGGCGGCTTACTGCGGGTCAGTTGCGGATGGCATGATCCGCGAGGGATCCAAAGAATTGGCGAAAGCCGGTGCAAAATGGACCGCTGGGGCAACAGCCGTCACCGTCACGGCGCAAACCGAAAGTGTTCAATCGGTTGTCAAAGCCATTGGGGCATTTGTCAAAGCGCTCCAATAGGCTGAATTGACCTCCCGCCCGGCGGCACCGCCGGGCAGCGCCCGATCCGCCCCCACGGGCGGGCGCTTCGCTCCCGCCCTCGGATCGGCCGCGCCCCTCCAATTTTCTGCACGGCCTTTGGTCCCTGCCCTCCGCGCAGCCCCGCCAAAACCCTGCAAATTCTCCCCGCCTCCTGCGCGCCCGCCCAAAATGCGCTATACTCCCCCTGTACCGCGAGACGCGCGTCCCTCTGGTGGGAGACACAGCAAAGGAGGATGATCCGCATGGATGCAATCAAAGCCGCTGAATATGCCCGCGCGCTCTACAGCGCGCATGGCGACAAGGCCGAGGCTGAAGCCGCGCAGAAAATGCGCGAATGCGAAGAAGCCGGCAAAGACAGCGAGGCGGCGGACTGGAAAGCCGTGCGCCAAGCCGTCCGCGCAATGCGCGGGCCGAACCAGACCTGAGCACCAGCAGCGCTGGAGGGCCATGACACGTGGCGCTCCAGCCCTCTTCATTCCCGTTTACCACGATTGAAAACGGCACCGGATTGCGCCATAGTACGGCCAATTCCGCGGGCAGCAGACCCGCTTGCCAAGAACGGGGCATGAGCAGATGAAACATTTCCTGACAACCGCGCTTTGCGCAGGCTTTCTTGCAGCACTGGCACCGGCGGGCGCCGAGGCCGGCGCCATTGAGCGCGCCTGCCGCCAGTCGGACCGCACCGCGGCCTCGCCCGGCTTGTGCAACTGCATCCAGAAGGTGGCCAACCGCAGCCTGACCCGGTCCGAGCGCAAGACCGTCTCCAAGTGGTTTGCCGATCCGCACCAGGCCCAGGTGGTGCGCCAGTCCAGCAACCGCAGCGACGAGCGGCTGTGGCTGCGCTACAAGGCCTTCGGCGATCACGCAGCGCGCAGCTGCGGCTGAACCGGCGGCACAGCGTCAAAGCATGTGAGGGCGTCCCGGCGGGGCGCCTTTTTTTGGGTGGTCTGCTATCGCGCGATGAGCCGCGAGCCGCCGGTGCGCGGCGGCCTGGCGGCCTTGTCCCGCGCGGCGCAACGCGCCCGCCGCAGGAACGCCGTTTCATTTGATGCATCGGCGCTGCGGCATTTTCGCAAGGGGGAAAGGCTGCGGCATTGCCACCCTTGACCGGGCCGGCTCAAACCGCAAAGAACGGCGCAAGGTATTGGAGCAGTTCATATGTTGATCAAGGGCGTTACCCTGCGCGGGCTGGAAGTGTTTGAAGCTTTGGCCAAAACCGGATCCGTGGCGCAGGCCGCCGAGATGACCGGCCTCAGCCAGCCCGCGGTCAGCCAGCAGATGCGCAACCTGGAAAAGGCACTGGACAGCGAGCTGATCGACCATGGCCGCCGCCCGATGGTGCTGACGGCGGCGGGGCGCAGCTTCCTGGCCCGGACCGAGGCGGTGCTGGGCGAGCTGCGGCTGGCCCAGAGCGAGCTGACGGTGATGGATCTCACCCACCTGCAGGCGCTGTCGATCGGGCTGATCGACGACTTCGACAATGATCTGACGCCGCGGCTGGCCACCATCCTGGCCGACAGTTTGACGCAATGCCGGTTCAAGATGATCACCGCCTCCAGCCACGACGTGGTGCGGGCGATGGAGGCGCGCGAGCTGCATATCGCCATTGCCGCCACCGCCGGAGGCCTGCACGAGGGGCTGGTGGAATACCCGCTGGTGCGCGATCCCTTCATCCTGGTGGCGCCGCGCGGCACGGTTTCCGATGCGGCGCAGGCGGCGGAGCAGCTGCAGGCGCTGCCGTTCCTGCGCTATGCCCGCGAGCAGCTGATCTCGCAGCAGATCGAGGGGCTGCTCAGCCGCCAGAAGCTGGAATTCGAGAACCGCTTCGAGGTCGGTTCGCACCTGGCGCTGATGGCGATGGTGGCGCGGCGGATCGGCTGGGCGGTCACCACGCCGCTGGGCTATATGCGCGCCGGCCGTTTCCACGACCAGATCGACGCCTTCCCGCTGCCGTTCGGCGAGATGTCCCGCACGATCTCGCTGTTCACCGCCGCCGACTGGGCCGACCGGGTGCCGCGGGACGTGGCCGAGACCGTGCGCCGCCTGGTGCAGACCCAGATGATTGACCCGGCGGTGCAGCAGCTGCCGTTCCTGGCGGGCGGCTTCCGGGTGATCGCCGGCTAAGTCAGAGTGCGGTTTTCAGCCCTCTCGCTGCCGCCTCGATCAGGTCAAGGCAGCCGTCGAAATCGCGGGTGTAATAGGGATCGGGCACATGGTCCGCGCCGGTTTCCGGCGCATAGCCCGTGAACAGATGCACCGGGGTCTCGCTGCCTGAGGGGCGCAAGGCCTCGATGTCTTCCAGGTTGCTGGCATCCATCGCGATGATCAGGTCGAAGGCCTCGAAATCGCCGCGCCGGAACTGCCGCGCGCGCAGGTCGGAGATGTCCAGCCCCCGCGCCCGCGCCGCCGTCTGCATCGGGCCGTAGGGCGGCTCGCCCACGTGGTAGGAGGCGGTGCCGGCACTGTCGGTCTCCGCCTCGGGGCAGAGCGCGCGGAACACCCCCTCGGCCGCCGGGGAGCGGCAGATGTTTCCTAGGCAGACGAAGAGAATACGGATAGGCATTGGCAAACGGCTCCTGTGATCCGGGGCCAGTGATAGGAGGTTTGCGGCCGATGGAAAAGAGCGCGAAGATCGTGATCCTGACCGGCGCCGGGATTTCGGCTGAAAGCGGGCTGGGCACCTTCCGCGACGAGGGCGGGCTCTGGGCGCAGCACCGGATCGAGGATGTGGCGACGCCGGAGGGGTTCGCGCGCAATCCGGACCTGGTGCACGGCTTCTACAACGCCCGCCGCACCCAGGCTGCGGCGGCACAGCCCAATCCCGCGCATCAGGCGCTGGCGCAGCTGCAGGCCGAGCACAAGGGCGAGGTGGTGATCGTGACCCAGAATGTGGACGGGCTGCATGAGGCCGGCGGTGCCGCGCAGGTGCTGCACATGCACGGCACCCTGGCAGGCGCGCTTTGTGCCGCCTGCAGCCACCGCTGGGCTGCGCCGATGGAGATGCAGACCGGCCAGCCCTGCCCCGCCTGCGCCGCGCCTGCGGGGCGGCCCGACGTGGTCTGGTTCGGCGAGATGCCGTATTTCATGGAGGAGATCTACGCCCATCTGGCCGGGGCGGATCTGTTTGCCGCCATCGGCACCTCGGGCGAGGTCTACCCGGCGGCGGCCTTTGTCGATGAGGCGCATCTGGCGGGCGCCCATACGGTGGAGCTGAACCTGGAGCCGTCGGCCACCGCCTCCCGCTTTGCCGAGCGCCGCTTTGGCCCCGCCAGCGAAACCGTGCCCGCCTGGGTGGCGGAGCTGCTGGGCTGACCCCAGGCAGCAGAAAGCCCGCCAGGGGGCGGGCTTTGGGCGCGAAGGAGGGCTGCAGCGCGGCCTGACGCCGCGCCCGCCCTGCCCTGCGGCGCTTAGTTCGAGTGGCCGGAGTGATCCGAATGGCCGTGGCCCTCGGCCTTGCGCTCCAAATCGACCGGCACTTCGATCTCGACCTCGCCGGCCTTTTCGAACACCAGCGTGACCTTCACCACATCGCCGTGGTTCAGCGGCTGGTTCAGCCCCATGAACATGATGTGATCGCCGCCGCGCATCAGCATATGGGTTTCGCCTGCAGGCACGGCAAAGCCTTCCTCCACATGCATCATCTTCATGACGCCGTCATCGCCTTCCTTGTGGGTGTGCAGCTGCACCTTGGCCGCCACGTCGGAGCGCACGTCGATCAGCTGATCGTCGGCTTCGCCCTTATTCATGATCTCCATGAAGGCCGCACCGGCCTTGGCAGTTGGCGACGAGACGCGCGCGTACTGGTCGTGCACCTTGATCATGGCATCGCCTGCAAAGGCGGAGGTGGCAAAGGCAGCAGCAGCGGCGGCTGCAAAGACAACAGACTTCAGGGACATATCCTGTCTCCTCTTGGTAGATATTCAGTTTTCAAATTGAGAGTGTGCGTGGCCGGTCAGGCGATGGCCGGCGGCGCGCGGGCGCTGGCATTCAGAATATGCTGAATGGAGGCCAGTGCGGCCTGCCGGCCCGCCGTCACTTCGCTGCTGGCCTCCACCGGCAGCACCAGCCCCGCAGGTTGCGCCACCGCGTCCAGCACATGCATTACGCAATCGGGGCAGCTGTGCGGCGGCTTGGCCGGCTGGCCTTCGCTGTCCACATAGATGGTGACAGGGCCGGTGCCTGTGCAGATCACCATCTGCCCCGCAGCATCGCGCTCCCCCTGCCGGGCAGCAGCGCTATGCGCCGTCAGGGCGACGGTCAGGGCCAAAAACAGGCCGAGGCATATGCGGAAGGCATGCATCATCACAGGCAGGTATGCCCCCAAGGCGTGCCGTCTGCAAGACCCGGCTCTGCGGCAGATTGCGCAAACGCAAACACCGCGCAGGATTGCCCCTGCGCGGTGTCCGTAATCCGATCCGGTGAAGGGATCAGGCCAGGATTATCAAGCCTGTGCGGCTTGTGCCTTGGCGATCTCTTTCTTCACTTTCAGCGCGTTTGCCGACAGCTCTTCGTCCTTGGCTTTGGCCAGGAAAGCATCCAGGCCGCCGCGGTGGTCGACAGAGCGCAGGGCAGCTGCGGAGATGCGCAGCTTGACGCCGCGGCCCAGAACTTCGGACTGCAGAGTCACGTCGTTCAGGTTGGGCAGAAAGCGGCGCTTGGTTTTGTTGTTGGCGTGGCTGACATTGTTGCCAGTCATCGGGCCTTTTCCGGTCAGTTCGCAACGGCGCGACATATCTTCATCCTTCGTTTTTTGGAGGCTCCGGCAGTCCGGCGCCAAATCACAAGGGGCGCGGCCATTGGCTGCGCCCGAAAACTGGTCCGCTGCTCTTACGCTCAACCGGCAACAGCGTCAAGTGATTCAACTCAGCTTTCTTGCCGCGCTTACTGCACCTTTTCCTGCTCCGCTGCAAGCCTCTCCAGACCGGCTTCTGCAGCGGCCCCGAGCCCCTGCTTGCCGCGCTGCCGGGCCACCCGCGCGAGCTTCTGCCAATAGGCCCGCGACAGCCTGCGCCGGCTGCGGTGCAGCTCCAGCACCCGCGCCGCGTTCAGCGGCCCGTCGCGCAGCAGCGACTGCAGGTCCCAGAAGCTGCCGCCCTCGCGGATCACCTGGCTGGCCGGATGGCCGCCGCAGGACAGCCGGCACAGCTGCAGGTCCGGGAACACTGCCTGGATGAACAGCGCGTGGCTCAGGTCCATCTTGCGGAACGGGTCGAACAGCACCACGCCCTGCAGATCATGGCGGCCATAGCGCACCAGATCGCCGAGCGCCTCGTCAAAGGCCTCTGCCTCCTTGCGGCGGCGGTCATGCGGCACCGCGCCCGGCGCAATGGTGTATTGCGGCGAGACGGCAATCAAGCGGTTCAGATGCAGCGCCCCGGAGAACCGCAGCGCCCCGTAGCCGCCCATGGAAAACCCCATGGCAGAGACGTCGCCGTAGCCTTTGGACAAATCCTTAAGGCTGGGCGACAGCGCCTTGGTCTCGCTGTTGATGTACCAGTCGTTGTCGCGGGGCTGGATATGCAGATGGGCATAGCCGTGCCTCGTCATGTTCCTGACCGGGCCGCGGTCCTCGAATTCCCCGGCCACGGCAACGCGCTGGCGGAAGGTCACGAACAGCCGTTCGGCGCCCCTGTTGAACAGCGAGGCGCGCAGATGCGTGCCGTCAAAGACCCGGATTTCCTGCACGCCGCCTCAGCCCTTCAGGTGGTCCTGCAGCATCTGCTGTGCCGCCGCCGCCGGGGTCAGCGCCCCCTCCGCCACCCGGCCCGACAGCTCTGCCATCGCGGCCTGGGCGCTGGCGGTGTGCAGCCGCGCCAAGAGCGCCTGGCGCACCTCCTGGTCGAACCAGTAGCAGGACTGATCCGCGCGGCGGCGGTCCCAGTGTCCGTTCTCCTTACGCCAGGCGGTCAGCACCTGCATCTCTTCCCAGGCCTTGTCCAGCCCATGCTCTTCGACAGCGGAGACCATCAGCGCCTTGGGGATGCCCTCAGGGTCCTGCGGGCGCTTGCGCAGCAGGCGCAGGGCGCCGGCATAGTCGGCGCAGGTGCGGGTGGCGACGGGTTTCAGGGGGCCGTCGGCCTTGTTCACCAGGATGAGGTCGGCCATTTCCATGATGCCGCGCTTGACGCCTTGCAGCTCATCGCCGCCCGCGGGCGCCAGCAGCAGCAGGAACAGGTCCGACATCTCAGCCACCACGGTTTCCGACTGGCCGACGCCGACGGTTTCGATCAGCACCACGTCGAACCCTGCCGCCTCGCACAGCGCCACCGCCTCGCGGGAGCGGCGGGCGACGCCGCCCAGATGGCTCTGGCTGGGGGACGGGCGGATGAAGGCGTTTCGCTCGCGGCTGAGGCGCTCCATCCGGGTCTTGTCGCCCAGAATGGACCCGCCGGAGCGGGCGGAGCTGGGGTCAACTGCCAACACTGCCACCCGCAGGCCGAGCCCCGTCAGCATCATGCCGAAGCTTTCGATGAAGGTGGATTTGCCCACGCCGGGCGTGCCCGACAGGCCGATGCGCAGCGACTGGCGCTTGTGCTTCGCAAGGTCCGACAGCAGCTCGCCCGCCTTGGCACGGTGATCCTCGCGGCCGCTTTCCACCAGGGTAATGGCCCGGGCCAGCGCCCGGCGGTCGCCATCGAGGATCTTCTGAGTCAGCTGTTCGGTGTCCATGCGTGCTTTCCTGTCGTAATGGGCGGACCTTGGCGCAAGCCGCGTCGCAAAGTCCAGCCCCTGCCGTCTGACGGGCACCCTACATCAGCAAGCGGTGCAGGAAAGGCGGCAAATCCGCCGCGCCCGGCGTGGTTTGCGCAGTGCCGGGCGCTGCAAGGCCGCTGGACCTCACCCGCCCCTTTGGCGATAAGGCAAAGATGACCAGATTGCCGATCGAAGACGCCCTCCCCGAGTTGCTGGACGCTTTGCGCGCCCGCGGCCGTGCCGTGCTGCAAGCGCCGCCCGGCGCGGGCAAGACCACGCGGGTGCCGCTGGCGATGCTGGAAGCAGGCCTGACCAAGGGCCGCATCGTGATGCTGGAACCGCGCCGCCTCGCCGCCCGCGCCGCGGCGGAGCGGATGGCAGAGACGCTGGGCGAGAAGCCGGGCCAGACTGTCGGCTACCGGGTGCGCGGCGATGCCAAGGTCTCCAAATCGACCCGCATCGAGGTGGTGACCGAGGGCATCCTGACCCGGATGCTGCAATCGGATCCGGACCTGCCCGGCATCGGCGCGGTTATCTTCGATGAATTCCACGAACGCTCGCTGAATGCCGATCTGGGCCTCGCCCTGTGCCTGGAGGTGGCGGGCGCGCTGCGCGATGACCTGATCCTTGTGGCGATGTCGGCGACACTGGACGCGGAGCCGGTGGCGGCACTGATGGACGCGCCGATGGTGACGTCCGAGGGCCGCAGCTATCCGGTGGAAACGCGCTGGCTGGAGCGCCCCCTGCCCGCGCAGACGCGCCGCGGCGATGCGCTGGCCGATCTGGCGATGCAGGCAGAGAAGGAAACCCGCGCCGCCGGACCCGGCAATGGCGGCGGCATCCTTGTGTTCCTGCCCGGCGAGGGCGAGATCCGCCGCGCCGCCGGCGCGCTGGAAAAGCGCCTGCCCGGCCATTGCCATATCCGGCCGCTGTTCGGCGCCCTGCCCTTTGCCGAGCAGCGCGCGGCGATCCAGCCGGAACCGCAGGGCCGCAAGGTGGTGCTGGCGACATCCATCGCCGAGACCTCATTGACCATTCAGGACATCCGGGTGGTGGTCGATATGGGCCAGGCGCGCCGCGCCCGGTTCGATCCCGGTTCCGGCATGTCGCGGCTGGTGACGGAGAAGGTGACCCGCGCCGAGGCGACCCAGCGCCAGGGCCGCGCGGGGCGGGTGGCGGAGGGCATCTGCTACCGGCTCTGGACAAAGGGCGAGGAAGGCGCGCTGATGGGTTTCCCGCCTGCCGAGATCGAAAGCGCCGACCTGACCGCGCTGGCGCTGGAGCTGGCGCTGTGGGGCGCGGCGCCGGACGATCTCATATTCCTGACCCAGCCGCCTGCGGGGGCGCTGGCTGAGGCGCAGACGCTGCTCGCCATGCTGGGCGCACTGGATGCGCAGGGGCGGATCACCGAGCATGGCAAGGCACTGGCCGCCCTGCCCCTGCATCCGCGGCTTGGCCATATGCTGCTGCAGGCAGGTCCTGCCGCAGCGCCATTGGCGGCGCTGCTGGGCGAGCGCGACCCGCTGCGCGGGGCGCCGGCGGATCTGAGCCTGCGGCTGAAGGCCTTGCGGGACCCCAAGGGGTTTCTGCGCAATCACCCCTATCAGCTGAACCGCCCCGTCGTGGAGCGGATCAAGAGCGAGGCGCGGCGGCTGGAGAAACAGGCGGGCCGCCGGGACGCGGGCCTGTCGACTGCAATGATGGCCGCGCTGGCCTACCCCGACCGCGTCGGCCAGCGCCGCAAGGGCGATAATCCGCGGTTCGTGCTCTCGGGCGGCAAGGGCACCATTCTGGACGGCGGCGACACGCTGGCAGGCGCGCCGTTCATCGTGGCGCTGGACACCGACGGCAACCCGCGCGAGGCGAAGATCCGGATGGCGGCGCAAATCTCGCAGGGCGAAATCCGCGAGCTGTTTGCCGATCAGATTGCCTGGGAGGACAGCTGCGAGTGGTCCAAGCGCGACCGCCGGGTGGCGGCGCGCCAGCAGGAACGTTTTGGCGCCGTGGTGCTGGACGACCGGATCTGGAAGGACGTGCCGCCGGACGCGGTGGCGCGGGCGATGCTGGACGGCGTGCGCGATCTGGGCCTGCGCCTTACTGGGGCGGCGGCACGGCTGGCGGCGCGGGTGGAGCTGGTGCGGGCGGAAGGCTTTGACCTGCCCGATTTCTCCCTCCCCGGCCTGACGGAGACGCTGGAGGACTGGCTGCTGCCGATGCTGGACGGGGTGAAATCCGCGGACGACTGGAAACGCTTCGACCTGCTGCCCGCGCTCAAGGCCGTGCTCAGCTGGGAGCAGACACAACTGCTGGACCGTGAGGCGCCGGGCAGTTTCATCACCCCGCTGGGGCGCAGGATCCCGATCAGCTATGACGGCGAGATCCCCGAAATCTCGGTCCGCCTGCAGGAGATGTTCGGCGTCACCCGGCATCCGTCCGTGGGCGGCGTGCCATTGAAGGTGTCTCTCTTGTCGCCCGCCCAGCGCCCCATCCAAATCACCCGCGACCTGCCGGGCTTCTGGGCCGGCTCTTATGCGGATGTCAGGAAGGACATGCGCGCCCAGTACCCCAAGCACCCCTGGCCCGAGGATCCGACCCGGGAAGACCCGACGCTGCGGGTGAAACGCCGCAAGTGAGCGCCCGCAGCGCGCCGCAGGCGCGCTGCGAGGCCCAACCGCCGGCACTGCATCCTTGATGCTTTGACGCGCGGGCGGGAGCCCTGCCTTCAACGGCCTGCCGCCCGCGCGCATCGCCTTGCACCCCCGGGCAATCAGGCGTAGATTCCCACAAAAGCACACAAAACACGGGATCTTCCCCAACAACAAAGGCTGAGCACCCATGACAAGCCCGCTGACCCGCGCCTGGAACGAGATCATCAAACCGATGCTGCAGCGCCCTGCCCGCGTGCAGGTCGCCGCGCTGTGCTACCGCATGGGCACGGACGGCAAGGAGGTGCTGATGATCACCAGCCGCGGCACCGGGCGCTGGATCCTGCCCAAGGGCTGGCCGGTCGAGGGCAAAGACGGCCCGGCCTCTGCGCTGCAGGAAGCCTGGGAGGAAGCCGGCGTCAAATCCGCCCGCATCACGCCGCAGCCGATCGGCGAATACCACTTCACCAAGCGCCACGACAACGGCACCGAAGAGCCGGTGACCACGCTGATCTTCGAGGCCGAGGTGGAGCAGCTGGAGGACGACTATCCCGAGTCCGCCGAGCGTACCCGCGAGTGGATGACGCCGGAGCAGGCCGCGGGCCTGGTGCATGAGCCGCAGCTGCAGGCCGTTTTGCGCCAATTGTAAAAGTTATGTGACATTTTTATGTCAAACGCTTGAACCGTGTCCTGAGCGGGGGTAGGCGCGTGCCCAGACCCCGGAATCAGGAATGCGATGATGAGCGACACAGATCAGCGCCCGCAATGGAACACGCTGGATAAGGATCTGAACAGGATCTCCCAGCTGGAGCTGGCGACCAGCTATGCCTCCCGCCCCTTGGTGGCGCCGGGCATCGCGCTGGCCTTCATCGTGGTGGCAGGCCTTGCCGCTGGCGTGTTCTTCGGCGGCTCGGCGATGAGCATGGTGGTGATCGCAGCCGCGGCGTTCGGCGCCTATATGGCGATCAACATCGGCGCCAATGACGTTGCCAACAACATGGGGCCGGCGGTGGGCGCAAATGCGCTGACCATGGGCGGCGCCATCGTGATTGCCGCCATCTGTGAAAGCGCCGGCGCCCTGCTGGCGGGCGGCGATGTGGTCTCGACCATTTCCAAGGGCATTATCGACCCCGCCGCGGTGTCCAGCAGCAGCATCTTCATCTGGGCGATGATGGCGGCGCTGATCTCCTCGGCGCTGTGGGTGAACCTGGCGACCTGGGTCGGCGCGCCTGTGTCCACCACCCACTCTGTCGTGGGCGGCGTGCTGGGCGCCGGTGTGGCCGCCGCAGGCACCGCCGCGGTGAACTGGCCCACCATGGGCAAGATCGCCGCCAGCTGGGTCATTTCGCCGGTGCTGGGCGGCATCATCGCAGCGCTGTTCCTCGCCTTCATCAAGGCCAAGATCATCTACCAGGACGACAAGATCGCTGCCGCCCGCCGCTGGGTGCCGGTGCTTGTCGCCATCATGGCGGGTGCCTTTGGCGCCTATCTGGCCCTCAAAGGCCTGAAAAAGATCGTCAAGATCGACCTGCAAACCGCGCTGCTGATCGGTGCCGGCGTCGGGGCGGTCTCCTATGTGATCACCGCGCCGCTGATCAAGCGCCAGTCCGAGGGCATGGAGAACCGCAACAAGTCGCTGAAGGCTCTGTTCGGCCTGCCGCTGGTGATCTCCGCGGGCCTGTTGTCCTTTGCCCATGGCGCCAATGACGTCGCCAACGCGGTCGGCCCGCTGGCCGCCATCGTGCACGCCACCGAGTTCGGCGATTTTGCCGCCAAGGTCGCCATCCCGACCTGGGTGATGGTGATCGGCGCCTTCGGCATCTCCTTCGGCCTGTTCCTGTTCGGCCCCAAGCTGATCCGCATGGTCGGCAGCCAGATCACCAAGCTGAACCCGATGCGCGCTTACTGCGTGTCGCTGTCCGCGGCCATCACCGTGATCGTGGCCAGCTGGCTGGGCCTGCCGGTGTCCTCCACCCACATTGCGGTGGGCGCGGTGTTCGGCGTCGGCTTCTTCCGCGAGTGGCACATGGAGCGCCGCCTGAAGAAATCCGCCGCGGGCCGCCCGGAGGCCAAGCGCATCGCGCCGGAGGAACGCCGCCGTCGCAAGCTGGTGCGCCGCAGCCACTTCATGACCATCGTGGCCGCCTGGGTGATCACTGTTCCGGCCGCGGCGCTGCTGTCGGCCGTGATCTACCTGCTGCTCAACAGCTTCGTCGGCTGAGCCGCACCGCATTCACACAAGGAACCCCCGCGCGTCCGGCTGCGGGGGTTTTTCTTTGCTTTTAGGGTCAGCCCCTAGAACCGCTCCACCCAGGGCCGCAGCACCAGCTCGTCGCTCCAGGCGGAGCGGTGCTGGCAGATCAGATGCATGTATTCGCGGGCAATCGCCTCCGGGTCCAGCATGCTGTCGGGATTGTCCGCTGCCTCAACCCGTTCCGGCCGCGAGGCATTGCGGATGCCGCCGTCGATGTTGACCCAGGCCACATGGATGCCCTTGGGATGCAGCTCCCGCGCCATGGATTGCGCCAGGCCGCGCTGCGCGAATTTGCCCATGGCAAAGGGCGCGGAGTGCGCGAACCCCTTCACCCCGGCAGAGGCGCCGGTGAACAGGATGGTGCCAAGCCGCCCGTTTTCCGGCTGCTGCGCCAGCATCCGTTTGGCCGCCGCCTGGCCGAGCACAAAGGCGCCAAAGGCCGTGATCTCCACCGCCTTGCGCACCGCCGCCGGGTCCAGCTCCGCCACCGGGCCGCGCATCCGGGCCGAGGGGTTGTAGCAGGCCACCCGCAAATCGCCCGGCAGACTGCCTATGAGCGCGGCGGTTCCCTCGGCATCGGTGCCGTCCAGCACGTGCAGCTCTGCCCCGGTTTCCGCCGCCAGCAGCTCCAGCTTGGCGGTATTGCGCGCTGCCAGATGCAGCGCATAGCCCGCGCCGGCCAGCTGCCGGGCAAAGGCCGCGGACAGGCCGGTCCCGGCCCCGACGATCAGCGCCTGCGGTGTTGCGGATGTTCCGTCCATGATGCACCTCCCTTGCTAAACAAGGAAATGCTGGCGGCAATCCGGTGCCGGCACAAGGGGTAATGGGAGCCGGCCGTGGCTGGCGGCCCTATCAGGCCTCTGCCCCGGCGGGCAGCTGCGCAAGCACATCCGCCGCGGTCACTACCGTGCCGAACCCTGCATGTAGGGCCGAAAGGGTGACCTCCAGAACGGTCTCCGCATCCAGCATGCCGCCGTTGCGCGCGGGCATGTCAAAGGCGATCAGCGCGTCCTCCGCTACCTCGACGCCGAACCCCAGATTGGCGGCAGAGCGCGCGGTCGAGTTGACGCAGAACGCCGCCACGCCGCCAACGATCACCAGCCGGCTGACGCCCGCGTCGCGCAGATGGCTGTCCAGTCCGGTGCCGTAGAACCCGGAAGAGCCGGTTTTCCAGAACACCGCCTCGCCCGCCTGCGGCACGGCGCAGGGCAAGGGCTGGCCGCTGGGCAGATCGCGGCGGAACTTGCTTTCGGGGCGCGGATCGTCATGCATCACATGCACCACCGGCAGCCCCGCCGCACGGAACGCCGCGGCCAGGTCTGCCACCACCTCTTCCGCCTGCGGGTTGGCCTGCGGACGGCCCGAGGCGGCCACATTGGCCATCTCCTGCTGCATGTCGACGATCAATAGGGCGGTGCTGCGGTCCATGGGAAAATCCTTGTGGTGAAATCCATGGCAGAAGGTTTGCCGATCACGGCGGCAAGGGCCAGCGCAAAAGCCGGTGCCCCCGCGTCACCGGCGCTGCCCGCATGAAAGAGGCGCGCATCAGCCCCGGCTGCGCGCGCCCTTCCAAATCAAATACCGCCTGCGGCTCAGCCGCCCAGGCACCAGCGCATGATGGCCTTCTGCGCGTGCAGACGGTTTTCCGCCTCGTCGAAGATCACCGACTGCGGGCCGTCCATCACGGCGCTTGTCACCTCTTCCTCGCGGTGGGCCGGCAGGCAGTGCATGAACAGCGCATCCGGCTTGGCATGGGCCATCAGCGCATCGTTGACCTGATAAGGGCGCAGCATGTTGTGGCGGCGCTCCTTGGAGGACTGGCTGTCATGCATCGACACCCAGGTATCGGCGACCACCAGGTCGGCGCCATCAACGGCCTTGGCCGCATCCCGCTCGACGACGATCTTGGAGCCGGCCTTGCGCGCCAGCCCCATGAACTCCTCCTCCGGGTCCAGCTGCGCCGGGCCGGTGAAGGTAAGGTCGAAGCCGAACTGGCCGGCCGCATGGATGAAGGAGGCGCAGACGTTGTTGCCGTCGCCGCACCAGACCACCTTCTTGCCCTTGATCGAGCCGCGGTGCTCCTCGTAGGTCTGCACGTCGGCCATGATCTGGCAGGGGTGGGTGCGGTCGGTGAGACCGTTGATCACCGGCACGTCCGAGTATTCCGCCATCTCGGTCAGCACGGTCTCGTCGAAGGTGCGGATCATGATCATGTCGACATAACGGCTGAGCACCCGGGCGGTGTCGGCGATGGTCTCGCCATGGCCCAGCTGCATGTCCTTGCCGCTGAGCACCATGGTCTGGCCGCCCATCTGCCGCACGCCGACGTCAAAGGACACCCGGGTCCGGGTCGAGGGCTTCTCGAAGATCAGCGCCACCATCCGGTCCTTCAGCGGCAGCTCATCATCCAGCGCCGCCTTGGGGCGGCCGAGGCGCGCCTGCTTGGTGGCCTTGGCCTGGTCGATGATCGCCCGCAGGTCCGCAGGGTCGGTTTTATGGATGTCGAGGAAATGGTTCATGGTCGTATCGCTTTGTTCTGACGAAGGCCGGGGGCTGCCTGCCCCCGGACCCCCGGGAGTATTTCTGCAAAGATGAAGATCAGGAGGCTTCGACCTGGGCGGCGGTTTTTTCAAGGCGGCTGACGGCCTCGGCGATGTCCTCGTCCGTCAGGGTCAGCGGCGGCAGCAGGCGGATCACATTGTCCGCAGCCGGGACGGTGATCAGCTCATTGCCGTAGCCGGCCTTCACCACATCGGCATTCACTGCCTTGCACTTGAGGCCCAGCATCAGGCCGGACCCGCGCACCTCCTCGAAGACGTCCGGGTGGCCGGCCACCAGCCCCTCCAGCTGCTGGCGCAGCAGGCCCGCCTTGCGGTTCACCTCGGCCAGGAAGGCCTCGTCGGCGATGTGGTCCATCACCGCGCAGCCCACCGCGCAGCCCAGC
Organism: Leisingera sp. ANG49; assembly: GCF_059694505.1. Taxonomy (NCBI): domain Bacteria; kingdom Pseudomonadati; phylum Pseudomonadota; class Alphaproteobacteria; order Rhodobacterales; family Roseobacteraceae; genus Leisingera; species Leisingera sp. ANG49. Next base: position 1,246,609 of record NZ_JCATZN010000001.1, read on the forward strand.
GGGTTGCCGCCGTAGGTGGAGCCATGGGTGCCCGCGGTCATGCCGCTGGCGGCGTCTTCGGTGGCCAGCACCGCGCCCAGCGGGAAGCCGCCGCCGATGCCCTTGGCCACCATCATGATGTCGGGAGCGATGCCCGCCCATTCATGGGCAAACAGCTTGCCGGTCCGCCCGACGCCGCATTGCACCTCATCGAGGATCAGCAAGAGGCCGTGCTCGTCGCAGATCCGGCGCAGCGCCTTCAGCTCTGCATCCGGCACCACACGGATGCCGCCCTCGCCCTGCACAGGCTCGATCATGATCGCGGCGGTCTTCTCCGAGATGGCATTGGTGACACCATCCAGATCGCCGAAGGTCAGATGCACGAAGCCGGGCAGCAGCGGGCCGAAGCCCTTGACCATCTTCTCGGAGCCTGCGGCGGCGATGCCCGCGGAGGACCGGCCGTGGAAGGAGCCGTCGAAGGTGATGATCTCCACCCGCTCCTCCTGGCCCTTGTCATAGAAATACTTGCGCGCCATCTTCACCGCCAGCTCGCAGGCCTCGGTGCCGGAATTGGTGAAGAACACGGTGTCGGCAAAGGTATGCTCCACCAGCTTGTCCGCCAGCGCCTGCTGCTGCGGGATCTGGTAGAGGTTGGAGACATGCCACAGGTTCTGCGCCTGGGAGGTCAGCGCCGCCACCAGCGCCGGATGGGCATGGCCCAGCGCGTTCACCGCGATGCCGGAGCCCAGATCCAGAAAGCGTCGCCCGTCCGCCGTGGTCAGCCAGGCGCCTTCGCCTTTGACGAACTCAAGCGGTGCACGGTTGTAGGTCGGCAGAACGGACGGGATCATCGGGATCATCCTTTTCAAAGGTAGAAGCCAAAGCTGTGACGTAAGCCTGGCCTTGGGTCAACGGTGGATCAATGGATTTCGAATGGGGGATGTGCTGCACGGCAGGCACAGGGGATCAGGGGCCGGTCACGCCAGGCGGCGTCGGCGTCGCGAGATGGGGGTATGTGCGCGTTTGATCATGGTGGGGTTCCATAGTGGAGGTTTCGGGGAAAGAAAACCCCTTTTGTGCAGCCCGCCCTGCCAATCCGCCGCGGCCCGCCTTCCAATTCACCTTTGCGCAAATACTCCGGGGTGAATTGACCGCCAGGCCAAGAGGGGCGGCGCCCCTCTGAACTCAAGCCTGAGGGGCAGCGCCCCTCCCCTGCCGGCAAAATGCGTCACCGGCCGGCCCCTTTCCCCTTGCATCCCGCGGCGGCTTGCCGCACCGCTTGTGCCATGAGCATCGCCACACCGCAGAACCCGGCCCTGGCCGCCGCCCTGATCCTGGCGGCAACCACATTCATTGCGGGCACCACGCTGATGGCCAAGGCGCTGGGAACGGATCTGCTGGGGGCGCCGCTGCACCCGCTGCAGATCAGCCACGGGCGGTTCCTGTTTGCCTTCATGGCGATCTCGACAGCGGTGCTGATCCTGCGGCCCAGGTTCATCCGCCCGCATTGGGGCTATCACATCGGGCGCACCTCCTTCGGCTGGGCCGGGGTCACGCTGATGTTTGCCTCGGTGGCCTATATCCCGCTGGCCGATGCCACCGCGATCACCTTCCTGAACCCGGTCTTCGGCATGCTGCTGGCGATCCCGCTCCTGGGCGAACGGGTCGGCCCCTGGCGCTGGGGCGCGGCGCTGGTTGCGATGATCGGCGCGATGATCCTGCTGCGCCCCACCCCCGCCAGCTTCCAGCCCGCCGCACTGCTGGCCCTGGGGGCGGCAGCGGTGATGGGGCTGGAGCTGATCTTCATCAAGAAGCTGGCAGGCCGCGAAGGGCCGCTGCAGGTGCTGTGGTTCAACAACCTTCTGGGGATGATGATTGCCAGCTGCGCGGTGCTGCCGGTCTGGCAGATGCCGGGCGCGGCGCAATGGGGCGCGCTGGCGGCGCTGGGGCTCTTGATGGCCTGCGCCCAGGCCTGTTTCATCAACGGCATGGCGCGGGCCGATGCCTCCTTCGTGGCGCCGTTCAGCTATGCCACGCTGGTCTTTGCCGCGCTTTACGACTTTCTGGGTTTTGGCGCGGTACCGGACGCCGTTTCCTTCCTCGGCGCCTTCATCATTCTGGCCGGTGCGGCGATTCTGGCCTGGCGCGAAGGCCGGGTGCGGCCGCCTGCAGGCCGCGCGGCGGCGGCCGGGAAGTAACCCGCGCCCGCCCCCTCACGAAAAGTTATTTCATTCCAATGGCCCGGCGGCGACGCCGAGGTCGAAAACCGGCAATTTCCGCCTGCCCGGCGCGCCACCCTGCCTGTTAGCAGGACAGGAGAATACAGATGCACGAAAGGCGAATCCCCGAATGGCTGCGTCACGCGCCGGTGCCCTCGGTCCGGGATTTCGGGATCCTGGCGGGGCTTGAGGCAGTGGTGCGCGGCATCCTGATTTCGGTGTTTCCGCTGATCATGTACCGGGCGCTGGGGGATGCCGGGCTGGTCTCTGCCTCCTATTTCGCGGTTGGCATCCTGTCTCTGCTGGCCGGGCTGATGGTGCCCGCGCTGATCCGGCTGGTGCCGCGCCGCTGGGCCTACAGCCTGGGCGCCCTGATGTTCGTGGCCTCGGCAGCCCTGGCGGTCGAGGGCAGCCCGGTTGCGGTGCTGGCGGCGCTGGCGCTCAACACGGTGGCGGCGGTCGCCACTTTCATCTGCTTCAACGCCTATGTGCTGGACTACATTGCCCGGGTCGAGCTGGGCAAATGCGAGACCTCGCGGATGTTCTATTCGGCGCTCGGCTGGACCGCCGGGCCGATGGCCGGCGTGCTGCTGCTGGAGGTCTGGGCGCCCGCCCCGTTCCTGATCTCCGCCGCGGCGGCGCTCATGATGCTGGCCGCCTTCTGGTGGATGCGGATGGGCAACGGCAAGCAGATCGCCCGCGCCCGCGGCCCGGCCTCCAACCCGCTGAAATACCTGCCGCGGTTTCTGGAGCAGCCGCGGCTGATCACCGGCTTTCTGTTTGCCGTGATCCGCTCCTCCGGCTGGTGGATCTATGTGGTCTATCTGCCGATCTTTGCCATCGAAAAAGGGCTGGGGCAGGAACTCGGCGGCATCCTGCTGTCAGTGACCAATGCCAGCCTGTTTGCCGCGCCGCTGCTGCAGCGCTGGGTTCAGCGGCATTCGATCCGCTTTGCGGTGCGCACGGGGTTCCTGGCCGTTACGGCCTGCTTCGGCGCCGCAGCAGCGCTGCAGGGCTGGCCCGATGTCTCCGTGGCCTTGCTGATGGCCGGTTCCGCGGCGCTGATCCTGCTGGACATTTGTGGCGGGCTGCCGTTCCTGATGGCGGTGAAACCCTCGGAACGCACCGAGATGTCGGCGGTCTATTCCAGCTACCGGGATATCTCCGGCATCCTGACGCCGGGGGCCGCCTGGCTGGTGCTGATGGTGTCGCCGCTGGCCGGGATCTTTGCGGCGGGGGCCGCCGCCACCGCCTATGCCGCCTTCCTGGCCGGCAAGCTGCATCCGCGGCTGGGGCGCAAGAAGCCGGAAGCACCGCCCGCGGACGGCGCGCTGCCTGCGGAATAGCGGCTTCAGGGTTTCAGCCGGTAGCCGGTGCGCAGCATCCCCCAGGCCAGCAGGCAGATGGCAAAGGTGGCGCCGCTGCACACCGCCAGCCCCAGCAACGGCGGGCTGTCGGAGGTGCCGATCACCCCGAATCGCACCCCGTCGATCAGGTAGAACACCGGGTTCAGGTGCGAGATCACCTTGAGCACCGGCGGCAGCGCCTCCACCGAGTAGAAAGTGCCGGAGAGGAAGGCCAAGGGCGTCACGATGAAATTGGTGATCGCCGCCATCTGGTCGAACTTGTCCGCGAACACGCCGGCGACGATGCCCAGGCCGCCCAGGAACGCCGCCCCCAGCACGATGAAGACCAGCGCCGTCACGGGATGCGCGGGCACGATCTGCAAGACCGCCATCAGCCCCAGCCCGATGCCCAGCGCCACCAGCGTGCCGCGGGCCACCGCGCCCGCCAGGTAGCCCAGCAGAATCTCCAGCCCCGACAGGGGCGGCATCAGCGTGTCGACGATATTGCCCTGCACCTTGGCAATAACGATGGAGGATGAAGTGTTTGCAAAGGCATTCTGGATCACCGTCATCATCATGATGCCCGGCGCCAGGAAGGTCAGGAACGGCACCCCCATCACGTCGCCGCGCTTCGGCCCGATGGCGATGTTGAAGATCATCAGGAACAGCGCCGCGGTCACCAGCGGCGCCAGCAGGGTCTGGGTCCAGACCGCCAGGAACCGCTTCACCTCGCGCCAGGCCAGCGCCTTGAGCCCCAGCCAGTTCACCCGCCCGAAGCGGCGCGCGCCCAATTCCACCTGATAGCCCTGGTCTGCCATGCTGCCCCCTGAAATTCCTTGGCCTGACTGCATAACGGCTGTGCCAATAGGCGCAAGATGCCTTGTAACTCCGCCCGCAGTGATTAGAATAGGGCGATCACACGGAATATGATGGCGGCCGCAGAACCCCTGGGGCCGCTATTAGCTTGGAAAGGCAACAGATGTCCTGGACAGACGAGCGCGTCGAACTGCTCAAGAAAATGTGGGGCGAGGGCCAGTCGGCCAGCCAGATCGCCAAGGAACTGGGCGGCGTCACCCGCAACGCCGTGATCGGCAAGGTGCACCGGCTCGGCCTGTCCAACCGCAACAGCGGCGGCGCCAAGGCGGCCGAGCCCAAGGAAAAGCCGGCAGCCGCCCCCGCAGCCGCCGCGCCGAAACCAGCCGCCGCCGCCAAGCCCAAACCGCAGCCCAAGACCGAACCGGCCCGCCCGGCCGCGGCGCAGCCCTCCGCGGACGCCAAGCCGGCAACCCCGGCGCGCCGCCAGATCATCCCGGCCGGCCAGCCGCTGCCGCCGCAGCCCTCCGCCAATGAGATCAGCCCCGAGGCGCTGGCCAAGGTCAACGAGATCGAGAAGAAGGCCAAGAAGCTGGGCCTGATGGAGCTGACCGAGCGCACCTGCAAATGGCCGGTGGGCGACCCCGCGACCGAGGACTTCTGGTTCTGCGGCCTGCCCGCCCAGCAGGGCAAGCCCTATTGCGAGGCGCATGTGGGCGTGGCCTTCCAGCCGATGTCCTCGCGCCGCGACCGCCGCCGCTGAGCGGCGCAGCCCAAGAATTTCAAAGCCCCGGCATTGCGCCCGGGGCTTTTGTTTTTTGAGGCTTCCCGCCTTCCAAGACGGTCTGCATGGCAGGATGCATTCCGCAGATGTGCAGGGCAGGCCAATGCTGGGCGTGCGTTCTGAAAGCCCTCTGCCAGGATCATTTTCAGTTGCCCCCGGAAGTCTTCCGCTGCGCAGGACCCGGATTTCTCTGGCTGCATGTGTTGATTGGCTGGCAAGCCGCGTACAGTCTGCGCTGAGACGGGACCTTGGAACATTCCAGTCTCTTTGACCTGCACGCGTGACTTTCCTGACCTTCGTCATCTCTCAACGAATAGCCGCCTTTTCTATATGAACCTGATTTCAGGCGCGATGACGCGGCTGATCAGGCCACCAGTGTTCACCGCGCTATAGACAGGCCTCGGCGGGCGGGCGGCGCCATCTACGCTGCGGCACACCCAGCTCTTTGCCTCCATGGATTTCAATGATTGAGACAACGCCCGGTCCGTTATCGCCGGCAGGTTTCGCTTGATGTCGCTGAAATGGCTTGGTGTGTGGAGCGATGTCAGAACCGGCAAAGTCCATGAGCGGCGCAGCAAAGGCTGATCCTCCTCTGTCGAAACATCGTGGATCTTATGGGCAATGGCCGCCGCCGGAATTCCCAACTGTGTCAGGCGGAATTCCGGGCGCAGCGGATGACCATACCCGGGGTTACGTTCAATCAACCGCATTTCAATCAGATGATCCATGCTTTGCACGAAGGCGGTTCTGCCTGCACCGGTCGCAGCCAATAGGGGCGCCTGCCGTCCGGCCACGCCCGAATGCAGGCACGCGAGTATGGGCATTGCCCAAGCCTTTGATGTGACGTTGACAAACAGTTCAATGTGCATAAAGTATAGTTAGTATACTTTAAATCATAAGGAAAGCCCATGTCACTCATTGCAGTCGATCAAACCATCACCATCGCAATGTCGGTCAAAGACCGCCATGCGAGCGCAAAGTGGTACGAAACCATGTTGGGATTTGAGCTGCTCTACCATGCCGATGAGGCGGGCTGGTCCGAGGTTCGGACGAACACCCCCGGTGTCGCCATCGGCCTTGGCGAGCACACCAAACCAGCCCCCGGCAACTGCGTGCCAGTCTTCGGGGTCTCTGATCTGGATTCGGCCCGGCAGAAACTGGAGCAGGCCAAAGTCAAATTTGATGGCGAGACGGATGTCGTCGAGGGCATGGTCAAAACCGCGACTTTCTACGACCTCGACGGCAATGCGCTGATGCTTGCGCAGGATTTGACCGGCGGAATTGAGTAACACGCGGATTTCTAATGGCCTCCGCCGCGTGTCTGTTTCCGGCAGGCACGCCGTCAGTTGCACCGCACGGCACTTCTTCGGAGCCTCACGTTCAGCCGCAGCCGCAGGGTATTTCCCCATAGCGGATGCCTAAAGCTTTAGAAGCATTAGCAAAACAGGATCAAAGACCACTTTGAGCACCTTGCAGGCAAGGCCCTCGCCTTGCCTGCAGGTTCCAATCAGTTCGCCACCGGACCCTCAGAAGTGAACTTCGGGATCACGCTGTCCGAGGCTGCTTTGCCCTCGATCCCCGGCCAGTTGCCTTCGGCCAGGGTGATGTTGCCGGGGATGTCCTCTTCCCAGAAGCCGACCACCACGTCGGTGATGTTGAGGTACAGCTTGTCATCGACGATGCGCCACAGGTTCGGGTTGGCCGGCACCTTGCCGCCTTTGGAGACGCCATAGGCGCAGTGGCCGTCATACTGCGGCGCGTAATAGGCCGGGTTGGCCGCGAACTTGTCGCGGTTCTCTGCCGAGGCGAAGGCCCAGGTTGCGCCGTTGTAGTCCGCGGTGAACGCGGTGCTGCCGCGCACCGGCGCCGTCTGCGGCGTGCCGACCGGGTTCATCTCCAGGCTGCGGTAGGCCACAACGTCATAGCCGGAAACCGCATAGCCGGTGCCATCGACATACTGCTCCCCGGCAAAGGCCGGCAGGGCAAAGGACAGCGCTGCCGCAGCAGCAAATGCAAGACGCTTCATGAAATCATCCCTTTCCTCGGTGATCGCTTCAACTTGGGCACCGGCTCGCTGCACCGGCCTCGGCATCGACATTACCGCCCCGGCGGCAAATGCGAAGGGGGGCTCACGGCTCTGTGTCCGCGGACGAGAGGATGTGAGCGGATTGTAAAATTTCCGCGCGCAGACCTTCCAGTCATTGGAATTTCCGAAAATCCCCTTATCTCTGCCGGAACCGGTCGCCGCAGCGCGTGCGATTGAAACGCAACAGGAAACAATGAGAGCAAGGCCGACAGATGAGCGACACCCCCTATACCCCGCCGAAAGTCTGGAAATGGGAACAGGCGAACGGCGGCGAGTTTGCCTCCATCAACCGCCCCATCGCCGGTGCCACCCACGACAAGGAGCTGCCCGCGGGCAAGCATCCCTTCCAGCTCTACTCGCTGGCGACGCCGAACGGGGTGAAGGTCACGGTGATGTTCGAGGAGCTGCTGGCCGCGGGCCATGCAGATGCGGAGTATGACGCCTGGCTGATCAAGATCGGCGACGGCGACCAGTTCGGCTCCGGCTTTGTCGAGGTGAACCCGAACTCCAAGATCCCGGCGCTCTTGGACCGCAGCGGCGCGGAGCCGGTGCGGGTGTTCGAGAGCGGCTCGATCCTGCTGCATCTGGCGGAGAAATTCGGCGCCTTCCTGCCCAAGGAGGGCGCGGCCCGCACCGAGACCCTGAACTGGCTGTTCTGGCAGATGGGCAGCGCCCCCTACCTGGGCGGCGGCTTCGGCCACTTCTATGCCTATGCGCCGGAGAAATGGCAGTATCCGATCGACCGTTTCACCATGGAAACCAAGCGCCAGCTGGATGTGCTGGACCGGCAGCTGGCGGAACACGAGTTTATCGCAGGCAGCGAATACACCATTGCCGATATCGCCATCTGGCCCTGGTACGGCCAGCTGGTGCTGGGCCGCAACTATGGCGATGCCGCCGAATTCCTGGATGCCGGCAGCTACAAGAACGTGGTCCGCTGGGCCAAGGCCATCGACGCCCGCCCGGCGGTGCAGCGCGGCCGCATGGTGAACCGCACCTCCGGCGATCCGGCCATGCAGCTGCATGATCGCCACGACGCCAGCGACTTCGACACCCGCACCCAGGACAAGCTGGAACCGGCGGAGTAACCGAGCTCCCGTCTATGGCCGGGTCAAGGGCTGCGCCGGCAGCCGCGCAACGCGCGGTTCACCCTTGAGGCGGCCAAAGGCGGATACACCCTCGATATGGCGCTTCAAGGGCAAAACTGCCCTTGAACGCTTCTCAGAAAAAGAGCACCCGCGCTGTGCGCAGCACAGCGCCACGCCCAACTGTGACGCACATCCAAAAGATGTGCAGGAACAGGCGGGAGCGCTCCCGCCCGGTCAGACCAGCCGCGGCGGCTTGTCCGGGTCGCTGCCGGGCTTCACCGGCTTCAATTCTTGCGGCGCCTTGGGCTGCGGCAGGTCGAAGCGCAGGCCGACCCGGGCCAGGCTGGCCGCCACCGGATCATCGGCCCCGAAGAAACCCACGTCCATCGCCCCGGCCTCGATGCCCGAGAATGTGAGCGCCTCGCCGGCGGCCTTGGCGAGCGAGGCCTGCGCGGCCTCCTTGGCGCCGACAAAGCCCAGAAGATGCCCCTGCCCGCCGCCTTCGTAGCGCACGCCGGCCAGATAGGCCGCCGCCGCCAGTCCGCCCGCGGTGGCGAGCTTGGCATCCAGCGCGGTCAGCAGCGCCTCCGGCAGCCCTTTGGGGGCGGTGAATTCGGTGACGCCTGCCTCGACTTCCTGCGGCGCGTGGCCAAGGGTCTGGTGCAGCCAGGCGATGGCTTCCGCCGGGACCAGGAAGGCGGAGGGCGCCACCTCCAGGTTCAGCCCCAGCCCGATCCCCTGCCCGGCCAGCATCTGCGCAACCACCCGGCCCGACAGCGCCGCATAAGGAACAGGCTTGCCGGCAAATTGCGCCAGCCGCTCCTCGCGGTCGAACACCAGCACAAAAGCGCCCTCCGGCGTCTCGAACAGCTCCGGCGAGATCTGCTCCCCCGCCGCCTCTTCCGTCAGCATCAGGAACAGCTCGGCATCCGCCAGCCGCTCATAAAACCGCAGCCGGGCGGCATCGTCCTGCGGCGCGGCCTCCATCGCGGCATGGGCCAGATCCAGCGGGGTTTCATCTGTCATCGCATCAGCTCCTTCACCCGGGCCTGCAGAACCGGCAGCAGCTCCGCCTCGAACCAGGGGTTCTTCTTCAGCCATCCGGTATTACGCCAGGACGGATGCGGCAAGGGGAAGACCTGCGGCGCATGATCCCGCCAGCCGCGCACAACATCCGTCACCGGCCCTTTCAGCCCCAGGTGATAGCGCTGCGCATGGGCGCCGACCAGCACCTTCAGCTGCACATCCGGCAGATGCTCCATCACCTGATCATGCCAGGTCTTGCCGCAGATCGCAGGCGGCGGCAGGTCGGCCTTCTTCGCGTTGTAGCCGGGAAAGCAGAAGCCCATCGGCACCACCGCAACGCGGTCCTTGTCATAGAATTCCGCCTCCGTCAGCCCCAGCCAGGCCCGCAGCCGGTCTCCGGAGGGATCGGTGAAGGGCCGCCCGCTTTCATGCACCCGCAGCCCCGGCGCCTGGCCGGCAATCAGGATGCGGGCGGAGGGGCGGAACCACACCACCGGGCGGGGGTCATGCGCGGTGGCGGTGGCGGCAAACCGCTCGGCGCAGATCCGGCAGGCGCGAATCCGGTCCTTCAGCCGCCGGCTGGCCTTGATTGTTTCAGTACTGGAAACAGCCATCTTGCACCCCGCAAATCTGTTATGCCTGCAATTTCCGTCCCCTGCGGCCCGGATGCGGGGCAAATTGGTTAACACTTGGTTGATGATTTATGTCACAGTTCGACATAATAAGGCCAAATTCGGGGCGTAGGCCATTAACACTCTTTTGATATGAAGGGGCCAAGGGCGCGCCGCGCGCGCCCGGACAAGAGGCACACGAGAACCCGCGACAGGGCCGCACGGGCAGTACCGGAACAGGCGATGCTTGAGTTTGAAAACGTCAGCAAGTCCTTTTGGACAGGAACCCAGCGCAAGGTGATCCTTGACCGCGTGTCGTTCCGCATCGAGCCCGGCAATTCGCTGGGCGTGCTGGCGCCGAACGGCACCGGCAAGACCACCCTGATCAACATGATGGCCGGCCTCGAAAAACCCGATGAGGGCGAGATCCGCCGCAACTGCAAGGTCTCCTTCCCGCTGGGGTTCATGGGCGGCGTCATCAGCCGCCTGTCAGCGATGGAAAACTGCCGCTACATCGCCAAGCTCTACGGCCTCGACCCGGATTACGTGGAGGCCTACTGCCGCTGGCTCTGCGGGCTCAAGGAGTATTTCGACCAGCCGGTCGGCACCTATTCGTCGGGCATGCGGGCGCGGTTCAGCTTTGCGCTGATGCTGGCGCTGGACTTCGACATCTACCTGATCGACGAAGGCATGCCCTCCACCACCGATGTGGAGTTCAACCGCAAGGCCGGCGAGATCCTGCAGGAACGGCTGGCGACCACCACCATCATCATCGTCTCGCACCAGGCCAGGACGCTGGAGAAATTTGCCCGTTCGGCTGCCGTCCTGCTGCAGGGGCAGCTGCACATGTTTGACACTTTGGAAGAAGCGAAACAGCTCTATGACTACGAAACCGAGAGCTAAGAAGTTCCGCATCCGCCGCAGCACCCCTGCCGGCGGCGGCGCCGCGGCCCAGCCGCAGGCGGCGGAGCAGCCGGCCGCCCCGGCCGCTGCAGCCCCGGCTGGCGCAGACGACGCAGGTGCGCCGCTGTCCGGCATGGTCAGCTCTGCCCGCGAAACCAAAATGGAAACCGATATCGACGCGATCCGCCAGGAAGGCCTGACCGGCCGCCAGCTGCGCCTGGCGCGGCGGATGGCGCAAAAGCACAACCTGCCCGCCACCTCCGATTTCGAGGCGGTGCGGATGCTGCGCGAGCGCGGCATCGACCCGTTCAAGCGCGCCAACCTGCTGGAACTGGTGGTGCCGCAGAACAAGGCGCAGCCCGCAGGCGCCCCGCCCGCGCCCGGCAAGGTCCAGCTGCCGCAGACGGTTCCCGCGGCCAAGACCACCCTGCCCTCGACAGAGCTGAGCCCGGCAGAGCGCCGCGCCCGCGAAATCCAGGACATCCAGCGCGACATCGCCCGCCGCCGCCGCCGCAAACTGACGATGCTGGCGGCGCGGCTGGCCTTCTTCGTGATGCTGCCGACCCTGGCCGCGGGCTATTACTTCTATTCGGTGGCGACGCCGATGTATTCCTCCAAGTCGGAATTCCTGGTGCTGAAGGCCGACAGCGCCGCCGGCGGTGTCGGCGGGCTTCTGTCCGGCACCCAGTTCGCCACCAGCCAGGACTCGATCGCGGTGCAAAGCTACCTGATGTCCAAGGAGGCGATGCTGCGGCTGGACCGCGAGGTCGGGTTCAAGGCGCATTTCACCCAGGAGTGGCTGGACCCGATCCAGCGGCTGGAGAGCGCGCCGACCAACGAGGAGGCCTACGCCACCTACAACCGCAATGTGAAGATCGGTTATGACCCGACCGAGGGCGTGGTGCGGATGGAGGTTTCCGCCGCCGATCCCGAAGTGGCGGCGGAGTTTTCGCGCAAGCTGATTGGCTATGCGCAGGAAAAGGTGAACAACCTGTCGCAGCAGAAACGCGCCGACCAGATGTCCGAAGCCGAAACCGCGCTTTCCGACGCCGAGGCCCAGCGCCGCGCCGCGCAGCAGCGGCTGGTGGTGCTGCAGCAGCAGGGGGCGGTGCTCGACCCCGAGGGCGTTGTGGCCTCGCTGCGCACCCAGATCAGCACCTTTGAAATCCAGCTGGAGGAGAAACGGCTGGAGCTGGCGGCGCTGATGGACAACGCCCGCCCCAACCGCGCCAAGGTGTCCGGCGCAGAGGCCGACATCAAACGGCTGGAAGCGGTGATCGCCAGCCTCAACAACCGGATGGTCGATGCCTCGGCCGGCGAAAACTCGCTCGCCAATCTGCGGATCCAGATCCAGATGGCCCAGGCCGACCTCGCCACCCGCGACCTGATGCTGCAATCAGCCTTGCAGCAAGTGGAAACCACCCGCATGGAGGCCAACCGCCAGGTCCGCTACCTGACCACCGCGGTGGAGCCGGTTGCCAGCCAGGAACCCTCCTATCCGCGCAAGTTCGAGAATACCGTTTTGGCATTCCTGATCTTTTCCGGTATCTACCTGATGTGTTCGCTCACCGCGTCCATCCTGCGGGAGCAGGTGTCATCGTAAAGCCATCGGGTACCCATGAAAAACATCGATATCGCCGGCCTCACCGTTGGCAATGACCGTCCGCTGACCTTCATTGCCGGCCCCTGCCAGCTGGAAACCGCAGACCACGCCCGGATGATTGCCGGGCAGCTCAAGGAAGCCTGCGACAAGGCAGGCGCCCAGTTCGTGTTCAAGGCCTCCTACGACAAGGCCAACCGCACCTCGCTGTCGGGCAAGCGCGGCCTTGGCATCGACGAGGGGCTGAAGGTGCTGGACACCATCCGCCGCGAATTCGGCGTGCCGGTGCTGACCGATGTCCACACTGAAGCGCAATGCGCGGTGGCGGCTGAGGCCGTCGACATCCTGCAGATCCCGGCCTTTCTGTGCCGCCAGACAGACATGCTGCTGGCCGCAGGCAACACTGGCAAGGCGGTGAACATCAAGAAGGGCCAGTTCCTGGCGCCCTGGGACATGGCCAATGTGGTCGCCAAGGTCGAAAGCACCGGCAACCAGAACATCCTGCTGACCGAGCGCGGCACCTCCTTCGGCTACAACACGCTGGTCGCCGACATGCGCTCGCTGCCGCAGATGGCACAGGGCGGCTACCCGGTGGTGATGGACGCCACCCATTCGGTGCAGCAGCCCGGCGGCAAGGGCGGCTCCACCGGCGGCCAGCGCGAGTTTGCGCCGCTGATGGCGCGCGCGGCGGTGTCGCTAGGCATCGCGTCCGTGTTCATCGAGACCCACCAAGACCCGGACAACGCGCCCTCCGACGGGCCGAACATGATCTACCTTGACCAGATGCCGCAGCTGATCGACAGCCTGATGCGCTTTGACGCGCTGGCCAAGGCCGACCCCATTCGTATTTGACCTTCAAAAGAGATTTCAGACATGACCAAACCGCTGTCCGAGGTGACCCCGAACACCTGGAGCTTTCTGCGCGACGCGATGATCAAGCCCACCGGCTTCCGCGAATACGACGCGCGCTGGAAGTACCCGGAGGAGATCAACCTCCCCGGCATGACCGCCCTGGGCCTCGGCCTCGGCACCCAGATGCGCAAGCGCGGCATCGAGCCGGTGATCGCGGTCGGCAACGACTACCGCGACTATTCGCTGGCCATCAAGAACGCGCTGATCCTCGGCCTGATGCAGGCCGGCATCCAGGTGAAGGACATCGGCCCGGCGCTGTCGCCGATGGCCTATTTCGCCCAATTCCACCTGGACGTGCCCGCGGTCGCGATGGTCACCGCCAGCCACAACCCGAACGGCTGGACCGGCGTCAAGATGGGCTTTGACCGGCCGCTGACCCACGGCCCGGACGAGATGGCAGAGCTGCGCGATATCGTGCTGAACGGCGAAGGCCAGCCTGCGCCCGGCGGCTCCTACGAGTTTGTCGATGGCGTCAAGGAAGCCTATATCGACGACCTGGTCGGCGATTTCAGAATGTCCCGCCCGCTCAAGGTGGTCTGCGCCACCGGCAACGGCACCGCCTCGGCCTTTGCGCCGGAGCTGTTCAAGCGCATGGGCGTCGAGGTGGTCGAGAGCCACAACCGGCTCGACTACACTTTCCCGCACTACAACCCCAACCCCGAAGCGATGGAAATGCTGCATGACATGTCGGCCAGCGTGAAAGCCTCCGGCGCCGATCTGGCGCTTGGCTTTGACGGCGACGGCGACCGCTGCGGTGTGGTCGATGACGAGGGCGAGGAGATCTTTGCCGACAAGGTCGGCGTGATCATGGCGCGCGACCTCAGCAAGCTCTATCCGAATTCGACCTTTGTCGCGGATGTGAAATCCACCGGGTTGTTTGCCTCCGATCCCGAACTGCAGAAGAACGGCGTCACCGCGGATTACTGGAAGACCGGTCACAGCCACATGAAGCGGCGAGTGAAGGAAATCGGCGCCCTGGCCGGGTTCGAGAAATCCGGCCACTACTTCCTGGCCGAACCGGTGGGCCGCGGCTACGACTGCGGCATGCGGGTCGCGGTTGAGGTCTGCAAGATGCTGGACCGCAACCCGGATCAGTCGATGTCAGACCTCAGGAAGGCGCTGCCCAAGACCTGGTCCACCCCGACCATGTCGCCCTATTGCGCCGACACCGAGAAATACGCCGTGCTGGAGCGGCTGGTGCAGAAGCTGGCGGCCAAGCATGAGGCGGGTGAGCAATTCGCAGGCCGCGCCATCAAGGAAGTCGTCACCGTGAACGGCGCCCGGGTGATCCTGGACAACGGCTCCTGGGGGCTGGTGCGGGCGTCCTCCAACACCCCGAACCTGGTGGTGGTCTGCGAAAGCTCCGGCAGCGAGGCGGAGATGCGGGCGATCTTCGCGGATATCGACGCGGTGATCCGCACCGAGCCGCTGGTCGGCGACTACGACCAGACCATCTGATCCGCCGATCAAGAGGGATTTCGCCTGCTTCGCAGGCGATCCGCGCCCGCCTTTGGCGGGCGCTTTTTCTTTGGCTGAGAAGCGATCTAAGTGCAAGTCTGCCCTTAGATGCGCGTTCCCCAGTGTAAGACGCCTGCAGCCGCGTCAAGGACACGCCGGGCGTTGCCCGGAGGCCTGCAGCCTTCCTTGACCCGGCCTCCGGCTGTGGGGGGCGTCAGTCGCCGCCCAGGAGTTTCAGCAGCTGGTCGCGGGCCTCCTGTTCGATGCGCTGCTTCAGCACATCGTTGATGTCCTGTTCCGGCGCGATCTCCGTTTCCAGGTTCAGCTCCTCGGCCAGCTTCTGGCGCACCCGGTCCTTGGCCTCCTGCTCGACATCGTCGATCCGGGTCTGCAGCGCCTGGCCGAAGTCCGGGCGGATGCCCGGGTCCTCCCAAGGGCCGGTGATCCGCACCGGGATGGTCAGCACCTGGTCGCGGCCCGCCCGTACGATCTGCGGCGTGAACAGGTAATCAAGGTCGCGCGCGCCCAGCCCGATCCTGCCCTTGCCATCGGCCCGGAAGCCCTTGAGCAGCACCAGGAGGTCCTCGTTGCGCAGGTTGCCGCCCTCGATCGTGTAGCTGGCGGTCAGCTGGTCGAACACGGTGCTGCCGCCGTTGCCGCCCGAGCGCATCAGCTGCTCCAGGTCGAAGCCGGTGAAGAACCCCTTGCCCGCCTCCAGCCAGCCCTTGCCGCTGAGCGAGCGCATGATGGCCGCGACCGAATTGCCGGAGCCGAGGAACTCCAGCGCGCCCAGCGCCTCGCCGTTCAGCCGGTCATATCCCGCGGTTTCGCCCAGCGCGCGCTCCAGCCGGATGCCGGTGAAGGTCAGATTGCCGCCCACCGACAGCCCGCTGCGGTTGTTGGCGACCACCTGCCCCTGCACCTGGCCGCCGAACATCGCCGCAGGCAGGAAATTCAGCACCGCGCGGCTGCGCTCCACCGTCAGGTTCAGCTTGCTGGCGCCCAGGGTCAGGCCGCCGGTGCGAAGGCTGTCAAAGGTCAGGTCGACCGCCGCGTCCGCCAGCCCCAGCGCCGAGGCGTCGATCACCCCTTCCGGCCAGCCGCGGCTTGCCGGTCCGCCGCTGCCGGCACCGCCCTGCCCGGCGGCATAGCGGGAGAAATCCAGCGCCCCGCCCTGCAGCTGCGCGGTGATGCTGGGACGGTCATTGAATTCCACATCCGCCGCGCCGGTCAGCCGGTTGGCGCCCAGCTCCAGCGCCAGGTCCCGCATCGACAGGCGCCCGTCGGCGGTATAGGTCACATCGGCGCCGAACACCGCCTTCTGCGCCAGCGCATCGGGCAGGAACACCCCCAGCGCCACACCAGTCTGCAGCGCGTCTTCGGCACCGAAGGTCAGCCGCCCGCTGGCCTCGCCGTTGATATCGGCGTGGCCGTCAAACCGGCCCTTGCCGCCGGGCGCCGTCACCGTTGCCCCGACCGAGGACACCTCACCGGCCAGGAAACCCGCAAAGGTGCCGATCTCGGCGTCCACCTCCACCGGCTCCCCCGCCGGGCGCAGCGTGGCCTTGACGTTTGCGGTGCCGGCCGGGTCCGGCCACAGCAGGCTGAGATCGATGTTCTTCATCACCACCGGCTCCTGCCCGTGCGCCGCATAGCGCAGCGAGGCGCCGGTCAGCTCCACCGCCTCGATCCGGAGCGGCAAGGCACCGCCGCCGCCGCCCGGCGCCGCGCCGGTGCCGCCCATGACCCAGTTGCCTGTGCCCTCCGCGTTGGTGGCGAGGTTCAGATGCGGCAGGATGGCAGAGACCTCAGTGACCCGCACATCGCCCTGCAGCAGCTCTGCCGCGGAGACCCCGATGGTCAGCCGTTCGGCCCGCAGCATCGGCTCCGGACCGGCCCAGTCCGCATTGGACAGCGTCACCGCATCGGCCTTGACGCCCAGCGTCGGCCAGAAGGTGAAGCGCACCTTGCCGCCGAAGTCCAGCTTGCGCCCGGTCTGGGTTTCCAGCTGATCGGCGGCCAGCCGCGCGATCTTCTCGCCCGGCAGCAAGAGCACCAGCGCCGCCAGCACGACCACCGTCAGCACCAGCGCCGTCACGACCCGGATTATCAGCTTCATCATCCCGCTCCTCTTGCCTTGTCCCCCTGTTCCCCGAGGGTCTTTTCCCCAGCTTACCGCCTGTGCGCGGGGGCGCAATGCATAGAGGGGTCAAGGGATGGTGTTGTCACGTCTTCGAGAGCTCCGCACCCGCCCCGGGGCGGGCGCCCTTCCGGCGTGACGGGGCGGGGAAGAACCGGCCGCAAGCGGCCCGGGACGTTCATGTCTTCACCGCAGCCGGAACCGCTGCCGCAGGCCCAGGCCGAGGAAGAACAAGAGCGGCAGGCTGGCGACGGTCTGGAAGCCGGAGAGAACCTTTAGATGCTGCGGCAATGCCTGCAGGAACTCAGTCCCGAAATAAGCCCGCCCGAACCCGAATACAGGAAACAGGTTGGAAAAGCTTAGCGCCATAGCTGTCCAATCATCAGAACCTAGCAGAGGCTCGGCGGTTTCCGCCACAAAGTGCTCCGCTATGACAAAGGTTCCAAACAGCCAAATGGCGAACAGCCACCAGAGAGGGCGGGCAATGGAATAGCCGTACTCCGAGAGCCAGCCGAACAGAAGATAGGGCAGCCGCTGCCAGATGGAGCCGATCTTGCTGGCAAACTGCATTTCGCGGCGGAAGAAGAAGTGCTCGTCTTCCGGGAGGCCCTGTTTGGCAACAAGGTGGCGAATTGCTGAACAGGCACTTTTCGCATGATGCAAAGGCTGCGAGACTATATCGGGCCAGCATTCATTATTGGCACTAAACATAGTCTTTTCATGCAAAAGAGACTCGTGAAATCTAGGGTATTGTCGCAAAAACCTCACTTCTCTAAAGCTTGCAGGGCTTTCAAAAATACAACCTTGAAAGAGACCCTCATCGTAGTAACCCTCCCCGTCGTACAGGAAAGTCGAACCGGCAAATTCAACTTCGCCACAAAACTTCACATCTTGAAAATAGGCTTCGCTAAAAAAGGTATCACGGTAGAAAAAGGTTTCACTCTTAAATATCGACTGAAGAAAATTTACAGGACCAAGATATTCAGTTTCGAAGCTTCGGTACGCAGCGCAAAATAGCGCTTCACTAAATGACGCCTTTTGAGAAACTTCAACATCTTCCAGCCGGAGATCCTTTAAAAATGCAGTATATTTAGCCGAAATGCCAAGCAACTTACAGCGCGTGAACTCAACATCCTTGGGCAAAACGAAGCCATCTAGGCACAATTCGTTGTTAAACTCAACGTCCAGAAATTGAACGACGTCGGCCCAGCCTGGCAAGGAATACT
This sequence comes from Leisingera sp. ANG49, assembly GCF_059694505.1. Lineage (NCBI taxonomy): Bacteria > Pseudomonadati > Pseudomonadota > Alphaproteobacteria > Rhodobacterales > Roseobacteraceae > Leisingera > Leisingera sp. ANG49. The sequence goes on from NZ_JCATZN010000001.1 coordinate 1,264,800, forward strand.
TACTTTTTACAGCTCTCTTTTGAATTTCATCAGAAAACAATACCTCCTCCCTTCGCCCCCATTCTAACCCTATCAGATCATCTAGACACTCGCTTTTCCAGCCAACAGTTTGTTCTTCAATTTCCTCAATGGAAAGATATCGCAGGACCCAAGAGTTCCACGCTCTCCTGTTTTTCTCGTGAAGTCCTTCGTCAATCTCCTCCCCTTCCTGCTCCCCATAAAGCGTCATCAGCACATACCAGGGGTTCTCGTTGGCGGGTGTCAGCTTGCGCTGCGGGGCGGCCGGGGCCTCCGGCGTTTGGGTCTCGTCACGCATCAATCGCTCTCGTCATGCAAATTCGCTTTGCCGCAGGCTACGGGCTTTGGCGCCCCGCCTACAACTGCGAACCCCGCACATCCGGCGAAAATGCACCTCCCCGGTGCACAGGGGGTGCACAGGGGGTGCACCGCTTGCACCCCCCGTTTTCCTTGCCTCCTGCCGCATTCCTGTTATATGCGCGCGCATGACCAGTACCCCGTCCAGCAACCCGCCCAGCCTCCGCCCTGACCTCGCCCCGGAACCGCAGTTCCGCGAGGCGCCCCGCGACGGCCAGCCGACCCTCGGCATGGTGTCGCTCGGCTGCCCCAAGGCGCTGGTGGACAGCGAGCGGATCCTGACCCGGCTGCGCGCCGAGGGCTACGGCATCTCGCCCGACTACGCGGGCGCCGACGCGGTGATCGTCAACACCTGCGGCTTCCTCGACAGCGCCAAGGCGGAAAGCCTGGAGGCGATCGGCGAGGCGCTGAAGGAAAACGGCAAGGTGATCGTGACCGGCTGCCTCGGCGCCGAGCCGGACTACATCCGCGAGCATCACCCGCGCATCCACGCGGTGACCGGCCCGCACCAGTATGAGCAGGTCTTGGACGCGGTGCACTCCGCGGTGCCGCCCAGCCCGAACCCCTACGTGGACCTGCTGCCCGCGGCGGGTGTGAAACTGACCCCGCGGCACTTCAGCTATCTGAAGATCTCCGAGGGCTGCAATCACAAGTGCAAGTTCTGCATCATCCCGGACATGCGCGGCAAGCTGGCGTCGCGGCCGGTGCACGCGGTGCTGCGCGAGGCTGAAAAGTTGGTTGAAGCCGGAGTGCGCGAACTGCTGGTGATTTCGCAGGACACCTCTGCCTATGGTCTGGACCGGAAATACTCGACCCACCCTTGGAAGGGCGAGGAGGTGCGCAGCCATATCCAGGACCTCTCTCGCGAGCTGGGCAAGCTGGCCCCGGCGGAGGACCTGTGGGTGCGGCTGCACTATGTCTACCCCTACCCGCATGTGCGCGAGCTGATCCCGCTGATGGCGGACCCGGACAATGCGCTGCTGCCCTACCTGGACATCCCCTTCCAGCACGCCCACCCGGATGTGCTGCGCCGCATGGCCCGCCCGGCGGCGGCAGCCAAGACGCTGGACGAGATCAACGCCTGGCGCGCGACCTGCCCGGACATCACCCTGCGCTCCACCTTCATCGTCGGCTTCCCCGGCGAGACCGAGGCGGAGTTCCAGCATCTGCTCGACTGGATGGACGAGGCGCAGCTCGACCGGGTCGGCTGCTTCAAATACGAAAACGTCGACGGCGCGCGCTCCAACGACCTGCCGGACCACGTGCCGGAAGAGGTCAAGCAGGAGCGCTGGGAGCGGTTCATGGAGAAGGCGCAGGCGATTTCCGAGGCCAAGCTGGCGGCCAAGGTCGGCCAGACGATGCAGGTTATCGTGGACGACATTGACGAGGATGGCATCGCCACCTGCCGCACCAAGGCCGACGCGCCGGAGATCGACGGCAACCTTTTCATTGATGAGGGGACCGAGGGGTTGCAGGCGGGTGATCTGGTGACCGTTGAAGTTGACGAGGCGGGAGAGTATGACTTGTGGGGAGTTATTAGCAACGGCAGTTAGCTTGGATGTCTGATGAGCAATACATAGCACGCTATCGCCCTAAAAGACTTTATGTGAACCCGTCGCCTAAGGGTGGAGCCTACGCGGCAATTTGTGATGACCATGAGGAAAACGTTCTTGGAGAGTTCGAACTTTCGAACCTAACAAGGATATCCGTCTCTGCGTTCTACAAAAAAGACTCGAGCAACATATCGACCCTAAAAATTCATAAACTTAGGTTCAGAAAGAACAGCGGCTGGTTCTTGGATGAGAGCATTAGCTTCAATGGGTTTGACACAGAAGTTGTTACCTCTCTTTTATCTATCCTGCGCAGTCTCGACCTCGAGAACCCAAGCAAGAAAAAGATTGATTTAAACACGTTTTCGCTTGATGACTTGTTATCTTTTGCCTCGTTCGAAAACATTCAAAAGATAACTCGAGATCTATCAAAAAATCCGAAATTCTCCAACGACATCTTTGCATTAGCCAACAAACGGAAATCTCTTAACGACTTCAAAAAGCTACTGGAAAACGATACACCTGAAACAACTTGGCAGAACTTCCTGGAAGCTAACAGCTGGATCTTTGGCCTCGGCCTCAATTACATCTTCATTGACAAGGTTGGTGAAAAATTCGAGCAAACTACTACTGGTAGTGATTTCAACTCTGCTGGGAAGCGGGCAGATGGGCTAGCCAAAACTCGAGCTGAAGTAAGCAATTTCGTACTCATTGAGATAAAGTCTAGCACAACTTCACTAGTTAAAAGGGCTCCCTACAGATCGGGAGTTTGGCAGCCAAGTGACGAACTTTCAGGGGCGATTTCTCAAGCGCAGAAGACCAGCTTTGAGTTTTCAAGAAGGCAACTAAGGACACAGCTTAAAGACAAAGACGGCAACAACTTGCCAGAGTACGTTTATCAGGTGTTTCCCAAATCTTACCTCGTGGCAGGAAGGCTATCTCAGATTGCACAGAACGACGACAAAATTTCTTGCTTTGAACTACTTCGTCGAAACACTACTTCACCCGAGATAATCACCTTTGACGAGCTCTACCATCGGGCCGAAGCGATGCTTAAAGCGCTAGAAACGAACCATCACCCCAGCGTCTGACCCTGGGTGGGTGCGAAGCGCCCTCCCGTGGGGAAGGTCGGGCGCTGCCCCGTGCAAGGCGCGGGCTTTGGGTTTTCCCTCCCCTCGCGCCAAATCCCTGCTACGCTCTTCCCCAACCGCAACCAGCCAGGGAGAGCGCCCAGCCATGTCAGACACTCCGGAAATCGCCCAGAAAGCCCCCTTCCCGGTCGAGGTGAAGGAGGGAAAGACCTATTTCTGGTGCGCCTGCGGCAGGTCCAAGCGGCAGCCGTTCTGCGATGGCTCGCACAAGGACACGGCGTTCGAGCCGGTGAAATACACCGCGGAGAAGGACGGCAAGCTGTTCTTCTGCGGCTGCAAGCACACGGGCAAGAAGCCCCTGTGCGACGGGACGCATTCCAAGCTGTAACGGGCCAAGCCGCAGGCGCCGCGCGGGCGGCGGATCAGGGCATCAGCCGCCTGAAGACATCCGCGCTGGGGCAGAACTCCGGCACTGCGGGCATCTCGCCGCCCCGGCGGGCGGACAGCCACAGCGCGCAGGACTTGCCGCAGCCCGCGCCGCGGCAGCTTGTCACCATCCGGGCATAATCCAGGCCGCTGAGGCGGCCCGCCTTCACCGCCTGATCCAGATCGACGCCCGCGGCCTCTGCCACGGCGCGCAACAGCCACAGGTGGCGGAAGATATTGCCGAGACCCTCGGCCTCCGCTGCCATGTCCTTCATCGGGCCTGCTCCTTGAGACGCATCAGGTCTTCGGAATTCAGGCAGCCGGGCATCGGGGCGCTGGCGTCCTCATGCTCTGCCAGGAAGGCAGCGCATTGGCCCGGTGCGCTGCAGCCGCGGCAGCGGGTGACCATGTCGGCCCAATCCTGATTGCTGATCCGGCCTGCGGCCAGGGCGCCGGACAGGTCGGCGCCGATGGCCTGTCCCATGCGGGACATCAGCCGCAAATGGCGCAGCGGCTCACCCAATGGCTTCATGTTTCAATCTCCTGGGATGGGGCGGAGCGGTCAGGCCTGCTGCTCGTTCAAATAGCCGAGCAGATCGCGGTTGCGGCAGAAATCCGGCGCGTCGGCGCCCGGGCGCAGGCCTTCGGCCAGCCATTTGCGGCAGGCGCCGACACCGCCGCAGCGGGTGCAGCGCAGCACCGCCTCGGCGATCTCGTCAAAGCGCAGATGGCCGCTGACTGCCTCTTCCTCCAGGTCCAGGCCAACGGCGCAGGCCATCCGGTCGAACAGTTCGGCGTGGGTTTTCAGATCAGCTTCGGCGGTCATCGCGCATACCCCGTAATCATGCATTGCCGGGGCAGCTTAGCGATTGGCGGCGGGAGCGGATTTGACTCAGGTCAACCGGAGAGAATTTTCACGCGGGCTTACCGCCCCGGTGGTCCAGATAGGCGCGCACCGCATCCTGCACCCGGCGGAAACGGTCGCCGCCCAGCTTCTTGCCGCCGTACCAGCGGGTGACGATGATGACGTGGTCTGTGATCCCCTCGCGCTCCAGCATCCGCAGGATCACCATGCCCGCACCGCTTTCGCCGTCATCAGCCTTGAGCCCGCCGCTGGGCAGCATCGCCGCCCAGGTGTTGTGGGTGGCCTTGGCGTAGGCGCGCTCAGACTTCAGCTCTGCCAGCACCGCATCGACGTCCTCGCGCGAGGTCACACGCGCGCCGGTGACCGCGTATTTCGAGCCGCGGTCGGTCAGCACCACGCCGAGCTTTTCCAGCCCGGGGGCAGAGGTGTCCCTGGCCGCCACGGTCAGTTCAGATTGTTGCGCGCGATGGTGGCCTGCACCACCCGCACCCGGTCCGGGTTGGCCGGGTGGGTGCCGAGGAAGCGGTCGCCGGGATCCGGCAGCCGGTTGAAGAACCGCACGCCGACGCTGGGCCGGTAGCCGGACTTGTGGGTGATGATGGTGCCCAGCTCATCCGCCTCCAGCTCGAATTCCTTGGAATAGGTGCGGGCGCCGACAAAACCGCCGATATCCTGCGCCGTGGACACGCTGGCGGACCCGCCCCCCGCCAGCGCGGTGATCAGACCGGCACCGGCGCTGACCAGGGCAGAGTTCGTCGCCTGCCGCGCCAAGTGGCCGCGGATATGGTGGGCCGCCTCATGCGACATCACAAAGGCCAGCTCATCGTGGTTGGCAATCTGCCCCAGCATCCGCTGGGTGAAGGTGATCACCGGCCGGCCGTTGCGGTCGAGGCTCTGATAGGCGTTGGGCGCGGCGTTCGGATTCGGGTCGATGCGGATCAGGAAGTCGCAGTTCAGGCCCTGGGTGCGGCTGCGGCATTCGCGCTCCGCCACCGGCTCCACCCGGCGGGTGACGGAGGCAAAGGCGCTGCGCGCCTCGCCCGGCGCCATCCCCTGCACCGGCTGCCGCTGCGCGGTCTGGACCGGCTGGGGTGCGGGTTCCACCACCATGTTGCAGGCGCTGGCGGCAAGGGCAATGAGACACAGATAACGGCGCATGGCACATCCTTTTGAAATCCACCCGCACATTACCCTGCTCCCTCGGTGGAAGGCAATTGCCCGGCGGCGGAACCTTGCCGGCAGATCGGGATGATCGCCTGCAATTGCAAGGCCTTGCCAGAAGGCGGCCCGCAGTGCAGGCTGGGGGCATGTTTACCATCGAACATGAATTCGACTCGACGGTCATCACCCTTGTTGACGAGAACACAAGCCCGCTCAACGAGGATGTGACCATCAATTCCTTTGCCGAATGCGTCACGGTTGAGCAATACGACCCGCGCACCGACAGCGTGCAGAAAATCACGCTGTCGCACAACCAGGTGCGGGATCTGGCCGCCGCACTCGATCTGCCCGAGGGCGTCTACCGGCTGGTCGGCGACGACTAGCCCTCAGGCAGGCCCGGTATAGACAAACACCTTGCCGCGCGAGGTTGCGCCGCGGCGCAGTTCCAGATTCGTCGCAGCCGTGCCCATCGCCACGGCCAGCAGGCTGCGGATGGCCTCGGTCGCCTTGCCGTTCTCCGGCGCCGCGGTGACCGAGATCTTCAGCACCCCCTCCGCCTGCACAATGGTATTGCGCGCCGCCTTGGGCGCCGCCCGCACCGCGATCTCCGCGCCCGGCACGCACAGATGGCACAGATCCGGCAGGTCTTTCTTCCTTGGCTTTCCCATGAGGCACTGATGCCCTGCGCAGGCGGCAAAAACCATAGACTTTGCCGCCCTGACACCGCTATCACCCTGCCAGCGAAACCCAAGCCCCCGCCGCCTGCTGCATTTCCGGCACAGATGGCGCGCAAGGCCCATTGGCTCTTGAAAAAACACCCAACGCCGCCGAGATAGGCAGCACCAGATGTAAAAAGGTTTCACATATGCCTGCACGCAATGACGCCGCCCTCGAATTCCTGCTGTCGCGCCGCTCGCGCCCGGCCAAGACGCTGGTGGCGCCAGCGCCTTCGCGGGACGAGCTGCTGCCGATCCTGACCGCCGCCGCCCGCTCCCCCGATCATGGCAAGCTGGAGCCCTGGCGCTTTGTCGTGGTGGAGCAGCCCGCGATGGCGCGGCTGGCCGGCCTGACCGAAGAAACCGGCCGGCGCCTTGGCAAAAGCCCGGAAGACATTGCCAAGGGCCGCAGCCAGTTCGACCAGGGCCAGCTTGCTGTTGTGGTGGTCGAAGTGCAGAAGGGCAGCCCCAAAATCCCGGCCATTGAACAGACCTACTCCGCCGGCGCGGTCTGCCTGGCGCTGCTGAATGCGGCGCTGGCGGCAGGCTGGGGCGCCAACTGGCTGACCGGCTGGGCCAGCCATGACCGCGGCTTCTGCGAGGCAGCCTTTGGCCTGGCGGAAAACGAGCGCATCGCCGGCATCGTCCATATCGCCACCGAAAGCTCCGCCCCGCCCGAGCGCCCGCGCCCGGACCTGGACGCCATCACCACCTGGATGAGCGCATGATCTTCACCGCCTTTTTCAAAACCCTCGGCCAGACTGGCGACCCGCGTTTCCGCAAGGTGCTGTTTCTGGGGCTGGGCCTGACCATCGCCCTGCTGATCGCAGCCTACGCCGGCTTCCTGATGCTGATCCAGTGGCTGGTCGGCCCGGAGGCCACGCTGCCGGTGCTTGGCGAGGTCACCTGGCTCGACGACCTCCTGTCGTTCGGCTCGCTGTTCTTCATGCTGTTCCTGTCGGTGTTCTTGATGGTGCCGGTGGCCTCGGCCATCACCTCGATGTTCCTCGAGGAGGTTGCCCAAGCGGTGGAGGACAAGCACTACCCCGCCCTGCCCCCGGCGGCCAAAGTGCCGTTCTGGGACGCGGTCAAGGACACGGTGAACTTCCTCGGCCTGCTGATTGCGGCCAACATCCTGGCGCTGTTCCTCTATGTGCTGTTCCCGCCTGCGGCGCTGTTCATCTTCTGGGGGCTCAACGGCTTCCTGCTGGGGCGCGAATATTTCACCCTTGCTGCCGCCCGCCGGGTCGGCACCGCCGAGGCCAAGAAGCTGCGCCGCCGCCATTCCACCACCATCTGGGCAGCCGGCACGCTGATGGCGGTGCCGCTGTCGGTGCCGCTGGTGAACCTGGTGATCCCGATCCTGGGCGCCGCCACCTTCACCCACATCTACCACGCGCTGGCCCGCCGCTAGGCCGGCCCCGCCCCCTCCGGCCGCAGCCGGGTCAAGGCCGGCGCCAGCCGCCGCGCGGCACGCGCGGTTCAGCCTTGACGCGGTAAAGGCCGCAAAACACTGGAGATGGCGCTTTCAAGGGCAGTCCTGCCCTTGAAAACGCTTCTCCGCAAATCTCTTCTGAGTTCAATCTTGCGCTTCCGTCCGCTCCAGCCCGCCGGGCTGGCCAGCCGCGCCGCGCATCAGCGCGGCGCCACGCCCGAACCAGGAACGAGAAGCATTTCAATGCCTTCAAGCCGAGCAGGGAGGATCCTGCTATCTTGATTGTCTGGTGCCGAGACGGATCACTGCCGCTCCAGCAGCGTTCCCATCCAGTCGAAATCATGCACCGAGATCACGCCGGAGATGACGATCGCGCAGATAATGGCCCACAGCACTGCCGCCACGCCGGTGGTGATCCAGGCCTTCTGTTCAGGAAGTGCTTTTGCAGCACGCAGGCATGGGTGCCCGGCACCAGCGTCGCCCCTGTCGCCTGGGTTTCCAGCCGGATGGGATCACACACCAGGAAGGTCATGAACGATCACCGTACAGAACGATTGCTGATGTAATGCCCATGGCGCTGGCTCCTCCGGTTTGCCCCTGCCCGCAGCCGGGCGCGGCGCTGATCACGTCAAACTCCTCGAGTTCCACCAGGCAGCCGTTGAAATCCTGGGATGCAGGAACAGAACCGGCTTGCCGTGGGCGACGATCTCGGCTGGCCCAACCCAGCACCCGCGCGCCCTGCGCCTTCAGGTGGTCGCGCACCGCCGGGTATCCTCCACCTCATCGCGGACGTGGTGGATGCCGCCGCCGGGTTCTTTTTCCAGGAAGCTGTTGATCGGCGAATTGTCCCCAGCGGGTACAACAGCTCAGATCTGGTGTTGGGCAGTTCGATGAACACCACGGTGACGCCGTCGATCCAGGCTGATCCTCCGGTCGCCGACCTTGGCGCCCAGCGCGTTGCGGTATTGCGCCGATGCCACCTCCAGATCCGGGACAGCAATGGCAACATGGTTCAAGCGGCCGATCATCTTTGTTGTGCTCCTCTCACAAACATTCCTCCGCAGCGGTTATGGGGGCTTTGCTGCGCCGCCGGCAAGTGCGCCAATCCGCACATCTTCGCTCGTCCATCCGCTCCTGCGCACGCCCCGTTAACGAGTGATTCGCCTCGAATCCCTAGCGTTGGAACATATCCGCAAGGAGGATGCGTTATGGACGATTCGGAACTGTTTGCTGCCGCCCAGCGCCTGCCAGCCAGCAGGCGCCCGCTTCTGGTGTCACCATCCTGGTGGTCGAGGACAGCCGCTTCGCCTGCGAGGCGCTGCGCCCTTCTGTGCCTGCGCAGCGGCGCCCGCATCCGCCGCGCCGACTGCCTGAAGTCCGCCCGCCGCCGCCATCTGCCAGTCTCGCCGTCGGTGCTGATCGCCGATGTCGGCTGCCGGACGGTTCCGGCCTCGACCTGATCCCGGCGAACTGGCCGACGCCAGCCCGCGCCCAGCGTGATCCTGGCCACCTCCGGCGACCCCAATCTGGCGGCGGCCGCGCTGGAAGCAGGCGCCGGCGGCTTCCTGGAAGAACCGATCACCTCGCTCGCCGCCTTCCAGCAGGCGGTGCTGTGCGGGCATCCCGGCGGACCGCCAGCCCTGCGGCCCGCGCGCATTGAACGACGAACGGTGGAGCCGGACCTGATCACCTACCGCGACGACATCGCCCACGCCGCCGATGTGCTGAACATGGGGCAGGAAAGGACCTGGCCTATCTGGCGCGGTTGCCTGGGCGGCGTTGCCCGGCGGCGCGGCGACAGGCCGCTCGCCGATGCCACCGACCGCCTGGCCCGCTCGCGGCAGAAAGGCAGACCGCTCACCCAGGACGCCGCCACGCTGGCCGGGCTGGTGCAGACGGCTGCGGCGCCGCGCGGCGATACCTGACATGCTGGAAGCCTGCCTCATCGCCCTCGCCACGCTGATTATTGTCCTTTTACGGCCAGGTCCGGCTGGAAGCCCGCGCCGTCCCGCCAGCAACCGCCGGCGGCTCCGCCAGCAGCCGCGCCCTGATCCTGCAGCCGCGCAGGCAGTAAACCCGATCGGGCGCAGCTGAGACCTTCGTCCTGCGGCAGCCTTTGACAGTCCAGCTGCAGGCAAGACCCTCCCTGTCTGCCGCCTGCGCGTACCGCAACGCAAATGGACCAGGCCCGGCACCAATCTCAATCCACCAACTCTCCCGCGCCCGCAGCCGCACGGCTTACGCCGTGCTTCTTGGCGGCCTTCGGCCCGGCACCGCCTGCAGGGCGGTGCCAGGCCCGACGGCGGCCCGTTCCCTGAACAGGCCGGCAGGGGGAGCCGCTGCCTGAAAGACCGCCGGACATAGCGCCAAGCCGCAATAGGAACGGATGCCTGTCGCCCGCAAAGCGGGACAGGTGATTCACGATCAGAGCAGCAGCCCCGGGTCGCCGCCCATGTCCAGTCCGGGGAACACAGCGGATTCCAGCCCGCTCCGGCCGGCGCCGGTCAGCCCGTGCAGCAGCCAGGCAAGGGGGCTGCGCACATCCGCGGTCGGCATCAGATCGCGGCGGTCATAGAGATCCGCCTCCGCCAGCCCCGGCCAGCGGCCCAGCACCCGGCCGCCGCGGATGGCACCGCCTGCCAGCAGCATCGCGCCGCCGGTGCCGTGGTCGGTGCCGCCGGTGCCGTTTTCGCGGGCGGTGCGGCCGAACTCGGTCACCGCCGCCACCGCGGTCTTGCCCCAGGCCTCCGGGCCCAGACCGCTCTGCAGGGTCAGGATCGTCTCGGACAGCCGCCCCAGCGCATTTTTCAAGCCATTGGCCTGGCGCTGATGGGTGTCCCAGCCGTTGATGGAAAACGCCGCAATCCTGGTGTCGCCGCGCAGCTGCTGCGCCGCATAGGCGGCAACTTCCCTGTGCGCCTTGCCCTTGGGCGCTTTCATCATGGACATCATCATGTCCTCGCCTTCATCGCCGCTGTTCTCCCCTGTCCCCAAAGACAGGTCCTGCCGGGTCAGCTCCAGCGCCTCGTTCAGCGCCGCGTGGAACAGCGGATCCTCCTCCATCAAGAGGCCCGCCAGCCGCTCCGCCTGCGGGCTCATCGCCAGCCCGGCGCCCGGCGCCCATTGCGACACCGGTGCCGCGCCTTCCATCAGCAGCATCCGTTCCTGACCGATGGCAAAGGCGGTGCGCGCCTCCACCCCCGGCATCAGCTGCAGCAGCCGGTTCAGCCAGCCGCCCTCCGCCTGCCCCGGCCCGGCGGTGCCTGCCTCCAGCAGGTCCTGGCCGTCGAAATGGCTGCGCCGGTCGCGGTACGGGGTGGAGACCGCCTGCACAAAGCCCAGCTGGCCCGCGCGCCACAGCGGCAGCAGCGGCGCCAGCCCCGGGTGCAGCGCGTAGAACCCGTCCAGGTCGGCAGCGCCGGTGCCGGGCCCGCCGGGCAGGCTCTGCCGCAGGCCGGCATAATCCGGGTCGCCATAGGGCTGCACCGCATCCAGCGCATCCATGCCGCCGCGCAGGATGATCACCACCAGCCGGGTGTCCCAGGGAGCAGCGGCAAAGGTGACCGGGGTCAGCAGCGGGCTGGCCGCCAGAGAACAGCCCAGCGCAGCAGAGCGGGTCAGAAGGGAACGGCGGGAAATTTGCATCGGCAAGGCCTCCTGTTAGCGGCGCTGAAAGGCGGGAGAAGACAAGATCAGGCCGACCCCTTCGGACGGGGTCTCCGCCGCGCGGGCGGCAAAGCGGACTCTCTCATTGGTGTATCCGCCCAGGGCGGCCTCCGCGAAATCCCGCGGGTCCGGCAGGTCCTGCAGCAGCCGCCGCGGCGCCGCCATCGCCCAGCGCAGCCGCGCCGCCAGCGCCTGCGGCGTGATCCAGGTCTGATCCGCCTCCGCCCAGCCGTCCGGGCCATTGGGAAATTCCCAGCGCTGCCCCATCGGGGTCAGCGGCGCCAGCAGCAGCCGGTTTATCTGTCCCGGCTTCAGATCTGCGATCCGCGCCTCCGGCACCGCCAGCGCCCGGCAGGCCGAGGCCAGGAAATCAAACGGCGGCTTTACATTGGCTAGCTGCGGCGCCCAGGCCGCCGGGTGCTCCAGCAAGGCTTCATAAACCGGCAGCAGCGCCCCATCCGCTTCCAGATAGCGGGCAGCCAGATGGTCCACCAGCGCCGGCTCCGGCGTGTCGGAGGTGAAATGCACCGCCAGCTTCCAGGCGACATGGCGCGCGGTGGCGGGATGGCGGGCCAGATCGCGCAAGGCCGCCAGCACTTGCTCCAGCGCCGGCCTGCCGCCGCCGTAGGATTGCCCCAGCACGGTTTCCGGGCCGGGCTCGGCCATCCCGGGCCGGAACAGAAACCCGTCGCTGCCTTTGACGGACAGGCCCGTGAACAGCTCCGCCAATTGCCGCACGTCCGCCTGGCTGTAAGGCCCATCCACGCCCAGCGTGTGCAATTCCAGCACCTCGCGGGCCAGGTTCTCATTCAGCCCGCTGATACGCTTGCGCCGCTGCGCCGCCCGGCTGCCCGGACCGGCAGACCGCTCCTGATCCAGATAATGCAGCATCAGCGGGCTGGTGACGGCAGCGATCAGCATTTCCTCAAACCTCCCCGCCACATGCGGCCGGATCACGGTTTCGGCGTAAGGGGTCGCCAGAACGCGGTACAAGCCGGTCTTGCCCTGCGCGGAAAAATGATCCGCCCAGAACAGCACCAGCCGTTCGCGCAGCCCGTCAGAGGTGTGTATGTGCCGCAGCAGCCGCTGCCCGTGCCAGCGTCGCCGCTCCCGGTTGCGCGCCCTGCGGTAGGCTTTGAACGCTTCTTCGGCAGCCTCGTGACCGGGCTGGCCGCGCAGCTTGTTGCGGGCGCGGCGCAGGCGGCGGAATTCCCCGGTGTCTTGGAAAGCGGCATCGAAATCCGGAAGCGGAAACGCATTCGCAGCCGCATCCGGCCCCTTCAGGCGCGCCAGCATCTGCTCCGCCGAGGCCGGCGGCGGCAGCAGCGGCGACAGCCCTGCCCCAAAGCGGATCTCAGCCAAATCCCCGTCAAACCGCATCGCCCTGCTCTCTCCCTGAACTGCCCTTGCACCTGCAAGTTAGAGCATCGCCGCCCCGGCCCACAGGTGAATTTAAAATGATACGCAAATCTCCGCGCGTTCCGCCGCCTGTGCGGCCGTATTGTGAAAACCGCTTCCGGGCGCGGGAAAACGGCCGGGAAGACACCTGCTGTCCTGGCGTGAGTTTTCGCGAAATTCCGGCAGCGCCCCAACAGAAAAGGCCCGGGCAACTGCCCGGGCCTCCCTGAATTCCTTGCGGCGGTTACTGATCCTGCGGGATCACCCGCAGGCCTAGTTCCATCAGCTGTTCCGCCATCGGCTCGGACGGCGCCGCCATCATCAGGTCCTCGGCGCGCTGGTTCATCGGGAACATGATGACCTCGCGGATGTTGGCCTCGTCGGCCAGCAGCATCACCATGCGGTCGATGCCGGCCGCGCAGCCGCCGTGCGGCGGGGCGCCGTACTGGAAGGCGTTGACCATGCCGCCAAAGCGCTTCTTCACTTCGTCCTCGCCGTAACCGGCGATTTCAAAGGCCTTGAACATGATTTCCGGCTTGTGGTTCCGGATCGCGCCGGAGACCAGCTCATAGCCGTTGCACGCGAGGTCGTACTGGTAGCCGGTCACGGCCAGCGGATCGCCTTGCAGCGCATCCATGCCGCCCTTCGGCATCGAGAACGGGTTGTGGTCGAAGTCCAGCTTCCCGCTCTCCTCGTCCTCCTGGTAGATCGGGAAATCCACGATCCAGGCAAAGGCAAAGCGGTCCTGCTCGGTCAGGCCCAGCTCCTCGCCGATCACGTTGCGCGCCTTGCCTGCAACGGTCTGGAACGTCTTGGGCTTGCCGCCCAGGAAGAAGGCCGCATCGCCCACGCCCAGCTCCAGCTGCTGGCGGATCGCCTCGGTGCGCTCGGGGCCGATGTTCTTGGCCAGCGGGCCTGCCGCTTCCATGCCGTCCGCGCCCTCGCGCCAGAAGATGTAGCCCATGCCCGGCAGTCCCTCTTTCTGGGCAAACGCATTCATCCGGTCGCAGAACTTGCGGGAGCCGCCGGTGGGCGCCGGGATGGCGCGGATTTCGGTGCCTTCCTGCTCCAGCAGCTTGGCGAAGATCGCAAAGCCGGAGCCGCGGAAGTGGTCGGAGACAACTTGCATCTTGATCGGGTTGCGCAGGTCCGGCTTGTCGGTGCCAAACCACAGCGCCGCGTCCTTGTAGGAGATCTGCGGCCAGGTCTGATCCACCTTGCGGCCGCCGCCGAATTCCTCGAACACGCCCTTCATCACCGGCTCGATGGTGTCGAAGACGTCCTGCTGGGTGACAAAGGACATTTCCATGTCGAGCTGGTAGAAGTCGGTCGGCGAGCGGTCGGCGCGCGGGTCCTCGTCGCGGAAGCAGGGCGCGATCTGGAAATACTTGTCAAAGCCCGAGACCATCATCAGCTGCTTGAACTGCTGCGGCGCCTGCGGCAGCGCATAGAACTTGCCCGGGTGCAGGCGCGACGGCACCAGGAAGTCGCGCGCGCCCTCGGGCGACGACGCGGTGATGATCGGGGTCTGATACTCGTTGAAGCCGATGTCCCACATGCGGCGCCGGATCGAGGCCACCATGTTGGAGCGCAGCAGCATGTTTTTCTGCATCTTCTCGCGGCGCAGGTCCAGGTAGCGGTAGCGCAGGCGGGTTTCCTCCGGGTATTCCTGATCGCCGAACACCATCAGCGGCAGTTCCTCGGATTTGCCCAGCACTTCGATGTCGCGGATGAAGACCTCGATCTCGCCGGTCGGGATCTTGGAGTTCACCAGGCTCTCGTCGCGCGCCAGCACGTTGCCGTCGATGCGGATGCACCATTCGCTGCGGACCTTCTCGATCTCGGCAAACACCGGGCTGTCCGGGTCGGCCATGACCTGGGTCATGCCGTAGTGGTCGCGCAGGTCGATGAACAGCAGGCCGCCGTGGTCGCGGACGCGGTGGACCCAGCCCGACAGGCGGACGGTTTCACCCACGTTGGATTTGTTCAGTTCGGCGCAGGTATGGCTGCGGTAGGCGTGCATGGCTCGGCCTTTCGTTATGCGGGTCGCGGGTCCTTCGGGACCGTCATTCGGGATAAGCGCAAAAGGGCGCGGAATTCGTCCGGGGTGGTACACAAGGTTGCAGCGCGCTTGTCAAGCAAACAGGGGCATTTCCGCGCGGTCTGAAGCCTGAAATCAGCGGTTCCGTGCATCAGCCGGGGTCTCCCGCCCCCTCCGGCCCCGCCGCTGGCGCGGCAGGACCGCAAGCGTTGGGCCGGGCGCCCCGCCTGCGGCGCGGCGCACCTCAGGTGCGCTGCCGGACCCGAAGGGCACTGGCCCGCTGGCGCCGGCCAAGGGGCCTCTTGACCGCGGGAGCGCTGCGCTTCAGACCAGCGTTGCCGGGATCAGCCCGCGCAGGGAGTTGCCCATGTGTATGGCCTGCGCGCCGTGCAAGTCCTCGAGCCGCAGAACGGCCTCCGCGCACTGGCCGTTTTCCAGCAGCACCTGGCGCAGGACGCCCGGCAGCAGGCCGCAGCTGAGCGGCGGCGTCACCATCCGCCCGTCCGCGCGGGTGACAAACAGATTGGTGATGGTGCCTTCGCAGAGCTCATCGCGCTGGTTCAGGAACAGCAGCTCGTCCAGCCCCGCCGGCAGCTCCGCCCGCGCGGTATCATAAAGCGTGCGGCGGGTGGTCTTGTGCTGCAGCCAGATGTCCCCGGCCTTCAGCCGGGTCTCCGCGATGCCCAGACGCCATCCGGTTGGCGTGCGGCCCAGCGGTGCCGTGGCCAGCGCCAGTTGCCCGGCCGCGTCCAGCGTCAGCCGGCAGCGCAGCGGCGCCCCGCCCGCAACCCCGGCCAGCACGCGCTGCGCCTGCTGCGGGTCGAAATGAATGCCGAATTCGGCAGCGCTGCGCCCCATCCGGGCCAGGTGCTGCGCCTGGTGCCGGAACCCCTCGCCCGGGTGCCAGCCCAGGGTTTCGATCAGGCGGAAAGCGGGATCGTTCTGGAGGGCGTCACGCGGGCGAACCGGGCTTTCCATAGGGCTTCCTCATATTCGGACTCGGCGGTGCTGTCCCAGACCACGCCGCCGCCCACGTTGAGCGTTGCGCGGCCCTCCTCCAGCATCAGCGTGCGGATGGCCACGTTGAACTCCGACGACCCGTCCGGCGCCGCCCAGCCGATGGTGCCGCAATAGATGTCGCGCGCCCAGGGTTCCAGCTCCGCCAGGATCTCCATCGAGCGGATCTTGGGCGCGCCGGTGATCGAGCCGCAGGGGAACAGCGCCGCAAAGATCTCCGCCAGACCCGCATCGGGGCGCAGTTTCGCCCGCACCAGCGACACCATCTGATGCACGGTGGCATAGCTTTCCACCGCAAACAGCTCCGGCACATGCACCGATCCGGTCTGCGCCACCCGGCTGATGTCGTTGCGCAGGAGGTCCACGATCATCAGGTTCTCGGCCCGGTTCTTTTCGTCCTGGCGCAAAAAGTCGCGGCGGCGGGCGTCCTCGACGGGATCGTCGCTGCGCGGCTGGGTGCCTTTCATCGGGCGGGTCTCGATCACGCCCTCCGCATCGGTGCGGAAGAACAGCTCCGGCGAACGCGACAGCAGGTCCGGCAGCCCGTCCTGCTCGACCAGCGCGCCGTGGCCGACCGCCTGCTTGGCCTGCAAGGCGGCATAGAGCTCCTCAGCGGTGCCATAGGCGTCCGCATCAATCGGAAAGGTCAGGTTGGCCTGATAGATGTCGCCCTTGCCGATATTGCGGTTCACCTCGGCAAAGGCCTCGGTGTAACGCTCCTGGCCCCAACGCGGCGTTATGCCTTCCAAACCTGCATCGCCCGGCTGATAGGCCGGGCAGGGGGGGGGGGGAGGGGGGGGGGG